>CAXBIS010000001.1:0-334296 GCA_963975885.1 uncultured Azoarcus sp.
TTCTTCCTCAAGATCAAGGATGCCTTCCCCGGAAAAGCGCGATGAACCAAAGAAAGGGGCGCACCCGGCGCCCCCTTCCGCACGGAACTCAGCAATCCATCACTTGCTGACGAACTCCGGATAGGCTTCCTGACCGCACTCGACCAGGTCGACCCCTTCGTACTCTTCCTCTTCGGTGACGCGGATGCCCAGCACCGCCTTGAGGATGCTCCACACGATCAGGCTGGCGCCGAAGACCCAGATGAAGATGGTCAGCGCACCGACGATCTGTCCGAAGAAGGTCACGTCGGAGTTGGTCAGCGGCACGAGCAGCAGGCCGAGCAGGCCGCAGGTGCCATGCACCGAGATCGCGCCTACCGGATCGTCGATCTTGAACACGCGGTCGAGCGCGGTGATCGAGAACACCACCAGCACGCCACCGGCCGCGCCGAACAGCGTGGCGAGCAGCGGAGTCGGGGTGGACGGTTCGGCGGTGATCGTCACCAGGCCCGCCAGCGCGCCGTTGAGGAGCATGGTCAGGTCGGCCTTGCCGAACATCAGCTTGGAGACGATGACCGCGGCGATCGCGCCACCGGCGGCAGCCGTGTTGGTGTTGAGGAACACCATCGCCACCGCGTTGGCGTTGCCGATGTCGCCGAGCTTGAGCACCGAGCCGCCGTTGAAGCCGAACCAGCCCATCCACAGGATGAAGGTGCCGAGCGTGGCCAGCGGCAGGTTGCAGCCGGGGATCGCGCGTGGCTCACCATTGGGGCCGTACTTGCCCTTGCGTGCGCCGAGCAGGATCACGCCGGCCAGCGCCGCGGCCGCACCGGCCATGTGCACGATGCCCGAGCCTGCGAAGTCGGAGAAGCCGAGATCGCCCAGGTTGTACATGCCGAACACGTCGTCGCCATTCCACGTCCAGGCGCCTTCCATCGGGTAGATGAAGCCGGTCATGACCACCGCGAAGGCGAGGAAGGCCCACAGCTTCATGCGCTCTGCCACTGCGCCGGAAACGATCGACATCGCGGTCGCGACGAACACCACCTGGAAGAAGAAGTCGGAAGCACCCGAGTACACCGAGTCGCCGGTGAAGTCGGCCTGTTCGGTCATGGCGCCCAGCGCGTCCTCGACCAGCGTCTCGCCGCCGTCGATACCGGACAGGAAGATGCCGCCGCCGTACATGATGGCGTAGCCGCACACCAGGTACATGACGCAGCTGATCGAGAACAGCGCGACGTTCTTGGTCAGGATCTCGGCGGTGTTCTTGCCGCGCACCAGGCCGGCCTCGAGCATCGAGAAGCCGGCGGCCATCCACATCACCAGCGCGCCGCATACCAGGAAGTAGAAGGTGTCCATCGCGTACTGCAGGTGGAACACGTTGGTCATGACGTCGCCGTCCTGCGCCAGCGCAGGAGCCGCCGAGCCGGCCGCGACTGCCGCGAGAAGGATCTTGAAGTTTGTTTTCATGTGTTCGCTCCCTTTACAGCGCATCGGCGCCGGTCTCGCCGGTGCGGATGCGGATGACTTGTTCGAGTTCGAAGACGAAGATCTTGCCGTCGCCGATCTTTCCGGTCGCGGCGGACTTCTCGATCGCCTCGATGACCTGGTCTGCCATATCGGCACGGATCGCGACTTCGATCTTCACCTTGGGCAGAAAATCGACCACGTACTCGGCGCCGCGATACAGCTCGGTATGGCCTTTCTGGCGGCCGAAGCCTTTGACTTCGGTCACGGTGATGCCCTGGACGCCGATCGCCGAGAGGGCCTCGCGGACCTCGTCGAGCTTGAATGGCTTGATGATGGCTGTGATGAATTTCATCGGTTTCTCCTGTCGTCATCGGACGGTGCTGCGGTTGTCGGGGAGTGCATGTCACTTCTCCAGGAAGTCGCACTCGCGACAGCGGCATCGCACGTTCCGTGCCAGAATCTGAAAACGCCTATGAATCAGTAAAGTGGAGATTGATCGACAGGAAAATGCGAGCGTTCGAGCGCATGGTCGATGCATGAAGTGCTCTGGATGCACCAATATGGTGCGTTTGCGACAGAGGGGGCCGGAACGCTGCCCGGTGTCGGTGCTAAACTCGCTGAAATCGCGGCGCGCGCCGCAATCCGCATGCAAAGGAGAACCCCATGACTGCCCCCCGCTTCCTCGACGAGATCGCGTCGAAGTTCGCCCAGTTGGCTGAAGCCAGCCCGGCCAAGGACATCGAGAAGAACGCCAAGGCGATGCTCGGCAGCGCGTTCGACCGGCTGGACCTGGTCACACGCGAGGATTTCGACGTACAGCGCGAAGTGCTCGCGCAGACACGCGAGCGCCTGCACGCGCTCGAGTCGCGCGTGGCCGAGCTCGAGAGCGAGCTGGCGCGCACGCGAGTCCGGCCCGAAGAATGATGCGGGACTGGCGTCATCGAAATATCAGTACATAATGATTTTGTGGCCGCAGAGTTGCCTGCAGAGCGACATCAGGCTACGCGATGCACCCCATGAACCCGAGGAGAAGACTATGAACCCTATCCGGATCGCAATTTTCGCCTTATGCCTGCTGATGGCCGGCCTGGCGGCCGCGAGCGACAAGCAGAAGGTCGTCTATCACGTCAACGGCCCCGACGCGCAGCAGCAGTACGCGGCGCTGGGCAATGTGCTCAATCACCTCAACGCGGTGGGCGAGCAGAATATGGAGGTCAAGGTGGTCATGCACGGCGACGGTCTGTCGCTGCTGCTGTATCCCGAAGACCGCGAGATGACCAAGATGAAGACGGCCAACGCCGACGAGCGCATGCAGGCGCGCATTGCCGGCCTCAAGCAGAAGGGCGTGCAGTTCCAGGTGTGTGCCAACACGCTCAAGGGGCGCAACATCAAGCTCGAGAACCTGTATGACGCGCGCGAGGGTGATGTCGTCGCGTCGGGCGTCGCCCAGTTGAGCGTGCTGCAGATGCAGGGCTATACCTACATCAAGCCCTGAGCTTACCGCTTCGAGAGTTCAGACGGCCCCTGCGGGGGCCGTTTTCGTTTGCAGATAGGCGAGGATGACCTCGACCGCGTGATGCCGCCGCTCGGCCAGCCAGGCCGGGTCGGACAGATCCTTCTCGAAGATCGCCGACAGCGTGTAGCGGTTCGAGATATGGGTCAGCGACAGCGACAGGATCGAGACATACAACTGCAGCGGATCGACGCCGGCGCGGAACAGCCCGGCGCGCTCTCCGCGCACCAGCGTGTCTCGGATCATGCCCACCAGCGGCGTGGTCTGCTGTGCGACCTTGCCGGATTTGCGCAGCATGCGCCCGCCGAGCATGTTCTCGTTGCGCACCAGCGCAATGAACTCGGGATGGTCGGCCATGTGATCGAAGGTGAACTCGACCAGTGCACGCATGCCGGCGATCGGCTCCAGGTGCGAGAGGTTGAGCTCGCGCTCCTTGGAGCGCAGATCCTCGTAGATGTGCTCGAGCACCGTCAGGTACAGGCCTTCCTTGTCCCCGAAATAGTGATACGCCATGCGGATGTTGCAGCCGGCATTGCGCACGATGCGTTCCATGCGCGCGCCATCGTAACCGCGTTCGCAGAACTCCCCGGTGGCCGCCTGCAGCAGGCGCTCGCGCGTCTCGCCGGCGTTGCGGCGGGGGCGCGGCGTACTGCGGCGGGTGGTCTTGGGTGGCGATGCGGTTTCGGTCATCGGGGCTTCCGTGGTGTGATCCGGATTCTATCGGCTACAGGCCCAGTGCGACGCCGTCGCTGCGCGGGTCGTGCGCACCCGAGAAGCCCTGGGCGTCGATCGCGATTGCTCCCGGATGCCCGGCCAGCGGACTGTGCGCCGCGATCGGGCTGATCTCATGGCCGCGTCGGGCGAGTTCGGCGAAGACCTCGATGCCGGCGTCCTCCTCGAGCTTGAGCGTGTCGCGGCTGTCGGAGAAGGTGCGCCCGAGCAGAAAGCGCGGACGCGCCAGTGCCGCGAGCGGATCCATCCCGTAGTCGATCAGTCGGGTGAGGATCGCCGCCAGCGTTTGCGGCTGGCCGTCCGCGCCCTGGGTGCCGTAGAGCAGGCGCGCCCGCCCGTCCTTCAGATACATGCCGGGGTTGAGCGTGTGGAACGGGCGCTTGCCCGGTGCGAGCACGTTCGGGTGTGACGGGTCCAGGCTGAAGGCCGCGCCGCGGTTGTGCCACAGCATGCCGGTGTCGCCCACGGCCTCACCACTGCCCCAGTCGTAATACACGGTCTGCAGCATCGATACCGCGTTACCGTGGCGGTCGGCCGCGGCGAGGAAGACCGTGTCGCCGTTGCGAAACGCATGCGGCCAGGCACGCGCGCGGCTGCGGTCGATGGTCGCCGCCGAGCCCGACAGGTGACCGGCCGAGAGCAGGCGGTCGATGGGTACGTCGCAGAAGTCCGGATCGGCCAGGTGACGATTGCGGTCGATGAAGGCGAGCTTCACGGCCTCGACCAGCAGGTGGTAGTGATCCGCGCTGCCCTCGGCGACGGCGGCGAGATCGAAGCGCTCGAGAATGCCCATGATCTCCAGCGTCGTGATGCCCTGGGTGGGCGGACGATGGGAGAGCAGTTCGCCGCCGCGATAGGCCATGCGCAGCGGTTCCTCGACACGCGCCGCGGTGGCAGCCAGATCGTCGGCCGTCAGCGGCGAGCCGGCTGCGGCCAGCCCGGCGGCGATGCGCGCGGCCAGCCGCCCCTCGTAGAAGTCACGGTGGCCGTGTTCGGCGATGGATTCGAGCGAGGTTGCCAGATCCGGCTGGCGGATCGTCGTGCCATCGGCTGGCACCTGGCCGTCGCGCAGAAAGCGTGCGGCCACGCCGGGCAGCGCGTCCATCTCGTCGGCACGAAAATCCAGCCAGAAGCGCTGCGACGGCGTGATCGGGAAGCCGTCGCGCGCCAGCCGGATGGCCGGCTCCAGCAATGCCCCCCAGTCCATCGTGCCACCGCACTCGGCACGCGAGATCGCGTGTGCCTGGCCCCAGGTGTCGACGGTCGCGGCCGTGGTCAGCATCGAGCCGGGCCCGCGCATCGGGATGCTGCCGTGGTAGTCGGGCAGGCGCGCGGCGGCCTGGCCGATGCCCGAGAGTGTGCGCACGCGCCCGGTGGCGTCGGCGACGATCATGAAGGCGTCGCCACCGAGCCCGGTGAAATGCGGATAGGTCACGGCCAGGCAGGCGCCCATCGCGATTGCTGCCTCGATCGCGTTGCCGCCCTCGCGCAGCACCGCCAGTCCGGCCTCGGTGGCGAGCGTGTGCGGGCTGGTGGCGATGCCCTCGGTCGAGCGGGCCAGCGCGCCGCGCGGGGCGGTCCCGTTCACAGTGTTGGAGTCCATGCTGTTTCCTCGTTTCCGTGGCGGTCAGCCGCCATACACCGCATTGGGCAGCCACATGCTGACCGCAGGCAGATAGGTGAGCAGGAGCAGGGCCGCGATGGCGATGCCGATGAACGGCAGAGAACCGCGTACCGCCTGCAGGTAGCTCACGCCGCCGAGCGAGCTGGCGACGAACAGGTTCAGGCCGAAGGGCGGCGTGAACATGCCGATGGCGCCGTTGACGGTGAGCACCGCACCCAGATGCACCGGGTCGATGCCGACCTTGATGCCGATGGTGTAGAACAGCGGCGCGAGGATCACCATGATCGAGGCCGCGTCCAGGAACATGCCGACGATCAGCACCGTGACGTTGATCAGCAGGAAGATGTGATACGGGTTCTCGGACAGCGACAGCACGGCGTTGGCCACCGCCACTGCGAGCCCGTTGCTGGTCAGGAACCAGGCCAGCACCGAGGCGGCGGCGAGAATGATCATCACCTGCGCGGTCGTCGTGGCCGCGTCGATCATCGTGCGAAAGAGCTGGCCGAGGGTCTTCTCGCGGTAGATCAGTGCCGAAACCAGCAGCGCATAGACCACCGACACGGCTGCCGCTTCGGTGGGGGTGAACACGCCGCCGTAGATGCCGCCCAGCACCACCACCGGAACGCCGAGGCCCCAGGCCGCGTCCTTCAGGCCCAGCCAAAGCTCGCGCAGCGTCGGCGGCGTCATCGGCTTGACCCCGTCACGCCGGGCGCGCCACACGCAGTAGGGGATGAAACACGCGGCGTAGAGCAGGCCGGCGCCGATGCCGGCCATGAACAGCGCGCCCACCGATACGCCGGTGACCGCGGCATACACGATCATCACGATCGACGGCGGAATGATGATGCCCAGCGAGCCCGAGGCGATGATCACGCCGATCGAGAACGGGCCGGAATAGCCGTCGCGGCGCATCGCCGGATACAGCAACCCGCCGACCGCCACCACCGTGGCCGGGCTGGAGCCCGAGATCGCGCCGAAGAACATGCTCGAACTCACCGCCGTGATGCTCAGGCCGCCAGTGAAACGCCCCACCAAGAGATTGGCGAAATGCACGATGCGCTGCGACAGCCCGCCCACGCTCATCAGACTGCCGGTGAGGATGAAGAACGGGATGGCCATCAGCGAGAACTTGTCGAGACCCGCGAACAGACGTTCGATGACGATGGCCAGCGGCACGTGGCTGCCCGTGCCCATGGCCGTCATGACCGAGCCGGACAGGGCAATGAAGATCGGCGCGCCAAGGATCAGCAGCACGACGAGAAGTATCAGGAAGGTCGTGACCATGGCTTCACCCGATCTGTTCGAGGTGGGCCGCTTCCTGCTCGCGACCGAGCAGTGTGCGGAAGAATTGCTGCGTGAAACGCACGCCCATCAGGGCGGCGCCGACGGGAATCGCGAGCTGCACCATCCATGTCGGCATCTGCAGCGCCGGGCTGACCTGGCCGAAGGCACGTGTCTGCGCGACCAGTTCGACGCCGTAGTACACCAGGGCGGCGCAGAAGGCCACGGCGATGGCGTGCACCAGCAGATCGATGAGCTTGGCGATGGCCGGCGGGCTGAACTTGATGAGCAGGTCCACGCCGATGTGGATGCCCTGGCGTGCCGCGACGCTGGCGCCGAGGAAGACCATCCACACGATCTGGTAACGCACCAGTTCCTCGGCCCAGGCGAAACCGGCGTTGAAGGCATAGCGTGCGACGACGTTCGAGAAGAGGATCACCGAGGCGCTCAGGATGAGCACGCCAATGAGCACTTCCTCGGAACGCGACACCAAAAGGTCGAGTTTCCGCATCGGAAGACTCCGGAAGAAAGGCGGGAAAAGAGCGGGGCCGACGGGTGGCCGACCCCGCGGAAGTTCAGCGCGCGGCGGCGATCGCCTGCTTGAACTCGTCCATCAGTTCGGTACCGATCTGCTCGGCGAACTTGTCATGCACCGGTGCCGTGGCCTCGCGGAAGGCCGCGAGCTGCGCGTCGTCGAGCGTGCTGACACGCGTACCGCTGTCCTTGATGGTGTCCACGTAGCCGGCTTCGCGGCGCGCGGTCTCCTCGCGCTGGAAGGCCGTCATCTCGCGCGCGGCGTCCATCAGCAGCTTCTGGTGCTCGGGGCTTTGCGCCTCGAACCAGCGCTTGCTGAACAGGAAGGCGTAGGCGAGGTAGGCATGGTTGCTGATCACGACATCCGACTGCACTTCGTAGAACTTCATCTTGGTGATCGATACCAGCGGGTTCTCCTGGCAGTCGACCACGCCCTGCTGCAGCGCGTTGTAGGTCTCGCCGAAGGCGATCGGCACCGGGTTGGCGCCCATCGCGCGGAACTGCTCCATGATGATCGGGCTTTGCATCACACGCACCTTGCGACCCTCGAAGTCGCCCGGACCGGACACCTCGCGGTCGCAGGTGAACTGCTTGAAGCCGCTCTCCCAGAAGGTCGCACCCTTGAGTCCGACCTTCTCGACGGTGGCCAGCAACTGGTCGCCGGCCTTGCCGTCGAGCACCTCGTGCGCGATCGCCGGCGACGGGAACAGGAAGGGCAGGTCGACGATCTGCATCGCCGGCACGAAGTTCGACAGCTTGGCGGTCGGGATGATGGCCGACTCGAGCGCGCCGAACTGCATCTGCTGAGTGGCCTCGACGTCGTCGCCGAGCGCGTTGTTGGGGAACAGCTGCACCTTGATTGCGCCGCCGCTGCGCTCCTCGACCGCAGCCTTGAACTTCTCGGCCGCCAGATGCTGGGCGCTGTCTTCGGGCAGGTCGTGGTGGAACTTCATCGACACCTGGGCGGCGACGCCGCCGGCGTGGACGAGTGCGGCGAGCGCGAGGCCGCCGACCAGTGCTTTGAGCTTGCTGCGGTGAAAGGGCTTGTTCATTGATGTCTCCTTGGCTGGATGTCGGGATCCGGGGTGCCCTTTGAAGGGTCTTTCGTGTTTTGCAAGTAATAGATTACTTACCATTTTGGCGAAGTCAACGGTTTCGTGCTTGCGGTCGTGTCCGATGGGGGTGTCTCCAGTCGTTGCGCTCGAAAGATGGGCCATGGTTTGCTCCTGTAGCTGCGGCTCATCCGCCGCGTGGCGGATGAGCGAAGCCGAGCAATCACCATGCCAATGCGTGTGGGTGTGCCCACCATGCTGCTTCATCGAACGCTGCCGGGTGTGTGCACCGTGCTGGTGCATGCCGCACGGTCGAGGTGCGTTTCAGTGCAGGACCGAGGCCGCTTCGCGGATCGCTTTGCTGCGTTCGGGGGTTGGTGGATGGGTCGCCAGATAGTCCGAGTGCTCGCCGGGTGCGAGTCGCTGCAGGATCTCGGCCAGTCGGGTCGGCGCGATGCCGGCGCGGTGCAGGGCCTGAACCGCGAAGGCGTCGGCTTCCTTCTCGAAGTCGCGTGAATAGCCCAGCTCGGTGAGCAGGATCGGGACCGAGGCAGCGGTCGCCGCGACCGAAGATACGTCGCCCAGGATCAACACCGCGGCGAGCGACAGCGTCGAGGCCTGGATCGTGTTGCGCAATGCATGGCGATGGACGACATGGCCGATCTCGTGGGCGAGGATGGCGAGCAGTTCTTCGTCATCGCGCGCAAACGCCACCAGCTGGTCGGTGAACACGATGGTGCCGGCCGGCAGCGCCAGCGCGTTGGCACCGATCGAGTGCTTTGCGTCACGGAAGATCACGCGCAGCGGTTGCGTGTCGTCGTGGGCGTCGAGCATGGGGCGGAAGGTCGCCTGCAGACGGACGTGCTCGTTGGCTTCGAGCCGGCTTGGGTGCAGAAGCCCCCCGTCGAGCACCCGCAACGCGGTCTCCTCGGATTGCTCCATGACCGTCGCCGGCAGCGTGAATGCGACGTGTCGCGCCGCAGCCGGAATGCCCCAGTGGATCAGCGCGGCCACCGTCGCGACGGTGACGAGCAGCGCCAGCGCGACCATGCGCCAGCGCGACTCGAGCGCGTGCACCAGGCCCGAGGACCCGCGCGCCGGTGTGAGCAGCCGGTCGAGCGCGTCGTTGTCCTCGGTCGTGAAGCAGGCGCCATCGGGAAAGCGCAGCGTGCGTGGCGTGGAGCCGACGCGCGAGGGGATCTGCAGTTCGTTCAGCGGCACCGCACCGGTCAGCGCCGTGCCGTCGAGGGCGAGCACGCGCGTGTGTTCGCCTTCGACCTGCAGGCGGGCCGACTGCAAGCGCGTGCTGTCGCCATGGCCGAAGTTTCCGAGCACCTGCATCAGATGCCGATCTCCACATCGAACAGATCTCCGATTTCGGCACCGGTGGCCGTCTGATCCTGCTGGCGGGCGGCGACGAAGGCATCGAGATTGCCGTCCGCGATGACGCGCGTGTGCTCGGCTGCGTAGCGAGCGGTGCGCACCCGCGCCCACGGGTAGAACAGACCCAGCGTCAGAACCATCATCAGCGTGTTGGTGAACACCAGCTTCGCGTAGGAGAGCGCGTCGTAATCGGCTTCGAACAGATGGCCGTCCAGGCGCGCATGGTTGAAGCGCCAGTTGGTCATCCACGCCCCGAATAGCGCGAAGCCCATCAGATAGCCCGCAAGGAGTACCAGCCAGGACAGTGGGGGCAGGGCGAATCCGACGATTGTCGACAGGGCCACACCGGCAATCATCACGCCGCCGGCGGCGCCGAAGATGATGTAGACGCGCCGGGTCGGCCCGTCGAAGGCGAAGCGCGATGTGCCGAAACGTCCGTTGCCGATCGCGTAGCGCGCCTGTTGCGCGAAGGCGTACGGCATCAGGATGCCGAGGCTGAGTACGCCCAGCAGCGGCCACATCAGCCAGGCCTTGTAGGCATCGCCGAGGCTGCCGTCAAAGCCGAAACGCACGCCACGCCAGGCGCTGTTGTGATTTCGGAAGGCCAGGCCCTGACGGACGATCCACGGCAGGGCGAGCATGAACAGCGCGAACGTGGCGAAACCGAGCAGCGGCGAGAACTGGTCGGAAAACGTGTAGAGCAGCAACAGTACGAAAGCGATCGCGCGTCCCTTGAGAATGCGGATCGGATCCGCCAGATACTCGAAGGTGGACCCGTCGAGTCGGGTGTTGCCGTAAAAGTAGCGCATCGTGCGTACCTTGGCCCACGCCGAGTAGACGCCCAGCGTGACGATACTGAGCAGGATATTGACGATCCAGATGCGGAAGAACTCCGTGCCTTCGCCGCGGAACTCGAATGCGACCACGCGGGACTCGTCTTCGTCAGTGCCATCGTGCGTGACTGCGGGTGCGCCGAAGCCGGGCTCGCGCCGACCGTCGCTGGGGATCATCGGGCGCAATGGCCGCTCGGCGTCGAGTCGCAACTTGACCGCCATGCCGATCGAATTGAGGCGGGCGCAGTAGCGCAGCGCATCGTCCACGGACAAGCCGTGGCGCAGCACGACGTCGCGCCCGCTGAAAACCTTGCCCTCCTGCTCCGGGCTCAAGCCCAGCACGGCGACCACACGTTCGCGCACGGCGGTCGCGTCGAAGCCTTCGCGGAAACCGCCCTCGTAGGTGAGACTGTAGGTCGATTGCGACATGCTGGCCTCCGCAGCGCTGCGTCACGTCAGGTGCCGGACCATCCGGTCGGGCAATCGCGAAGCATGATAGCAGCATCGACGCACGAAGGAGTTGTCCTTCATCGCATTGTCATGCACGCTGTGCAAAAAACGCCTACGTCATGTTCTCGAAGTGGAGGATCCGATGTCGCTGGCCATCGTCCACACCCGGGCCTTGTGCGGCCTGGAGGCACTGCCGGTGACCGTCGAGGTGCACCTGGCCAACGGCCTGCCGGCCTTCAATCTGGTCGGCCTGCCCGATGCCGAGGTGCGCGAGGCGCGTGATCGTGTGCGCGCAGCGCTGGCGGTGGCGCAGTTCGAATTTCCTCAGCGGCGCATCACGGTCAATCTCGCGCCGGCCGATCTGCCCAAGGAGGGCGGCGCCTTCGATCTGCCGATTGCGCTGGGGATTCTCGCAGCGTCGGGGCAGATCCACGTCGAGGCGCTCGACGGGCATGAGTTCGTCGGGGAGTTGTCCCTCGACGCGCGTCTGAGACCGGTGCGCGGGGCGCTGGCCATCGCCCTGGCCGCATGTGCCGACGGCCACAGCCTGGTGGTACCCGCCCCCAACGCCGACGAAGCGGCGCTCGCGCGTGCCGCCTGCGTATTGCCGGCCAAGGGCCTGCTCGAAGTATGCGCGCATCTTGAGGCCCGTTCCGAGATCCTGCCCCACGCGCGTCGTGAGGCGGCTGCGCCGGACGGCACAATGCCCGATCTGATCGACGTCAAGGGGCAGGTGCGCGCGCGTCGCGCGCTCGAGGTGGCCGCGGCCGGCGCGCATTCCGTGCTGTTGTTCGGCCCGCCCGGGACCGGAAAGTCCATGCTCGCCCAGCGTCTGCCCGGCCTGCTGCCGCCGATGAGCGAGGACGAAGCGGTCGCCAGTGCGGCGGTGCAGTCCATCGAGGGCGGCTTCGATCCGGCCTTTTGGCATCGTCGCCCGTTTCGCGCACCGCATCACTCGGCCTCTGCGCCGGCGCTGGTGGGCGGCGGCAGCGTACCGCGTCCGGGCGAGATCAGCCTCGCCCATCACGGCGTGCTGTTTCTCGACGAATTGCCCGAGTTCGACCGGCGCGTTCTCGAGGCCCTGCGCGAACCGCTCGAGACCGGCCGTATCACGGTTTCGCGCGCCGGCCGGCGCGCCGAGTTCCCTGCGCGATTTCAACTTGTCGCGGCGATGAACCCCTGCCCCTGCGGATACTTCGGTGCGCCGGGCAGTCGCTGCAGGTGTACGCCCGAGCGTATCGCGCGCTACCTGGGCAAGCTGTCCGGACCGCTGCTCGACCGCATCGATCTGGTGGTCGAGGTGCCCGCACTGGAAGCGGCCGAAATGGCCACGGCGGCACCGGGCGAGTGCAGCGCGGCCGTGGCCGCGCGCGTGTTTGAGGCGCGCGCTCGCCAGAGCGTCCGGCAGTCCTGCGTCAATGCCGTACTCGCTCCGCGGGCGATCGAACGCCACTGCGCACCTGACGCGGCCGCCCGCAAGTTGCTCGAAGACGCCGCCGCCGGGCTGGGGCTGTCCGCCCGTGGCTATCACCGGTTGCTGAAGGTCGCGCGCAGCATCGCCGATCTGGCCGGGCAGGAGCGCGTGGGCGTGGCCCATGTTGCCGAGGCGGTGGCCTACCGGCGCGCCCTGGACGTTCGCCGTCGCGCCTGAACGGCGCTATCGCGGTGGCGACGCGCCCGGTATGCTGTAGCGGCTCGCCGGCGCCCGGCCGCGCGAACCCCGGAAGCCTGAATGCCTGCTACTCATCCCTGGATCGCAGCGCTGCTCGCGGCACTCGCGGCGATCGGTCCGTTCTCGATCGACACCTACCTGCCGGCCTTTCCCGAAATGGCCGCGGATCTGGGCGCCACGCGCATCGAGGTTCAGCAGACCCTCACCGCCTACATGGTGACCTTCGCCGCGATGGCGCTGTGGCACGGCGCGCTGTCCGACCGCTTCGGTCGCCGCAACGTGATCCTGGTGGCAACCTCGCTGTTCGGCGTGGCTTCCCTGCTGTGCGCGTTTGCGACCACCATCGAGTGGCTCTGGGCCGGGCGTGCATTGCAGGGCATGAGCGCCGGCGCCGGCATGGTCGTGGGGCGTGCGGTGATCCGCGACATCTTCGATGGCGCACGCGCACAGAAGCTGATGTCGCGCGTGATGATGATCTTCGGCATCGCACCGGCCGTCGCGCCGATGGTCGGTGGCGCCTTGCTGCTGGCCTTCGGCTGGCGCTCGATCTTCGTATTCCTGGCGGCGTTCGCTGGCGTTCTGGTGTGGATGAGCTGGCGCCTTCTGCCCGAGACCCTGCCGCCCGAGCAGCGCCAGTCGCTGCATCCGGTGGGGCTGGCGCGCGCCTATCGCGCCGTGTTCTCGAGTGCGCCCTTCCTGCTGCTGATCGCGGCCGTTGCGCTCAACTTCAACGGCTTCTTCGTGTACGTGCTCTCCGCCCCGGTGTTCGTGATGGAGCACCTCGGGCTCGGACCGGGCAGTTTCGCGTGGCTGTTCGTGCCGGCGGTGGCCGGCATGATGGGCGGCTCCTGGCTGTCCGGAAACATTGCCGGGCAATGGACGGGGCGACGCACCGTGATCACCGGCTTCGTCGTGATGTTCGCGGGAGTCGGTATCGGCGTCGGACACGCGGCCGCCTTCGCGCCATCCGTGCCGTGGTCGGTGCTGCCGGTGGGTATCTACACCTTCGGCATGGCGCTGGCGATGCCGACGCTCACGCTCTACGCGCTCGACCTGTTCCCCGCGCGCCGCGGGCTCGCATCGAGCTGCCAGAGCTTCGCGCAGGTTGGCCTGAATGCACTCACCGCAGGGCTGTTCGCGCCGCTGCTGTGGGGCTCGCCGCTCACGCTGAGCGCGGGTGCGAGCGTGTTCGTCGCACTGGGGCTGCTGTGTTTCGTGGTGTGGGGAAGTCGGGCCCGCACGTCGTAGGGCGAAATACCCGAATGGCATTGCGCCGAATTGGCCAAACATGCGGCGGATTACGCTGCGCTAATCCGCCCTACGATCTGTGCTTCGTGGTGTGGGGAAGTCGAACGTGGAGCGAGCCGAGAGGTGAGTAGGGAGGGGCACTCTCCACTCTCGACTCTCCACCCACCGCTTCGGATCAGCACTGCTCCCACGGCAGGCCGTCATGGCGCCAGCCGTTGACGGTGCCGCGGTGGTGTTTCTCGTCGAGTTCGCCTTCGAAGCCGTAGAGCACGTTGAAGACGTTCTTGAAGCCCGCCTCGGCGAGCGCCTCGCCGGCGCTCACGGAACGGCTGCCGCTGCGGCAGATCAGCACCACCGGTCGGTCGGTTCCATGGCCGGCGAGCTTGCGGATCTCGCCGACGAAGTGCGGGTTCACGTCCCAGTCCGGACCGTCGTTCCACGACACATGGATGGCGCCGGTGGGATGGCCGACGAACAGGTATTCGATCTCGCTGCGCACGTCGATCAGCAGCGCTTCGGGGTTGCTCTGCAGGAAGCTGTGCGCCTCTTTTGGCGTGAGATGGTTCATCGCGGTTGCCTCTGCTGAAGGACCGGCATATTAGCGTATTTGGACACGCTTTCGGACCCCGCGCCGCTCACGCGCCGACGCGCGCCAGCCGCAGCATGCGCGATCCGCGATCGATCAGCACCGTCAGCAACACCATCATCAGCAGATAAGTCGAGGCCCGCTCGAAGCGGAACCACTCGAAGTTGAACGCGAACTCGAAGCCCAGCCCGCCGACGCCGATCAAGCCCAGTACGACGGCTGCGCGCACGTTCGATTCGAACTGGAAGAATGTATAGGTCATCCAGTCGCGCCAGGCCATCGGCGCCGCGACCGTGCCCCAAAGCACCAGCGGCGACGCGCCGATCGGCTCGAAGCGACGATGGGGCAGGTTGTCTACGGCTTCGCCGAACACGCGCGCCAGCACACCCAGCGTGTGTACGGCGATGGCCAGCGTGCCGGCCACCAGGCCGGGGCCGAAGAAGGCGATGAAGAGAAAGGCCCAGGTGACTTCGGGCACGCCGCGCGAGACCATCGCCAGCGCTCGGGCCGCGACCAGCCGGGCCGCGCGGCCCGAGCGGCGCAGTACGCCCGGCGTCTCGCCGGTAAAGCGTGGTGCATGCCACTGGAAGCTCGCCGAATGCCAGTGATTGATGGCGATCGCCGCGGCCGTGCCGAGCAGGGTGCCGACCGTCGCGATCGCCAGCGGAATGCTCGCCGATTCGACCACGCGCAGCACGAAGGCCGCATCGAGCTGCGGCGAGAGCAGGCGCTCGAAGAAGCCCAGCCGGGTCCAGGCCTCGCCGGTGAAGAACTCCCCCAGCGGCGCCAGATGGTTGCGCGCGGCGCCGTCGTCATCGCGATTGCCCCAGCCCATGAACCACACCGACCAGACCGCCGTAGCGCTGACAAAGGCGGCTGCCCACCACGGCGCGCGCGGCGCCCGACCCGATTGCGAGTGCCCGGCGGTCGTCCATGTGACCGATGCTGCGGCGCGGTTCGGGTCGCCGCGTAACTGGCGGCGGATGTGGTTGGCGGCCAGATCCGCGGTGAGCGTCAGCAACAGCGTGAACAGGATCAGCGTGCCGACCTTGTCCCACGCGCCGAAGCGGATCTGATACCAGATCTCCGCACCCAGGCCGCCGCCGCCCACCGCGCCGATCACGGCTGCGTTGCGGATCGCGCACTCGGCGCGCATCAGCGTGAAGGAGAGCACATTGCGCGAGGCCAGCGGACGGATGCCGTACAGGAAGGTGGCAATGCGTCCGGCTCCGAGCGCGCGCACCTGCGCGTAGCGGGTCTCCTCGACGCCGTCCCACAGCTCGCTGTAGACGCGGGCGAGGATGCCGGTGATGTTGAGCGCCAGCGCCAGCGCGCCGGTGAGCGGACCGAGCCCGATCATTGCCACCAGGATGATGGCCCACACGAAGTCGGGCACTGCGCGCAGCACGTCCTGCACCAGCCGGCAGGCCGCGCACAGCAGTGCGCGTGGCGAGCGCAGCGGAAAGTGCCGCCAGACTCCGCGTGCGTCTTCCTCGCCGACACACACGGCGCGGCTTGCACCCATCGCCAGCGGGTAGGCCGCGACGACTGCCAGCGCGGTGCCGAGGATGGCCGCCGAGAGGGTCTGCAGGGTCAGTTCCCAGGCGCGGGCGAGGAATTCGTGCGACAGGTCGGGTGAGGCGAGCGCCACCAGCCATTCGCCGATGCGCGCGGCCGCCGCGGCGCGACGATCCGGGTCGGTCAGCGCCGCGAAGTCCCATTCGGCTGCCGCGAGCGCAGCGCCGAGTGCGAGCAGCACCGCGAGAATGGCGACGAAGTGTCCCCACGGTCGCCGGCGCAGCGCGAGGGGCGAAGACGTGTTCATGCCGGGAGCGCGAGCTCGTCCAGATGCAGCGCGCGATATTCGGCGCCATACAGTTCGCGCAGCAAGGCGCGGTCGAGCGTCTCCGGCGTACCGCTCCAGAACAGGCGTCCGTCCTTGAGCGCGATGACGCGGTCGAAATGGCCCGGCAGCAGATCCAGCGTATGCAGGTTCACCAGCAGGGTCGCACCGTCGTGCGTGACGAGCTGCCCGAGCAGTTCGATGATTTCGCGCCCCAGGCGCAGGTCGAGCGCGCTGACTGGCTCGTCGGCCAGCACCAGTTTGGGCTGCTGCACGATCAGGCGCGCCACCGCCACGCGCTGCTGTTGACCGCCCGACAGTTCATCCGGCAGGGACCACAGCCGGTCGGCCAGTTCCACGCGTTCGAGCGCGAGAAGCGCACGATCGACCTGCTGCGGCCACAACAGGGAGAGCAGCGCGCGCGGCAGCCACCAGTGGCCGAGCCGGCCCATCAGCACGTTGTGCACCACGCGCAGTTGCGGGATCAGGTTGTCCTGCTGCTGCAGGAAGCCGATTTCGCGGCGCAGGGCGTCGAGCGCGCTGCCGGTGAGCCGGCGCGTGTCGCGCCCCAGCGTGACCACCTCGCCGCCGGCCGGTTTGACCAGCCCCGCGATGAGGCGGAACAGTGTGGTCTTGCCGGCACCGGAAGGACCGATCACGGCCACGCGCTCGCCCGGCGCGATGCCGATCGAGACGCGGTCGAGGACGGTCCTGCCGGCGTAGGCGACGGAAGCGCCAGAGAGGCGGACGGCGGAATCGGAGTTCATGGAGTGTCCCGAGGGGTGAGGTCTCGTAGGGCGCGAACCGAAGGGCATTGCGCCGCATTGGATATCCATACGGCGGATTACGCTTCGCTAATCCGCCCTACGAGGGCTTCCTGACGCAGTCAGCCGCCGATGTCGATGCCCGACTGCAGCAGGTCCACGTAGCCCTGCCATTCGGAGATGTCGGCCTCGATGAACTTGCCGGCCTTCAGGTACTCGAGCACCTTCGCGCCGTTGTCGTCGCTCTCGCCCAGTGTGAGCAGTGCGGTGCGCAGCTCCTTGAGCAGGTTCTCGCCGAGGTCGGACCGCGCGGTCAGCGCGTAGTTGGTGTACTCGGGCGTGGTGTAGATGACCGGCGCGCGCGCCTTGAGCTCATCCGAGCCCTTGTCCCAGCTCGCATAGTTGAGCGCGCCCACCTGGTGCGTGCCGTCGCCGACCATGCGCATGGTGACGTCGTGGCTGCCCGAGTAGGCCACCGTGCGGAAGACCTTCTCCGGTGCCTGGCCGGCCTGTTCCTGGAAGAAGCTGCGCGGCATCAGATGGCCCGAGGTGCTGCTCTTGCTGCCGAAGGTGAAGCTCCAGCCCTTGCCCTGGGCCAGACCGGCCAGTTCGCCCAGGTCGGCAACGTTGTCGATGCCGGTGGCCGGGTTGGCAATGAAGTAGCTGACGAAGCCCTTGTCGATGTCGCGACAGCCCAGCACCGTGAGCTCCTCGCCCATGACGATGCGCGCCTGCGCCACCGTCACTGCGCCCAGCCACGCGATGTGCGCGCGCCCGGTGGCCAGCGCCGTGACGCTGGCCGCGTAGTTCTCGACGTGCATGTATTCGACCGGGATGCCGACGCGCTCGCCCAGGTACTTTGCCAATGCGCCGAAATTCTCGCGCATGCGATCGGCGTCGCCATCGTCGGGAATGGCGGTGATGATCAGCTTTTCGGGGCGTTCGGCGGCTGCGACGGTGCCGGTGAACAGGGCCGCGGAAGTCGCCAGGGCCGCGATGGACAGCAGAAAACCTCTGCGCGAGGCAGATCGTTGGAACATGTGAATCTCCCGTATTCATGGACCGACATCGGGGCCGGCCCAGCCACCCCGGTGCGGGCTGCGCCGGGGTTTAATCGGGTGCGCGCATGCGCGCACCGGTGCATCGTGGCGGTCGCTGCCGCCGCCGGGCGGCCGATGCACTGATCGGCCGTTCGTGCCCGGAGTGCGCGTTCGAGTGCGCACGGGCGTGCATCTTGCCGCCGTCCCGTGTCCGGAGCAAGCGATGTGCGGGTGCCGGCGTTATCATGAGCGGCTCCGGCGCATGCAGCGCCGCACGCCGGCGCATGCAGCGCCGCACGATTCCCCCGGAGCATCACGATGAGCAAGTCACCGCTTTCCGACCTGCGCAAGAACTACGGCAAGCACAGCCTCGAGGACCATGTGGTGCCGGACGATCCTTTCGACCAGTTCGAGGCGTGGCTGGCCGATGCGCTGCGCGAAGACGTGCCCGAACCCAATGCAATGACCGTGGCCACGGTCGGCGCCAACGGGCGGCCTTCCACGCGCATCGTGCTGATCAAGGGCTTCGATCGCGACGGCATCGTCTGGTACACCAACTACAACAGCCGCAAGGGCCGCGAGCTGGTGGCCAATCCGTTCGCGGCCCTGCAGTTCCACTGGGTGGAACTGGAACGCGTTGTGCGGATCGAAGGCAAGGTGGAGAAAGTGTCCGAGGCGGAATCGGACGCCTACTTCGCCAGCCGCCCGCTCACGCACCGTATCGGCGCGTGGGCGTCGAACCAGAGCGAGGAGATCGCCGATCGTGGCGTGATCGTCGCGCGCGCGGCCGAATACGGGCTCAAGTTCGGCCTGCGTCCGCCGCGTCCCCCGCACTGGGGCGGCTACCGGCTGAAGCCGGACTACTGGGAGTTCTGGCAGGGTCGTTCGTCGCGCCTGCATGACCGCTTCGCCTACGTCCTCGGGGACGACGGGCGGTGGACGCGCAGCCGGCTCGCGCCCTGAGCGCTCCCGTCATCGAACCCGCCCGCAGCGCGGGCAAAGCGAGGCGACCATGGTTGCGAGAATTTCCGGCTGGCTGGTAATGGCGCTGGCCCTGGCGCTGCTGTCGGGCTGCGCGAGCATGCAGACCCAGTTCGCGCGCGAGGCCGAACTGGTGGCCGCGCGCGGCGAGCCCACGCGCATCTGGGACAATCCCGACGGTACGCGCACCTACGAGTATTCCACCCAGCCCAACGGCTCGAGTACCTGGATGTACACCATCGATGCCAACGGCAGCATCGTCGAGCAGCATGATGCGCTCTCGCCCAGGAACCGCGCCCGCGTCGAGCGCGGCATGAGCAAGGACGAAGTCGCGCGTCTGCTCGGCGAGCACGACTCGGTGCAGATCTACCGGCGTCTGAACGAAGAGGTGTGGGACTGGAGAATCCCCACCGACCACGGTTTCGCCGGCACCTACTTCAACGTGCACTTCATCGACGACGTGGTCGACCGCACCAGCATCACGCAGATCCACTACGGTGGCGACGGCGGCCTGAGCGGCTGGTTCGGCCACCCGTTCGGCTGGGGCATGGGGATTGGCTATCACCACTACCCGCGCTACCACTTCGGTTACGGCTATGGTCATCCGTGGGGCTGGTCGCCATGGTATGGCTGGTAAGCCCTTGTTTTGCGTGCCTGAGCGAGTAACGGTAAACTCGCGGGTTCGCTGAGGAGCGCTGCGACCCGCCACCGGGCCAGGCTCAGCAACCGAACAACGGCGCTCGCAAATCCCCACCGGGGATTTGTGGCGCCGTTTCCTTTTGCAGCGCGCGCCATGCCGGCCCCCGAAACGCCCGAGGTAACGCATGCAGCCCGACCGTAGCGACGAACTCCGTACCCTGATGTCCGAGCGCATCCTCGTGCTCGACGGTGGCACGGGCACGATGATCCAGCAGTACGCGCTCTCCGAGCGCGAGTACCGCGGCGAGGGCGTCACCGACCGCTTCATGGCGCACCCGCGCGATCTCAAGGGCGACAACGACCTGCTGGTGATCACGCGCCCCGAGGTCATCATCGAGATCCATCGCGGCTATCTCGATGCCGGCGCCGACATCATCGAGACCAACACCTTCAACGCCACCCGCGTGTCGCAGGCCGAATACGGGCTGGAAGATGTCGCCCGGGAGATCAACGTCGAGGGCGCGCGCATCGCGCGCGAGCTGTGCGACGAATACACCGCGAAAGACCCGGCCAGGCCGCGCTTCGTGGCCGGCGTGCTGGGCCCGACCTCGCGCACGCTGTCGATCTCGCCCGACGTCAACGACCCGGGTTTCCGCAACATCAGCTTCGAGGCGCTGTTCGACGACTACTACGACTCGGCCAAAGCGCTGATGGAGGGTGGCTCGGATCTGATCCTGATCGAGACGGTGTTCGACACGCTCAACGCCAAGGTCGCGGTGTTCGCGCTCGAGCAGCTCTTCCACGACATCGGCCGGCGCCTGCCGGTGATGATCTCCGGCACCATCACCGATGCATCGGGCCGCACGCTCTCGGGCCAGACGGCCGAGGCCTTCTGGAACTCGCTCGCGCACGCACGGCCGCTGTCCTTCGGGCTGAACTGCGCGCTCGGCGCCAAGGAATTGCGCCAGCACGTCGAGGAACTCTCGCACCTGTGCGACACGCACGTGTCCGCCCACCCCAACGCCGGCCTGCCCAACCCGCTCTCGCCCACCGGCTACGACGAAACGCCGGAGGAACTGGCCGGCGCGATCCGCGAATGGGCCGAATCCGGCCTGCTCAACATCGTCGGCGGCTGTTGCGGCACCACGCCCGAGCACATCGCCGCGGTGGCGCAGGCGGTGGAAGGCCTGCCGCCGAGAAAGATTCCGGAGATCGAGAAGAAGGCCCGGCTGTCGGGCCTGGAGCCGTTCAACATCGGCGCGGACTCGCTGTTCGTCAACGTGGGCGAGCGCACCAACGTCACCGGCTCGCGCGCCTTCGCACGCATGATCCTCGAGGACCGCTTCGACGATGCGCTGGCCGTCGCGCGCCAGCAGGTGGAGAACGGCGCGCAGGTCATCGACATCAACATGGACGAGGCCATGCTCGATTCCAAGGCCGCGATGGAGCGCTTCCTCAAGCTCATCGCGTCCGAGCCGGACATCTCGCGCGTGCCCATCATGATCGACTCGTCCAAGTGGGAGGTGATCGAGGCCGGCCTCAAGTGCATCCAGGGCAAGGGCATCGTCAACTCCATCTCGATGAAGGAGGGCGAGGAGGAATTCCTGCGCCAGGCGCGCCTGTGCCGCTACTACGGCGCCGCCGTCATCGTCATGGCCTTCGACGAGAAGGGCCAGGCGGACACCTTCAAGCGCAAGACCGAGATCTGCAAGCGCGCCTACGAGCTGCTCACCGGTGTCGGCTTTCCGCCCGAAGACATCATCTTCGACCCCAACATCTTCGCCATCGCCACCGGCATCGAGGAACACGACAACTACGCCGTGGACTTCATCGAGGCCGTGGCGTGGATCAAGCAGAACCTCCCGCACGCCAAGACCAGCGGCGGCGTGTCGAACGTGTCCTTCAGCTTCCGCGGCAACGACGCCGTGCGCGAGGCCATCCACACCGTGTTCCTCTACCACGCGGTCAAGGCCGGCCTGACCATGGGCATCGTCAACGCCGGCCAGCTCGGCGTGTACGACGATCTCGACCCGGTGCTGCGCGAGAAGGTCGAGGACGTGGTGCTCAACCGCCACCCCGGCGCCGGAGAGGCGCTGGTCGACCTGGCGCAGTCGGTCAAGGGCAAGGCGAAGGAATCCGGTCCGGATCTGACCTGGCGCGAGATGGACGTCGAGCAGCGCCTGAGCCACGCGCTGGTCAAGGGCATCACCGAATTCGTCGTCGAAGACACCGAGGAAGTGCGCGCCCGATACGAGGCCGAGGGCAAACCGCCGCTGACGGTGATCGAAGGCCCGCTGATGGACGGCATGAGCGTGGTCGGCGATCTGTTCGGCGCGGGCAAGATGTTCCTGCCGCAGGTGGTCAAGTCCGCCCGCGTGATGAAGACCGCCGTGGCGCATCTGATCCCCTACATCGAGGCCGAGAAGCTGCGCACCGGAGCGACCAACAAGGGCCGCGTCATCATGGCCACCGTCAAGGGCGACGTGCACGACATCGGCAAGAACATCGTCGGCGTGGTGCTCGGCTGCAACGGCTACGAAGTCATCGACCTGGGCGTGATGGTGCCGTGCGAGAAGATCCTCACCGCCGCGCGCGAGAACGACGCACAGGTGATCGGCCTGTCCGGCCTCATCACGCCGTCGCTCGAAGAGATGAGTCACGTCGCCGCCGAGATGAAGCGCCAGGGCTTCGATCTGCCGCTGCTCATCGGCGGCGCCACCACCAGCCGCGCCCACACCGCCATCAAGATCGCGCCGCACTACGACCATCCGGTGATCTACGTGCCCGACGCCTCGCGCGCGGTCGGCGTGGTCACCTCCATGCTCTCCGAAGGCCAGAAGACCGCCTACGCCGCGCAGATCGCCGCCGACTACGAGCGGATCCGCGAACAGCACGCCGCCAAGAAGGGCGTGACGCTGGTCAAGCTGGAAGAGGCGCGCGCCAACCGCTACCGCTGGGACAGCGTCGCCGACTACGTGCCGCCGGTGCCGCAGACCCTGGGCGCGCACGCCATCGACGTGCCGCTGGAAGAACTCGTGCCCTACGTCGACTGGGCCCCGTTCTTCCAGACCTGGGATCTCGCCGGCAGCTACCCCAAGATTCTCGACGACGAAGTCGTCGGCGAGACCGCGCGCAGCGTGTTCCGCGACGGTCAGGCCATGCTCGAACGCGTGGTGCGCGAAAACCTCGTGCAGGCCCGCGCCGTGTTCGGTCTGTTCCCGGCCAACACCGTCGGCCATGACGACATCGAGATCTACGAGACCGAGGCCCGCGACACGCCGCTGATGACCTGGCACGGCCTGCGCCAGCAGCACGAACGCCCCTCCGGCAAGCCGCACTGGTGCCTGTCCGACTTCATCGCCGACAAGGATTCCGGCGTGGCCGACTACATCGGCGCCTTCGCCTGTACCGCCGGCATCGGCATCGAGCCGCATCTGGAAAAGTACGAGGCCGAGCACGACGACTACCAGGCCATCATGCTCAAGTCCGTCGCCGACCGCCTGGCCGAAGCCTGCGCCGAATGGCTGCACGCCCAGGTCCGCCGCAAGCACTGGGCCTACGCCGCCGACGAGACGCTAGACAACGACGCCCTGATCAAAGAGCAATACCGCGGCATCCGCCCCGCCCCCGGCTACCCCGCCTGCCCCGATCACACCGTAAAAGGCGACCTGTTCGACCTGCTCGACGCACCGAACAACGCCGGCATGCAACTCACCGAGAGCTTCGCGATGATGCCCGCCGCCGCCGTGTCCGGCTTCTACTTCGCCCACCCCGAGTCCCACTACTTCGCCGTCCCCAAGATCGGCCGCGACCAGCTGGAAGACTGGGCCTCCCGCACCGGCATGAGCGTGAAGGACGCCGAACGCTGGCTCGCGCCGCTGCTGTAATGGCCCGCAACAACGTTCCGTAGGGCGGGATAAGCGCAGCGCATCCCGCCGGATGTCCGCCTCGCGCATCGGTCTGGCTAGAATGAGTTCGTTGTCAGGCCGAATGGGGCGAGATGTCTCCGTCGTCACTGACCAGAGACTGGCAGCGAGCGCGAGCCGGCGAACCTCTCAGCCCCATCGAACCGTTGGAGTAGCGCCATGAACGAGATTCTTCGAATCACCAGCGTCACATGGGTTGGCGGGCATCGATTGTCACTGCGTTTCAGCGATGGCACGTCGAAGGTCGTTGACGTGTGGCCGCTGCTCAATGGCCCGGTGTTCGAGCCGCTGCGCGAGGAAGCGTACTTTTCCAGGGGAACGCTGGACCCCGTCTGCGGAACGGTCGTCTGGCCCAATGGCGCGGATTTCGCGCCCGAGGCACTCAAATCGCTCGCGGCTGAAACGGCGAGCGCGACCTGAAGATCCCATAGGGCAGGACAAGCGCAGCGCATCCCGCCGCATGTGTTGACCTGCCCCGCCCCAATCCCGTGTGCCGTAGGTCGCGATGAGCGCAGCGAATTGCGACACCCTCCTACGCTGTGCCTCCGCCGCGCAATCCACGCACACCCACAAACCCTGTCGTCCAGCTTCTGGCCGTCCGCCAGGCCATATCCCGGCACATGCTGGATGCGTGGCCGCTCACATGTCTTTCGCAGACAAGCACGCACGCCGTCAATCAGCCGTGCGTCGTAAGGTACTGGCGCGCATCGGATTTTTATGAAACAGTGCGCTACATAAAGCGCTTAAATGGCGGGCAAGCGTATTTTTTCTTGTTATTCTCCAATTAAGAATTGTTAGAAAAACAGGACGTTCGGAGTGGACTTCAGGCGTATAGAGTCTCGATGTAGGTCCGACAAGAAGCCGGCCAATTAGGTAATGCGCGCGAATATACGGAACGAGCAAACTGAAGCTTGGGCGTACGTATTCCCGTTCGATACTAGAAAAAATATGTCGGAGCTTTGTTGTGAATTTAACGTTTTGACGAATTTTTCCGAAACAGAGTTATGTTTGATGGTTTTTCTAAATTTTTGTGGAATTAATACTTAATGCGGCGAATAGATGCGACGCTTCCGGCGCTCGGCAGATACTCTATACCTTTCTTTAAGGAATCCGAAGAGGTCCTAGAGTTCCTCGGTGAAAAGGAGCTGCGAAGGCTCGATAGGGTGCAGCACTTGGGGATTGCGGCGAAAGTATTTACCGGTGTAAATCACTCGCGATTGGAGTATATGTTACTTCAATGCGCTATAGTTAATATGTTGCCAATATTTCATAAGGGAGTCGAGCACCTTTCTATAGGTGGGAAAGTAAAAATTCCTGGCCAGAAGACGCCAATCTCTTCATGCGAAGAACTCCTAAAATGCTGGTCTTTGCTGGGGAACTGCGGTCATCCTCAGTATACGTACGGAGTAGAGAGGTCGTTGCTAACTTGGGCAGTAGAGAACAAGGAAAAGTTCGAAGAGCTTATTCAGGATTTTCCAATTTCACTTAAATCATGGGTTCGGCAAGTTGTTGCCGAGTATCGAGATGCTGACTTTCATTATGTCTTGTGTCTCTTTCGAGTGTCTTTTCTTCCGAAGCGATCGAGATTAAAGGCGAGACTTTATAGAATATTGGGATCGCTTTTGCTGCCAATCGAAAGTATAAAAGTTCAAGAGTATTCAGAACTGTATAAATTGTATAGGTTGAGAAGGCTGTTCGGCCATATTAGGCTGCTTTGTATTGTCACGCTTGATTCATACTATTCCCATCACCCAGTTCGTTATCAGGTTGCGGGAGCGCTAATGAACCTTAGCGTACTTACGGACGAAAATGAGGGTAGGAGCGGATTTCTCGAGTTACTAGAACGAACTTCTGCGTGGTTGGCGGATGAGATTTATTTGCATCCGAGGGCTGCTGCGGCACAAAGAAGTTATGAATTGGACGCGGCAAGAAAGTTGGACGGTTCTTATAAGACAAAATTCGTCGGAAAAAACGAGTTTAGGTTGTTTTTCCCAAACTTTATGGCAAATGGGTTTGGCCAGCCTGCATTGGATAATTTTAAGAATTTCGCGCGATTGTCATTTCCGAGTTGGGGTGCTGGTTCTGTACTTGGAAGGAACGAATACGATATTAGAAAAGCGATTCAGAATTATTTGAGGGCGTCTGAGGAGGTATGTGTTTCGGTTGTGAAGAATAAATATGCGAAAACAGTGCATATTGATATTTTGTATTCGCAATCGATTGAGAGTCCAGAATCTATATCAACGATGTGTGCTAGATCTGCGGATTGGATCGTCCGGATTGCTGAGGCGCAGGCCGCAAAGCGAACAAGATTCTTTAAAAATAAAGGGGCAGATAGTGAAGTTCTCTCTGAGCTGCGCTCCCGCACGTTAAAAATTTCGATTGATGAATCTTATTTTGCTTTCAAAAGTGTTTTCGAAGGCCTTGTTCGATACTTGCTTCCGGATGATGTTTTTGGTGTCGTTTCAGAGGTTCTGCCAAGTGAACGTAGGAAGCATTTGCGATTTAAGATCAATTATCCCCGAGGAGGAACTTACGACACGGTGCGTTCTGGAATGGATGAATTGTTTAAGGATCAGGAGACGCTCCTCACGGCCGATAGAAAACATGAGCTGGAGGCCGTCCGGAGAGTGGTTGATAGGTCTTCGGCGACTATTGTTATAGTGTGTTTTGAAAAGTTCGTTATTCGGGATTTGTACGGAAAAGACCGCGATGAGTGGGATGGGTTGGTGCTCGAGTTAGACTCGGAGCGCACGATTATCTCGATTGTTGAGGCAAAGAATTTTTCGAGTGCGATGAAAAGCGAGAATAAAGCGTTCACACAGCTAAAAGCCACGAAGTGCTTGCTAATGCCAAAGCGGTATCGATCGGCACGCCGGCTTCGCTTGCCTGGGTTTGGCGCTATTTTAAGAGTTTCCATTTGATTGATTTCATCGGAAGGTGCAGGTGCCCTTAGTCTGAGGTGTTCGAATTGCACGGAGGGTTTGTTGATATTGAAAGTGGCTCGCGTAGGGGGAAATGACCGAAGGGTATTGCGCCGGATGGATTACGGAAGAAGCGCATGCGGCGCAATGCGCGTTGCTTATTGGGCCCTGTGTCCAGCATCTGCTCAACCGACTCGCCCGGCCGATAACGTCCTACCGACGCAGAAACCTGAGCCATGCAGCGATATTGAGGAGGCTCATCAGCGATTGCGCAACATAGGTCATCGCAGCCGCTTCGAGAATGCGCCGCGCATGAGGATAGTCCGACTCGTGCAGATATCGCCCCTTCTCCAGCATCGGCAATGCCCTCCGGAAGCTCGCATCCATCTCGGTGGGCAAGGTGACCAGGTGCACCAGCGCCGCCAGTCCCATCGACAGCAGACCGGCAACGATGAATACCAGACCGGGCGCGGGATGACGGGTGATGACCGTTATCACGGGCACGGCGACCATGATCATCGCCCCCAGGCGTTGCCCCGCAGTTGCCAGGCGAACGAGGTGTTCGCGGGTCTGCAGCGGCACATAGCCTTCGGCATGCTGGATCGCATGCCCGACCTCATGCGCTGCGACCGTCACTGCGGTGAGCGAGTGCTTTTCGTAGTTGTGCGAGGACAGGCGGACCGCGCGCGCCTGGGGATCGTAATGATCACCCCGCTCCGTGGCTTCGACCTTGACGTCCGGGAGACCATGTCGATCGAGCAGAAGACGGGCCAGCTGTGCGCCACTTCCGTGGTAGCGGTCGGCAGGCTCACTATAGTGTGCCATCGTACGCCTTACCCACCAGTCGGGCAGCCAGATGGCAAGGAGAATCAAGGGAATGAGGACGATGAGCAGCCGAGCCATGACGACGTATCCGATAAAAGCATTTGTGCCGGGTTTGGTGTATCGGACAGCCCGGAGCGCCCTGCGTTCGAGCGTCCGGGCGTCCGGGCGTCACGCAATCGGAGCGAGAGTCACTGGGGCGAAGGTCGAGTTGAGGTAACCCGGGTGCCCCGGACACATTTGAAGATGGACAAATATCTTTGGAGGTGTTTTATGGGGGAAAAGTACCGAGCCGCTTCCAGACGGAGCAACCTAACAATTCAAGCTAGCCGACACGACTTAATTCAGGTGTTGGTCGTCAAGGACTGTATCTGTGCAGCACAGCGAATTTTCGATGGGTCTTGAATTCTGGTGCGGCGGCAAGCGCTGGCGCTGCACAGACGTAGGTTCGCGCGTGATCGTTGCGATATGTCTTGAACCGCGAAATATGGTTCGCCTGAATTTGACTTCTGCGGGCACATCGAAGCGAACGAAGACCCGATTCATCTCAGATGACCCAAAGGATCTGAACGGTCCGCCGTACGGGGTGGTGGAGATTGTATTCGATGAAGACGATATACAAGGATGCGCACTAGGTCCGCATTCTAGCGACGAGTAAAGAACGCCCGGAAATCGTTTGGAGGCAACTCGCGGGAGCGTATTCGCGACCCAGTCTGAACGATGTATGGCATAGGATCGGTGTTGGAAGCGATAAGGGTGTGTGTACGGAGTCACGCATAACCTCGATCGAACCCCATTCCTGTCCCCCATCGCAATGATCGGAACCCATTAAACCAGTCTTTCCTTGGCTTGGCGTTGACGGAACGGATATGAAAAAACTTCACATCGCAATCTCTACGGACAAAATCGAAGAAACCATCATTGGCTATTCTGAGCGCCTGGGAATGCAGCCATGCTCTTCCGTCCCTGGCGAATATGCATTGTGGCGCACGGAAACTTTAAACGTCTCCGTGCGTCAAGACCCTGCCTGTAAGGCAGGGTCTCTGAGGCATTTGGGCTGGGAAGATCCTGAGGCTTCCGAGTTCTCGCAAGAGACTGATGTGAACGGTATCGTTTGGGAGCGATTCACTGCACGGCATCAAGCTGATGAGATCAACCAGATATGGCCACAGGCCAGGTATCAGCCGTGAAGTCCAGCGATCGGCTGCGTGGCGACCGATTCCCTCCCGCTTCGCGACTCTCGGCCGGGGCGTGAAACAGATTGCCGTGGCTTCAAGAGTCGCCCCATGTATCTCCCTCCGGAATTCAGGTCAGAATGATCGAGCTCCCTAAGCTGCGAACACTCGCGGCTTGCACCTTTCTCGCTACATTCGTTTTATCGGCCCCGGTGAAGGCGGATGAGCGGAGTCATGCTCAGATTCTGGATACGCCGAACTACAGCATCCGGATCGAAGTTCGCTGCCCTGAAGGCGAAGTCACCTGCGACAACGTTGTCTACCGGGGTGAGAGCAAACGGACGAAGAAGAGCATTCGCCTTGTGGGCAGCACGGCGCACAGCATGTGCGCGGACGGGGTGACCCCGTGCCGTTTTCTCGGGTACGTCTTCAGGAACGACGCATTCACTTATTTCGTGAACGGCGGTGGCGAACTGGTCGTTCTCGACGGCGACACGGTGGTGGTGAGCGAGCAGGGGGTCTGGAAGTAGATGCCCGGGCGCTCGTAGCGGACTACGCGGGAGCGTAGACTGCCCTGTCACACATCCGGCGCAATGCGCTTCGCTCATTGCGTCCTGCATGAGGTGCACGAGCCGCGCGAGGTGCCCCGACGATGTTGTTTTCCCCGAACAGAATGGTGGCGCTGAGCACGGTGTTCGTGGCGCTCGCGGCGCTCTGCTGGGGGCTGGCGGGCGGGATTGGCGGTGTGCTCACGGCCCAGGGCTGGAGCGCGGTGGTGGTGTCGTTTTACCGGGGCGCGATCGGGCTGGTGTTCGTGCTGGCTTGGCTGGCAGCGCGGCCGGGTGGCAGCGGGCTGGGGAGTGGTCGGCTGTGGTTCTGGTCGGCGCTCGCCGGAGTGGGCGTGGCGGGCAATTTCGCGTTCTATTTCCTGAGCATCGCGCACGGTTCGGTCGCGGTTGCGGCGACCCTGATGTATTGCGCGCCGGTGTTCGTCTATGGGGTGTCGTTCGTGCTCGGGCTGGAGCGGCCGTCCGTGGCGAAGTGTTCCGCGATCGCGGTGGTGATGCTGGGCGTGGTGCTGCTCACAGGCGTCTACGAGCTTGGTGCGAGCGACGTGACCCCGCTCGCAGCCGGTGCCGGGCTGCTCGCCGGGTTGTTCTACGCGCTGTTCATCTTCGGCTTCAAGTACGCGGCGCCGCATGGCAGCCCGCAGGCGATTCTCGTGATCGCGTTCGCGGTGCTCAGCGGCATCCTCGTGTGGCTGGGCGATTCTGCCGAGACCATGGCCGTGCTGACGACGCCGGGCTGGCCGCTGTTCGTGCTGCTGGGGGTGCTTGGTGCGGGCCTGTCCTTCGTGTTCTACATCGTCGGGCTGAACCACACCGCGCCGACGGTGGCGGCCATCGTGGCGATGGTCGAGCCAGTCACCGCCTCGCTGTTCGGGGTCGTGGTGCTCGATGAGCGGCTGGCCGGGCTGCAGATTTTCGGCATGGGGCTGATTCTGGTTGCCGTGACCGCGCTGAGCGTATATTCGAACGTCCATGCCCGCGCGGGCTCCTGACCCCCGACCTTTCAGAGTGCCATGCCCGAATTCGTCGAACCGTTCGCACTGGGAAGCGCTGCGCTGCTGGAAGCGCTGGGCGTTGCCATCATTACCTTGATCGCCTTGTACGGCCTGGGCATCGCCCTCCGCGAACTGACCATTCGCGGCGCTGACCGGGATCTCGTCTTCCAGGAATTGCGCGAGCGCCTGGGGCGCGGGATCCTGCTCGGGCTGGAATTCCTGATCGCCGCCGACATCATCTATACGGTGGCGGTCGACCTGTCGTTCGAATCGGTCGGGGCGCTCGCCATCATCGTTTTCATCCGCACGTTCCTGAGCTTCACGCTGGAAGTGGAACTGACCGGCCGCTGGCCGTGGCAGAAGGCCGCCGCCGAACAAAAGCGCGATGACTGAGAGCGACGCCTACCTCACTTCGCGTCGTCCAGCGCCTGCAACTGCTTTTCCAGTTCGGCCGCTTCGGCACTGAGCCGCGAGTAATTCATGATGTCGCCGTTGCGCTGATACTGCATGGCCTGCTCCAGCTTCTGCTGGTATTGCTGCTGCAGGGCCTTGCGGGGGTCTTTCCTGAACAGTCCGAACATGGTTTCTCCGGGGGCGTCGCCGCACGGGTGATCCGCCGTGGCGCAGGTTAAGGGCGCGTGTAGGACTGTCGAGTGCTGCGGTGGTTCGGCCTCAGGCGGATTCTTCGCCGATATCCTCGTTCCACAACTCCGGGCGCTGCGCGATGAACTCGCGCATCAGCGCCTCGCATTCGGCGTCCTGCAACACGTCGACCTGCACGCCGCGGCTCTTCAGCAGTTCCTCCTCGCCCATGAAGGTCCGGTTCTCGCCGATGACGATGCGCGGGATGCCGTAGAGCAAAATCGCGCCGCTGCACATCGAACAGGGCGAGAGCGTGGTGTAGAGCACGCTGTCGCGATACACGGCGGCGGGCTGGCGGCCGGCGTTCTCGAAGGCGTCCATCTCGCCGTGCAGGATGGCGCTGCCCTGCTGCACGCGGCGGTTGTGGCCGCGGCCGATGATGCGGCCGTCGTGCACGATGACCGAGCCGATCGGGATGCCGCCCTCGGCCAGGCCCTTGCGGGCCTCGTCGATGGCAGCGCGCATGAATGCGTCCATGATGCTTCCCCCTGCCTGTGTGGATTCACGCCGATTATGGAGTCCCGGAACGCTTGTGGCGAGATGGGCGGTGGCCCCCTTGCTGCGCGAAGGACCGGGTCCGCCCAGTCCGTCGGGGCCGGAGGGGTCGATTTCAGGCAGACGGCAGCACAGCGCCCTGTCATTCTGCACGTTGGGGGTCTACGCTCGTTGAATCCGGCGACGATTCGTGGAGACTTTCGCGGCACGGGACGGCCGGGCACAGGAGAACAACCATGTCTGGCACTGTTTCCGGTTTTCCTGCGTCACGATTCCCCTTGCTTGTTTGCGCCTTGGCGCTGCTCTTGGCGGGTCTGCCGGCGATCGCTCAACCGCCGCCTGCGGAGCCGGCGCTTGTCCGGGATGCGGACGACCCGCAGTTGAACTGGGGAGCCTGTCCCGCGTTCCTGCCGGCAGGTTGCGCTCTGGCCGTGCTGCATGGCGACCCTGCGGCCGACAATGTCGATGTCTTTCTCCGGGTGCCGGGCAAGTCGTATCTGCCCACGCACTGGCACACCTCGGCCGAGCGCATGATCCTCGTGGCTGGTGAGATGCATGTCACCTACGAAGGTCAGGAGCCGCTGCTGTTCCGGCAGGGAAGCTACGCATACGGCCCGCCGGGGCGAGCGCACGAGGCCACCTGCGTGAGCGACACGCCCTGCGTCCTGTTCATTGCCTTCGAGTCTCCGCTCGACGCGGTGCCGGTCGAGTCCGCGAGGTAGGAATCGAGTTCGAACCGTGCGCTGCGGAGTGTCGGACGCCCGTGCATCCGGGTGTTTCCGTCCCGCTTCCGTCGCCGGCCGGCAGCCGCCGGACTTCCCTTTCCGGTGCATGCTTCATTCTGGAGAAGAGCGATGCGAATAGCCGTAGTGCAACGACCGCCGGTGCTGCTCGACCGCGCAAGGACGATTGCGGACGCCGTGGCGGCGATCGAAGAGGCCGCAGCGAACGAGGCGCGGATCGTGATCTTCCCCGAGGCCTATATTCCTGGATATCCGGCGTGGATCTGGCGGCTGCGTCCCGGCGCGGACATGGCACTCGCGGAGAAGCTGCACGCGCAGTTGCTGGCGAACGCGGTGAGCCTAGACGGCGACGACCTTGCTCCGCTTCGCGAGGCCGCGAAGAAGCACCAGGTGAGCGTCGTTTGCGGTATCGACGAGCGCGACGCCGAGTTCAGTCGCGGGACGCTGTACAACACGGTGGTGGTGATCGGGCCGGATGGAGCGCTCCTGAACCGCCATCGCAAGCTCATGCCGACCAATCCGGAGCGCATGGTGTGGGGGTTCGGCGACGCTTCCGGTCTCAAGGTGGTTGATACCTCCGGCGGCCGGCTCGGCGTGCTGATCTGCTGGGAGAACTACATGCCGCTGGCGCGCTGCGCGCTCTATGCGCAGGGGGTCGAGATCTATATCGCGCCGACCTATGATGCCGGCGACAAGTGGATCGGCACCTTGCAGCATATCGCGCGCGAGGGCGGCTGCTGGGTGGTGGGAAGCGGCATGGCCTTCCGGGCCTGTGACATCCCCGCAAGCGTTCCGGGAAAGTCGGAGCTCTACCCGGATTCCGACGAATGGATCAACGCGGGCGACTCGGTGGTGATCGAGCCGGGTGGCACCATCGCGGCCGGGCCGATGCGGCGCGAGCTCGGCATCCTGTATGCGGACGTCGACCTCGAGCGGGTCGGCATTGCGCGGCGCAGCCTCGACGTCGTCGGACACTATGCGAGACCGGATATCTTCCAGTTGCACGTCAACAACGCGCCGCTCAAACCGGTCGAATTCGACGAACCAAACGCAGCGGGCTCACCGACGTCCGGTTGAGAATGGGCCAGGCTGCGCGCGAACGCAGGGTGGATGGTCACGAACACGATGATCCGTGACGAAACTTCACGCCTTCCTGCGCTTTCGAACCATCCACGGCAGCACATGCAGCACGAAGAGCGCGATCAGCGTGCTCAGCACCGCGGTGGCCTCGTTGCCCAACCCGACGGCGACGCCCATCGCGGCGGTCAGCCATAGCCCCGCGGCAGTGGTGAGGCCGCGCACGTCGCCGGTGTCATTGCCCTTGATGATGGTGCCGGCGCAGATGAAGCCGATGCCGGTGATGATCCCCTGGATCACACGACTCATCGCGTCGTCCATGGACCAGGCCAGGCCCGGGGCGATGACGAACAGCGCGGCCCCGAGCGCGACGAGCATGTGGGTGCGCAGCCCGGCGGCCTTGCCCTGGCTTTCGCGCTCGTAGCCGAGCGCGGCGCCGAGCAGGCCGGCGAGAAACAGGCGCAGTGTGATGCGCGTGGCGTCCTCGACATCCGACAGGTCGGAGAATTCGGCGGCGATGGTTCCGATGACGATTTCCCAGGTGGACACTGCTTGACTCCTCGGGGCGTGGGTGTGAGTGCAGCGCTCAGATCAGTCCCTGCAGGACAAGCCCGAGCGTGAGCGTCGTAAACCCGAAGGCAATCAGGGCGAGCAAACCGTCGCGGCTGACCAGTGCGAGCCCGAACGCCGTCAGGGCAAGGCCAGCGCCGGTCGCCGAGAACGGCACCAGTTCCATGGCCGGCATGCCCAGCGCGATGATCGCGCAAACCAGTGCGATCACATATCTGCCCGAGGCTCGCACGAACGCGCTCAGGCGCGGCCGCAAGAGACCGTCGACGAGGCGGGCGGGCGGTCGGAGCCAGTCGAAGGCCCGGCTCACCTTGCGATGGTCGATGGTGCGTTGCATCAACCACTGCGGCAGCCAGAACTCCTTTTCGCCGCTCAGCAGTTGGAGGGCGATCAAAAGCACCATCAGGCCGACGGCGGTCGACACGCCCGGAATGCCGCTCAGCGGTGACGCTGTGGTGACACCCGCGGCCAGTAACAGCGGGCCGAACGAGCGCGTTCCGACCGCCTCCATCACGGTCGCCAGGGAAACCTGATCGTGCTTGTGTGCGGCGCGCTCGATGTGGTCGAGCAGATCTTGCAAGTTGTGCGGTTCCTGAGCCATTGCCGACTTTGCCTGGCCATCAGAGACCGCATAGCTTAAGCCCCGCACTATCGCCGCATTGAAACAGGGTGCAAACGGGCACGAGGTCGGCAGCGCAAGCGCCGCCGACCTCGAGCCGGGTGAAGCGCCTCAGTTGGACCTGCGGCGCAGCATCACGATGCTCGAGAAGGCAAGCAGGGAAGCGAGCAGCATCATGGTCCACCAGGACAGCGTGGGAATGGCGGCGACGCCGGCACCGGCGCCAAAGGGGAGCACGTTCACCGTGGCGCTCGCGGGCGCGGCGTTGCTTCCACCGGCCGTGATCAGACCACCGACCTCGATCGTGTTCACATAGGTGTCGACGGTGGACGAGGTGACACTCACGGTGACCGTGCAGGATCCGAGCATGTTGGTCGCCAGATTCGCCTGCGGGATTGTCCCGCCGATCATGGACACCGTACCGCCGCCCGCAGGCGCGGATACGACTCCGCCGCAGGTGTTGCTCGCGTTGGGCACCGGCGCTACGAGCAGGTCGGCGGGGAGGTTGTCGCTTAGTGAAGTGATGGGATCGTCGGTGTCGGTGCTGGAGTTGAACAGCGTGATGGTGAGCACCGAGGTGCCGTCGATTGCGATGTTTTCCGGGTCGAAGCTCTTGCTCACACTGGGTGCTCTCGGACCGATAGCCAGAGGCGTCTCGGCCGAGCAGCCGCCAATGGTGTTGCCGCCCGAGCCCGACATGGTCACCGCTCCGGTCGCTCCGGTGCCGGCCAGCGCGCGGCCGACGAGGTTGGCGCCATCGCCGAGCGTGATGCTCGCGTCGGCGATGACGGTGCCCCAGAAGTTCGTGCCGTTGAGCGTCGCCGACTCGCCGACCTGCCAGTACACGTTGCACGGGTCGGCGGTGCCGAGAATGCTCGAATTGACGTTGGCCGTGAGCGAACTGGCGACATTGAAGATGAAGATTCCCGAGCCGGAAGGATCGTTCAGGGTGAGCGTCGTTCCACTTGGCAGATCGGCGGCGCCGATCGAGTAGATGCCGGGCGTGAGTGCCCCGACGGTCGACAGGTCGTTGGCGAGTGCAGTGCCCGGCCCCTGATTGAGTGCGCCATACGCGGCGATCGAGTCGGCGCGCGCCTGCTGGACCACCCCATCGTTGGCGAGGTGCAACACGTAGGGCGGCACCACGGACGAGGGCGGAAAGTTCGTGATGGTGGCGGTCGGGGACGAGCCCACGTCGCCATTGACGATCGTGCCGGCACCGGTCGACCCGGTCACGCCGGAATTGCCAAGCGCACCGAACTGGCCGGCGACCCCCAGCGGGGGCGCAACCGCAACCTGTGCCAGTGCCGGGGCGGCGATGATCATGCCTGCGGCACAGGCCAGATTGATCGCCAACGTACGGAGCGTGCCGCGAGCCTGGTCCGAGCGCCTTGCGCGAGGGTGGAACTGGGCATTGTCAGGCCGAAGGGCGTGATCGTCGTCAGCATTCATGGTTTGCTCCTCGCGTTTTGTTTGTGAATCTTCACGGGTCCGTTGCGACGCGTCTGTGCGCTGGCGCACGCAGGCCATAGGCAATTTATTGAGGTTCGAGCACTGCCGGGGTGCTGCGGCCTCGTCCGGATTCGCCGGGCGAGGTGGACGACGGCGCAGCATGGGTTGTCCAAAAACAAGGGGCGCCCTGGCGCCCCAAAAATCGACACACCTGTCTGGTTTGTTGTTCTTCGCCTTGATGCCGGTGATGGCACCTGACGGGCGAGCACCGTTTTCGACCTCAACGGCAGGCGCGCTAAACGCTCGGGTTCACGACAGCATGAATTTCGCCACCAGGAGGAGGAGGGTTCCCGATGTCGAGTTGGCCGTCACCGTCGCACACGGTGCACGGGACGTTGTCGTGCCCGAGCATGAAGAAGCCCTCATGCGTGGGTTCCGGCGCCACGGCACCGGGGTGCACGGTTCCCTTTATAGGATTGTCGGCGTTCATCGTCTGTCTGTTGGCGAACACAGAGAGCCGCTCCATCGGCGCGCGCCGGCTTCCGTTTCCGATTGTGTGCTTGTGCATGGAGGCGCTGTTTGTCAGGCGTGGCGTGCCGAATGCGCTCTCGTCGGGCGCCCGGCGGCACGGCAGCCCCTTCAGTATGCCAAAAGCGTCATGGCGCACGACGCGCTGGCGGCCTAGACTCAACGCACTCGGTCGTGGCGAAGCACCGGTTTGCGGGTGCATCTTCAGACGCCGGGGCGGATACGTGTGTTCGAGTGGAGCATGCACGGGTTGCCATGGCGATGTCTTGCGCATCATCGGCCGCCCATCGCCAGTGGAGGAGTACCCGTGAACGTCGAATTTCTGGAAACCGTGCAGGCCGTGCTTGGCTGGAGCACGCTGATCAACTTCGTTGTGCTGATCTGGTGGTTCGCCTGGTTCGCGCTTGCGCGTGACACCGTGCGGCGCCTGCACGGACGCTGGTTCGACCTGCCGGACGCGCAGTTCGACGCGATCCACTACGGTGGCATGGCCATCTACAAGCTTGGCATCCTGCTGTTCAATCTGGTGCCGTATTTGGCCTTGCGGATCGCGACGTGAAGCCGTCGCAGGGCGAGTGACCCCGGACTGCGGCACCCCGCACAACCGCGGTCCGTGCCCGCGATTCGGCACTTGCGCAACGATGCGGGAGGGGCGAGTGGTGTCGGCTCGCGCTACTTGCTCGAAAAGCGCAGCAGCACGACCGCCGCCAGCGAAAGAAGGAAGATTGCGCCTGCCTCGATCAGGATGTTGGACGGGTCCATCTCCTTGCCCTGCAGGACAATCAATCGCGCCAGCGCCGTGATCGCGATCAGGATGGGGAACACCATGGTCAGGCCGCGGCCGGAGTAGAACACGGCAACCATCGAGATCACTTCGGCATAGAGAAACATCAACAGGATGTCGCCCAGATTGACCGTGCGCGCCTCGACCACGGCAAGGATCTCCACGCCCGTTGCGACCAGGGTCATGGTCGCAACGACCAGCAGAAGTCCTCTTTGCAGGTACTTGAGCCCGCGTTCGACCACGACCTCTTCCGTGTCGCTCACTTCCACGGAAGGCTCGGAGGGAACGTCCTCGTTCGTGTCGGGTGTCTCGCCGTGTTTATCGTTCATTGCGGGGTCTGGCCTCCCGGAGTGAGTGGAACCCTGTGGAAAATGGTGCGTGCAGATCGTGTGACGACTCCAAGTGAAGGCCAGGCGGCGCGGCACGTCAAGATATCCAGTCCGCCGGGTGCGGCCTGTGAGGCCCCATTCCATGCGCGCTCCGGCGGCTGATTCCCATGGCTGCATCGATTGGCAGGCGAGTGCCCGATCGCGCAAAATCGCGATGATGAGCACCGAGGTGACCGAATGGTCGAACGGATCTTCAGCACTGTCGACCGGGTTCGGAGTCTCCGTGCGCTGCTAACCGGCCGGATGGATCACTGGCGTGATTTGCCGAACGCGCCTGATCGTCGATTGCGGTTTTCACCGTCATGCCGTTGAAGTACGGTTAGCCGGCGCCAGCCTCGGTGGCGCTCATGAATGTCGATGGGGAGACTGACCGGATGAAGGGCTCGCAGGAGTTCTGGGACAAGGCCGCGCCGCGCTATGCGAAGAGCCGCATCCGCGACGAGCGGAGCTACCGCAGGAAGCTCGCCGTCACGCAGGAGTATTTCCGCCCCGACTGGACGGTGCTCGAATTCGGCTGCGGGACGGGTTCCACGGCCATTGAGCATGCACCGCATGTGAAGCACATTCTTGCCACGGACGTGTCGGGCCGGATGCTGGAAATCGCGGGGCGCAAGGCATGTGAGGCGGGCATCGAAAACATCGAGTTCCGCCAGGGCACGCTGGACGATCCGGGTCTGCCGGCGGAGGGCTTCGATGCAGTGCTGGGGCTCAATGTGCTGCACCTGCTGGAGGACGTGAAGGGCGCGATTTCGCGCGTTCACTCCTTGCTCAAGCCGGGGGGCATCTTCGTGTCCAGCTCGGCGCTGGTGGGCGACCTGAAACTGCACTGGCGGTTGGCGATTCCGCTGATGCAGGCGTTGAGCCTGGCGCCCCACGTGAGCCGGTTCGGACGCGAGCAACTGCTGACGATGCTGGTGGAGGCCGGCTTTTCCATCGAGCACGACTGGCAGCCCAATCGCGAATCGGTGTTCGTCGTCGCGCGCCGACCTCTTCCGGCATCCAGTGCACGATGCCGCCGCGAGTGAAGCCACTGGCATGGCAAGTGTCCCGGTGCGAGGGCATGCCGGGTTTGGCTGGCGGGGCGACGGCGCGCCTAGTGTGAACCACAGTTGCCATCGGCGTAATCAGGGTGCAGCATGCCCCAAAGCAGGGCGGAAGGAGGGGGGCGGTGGACTCGACAACCGTGTATGCGAAGAGCCCGATCGGGCAAGAGGAGGTCGCGACGCGAGCGCGACATGTTCCGGCACGGCAACGTGCCTTGCTGATCATGGTGGATGGCCGGCGTTCGGTGGGCGAGTTGTTGGCCAACCATCCCGCGGCCGATGAAGCCCTTGGTCACCTTTCCGCGCTGGCCGAGGGTGGTTTCATCGTCGAGGTCAGCAGTGCCGCGGCCGCCGCTCCGGCGGCTGATGTCCATGCGGGGCTGGAGGAAACAAAGCAGGTGGTCGTGCAGACGCTGATCGAGTTTCTCGGCCCCGACGCGGACGTGTTCGCGATGCGCGTCGAGGCGATCGCCACCCGCGAGCAGCTCGCGACAGAGTGCGAGATGCTGTGCCGCATGCTCGAAGGCAGTGTCGGACGCGGGCCCGCCCAGCGCTTTCGGGAGACGGTCTTCCCGCTGTTGCAATAGGCATCCCTTTCATCCCCGCGGCTTTTGCGCCGCCGACCGTCCGTCAGACCGTCAGCCGCCGCTCAAGGCCTGCACGATCACCACGTCATCATCGGGCTCGAGCGAACGGGCAAGGTCGAATTCGGAGCGCCCGTTGACGAAGATGCGCATGTGCGCCCGCGTTCGACCCTGCTCGTTGATCAGCCGGAAGCGGATGCCCGGATAGCGGCGTTCCAGATCGTCGAGCAATTCGTCCAGCGTCGTGCCTTCGGCCTCAACTTGCGCGCTCCCGGTGTAGGACTGCAGCGGTGTCGGGATGAGTACCTGCATCGTCGCACTCACGCGGTTTGCGCCGCCTCGACGGCGTAGATCTCGGGCAGGTGGCGGGCGATGCAGCGCCAGTGTGCGCCTTCATCGACACTGGCCCACAGCTCGCCACTGGTGGTGCCGAAGTACAGGCCGACGGGATCGTGCGCATCCGCGCACATCGCCTGGCGTTTGACGGTCCACCACGCCTGCTCGCGTGGCATGCCGCGGTCGAGCCGCTGCCAGCTCGCGCCGGCATCCTGCGTGGCATACACCGCGGGGCGCCCGTCCGGGCTGGTGCGCGGCCACACGTCGCGCCCATCCATCGGAAATACCCAGGCGGTGTCGGCGTTACGCGGATGAACGACCATCGGAAAGCCGACATCGCCGGTTTCGCCCGGCATGGTGCGGCCGATGCGCTGCCAGTGGGTGGCGGGGCGGTCAAGGCGATAGATGCCGCAGTGGTTCTGCTGGTAGAGGCGATCGGGGTCGCTCGGGCACATGCGTACGCAGTGCGGGTCGTGGAAAGTCGGATCGTCCCGCACGAAGCCTTCCACCACGTCCAGCCCGTCGAGCAGCGGTACGAAGCGCTCGCCGCCATCCGTGCTCTCGTGCACGCCACCGCCCGACATCGCGAAATACAGGTGTTTCGGGTCACGCGGGTCGACGATGATCGAATGCAGTTTGGGCCCGTCCGGCGTGCCGTCCTGCACCGTGCCCATCCAGCGGCGGTAGTCGGGATCGTCGTTGATGCACGAGAACGGCCGCCAGGTGTTGCCGTCGTCGTCGCTGCGGAACAGCCCCTGCGGCGAGGTGCCGGCGTACCACGCGTGCGGCTCGTTGGCGTGACAGGGCGTCAGCCAGAAGACCTGTGCGACGGCGCGGCCGCTACCGTCGGTCGCTTTCGCGAAGGCCGGAGGGCGTGCGGCTTCCGACCAGCTTGCACCGAAATCGCTCGAACGAAAGATCGTGGGGCCCAGGTGTCCCGTGCTGGCCGCCGCCAGCAGCGTGCGCCCGTCGCGCGGGTCGCACACGAGGTGGTTGATGATGTGGCCCAGAAAGTGCGGCCCGTCCGCCGTCCAGCGCTCGCGTGCGGCGTCGCCGTGGAAGATCCATGCACCCTTGCGGGTCGCCACCAGAATCGTCGGTTCGCGTTCCATCTTCGGTCTCCTCGCTGCGGGCAGCCGGAGCGGTGCCCTCATCCCTGGTCGAACGGGCGTGGCCGGTTTCGACATTGCGCTTGGCGCCCGCGCATGTCAGGAATCGCCGGCACGCGGCTGCGTGCATTGCGATTGGCATATGACAAATGTTGACCCCGGTGGCGCGCTCGACTACCGTGGTTGATGACGGATGGATTGCGAGTCTCCTGCTGCCGTGGCCTGGCCGGTCCATTCGTGCGGTTCACGCAGTGTCCGCAGCTACGGTCGAACGCGCCTGCGCGGGCCGCCCAGGCTTTCCACTTCGCTTCTCCGGCGACGTCCCCGGGACGGTCCCAGACCGTTCCGGGTTTTTTTGCGTGCGGAACCCGTACCGCCTATTCTCGCTCAATGACGCTATCCGGTTCGCCGGCAATCAGGGAGGAGACAGGCATGCATGCGACACGATGGCCGGCGGTGCTCGCCGGAGCAGTGATGATGACGGCTGCGGCCGTTGCGCACGCGAACACCGTCAAGGTCACGCCACTGGGCAGTCACGACGGCGAGTTCTGTCCGCTCGACCGCGCGCTGGTGTTCGAGGACCCGGACGGCACGCGCATCCTCTACGACGCCGGACGTACCGTGCGCGGGCCGGAGGATCCGCGTCTGGGCAAGATCGACGTGGTGCTGCTCAGCCACGTGCATGGCGACCATCTCGGTGACGCGATTCAGGCCGAGGCCAATGCCGGCACGTGTGCCAAGCCGGACTTCTCGGTCAAGGTCACGCCCAATTCCAACAGCGTCGACATCGTCGTCGGCAAAAAAGCGAAGTTCATCGTCGGCGGCGAGATGCCGGCCTTCTTCCAGAACCGTGTGGAAGCGGCCGGTGGCGAGCGCGGCCAGGTACAGCTGGTGCGCTTCGGCGCGTCGACCCGGGTCGGCGGCGTGGATATCGCCAGCGTGCCGGCCGTGCACAGCAACGGTCTGGCGCCGATCTTCATCGGCAGCGAGTACGCGAAGATGCTCTCCGAGGTCGGGCTGACCGCCTACGTCGGCCCGCCGGGCGGCTATGTGCTGACCTTCAGTAATGGGCTGGCCGTGTATCTGTCGGGTGATACCGGCATCACGGCCGAACAGGATCACGTGGTGCGCGGCCACTACGGCGCGAAGCTCGCCGTGCTCAATATCGGTGGCACCTTCACCACCGGCCCGCGCGAGGCGGCCTATGTGATCAACGATCTGGTCAGGCCGGCCGCCGTGATCGCCTCGCACGCCAACGAGCCGGCCACCGAAGGCGGCAAGCTGAGGGCGGGTACCAAGACCGAGGCCTTCATCAAGGCCGTCGAGGTGCCGGTGCACCTGCCGCTGTCGGGACGCACGATGGCGTTCGACGGCGCAGCGAAATGCACGAGCGGCTGCTGAGCGCGATGCAGACGTAGAAACGGGGCGGCCATGGCCGCCCCGTTTGCGTTCATGCAGCCCGCGTGTTCAGCCGGGTGCATCGAGCGCGATGTCCACCATCAACTCATGGCCGAGGCCGTCGAGCATCTCGCGCAGCGTCTCGTCGGCCAGCGCCTCGGGCACCACGAGCAGGGCGTGGACCTTGAACACGTGCGGCTCGTCCGGTCGCTCGCCGACGATTTCGGTGTCGAGGTTCTCGATGCTCACGCCGCGCTCGGCGAGACTGGTGGACAAGCGTCGCACGATGCCGGGGCGATCGGGGCCGGCCAGTTCCAGGCGCAACAGACGCCGTCCGGCAGGGACCGGACGCGCGTCGCTGCGTGCGATGGCGATGGCCAGACCGTCGTCCTCGAGTTTCCTGAGCGCGGCAATCACGGTGTCGGCGTCGTCCGGTGCGACCTGCAGATGCACGATGCCGGCGAACTGGCCGGCGACGCTGGTCATGTGGCTGTCCGCCCAGTTCACCGCAGCGGCCTGGGCGCAGTCGGAGACCTTGCGCACGATTCCGGGCCTGTCGGGGCCGATCACCGTAACCACCAGTGAAGTCGTCAGTGCGCTCTCCTGCTCGACCAGCTTGACCGTGCGGCGGATCATCGGCGCGCGCGTGGCGAAGCGCGCATCCTGAGCTTCGGCAGGCAGCGTGCCGTGCTCGGCCGCGTGACGCACCACCTTGCGTACCAGGTTCAGGCCCAGCGGACACAGCGCGCGTTCCCACAGGTCGCGCGCGCTCTCGCCCTTGACCACGAAGCACCAGTCCTGCGCGGCGATGGCGCCGTCATCCCAGCCCTTTTCCAGGTGGTAGATCGAGCCGCCGGCGATCGGGTCGCCTTCGAGCAACGTCCATTCCACCGCGGCGATACCGCGGTGGCGCGGCAGCAGAGAGGGGTGGTAGCCGATGCCGCCGATCTTCGCGCGTGCCAGGGCCTCCTCGGTGACAAAGGCGTGCGTATGCGCGGCGATGATCAGGTCGCAGTCCTCCTGCAGGGCCGAGCCCGGCACGGTGCGCGGGCTCTCCAGGATGGACAGCGGCAGGCCGGCTTTCGCCGCGGCCAGCGCGAGTCGGTCATCCTCGGCGGGTGCGACGACGCGCACGACCTCCATGCCGTCTTCGAGCAGGTTCGCGAGCACGGTCGCGCCGAAATAGCGCGAGCCGATGACGGTGCACCTCATGGGCTTCTCCTGTATCGGTTGCGGGCGTGCCGCAGCACGCCGGGTGGGGGCGATGTTACCGCGTTCGTGGCGCGCTTTCCTTGTCGGTTTCGCGCTGTGCGCCATGAAGCGGCGCTGTCGCCATGACCAGTCCGGGGGCATACTGCGGGTCACTTCATTGTTCCCCCGCATACGGGGGGCAACTGCGATGGATTCAGCCCTCTTTCTGCAGACCGACACGGCGCCGGCCGTGCGTGCGGCGCTGGCCGGCATCGGCCGCACCGAGGATGTGCATTGGTCGCCCGACGGGCGGCGCATCGCGCTGGCCGCGCTGGCGCGGGACGCCCTGCTGGTCATCGACGTGACCATTCGCAATGACGAGGTGCCGCAACTGGCGCTGACGCGTCCGGTCGAAGTGCGTTGCGCGGAATTTCGCCGCCCGCACGGGGTGTTCTGGATCGACGAGCGGACCGTGATGGTGGCCAACCGCGAGGGCGACGTACTGGTCATCGCCCCCCCCGCCGGCATCGACGAAGGTGGGATGCGCGAAGTCGAGGTGCTGCAGACGCTGCGAGCGAAGGGGCCGGATCAGGTGATGACCCCGGGGTCGGTCAGTGTCGCCCGCGTCGGTCCGGATCTCTATGAAGCCCTGGTGTGCAACAACTACGCCGACCGCGTTACGCGCCATCTGCTTGACGCCCGCGCGGCCTATGCGGCCCGTAGCAGCTGCGTATTGCTGCATTCCGGACTGGGCATTCCCGATGGGGTCGCGGTCAGCCACGACGGTGAATGGATCGCGATCTCGAACCACGAACACCACTGCGTCTGCCTGTATCGCAACCGCATCGAGCTCGATGCCGTATCCGCGCCCGAGGGCGTGCTGGAGGGGATCGGCTATCCGCATGGCGTGCGCTTCATGCCGGGCGACGGACACATCCTCGTTGCCGATGCGGGCGCGCCCTGCGTGCATCTTTTCGCGCGCGGTGACGCGGGTTGGGAGGGTCGGCGCACGGCAGCACGGTTGCTGCGCGTGTTCGACGACGAGACCTATCTGCGCGGCCGCCACAATCCCAAGGAAGGCGGCCCCAAAGGCATCGCACTCGACCCCGCCGGGCGGGTCATGGCGATCACTTGCGAGGAGTGTCCGCTGACCTTCGTGGATCTGAGACCGTTCGTTCTGGCCCGATCTGCGGCGAACCGGGCGGACGCGGACGCCGGAGTCGAACGCATGCGCGCGATCGTTCTGCGCGAGGCCGCGCGTGCGCGCCGTTCGGACATCGCGGCGTGGCTGCAGGCGACGGAGCGCTTGCATGCCATCGAGTCCAGCCTGTCGTGGCGGATGACGGCACCATTGCGCTGGATCGTCGACCGCGTGCGACGTTGATCGGGCCCTGACGAGGCTGCGTGCTGCGGTGGACGCAGGGCGCGCCACGGGTACCATCGCACGCTGTGATCGGCAGGAGAACTGCGGTGTCGGAACGGCGTGGTCCGGGTTGGGTGTTCGTGTGGTCGGTGCTGGTGCTCGCGGCGTTCGTCGGCATCGGTGTCGCGCGCCCCGATGCGCTGGCCGGTTCGGCCGCGCGTGCGCTCGAATTCACGACGTCGCATTTCGGCTGGCTTTACCTGTTCGCCACCACCGGCTTTCTGGTGTTCTGTCTCAGCGTGGCGCTGTCGGACTATGGCCGCATCCGGTTGGGGGCCGATGGCGAGGTGCCCGAGTTCTCGTATCCGACCTGGCTGGGCATGATCTTCTCGGCCGGCATGGGGGTCGGCCTGGTGTTCTGGGGTGTGGCCGAGCCGATGACGCACTACGTCGAGCCGCCGCTTGGCCGCGCCGATGCGCGCAGCGCCGAGGCCGCGCGGCTGGCCATGCAGTATTCACTGTTTCACTGGGGCTTTCATCAGTGGGCCAACTTCGCCGTGGTCGGTCTTGCGATTGCCTATGTGCGCTTCCGTCAGCAGCGCCCCGGGCTGATCAGCGAGACCTTCCGTGCCAGCATCGGAGATCGCGCGGGCGGATCGCTGGGTCACGCCATCAATGTGCTGGCCGTCGTGTCCACGGTGTTCGGTGTCGCGACCACCCTGGGCCTGGGGGTGATCCAGATCAACAGCGGTCTGGGCGCCGTGGGCGACGTGGCCTTCGGCGTCGAGCCACAGCTCAAGATCCTCGGTGGCATCACCGTGGTGTTCCTGCTGTGTTCGCTGCTCCCGCTGGAGAGCGGCGTGCGCTACGTCAGCGACGCGAACATGGTGCTCGCCGCGGTGCTGCTGCTGTTCGTGTTCTTCGCGGGGCCGACCGATTTCATCACCGCGGCGATGACCAACGCCATCGGCGACTATTTCGCCAACATGATCGGCATGAGCCTGCTGATGACCCCGTATACGGGCGACGACTGGGTCGAGCGCTGGACCATCTTCTACTGGGCCTGGGGGCTGTCGTGGGCGCCGTTCGTGGGCAGCTTCATCGCGCGCATCTCGCGTGGCCGCACGATCCGCGAGTTCGTTCTGGGCGTGATCGGCATGCCGGTGCTGCTCAGCGCGCTGTGGTTCGCGACCTTCGGCGGCTCGGCCCTGTACTTCGAGATGTTCCGTGGCGCCGGTATCGGCGACGCGGTCGCCACCGAGATGAGTTCGGCGTTGTTCGCGACGCTTGACTGGTTCCCCGGCGCCGATGTGTTGGGCGTGGCGATGCTGGTGCTCATCGTGCTGTTCGTGATCACCTCGGCCAACTCGGCGACCTTCGTTCTGGGCATGTTCACCAGCCGCGGCGCACTCGTGCCAAGTCGCCTCCTGCGCCTGAGCTGGGGCGTCATCCAGGTGGCGGTGGCCGGCGTGCTGCTGCTCTCGGGCGGATTGGCCGCGCTGCAGACCATGTCCATCGTCGCGGCTTTCCCGTTCATGGTGTTGATGCTGTTCATGGCCGCCTCGCTGCTCAAGGCGCTGCGCGACGAGCGTCGTCAGCGTGAACTGCACGAGGCCGTCATGTGGGAGCGCATGCAGCGTCTGGTCGAGGCCGAAGAGGCGCGCCGTGAGGCGGCGGCCACCGAAGACACATTGGCTGGACGCGATACCTGAGCGGTGTCACGCCAAGGTTCGACGTGCCAAAACCCTTTCCGGAGAATCGATGTACCGCCAGTTGCTCGCCGTCCTGTTCCTGTTTGTATCGCCACTTGCAGCGGCCGATGCGTGGCGCGAGAGCCCCGCGATTGCGCGCCTGTTCGACGAAGCGGGTGCGCGCGGTACCTTCGTCGCCTTCGATCCGGTGAGCGGAGGTCTGGTCGGGCATGACGAGACCCGTGCCCGGACGCGTTTCGTACCGGCTTCGACCTTCAAGATCCCGAACACGCTGATCGGGCTGGCGCGCCGGTCGGTGCGCGATGTCGACGAGGTCCTGCCCTGGGGCGGCGGCAAGACGGCGTTCCCGCAGTGGGCGAGGGACATGAGTTTGCGCGAGGCGATCGCGATGTCGAACGTGCCGATCTACCGGGAGCTGGCGCGCCGCACCGGCTTGGACGCGATGCGCAAGGAGGTCGAGCGTATCGATTACGGCAATGGCGACATCGGCGTCGTTGTCGACCGTTTCTGGCTGGATGGACCGCTGGAGATCAGTGCGGTCGAGCAAGTGCGTTTTCTCGCGCGCCTCGCGCGTGGCGAACTCGATTACCCGCCCAGAACCCAGGCCGCAGTGCGCGAAATCGTGCTGCTCGAAACCGCGGACGGTGTGCGCATGTACGGCAAGACCGGCTGGCAGGGTGCGCCCGATCCCGGCATCGGCTGGGGGGTTGGCTGGGTCGAGCGCGGCAATACGGTGCACGCCTTCGCGCTCAACATCGACATGCGCTCGGTGGACGATGCTCCGACGCGTATCGAGATCGGCAAGGCGGCCTTGCGGATCCTCGACCTGTGGCCGTGACCGGTCGCGACGGCTGCGGTCATGCCTTCTCGCGTCGACGTGGGCGCGAGCCCGCGATCAGGCGCGAAAGATCGGGTTGGAGATCGAAAGCCGCTGCGGGTCGATGGGTGGCATCGGCAGGCCGATCATGATCGACCATTGGCGCAGCGGCAGCATCGAGGTCTCGAAGACACGTTGCAGTTCATCCGGATCGATGCCCAGGGTGGCGGCGCGCCGGCGCGCGATTGCGCGCAGCGTGCCGTCCGCGTCGTCGGTGCTCAGGCGTTCGGCGAGTACGCGCGCAAGACACAGACACCCGGCCAACTGCGCCTGCGTGGAACCCGGCGTGAAGCCGCCGCCCTCGGGGTCGCGCTGCCAGTAGATGATGTCGGCCATCGAGGTCGGCAAGGTCCAGTCGGTGAGAAGTACGGCTGAGAACTCGGCATGGTCGAAGCCGAAAGTCTCGCGTTCGAGCGTCTCGACATCGCTTCCGGACGTGAGTGCGAACGCGAGCAGCCGCCCGTATTCGTCCGGTTCGGCAGTGGCGAAGGCGAGCCGACCGACGCCGGCGAGCAGGCCCAGCGTGAAGCCGTCGTCGGCGGCGCGCTTCACGATGCGTTCGGCGAACGCTTCGGCGAGAAGCGCCGTATGCATGGAGGTGATCCAGAAATGGTGATAGTCGAAGCCCTCGCAGCGCATGCGCTCGCATTGCGGAATCAGCGACAGCACCAGCGCATGCACACGGATCGCGTACAGGCCCAGGCGCTGCACCGCGAGTTCGAGGCTGAGCGTGCCGCGCAGCGGACGGTAGCGGGCGGTTGCGGCCGCGCGCAGCACGAAGGCCGCGAGCGCCGGATCGCTGCGGATCACCGAAACGATCTCGCCCAGACCGGCAGTGGGATCCTGCGCCAGTTCGATCAACCGCAGCGACGTGCCCTGCGGGCCGGGAAGCTGGGTGGCGCGCGCCAGGAAACGGCGGATATCGCGGGAAACCTCGTGGCGCGGACGGGCGATGGAGTCGGTATTCATCAGTCCGATCCTCTAGCGGTTGCGGCATCTTGATAAAAGACATCGTCATGATGCGCGCGACACCGCCGCATGACCAGCCCGTCTTGTAAGCAGTCATGGCTGTGCGTTGCTGCCCGTGCGTCTGCGCACATGACCCTTTTTGACTCGCGGGCAGCGGCGTTGCATGCTTGTCGGACCCTCCCGACTCACTGGACCGACCCGATGGCCGACCGCAACCAACCCGCGCATCTGGCGCGCATCCGCAAGGCGCTCGACGGCGCGCATCCGTTGGTGCACGTGCGCGGCCAGGACGAGTCGCGCATCGAGGCCGTGCTGACCGCCTTCGCCGCCGAGGCGGGGCGCCCGCTCGCAGTATGGACGCTGACCCAGGGGCTGCGAACCGGCGAGATGACCGATGCCGCGCTGGCCGACCCGCTTGCCGCGCTGCGCCACGTCATCGCGCAGGAAGCGGGCGGCTTCACTCTTTTCAAGGATCTTCCGCTATTGCTGGCCGACCGGCCCGAACTGGTGCGGGCGCTGCGCGATGTCTATCACGCGCGCAGCGGTCGCGGTGGCTGCGTGTTTCTGTCCTGCGGCGAGCATGTTCTGCCGGCGGCGCTCGAGCGTGAGGTCTTCCTCGTCGAGATCGGCGCACCGTCCGAGCCCGAAATCCGCGCCGAGCTCGATGTCCTCGTGCCGGGGCTGGACGCCACGCTGGCGAGCGCGCTGGCTGCGGCGATGAAGGGCATGACGCTCAACGAGGTGGGCCACCTGATGCGCCGGCTGGAGGTCGAAGGGCGATTGGGCACCGACGAGGCACTGGCCGAGGTGCGGGAGGAAAAGGCCGCGGTGCTGATGCGCGAGGCCTGTTTGCGCTATGTGCCGGACACGGTCGATCTGGATCGCGTGGGCGGTCTGGAGAACCTCAAGCAGTGGGTCGAGGCGCGCGCGGCGCTGTTTACCGGCGGTGACGCCGAGCATCGCGTGCCGCTGCCGGCCGGTGTGCTGTTCATGGGGGTAAGCGGCTGCGGCAAGAGCATGGCGGCCAAGGTCATCGCCGGCGCGTGGCGATTGCCGCTGGTGCGCCTGGACATGAACCTGGTGCTTTCGGGCGCCTACGGTTCGCCCGAATATGCCTTCGATCACGCGCTGCGTCTGGCTGAGCAGATCGCACCGCTGGTGCTGTGGATCGACGAGATGGAGAACAGCTTCGGTTACGACACCCAGCTTCGGGGTGGCGGCACCAATCCGAACATCTTCTCCAGTTTCCTGACCTGGATGCAGGAAAAACCGCCCGGCGTATTCGTCGTCGCCACCGCCAACCGTATCGAGAAGCTGCCCGCCGAGGTGATCCGCAAGGGCCGCTTCGATCAGCTCTTCTTCCTCGATCTGCCAACCGAGCGCGAGCGCATGCACATTCTCGACATTCATCTGCGCGCCAATGACGCCGACCCGGCCGGCTTCAATCTCGCCGCGCTGGCGGCGATCACCAAGAGCTGGAGCGGGTCCGAGATCGAGCAGGGCGTGCGCGCCGGCCTCGTGCGCGCCTGGCAGGAAGGGCACGCACTGAGCGAACGCGACCTGATGTGGGCGATGTCGCGCATGGTGCCGCTGTCGCGCACCATGTCCGAGCAGATCAAGGCCTTGCGCGCGTGGTCGATGGAGCGCGCGGTGTCGGCGTCCGCGCGGGAACCGGCGGCCTGATCGGAACCGTCAGGCGCCTGCCTTCACACAGCGCGACTCACCGGTCTCGGCCCACATCCGCCACAGTGCCTCCTCGATGTTGCGGCCGAATGCCGGGCCGTCGAACAGCGGCGACGCGAGGACCCGATCACGCAATCCACTGCGCAATTCGGCGAGTGCCCGCCGGTCAGAGGCGTGCCGTGCGGCCAGTTCGACGAACGCTTCCGGCGTAGTGGCGATCCAGTCGGGCAGCCCGGCGGCGGACAGCAGGCTGGCGCCCTGGCGCGAGATCATCGTGTCGCCGGCCAGTGTCACGGTCGGTACGCCCATCCACAGTGCCTCGCAGGTCGTCGTCCCGCCCGGATACGGGAAGGTGTCGAGCAGGATGTCGACCTCGGCGTGTGCGGCGAGATAGTCCTCGCGACTGGTCCGGCCGTGCAGCGATACCCGCTCCGGGGCGACGCCACGCTCGGCCAGGCGTGCGAGCACGCGGTTGCGGACTTCGGCATGTGCGAGCGAGGCGGCCTGCAGACGCAGACGGGCATCCGGGACGGCCTTGAGGACCTCGGCCCAGACATCGAGAACCCGGTCGTCGACCTTGACCAGACGCTGGAACGATCCGAAGCACACCGCCGTATTCGCGAGGCAGGGCGAGGGTGCGACAGCCAGATCGACGTCCGGTGGCGAGAAGCACAGGCGCGTGTCCGGCAGGCGCCACAGGCGTTCGCTGAAGCGCTCACTGCCCTGTGTCGGCGCGCAGGTTTCGTCAGCGATGAGATAGTCCATCTCGCCGAGACCGGTGGTGGCGAAATAGCCCAGCCAGGAAACCTGCACCGGCGCGGGGCGCCAGGCGAATACGCCGAGACGGTTGAGGCTCGTGTGGCCGGCGAGGTCGATGAGGATGTGTACTTCGTCTTCGCGGATCTGGCGCGCGACGCCCGCGTCGTCCAGACCCGTGAGCGGGCGCCAGTCCGCCACCGCGGCACGCAGGCGCACGGACTGTTCGTCCATGCGGTCGACGGTCGGGTAGGCGATCCATTCGATGCGCTCGGAATCGACGTGGGCAAGCACGTTTTCGAGGAAGTAGCCGACCGGATGGCGGCGCAGGTCGCCCGAGACCAGTCCGACGCGCAGACGCGCAGGTGCGGGCTCCAGATTCCAGTCCTGTAAGGCGGATGCCGCGGCCGATGCATGTTGGCCCCACTCGCAGGCGGCTTCATACAGTGCCGTGGAGTCCTCGCCGAGCATGTGACCGAGGAACAGCAGGGCGCTGCGTGAGACGAGGTTTCCCGAGTCGTTGGCGACGATCGCACGATGGCAGTCCATCGCTTCGGTCAGGCGCCCTTGCAGAACGTAGAGATCTGCCAGCGCGTTGAGCAGCACCGGGTTGTTCGGTGAATGTTCCAGCCCTTCCCGTGCGCAGGTCTCGAACTCGCGCAATTGGCCGGTCTGCTCGAAGCAGTCGAGCAGACGCTTGCGGCTTTGCACATCGGTCGGCTGCGCTCGCACGAGTCGCTCGAAATGAGGCACGGCGTCAGCGTGTCGGTCCTGCAGCATCAGTGCGGAGCCCAGCAGGAAGCGGGCCTTGTGGATGTCCGGCCGTTGCGCGAGAGCCCGCTTCAGTGCCTGCTCGGCGTCCGCGAAGCGGTTCAGTTTGCCCAGAAGCTGTCCCCAGTCGGTCAGGTCGCCGGCGGCGTTCGGGCGCAGTTCCACGGTCCGGCGCAAGGCCTGTTCCGCTTCGGGAAGCAGGTCGAGCTGGTGGTACACCCGGCCGAGGATGGAGTGCACTTCCGCATCGTCCGGATCGATGGAGGCGGCCTTGCGCAGCGGCGCTACGGCCGTGTCGGGATGACCGGACCGCCACGTGGCCAGGCCCATCGCCTTCCAGCCGAAGCCGTTGTTCGGCGAGCGCTCGCAGAACTTGCGTGCCAGATCCGCCGTGGCCTGCCAGTCGCCGCGCCGAACGGCTTCCGAGATCGCCTGCGCGAGCTGCGGGTCGGCCTTCTCGCCCGGCTGCGGACCCACCGGCTGCGGCTGATCCGAGAAGCGTCCGCGTGCCTTCGCCGTCGGGGGGCGATCGGTCATTGCTTCCAGCGACGGCCAGGCCAGGCCGCGACGCAGACCTTCGGCGTGAACGGCGGCGGCCCTGTCGAGCTCACCGGCGAGCGCCAGCGCGCGGATATAGCTCGTACCGAACTGCCCGTGCCCGGGGTTTGCGTCCCAGGCCCGAGCGAAGTGCGCGATCGCGTCCCGGACCGGCGCACCCTCGGTCATCGCGATGACGCCAAGGTTGTGATGGGCGTCCGCGTCTTCGGGGAAGGCGCGCAACACGCTCTCGAAAAGTCTGCGTGCTTCGGCGGTGTGGCCGGCCTGGAATCGGGACGCAGCGTCGCGCAGCACGTCGTCGAGATTCCCGTCGTTGACGGTGATTGCGGTCGGGTCGGTATCGTTCTGGAGGCTCATGGCGGGGGTCTGAAATGCTTCGGTGGGCGGAGCATACCATCACGCGAGCACCCCTCTCGGGTGGGCCGGATCACCCGCCCGGAGGCCTGGAGGTCGCCTTGAGCGGTTGTGCGTGGCGCCCTCGCGCAGCCTGGGCAGCGCTCGTGGCGAGCGTGACAGGCTGCCCTGCAACGGGGCGCAATGCACCGCAATGATGCGTGCGACGAGTCGCACGCACCCGATGGGTGCGCCAGGTTGCGATTGTGACCCCCGATCGTGCGCCATGCGCCTGATTCTGCACGCATGCACCGGATTGGCACGCGAACTGCTTTGTCCTCCCCGATTTTGTGCAATCGGAGAATCCCATGGAGCAGTTCCAGACTTCCGCCGACGTGCTCTTCGTGCTGCTCGGCGCCATCATGGTGCTGGCGATGCATGCCGGCTTCGCCTTTCTCGAGGTGGGCACGGTGCGCCGCAAGAACCAGGTCAACGCACTGGTGAAGATCCTCGTCGACTTCAGCGTCTCGGCCGTGGCCTACTTTTTCGTCGGCTACGCCGTGGCCTACGGCATCGACTTTTTCGCGAGCGCCGAGGCGCTGACCGACAAGAGCGGCTACGACCTCGTCAAGTTCTTCTTCCTGATGACCTTCGCCGCGGCCATTCCGGCCATCGTTTCGGGCGGCATCGCGGAACGCGCGCGCTTCTATCCGCAACTGGCGGCCACGGCGCTGCTGGTGGGGCTGGTCTATCCGTTCTTCGAAGGCATCGTGTGGAACGGAAACCTGGGTTTCCAGAACTGGCTGGAGGCGACTTTCGGCGCCACTTTTCACGATTTCGCCGGGAGCATCGTGGTGCATGCGGTGGGCGGCTGGATCGCGCTGGCGGCGGTGTTGCTGCTGGGCGCACGCAGCGGTCGCTACAGCACGAGTGGCGGCATTGCCGCGCATCCGCCGTCGAGCATCCCCTTTCTCGCGCTGGGTGCGTGGATCCTCACCGTGGGCTGGTTCGGCTTCAACGTGATGAGCGCGCAGACGGTCGAGGGCATCAGCGGCCTGGTGGCGGTCAATTCGGTGATGGCCATGGTGGGCGGCACGCTCGCGGCGCTGGCGGCCGGGCGCAATGACCCGGGCTTCGTGCACAACGGACCGCTGGCCGGTCTGGTGGCGATCTGCGCCGGTTCCGACATCGTGCATCCGATCGGCGCGCTGGCCATCGGCCTGGTGGCCGGCTTCCTGTTCGTGCGGCTGTTCACGATCACGCAGAACCGCTGGAAGATCGACGACGTGCTCGGCGTGTGGCCGCTGCACGGCCTGTGCGGCGCCTGGGGTGGCATCGCGGCGGGCATCTTCGGCAGCACCGCGCTGGGTGGCCTGGGCGGCGTGAGCTTCATGTCGCAGCTCATTGGATCGCTTGCCGGTATCGTGTTCGCGTTCGTCGGCGGCCTGCTGGTGTACGGGGCCATCCGTGCCGTGGTCGGAATGCGTCTGGGGCAGGAGGACGAGTTCCGCGGTGCGGACCTGTCGATCCACAACATCTCCGCGACCCCGGAGCGCGAAGCGGGCTTCTGAGCAGACGGTGTGGGTATAGTGGGCTCTCTCATTGCTGGGCCTGCCTGATGCGTTTTCTGCCACCGCCCGTCGTCGCCCTGTTGGTCGGTCTGCTGATGTTTGCGGCCGACCGTGTTTTTCCGATCGCCCGTGTCGAGTGGTCGGCGATGATGCCGCTCGCGGGGGTTCTGGCGGCGGGTGCACTGGCGGTGATGGTCTTCGCCGTGATCGAGCTGACGCGCGTGCGCACCACGGTCAATCCGACACGGCCCGAGCGTACGACGACGCTGGTGACGCGGGGCGTGTTCGCCTTCTCGCGCAATCCGATCTATCTGGGTGACGTGCTGCTGCTCGCGGCGTGGGCGCTGTGGCTGGGCAGCTTCGCCGCCGCGCCATGGGTGTTGCTGTTCGTCGCGTGGATCGACCGTGTGCAGATTCCGGCCGAGGAAGCGGCGCTGCGTGTGCGCTTCGGTGACGCGTTCGAAGCCTATCGGCGCCGCGTGCGGCGGTGGATCTGATGCGTCTCAGGCGGTGGATGGCCGATCCGGCTCTTCATAGCAAGCCGGCGTGAAGCGCGGCGTGCACACGGCAAGGAACAGCAGTTCACCGTCGGTACCGGCGGTGATGCGTTGCAGCGTGTCGGGCGGGATCAACACCACGTCGCCGGGGCCGACCTCCTCGCACAAGCGGTCGCTGTCGCCGACCTCGACCCGTCCGCGACCAGACAGGATCACGTAGCGCTCGGTGACCCCGGCCAGCCGGTGCCAGCGCGTCGCCACACCCGCCTCGACGCGCACGCGCGCGATCGACGCAGCCCCGTCCTCGCTGCGGTTCCACCACTCGGTGATGTGACAGCCCTCGCGAAAGAAATACTCGTCGCCCTCGTCGTGCGCGATCTGCGCATCCATCAGAAACTCGAACCGGGCTGGGCGAGGAAGACCGCCTCTTCGGCGGTGGTCTCGCGCCCGAGGATGTGGTTGCGGTGCGGATAACGACCGAACAGGTCGATGATGGCCTTGTGGGCGTGGGCGAACTTGAGGTTGTCCTCGAGGCCGGGCTGGTCGAACAGGCGCACCGCGATCTGGTGGATCGCGCGTGACTCGCTGTGCATGTAGGGCATGTACAGGAAGGCGCGTTCGGCGCCGGTGAGACCTTCGTCGGCGCCGATGCGCACGGCCTCCTGCGCCAGTGCCAGCGCGATGCCGTCGGTGGCGAAGGCCTGCGGAGCGTCGCGGTGGATGTGCCGCGGGAACTGGTCGAGCACGATGATCTCGGCCAGGCGCCCGTGCGGGCTCTCCCGCCACTCGTAGAGTTCGCAGCGGCTCGCGGCGACCAGCGTGGTGCCGAAGCGTTCGTGGATGTGGCGGTCGATGTTCTCGTCCTTGCGCCACCAGTCCTTCGGTGCGAGCGTTTCGAACCAGTATTGCAGGATGTCGGTCGGGGCGGTCGTTCGGATGTGCATGATAGGGTTACGGCCGATGTGGAAGAATCTATTCTTGGTTTTGTCCAGCACTCAAGGAGGCGCCCATGGCCACCCGTGAAATTACCGCCGAGAACTTCAATACCATCGTCGAGGCCGGCGGCATCGTGCTGCTCGATTTCTGGGCCGAATGGTGCGCGCCGTGCCGCAGCTTCGCGCCGACCTTCGAGGCCGCCTCTGAAGCTCATCCCGACATCGTCTTCGGCAAGATCGACACCGAGGCGCAGCGCGAACTGGCGGGTGCCTTCCAGGTACGTTCGATTCCGACGATCGCCGCTATCCGCGACGGCGTGATGGTCTTCCGCCAGTCCGGCGTGCTGCCCGCGAGCGCGCTCGAGCGCATCGTCGCCGGCGTGCGCGAACTCGACATGGAGAAGGTACGCGCGGAAGTCGAAGCGGACAAGCAGAGCGATGCGTGACTGCAGCCTCGCCCGCGTGCCCGTTGTGTGCGGGCGTTGACGGCCGCCCGATCGCTTGCGACGGGCGGCTTTATTTTCGCTGTCCCGAATGCGCCTTGGTCTACCTCCACCCGGAGCAGCGGATTGCGCTGGCAGACGAGAAGGCGCAGTACGCGCTTCACGAGAACGACCCCGCCGACGGACGCTACCGGGCTTTTCTCTCGCGCAGCCTCGACGAGGTGTGCGAGCGCGTTCAGCTACCCGCCCGTGGCCTGGATTTCGGCTGCGGGCCGGGGCCGGCACTGGTGACGATGGCGCGCGAGGCCGGCTACGCGATGGACGCCTATGATCCGATTTACGCGCCCGACGCGTGCGTGTTCGATCGCCGCTACGATTTCATTACCTGCACCGAGGTCGCCGAGCACCTGTTTGCGCCCGGCGTCGAGCTGGATCGCCTGTGGTCGCTGCTCGAACCGGGCGGCGTGCTGGTCGTGCAGAGCGCCCGCGTGCTCGACGACGAGCGCTTTCGCAGCTGGCACTATCGCCGTGATCTTACGCATGTCGTATTCTTCGCCGACGAGACGTTCGCCTGGCTTGCGTCCCGCTGGGGTGCGCAGCTTTGCTTGCCGCGTCGTGACGTGGCGGTGCTGGTCAGGCCGGGCGCGAAAGCGCATTTTCAGGGAGGAGACCGATGAAGTTCGCATGCACGCTGTTCGCGCTCGCCGCGCTGGCAGCCAGTAACGTCTGGGCGGACGGGGCGGCGCAGCTCGAAGCGCCGAAGATCGAGGCCGAGGTGCTCACGCGCACCACGCAGAGCTGGGACGGCTCCGAGCTGCCGACCTATCCGCGCGCGCAACCGGAGATTGCGATCATGCGTTATCGCATTCCGGCCGGCGCGGCGCTACCGATGCACAAGCATCCGGTGATCAATGCCGGGGTCCTGCTCTCCGGTCAGTTGACCGTGGTATCGGAAGCGGGCGACACCTTGCACATGAAGGCCGGCGACACCATCGTCGAACTGGTCAACAAATGGCATTACGGCCGCAACGACGGCGACACCATGGCGGAGATCGTCGTGTTCTACGCGGGTATCGGCGGCCTGCCAGTGGTCGAAAAGAAATAGTCCGGCGGCTCCCGGCTGACCAGGACATCACGAAGGAAGTGGAATCATGCAACGACGCGTTTTCATCGCGACGGCCGCCACTGCGGTCGCCGTCGCGCCGTTCATCACGCCTGCCGGAGCCGTCGCACCGCGCCCGGGGCCGGTGCTGCTCACCGTCAGCGGCGCCATCGCCAACGGCAATCGCGGGCCGCGCAATGCACTCGATCAACTCATGCACAAGCACGGCATCGCGTTCGGGCGCGCCCATGCCTTCGACCACACGGCGCTGGCGACCCTGCCGGCGGTGAGCATCGAACCCCAGGTCGAGTACGACGGACAGCCGCATCGGCTGACCGGACCGCTGCTCACCACGGTGCTCAAGGCGGCCGGTGTCGCGCTTCATGACGCCGAACTGACGCTGCGCGCACTCGATGGGTACGGTGCCCGGCTCAGCCTGGACGAGGCACGCGAGCAGCGTTTCATCATCGCCACACACCTCGATGGCGCGCCGCTCGCGCTCGGCGGTGTCGGGCCGCTGTGGGCCGTATACGACCCGGGCGGCTTTCCGGGCATGATGGACCGGCCGCTTGCCGAACGTTTCGCCAACTGCCCCTGGGGGCTGTATCACATCGAGGTTGCGCCGGTCTGAGGCGCTTGCGCCGGGGCACCGCGGTTCAGGCGGCACTCGGTCTTGGCTCGGGTGTCACCGGTGCCTCGCGGATGGGCAGGTTCACCAGCGCCGCAGCCGCCGCCAGCCCCATGTCGGCGTACCACATCCACGTGAAGTCGCCCTGCAGCGTGACCGCCAGCCCGCCCAGCCACGCGCCCAGAAAGCCGCCGATCTGGTGTGACAGCAGCGTCAGCCCGAACAGCGTGCCCATGTGACGCACACCGAAGAGCTTGCCGACGATGGCCGCGGTCGGCGGCACCGTGGCCAGCCAGGTGAAGCCCAGTCCGGCCGCGAACAGGTAGAAGGTCATCGGGGTCTGCGGCGCCATCAGGTACAGCCCGATGAGCGCTGCCCGCGAGGCGTACATCCAGGCCAATACGTACTTGCTGCGGTAGCGCGACACGCAGGCACCCGCGTACAGGCTGCCGGCGATGTTGGCCAGACCGATGATGGCCAGCGACCAGCTCGCCACGCTTGGCGGCAGTCCGCACAGGTCAACCTCGGTGGGCAGGTGGGTGACCAGGAAGGCGATGTGAAAGCCACAGGTGAAGAAGCCCAGATGCAGCAGCAGATAGCTGCGATCGCGCATCGCGCCACCGAGTGCCGCCATCACGCCGTTGTCCGGGTGCGCCTCGGAAGGCGTCTCGGGCTGTCGCGGCACGCGGGTGAGGCGCCGCACCAGCGGCAGCGCGGCCAGCGTCATGACCGCCATCGCCCACAGCGAGCCCATCCAGCCGACGCTCTGGATCAGCTTCTGCAGCAGCGGCGCGAACACGAACTGGCCGAAGGAGCCACCGGCGTTGATCACCCCCGAGGCGGTGCCGCGTGCGGCGGCCGGCATGCGTTGTGCGGCCGCGCCGATGAGCACCGAGAAGCTGCCCGCGCCCGAGCCGATGGCCGTGACCAGCCCGAGCGAGAACACCAGCCCCCAGGTCGAATCCATGAACGGGGTGAGCGCCGCCCCGGTCGCCAGCAGCACCAGCGAGGCGACCAGCACCGGGCCCGGCCCCCAGCGGTCGGCCGCCGCGCCCGCGAACGGCTGGATCGCCCCCCAGGTGAACTGCGCTACGGCCAGCGCCAGGCTGATGCTCGCGATGCCGAGCCCGGTGGCGGTGTTGATCGGGCCGACGTACAGGCCCAGTGACTGGCGCGTGCCCATGGTCACCATCAGGATGCCGGCGGCAGCCAGCGTCACGGCGAGGATGTCGGGTCGGGCGATGGAGCGGAACATCGAAGGTCTCCGGACCGGGCGAAAACCCCATCGTCGCCGCAGCCGGCACGCGATGGCTGAAAATTCCTGTGGGCCGGGTGTGGCGGCTTCAGCCCAGCGTCACGCGCGCTTCGCCCGCGCTCATGCGGCCGATGACCCAGCCCTCGTTGCCCTGGGTCTCGCGGATCGCGGCCAGCACCGCATCCTCGGCTGCCGCCTCGCAGGCGATCAGCAGGCCGCCGCTGGTCTGCGGGTCGGTGACCAGCGTGTGCAGCCACGGCGGCGCGTCGGCCGGCAGCACGACGGACGCGCCGTAGCTCGCCCAGTTGCGGCCGGACGCGCCAGTGGCCACGCCGTCCTTCGCCAGTGCGAGGGCAGTGTCGATGAAGGGCAGGCGGTGCGCGTCGAGTTCGGCCGCCACGCTCGAGCCGCGGCACATTTCCAGCAGGTGGCCGGCCAGCCCGAAGCCGGTGACGTCGGTCATCGCGTGCACGCCGTCCATCTTCGCCAGACGCGTGCCGACGCGGTTGAGCGTGGTCGTCCAGCGCAGCATTTCGGCGTAGTCGGCGTCCGACAGCCGCGCCTTCTTGAGCCCGGCCGAGAGCACGCCGATGCCCAGCGGCTTGGTCAGGATCAGCACGTCGCCGGCGCGCGCGCCAGCATTGGTCTTGACCTCCGCTGGGTCGACCAGGCCGAGTCCGATCAGCCCGTAGATGGGTTCGAGCACGTCGATCGAATGGCCCCCGGCGAGCGGAATGCCGGCGTCGCGACACACGGCGGCGCCGCCTTCGAGGATGCGTCCGATGACTTCCGGCGGCAGCTTGTCGATGGGCATGCCGAGCACCGCCAGCGCCATGATCGGCTGCGCGCCCATGGCGTAGACGTCGGACAGCGCATTGGTCGCGGCGATGCGCCCGAAGTCGTAGGGATTGTCGACGATCGGCGTGAAGAAATCGGTGGTCGCGACGATGGCCTGGTGCTCGTTGATGCGGTACACGGCCGCGTCGTCGGCATGCTCGGTGCCCACCAGCAGTTCCGGCGGGACGATGCCGGGTGGAATCGCGCCGAGCATTTGCGTGAGCAGCGCCGGCGCGATCTTGCAGCCGCAGCCGCCGCCATGGGAGAACTGGGTGAGTCGGATGTCGTCCATCGTGGGCTTCCGGAATGCGTGTTGCCCGCGGAGCGGGAGAAGCCGCGATGCTAGCGTGCCGGCCCGGCCGACGCCAACTCAGTGCAGGCCGAGATGGCTGGCCGCGAACTCGTGGGCCGAGACCTCGCGGCCGAACAGCCAGCCTTCGGCGCCGTTGCAGCCGGCGGCAACGAGGTGGCCGAACTGATCCTCGGTCTCGACACCCTCGGCGACCACCTTGAGGCCGAAGGCCGCGGCCAGCGCGACGATGGCGCGCACCACGGCGTCGTCGGCGGTGTCCAGCGGGAGTTGGTGGACGAATGCGCTGTCGATCTTGACGCGTGCGATTGGCAATTCGCGCATGCGCCCCAGTGACGACCAGCCGGAGCCGAAATCGTCCAGCGACAGCGTCACGCCGAGCGCTGCCAGCGCGAACAGTGTTGCGCGTGCCTGATCGCACACGGCGAGCAAGGCGCTCTCGGAAATCTCCAGTTCCAGGCGCTCCGGTGCGATGCCGTGGCGTTTCAGGCAGTGTCCGACCTGTTCGGCGAAGTCGGGTGCGCGCAACTGCCGCGCCGACAGGTTCACGGCGAGCGTGAAGCCGGGAGTGTCGCGGATCCACGCAGCGGCGTCGCGGCAGGCCTGTTCGAGCACCCAGGCACCGATCTCGCCCATCAAATCGCTCTGTTCGGCCACTGGGATGAGGCGCCGTGGTGGGATATCTCCCAGCTCGGGGCTGGTCCAGCGAAGCAAGGCCTCGGCCCCGCAAACTCGCCGCGTGGCCGCATCGACCCTGGGCTGGTAGCACAGCCGGAACTGGTCGGTGGCCAGTGCGTGGCGTAGCCCGGTCTCGATCGTGACGCGCTCACGCGCGAGTGTCGCCAGCTCGCGCGAGAAGAAGCAGCAGATGCCGCGGCCGGATGTCTTCGCGGCATACACCGCGGTATCGGCTGCGCGCAACAGATCGTCGGTGTCGCGTCCGTCTTCCGGATAGAGCGCGATGCCGATGCTTACGCCGATCGTCAACGTGTGATTGTCGACGGCGTAGGGTTCGGACAAACGGTCGATGATGTGGTGGGCGATGCGCTCGGCGCCACCGGCGTCGCAATGCTCGGCCAGCGCGACGAACTCGTCGCCGCCCAAACGGCATACCGTGTCCCGATCCCGGACCGCCGCACGCAGGCGTGCGCCGACGATCGCGAGCAGTCGGTCGCCGGTTTCGTGTCCGAGACTGTCGTTGATCTCCTTGAAACGGTCCAGGTCGCAGAACAGCACCGCGAACCCGAGGTTTGTGCGCCGCGCGGTCGTGATCGCCGCATCGAGGCCGTCGTTGAACACGCGGCGATTGGGCAGACCGGTGAGGTCGTCCAGATGCGCACGTGCGCTCAACTGGTATTCGGCCGCCGCGATGCGGCGACGCAATCCACCGGTGAGCATCAGGGCCAGTGCGAAGGCCAATGCGGCTACGAGCAGCAGTGTTGCGGCGTAGCGCGCGAGCCGGGATGTCATCGCGCCTGAATCGGCGACCATGCGCAATTCGCCGAGCACGATGCCCTCGTGTGCGATCGGTGTGGCGAGCCGGAAATCGAACAGTCCGCCGTTGTTCGTCGCCGCCTCGTCGATTGCATGGCGTGCGAGCAGCCGTGGCGTGCTGCCACGCGCGCTGTCGTAGCGGTACAGTTCGGCCGCACCGACGACAGGCTGGCCGGAGAGCGCGTCCAGTCGCAGCTGTGCCTGCTCCGCGTCGGCAAAGATCAGCGCGTCGAGCATGCCGTCGGTGACCACCCGCGCCTGGGTTTGCAGCGACGCGAGTACGTCGCGCCGCGCATCCAGGTATTCAAGCAGGACCAGCGCCGCCATCGCGATGCCCAAGGCAAGCCCCGCCACCAGCAACTGCAGGCGGCGACTGGCGTGCGGGATTGCGTGCGGACGCATCACGTCACGCTGGTCGTGCTCTTGTGCCGGCTCGGATGTGCACGGCGTGTCGCGGGAGCAGATGGGTGCGGGTCGGGTGCCGGGTGGTGCATTCGCTCACCTCCGTCCGGGGCGCGCTGCCATGCGGCGCGACTTCCCGATTCTAGAAGACAATCAGCGGACTCTGATAGATGGGGTTTTCCGCAGCCCGTCGCGGGATGCGTCCTCGCGTGCTTGCGCCGATAATCCGGGTTTGCGGGAACAGGGGAATTCGATGCGAAGCATTTGCGTGTATTGCGGTTCGGCTCCCGGACGACGGCCCGAGTATGCCGCGACCGCGCGCGCCTTCGGTGCTGCGTTGGCGCGGCGCGGACTGGGTCTGGTCTACGGGGGCGCCTCGGTCGGACTGATGGGCGCGGTGGCCGATGCGGCGATCGCCGCCGGTGGCGAGGTCGTGGGCGTGATTCCCGAGTCGCTGATGAAGAAGGAGCTGGCCCACCCGAACGTCACCGAGCTGATCGTCACGCGCTCGATGCACGAGCGCAAGATGGTCATGGCCGACCGCGCGGACGGCTTTGTCGCGCTGCCCGGCGGCATCGGCACCTTCGAGGAACTGTTCGAGATCTGGACCTGGGCGCAACTGGGGTTCCACCGCAAGCCCTGCGGCGTGCTCAACGTCGCCGGCTACTACGATGGCCTGCTCGGCTTTCTCGATCACGCGCGCGACGAGGGCCTGCTCGCACCCAGCGTGCGCGACGTGCTGCAGGTGGCCGATGACCCCGATGCGCTGCTCGATCGCTTCGCCACGTGGCAGCCGCCCGACGTGGACCGCTGGCTCGGGCGCGGCGAAGTGTGAGGCCCGCCGCGGATCAGGCGTCCTCGAGGTCGAGCGAGGTGTCGAACTTGTTGCGGAAGCGGGAGATCATGGTGCGGAACTTGCGCAGGTTGTCGTCCGCGTACAGTACTGCGTCGCAGAAGCGGTCATAGGCATCCATGTCCGGCACCACCACGATCAGCACGAAATCCACCTCGCCCGTGACCTGGTAGCACTGCTTGACCTCGCGCGCGGTCTGCACGCGGCGCAGGAAGGCCGCGTACAGATCCTTGCGGTCACGTTCCATCTGCACCTCGACCACCACATGCAGCGGTTGCCCGAGCCTCTCCGGCGCGAGCAACGCCACCCGACGCGCGATCACGCCCTCTTCGGTCAGTCGCTTGACCCGCTTCAGGCATGCCGGCGGAGACAGGCCGACCTCCTCGGCGAGCGCGAGGTTGGTCAGGCTGCAGTCACGTTGCAGGGTCGCGAGGATGCGGCGGTCGATGCGGTCAAGGTGCATGGCGGGCTCCCCGTGTTGCGCAGCGAGACGCATTTCATTTCGTATGGCTTAAAACATACGAATTTTATGAAAACAACAAGCGGTTTCATTAGAAATCATTTTGTGCTTCCTGCCTAGAATGGCGACTTTACGAACTCCTGTGTTTTCCGCCATGCGGCAAGATCGGGCAAGGCGTGCTGCCGGTGCCGCACGCACCTTCTTCGGGGAAGTGTGTTCCGTGTATCTGACCCTGCTCAGGGTCATGGTGCCGGCACTGGTCGTGGTCAAGGCGCTCAACGAGCTGGGCGCCACCGCCTGGGTCGCCCTTGCGCTCTCGCCGGTGATGGCGCTGGTCGGCCTGCCCGACGAGGTCGCCATCGTGTGGGCCGCGGCGATGCTGGTGAATATCTATACCGGCATGGTGGTGTTCTTCGACGTTGCGCCGCAGCTCGGACTCAGCGTGGCGCAGGTGACGGTGCTGGGCACCATGATCCTGGTGGCCCACTCGCTGCCGGTCGAAGGCGCGGTGGCCAAGGCCGCCGGCGCAAGCTGGCGCTCCACGCTGGCGCTGCGTCTGGGCGGCGCACTGGTGCTGGGCGCGCTGCTCAACCTCGCGTATTCGGCCAGCGCCACACTGCAGGAGCCGGCCCGCCTGTTGTGGCAGCCGGCTGGCCCGGCAGACGACAGCCTGCTGACCTGGGTATGGGCGCAGGCGCAGATGCTGGCCTTGATCTTCGTCGTCATCGCGCTGCTGATGTTGTCGCTCAGGCTGTTGCGTGCGATCGGCGTGGAGCGCTGGATTCACGCTGCGCTGGCGCCGATGTTGCGGCTCATCGGCATCGGCATCGGCCGTGAGGCCGGCCACGTCACGGTGATCGGCTTCACGCTGGGCATCAGCTTCGGCGCCGGACTGTTGATCCGGGAGGCCCGCAGCGGCGTGCTGAATCGTCGCGACATGTTCCTGACCATGTCGTTTCTCGGGCTGTGCCACAGCGTCATCGAGGACACGCTGCTGATCGTGCTGCTCGGGGCCGATCTGTCCGGCATCCTGTGGGCGAGACTGGTGTTCGCGCTGGCGGTGATCGCCGTGCTGGCGCGCCTGCCGATGCCGAAGCAATTGCGCGACGTTCCGTCACAGGGGTAGCCTCGGCGTGTCTTCATTCACTCACGGAACGCAGCGATGAGCAGCCCACGACTCGCAGCCGGCATGAATCTCGACGCCTTGCAGCAGCGCGCGCAGGGGACGCATCTGCCGGGTCACTTCGGTATCGAGTTCACTCATCTGGAAGCCGGCCTGGTCAAGGCGCGTCTGACCGTGCGCCCCGAACTGATGGCCACCAACGGCTATCTGCACGCCGCCACGGTGATCGCGCTGGCCGACACCTCCTGCGGTTTCGGCACCATCGCCCACCTGCCCGAGTGCGCGTCCGGCTTCACGACGATCGAACTCAAGAGCAACTTCCTCGGCACCGTGCGCGAGGGCGCGATCCGCAGCGAAGCGCGCCCGGTGCATGCCGGACGCACCACCCAGGTGTGGGACGCCGAGGTGTTCGACGAGGCCAGCGGGCGGCGCATCGCGCTGTTTCGCTGCACCGAGATGATTCTCTATCCGCGCGGCTAAAGGCCTTCAGTACAGCAGGAATTCGCGACGAAGCTCCGCCCATGCGCGCTCGTCGCTCCCGGCGATCTCGTCGAGATCGGCCGGGCATGCAGCCGCATCGTCCACCCACTCGCGCAGCAACGGGCTGCCGTTGATCAGGTCGATGGCCAGGCGCTCGTGTTCGTACTCGTAGGGGAAGTCGCGCCACAGCGGATAGTCCGGCGCGAGGCGGCGGATGGCCTTGAACGCCAGGGCTTGCAGCCGCCACGGGCGGAAGGCGGCGTGGTCGTAGGCGGGCGTGTCGACGTGGATGTGCACGCCGCTGCACAGCGTTCCGGCGTGCTTGTGGAAGGTCGGTTCGAACCAGCACGCGCGCAGCGTGCAGCCGGCGAGCCACTCGGGTGCCAGCGTGTGCATGGTGGCGATCAGCGCCTCGGCGTCCACGTCCGGCGCGCCGAACAGTTCCAGCGGCCGCGTCGTGCCGCGCCCTTCGGAGAGCGTCGTGCCTTCGAGCATCACCGTGCCGGCGTAGCAGCGCGCCATCGCCAGATTGGGCGCGTTGGGGCTGGGGTTGATCCATGCGCGATCCTCGGGCCAGCCGAAGCCGGGTGCGGCCTCGGGCTGCCATCCACCCATCGCGATCACCTGCAGATCGACGTCGAGTTCCAGGTGCGCGACGAACCAGCGCGCCAGTTCCCCCATCGTCATGCCGTGGCGCATCGGCATCGGGCCTGCGCCCACGAAACTCTCCCAGCCTGCGCGCAAGGTCAGGCCCTCGACCGGCCGCCCGGCGGGGTTGGGGCGGTCGAGCACCCACACGCTCTTGCCGTGGCGGGCGGCTTCTTCGAGCACATAGCGCAGCGTCGTGATGAAGGTGTAGATGCGGCAGCCCAGATCCTGCAGATCCACCAGCAGCACGTCGAAGCTCTCCATCATGCGCGCGGTGGGGCGGCGTACCTCGCCGTACAGGCTGAACACCGGAATGCCGTGGCGCGGGTCGATGAAGTCGGCCGATTCCACCATGTTGTCCTGCTTGTCGCCGCGCAGCCCGTGTTGCGGCCCGAAGGCGGCCGTCAGCCGGATTTCGGGCAGGGCGGCGAGTGCATCGAGCGCGTGGCTCAGCCCCGGCGTGACCGAGGCCGGGTGGGCGAGCAGGGCGATGCGTCGGCCGGCCAGCGCGCCGCGCAGCGAGGCTTCGCCGAGCAGGCGGTCGAGGCCGGTGCGGAAGGCTTGTTTCATGGTGTGAGCGGCGGGTGACGCCGCGCCGTCGGACTGTCGCACAAGGGCCGCATCTTAACGCGACCGGCGTCGTGATCGGCGGACTCGGCGTGCGTTCATGATCTGAAACAAGTGGCTACGTCGCGTTTGCAACTTTCCCCGGTCGCCCGGTCTATCCTGCACACGTGTTTGAGCAGGGAAGGAGAACGACATGAAAACGAAAGCCCTGATTCTGATGATTGCGCTGGTCGTGATGACGGCCGGCTGTTCGACCTGGGATGGCATGTCCAAGCGCGAGAAGAGCGCGGCGGTAGGCGCAGGCGCCGGTGGTGTGGCCGGCGCGGTGATCACCAACGGCGGCATCCTGGGAACGGTTGGCGGTGCCGCCATCGGTGGCGTGATCGGCGACCAGGTCGGCAAGGACTGAGTCTCTTCCCCCGACGCCTCACGGCGTCTCCTCCTGGCAACGCGGCCCTTGCGGGTCGCGTTGTTTTTTTGTGGGCGGGGCGCTCCGCGCCCGTGGCTCAGCGCAGCGAGTCCAGTTCCGGAAGCGCGACCAGCCGGCAGCCGGCCTGCTCGAGCGCGTCGCGAACCGCGTGAGCGACCTCCACGGCATGGGCGTTGTCGCCATGCACGCAGAGGCTGTGAAACGCCACATCGAGCCGCCTGCCGCTGGCCGAAACGATGCCGCCCGCGTCGAGCATGCGCAATACATGCGCAACGCAGGCGGCGCGGTCGCTGAGCACCGCGCCGGGCTGGCTGCGCGGCATCAGGTGGCCTTCGTCGGTGTAGGCGCGGTCGGCGAAGATCTCGCCGGCCACGCGCAGACCGGCGCGGCGTCCGGCCGTGTCGAGCTGCGAGCCGGCCGGCGCGAGCAGGATCAGGTCCGCATCGAAGGCCTTCACCGCCTGAACCACGTTGCGTGCCATCGAAGCGTCCTCGCTGGCCATGTTGGACAGGGCGCCGTGCGGCTTCACATGGGTCATCGCGAGTCCCTCGACGCGCGCCATGCCGGCGAGCGCGCCGAGCTGGTAGAGCACCATGGCCTGCAGTTCGTCGGGGGCGACGTGCATCGCGCGCCGACCGAAGCCCTGCAGGTCGGGGAAGGCCGGATGCGCACCGATGCTGACGCGGTTGCGCCGTGCCGCGTGCAGCGTGCGACGCATGATCTGCGGGTCGCCGGCGTGAAAGCCGCAGGCGATGCTCGCGCTCTTGACGATGGAGAGCATCGTCGCGTCGTCGCCCATCTTCCAGGCGCCGAAGGATTCGCCGAGGTCGGCGTTCAGGTTCAGTTCCATCGCTCAGTCCGCTGTGGGTTCGGGCGGGGCCAGCGCATCGATCACCCCGCCGACGAGGTTGACCGAATATAGCGCGTCCAGATCCGCGCCGTCGGCCGGCAAGGGGCGGATCGCTGCCAGCCAGGCGTCGAGCCGCGCGGCGTGCTCGCGCGCCGCGACCTCGCCGGCCACGGCATCGACCGCCGCGAAGCGCACGACATCGCCCGGGCGGCGCGTCGCAAGCCGCCCCAGATCGGCCGAGATGACGGTGGCGATCTTGGGATAGCCGCCGGCGGTCTGTGCGTCGGCCAGCAGTACGATGGGTTGGCCGTGGCCCGGCACCTGGATGGCGCCCGGCACGATGGCGTCGGAGACGATTTCGGGCGCAACTCCGCTGCGATGCGCGATGGTCGGCCCGTCGAGGCGCATGCCCATGCGGTCGGCGGCCGGCGCGACACGGTACTCGGTGGCCAGAAACGCGTCGAAAACCGTCGCCTCGAAGTAGTCCGCCTGCGGCCCGGGGATGACGCGAAACGGCGCCACGTCCGTTCCCGGTGGCGCGTCCAGCACCCGTTCCGGGCCCTGCGGCGCGGCCTGGGCGGAGATCCGTTCGCCCGCCGCGAGCCAGTGCCCGCCCAGCCCGGAGCGCGCATGCACCGAGGCGCTGCCGAGCACGTGCGCCACCTCGATGTCGGCGACCGCGAGCATCGCCACGCGGCCGTCGCGCACCGCGCGGATGCGCACCGTCTCACCCGGCGCGAGTCGCAGGCTGCGCCAGGCGGCGATGCGGCGGCGTTCTCCGTCGCACTCCAGTTCCAGTTCGGCGTCACCGGCCACGGCCACACGCACGGGCGCGTCGCCCGCGGCGAAGCACTGTCCGCCTTCGAAGCACTCGATCGCCGGGGCGTCCGTCGCGTTACCGGCCAGTCGGTTGGCAATTGCGAGCAGATCCGGCGCGAGCGCACCCGACCACGGCACGCCGATGCGGCGATGGCCGAAGCGCCCGCGATCCTGCACCGAGGCGCCGGCACCGCTCGCGAGGATTTCCAGCACCGCGTTCATGACGTGCTCTGCGCGAAGGACTCGACGGCGATCTCGCCGCCACGCAGGGCCGCAACGATGCGCGCGTGCTCGGCCGTATCGACCGGCGCGAAGCGCACGCGGTCGCCGGCCGCGAGCAGGGCAGGGGCTGCGCGCGTCGCATCGAACAGCGGCACGGGACAGTTGGCCAGCAGATGCCAGCCGCCCGGGCTCTCCCACGGATAGATGGCGGTCAGGCCGTTGGCGATCGCCACGCTGCCGGCCGGCACGGCCACGCGCGGCTCGCTGCGACGCGGCAGGCGCAGGTCTTGCTCGACATCGCCCATGAACGGAAAACCGGGCAGGAAACCGAGCATGTACACCACGTACTCCTTGCCCGCGTGCAACTCGACGAGGGCGTCGGCGCTGATGCCGCAACGTTGCGCGACATCCGCCAGGTCGGGCGCGAGATCGCCCTCGTAACAGACCGGCAACCGCCAGGTTCGCTGCGTTGTCGCATCCGGTACGTCCGCCTCGGCCAACAGGCCCTGCAGCGCCGGCAGCAGTTCGGCGCGCGAGCTCGTCAGCGGATCGAAGAGGATGGTGAGCGAACGGAAGGTCGGTACCGTCTCGATCACGCCGGGCAGCGCGGCCCGCGCGCAGGCATGATCCAGCGCCGCGACACGCGCGAGCAGCGCCGGATCGATCGCGTCGCCGAATTCGACCGTGATCGCGCGGTCGCCAAGGTCGAGGATGCGGGGGTTCATGGGGCCGGAAACGCACGACGTGAGGGTTTCATCGCGCCAATGCTAGCAGGCCGCGCAATGCTCTCACCGGGCGCGGGTCCGGCCGCGTGACGAGCGTGTCCGCATGGTCTGCTGAGCGCCGCGATCGCGCTCCTTTGCTCCGGTCGTTCTTTCAGCCCTTGCAGTGCAGCGACTGCGGGGGCTGAAAGCTGCGGGCGAATCCTAGGCTTGAGTCAGGTCTCCCGCACCGCCGGGGTAGCCAGCGAATGGCGAGGGTCAGAACAGCCATCCCATCGGCATCCTCAGGCCCAGCACGTCATCCATCAGCACCTGAAACGCCCCGACAACCAGTAAGCCCGTGACGGCGTAGGTGGCGGCGGTTCGGGCGTCCAGCCGATCGAAGGTGGCGATGGCGGTGAGCGCGAGGAAGGCCGCCAGGCCGGTGACGAAGAAGCCGACCACCGGCATCAGCATTGCCCAGGCTGCAACCACTGCCACGAGCGCGACGCGGCGCGGCATGGAGCCGCCCGGCGCGTCCGCGATGCCGGGCGGGCGGGGTGCGCGGGTGAACTGGGTCACCACGAGCAGCAGCGACAGCAGGCCGAGCATGATCGAGACGACGCTGGGGAAGACCGCGCCCATCGATGACATGTCGGCGGTCTCTCCGTAGGCCGCCCAGGCGAGCGCGGCGAAGGCGATGCCCCAGCCGATGGCGGGCGTGTCGCGGTGCTGCGCCGGGGCCTTGGTGGCTGGCTCGACGACCAGATCGGTGCGCTCGGTCGCCTTCGGGGCGCGCCGCCACAGGCGGCGCAGCAGCGGCCACACCAGTGTGAGCGCCGCGAACACGACGATGACGAGGCTGATGGGGCGACCGAAGAACATGGCCAGTGTGGAGCCGGTGGCGTTGCCGATCATCCAGGCCTGCACGAAGCCCTGCTCGGCAATCTGGCCTAGCACCAGCCCGAGCACGATGGGCGACGGCGAGAAGCCGTAGCGCTGCAGCACCCAGGCGATGACGCCGAGCAGCACCATCATCTTGGTGTCCTCGGGGTTGCTGTGGATGGCGAAGCTGCCGACTACGGTGAGGAAGGCCACCGTCGGCACCAGCAGCGACTTGGGAATGCGCACGATGCTCTTGTATGCGTAGCGCCCCAGCAGCAGGCCGACGGGCAGCATCAGCACGGTGGCGATGAGCAGGCCGTACATGAAGGTGTACACGATGCCGCCCTGCTCATTGAAGAGGCTGGGGCCGATCTTGAGCCCTTGCACCAGCAGCGCGCCGAGAATGATCGCGTCCGGCGGCGTGCCGGGAATACCCAGCACCAGCGTGGGGATGAAGCCGCCGCCCACGGTGGCGTTGTTGGACGACTCCGTGGCGATCACGCCGGCCGGCTCGCCGGTGCCGAAGCGTTCGGGGTTGCGCGAGGTGCGCCGCGCTTCGGAGTAGGCGATCAGCCCTGCGATGGAGCCGCCCGCACCGGGCAGCATGCCGATCACCGTGCCGATGCCGCTGCTGCGCAGCAGGTTGAGCTTGCCGCCGAGCAGGATGCCGATTGACTCGCGCAGCCGGAAGCCGCTCTTGTCGGCCAGCACCGTGAGGTGGCCGGCGCGTGTCGCGACCAGATCGATCACGACCGGAATGCAGTACAGGCCGATGATGGCCGAGGTAATGTCGATGCCGCCGAGCAGGAACTGGGTGTCGAGCGTGTAGCGCACGTCGCCGCCGACCACGGCCACGCCGACGGCCGACATGAGCAGACCGATACAGCCGCCGATGAGCCCTTTCACGGTGTTGCCGGCCGACAGCGCCGAGATCAGCGTGAGCCCCAGCACGGCCAGCCAGAAGTATTCGGGCGGGCCGAACATCAGCGCCACATCCGACAGCGGCGGCGCAAGCAGCATCAGCGTCAGCGCGCCCACCAGGCCGCCGGCCACCGACGCGAGGGTGGCGAGCGTGACGGCCAGGCCGCCATCTCCGCGCTTGGCCATCGGGTAGCCATCGAAGGTGGTCGAGATCGAGCTGGGTGTCCCCGGCGTATTCACCAGGATCGCGGCAAAGGCCCCCCCGTAGATCGCGCCGGTGTAGATCGCGCCGAGCGCGATCAGGCCCGAAGCCGGCGCCATCGCGAACGTGAAGGGCACGAGAATCGCCACCGCCATGGTCGCCGACAGCCCCGGCAGCGCGCCGATGATGGTGCCCAGCGTGACGCCAGCGAGTGCCAGAAGGAGATTGAACGGCGACAGCGCGTCGCCCAGGTAGCTGAGCATTTCCATGCAGGAATTCCCCCAGGGATGCGTGGGCCGGTGGCGGGGCAAACCCGCCGCCGGGTGCTGGAAAGTGCGCGCCTTACTGCTTCTTGATGCCGAGCTTGTCGGCCATCGCGGCGTATTCCTTCTTCTTCTCGGCCACGAACTTCGGCATGTCGCGGTAGCCGACATCGGTCAACACGAAGCCGCCGTCCTCCATCTTCTTCTTGAAGCCGGGGTCGGCGTTGATCTTGCTGATGATGTCCGACAGACGCAGCCGGATGTCCTCCGGCGTGCTTGCAGGCACCGAGACGCCCCGGTAGGCACCACCGACAATGTCGTAGCCCAGCTCACGGAAGGTCGGCACGTCCGGGAAGGCCGGCATGCGCTCTGCAGAGGCGACCGCGAGCATGCGCATCTTGCCGGCGTGTGCGATGGCCGACGGTGCGTAGTTGAAACCGGCCAGAGTCTGCTTGCCGAGTACCGCCGTGACGGCCGGGCCGGTGCCACTGAAGGGGATGTAGGTGGTCTTGATGCCCGCCATCTCGTCGAAACGCACCTGCGCGAGGTGGTTCGACGAATTCGAGCCGGAGCCGCTGAAGGTCACCATGCCGGGGTTTTTCTTCGCGTACTCGACGAGATCCTTCAGCGTCTTGAAGTCACTGTCGACGTGCGCAAAGATCGCGTCCGGCGTGTAGTGGAAGTAGTGCACCGGCGTCAGGTCGTCGGTCTGGTAACCGACATCCTTCTGCATCGGCTGCAGCACAGTATGCGGCAGGTTGATGCCCATCATCGTATAGCCGTCGCCGGGCAGTGAATTGAGCTTGGACCACGCTTGCGCGCCGCCGGCGCCGGCCATGTACTGGATCACGACCTCAACGCCAGCCACGCTCTTGAACACCGATTGCTGAAAGCGGGCCGAAATGTCCGACTCGCCACCGGCGTTGAACGGGATGATGTAGTCGATGGACTTCTCGGGGTAGCCCGCTGCGGACGCACTGCCAAGTCCGATGGTGGCTGCAGCGGCGAGTCCGAGTGCCATGCCGACGATGGATGTGTTGCGGTGGGTTCTTTTCATGATGGTCTCCTCCTGTGTCTTCTTGTGGGTCGCTCGCACGTCGACGCAGGTCGGCGTGGCGGGCCTGGTTGGGCCGTGAGGCCCGAAAACGCGGATTCAGGCGCTCTTGCGGCGCGTCGCAAACAGCAGCTGGCACACCCGGTCGGTGACCTGCGCGGTCGTTGCCGTCCCGTCGAGGTCGCCGGTGTGCATGGTGGTGTCGGCGGTTACGGTCTCGATGGCGCGCATCAGTTGCACGGCGGTGTCGTGCTCGCCGAGGTGTTCGAGCAGCATCACCACCGACCAGAAGGTGCCGACCGGATTGGCCAGCCCCTTGCCCATGATGTCGAAGGCCGAACCGTGGATCGGCTCGAACATCGACGGGTACCGGTGTTCGGGGTCGATGTTGCCGGTGGGCGCGATGCCCAGGCTCCCCGCCAGTGCAGCCGCCAGATCGCTCAGGATGTCGGCGTGCAGGTTGGTGGCGACGATGGTGTCGAGCGAGGCCGGGCGATTGACCATGCGCGCGGTCATCGCGTCGACCAGTTCCTTGTCCCAGCTCACGTCGGGAAATTCGCGCGCGATCTCGCGGGCAATTTCGTCCCACATCACCATGGCGTGGCGTTGGGCGTTGCTCTTGGTGACCACCGTGAGCTTGCGGCGCGGGCGCGATTGCGCCAGCCGGAAGGCAAAGCGCAGCACGCGCTCGACGCCGACGCGCGTCATCAGCGTGACGTCGGTGGCAGCCTCGATCGGGTGGCCCTGATGCACGCGCCCGCCGACGCCGGCGTATTCACCCTCCGAGTTCTCGCGCACGATCACCCAGTCGAGGTCTTCCCTGCGGCAGCGCTTTAGCGGCGCGTCGATGCCGGGGAGGATGCGCGTCGGGCGCACGTTGGCGTACTGGTCGAAGCCCTGGCAGATCTTCAGCCGCAGGCCCCACAGCGTGATGTGGTCGGGAATGTCCGGGTCGCCGGCCGAACCGAACAGGATCGCGTCCTTGTCGCGCAGCGCGTCGAGCCCGTCGGCCGGCATCATCACGCCGTGCTGGCGGTAGTAGTCGCCGCCCCAGTCGAAGTTCTCGAACTCGAAGCCAAAGCGGCCACTCGCGCCGGCGAGTGCTTCCATCACCTGTTGCCCGGCCGGCACGACTTCCTTGCCGATGCCGTCCCCCGGAATCGTCGCGATGCGATAGACCTTCATGGTGTCCAATCCTTTGGCATGTCTCGGTGACCACACTTTAGGAATTGGACGGGCTCGTGAATCGCCGCTAGAGTGAATCCATCATTAACCTGGAATAACAAATCGGGCGATGGCGAACGACATCCTGCCAAACGATCTGGGCTTCTTTTCGGTGCTCGCCTCGTCCGGCAGCCTCAGCGCCGCCGCGCGCGAGCTCGGCATCACGACGCCGGCCGTCAGCAAGCATCTGGCGCAGATGGAAGCGCGCCTCGGCATGCCGCTGGTCGTGCGCACCACGCGGCGCATGAGCCTGACCCCGGAGGGGCAGCTCTATCTGGAGCACGCGCGGCGCATCCTCGGCGAGATCGACGAGATGGCGCAGTTGCTCGGCGGTTCGCGCAGCGAGCCGGTCGGCCTGCTGCGCGTCAATGCCACGCTCGGCTTCGGGCGTAGCCACGTCGCGCCGCTGATTTCGCGCTTCGTGCGCAAATACCCGAAGGTGGAAGTGCAGCTGCAACTGTCGGTAAACCCGCCGCCGCTCACCGAGGACGCCTTCGACGTGTGCGTGCGCTTCGGCGAGCCGCCCGACGCACGCGTGATCGCGCGCCGCATCGCGCCCAACCGCCGCGTGCTGTGCGCGTCGCCCGCCTACCTTGCAAAGCACGGCACGCCGCGCGAGCCGCGCGACCTGTTGCAGCACAACTGCATCGGCATCCGCCAGGGGGACGAGGCCTATGGCCTGTGGCGGCTCACGCCCGCGCGTGGCCGCAACCCTTCGGCCGAGGCCATCAAGACGCGCGGCAACCTCGCGACCAACGACGGCGAGATCGCCGTGAGCTGGGCGCTGGACGGCCACGGCATCCTGCTGCGCGCGGAATGGGACATCGAACGCTACCTGCAGAGCGGCCGTCTGGTGCAGGTGCTGCCGCAGTACCGCACACCGGACGCCGACATCTACGCGGTGTACCCGCAACACCACCAATCGGCCCCGCGCGTGCGTGCCTTCGTCGACTTCCTCGTGCTGTCCATCTCGCAGCAGGCTTCTCAGTGACGGGCCGCGCCGGGTTCTGCCGGCGCGGCCCACCTTTGCCCCCCGGTTAACGATGCCTTGAGTTTCGGCGCGTATCCGCACGGCCGCCCCTCTCTAGAGTTCGCCCTGTCGTGCGATCTGCGGCCGGCCGGCACCCGTCCGTCGCCCGCATCCGCATCGTTTTTGAGGAGCCGGACATGGAAGAAACTGCAAACCGGGACGCCGCCGTCCAACAACTGACCGACGTGATGTGGAAGTTCACGGCCTACATCGGCAAGCGCCTGCCGACCGACGTGACCACCAAGCTGGCGGACCTGCGTTCGAAGGAAACGCACCCGCTGGCCGCCGCCGTGTACCAGTCGATGAAGGAAAACCAGGAAGCGGCCGACCGCCTCGACCGACCGAGCTGTCAGGACACCGGCGTGATCCAGTACTTCATCAACGCCGGCGCACGCTTTCCGCTGCTCGGCGAACTGGAGGACATTCTCCGGAATGCCACGCTGGAGGCCACGCGTCAGGGGCCGCTGCGCCACAACGCGGTCGAGACCTTCGACGAGAAGAACACCGGCACCAACACCGGCTCCAAGATTCCCTGGCTGGACTGGGAGATCGACCCCAAGGGTGATTCAGCCACTATCGACGTGTACATGGCCGGTGGCGGCTGCACCTTGCCGGGCGCGGCCAAGGTGCTGATGCCGGGCGAGGGCTACGAGGGCGTGGCCGAGTTCGTGTTCGACGTGATCACCTCGCGCGGCGTCAATGCCTGCCCGCCGATGCTGGTCGGCGTGGGCGTGTCGACCTCGGCCGAGACCGCCGCGCGGCTGTCGAAGAAGGCCATCCTGCGCCCGGTCGATTCGCGCCACCCCAACGCCAACGCGGCGCGCATGGAAGAGTTGCTCGAAGAAGGCCTCAACGAAGTCGGCCTCGGCCCGCAGGGGCTCACCGGCAACGCCAGCGTGATGGGCGTGAACATCGAATCCTCCGCGCGCCACCCCTCGACCATCGGCGTGGCGGTGTCGACCGGCTGCTGGGCGCACCGGCGCGGACGCATCCGCATCAACGCCGACCTGTCCTACGAAATCCTTTCGCACGAGGGGGTCGCACTGTGAGCACTCAAAAGAAGATCCTGACCACGCCGATCAAGGACGAAGACCTCGCCGAGCTCAACGTCGGCGACGTGGTGTATCTCACCGGCCAGCTCGTCACCTGCCGCGACGTCGCGCATCGCAGGCTGATCGAACTCGGCCGCGACCTGCCGGTGAATCTCGAAGGCGGCGCGATCTTCCACGCCGGCCCGATCGTGCGGCAGAAGGACGACGGCAGCTACGAGATGGTGTCCATCGGCCCGACCACCAGCATGCGCATGGAAAAGTTCGAGCGCGAGTTCATCGCCCGCACCGGCGTGAAGCTGGTCGTCGGCAAGGGCGGTATGGGCGCCGAAACCGCCGCCGGCTGTCTGAAGAACAAGGCCGTGCACGCGATCTTTCCGGGCGGCTGCGCGGTGCTCGCCGCGACCCAGGTCGAGGAGATCGAGGACGCGCAGTGGAAAGATCTGGGCATGCCCGAGACGCTGTGGGTGAACCGCGTGCGCGAGTTCGGCCCGCTGATCATCTCGATCGACACCAAGGGGCGCAATCTGATCGACGAGAACAAGGCGCGCTTCAACGAGAAGAAGAAGCCGATCCTCGAGCGCATCAACCGCGAGGTGCGCTTCATCAAGTAGTCCCTGCGGATTGCCATGCTGCGGCTCGCGCGACGCCTTGCAGCGTCCGCGTGAGCCAGGCGCAATTGCCTGATAAAATTGCAGCTTCGCCGCCCGAGGCTGCACCTCCGGCGGCTCACTTTTTGTGCAGGTCCGCATGTCCACCTCCCCATTCCCTCCCGAGCTTGTTGAAGACGTCAAGAAGCGACGCACCTTCGGCATCATCTCCCACCCCGATGCGGGCAAGACCACGCTGACCGAGAAGCTGCTGCTGTTCGGCGGCGCGATCCAGCTTGCCGGTACGGTCAAGGCGCGCAAGAGTTCGCGCCACGCCACCTCCGACTGGATGGAAGTGGAAAAACAGCGCGGCATCTCGGTGACCAGCTCGGTGATGCAGTTCGAGTATGCGGACCACACCATCAATCTGCTCGACACGCCGGGCCACCAGGACTTCTCGGAAGACACCTATCGCGTGCTCACGGCGGTGGATGCGGCGGTGATGGTGATCGATGCGGCCAACGGCGTGGAGGCCCAGACCATCAAGCTGCTCGAGGTGTGCCGGCTGCGCAATACCCCCATCATCACCTTCATCAACAAGCTCGACCGCGAGGTCAAGGAGCCCTTCGACCTGCTCTCCGAGATCGAGGACGTGCTCAAGATCGAGTGTGCGCCGGTCACCTGGCCGCTGGGCATGGGCAAGCGTTTCGGCGGGGTCTATCACCTGCTCGATGATCGGCTGCTGCGTTTCCTGCCGGGCGAGGAGAAGCGCTCCGACGCGGAGGTCATCGACGGCCTTGGCAATCCCAAGCTGGACGAGCTTTTCCCGCTCGAGATCGGTCAGTTGCGCGACGACGTCGAACTGGTTTCCGGCGCGTCCAACCCGTTCTCGCTGGAAGACTTCCTGGCCGGGCGACAGACGCCGGTGTTCTTCGGCTCGGCGATCAACAACTTCGGCGTTCAGGAAATCCTGCAGGCGCTGCTCGACTGGGCGCCGCCGCCGCAATCGCGCGTTGCAGGCGTCAAGGGGGCGGAGGCGCGTTTCGTCGAGCCGGCCGAGGCGCCGTTTACCGGCTTCGTGTTCAAGATCCAGGCCAACATGGACCCGCGCCACCGCGACCGCATCGCCTTCTTCCGCATCTGCTCGGGGCGCTACAACTCGGGGATGAAGGTGCGGCACGTGCGCATGGGACGCGAGATGAAGCTCGCCAATGCGCTGACCTTCATGGCCAACGAGCGCGTGCACAAGGAAGACGGTGTCGCCGGCGACATCATCGGCATCCACAACCACGGCCAGTTGCAGATCGGCGACACGCTGAGCGAGGGTGAAAACCTGGGCTTTCGCGGCATCCCGTATTTCTCGCCCGAGATGTTCCGCGCTGCGCGCCTGCGTGACCCGCTCAAGTCCAAGCAGCTCGAGAAGGGGCTCAAGGAACTGGGCGAGGAAGGCGCAATCCAGGTCTTCGAGCTCGAAGGCGGCAATCTGCTGCTCGGCGCGGTCGGCCAGTTGCAGTTCGAGGTCGTCGAGCAGCGCCTCAGGGACGAGTACAAGGTCGATGCCATCTTCGAGGCCGCAGACATCTACACTGCTCGCTGGCTGACCTTTCCGGACGAGCTCACACGTCGCAACTTCGAACGTGAACAGGCCCTGCGTCTGGGCAAGGATATCGACGGCAACCCGGTGTACCTGGCGTCGAGTCGCTACAACCTCGACGTGACCATGGAAAAATGGCCCAAGGTGGCCTTCCACGCCACGCGCGAGCACGGCGAAGTGCTTTGACGCGGCTGCAAGGCCCGATGACTGTGTTGCGCGATGTCGGCATGAACGCCGGACACCCCGGAGCGGTCTGACCCGCATGGACGATCCCCGCACCACCCGCCGCCTCGGGCGCGGCATGATGTGGCTGGCCGCCTTCGCGCTGCTCGGCGTGCTGTGGCTGGCCTTCGATGGCTGGCTGGAGTACGCGCACAACCCCAACCGCGACCTGAGCGTGCGCGAGGGGCAGACCGAGCTGGTGCTGCAGCGCAACCGGGCCGGGCACTACGTGGCCCCCGGCACCATCAACGGCCAGCCCGTGACCTTTCTGCTCGACACCGGCGCCACGCAGGTGTCGGTGCCGGCGCATCTGGCAGACGATCTGGGGCTGGCGGCCGGTGCCCCGGGGCGCGTGTCGACGGCCAACGGCACGGTGACCGTGCGCCAGACCGTCATCGATGAACTCGGACTCGGGCCGTTTCTGGCGCGCAATGTGCGCGGCCATCTCAACCCGGGGTATCGCGCCGACGAGGTTCTGCTCGGCATGAGCGTACTGCGCAACCTGGAATTCACACAGCGTGGCGACACGCTGATCCTGCGCGCACCGGGGCGTTGAGCGCACTTTTCTGGTGCGACCGTCGCGACCTGCAGCCTGCGTCGCGCTCCCCTGAGTGCCCGCGACACAATGCGGATGCGCCTCGCCGTGTTCGGGAATCCTTCTTGCTAGTCGGGTAGGGTCTCGTCCGATGCGCTGCCGATGTTCGCCGACCTTCATCACCTGTCGCACCACGCCGCCTGGCGCCGCCAGCTCGAGTTGCTGCTCGAGTCGGCCGGCGAGGGCATCTACGGCATCGACCTGAAGGGGCGCTGCATCTTCATCAACGGTGCGGGCGCGGACATGCTCGGCTACACGCCCGACGAGGTGCTGGGCCGCAACATGCACTACCTGATCCATCACTCGCACGCCGATTGCGCGCTGATGCCGGTGCACGAGTGCCGCATCTTCCAGGCCTTCCAGCAGGGACGCGGCTGCCGTGTCGAGGACGAGGTGTTGTGGCGTCGCGACGGCACCTCCTTCGCCGCGGAGTATGCCTCCTACCCGATCCGCGACGGCGACAAGGTCGTTGGCGCGGTCGTGACCTTCACCGACATCAGCGAACGCAAGCGCACCGAGTCCGCGCTGCATGCCGCGCACGTCGAACTCGAGCGCCGCGTGATCGAGCGCACGGCCGAGCTCGAGGCGGCCAACCGCGAACTGCGGCAGACGCACGAGAATCTGCGACGCCTGTCCGCCCATCTGAACTCGGTGCGCGAGAGCGAGCGCGCGGAGATTGCGCGCGACATCCACGATGATCTGGGCGCCTCGCTGACCGCGATCCTGCTGGAACTGAACTGGCTGCGCGCCCGCCTGGCTGACGACGAGATCGTGCGCCCCCACGTCGATGCGGCACTGGACATCGGCAAGGGCGCGATCGATGCGGTGCGCCGCATCCTCGGCGACCTGCGTCCCGGAGTGCTCGATCACCTTGGCTTGTGGGCCGCGCTCGAATCCCTGCTCGACGAGACGCAGTCGCGCAGCGCGCTGGTGTGCGCCTTCGACTGCCCGCAAGAGGTCGAGCGCTGTCGCCTCGGCAGGGACGCCGAGATCGCGATCTATCGCATCGTGCAGGAGATCGTCACCAACGTGAAACGTCATGCCCAGGCCAGCCGTATCGCCATGCGTGCGCGCGCCGAAGGTCGCGACCTGGTGATCTGCGTCGAGGACGACGGGCGCGGCATGCGCGTGCCACCCTCGTCGTCGAGTTTCGGTCTGCTCGGCATCCGCGAGCGGGCGCACGCCATCGGCGGGGTGGTCGTGATCGACAGCGTGTCCGGTCGCGGCACAGAGGTGTGCCTGCGCCTGCCCGGCGTGCTCACGCGGGGAGCGGGGCGATGATCGACTTGCTTGTCGTCGATGACCACATGATCATCCGCCGCGGTCTGGTGCAGATCCTCGCCGGTGCGGCACGCATCGGCGACATCCGCGAGGCAGGCGACGGGCCGGCCGCGCTGCGTGCACTGCGCGAGCGCCCGGCGAGCGTGCTGCTGCTCGATGTGGCGCTGGGCGATCGCGACGGGCTGGATGTGCTCAAGACCGTGCGCAGCGAGTTTCCGGGCGTCGGCGTGGTGATGCTGTCGGTGTATCCGGAATCGCAGTTCGCCGTGCGCGCCATCCGCGGCGGTGCGGGTGCGTATCTGAACAAGGGCTGCTCTCCGGACGAACTGCTGGCGGCCATCCACAAGGTCGCCGACGGCGGCGTGTTCGTCACGCCGGCCATCGCCGAACTGCTCGCGCGCAGCGTGCGAGAGGGTGACGGCCGGCCGCCGCACGAGGCGCTGTCCGACCGGGAGCATCAGGTGTTCTCGCTGCTTGCGCAGGGCCGCTCGGTGTCGGAGATCGCCCAGCAACTGTCGCTGTCGGCCAATACCATCTCGACCTACCGCGCACGCATCTTCGAGAAGCTCGGCGTGCGCAGCATGGTCGAACTGCTCACCTATGCCGCACGTCATGACCTTCTCGCCCGGTGAGGAAGTCCGTGCTTGTCGCTTCGGTCTGTGACGCCTATCGTGAAAGCCTTGAGCCCGACCGGAGACGAAGATGGCCCGCCCCGCCCCCGGTGACCGTGATGCGCGCAAGCTGCCGATCGCGCCGTTGCTTTGGGCGATCGGCTATTCCGGGCTGCACGTCACCGTGCTGCTGCGCGCGGTAATGGCCTATCAGAAGCCCGTCCTGCTCGGCAGCCTGTCGTTCTGGGTCGTGTCGATGGCGCTGGTCACGGTCTGCGTTGCATTCATGACCGCCGGCTGGGGGGCTTCAACGCGTCGCTGAGCCCCGGCTCAGGCCGTTTCTTCGAACAGCACGTGATACACGTAGGCCGTCAGCGCGAGCTGGTCCTGCGGTGGCATGTCGACGAACTGGATGCCGTGCTGGTTGCCGGTCCCGCCGGGAATCTCGACATCACGCTGCACGCTGCGCACGATGCCGTCGAGCTGGAAGTACTGCTCGATCTCGTTGACGCTGGCGCGGAAGGTCACGTGGATGCGGTCCTCGGAGCGGCCGACCAGTGCCTTTGATGCGAGCGAACAGCCGCCGGTGCTGAGGTTGTCGATCAGTCCCGAGTGTGCAGTGCCCCGCACGTCGGTCACCGCCGTGATCAGGTTCACCCGTGCCCGCGCCCCGCTGCGTACGACCAGCCCCTTCACATGACCTGGCCAGGTCAGGTGCAGGTGCGGGTAGGGCACGTTCGCTACCTTGAAGACCGTGGCCGGGAAGGCGTAGGCGCTCTTGCCCGAGAACAGCCGTACGACGAAGTTCTGTCCCTCGCGCATCAGCAGGAATCTGCCGTCCTGCGTCGGCGTCGTGACGATCAGCCCCTTGCCCTTGAGGTAGCCGATCAGCTTGACCGTGTAGCGCGTACCTGCGCCGCCCTCGGTCTGGCTCTGCAGATGCAGTGCGTCGCCGATGGCGAGCTTGATGTCCTCCAGCGCGCGGTCTTCCTCGCGCGCCGATTCGGCTTCGTTGGAGTGTGACTGACCGTTGCCGTTTGCCTGTGCCATCGTCGCAGCCAAGATGTCCGTGAGTGCGGACCGCCGGGGCCGCGCCAGCATCTTTGACGATGCGGGGGGCGGCGCGCAAGCGCGCGCGCCGAAAGTGTTGGGTTTTCGCGCCAGTGCGGCCCTGTTTCAGTCCTTGCCGGAGGACGGCTGATCCCGGTCAAGGAAGAAATCCACCGCCTGTTGCGCGATCTCGGGCGTGAGCTTGTGCGTACCCTCGAACGGAACGAAGCGCAGGTCGTAACCGGCCTCGATGAGCTTTTCGGCCTTGGCCTTGCCGGCGCGCTCGAACGGCAACTGCTCGTCCTGGTAGCCGTGCGAGAGGAAGATCTTCGGTGCGCCGTGCTGCATGAACACCGACAGGAAGCCGCCCGACATGGCGATCACGTGGCTGACGAGGTCGCCGTTGGTGACACCGGCGAACAGCGAGTAGCTGCAGCCGTCGGAGAAGCCGCCGAAGGCGAAATGTTTCGGGTCGATGTCGAAGTGGTCGGCGACGATGGACAGCGCCTTGTCCAGACGCTCGATGTCCGGCCCGCTGCCGCCGATGACGATGTCCCACGTGATCAGCATCGAATGCGGCGCGAGGATCACGAAGCCTTCGCGCTCGGCGTGCTCGGCGAAGAACTTCAGGATCTTGTCCGGGAAGCCGCCGGCGCCGTGAAACAGCACCAGAAGCTTCACCGGTTTCGTCGGATCGACGCTTTCCGGCACGAACAACAGGTAATCGCGCTCTTCGGAAAGGCCGAGGTAATGCCTGCCGGGGCCGAACGGCGGCTGGGTGGGCTTGGTGTGCCTGAAGTTGAGTCGGCCAAAGAGAGATAGATCGAACATGGCACCGATTCTATCGCGGGAGACCGGGCAAGGGAGCGTCCGATGTGCTGTGCGCAACCCGGCCGGTGTTGCATGGAAACATCGGCGTGAAACATCTTCGCAACATCGCTTGCATTTCGCACTTGCACGCGCACCGATTCGGGGCGCAGCATGGATTCGCGAGTCCGGGGTCGGCATGTGGCCGCAACGTCTGAGCCGCGGCCGGGCCCGCATGTGTGGCGGGCCTGAGGGACTTGCAGCCGTTGCGGGGTATCCCGCGTACGGAACCTGCGTTGCCGGATGGACTCACGTGTACATGATTCGCGTGAATCGATCCGGTCGGAGTGTTGGTTGGTGTCGGCTGTAATGAACAACTGGAACGAGGTGGACGTCGCCGCCCAGCCGCCTCGCCCCGCAACGCGCCAGCGCTTGCCGGCGACGTTCGTTTCCGCGCGTATGGCGCATCCGTTCGATTCCTGCTCCCCGGGCGCCGCCCATCTGCGCGCCGCCGCGGGGCTGCCTGCCTTGCGTCGCGAGCTTCGCTCCCTGTCCGTTTTCTTTTTGTCCTGCGCCGTAGCGCGGGGCGTGCTCTTTTGTCCCAACGCGCTTGTCCAGGAGGAACCAAAATGAATGTCTTCGAAGAGTGGGAATCCGAAATTCGCGGCTATTGCCGGCTGTATCCGACGGTGTTCGCGTCGGCTTCGAACGCACGGCAGGTCGACGAAGCGGGGCGTTCCTACGTCGACTTCTTCGCTGGCGCGGGGGTGCTCAATTTCGGTCACAACAACCCGCGCATGAAGAAGGCGCTGATCGAGTTCATCGAGGGTGACGGCGTGGCCCACAGCTTGGACATGTACACGGTGCCCAAGCGTGCGTTCGTGAAGAAGTTTGCCGATACCATCCTTGGGCCGCGCGGCATGAAGTACCGCATGCAGTTCATGGGCCCGACCGGCACCAACGCCGTCGAGGCCGCGCTCAAGCTCGCCCGTCGCGTGACCGGACGTACCACGGTGGTGGCCTGTTCCCACGGCTTCCACGGCATGACGCTGGGTTCGCTCGCGTGTACCGCCAACAGCTATTTCCGCAACGCCGCAGGCGTGCCGCTGGAACACGTGATCCGCCAGCCCTTCGGCTGCGACAAGCCCTGCGAGGGCTGCACGATGGGCTGCGGCCCTGCGGCTGTCGACCGGTTGCGTGCGATGTTCGAGGACGCCTCCAGCGGCCTGCCCAAGCCGGCGGCCTTCGTGGTCGAACCCATCCAGGCCGAGGGCGGCGTGCATGTCGCTTCCAAGGAATGGCTGCACGCGGTGCAGAAGCTCGCACACGACCTGGGTGCGCTGCTGATCTTCGACGACATCCAGGCCGGCTGCGGGCGCACCGGCACCTACTTCAGCTTCGACGGCATGGAACTCGATCCGGACATCGTGTGCCTGGCCAAGGGCCTCGGCGGTTTCGGCACGCCGCTGGCGATGAACCTGGTCAAGCCCGAGCATGACGCGCACTGGTCGCCGGGCGAGCACACCGGCACCTTCCGTGGCCAGGGCTTCTCCTTCGTCGCCGGTGTCGAGGCACTCAAGTACTTCGACGACGACGAACTGATGAACGAAGTGCACCGCAAGGGCAAGCGCATGCGCGAGCATCTGGAAGGCATGTGCGCCGACTACGGCGGACGGCGTTTCCAGGTGCGCGGCAAGGGGATGATGCAGGCCATCGACCTGGGCGACGGCGCGCTGGCCAAGGACGTGGCCGCGAAGTGTTTCGAGAACGGATTGCTGATCGGCGCCTGCGGCACGGGTGGTCGCGTGCTCAAGCTGATTCCGCCGCTGACCATCCCCGACGAGGACTTGTCCGAGGGTCTGGAATTGCTGTCGAAGTCGCTGCGCCAGGTGGTGGGTCAGGCCGAAGAGGTGCCGGTATGAGACAGCGCGATGACATGACCTTCCCGTTCTCGGAGTACATGCGCCGGCTCGACGAATTGCGTGCGCGCATGGAAAAGCGCCTGCTCGACGCGGTCGTGATTTCCGATCCCGAGAACCTGATGTACCTGACCGACTACCAGACCACCGGGTATTCGTATTTTCAGGCACTGGTCGTTCCGATCGACAAAGAGCCGTTCATGATCACGCGCAAGCTCGAGGAATCGAACGTGTGCGCGCGGACCTGGGTCGAGATCACGCGGCCCTATGCAGATACCGGTGACGCCATCCAGGCGCTGGTCGAGGCGCTGCGCGAGTTCGGCCTGTCGGGCAAGTACATCGGCTATGAGCGCAACAGCTACTTCTTTCCGGCCTACCATCAGGACACCATCCACACCTCGTTCACGGATGGTCGGCTGCTCGACTGCTTCGGCATCGTCGAGGAAGGACGCATCTGCAAGTCGGAGTTCGAGATCGAGGCCATGCGCCGCGCCGCCGCCGCTACCGAGGCGGGCATGCAGGCGGGTATCGACGCCTGCTGCTCCGGCGTGACCGAAAACGAGATCGGTGCGGCGATCTCCTCGGCGATGTTCCGCGCCGGGGGCGAGCCGCCGGCGGTGATGCCCTATGTCACGTCGGGGCCGCGCACCATGATCGGCCACGCCACCTGGGAAGGGCGCACGGTGCAGCCGGGCGAACACGTCTTCATGGAAGTCGGTGGCTGCTACCGGCGCTACCACACCGCGATGATGCGCACCGTGGTGCTGGGCGGGCTGTCGAACTCCATGCTCAAGGCACAGGAGCGCATGCGTCACGCACTGAGCGAAATCAGGAGCCTGATGCGCCCCGGCGTGACGGTGTCCGACGCCGACAACCTGGTGCGCAACATCATCACCGACAACGAAGTGGGCGCGCAGCTCATCACGCGGTCGGGCTACTCCATCGGCATCGCATTCCCGCCGAGCTGGGACGAGGGCTACATCGTCAGCCTCAAGCAGGGCAACTACCGCGTGCTGGAAAAGGGCATGACCTTCCACGTCATCCCCTGGATGTGGGGCGTCGACGGCGACAAGACGGTGGGCATAAGCGACACCCTGTACATCACTGATCGTGGCTGCGAGAGCTTCTTCACGCTCGAAGAGAATTTCACCGTCAAGGCCGATTCGGGCGGGCTCGCGCCCGATGATCGGGTCGTCGCGCTGATCACCGACGACGCGCGCCAAGACCAACGCAAGGGAGCCTGAAATGCTGCAAGCCATCGATCCGACCACCGGCCGCCTCGTGCGCGAAGTGGCGCCCGCCGACACCGCGCAGGTCGAGCGCATCCTCGCCGCGGCCGACGGCGCGTGGCGCGGCTGGCGCGACCTCGGTTTCGCTGCGCGTGCCGACGTGCTGCGCCGCGTCGCGAAGATCATGCGCGAGGACGTGGACCGCCTGGCGCTGCTGATGACCGAGGAAATGGGCAAGCCGCGCAAGGAGGCGGTCGGCGAGGTCGTCAAGGCGGCCTGGGCTGCGGACCACTACGCCGAGCACGCTCAGTCCTATCTCGTCGCGCAGGAATTGAAGTCCGACGCGACGCTCAGCTACGTGCGCCATGAGCCGCTGGGCGCGATCCTCGGCATCCTGCCGTGGAATGCGCCGTTCTGGCTGGCCTTCCGCTTTGCCGCGCCCGCGCTGATGGCCGGCAACACCTGCGTGATGAAGCATGACTCGCACGTGCCCGGCTGCGCCGAGGCGATCGCCGAGCTCTTCGAGCAGGCCGGTGCGCCCGCCGGCGTGTTCGCCAATCTGCCGCTGGAAAATCCGCAGGTAGAGGCGGTGATTCGCGACGAGCGCATCCAGGCGGTGTCCTTTACCGGCTCGGAGCGCGGCGGTGCGGCCGTCGCATCGATTGCCGCCTCCGAAATCAAGCACGCGGTGCTGGAACTCGGCGGTTCCGACCCGGCCATCGTGCTCGCCGACGCCAATCTCGAGGAAGCCGCCGACATCCTGACCCTGTCGCGCATCATCAACGCCGGGCAGAGTTGCATCGCGGCCAAGCGCATCATCGTCGAGGACGGCGTATATGATCGCTTCGTCGATCTCATGCACGAGCGCCTCGCCGCGCTCGTGATGGGCGATCCGCGTGACGAGCGCACGCAGGTCGGGCCGATCGCGCGTCCCGATCTGCGCGACAACCTTCACCGTCAGGTGCGCGAGACCATCGAGGCGGGTGCGCGCTGCCTGCTAGGTGGCGAGATGCCCTCGGGCGAGGGCTATTTCTATCCGGTCACGCTGCTGGCCGACGTCTCCAACGACATGTGCGCCGCGCGAGAGGAGACCTTCGGCCCGGTCGCGGTGTTGCTGCGCGCTGCCGACGAGATGGACGCAGTTCGCATCGCCAATGACACGCGCTACGGCCTGGCCGCCGCGGTGTGGAGCACGGCCACGCGCGGCGAGGTCGTCGCGACCCGGCTGGAGGCCGGGCAGGTGGCGGTCAACGGCATCGTCAAGACCGACCCGCGTCTGCCCAGCGGCGGCATCAAGCGTTCCGGCTTCGGGCGCGAACTGGGGCCGCATGGCATCCACGAGTTCGTCAACGCCAAGCAGGTGTGGATCGGTCCGAAGGTGGAGTAACAGGGCTCCGTGCAACGCCGCAGATGGCCAACGCAGCGGTTTTGCACCGGCCTGGCGGCGTGCATCTCCGGCCGTCATGGGCCATCATGGCGGCTGGCGCCAGGCCGCGCGTGCGGTGCCGCTCCCGACAACGGAATCACGAGCCCGACAACATGAAGATATCAACCGTCAGTTTGCTACTCGCCCTCGCACTGCCATTCTCCGTGCAAGCCATCGACGATGAGGGTCGCCTCAACGTTCATAGCATGGGCGTCAAGCCCTGCGCCAAGGTCATCGACGACTTCCAGTCCGACGGCAGCGTCGCCAAGCTGCTCAACAGCGTATGGGTGGCCGGCTACCTGACCGCGATCAACAGTGACGTGTACGACGGTTTCGACGTCGTCGACGGCATGAATGCCGCCGAACGCGACGAGTGGCTCTATCGCTACTGTGACAAGAATCCGGAGCACATTCTCTACAACGCGGCCTCGGCCATGGTCGAGGCGCGCGGCGCAGCGATCGAATAGGCCCGCCTATGCGCTGCCCTGCCGACGGCGCCAGTCCTCCAGCCATTCATCGATCCGCTCGATGATCTCCTCGAGCGGCGCTTCGAACACGTTCGGAATCAGATAGCTGCCTTCTATCCAGGTCGCTTCCGACAGCACGAACGGCTTGCGGCCCCAGAAGCGCCCCTGGCATTTGACGCGGATCACCTTGTTCTCGCCCGGACGGTCGATGCGCACGGACTCGATGTGCGCCCAGCGCACGCGCGTCACGTAGAACAAGGTGTCGAACTCCACGCCGTCGGCGTACAGGCGCAGGCACTCACGCCGCGCGGCGAGGCGCGCGAGACTCACGCCGAGCAGTCCTGCACCGAGGAAGGCCACCATCCAGCGCGCGAACGGCTCGCCCAGCAGTGGCGCCGCAACCAGCAGCGCCGCCGCCAGCACGACCCCGAGCGGCGCACCCGCCGCCGAGCGCCGGAAGATCAACTCGTCGTCCATGTTCTCTCCGCCGCCGTCGAGCCGGACGAGGCAGGCAAAATCCTCCAACCGCGGGGCCGAAGATGGCAGCGCGTCCGCTCGCGCCTAGCCGACCTGCGCTTCCATCTCCCGCCTCACCGCGTACGCCCGGGTCGTGTCATCGACATGCACGTCGTCCCAGCTCAGGCATTCGCCCTGTTTCACCGGCCGACTCACCTTGATGTCGTGCGCCAGGCCCAGCGGCAGGCCGCCGATGGCGCGGGACTTGTCGGCCGGCAGCAGCTTGCCGACCACGGTGTAGCCGCCTTCGCCGTCGAGGGTTTCGCCCGGCGCGAGGTCCTTCTTGGCCTGGGCGACGACGTCGGCGTTCCAGCAGGTGGCGACACCGGTGGCCTCGCCGCGCAGCGCGACGCTGGCGACCGACATGCCCACCTCCAGCCCGATCAGGTGCCAGCGCTTGTAGAGCGTGAAGTAGCGTCCCGACGGGTCGGTGTGGGCGTTGTACTCCTCGAAGCAGTTGCGCACGTACTCGGTCTCGCCCTCGACCGTGACCCACACGCCCATGCGGATGTCGTAGGGGATCGTGCGACCATCCTTTTCCAGGCAGGAGATGACCTCGACCATGCCCTTGCGCTCGAGCACGCCGCCCTCGTCGCGCGGACGGGTGACGAAGGGAATGTCCTCGACGCTGGCGGGCGGGTAGAGCAGGCCGTCGCTGGGCACCGTGAGCCCCGTGGCGTTGGCCACGGCAGTGGATTCGATAGCGGGCTTGGAGCCGTCGAGGAAGCTGTTGAACATCTTCGGGTTGAGCCCGCCGCGTGCGGCCTGCTCGGGCGTGAGGCCGTAGTAGCCCCACACGGTGTCGGGCGTGGATTGCGCGAAATGCGGCAGCCACTTGTGACCGCGCCCGGCGGCGACGACCGGGAAGCCGCAGGTGCGCGCCCAGTCGACCAGATCGCAGATCAGCGCCGGCTGGTCGCCGAAGGCCAGCGAATACACCACGCCGGCCTTGGCGGCGCGCTGTGCCAGCGCCGGGCCACAGAAGGCGTCGGCCTCGACCGTGACGTTGACCACGTGCTTGCCGTGCGCGAAGGCCTCCAGGCAGTGGTCCACGGCGGCTACGGGATGGCCGGTGCATTCGACGATGACGTCGATGGCCGGGTGACGCACCAGTGCCTGCCAGTCTTCGGAGACGAAGGTGGTGCCAAGTTCGAGGGCGTCGTCGAGCGAGGCGGCGCAATGGCGCTCCTCGGGCCAGCCCACGCGTTCGAGGTTGGCGCGCGCGCCGGGCACGTCGAGATCCGCGATGCCGGCCAGATGAACGCCGGGCGTGCGCGGAATCTGCGCGACATACATCGCGCCGAACTTGCCGGCGCCGATCAGGCCGACACGGATGGGGCGGCCTTCCGATTCGCGTTGCAGCAGTTGCTGGTGAAGAGACATGAGCGCACTCCCGGGGCACAAGGTGTGCAGCCATTCTAGGGCTTGTTCACCATTGCCTCTAGCCGGACCCTGGCAGGGTGATGCAAAACGACTGCGGTGGTCATCTGCGGCGTTGCGCGGTACTCGCTTCCTCGCCTACCTTCAGGGTTGTCTCGGTCGCTGTGTGCCGCGCGCCTTGCATCTGACCATCCTCGCGACGTTCTGTATCACCGCTGCTAGCGGCTGCGATCGCGCCATCAGACCGGTTGCGCGAACGCGCGATCGGGAACGGGTTGGCACTGAGGGTGCTCAGCTGCCCTCTTCGCCGATTGCTGCGGCGTCGCGCCGAGCATCGCTGCGATGTGTTCGCGAAGGGAGTCGAGCGGTTGTGCACCGGAGAGTAGCCGCCGCTGCACGGTGGTGTCGGTCGTGCTCAGCAGTATGGCGGGCACGCCGGCAATGCCCAGGCGTTCGGCCTCGCGCCGGTCGGCTTGCACGCCTTGCGTGTAATCGCCGTTGCGCAACGCGAACTTGAGGCGGACAGCGTTCAACCCGAGTGCGCGTCCGATGTCGGTCAGCTCGTCGATGCTGCCGATGTCGCGGTCATGTTCGAAGAAGGCCTGGAACAGCGCCTGGTGCATCTTTGTGCCCAGGCCGTGTTCCTGTGCGAAGCGCTGGGTCTCGAAAGCCAGGCGGCTGCGCGGCTGCACCGACGGCAGGTACAACTCCATGCTGCGTTCCTTGGCCATCGGGTACACCACTTGCTCCCACGCGGTGCGCAGGTATTCACCGCGTGGCTCCAGCGTAGGAACAGGGTCGGGTCGCAACTCGAAGGCGCGCCAGCGGATATCCAGCTGATCGCCAAATTCGGCGCGCAGGGCGTCGAGTACCGGGAATTCCAGATAGCAGAAAGGGCAGACGTAGTCGCTCCAGACGTCGAGCGTAAGGGTCGGTGACATGATGCAGCAGGCCTTGCAGGCTGGCGTAGTGGATCGTTGAGGGATGGATTGCATTGTCCCTCATTCGGTTCCTATGGTTCACGCCAAACTTACAAAAAACTTACAAAACGATTTTTCGCTTCGGGGCATTCAGATGAACATCTGCCGAATGTCGGCAGAGGAGCGCTTTCCGAAGTTGTCACGATGCCGATCCAGCCAGGTCAGCGCCGTCTCGCGGCCGCGCTCGTGAAGCATCTGCAGTAGCGGCGGGCTGGGTACCAGCCGGGTTTCGCTCGCCAGGTCTCCGGTGTGCTCCGCCGACTGGATGGCGTGAAAACGGGTGCGCCGCAGCTTGCGTTCCAGGCGACCGGACAGCAGCGAACTCCCGGATTCTTCGCTCGCACGGGCATAGCGACGCATCTCGCGCAAGAAGGCGGCATTGAAGGCGAAATCCAGGGTGCGGTTGCGGATTTCCTCGGCACTGCTCGGTGTGGTGGCGTGCAGCAGCGGCGCGAGCAGGACCAACAGTACGTCGCAGGCAGAACATTCGTGGAGCAGTGGAAAGACCGCCGGGTTGGCAGAGAAGCCACCGTCCCAGTAGGGCTCGCCGTCGATCTCGATGGCGCGCGAGATGGTTGGCAGGCAGGCCGAGGCAAGCAGGGCGTCGATGCTCAGCTCATGGGTTTCGAACAGACGCAACTTGCCGCTGTTGGCATGGGTTGCGGCGACGAAGAGCTTGAGCGGCGACTCGGCGCGCAGACGCTCGAAATCGATCTGCGCGTCGAGGATGTCGCGCAGCGGATTGATGTCGAAGGGGTTCATCTGCTGCGGCGAAAGATAGCGCGACCACAGCAGCATGACGCGCGCAGCGGGCGAAACCGAGGGGCCGTTGTCGCGGATAGTCGAAGAGAAGCCCGGTGGCGACTGATTGGCGACGCCTTCCCAGAACGCGCGCAATGCCGCGCGAGCACCATCCCGGCCGTCCTCGAGCAGGCCATGAGCGAGCACGACGGCGTTGATTGCGCCTGCGCTGGTCCCGCTGATGCCGTCGAAGTCCAGTCGTTCGTCCTCGAGCAATGCGTCGAGCACGCCCCAGGTGAACGCGCCGTGCGCTCCACCGCCCTGCAGGGCCAGACTGATGTGCGTGAGCCTGTCTTTAGGAAATCGCATGCCTCACCTGAATGCTGCTGCGCAACATTTCTTCAGGCTAGCACTGTATTCCTTTCGTTGGGAATATCTTTCAATTAGTGCTGCGTTGCAAAAATGCTACTGGAAGGCGACCTCCGCAAAGCTGCGCAGCTTGCGGCTGTGCAGGCGATCGATGCCCTGTTCGCGCAGCAGCTCGATGGTGCGCAGGCCGATGCGCAGGTGCTGGTCGACGCGCTCACGGTAGAAGGTGTCGGCCATGCCGGGCAACTTGATCTCGCCGTGCAGCGGCTTGTCGCTGACGCACAGCAGCGTGCCGTAGGGCACGCGAAAGCGAAAGCCGTTGGCCGCCACGGTGGCCGATTCCATGTCCAGCGCCACGGCGCGGCTCTGGCTGAAGCGCCGCTCCGGCGCGGAAGGGTTGCCGTGCGAGGGCAGCAATTCCCAGTTGCGGTTGTCGGTGCTGGCGACGGTGCCGGTGCGCATGATGCGCTTGAGTTCATAGCCCGACAGTTGCGTGACCTCGGCCACTGCCGCTTCCAGCGCGAGCTGGATTTCGGCCAGCGCCGGGATGGGCACCCACGGTGGCAGGTCTTCGTCGAGCACGTGGTCCTCGCGCACGTAGCCGTGGGCCAGCACGTAGTCCCCGAGCTTCTGGGTGGTGCGCAGACCCGCGCAGTGGCCGAGCATCAGCCAGGCGTGGGGGCGAAGCACGGCGATGTGATCGCTGATGGTCTTGGCGTTGGCCGGGCCGACGCCGATGTTGACCATGGTGATGCCGGCGCGGTCGCCACGCACCAGATGATAGGCCGGCATCTGCGGCATGCGCGGCGGTGCGACACCGAGCGCGTCGCGCGGCTGTGCGGCCAGCCCGACGCGGCGCGTGACGACGTTGCCCGGCTCGACGAAGGCCTCGTAGCCGTGCGCGTCGTCGCTCTGCTCCATCAGTGCGCGGCCGAGCTTGACGAACTCGTCGATGTAGAACTGGTAGTTCGTGAACAGCACGAAGTTCTGGAAGTGTTCGGCGTCGCTGCCTGCGTAGTGGCGCAGGCGCTGCAGCGAGTAATCGACGCGTGGCGCGGTAAACAGCGCGAGCGGCTGCGGGTGACCGGGCGCGGGCTCGTACGTGCCGTTGGCGATGCCGTCGTCCATCGCGGCCAGATCCGGCAGATCGAACAGGTCGCGCATGCGCTGGCGGCGCGCAAGATCGAGGGTGCCGTCAAAGTGTTCCGCGCCGGCCAGTGCGAAATGCACCGGGATGGGCTGGGTGCCGGTGCCCACCTCGAGTTTCACACTGTGGTTGCTCATCAGAAGTTCGAACTGCTCGCGGTAGTAGTCGGCGAACAGATCCGGGCGCGTGAGCGTGGTCTCGAACACGCCGGTGCCGGCGACGAAGCCGAAGGCCAGGCGCGAGTCGGGTCGCGCCACGGTGTCGACGCGAACGCGCACGAACGGGTAGCAGGCGCGCACATGGCGGTCGAAGTCCTCGCCGGCGACGAAGCGCTGCAGCGCCTCGCGCAGCCAGGCGGTGTTGGCTTCGTAGATCTCGGTCACGCGCGCAAGCGCGGCATCGGCATCGTCGTATTCGGCAGGGGCGATGTAGGGCGGTTCGGTAAGCATGGGACGCGGTCGTTGGCTGTGATGCGCCCATGTTACCCGCGCACGACGAAGCCGGCCCGTGGCGCGGAGATGGCTTGGACTGCGGCTCGCGCTGGCAGCTTCTGCCAAACGATGTAGTGCCAGCACTACACGACAATCACGACAACGGTGATACCGGTCCCTTGCGGCGGCGCGGAAGATGCGAGGCGTCAACCAGGCCGCCAGGGGTGCCGTGATGAAAAAGCCAGGATTCAGACTCGGGGTATACGTCTTCAAGGACGCCGAGGTCGTCGACTACGCCGCGCCGGCCGGCGTGATCTCGGTGGCGCGTCGCTTCGATCCGGAACTGGACGTGTTCCTGATCGCCGAGAGCATGCGCGCGGTGCACACCCAGGCCGGCATCACCGTGATGCCCAACTATTCCTTCGCCGACCGGCCGGCGCTGGATGCCTTCCTGATTCCCGGCGGCTTCGGCACGCGCCAGGAGATGCACAACCGCAACCTGCACGACTACATCCGCGCGCTGCCCGAGGAGTGCCTGCTTACCAGCGTGTGCACCGGCTCGTGGATCTACGGCGCGATGGGCCTGCTCGACGGCCTGCCGGCGACCAATCGCAAAGAGCCGGACAGGCTCGAAGCCTCGCACATGGGCAAGACGCCCATCGACCGCCTCGGCGAGATCGCGCCGGCCTGCCGTATCAGCCGCGCGCGCGTGGTCGATGCGGGCCGTGTGATCACCGGCGGCGGCATCTGCTCCGGCATGGAAGTGGGCTTCCACCTGCTGCGCCGCGCCGGCTACGACGAGGCCTTCATCCGCGACGTGGCGCGTGTCATGGAATACCACCGCGCCTACGAATTGTTCGAGCACGACATCGAATACGCCCAGCCGACGGCGGCTGCGCGTCTCGTTTCCGCCTGAAACTCAACGAAGGGAGTCAGCCATGTCCGCCTACCGCAATCCGTTCGACCCGAATGTCCGCCTGCATCGCGGCGGCTGCAGCTGCGGTCGCCACACCAGCCAGTCCGAGCATGATCAGGCGGTCGCCATCGAGGCGCGCGAGATGCAGGAGCGCGTGGTCGAGACCGCCGTGATGAAGGCGCTGTTCCCGCAGGACGAGCTTCGCCGCAAGTTCCTGCGCGCGGTCGGCAGCGGCACGGCGCTGGCGGCGATCTCCAGCATCTTCCCGATGGCGATGGCCAAGGAAGCCTTCGCCCAGGGCGGCGGCGCGCTGGAGAAGACCAAGCTGTCGGTGGGTTTCATCCCCATCACTTGCGCCACGCCCATCATCATGGCCCACCCGCTGGGCTACTACGCCAAGTACGGGCTCGACGTCGAGGTCGTCAAGACTGCCGGCTGGGCGGTGGTGCGCGACAAGGCGCTGGCCAAAGAGTACGACGCGGCCCACATGCTCTCGCCGATGCCGCTGGCGATCTCGGTGGGGGCGGGCTCCAACCCGATCCCCTGGACCATGCCCGCCGTCGAGAACATCAACGGCCAGGCCATCACGCTGTCGCTCAAGCACAAGGACAAGCGCGACCCCAAGGACTGGAAGGGCTTTCGCTTCGCCGTACCGTTCGACTATTCGATGCACAACTACCTGTTGCGCTACTACCTTGCCGAGCACGGCATCGACCCGGACCGCGACGTCTCCATCCGCTCCGTGCCGCCGCCGGAGATGGTGGCCAACCTGCGCGCCGACAACATCGACGGCTTCCTCGCGCCCGACCCGGTCAACCAGCGTGCCGTGTATGACGGCGTGGGCTTCATCCACATCCTGTCCAAGGAGATCTGGGACGGCCACCCGTGCTGCGCTTTCGCCGCCAGCAAGGAGTTCGTCACGCAGATGCCCAACACCTATCAGGCATTGCTCAAGGCCATCATCGACGCCACGGCCTACGCCCGCAAGGCCGAGAACCGCAAGGAGATTGCCGCCGCGATTGCGCCGACCAACTATCTGAACCAACCGGTCACGGTGGTCGAGCAGGTGCTCACCGGCACCTACGCGGATGGTCTGGGCAATGTCGTCAAGGATCCAAACCGCATCGACTTCGATCCCTTCCCGTACGAGTCCTTCGCGGTGTGGATCCTCACGCAGATGAAGCGTTGGGGACAGATCAAGGGCGAGGTCGATTACGCCAAGGTCGCCAGCGAGGTATTCCTCGCCACCGATGCCATCCGCCTGATGAAGGAAGTGGGCATGGAGCCGCCTGCCGATCCGAAGATGTCGTTCTCGGTCATGGGCAAGCCCTTCGACCCGTCGCAGCCCGAGGCCTACGTCGACAGTTTCGCGATCAAGAGGAGCTGAAGCCATGAAGGACGACCGCCCCTGGCTCGCGCCCTTCCTGTCGATGCTGTTTCTCGTGGTCTTCCTCGGCCTGTGGCATCTGGCCACCTTGAAGACCGAGCGCGAGGTCATCGTCGATCCCGAGTACGCCGCGCTGATCGGCGCGGCAGCGGCCACCGGGGGGCAGTCCGCCATGCCGGGGCCGGCCGAGGTCGGCGCCAAGCTGTGGGAACACATCTCGGACCCGTTCTACGACAACGGCACCAACGACAAGGGCATCGGCACCCAGCTCGCGCATTCCATCGCGCGAGTGGCCATCGGCTTCGGTCTCGCGGCGCTGGTGGCGGTGCCGCTGGGTTTCCTGATCGGCATGTCGCCACTGGTGTACAAGGCGCTCGACCCCTTCATCCAGATCCTCAAGCCGATCTCGCCGCTCGCGTGGATGCCGCTGGCGCTCTACACGATCAAGGATTCCAACGTTTCGGCGGTGTTCGTGATCTTCGTGTGTTCCTTGTGGCCGATGCTGATCAACACGGCCTTCGGCGTGGCCTCGGTGCGGCGTGACTGGGTCAATGTCGCGCGCACGCTGGAGGTAAGCCGGTTGCGCACGGCCTTCCAGGTGATCCTGCCCGCGGCAGCACCGACCATCATGACCGGCATGCGCATCTCGGTGGGCATCGCCTGGCTGGTCATCGTCGCGGCCGAGATGCTCGTCGGCGGCACCGGCATCGGCTACTTCGTGTGGAACGAGTGGAACAACCTGTCGATCGCCAACATCATCACCGCGATCCTGTTCATCGGGGTGATCGGCATGCTGCTCGACCTCACGCTGGCGCGGCTCGCGCGCGCCGTCACGTACAGGGAGTGAAACCATGAGCCAACCCTTTCTCAAGGTCGAAGGCCTGGCCAAGAACTACCCCGGAGTCACGGTGTTCGAGGACATCCACTTCGGCATCGACAAGGGCGAATTCGCCTGCATCATCGGCCATTCGGGCTGCGGCAAGACCACCATCCTCAACGTGCTCGCCGGCCTGGACGAGGCCAGCGACGGCGTGGTCATCATGGACGGGCGCGAGATCTCCGGCGCGTCGCTGGACCGCGGCGTGGTGTTCCAGGGGCACGCCCTGCTGCCGTGGCTGTCCGCGCTCGACAACGTCGCCTTCGGCGTGCGTTCGCGCTGGCCGGGCTGGAGCCGCAAGGAAGTCGTCGAGCACAGCGCCAAATACCTCGAAATGGTCGGTCTGGACGGCGCCATGCACAAGAAGCCGGCCGAACTGTCCGGCGGCATGAAGCAGCGCGTGGGCATCGCCCGCGCCTTCGCCATCCAGCCCAAGATGCTGCTGCTCGACGAGCCCTTCGGCGCGCTCGATGCGCTCACCCGCGGCACCATCCAGGACGAGCTGCTGGCCATCGTGCAGGCGACGAAGCAGACCGTGTTCATGATCACGCACGACGTGGATGAGGCCATCCTGCTCGCCGACAAGATCCTGCTCATGAGCAACGGCCCGTTCGCGCGCATCGCCGAGATCGTGCAGGTGACGATGCCGCGCGAGCGCACGCGCTCGACCATGCACCACGACCCGCAGTACTACCGCATCCGCAACCACCTCGTGGACTTCCTCGTGAACCGCTCGCAGGACTACGCCGGCGAGAACGCGATTACCCACGATGCAAAGCACCCGCCGGTCGTCACGCCCGGCCTCGACCAGAGCGCGGAAGTCGTCGAACTGCCGCGCCAGACCTCCCGCGCACCGGCCGAAAAGGCCCGTGCCTACTGACCCACCCTTACCTCAAGGAGACGCATCATGAACCTGTCCGACATGCCCACCGCCACCGGCACCCGCCCGATGACCCGCAACGACGTCACCGAGCTGGTCGTCGCCAACCGCATCCAGAAGGGCCTGACCTGGGCCGAGATCGCCAAGGCCGTGGGTCAGTCCAAGGAATGGACCACCGCCGCGCTGCTCGGCCAGATGACGATGACGCCGGAGCAGGCCAAGGCCGCCGCCGAAATCCTCGATCTGCCGGACGCGGCCATCCCCTTGCTGTGCGTCGTTCCCTACCGCGGCTCGCTGCCCACGGCGGTGCCCACCGACCCGACGGTCTATCGCTTCTACGAGCTGGTCAGCGTCTATGGCACGACCTTCAAGGAGCTGATCCACGAGGAGTTCGGCGACGGCATCATGTCCGCCATCGACTTCAAGATGGACCTCAAGCGCGTGGCCGACCCCAACGGTGACCGCGTGCAGATCACCATGTCGGGCAAGTACCTGCCGTACAAGATGTACTGAGTCCGTCGTCCGCGGCTGTCGGGGCCGCTGCATGGAAACGGCCGCAGGGGGAAACCTGCGGCCGTTGTGTTCCTGTCGCGCTGAGATATTCAGTGCAGCACGTGACCGACATCCTGGACGATGGGTGCCAGCGCGGCGCCGATGCGCGCCATCTGCGCCTCGCTGACGAGTTCGCCGAGTACGCCGGTGAAGCGCGGGTCCTGCACGCCGGAGACGATGTACTGCCAGCGGTAGGCGCGCAGCACGGTGGCGTGGATGGCCGCCTTCTCGTCTGCCGCGAGGCTGCGGTTGAGTGAGGCGATGAAGTAGTCCGCGTCGGCCTTCGCCTGCGCCCGCAGGATGCCGCCGACGGCGCCGACCAATGCGATCAGGTCGTCGACGGCGGCGTCGCGTTCGGCCTCCGACAGCCGCGCGTCCTCTGCGCGCCATTCGATTTCGTCGAGGATGGCGTGCTGGGATTCCTCGCGCGCGTGGTGCAGGAAGACGTCCTTCCACAGTTCGGACAGGTGCTCATCCGGGTCGATGCTGCTGTGATAGTGGGCGAGCACGAACATCTCGATGTGACAGGTCAGGCCCAGCACCGCCCACTTCGACGCGGCCAGCACGGCGCGCGCGACCTCGTTGGGTTCGGGCACGAAGACATAGCCTTCCGGCATGCCCGCAGCGGCCATGCGCTCGAGGCGGCGGAACATCTCCTGGTGCTTGATCTCCTCGTCGGTGAAGCGTACCAGCGCTTCGAGCGCGACCTGGTCGCCGAAGCGGTGATCGGCCGAGACGTCGAGGATCTGCGCGGCGATGAAGCGCTCGACCAGCCCGAAGATGTTGGCGTAGCTGCGCCCCTGAACCTGTGACAGGAAGCGCTGCTCGGCCGGCAGCAGGAAGGGCAGGGCGTCGATCCTCGACAGGCCGTCGGGGAGGAATTTCTTGTTGAAGTCGAAGTCACGCCCGCGGATCACGTCGCGGTCGATGTCGAAGCGAACGCGCTTGCTCACTTCGACGCAGCGGGCGTAACGCGGATCAGTGGATACGGCAGTGGCTTGCATGATGATTCTCCTGTGATGGTCCGGTTGGGTCTCGACGCCCCCGGTGCGGGCTGCGTCGATGGGGCGCATCTTCGGCGCGCACCGTATCCGGCCGATGTCGTCTTCCCCTCATCGGGTAACGCGTGTGCGCATTTTTGTATCCCTCACGTAACTCGTGGCGTGCCTATAATTGAGGGAAAAACCCTGAAAACGGAGGGGCGATGGCGCTGGCCGGCCGCATCCTGCTCGTCGATGACGATGTCGAGATTCGCCAGATGCTCGCCGAGTATTTCGGCAGCCACGGCTTCGACGTGATCGAGGCCGGCAGCGGGGTGGAGATGCGCGAGCGGCTCACCGATGCGGTGCCCGACGTCGCGCTGCTCGACGTGCGCCTGCCCGGCGAGGACGGCTTCTCGCTGCTGCGCTATCTGCGCGAGCGTCATGCGATGGGCGTGCTGATGGTCACCGGCGCCGGCGAGGTCGTCGACCGCATCGTCGGCCTGGAACTGGGCGCGGACGACTACGTCGCCAAGCCCTTCGAGCCGCGCGAACTGCTCGCCCGCGTCAAGAGCGTGATGCGCCGCATGGGCGAGTCCGCCGCGCCGCCGGTCGGCGATGCACCTTCCGAGCCGCTGGCGGTGGGTGCGTGCCGGCTGGATCTGGCTTCGCGCCGGCTGTTCGGCGCCGACGGCGTCGAGATCGCGCTGACCGCGATGGAGTTCGATCTGCTGCGCACCTTCGTCGAACGGCCCGAGCGCGTGCTCTCGCGAGACGATCTGCTCAACCTCACGCGCAACCGCGACTGGGAGCCCTTCGACCGCTCCATCGACATCCGCATCGCGCGCCTTCGCCGCAAGATCGAGCCCGATCCCGAGCGTCCGCGCCTGATCCGCACCGTGCGCGGCGCCGGCTACATGTACGTGCCGTGCGCGGTCTGATTGTTACCGTCGTGTAACCGCCGCCGCGCGCGTTGGCGGTCTGCCTAGACTGCGAACGTCCAATGCGGGGAGGGCGACCATGGGCGAAATGCATGATGCGCGGCGCACATCTGCGGATACCCACTTGCACCGCATCCTCGATCACACCGACGCGGTGGTGTTCTGGAAGGACGCGGACGGACGCTACCGCTTCGTCAACGCCGAGTTCTGCCGGCTGGTCGGACGTCCGGTCGAGGACATCCTCGGTCGTGGCGACGACGAGGTCCTGCCCGGCGAGACGGCCGCGCGCCTGCGTGCCAACGATGCCGTGGTGCTGCGCGAACGGCGCATGGTCAGTTTCGAGGAAGCGATCGACGTGCGCGGCGAGCGGCGCATCTATCTGGTCAGCAAGTTCCCGCTGCCTGGACGCGACGGCGAACCGTGCGCGGTGGCCGGCGTGGCTACCGACATCACGCGGCGCAAGCGCGTCGAAGACGCGCTGCGGCAAGCCTCGCTGGCCGTGTCGGCCGCGCATGGCGATGCGGTACTGCCCGAGCTGGCGCGCCTGCTCGCCACGCTGGTCGACGCCGACTGGGCCTTCATCGCCGTGCGCGACCACGACGCGGCCCGCCGCATGCACGTACTCGCCTCGTGGCTGGACGGCGAGTTGCGCGAGAACTTCGATTACGACCTCGAGAACACGCCCTGCGCCTGCGTTGTCGGCCAGCAGTTCCGCATTTTCCCGGAAGGGCTGCTGGAGCAGTTTCCGCGCGACGACGGATTCGCCGAGCTGGGCATGCAGAGCTACGCCGGCTACCCGCTCACCGACGCTGCGGGCAGTCCGCTGGGGCTGATCGCGGCCGTTTCGCGCCGCCCGCTGGCCGACGCCGATTTCGTCGAATCGGTGATGAAGATCCTCGCGGTGCGCGCTTCTGCGGAACTGGCGCGCGAGCGCGCCGATCGGGTCTTGCGCGCCTCCGAGGAAGCCTACCGTGCCACCGTCGAGGCCGCGCTCGACTGCATCGTGACGATGGACGAGGCCGGCTGTATCCGCGGCTTCAACTCGGCCGCCGAGGCCTGCTTCCGGCTCGACGCACGCGAGGCCGTCGGCCGCAACCTGGCCGAGATGCTGATCCCGGAGCGCTTCCGCACCGCCCACCGCGACGGCATGTCACGCTATCTGGCCGGCGCCGGCGGGCCCTTTGTCGGCCGCCGCGTCGAAGTCACCGCGCAGCGCGCCGACGGCGAGGAGTTCCCGGCCGAGCTGTCGGTGTCGGTCGCCGACGCGCCCGAAGGGCGGCTCTTCGTCGGTTATCTGCGCGACATCACCGCCGCCAAGCAGGCCGAGGCCGAACACACCCGGCTCGAGGCGCAGCTGCGACAGGCGCAGAAGATGGAAGCCATCGGCCATCTCGCCGGCGGCATCGCGCATGACTTCAACAACATCCTGACCGGCATCAAGGGCTATCTCGCGCTCGCCGCTGAACACCCGGCCGCGCAGGGCGACGCGCGCCTGGCGCGCTATCTGGAGCAGGCCGACGCCGCGAGCGTGCGCGCGCGCGACCTGATCCGCCAGATGCTCACCTTCAGCCGCGCGCGCCCCGGCACACCGCGCCCGGTGGCTCTGGCCGCGCTGGTAGCCGAGATGGCGCGCTTTCTGGAGCCGATGCTGCCCTCGTCGGTGCATTTCGAGGTCGACGCCAATGTGGCCACGACTCGAGTACTCGCCGACCCGGTGCAGATCGAGCAGGTCGTCATGAATCTGTGCATCAATGCGCGCGATGCGCTGGGTGGACGCGGGCGCATCCGTCTGGCGGTCGAGCCGGCGGCGCCCGCCTGCGGTGTGTGCGCCTCGTGTCGCGCCGAAGTCGGCGGTGCGCAGGTTGCGCTGATCGTTGCCGACGACGGACCCGGCATCGCGTCGGAGGTGTTCGAGCGTATCTTCGAGCCATTCTTCACGACCAAGGACGTCGGTCAGGGCAGCGGCATGGGGCTCGCCACGGTGCATGGCATCGTGCACGAGCATGGCGGCCATGTGCTTGTAGACACCGCTACGGGGCGTGGCACTTCATTTCGCGTGCTGCTGCCGGCGCTCGTCGGGGCGATTCCCGGCCCGGTTGCGGACGAGGTTCCCGCGACGCAGCCCCCACCAAGGTTGGCTGGGCGTGTGCTGCTCGTTGACGATGAGATGCTGGTCACCGGATTTTTGCGCGAGTTGCTCGAGGCACGCGGGTTGCAGGTGACCGTCGAACACGACGGCGAGGCGGCACGCGAGCGCATCGCGTCCGAACCTGCGGCGTTCGATCTGGTACTGAGCGACCAGACCATGCCGCGAATGAGCGGGCTGGAACTGGCGCGCGCCTTGCGGGCGCTTCGTCCCGGTCTGCCGGTCGTGCTGCTGACTGGGCATGCCGATGGCCTCGACTCCGATGCGCTGGGCGCCGCCGATGTCGTCGGTGTATTGCACAAGCCGCTCGAGCCGACGGAGTTGTTCGCTTGCCTTGGCGAACTGCTGGGTCGTCAAACGCGCCCAGGCTTCTAGCTCCGGCGGTTCAGCGGCTCTGGCCGTCGAAGTCGGCGTGCTGGTTGTCCGGCACATCCCTGCGGGACCTGGTGGTGCGGGCGGGCAGTCGGTCGCTGGAAATCGGCAGCAGGGTTGCCGCCGCTGCGGCATAGACGCTGGAAGGGCTGGCGTCGGTGTTGAGCACGACGCCCGCGCCGATGAAGCTCGATGCGCCCACGACGATGCCGTCGCGCAGGATCGCGCCGGCGCCGATGAAAGCAAATGGGTCGATGCGTACGCTGCCGGTGACGATCACACGCGGCGCCAGGAAGGCGTGATCGCCGATTGTGCAGTGATGTGCGACGGCGCAGCCGGTGCTCAGGTGGACGTTGTCTCCGATCCGGGTGAACGGGAGGATGGAGCAGCCATCGCCGACGACGCAGTTCTCGCCCACTTCGACTCCCGGCCAGATATCGGCGCGGGGGCTGATCAGGCTGACGAGCGCGTAGCCCATCTCCTTAGACGCACGGAAGCGCTCTTCACGGATGCGGTTGACGTTGGTCGGGCCGATGGCAATGTGCATCGAATGCGAACCCGGTGGCCAGTGCGCGGCAACCTCGTCGAACGGTACGACCGGAAGTCCGTGCAGCGTGGCTGCGTCGATGAACTCGCGATCGACCGTGAAACCGACCGCCACGTGGTCCGTGTCGCGACGGATGCGGGCCAGCGCGAGTTCGGCGACCTGACCGTTGCCGAAGATGACGATTCGAGCCATTCAGACGTTCCTGTCCATGGATGGGTTCATCCGAGCGCGGCGATTCTGAGCCAGGTCTCGAACACTTCGCGCATCTCGTCCCGCCGGACCGAGGGGGTCAGCCGCATCGGGCGATCGAGCAGGCGGATCATTGTTTCGGCCCGGACCGTGCGCTGACTGAGCCCGTAGCGTTCCTCGTCCGCCATGTCGACGCTGAAGACCACATGGTCGATGTTGGCCCATGCGCAGGCGCTCAGGCACATGGAGCACGGCTCCGCCGTAGAGTAGATCGTGCATCCGGACAGGTCCGTCGTGCCCAGAATGCGGCAGGCTTCACGGATCATGCGGACTTCCGCGTGTGCGGTCGGGTCGCCATCCTGCCACACGGTGTTGTGGCCGGCGACGACCACTTTCCCGTTGCGCACCACGCATGCGGCGTAGGGTGGCTGTCCCGCTTCGATTGCCAGACGGGCCTGGGCGATGGCAATGCGCATGTATTCGACATGCTCGACGTGGGCTTCGTCAGGCAATGCGAGGGACAGGGTCGCGGGTGCGTGCTGGTCGATGCCGAACGCGCGAACCGTGTTCCTTGCGTCGATGAAGGCGACGAGCGCTTCGAGGGTGGGGTTCTCGAAGATGTCCGCCATCGTCAGGTCGATCGCGAAGCGTTCTTCGAGGCGGACGGACAGTGCCAGCGTGAGGAGCGAGTCGCCACCAAGGTCGAAGAAGTCGGCGTCGTCCGCGAGTGCGAGTTCGTCGAGTTGCAGGATGTCGCACCACAGGCGGGAAACCACGTCGCGGGCTGACAGGACGGAATTGTCTTGTGACGAGGCCTCGCTGCAGGCCGATCCGCGAATCCGTAGCGCGCGTTCGTCGAGTTTTCCATTCGCCGTGACCGGAATGGCGTCGATGCATCGGACGGCTTCCGGGACGGCGTAGTGAGGCAATCGTTCCGCGAGATAGCCGCGCAGATTGTCTGGGAGTTCGCCGGAGTTCGCCGGAACGATCCAGGCGGTGAGGCGCGTGGTCTCGCCGGCGGGAAGATTCAGGACGACGGCGTCGAGTACGTCGGTGTGCGTGGTCAGGGCCGCCTCGACCAGCGCCAGGTCGAGCCGGTAGCCGTGGATCTTCACTTGACGGTCTGCACGGCCGACGAAGCGATAACGCCCGTCCGCAAGGCGTTGTGCGAGATCCCCCGTTCGGTACATGCGGGATCCGTCGTGCGCAGACGGATCGGGCAGGAATCGTTCGGCCGTGTGCTCCGGCATGCCGAGGTAGCCGATCGCTACCGACGGGCCGCTGACGAACAGTTCGCCGGTCTCGCCGTCATTGACCGGTTCGCCGGTGGCATCGAGCAGATGAAAGCGCGTGTCGGCCAACGGGGTGCCGATCACGCCGCCCGGTCCGTTGAGTAGGTCTTCGTGGGAGACGCGATGAAAAGCCACCTCTCCCGCCGTCTCGGTAAGCGCGTACAGATTCGCGAGCACAGGACGCTGGTCTCCGAAATGGCGGAGCCATGGGGCGATCACGTGGGTATCGAGCGGTTCTCCGCTGAACGCGATCATGCGCAGATCGGGCAGGGACCAGTCGGCCTCTTCCCCCAGGATACGACTGAACTGGCGGAATGCGCTCGGCGTCTGGCTCAGGACCGTGATCCTCTCGCGTGCGAGGAAGTCCACCATTCGTGACGGGGACATCGCGAACGACGACGGGACGATTACCAGCAGCCCGCCGTGGGCGAGCGCTCCCCAAAGCTCCCACACCGAAAAGCCGAACGACAGCGAGTGCGACTGCGCCCAGACATCGCGGTGATCGAACGCGATGTGCTCGGAGAGCGCCGGGAAAAGTCGCGAGACGTTCGCATGTGACACTTCGACGCCCTTGGGCTCTCCGCTCGAGCCCGAGGTGTGGATCACGTACATCGCGCTGTGTGGGGCGACAGCGACCTCGTCGATGCCGTCAGCCTCGATCTCCGTCGCACCCTCGAGATCGGGCGGCGGGAAGTGCCCTGGCCCGGAACCGACGATCAGCGAGGGCTTCGTGGCGTGGAGTATGCGTTCCTGCCAGGAACGTGGTTGCAAGGGATCGACGGGAACATAGGCGCAGCCGGCCTTCAGGATGCCGATCAGCGCGACGATGGCGCCCACGGATCGGTCGATCTGCAGCGCGATGCGTTGGCCGGGGCCTGCGCCCGCGCGCCGAAGTTCCCTGGCGAAGTGGCTCGACAAGCGTTCGAGGCGGGCGTAGTCGAGGCAGTGTTGTACGTCGCACACGGCGGGGGCGTTCGGGCGGGATGCGGCGTGTTGCCGGATGCTGTGGTGGAGCAGGAATGGCGGCATGACTGCTTTCCTTGCGGGCGACGGTCCGGTCTCAGATGTCCGTGCGCGGGCGATATTCGGCCCAGGTGCGTGGCGTCTCGCTGACCCGGACGGCAACGACCTGTGGCCAGATGGCCTTCGCGCGGCCGTGGAGCCATTCCGCGATGGCCTCGGCCGTAGTGTTTCCGGGCACGATGTCGTTGAGATGCCGGTGGTCCAGTTCGTCGTCGAGAATCGCCTTGAAGGGCTTCAGGTCGCCGTAGTCGACGACGAATCCGACCTTGTCGAGTTTCTCCGCCGCGAGAACGATCTCGACCTCATAGTTGTGGCCGTGCAAGCGACCGCATTGATGGTCTGCAGGGAGCCCTTCGATGATGTGGCTGGCGCTGAAGTGAAAGCGCTTGGAAATCGTGTACATGGCTTGATTCCGGTCAGGATGAAAAGCGAAGGGAAGGGCCTGCAGGCCGCGAAGGAAGATGTCCGGGCGCCAGGCGAGCCGATCGGTTGCCAGCGCGAGGTTGCGAGTCTGTTCGAACAGTCGCGAGAGTGCGACCTGCGCCTCGATTCGCGCGATGCCGGCGCCGAGGCATGCATGACGACCACCGCCGAAACCCAGGTGGGGGTTGTCCTCGCGCAATACGTCGAGTCGGTCGGGGTCGGTGAAACGGTCCTCGTCGCGGTTGGCCGAGGCGAGCAGCAGATAGACGGGCGCCCCGGCCGGAATCGTGCGGCCGTGCAGCTCGACCGGTGCGAGCAGCGTCCTTCCGACAATCGGGGCCGGACCGTCGTATCTCACCAGTTCTTCGATTGCGCGAGGAAGGCGTGATGGCTCTTCTATCAGCGCTTCCAGCGAAGCGGGGTGGTGGAGCAGGGCGAGTACGCCGTTGCCGATCAGATGGGCGAAGCTCTCCTCCCCGTTCGCGAACAGGAGCATGCACGCATTCACCAACTCGTCATCCGACAAGCGGTCGTCCTGTTCGCGCACCCGGATCAGGCTACTGATGACGTCCCGGCCGGGGCTTTTGCGGCGTTCTGCGACGAGCGCGAACAGATAGCCGCGGAACTCGTTGATCGCGGCGTTCACGTCGGCCAGATCCCCGGAGGACCTGACCGGAGCGAAGATCCGGAAGAAGCGTTCCGACCAGTGCTTGAGGCGCGGCCGGTCTGCCGCATCGATGCCCAGCATGTCGGCCATGACATGCACCGGTAGCGGAATCGCGAAGTCGTTGAGCAGATCGATTTCGCCACGGGCCAGATGCGGCGCGAGCAACTCGTCTGCGAGTTCGGCCACGCGGTCACGAAGGCTTGTGGCGAGGTTGTCGCTGATCACGCGGGCCAGAAGCTTTCGCAGGCGCGTGTGCTCGGGCGGATCGCGGAAAGTGAGAATGCTGGCAGCAACTGCTGCCGCAGGCGAGCGTGAGACATTGCGCTCGGACAGCGCGGAGAAGCGCGACGGGCGCGAACTGAAGCGTTCATCGCGCAGCGCGGAGGCGACGTCGCAATATCGGGAGAGCGCCCAGATGCCTGTCGGGCTGCGGTGTACCGGATCTTCCTTCCTCAGCCTGCCGTATACGGGAAAGGGGTTCGAGCACGCGAGCGAGTCCAGCAGGTTGAATGCCGACATCGTAACCTTCGTGAAGCCGAGCCACGCTCAAGCCTCGATTCGGGATAAGGAGGCCTTATCCTATCGTCTTATTCACTGGGGGTGATACATCTCCTTGCATTTTTACATCGGACCGGTCGATCATGCGTGTGGTGCGCCCTGTCCTGAGGTGCCGCCGAGACGCCGCGCCAGATCCTCCAGCCGGTCCTGCCCCCAGAAGCGTTCGCCACCGACCAAGAAGGTGGGCGAGCCGAACACGCGCGCGGCGATTGCCGCCTCGGTGTTGGCGGCAACCGCCTGTGCAGCCTCGGCGGATTCGGCAGCTTCGAGCAGGCTCGCGGCGTCGAGGCCGGCGCGGGTCAGGGCCTGTTCGACCTGGTGCGGATCGGCGATGTCGAGCTCGTCGGCCCATACCGCCGAGAGCAGCGCGAACGAGACCGGCCCGGGGTCGTGGCCCCGGATCGCGGCCGCAGCGATGACGCGGCTGGCGAGTGTCGCGTCGGTGGGCCAGTGGCGGGGGGCGACGTTGATCGGCAGGCCGAGCGTGCGCGCCTTGCGAGCGAGATCCTCGCGGCGGTAGCTCAGGCGCGCGTCGGATTGCTTGAATGGCGGAGTCGTGTCGGTCGCGGCAAATACCCTCACGATGTCCATCGGGCGGTAGTGCAGCAGCGCGCCGCTTGATCGCGCGATCTCGCGCAGGCGCGGCTCGCCCAGATAGGCGTAGCCGGAGATCGGAGAGTAGAAGTAGTCGATCGTGAGGCTCATCGATAGGGGCTTCCTCGAGGACGGGCGCATCGCCGATGCGCCCGTGCGTGGCAGGGGTCAGGCGGCGTAGGGCAGGCCTTCGTCGATTGGAAGCGCCGGGTCGCGCGACCATTCGTTCCAGGAGCCGAAGTAGATGCGTACATCCCTGACGCCGGCCTGCTTGAGCGCGAGGAAACTGTTCGACGCGCGCGCGCCCTTGAAGCAGTACAGATACACCGGCGTGTCACGCGCGATGCCGACCGTGGCCAGTTCAGCCAGCACCTCGGGGGCGGACTTGATCACGGGGCCGCTGGGCGAAGGCTTCATCAATCGGTACCACTCGACCCACTTCGCGCCCGGGATGCGGCCCTTGCGTGGGCAGAAATCCTTGCCATAGGGCGAGGACGAGTCGGCGATCCATTCGTCGACGTCGCGCACATCGAGCAGCGCCACCGACGGATCCTCGAGCGCGGCGAGCATATCGTCCTTGGTCAGCAGCAGCGAGGCCGCCTGCGGGTCGACCGGGAAGGCGGCCGGGCTCGGCGTTGGAATCTCGGTGTCGGTGGCCAGCCCCTCGGCGAGCCAGGCGTCGAAGCCGCCGTGCAACACCGCCGCCTTGGGGTAGCCGAGGAAGCTCAGCAGGAAGTATCCGCGGCAGGACTGGCCGAAGCCGGTGTTCATCGACTGCTCATAGAGCACCGCCGTCTTGCGACCGTCGAGTCCGGCCGCGCCGAAGGCAGTGGCGAACTTGTCGACCATCTCGCCCACGCCGGCGGCGTCCGAGGTGGCCAGATACGTGAAGATGTCGTGGATGTTGACCGCGCCGGGGATGTGGCCGGCGGCGTAGGCCTCGGGCGAGCGGGTGTCGATGATGACGACATCACCCATTGCGGCCAGCTCCATCGGGGAAATCAGTGCTTTTGTCATGATGCGCGTCCTCGGTAGGGTAGGTGGAACGGCGGGGCGGGCGCAGCGTGCCGGTTCGGCCCGCCGCGCCCGGGGATCACACGGTCAGCCGAGCGCGGTCTCCGGCTTCATCGGATCGAAGACCTTGCCCATGATCGTGTGGGTCTTGTAGTTCTCGGCCGGAGCCTCGAAGCCCAGCTCCGCCATGCGCTTCCTCGCATCGGTGGCGAGGAAGACCTGCTCGGCGATCTGGCGGTAGTCGATCTCTTCCTTGACGTAGCCCCAGCGCTTCATCTGCGTGAGCATCCACACCGCCATCGACTGCCACGGGAAAGGGTCGAAGTCGATGCGTGTGGGTACGTCGCGCACGTTGCCCAGTCCGTCGGCGAAGCGGCCCAGCAGCACCTGTTCCAGCACGGTGTTGGGCTGGTTGAGATAGTTTGGCCCGGCGATCGCATCGGCCACGCCCTTGCGGTTTTCCATTTCCGAGCAATGCAGCGTGGAAGTGACGATGGCGCGGAACAGCGCCGAGAAGGTGTTGGGCATCTCGTTGGCGAACTTGGCCGTGGACACGAAGGCGCAGCACGGATGCTTGTCCCAGATTTCGCTGGTCAGCGTGTGGATGAAGCCCACGCCGTCGAACACCGCGCGCTGGTTGAACGGCTCGGCAACGATGAAGCCGTCGATGTTGCCCGAGCGCAGGTTGGCGACCATGTCCGGTGGAGGCATCACGCGCAGTTGCACGTCCCGGTCCGGGTCCAGCCCGTGCGCCGCGAGGTAGTGACGCAGCAGGAAGTTGTGCATCGAATAGTCGAACGGGATCGCGAAGCGGAAACCCTTCCACATCTTCGGGTCGGTCTTGTCCTTGTGCTTCATCGCCAGCGTGATGGCGTTGCCATTCACGTTCTCGATGGCCGGCATCACCATCGGCACCGGATCGGACCCCAGGCCCATGCTGATCGCCAGCGGCATCGGCGAGAGCATGTGGGCGGCATCGAATTCGCCGGCGATGGTCTTGTCGCGCACCACGGCCCAGCCGGCCGTGCGCATCAGATTGACCTTGAGCCCTTCCTTCTCATAGAAGCCCAGCGGGTCAGCGGCGACGATGGGCGTGGCGCAGGTGATCGGCAGAAAGCCGATGTTGAGCGTGCTCTTCTCCAGCGGGCCGGACTCCATCGCCATCGCCGTGAGCGCGCCCATGGGCAGGAACTGCGAGATCGCGGCCAGCGCGGTGCCGGCGCCGACGCTGCGCAGGAAGCGGCGGCGCATCGCGTCGTCGGGAAACAGCGCGCGCACCGTGGCCGATTCGACGGCGCGCTGCATGGCCGAGTCTTCTCCGCGAGGCAGGGCCGCATCGTGTTCGGCCTGGCTGTTGTGATGGCCGCAGGAGCAGCGGCCGAGGGGCTTGTTGTCGAAGGGGTCGTCGAAGGCTGCCATGGGATTCTCCGCAGGGGTTGGGTGGGGGTCAGGCCAGTCGGCGCGCGGGTGGCGTGCCGACTTCGAGGCTCGCGGCGGTGTCGCCGTCGCGCAGCTGTTGCATGCTCAGGTAGGCGTCGCTCTCTGCGACGACCTGCCAGTCCAGGTCCGCGCACGGCCGGCCGTGGATCACGACCGGCAGCGAGCGCGTCTTGAGCCGAATCACCGGCGGCGTGTGCTCGCAGGCGTCGCAAGGCACGCCGAGGATGGCGCGGGCGATGGTCGCGGCCTGGCGCGCGATGGGTTCGATGAAGCGGCACGGCGTGCCGTCCAGGCTCACGCAGTCGCCCAGCCCGAACACGTCCGGCGCGCTGGTCGCGAGCGTGGCCGGATCGACGACGATGCCGCGCTCGAAGGCCAGCCCGGCGCCGCGCGCCAGGCGGGATTCGGTAGCCAGCCCGGTGGCGGCGACGACCTCGTCGCAGATCAGCGTCTGGCCGTCGGCCAGTTCCACGACGCGTGCGCCGTCGTCGCGTGCGCTCACCGCAGCGACCTCGACGCCGCCGACAAAGCGCACGCCAAGCGAGGCGAAGTGCGCGCGCAGGCGCTTCGAAGCGGGCGGCGGCAGCAATGCGGCGAGCGGATCGGTCGCCACGTCGAGCAGCGTGATCTGATGGCCGGCATGGACGAAGTCCTCGGCCAGTTCGCAGCCGACCATGCCGGCGCCGACGATGAGTACGTGGCGATGCGTGCCGGCGAGCTTCGCCTGAAGGCCGGACCAGCCATCGAGGTGATTGACGCGCCAGCACAGGTCCGGCGGCAGCGCGGGGGGCAGGGCCGGACGTGCGCCCTGGGCGAGCACCAGCTGCGTGTAGATCAGCGTGCCGCGCGTCGTGCGCAAGCGGTGCACATGTGGCGACAGGCCGACGGCGAAGGTGTCGGCGAGCAGGCGTACGTTCAGACGCCGCGCGGCGTGCTCGCCGGCCTCGCGCACCAGATCGTCGGGCGTGGCGCCGCGCGAGAGCGCGATCGACAGTTCCGGCTTGTGATAGCGGTCGGCCGCGCAGGCGCTGACCAGCGTGACGGGTACGTCGGCGTCGAGCGCGCGGATCGCCTCGACCACCGCCCAGCCGGCATGGCCGGCGCCCACCACCACCACGCCGGCCTCGCGCGTCGGCAACGCATCGGTTGCGGACGGAATGATTGCCGCGGGCGCTTCATAGGGCTCGAAGTCGGACTTCACGACACCGCACAGCGGGCATACCCAGTCGTCCGGAATGTCCTCGAAACGCGTGCCCGGCGCGAGCCCGCTGTCGGCGTCGCCCTGTTCCTCGTCGTAGATCAGGCCACAGGCGCGGCAGATGTACTGGCGCCACGGTGCGGCGTTGGCGGAGGCGCTCATGCGGGCATCTCCTCGCGCGACAAGCGGTCCATTTCCCAGCGCAGATGCTTGATCGCCGGCGTGACGATGGCCACGAAATGCGCTTCGCGGATGCGCCGCTGCGGCGCGGAGTCCATCAGGTAGCCGCGCGCGCCCTGGTGCAGCAGCGCCGACTGGGTGGCGCGCAGGCAGAACTCGGCGCCGGCTGCGCGCACGTCGAGCACGTCGAGCAGGTAGTCCCTGGAGCCGTCGTACGGCGTTTCGGCGAGCCGGAAAATGCGCTCGCCGAGTTCCTCGTATTCGGCCTGCAGTTCGGCGGGGCGATCATGCAGGAACTTGTTGACGTGACCGAGCAGCGGCTCGACCTCCAGCATCGAATCGATCGCGCCCTGGGCCACCCCCATCGCCATGCCGCACTGCAACAGGATGAAGGCCCCGCGGATGCGCGCGACGAAGGGCTGGGCCGGGTCGGCGATCAACTCGTCCTCGCCGACGAAGTGGCGCTCCAGACGCACGCCCCAGGTGCTCGTGCCTTCCATGCCGGAGAAGTCCGGGCACGGGCGCAGCACCACGTCGTCGGTGAGTCGCAGCAGGAACATGATCTCGTGCGAGCGGCTGCCGTCGGCCCTGGCCACGCGGGCGATCGCACCGCAGTACTGCCCCGGCGCGATGTGGCTGACCCAGGGCAGCGCGCCGCTCACGACATGGCCGCCGGCGACCTTCTCGGCCTTGAGCAGCATGTTCTCGATGCCGGCGAAGCTCTTCATCGGATTCGACAGCGCAGTGCCGCCGAATGTGCGACCCGCGACATGTTCGCTGAGTGCCTGTCCGCTCAGCGTCGGGTTGCCGGACTGCTCCATGTACAGCCCGCATACGTCGTGGCACCAGGCGAGAAAGCCCGTCGAGCCGCAGCGCCGGTTGATTGCGCGCATCGCGTCGATGGCGGTGGCGACGTCCGTGCCATTGCGGTCCAGGTGTGCGCCGAAGGCGCCGGCTTCAGCCAACGCACGCATTTCGGCCAACGGGTAATAGCCTTCGCGGTCGACGCGGGTGGCGGCCTTGGCCACCGCGTCGTCGGCGACCGCCTCGATGGCCTCGACCAGGGCGCGCGCGCGCGGTGCGCCGTCGAGGTTCGCGTGGGCTTCGGCGAGATTCATGCGGATTTCCTCCGGACTGCCGCAGCCGGCCGGCTGCGGCATGTTGCGGGCGTCAGTCGGCCAGTTCGATGCTGAAGGGGATCGGGTTGCGCATCGAATTGGCGACCGGCGAATAGAAGTTCGCGTGCTGCACGATCTCGTCGAGCTGCTCGCGCGTGGCGTCGCCCTCGACGACGACCTTGACGCGAATCTCCTGGAAGCCCATCTGCGCCGGCTGCATCTCGGCGCCGCCCGCGCCCCATGCGGCCGGGTTGCCGATATCGCCCTCGAGGAAGAGTTCGAGGCGGCTGAGCTTCACCTGCTTCCAGGTCGCCACCGCGGTGATGCCTACCGCGAGGCAGCCGCCCAGCGCCGAGAGCACGATCTCTCCGGGCGCCGGTGCAGTGTCCTGGCCGAACAGGTGCAGCGGCTCGTCGACGACGACCGGCTCATTGCGGCCGGTGTGGCTGAGCGTGCGGTACTGGCCTTCGGTGACGGTGTGGATCTTGTTGGTGCCGCGGCGCGACGGGTCGGCGCGGCCCATCTCGGCGAATTTGAGCAGGCCGTCACGGTCGATCGGGCGCAGATACGTCTTGACGGTGTTGGGGGTCTCGGTTGCGGTACTCACGGTGTTCTCCCGGATGTGGTTGGAATGACGTGTCCCGTTCGTTGTGAGCCGGGGTCGGATGCCTAGTCGCAAACACCGTGCCAGTGCGTGGAAACGTGTCCAAGCGATTGAGTTAAAACGATTGTTTGAAAAAAACAGAAGTCGCGACAGTGCCGAGTGAGTGTCGACAAGGTCGACAATGTCGACTTTGTCGAGCGATCAGGCGCCGTGGCGATCGAGTCCGGCCTTCTTCCACCGATAGGCGAACTGGCGAGCGGTCAGACCCAGGGTCTGCGCAGCGCGCGACTTGTTGCCGCCACAGCGCGTGACCGCCTGCAGCAGTTCCTCGGCCGAGTGCGAACGCGCCGACAGATAGGGACGCACGAATTCCGTGGCCTCGACGGGCGCACTTGCGTGAACGGCCTGCGCAGACTGTGGTGCATCCGCGGGCATGAAGCGCTCGAGAACACCGGCGTCGACGGTCGGGCGGTCCGTCAGCAGTACCACCCGCTCGACCAGATTGGCCAGTTCGCGGATGTTGCCCGGCCAGTCGTGGCGTTCGAGCCGGTCGTAGGCGTCCGGCGTGAAGTTCACGTTGCGCTGGTTGGCCTGGTTGGCGCGGTTGAGAAAGTGCAGCGCCAGCGCGCGCACGTCCTCGCGCCGTTCGGCCAGCGAAGGCAGGCGGATGGGGATGACGTTGAGTCGGTAGAACAGGTCCTGGCGAAAGCGCCCCGCGCCGACTTCGCGTTCGAGGTTGCGGTTGGTCGCGGTGACCACGCGCACGTCCACAGTCAACTCGCGCTTGCCGCCGAGCCGCGTGATCGTGCCTTCCTGCAAGGTGCGCAGCAGTTTCCCCTGTAGCGTCAGCGGCAGCTCTCCGACCTCGTCGAGAAACAGCGTGCCGCCGTCGGCCTGCTCGAACAGGCCCAGGCGCATTCCGGTTGCGCCGGTGAAGGCGCCGCGATCAAAGCCGAACAGTTCGGACTCGAACAGGGTTTCGGGAATCGCCGCGCAATTGACGCGGATGAAGGGGCGGTCGCGGCGCGGGCTGGCCAGATGCAGGGCGCGCGCGAACAACTCCTTGCCGGTGCCCGATTCACCCAGCAGCAGTACGCTGGCGGTGGTGTCCGAGACCTGTTCGAGTTCTGCGATCGCGCGCAGCAGCGGCGGCGCGGTGCCGAGGATGCCGTAGCGTGCGCTGCCCGAACGCAGGGCGCGCGTGAGGATTTCGTTCCGGTGCTCGAGTTCGCGCGTGCGCGCGGCCATCATCGAATGCAGCGACAGCAATTGCCCGGTCAGCGTTGCGAGGATGCGCAGCATCGACACGTCGTCGGCAATACTGCGGTTGCGCGTGCGAATGCGATGGCAGGCGAGCACGCCGACGGTATCGCGCTCGTTGCGCACCGGCAGTGCGATGAACGACACCGGCCCGGGCGGCAAGCGATCGCGTGGCACGGCACGCCCGAGAAACAGATCCTCGCGGTCGATGTCCTGCACGATGACCAGATGCTCACGCGCCAGCACGCTGCCGGTCACGCCCTCGTCGAGGCGATAGCGCCCGCGTGCCATTTCCTCGCCGGTCAGGCCATAGGCGTAGCGGATGCGGCAGGTATCCTCGCCCTCGTCGCGCAGCACGATACGGCCGCGGTTCAGGCCCAGCAGTTCGGAGAGCAGGTGCAGCATCTCGCGCAGCACGACGTCGGGCGACAGGCTCTTGCCGATCAGTCCGATGACCTGCTGCAGCAGGAGCATTTCCTGCTCGCGCCAGAAGGCGGGCGCGGGACCATCCGCGTCGGCGTGGGGGAAGGGGTGCGCATGGGGCTCCATGCGCATTGGGCAAGCAAGCGGCGCGCCAGCCGGCGCGACGGCGTCAGTCGACGTAGTTCGCGCGGATGCGCGCCAGCGTACCGTCCTCGCGCAACGCGTCGAGCGCGCCCTGCAGGCGGGCCAGCAGGGCGGGGTCCGTGCCCTTGGGGCAGGCGAAGCCGAGTACGCCTTCAGTGAGGGTGTGCACGTTCTCGTACTTCGTGGTGTCGATGCCGGCGACCTTCATGTTCCACCACACGGTGTCGAGACTGTACGAAATCGCCGCGAAGCGCCCGGCATCGAGCATGCGCACCAGCGCACGCGCCGAATCGGTGCGCAGCAGGTGGTCGTCGATGCCGGCTTCCTGCATCAGCAACTCGCCGATGTCCTCGCGCACGACGCCCACGGGTACGTCACGCAGTGCGGCCGGCGAGTCCACTTCGAGCGTGCCGCGCGGTGCGACGATTGCCACGCGGGTGTCGACGATGGGTTCGACGAAGGCGAACAGCTCGCGCCGCGAGTCGGTCACGGTGGTCGAGAACAGGCAGTGACCGGGCTGCTCCTGCGCCATGCGGTAGCCGCGCGCCCACGGCAGGACCCGGATGTCCGAAACCTCGCGTTCGATGTCCAGCCGTTCCCACATCGCCACCAGGGTGTCGACGGCGATTCCCTTGAGCTTGCCGTCCTCGGTGTAGTTGTAGGGTGCGTACTCCTCGGTCAGCCACTGGAAGTCCTGCAGCGACTGCGCCTTGGCGGTGCCGGCCAGCACGAGGGCGGCCAGCGCGACGAGAAGGTGGGTGGACAATCGCATCATGTGCTCCGCAATCATTTCTGTCTGAGGATGACCAGCGTCAGGTCATCGTAGAGTTTCTGCGTGCCGATGTGGCGCTTGACGTCGTCGACGATGGCGCATTTGAGCGCCTCGGCCGAGTCGCGGCGATGGGCGGTGACGACCTCCACGAGGCGTTCGAGCCCGTACAGGCGGTCGTCCGGGTCGGCCGCCTCGGTGATTCCGTCGGTGTAGAGCACGACGATGTCGTCGGTGTCCAGGTCGAGCACGATCTCCGCGACGAATTCCGACATCTGTTCGACCAGTCCGATCGGGAAGCCCAACTCGTCCGTGTCGATGACCTCGATCGCGCCGCTTGCGCGCGCGACGATCACCGACTCGTGCTGGCCGCTGACGCGAAGCCGCCCGCGCGCGGCCGCACCTTCCGCGGTGGGGTGATAGTCGAGGAGGGCGAGCGTCAGGTTCTTGCCGCAGCCCATGCGCTGCACGTTGTTGTAGATGGTGCTGTTGAGCACCTCCATGACGCGCACGATGTCGGTTTCCTCGCTGGTCAGCATGGTGCGCACGGCGCTTTGCGTCATCAGCATCACAACGCCGCTCTCCAGCCCATGGCCGGTGACGTCGCCGATGCCGATGCGCACGCCGCCGGCGTGGGCGAGCACGTCGTAGTAATCGCCGCCGACCTCGCTGGCCGGCTCCATGTAGGTGGCGATCTCCAGGCCTTCGATGGCGTCGAGCTCGGCCTGGGAAGGCAGCAGGATCTCCTGGATGCGGCGGGATACGTCCAGTTCGGCGCCCAGCCGCGTGTTCTCGTCGCGCGCCTGATCGCGCTGATGCAGACCGCGCTGGAAGGCCTGCATCAGCGCGTCCAGGCTGCCGACGATCTGCCCCAGTTCGTCGCGCTCGTGGCCGGGGAGTGCCGGGCGTGGCCACTCGCCGGGTCGGGTCGGGTCGATGCGCGTGATCGCGCGGTGCAGCGCGAGCAGCGGTCGCGTGATCATGAAGTAGAAGATCAGCACCACCAGCGCCGAGATCACTAGCGCCTTGACCAGGCCGACCGTGAGGATCACGCCGCCGCGCTGCATGAAACTGGCCGCGATCACGTCGGCGGCCAGCTCCACTTCGAGGCTACCGACCTCGGTGACGTTGCCGCGCACCGCTTCGTAGGTGAGCGGCACGCGATAGTCGGTGATGTCGCCGAACAGCGAACTCACCAATGCGCCGGCGTCCGGCTGTTCGTCGCTGCGGTCACGTGTGGCGATGACACCGTCGAAGTTGTCGCGCAGCACGACGCGGCGCATTTCCGGATAGGCGAACAGGCCGTCGACGACCTGGGTGGCCAGCGCGTCGTTGAACTGGAAGGCTGCCTCGGCGGCCGAACCCTGCACCAGGCGCAGTGTGCGCTCGGTATTGGCGCGGATTTCGCCCCGCATGGAGCGCCAGTCCGAATACAACTCGACCGCGCCCGCGACCAGCCCCAGCACGACGACGATGAGCAGCGTCACTGCCGCCTGGCGGACGGTCAGGCTGCGCTTGGCCGGGTGTGTGTCGGGGGCGGTGGCTGTGTCGGCGTGGCTTTCCTGTGCCATGGGGCTATTCAAGGACGAGGTCGAGCGACGGCATCAGGCGCTTGAGGTTGTTGAGTGATTTTCCCTGCCACGGCACGGCGTTGGAGCCACGGATGGTCAGGATGCAAGTCTTGCGGTTGCGCGCATTGATGACGAACTTGGAAAGCGTCGCGATGCCCGAACTGTTGAGGAATTCGAGGCGTGTGAGGTTGAGTTCGAGTTGATCGCAGCCTTCGAGGGCCTCGTCGAGCAACGCCGAGATCGGGGCGTATTCGGTCAGGCCGTTGAGGCGCAGCGAACCTTCGAGGAATACGCAGCCTCGTTCGCGATCGTATGCGGCGCGGTAACCATCGCCTTCGAGGGACTTCATCGGGGTGTGCTCCGTCATATCGGCAGTGTGACCTGCGTGGTCACCCGGAAACCGCCGCTCGCGGACGGTTCGAAGCGCCAGGCGAGGTCAGCGCCGTAGTCGTTGATCATGGTCAGGTAGCCGAGGCCGGCCGTGCCTTCCGAGATCGCGTTGTGTTCGAGCTGTTGCATGTACAGCTCGCCCGGATCGGATTCGAGCAGTTTCAGCACGAAGGCGCGAAAGCCGCTGGCCGATTGTGTGTTGCTGCCGTTGCTTTCGTGGAAGACGACGCGGTCGCGATGCAGGCACAGGCTGATCGTGATCGGCTCGGGCTGGGCCGCGTCGTGGAACTTCATCGCGTTCTCGAGCAGTTCATTGGCGACGAAGCTCACCGCGCTGCGAATCTCGTCCTGCCGTCGCGCGGTGGCCGGATCGTCGTCGTCGAGCGGAAAGAAGGTGGTCAGGTAGTCGCCGAGGAAGTCGGCCGACAGCCCGTTGTTGCGCCAGCGCTGGCGCAGTGGCAGACGCCCGGGCCAGAAGGAGAGGTTCAGCGTTTCGGTGTCCGGATCGTGCCGGATGTCCTCGAAGTTGCCATAGTGTTCGATCATCGCGTGCCTTGTGCGTCGTGTGGCTCAGGCCACGATGCGGTTGCGTCCCTGCTGTTTGGCCTGGTAGAGGAGGCGGTCGACTTCGGCGAACAGCGGGCCCTCGTCGCCGTTCTCGGGCACCATCGCCGAGACCCCGATCGACAGCGTGATGTGTGCGCCCAGCGGCGAGTTGCCGTGTTCGATGGCTTCGTGGGCGAGCGCGCGCTGAATGTTGGCGGCAATCGCTCGCGCGCCCTCGCGGTCGGTATTGGGCAGCAGGACGATGAACTCCTCGCCGCCGTAACGCGCAGCCAGATCCCCCTTGCGGTGCAGCGCGCCGCCGAGCACGTCGGCGATGCGGCGCAGGCACTCGTCGCCGGCACGATGGCCGTGCAGGTCGTTGTATTCCTTGAAGTGGTCGACGTCGCACATGAGCATCGCCACCGGCCTGGACTCGCGTCGGCCGCGCGCCCACTCGCTGGCGATGGCCTCGTCGAGCATGCGACGGTTGGCCAGCCCGGTCAGCGAGTCGTGGCGTGCCGCACTTTCGGACTCGATGTAGCGGTTGAGCCATTCCATGTCGATCTGGTCGGCGTGCTCGGTGATGGTTTGCAGCACCAGTTCCAGATCGCGGCTCTTTTCGGTAATCGTCGCGACCAGCAGACGCAACTGCTTCTCGACGTTGCGCCGCTCGAGCACTTCCTTCTGCAACTGGGAGTTGGCCGTCGCCAACTGGGACTCGATCGCGTCGCCATGCTCGATCGCCGTGGTCAGGGCGATCTCCAGGTCGTCGCGTTCGGTGCGCAGCAGGTCGACCATTTCGGTGAGGCCCGACAGCGTCTGCTCCAGATCGAGCACCTTGACGTAGGGCGTGTTCGCGGGCGGGGCGAGTTTGCGTTCCGGATCTTCCGTGGCATTCATTGGGTTACACCCCCCGAACTCGTCGGCAAGGCCCGATTTTCCGTGGCAAATGCCGCCGACGCAAGCGCCAAGGCGGTCTGAGGACAGCGGCAAGTGCCAATAGTCACGCTCAACGCATTTGGGCGACGGCCTCGAAATCCTCGCCGGCAACGCGAAACAGCGCGTAGGCGCCGGGTACGTCGCCGGCCTCGTCGAACGCGTGGTCGCCCGCCGCACCCTGGTAGTCGATGTCGCGACCCTCGGCGATCAGCTTCTTGGCGCGTGCCCACTCGCCCGGCCGAATCGCCTCGCCCGGCGCGCCGGCGACCGCGCGCAACGACGCCGAGAGCTTCGCGCGATCGCCGCCAGCGTGTTCGATGGCCAGCGCCAGCAGGAAGGCGGCATCGTAGGAGGTCGTCGCGAAGATCCCGTCCGGGTTGCCGCCTTTCGCGCGAAAATCACGCTGGAAGATCGCCAGCGATTCACTGCCGGAACCCACCGGCGAGGACACCAGCAGCGTGTCGAGATTGGCCGCGCCGATGGCGCGGATCATGGCCTCCGACTTCATGCCGTCACCACCGACGAACTGACGGAAGAATCCGTTCTCGAGCGACTGGCGCAGGATGGTCAGCCCGCTGCCGTCGCCATAGTCGAAGATCACCAGCGTGTCGGCGCCGCCGCGCGCCAGGCGCGACAGCTCCGAGCGGTACGAGGCCTTGGAACCATCGTGCTGCTGGAAACCGGTGATCGTGCCGCCCTGTGCCTCGTACTCGGCGCGGAAGGACTCGGCCAGTCCGGTGCCGTAGTCATTGGCCAGATAGGTCACGGCCACGCTTCGGGTGTCGCGCTCGATGAGCGTGCGCGCAAGCGCCGCGCCCTGGTAGGCATCCGAGGGCACGGTGCGAAAGACCAGATCCTTGTCCGCGAGCCGGGTCACCTGCGGCGAGGTCGACGAGGGCGACACCAGCGGCACGCCGGCGGGCACCGTCACCGAGTTGGCCGCGGCCAGCACCGAGCCCGAGCAGCTGGGCCCCACGATGGCCAGTACGCGGTCGATGTTGACCGCCTTGGTCGCCGCGTCGGTGGCCGCCTGCGGGTTACAACCGCTGTCGCCGAGCGCGGCCACGAGTTTGCCGCCGTTGCCGATGCCGCCCTGGGCGTTGACCTGTTCGACGGCCAGTTGCGCGGCCTCGACCATGGTTGGCGCCATTGCCGAGATGCCGCCGGAAATGCCGAACAGCAGGCCGATCTTCGCCTCCTGTGCGGCGGCCGGCAGAGTCATTGCGGCGGCCAGCGCCGCGCCGATGAAGTGCTTGCGGGTCATGAGTCGTCCTGATCTCGTCCGTGAGTGCGACGTTCCTCGGGGAGTATCCCCTCGGGCCGAAAGCGCAGCACCAGCTGCAGCGCAAGCCCGATCAGGAACATGCGCGCGTATTTTGCCTGTATCGCGATCTCGGTCGGAAGCCGGTCGGTGAGCAGTTCCGACAGCGACCAGATCAGCCAGATCACCAGCGCGCCCAGCAGTGCGCCGCGATTGTTGCCCGAGCCGCCGAGAATCAGCATGATCCAGACGAGGAAGGTCACGATCATCGGATCAATGGCCTCGGGCGTGATCGAGCGGTTGAAATGCACGAACAGCGCCCCGGCCAGCCCCATCAGCGCAGAGCCCAACACGAAGGCCTCGAGCCGTCTGGATTCCACATGCTTGCCCATCGCCGCGGCTGCCGCCTCGTTGTCGCGGATGGCGCGCATCATTCGCCCCCAGGGTGAGCGCAGCTGGCGCTCGACGAGCACATAGGCGAGCAGCACCGCGGCCGCGACCAGCGCCAGATAGGCCAGTTGCGAGGCGAAGTAGGGCAGCTCGCCGAACGGACGCGGAATGCCCGAGATGCCGCGCACACCGCCGGTCAGCCAGTCCTCGGAGCGCACCGCCAGGCGGATGATCTCGGCCACGCCGATGGTGGCGATCGCCAGATAGTCCGAGCGCAGGCGCAGGCACACGCGCCCGATCGGCCAGGCGAGCAACGCCGCCAGCGCCATCGCGCCGACCCAGCCAGCAGCCACCGGCAGCTCGAAACCGCCCACGCGCCCGGGCAGGGCCGGGCTGGTGAGGATCGCCGAGGCGTAGGCGCCGATCGCGAAGAAGCCCGCGATGCCGGCATTGAACAGCCCGCCCAGGCCCCACTGCACGTTCAGCCCGAGCGCCATCAGGCCGTAGATTCCGACCAGCACCAGGATGAACAGGGCGTAGTTTGCGAGGCCGAATGCGTCCATCACAGCACCTTGCCCTTGAGGATGCCGCGCGGACGGAAGAGCAGCACCAGCAGCAGGATGACGAAGGCCGTCGCGCTCTTGTATTGCGCTGGCAGCACCAGCACCGACAACTCCTCGGCGAGCCCGATCACCAGCCCGCCCAGCACCGCGCCGTCGATGCGTCCGACCCCGCCGAGGATGGCCGCGGCGAATACCGGCAGCAGTACCCACCAGCCCATCATCGCCCATACCTCGGTGTTGATGCCGAGCAGAAAGCCGGCCGCCGCGCACAGCATGCCGACGATGATCCAGGTCAGGCGCACCACTTGGCGGTTGTCCACGCCGCACAAACGCGCCAGATCCGGGTTGTCGGACATCGCGCGCATCGCGCGGCCCCAGCGTGTCAGGCGAAGGAAGGCCTCGAGCGCGGCAACCAGCACGATCACCGCGGCAAAGGTCGCGAGTTCACGGTCACGCAGCAGGATGAAGCCGAAGTATTCGTCCGGGCGCAGGATGCCCGTGGTGTAGGTGGTCGGATCCGTGCCCCAGCCCATCTGCACCACGGAGCGCACCATCAGCGCCACGCCCAGCGAAGCCATCACGGTGAGAATGCGGGGGCGCTCGCGCAGATAGGCATAGCAGCTCGCGTCGATGCCCACGGCGACCGCCGCGGCCAGCGCCATCGCCACCGGCAGCGCGAGCCAAGGGTCGAGCCCGCCGAGCGTGACCGCGCCCAGCGCGAGAAAGGCGCCCAGCGTGATCAGGTCGCCGTGCGCCAGATGCGCGAATCGCAGGATGCCGAACACCAGCGTCACGCCGATCGCACCGATGGCGTAGATCGAGCCCAGCAGCAAGCCGGGGACGAGGTGGAAGTTGATGAATTCGTAGGCGTCCATCAGCCCTGCCCACCGAGGAAAAGCTGCACGACTTCCGGGTCGGCCAGCAATTCGGCGCCTGTGCCGTCGCAGCGGTTCGCACCCGTGGTGAGCACGTAGCCGCGGTCGCAGAAGGCCAGCGCCTGCTTGGCATGCTGTTCGACCAGCAGGATGGCCACGCCGGCGTCGCGCACGTCGCGCGTGATCTGGAAGATCTGCTCCATGTAGCGCGGCGACAGCCCGGCCGTGGGCTCGTCGAGCAGCAGCAGTTTGGGCTCGAGCATCAACGCGCGGCCCATGGCCACCATCTGACGTTGCCCGCCGGAGAGGTTGCCGGCGAGCGCGCGGCGCTTGGCCTTCAGGTCAGGGAACAGCGCATAGACGCGCTCGAACGCGGCGGAGAGATCGCCGCGGCGAAGGAAGGCGCCCATCTCCAGGTTCTCGTGCACGCTCATGTCGCGGAACACGTTGTCGACCTGCGGCACGAAGCAGATGCCGCGGCGCACGATGCGGTCGGGCGCCCATCCGGTGATGTCCTCGCCGTCGAACACGATGCGCCCGGCGCGCAGCGTGAGCAGGCCGAACACCGCCTTCATCGCGCTCGACTTGCCGGCGCCGTTGGGGCCGACGATGACGACGATCTCGCCCGCGTCCACGTGCAGGTCGATGCCGTCGAGGATGTCGGTCTCGCCGTAGCCGCCGCGTACCCCACGCAGTTCGAGCAGCGCGGCGTTCAAGCGGGGTACTCCTCGTTCACGCGTTCGCCCAGATAGGCTTCGAGCACCTGCGGGTCGTTGCGCACGGTGGCGAAGTCGCCCTCGATCAGTACGCGGCCCTCGGCCATGCACGCGACGCGGTTGCACAGGCGCGCGATCATTTCCATGTCGTGCTCGATCAGCACGAAGGTATAGCCGCGCTCGCGGTTGAGGACTTCGATCTTCTCCTCGAGCTTGCGCAGCAGCGTGCGGTTGACACCGGCGGCCGGTTCGTCGAGCAGCACCAGACGCGCGTCGGTCATCATCGTGCGACCCAGTTCGAGCAGCTTCTTCTGCCCGCCCGACAGGTGGCCCGCGAGCTCGTCGGCGACGTGGGTCAGTTCGAGGAATTCCAGCGTGGCAAGCGCGCGCTTGCGAACTTCCTCCTCGTGTTGGCGAACGCGCTTGCGGCCGAACCAGTTGGCCAGCAGCCGCTCGCCGGGCTGCCCGGCCGGCACCATCATGAGGTTTTCGAGGGTGCTCAGGCGGTGGAATTCGTGCGGAATCTGGAAAGTGCGCACCAGGCCGCGGTGAAAGCGTGCCTCGGTGGGCTGGCGGGTGATGTCCTCGCCGAGAAAACGGATGCGGCCCGCGCTTGGCGCGAAGGCGCCCGCAATCAGGTTGAACAGCGTGGTCTTGCCCGCGCCATTGGGGCCGATCAGGCCGAGAATCTCGCCCTCGGAGACCGACAGCGAGCAGTCGTCGACGGCCCGGAAGCCGCCGAAGGCCTTCACGATGTGTTCCAGTTCAAGCATGCGCGCATCCCGTTGCAATGGCCGTATTCTGGCCCGAACGGCATGTGCGGCGCCAGTTTCCGCCCCTGCTCAGCGCTTGGGCGGATCCTCGTGATGCTCTTCCGGCAGCGCGTCGTCGCCGTCGTGACGCACCGCGCCCCGGGTGGCCGGCGGCTCGTCCTCGGGCAGGAGGTCGGTATCGGTCACAGGCCCGGACGGCGCGTGCCCTTCGTCGCCCGGCGTGCCGTGGTCGATGTGACCGCCACTTTCCAGGCGATGTTCCTCGACGGCGGCGGCCATCTCCATGCCGGTCGGTGCGGTGCGCATCATCGGCACGAACTGCGCGGCCTCCTCGACGATACGGTCCACGCGCCCGCGTGCGCGCAGCGCCACGAAGATCGCCAGCGGCGCGATCGTCAGCGCGAAGAACACCGGCAGTCCGGCCGCGCCGCTCACCGCCATCAGTGCGCCGGCCGCGGTCGGGCCGAAAACCGCGCCGAGGCCGTGCAGCAGCAGCATGCCGGAGTTGCCCGACAGGATCTGCTCATGCGGCAGGCGGTCGATGAGGTGGGCGACCGCGATCGGATAGATCGCGAACGACATGCCGCCGAAGACGAAGGCCGAGATCAGCAGCGCGGAGATCGAAGCGCCGAACATGGCCATCGCCAGTGCGCCGGCGGTCGCGCCGAAGGCCACGAAGGCCAGCACATGACGGCGGTCGCCGCGGTCCGAATAGCGGCCCAGCGGCAGTTGCAGGATCGCGCCGCCGGCGATCGTGGCCGTCATCAGCATCGCCACGCCGCCCGCGTCCATGCCCAGGCGCGCCGCGTACAGCGGCCCCATGCTCCACAGTGTGCCGATCGACAGGCCAGAGACGATCGAAGCCGCGACCGAGGACGGCGCGGCTGCCCACAGCTTGCCGATGGTCAGACGCGGCAGGGGCTGGATCTCGGGCTGGGGCTGGCGCGTAGAACACAGCGGCAGCACCGACAGGCAGATCAGCACGGCGGAGATCGCGAACAGCGTGAATTCCTGCGGCGGTGCCAGATGCAGCAACTGCTGGGCCAGCGCCAGCGCGCTCATGTTGACGAACATGTAGAAGGCGAACACCTGACCCCGGCGCTCGGGTACGGCGCGGCTGTTGAGCCAGCTCTCGATCACCGTATAGAAGCCCACCAGGGCAATGCCGGTGGCCAGCCGCAGCAGCAGCCAGATCACCGGATGCACGATCAGCGCGTGCACCAGCACCACGACTGCGATGCTCGACGCGTAGAACGCGAAGGCGCGGATGTGGCCGATGCGCCGGATCATCGCCGGCACCACCCAGGTGCCGATCAGGAAGCCGACAAAATAGGCCGAGCCCATCAGGCCGAGGATCTGGTCACCGAAACCCTCGATGCTGCCGCGCAGCGTGAGCAGGGTGGACATCAGGCCGTTGCCCAGCAGCAGCAGGGCGGTGCCGAGCATCAGCGAGCTGATGGGGAGGATGTGAGGAAGCATGCTAGCCTTTGCAGAGGTTGCCAGAACGCCTTGTGGGCGATCCCGGTCCGCGCCCGCCGAACCTCGTATCGAAGCGGCGGCCTGAGCGCACGGTGCGCAGAAAGATCAACCCCCGATTATAGAGTTTTGCTGCAGTGAACAAAACCCGTCCCGCCCTGCGTTCGTTCCCGGATCGCGTCCGCCAGGTATTGCTCTTCGAAGTCGGCGGCCTGCTGCTGATCACGCCGCCGTTCGTGTGGCTGTCCGGTGTGCCGTTGGAGGATTCGATCGGCCTGCTGGTGCTCATCGCGGGCATCGCCGCAGTGTGGAACGGTTGTTACAACACGCTCTTCGACTGGTGCGAGGCGCGGCTGACCGGACGCGCTGCCGACCAGCGTTCGCTGCGTCTGCGCATCGCGCACGCGCTCGGTTTCGAGGGCGGGCTGCTGACCCTGTCCCTGCCGGTGATCATGTGGTGGACAGGCATGGACTGGCTTACTGCGCTGATCGCCGACATCGGTCTGGCCTTGTCGTACGTCGCCTACGCGTTCGTGTTCAACCTCGGCTACGACCGCATGTTCCCGATCCGCACGGAGGCGGCTCATGCCGAATGAGGTGCCGCGCATCGTCGACCGGGCTGATCTGGCCGCGCTCAATACCTTCGGTCTGCCGGGGCGCGCCGCGCATCTGGCCGTGATCGAACATCCCGAGCAGCTCGCCGCGCTGATCGCACGGCCAGACTGGGCCGATGCGCCGCGTCTGGTGCTCGGCGGCGGCAGCAACATCGTCGTCGACGGCGACTTTCCCGGCTGGGTGCTGCAAGTCGCGATCCGCGGGCGCGAACTCGCGGGCGAGGACGAGGACTTCCGCTACGTGCGGGCCGGCGGCGGCGAGAACTGGCACGACTTCGTGCGCTGGACGCTGGAGCAGGACTGGGGCGGTCTGGAGAACCTGTCTCTGATTCCCGGCACCGTGGGCGCGGCGCCGATCCAGAACATCGGCGCCTACGGGCTGGAACTGGAAGCGCGCTTCGATCATCTCGAGGCGGTGTCGCTGGCCGACGCCAGTGTGCGGCGCTTCGACGCGGCCGACTGTGGTTTCGGCTACCGCGACAGCGTGTTCAAGCGCGGCGAGGCCGGGCGCTGGCTGATTGCCTCCGTCACGTTCCGCTTGCCCAGGCGCTGGCGGCCGGTGACGCACTACGCCGATGTCGCAGCGGAGCTGTCCGCGCGAGAGGGCGATGCGCCCACACCCGTCGATGTTTCCGACGCGGTCGTGGCGATCCGTCGCCGCAAGCTGCCCGACCCGGCCGTGCTCGGCAACGCCGGCAGCTTCTTCAAGAACCCGCGGGTCGACGACGCTACGCTCGTGCGCCTTCGGGCGGCCCACCCCGCACTGCCGCACTATCCGCAGCCCGGGGGTGGGGCCAAGATCGCCGCAGGGTGGCTGATCGACCAGTGCGGCTGGAAGGGGCGCGACCTCGGGCCGGTGGGCTGCTTCGAGCGACAGGCGCTGGTGCTGGTCAATCGCGGCGGCGCGAACGGTGCCGACGTGCGTCGCGCGGCCGAGGCCATTCGCGCCGATGTCGCTGCGCGATTCGGCGTCGAGCTGGAACCCGAACCGGTCTTCGTCAGCGCGCGTCGGGATTGATGGGCTCGCGCCGCGTGCTCAGGCACGCGGCCAGCCCGGTGGCGATCTCGTCGGCCATGCGCGCCTGGTAGCGCGCGTCGCGCAGCAGCAGTTCCTCGTCGCGATGCTTGATCACGCCGGCCTCGAACAGCAGCGCGGCCTGCTCGGCACGATAGAGCACGATCAGGTTGTCGAAGTGGTGCAGCGCGTGTTCGAAGTCCACATAGCCGCGCTTGCGGCCATTCTTGTGCGTCGGGACAAAGCCCGCGCGCTGCATGCGCGCGCCGATGCTGCGCCCGCACAGCGTGCTCAGTGCCAGGTCCGGATTGCGACGCGAGACGAACAGCGAATGCCCGGACCAGCGGTCGTTGAAGGTCTGGGGCGTACCCATCCATTCCCAGTCGGTGAGTTCGTGCGCGCCGGTCGAGTCGTGGTGGATGGAGATGAAAAAATCCGCGTGCGGCACGCTGGCCGGACGCGCCGCGAGCGATTCGATGCGCCCGTCTGCATTGACCAGTACGGTGTCGATGCCGCGTGCCTCGAGCGCATTGACCAATGCGCGGGCCAGGTCGCGGTTGAACTCCAGCTCGGATCGTCCGCGCGCCGAGGTCGCTCCCGGCGCGTCGAGCGTGTGGCCGATGTCCACCGCCACCAGCGGCGGTGCGGCCGTGACGCTGGCTGCGCACAGCGCGATTGCGCAGGCAAGCGCGGTGCGCACCGACTCAGTCACCATCGCCGTCCGCGTCGTCCGGGCCGCGCTTGCGTTGTTGGGCTTCGGGCGTCTTGTCGTCGGCGACGCCGAAGACCTCGTCGAGCTGCTCGCGGGTCATGCAGTCCATGTCCCAGTGCGGCGTCTGCTGGAGCTTGACCTCGTCGCAGATGATGCGGAACCTGCCCTTCTTGCGTTTGCTTTCCATGGCGTCCGCCTCCTTGCGGGTGTTGCCTGAACGCCCCATGCCGGGATTCGTGGGGGCTTGTCGTATCCGACCGGAACGGCTCTAATGGTTCCCTGTATCAACTGACGACCGGCGTGCTGGCGCCGGACAGGAACTGCGAATGAGAAATCCCCCCAGCGACTTCCGCAAGCTGAACTGTTCCGAGTGTCGTGACGGCGCCGGTCTCGACTTCGACTTCACGATGGCATTCCAGCCCATCGTCGACGCTTCCAGCGGCGAGATCTTCGCCCACGAGGCGCTGGTGCGAGGCCTCGATGGCGAGGGCGCAGGCGCGGTCTTCGCCCACGTCAATGATTCCAACCGTTACCGCTTCGACCAGACCTGCCGCGTCAAGGCCATCAGCCTGGCGGCGGAGCTGGGCATGACGACGATGCTCAGCATCAACTTCATGCCCAACGCGGTCTACAAGCCGGAACTGTGCATCCGCACCACGCTGGCCGCGGCGCAGGAGTTTGGCTTTCCGGTCGATCGCATCATCTTCGAGGTGACCGAGGGCGAGCGCGTCGAGGATCAGCTTCACCTGCGCGGAATCGTCGCGCACTACAAGGAACGCGGCTTCTGCACCGCGATCGACGATTTCGGCGCTGGCTACGCCGGCCTGGGCCTGCTCGCCGATTTCCAGACCGACATCGTCAAGCTCGACATGGGTCTGATCCGCGGCATCGACGCCGACCGCACGCGCACCGCGATCTGCCGCGGCATCGTCAGCGTGTGCAACGACCTGGGCATCCGCGTGATCGCCGAGGGCGTCGAGACGCGCGAAGAATACGGCGCGCTGCGTGCGTTGGGCATCGAGCTGTTCCAGGGCTATTACTTTGCCCGCCCGGCCTTTCGCGCGCTGGCCGAGGTGCCGGCCGAGCGCTTCGCGCTCTGACTCGTTCGCGTCACTGGCCCGGCGCGGAGAAGCGCTGACCCGAAATCGCCGGGTGGTAGATGGGCTGGATCACGTTGCCGGCCGGGTCGGTGACGTGGAAGCTGCGCGCGCCGTCCCCATGGTCATGCGGCGTGTCGAGCACGTTGACGCCCTCGGCCTTCATGAAGTCGTACCACTCGTGCAGCTGATCGACGGTGTCGACGATGAAGCCGAAGTGGTCCAGGTACTGCACGCCGCTGCGCTCGCCTTCGCGATTGCGGCCCAGCGACAGGTTGTCGTTGCCCAGCGTCAGATACACCAGGTCGGCACTGGCGCGGCGCAGGATCTGCATGCCGATGATGTCCACGTAGAAACGCTCGCATTCCTCGAGGTTGGGTACGACCAGCGCGAGGTGGCGCAGTCCGTTGAACGGGGTGGGGCGGTTTGCCATCTTGAGTGTTCTCCTTTTGCTTCGCTTGCAGGCAGTCTGCTATGGTGCCAGCCGCCAACGCCGATGCCAATTCCGAGGAGCCCGCCCATGTACTGCATTCTGGTCAAGAACGTCGTCAAGGAAGGCGCGCGCGACGCGTATCTGGCGGCCATGCTGCCCAACGCGAAGGCGTCCGTCGCCAACGAGCCCGACTGCCTGACCTTCGACGTGCTCGAAGCGCAGGAAGAGCCCAACACCTTCTATCTGTACGAGATCTACACCAGCCCCGCCGCGCTGGAGACCCACAAGAAGACCGAGCACTACCTCGCGAGCCGCCCGCTCATCGCCGACCTGCTGGTCGAGACCTCGGTGTTGCGCGCCGATGTGATCGAGATGAACGCCAGTCGCTGAGGAAGCGCTGCTTCACACGTCGGTGCGCCGCTGCGGGGTCGTGAAGTAGGTGTGTGCCGCGCGGTTGACGTGGCCGGCCAGCAGCAACGTCGAGATCATCGTCGGCACCGCCATCACCGCATACATGCCGATCACCAGATTGTTGATCGGCCCCAGTGCGGCCACCGCACCGATGACGATCTGCGCCACGTAGAGCATGGTGAAGATCCACTGCCAGCGCGCGCCGAACAGGAACACGAAGCATTTGGCGCCGTAGTACCAGAAGGTGACGATGGTGCTGAAGGCCAGCGGCAGCACCATCAGCAGCAACAGCAGCGGCCCGGCGTGACCGAACACCTCCGAGAATGCGTTGGCCGTGAGCGTTACCCCCTCGATGCCCTCTGCATCGTGCCATGCGCCGGTGAGCAGGATCACCAGCGCCGTGCACGTGCACACCACCAGCGTATCGATGATGGGCCCGACCATCGCCACCACGCCTTCGCGCACCGGCTCGCGCGTCTTCGCCGCGCCGTGGGCCAGCGACTCCGTGCCGATGCCCGCCTCGTTCGAGAACGCGCCGCGACTGATGCCGATGGCGATCATCCCGCCCAGCGCGCCGCCGGCCACCGCCTCGCCGCTGAACGCGTCGCGGAAGATCAACGCGAAGGCCGCCGGCACGTCCTGCCAGTGGGCGACGATCACGACCAGGGTCAGGCTCAGATAGAACAGCACCATCGCCGTCACGATGCCCAGCGTGAAACGCCCGATGCGCTGGATGCGCCCGGCGATCACCGCCCCAGTGGCCAGTGCCAGCGCGATGCCCATCGCACCGTCGAAGAGCAGCGAGTCGCTGCTGCCCACCCAGCCCAGCGGCACCGCGAAGGATTCGCGCAGCAACTGCACCGCCTGATTCGACTGGAACACCGGCAGCAGGCCGCACAGGCCGGCGATGGCGAACAGCACGGCCAGCGGCATCCACTTGCGGCCCAACCCCTCGCGGATCACATACATCGGCCCGCCCTGCAGCTCGCCGGCCGAATCCCGGCCGCGAAACATCACCGACAGCGTGGCCGTGTAGAACTTGGTCGCCACGCCCACCAGCGCCGTGATCCACATCCAGAAAATCGCCCCCGGCCCGCCGGTGCTGATCGCAATCGCCACGCCCGCCACGTTGCCCAGCCCCAGCGTGCCCGACAGCGCCGTCGACAACGCCTGCCTGTGCGGCACCTGACCCGGATCGTCCGGATCGTCGTAGCGCCCGCGCAGCAAATCGATGCTGTGCCCCAGATGCCGGTAGGGTCGCCCGCGCGAGTAGATCAGCAGATACAGACCGCCACCCACCAGCAGCACCAGCAGCGGCGTACCCCACACGAAGCTGGCAAACGCGGCCAGCGCGGCGTCGATGGAATCGAGAAAAGACATGGCTCGGCTCCCGGTCGGTCAGCAATCACCCGGTGTCGAGGCCACGCCCGCTGGCATCTCAGGCGAAGTCGGGGCCGGGCAGTATCGTCATAACCATACTGGATTCGGTCATCGGATGCAGGCGGCGTGCGGTCGCATCAGTCGCGGTGCTGATCCTGCATCGCCTTCAGCTCTTCCCGCACCTGCGCGCGCAGATCGGCCGGCTCCAGCACCTCGCAATGACGTCCGTGCTTGAGGATGTCCATGAGCAGTTCGCGGTGGTCGGCGTAGGGGAATTCGAGGAGGTAGCGGCCGGCTTCGTCGAAGCGGCCGCGCTGTTTGGGGTGCCAGTGTTCGGTGGCGATCCAGCGGGCGCGTTCGGGGGTGAAGCGCAGGCGGGCGGTCTGCAGCTTGTGCCCGCTGAAGATGCCGTAGCCGGGGCCGAGGACGGTGTCCAGCGTCTTGCCGGAGACTTCGCGGGCGGGGCGTTCGAGTACGTGCACCTGGCGGATGCTGTCGACGGCGAAGTTGCGCACGTCGCGGCGCAGGTGACACCAGGCGTCGAGATACCAGTTCTCGCGGTAGTGGACGAGGCGTTGCGGGGAGATTTCGCGCTCGGTTTCTTCGTCGGTGCCGCGGGCGTAGTAGCGCATGGACAGGCGCTTGCGGCGCAGCAGGGCGGAGCCGATGTGTTCGAAGTGGTCGAGCTTCATCGCGCGCTTGCCGATGCCGACGATGAGCACGCGGCGGCGTACTTCCTCGGCGGCGTCGTCGGCGGTGCCGAGCAGGGCGTTGAGGCGTGCCATCAGCGGCTGCACGTGGGGTGCGAGGATGCCGCCGGGGTCGAGGTTGGCGAGCAGGTGCTGCATGGTGAGCAGCGCGTGGATCTCGCGGTCAGAGAACCACAGGCCGGGCAGCTCGTACTGCGCGCCGACCTGCGGGCCGCGCGCGAAGCGGTAGCCGCCGGCGTCGCGGTCCCAGACGATGGGCGCGTTGAGGCGCTCGCGCAGGTACTCGAGGTCGCGCTTGAGGGTGGCGAGCGAGACTTCGAGTTCGTGGAGCAGGCTCTGGCGGCTGACGACGCCGTGTTCAGAGATGAGCTGGTCGATGCGATAGAGGCGCTCGGTGCGGTTCATTGGCCGGCGCGGCTCAGCTTTCCCAGGTCACCGGTTTTTTGTCGTCGAGCGACTGGCGCATCATCTCGAGCAGCGGCCAGCCGCGCTGATGCAGGCTGACGGCCGCGCCGATGCCGGTCGGGGGCGGGTCGTCCCCGTCGTCATCCTCGGACTCGTCCTGACGCTGGCGGTCGCGTTCGCGATCGGCTTCGATAGCGGCCTGCAGGGTGGCGATGGCGTCCGGCAACTGTTCGATGGTGAGAATGCCCTGGCGCGCGTCCGGATCCTTGCCGAGGATTCTGAGCAGGGCGCGGGCGTGGTCGCCGAGCATGATGACGTCGGCGGCGGCGCGGGATTTGAAGGTGACGACCATGAGATTGCTCCTGGTGCGAGTGTGACGGGAGTTCCGGGGCATAGCCTACAGGCCGCGCACCGCGTAGATGCCGGGTGCGTTGCGCCAGTAGCCCTTGTAGTCCATGCCGCATCCGAACAAAAAACGGTCGGCCACATCCAGGCCGGTGAAGTGTGCGCGCATGCCGGGGCGGGCCTTGCGTTCGTGGTTCTTGTCGACGAGCACGGCGGTGAGCACCTGCGCGGCACCGTGCGCCTCGAGGTGACGCACGATGGCGTCGAGCGTGTGACCTTCGTCGAGAATGTCGTCGAGCACCAGCACCGTGCGCCCGGCCACTGCCTGGGCCGGCTCGGCGCGCCAGTGCAGGCGCTCGCCGCGCGTGCGGTCGCCGTAGCGGGTGGCGTGGAGATAGCTGGTCTCGAGCGGAAAGGGCAGGCGCGGCAGCAGTCGGCCGGAGAAGATCACGCCGCCGTTCATGACGACGAAAACGATCGGGTTGGCGTCACCCACGGCCGCGGTGATCTCATGGGCGAGACGTTCCAGGGCGGCTTCGACGGCGGCGGCATCGGCGAGGCAATCGGCCTCGTCGCGGATGCGCCGGATTTCGTCCAGGTTCATGCAGGGGCTCCGCGTGGCGTTCGGGCCATTCTAACCGTGGCGCGACGAACGGCGTGTCGAGCGTGATTGCGGAGGTCGAAGGTGTAACGACTTCGATCCAAAGTGATCGGTTCCCTTGGCCGGGCGGAAAAATCACAGTACCATGGCCTCGACTGCGTCCATACGTCACGGGCGCCTGAACAGCAATCGGGGTTTTTACGAGAATCCACGGCGCCCGCGAGGGCGCAGCCGCACCGTGTGGCACCGACGAACATCCCCTGTCGTGTGCCCGGTCCGGTTCCAGTTGGTCGTGCCTGGCAGGGCTTGCCGGCGCGACCTTGCGAGTTTCCATTTCGTTTTTTCGTTTGTCACCTTAGAGGAGTAGTCATCTCATGAGCAAGAAATACAATGTGCTGATCCTGGGGGCGTCCTACGGCTCCCTGCTGGGCATGAAAATGGCCATGGCCGGTCATTCGGTCAAGCTGGTGTGCCTGCCGGCCGAAGCCGAACTGATCAACGCCGAAGGCTGCATCGTGCGCATGCCGGTGCGTGGTCGTGAAGGTCTGGTCGAGGTCAACACCAAGAACCTGCCGGGCTCGGTCACGGCGGACGTGCCCAGCGCGATCAACCCGGCTGACTACGATCTGGTCGGTCTGGCCATGCAGGAGCCGCAGTACCGTTCGCCGGGCGTGCGCGAGCTTCTCGCCGCGGTCGCCAAGGCCGGTGTGCCGTGCATGTCCATCATGAACATGCCGCCGCTGCCGTTCGTTGCCCGTATCCCGGGCATCGACGCCAACCTGCTGCGTGACTGCTACGCCGACTCGACCGTGTGGGACGCAGTCGATCCCAAGCTGATGACGCTGTGCAGCCCGGATCCCCAGGCTTTCCGTCCGCCCGAGGAGAAGGTCAACGTGCTGCAGGTTCGCCTGCCGACCAACTTCAAGTGCGCGCCGTTCGAGAACGATGCCCACACCCAGATCATCCGTGACCTGGATGCGGACATTGCCGCCGCTCGCTTCGAAGTCGACGGCGAGAAGCTCGAGCTGCCGGTCAAGCTCAAGGCGCACGAGTCGATCTACGTGCCGCTGGCCAAGTGGGCGATGCTGCTGGCCGGCAACTACCGTTGCGTGATGAAGGACGGTGTCCGCCCGATCAAGGAAGCCGTGCATGGCGACATCGAAGCCTCGCGTGCGATCTACGAGTGGGTCATGGACGTGTGCGTGGCGCTCGGCGCCGATCGCAACGACCTGGTGCCGTTCCAGAAGTACGCCGACGCCGCCCAGTCGCTGGGCAGCCCGTCGTCGGCCGCCCGTGCGCTGGCCGCCGGTGCGACCAACATCGAGCGCGTCGACCGTGTCGTGCAGTTGCTGGCCGCCCAGAAAGGCATGAAGAACGCCGCCGTCGACGAGATCGTCACGACGGTCGACGGCTGGCTCGAGGCCAACCGCAAGAAGGCCGCCTGACCGCTCTTCCGGCAATGTAAAAAGCCGCGCCCGCGAGGGCGCGGCTTTTTTAGTTTACGGCCGTGAACCTCACTCGCCGAAGGCGTAGTCGATGGTCAACGGTGCGTGGTCGGAGAAGCGCTCGTCCTTGTAGATGGCGGCCGATTGCGCAGTGGCTGCGAGCGCAGGCGTGGCGATCTGGTAGTCGAGCCGCCACCCCACGTTGTTGGCCCAGGCCTGACCGCGGTTGGACCACCACGTATAGGCCTCGGCGGTGGTGTCCGGATGCAGGCGGCGATAGACGTCGATCCAGCCCAGTTCGTCGAACACGCGCGTGAGCCAGGCGCGCTCCTCGGGCAGGAAGCCCGAGTTCTTCCGGTTGGAGCGCCAGTTCTTGAGGTCGATCTCCTTGTGGGCGATGTTCCAGTCGCCGCACAGCACGACCTCGCGGCCGCTCGCGACGAGTGCCGACAGATGTCCGAAGAAGCGGTCCATGAAGCGGTACTTGACCTCCTGACGAAGCTCGCCGCTGGAGCCCGACGGGACGTAGACGGAAATCACCGAGAGCGTGCCGAACACCAGTTCGATGTAGCGGCCCTCGGCGTCGAACTCGGGTTCGCCCAGACCCTCGATGACCTGATCGGGCTGGCGCCGTGAATAAATGCCCACGCCGCTGTAGCCCTTCTTCTCGGCGTAATGAAAATACCCGTAGTATCCGGACGGATTGAGCATTTCGGCCGTCATGTCGGCCGTCTGGGCCTTGAGTTCCTGCAGGCACACGAAGTCGGCATCCTGCTTCGGGAGCCACTCGAAAAAGCCCTTGCGGGCGGCTGAACGGATGCCGTTGAGGTTGGCTGTGATGACGCGTAACATGCTGTCGATTGTCTCCTCTGGTCTGCCGGACATGGATTCTAGCCGCGATTTCATCGCACTCGCCTGCGACAAGGGCGTGCTGCGTTTCGGTTCCTTCGTCACCAAGGCCGGCCGAACCTCTCCGTATTTCTTCAATGCCGGTCTGTTCGACGACGGCGCATCGTTCCGCGCGCTCTGCGGCTTTTACGCCGACGCCATCCGTGCCTCCGGTGTGCCCTGCGACATGCTGTTCGGCCCCGCCTACAAGGGTATTCCGCTGGTCGCGGGGGTGTCGATGCGGCTCGCCGAGGCCGGTGTGAACCTGCCCTTCGCGTTCAACCGCAAGGAAGCCAAGGATCATGGCGAGGGCGGCACGCTGATTGGCGCGCCGCTGGCCGGGCGTGTGCTGATTCTCGACGACGTGATCTCGGCAGGCACTTCGGTTCGCGAATCCGTCGACATCATCCGCGCGAACGGCGCCGAGCCGGCCGGTGTGGTCATCGCGCTCGACCGAATGGAGAGAGGCGCCGGCGACAAGTCGGCGGTGCAGGAGGTGCGCGAGCAGTTCGGCATCCCCGTCATCGCGGTCGCGACCCTCGAAGACTTGATCGGCTATCTGTCCGGTCACGCCGAGCTCGTCGCCAATCTCGAAGCAGTCCGAGCATACAGGGAGCGATATGGCGTGGATCTGGCTGCCTAGCCTGACGATTGCCGTCGCTGCCACGCTGATGCCTGCATCGGCGCAGGCGCAGTCCGGTCGCACCATTTACTGCTGCGAGGACTTGCAGGACCAGTCCATCTGCGCCGACACGCTTCCGCCCGCATGCTACGGACGGGCCTATCGCGAAATTTCGCCGCGCGGGCTGGTCGTGCGCCGTGTCGCAGCGCCGCTGACCGCGGAGGAGCAGGCCAAGCTCGACGCGGAAAATCGCCGCCGTGCGCGCGAAGAAGCGCTGGAGCGCCAGCAGCGCAACATGGACAACGCGTTGCTCGAGACCTATCGCGGGCTCAACGACATCGACGTGCGCGAGATGCGCGCGCTCGAGAATGTCGATCGCAGTATCGCCGACATCCACGAGCGTCGCCGCGGACTGATGGCCGAGCAGCAGGCGCTCCAGGAAGAAATGGCGACGCTGCCTGCAGAGCAGGACATCGAGCCTTTGCGCCGTTCGATGCGTGCCGTCGAAAGCGAATTGCGCTCCTACCAGCGGCTGCTCGAAGCCAAGCAGGCCGAGAAGGAATCCATCCAGGCGCGCTACGCGGCCGACCGCAGGCGCTACGCCGAGCTGATCGCCGAGCGCGCAAAGCGCTGACAGGGCGGTCGTTTCGGTGGGTACGCGAAGTGTATCCACCGAAACGACGAGTCTCCCGCCTGCTACAGCAATACCCGTTCGATGCCGCCCTGGTTGGCGCGCGCGACGTACTCGGGCATCCAGTTCTCGCCGAGGATGTGGCGGGCGATCTCGACCACGATGTAGTCGGCCTCGACCTTGCCGTCGTCGGAGAAGCGCGACAGCCCCTGCAGGCAACTCGGGCACGAGGTGAGCACCTTGACCGGCGCGCTCGGTGCGTCTTCGCGCAGCGCGGCCGCACCCTTCTCGATCTCTTCCTGCTTGCGAAAGCGCACCTGCGTCGAGATGTCGGCGCGTGAGGCAGCGAGCGTGCCCGATTCGCCGCAGCAGCGGTCGTTGAGATCCACGCGCGTGCCCATCAGCTCGTTGGCCACCTTGATGCCCTGATACTGCTTCATCGGCGTGTGGCAGGGCTCGTGGTACATGTAGCGCACCCCCTCGATGCCTTCGAGCTTGATGCCCTTTTCCATCAGGTACTCGTGGATGTCGAGCAGCCGGCAGCCGGGGAAGATCTGCTCGAACTGGTATTTCATGAGCTGATCCATGCAGGTGCCGCAGGACACGATCACGGTCTTGATGTCGAGGTAGTTGAGCGTGTTGGCCACGCGGTGGAAGAGCACGCGGTTGTCGGTGGTGATCTGCTGGCCCTTGTCCTCGAAGCCGGCTGAGGTCTGCGGATAGCCGCAGCACAGATAGCCCGGCGGCAGCACCGTGGTGGTGCCGACGTGGTAGAGCATGGCCTGCGTGGCCAGGCCCACCTGGCTGAACAGGCGCTCCGAGCCACATCCGGGGAAGTAGAACACCGCCTCGGATTCGTCGCGGCGGCCCTGCGGGTCGCGGATCACCGGCACGATCTTGTCGTCCTCGATGTCGAGCAGCGCGCGGCTGGTGCGCTTGGGCAGGTTGCCGGGCATGGGCTTGTTGATGAAGTGGATCACCTGCGCCTTGATCGAGCCCTTGCCGAGCGTGGCCGGCGGTGCCTTGACCTGCTCCTGGATCAACCCCAGCGACTTGCCGATGCGGTGGCCGAGGCGCTGCGCCTTGTAGCCCCACTCGATCATGCCCTTGCGGATGAGCTTGATGGTGGCCGGGTCCTTGACGGTGAGAAAGGCCATCGCCGCCGTGGTGCCGGGATTGAACGAGCGCTTGCCCTGCTTGCGCAGCAGGTTGCGCATCTTGATCGACACGTCGCCGAAGTCGATGTCCACCGGACAGGGCTTCTCGCACTTGTGGCACACGGTGCAGTGGTCACCCACGTCCTCGAACTCGGCCCAGTGGGCCAGCGATACGCCGCGCCGCGTCTGCTCCTCGTAGAGGATGGCCTCGATCAGCAGCGAGGTCGACAGGATCTTGTCGCGCGGTGAATACAGCAGGTTGGCGCGCGGCACATGGGTCGAGCACACCGGCTTGCACTTGCCGCAGCGCAGGCAGTCCTTGATGTCGTGCGCGATGTCGCCGATCTCGGTCTGCTCCATGATCAGCGACTCGTGCCCCATCAGGTTGAAGCTGGGCGTGTAGGCGAGATCCAGATTCGCACTGTGCTCGCCGTCGCGCATGAGCTTGCCGCGGTTGAAGTGGCCCTTGGGGTCGACCTTCTTCTTGTACGCCCAGAAGCCCGCCATCTCGTCGTCGGTGAGGTAATCGAGCTTGGTGATGCCGATGCCGTGCTCGCCGGAGATCACGCCGTCGAGCGATCGCGCGATCGCCATGATGCGGTCGACCGTGCGGTTGGCCGTGGTCAGCATCTCGTAGTGGTCGGAGTTGACCGGGATGTTGGTGTGCACGTTGCCGTCGCCGGCATGCATGTGCAGCGCCACGAACACGCGTCCGCGCAGCACTTCGCGGTGGATCGCCTCGATGCGTTCGCGCACCGGCGCGAATACCACGCCGTCGAAAATGTGCTCCAGACGCGGCTTGAGTTCGGTCTTCCACGAGATGCGGATGGAGTAGTCCTGCAGCCGGTGGAACAGCACGGGGTCGGCGGCGCGATTGGTGAATTCGGTCGCAGCGATGCCCAGGCCGGAGAAGCCCGGCTCGGCCTCGGCCAGCGGCGTGTCGAGGTTGTCGAGCAGCCACTGCCAGCGCGCGCGGATCTCGGCGATGGCGTCGATTGCAGTTTCGCGGCTCTCGCCGATCAGCTCTTCCTTGTCCAGGTCGCTGTCGCCGACATCGATCGGCAACTCGCCAGCGACGAACTCGGCCAGCGCGTCGCACAGCGCGATCTTGTTTTGCGTGGACAACTCGATGTTGATGCGCTCGATGGCGTCGCAGTAGTCGCCCATGCGATCGAGCGGGATGACCACGTCCTCGTTGATCTTGAAGGCGTTGGTGTGCTTGGAGATGGCTGCCGTGCGCGAACGGTCCAGCCAGAAGCGCTTGCGCTGCTCGTCCGAGGCGGCGATGAAGCCTTCGGCCGAGCGCGCGTTGCACATGCGCACCACTTCCGAGGCGGCGGTCATCACCGCGTCCTCGTCGTGGCCGACGATGTCGCCCACCAGCACCATCTTGGGCCGGCCGTGGCGGCGCGCCTTGGTGGCGTAGCCCACCGCCTTGACGTAGCGTTCGTCCAGGTGCTCGAGGCCGGCCAGTTGCACGCCGGCCGCATGGCCCTCGCCGCCAGGCTTGAAATAGTCGGTGATCTCGACGATGGCCGGCACGGCCTCGCGTACCTGGCCGAAAAACTCCAGGCACACGGTGCGCGTATGCGGCGGCATCTTGTGCAATACCCAGCGCGCGGCCACGATCAACCCGTCCGTGCCTTCCTTCTGCACGCCCGGCACGCCGCCGAGAAACTTGTCGGTGACGTCCTTGCCCAGACCGGTCTTGCGGCAGCTCGCACCCGGCAGGCTCACGATCTCCTCGCCGAGTTGCTTGCGGCCGCTCGCGTCGAAGCGGCGCAGGCGGAATTCGACCGTCTCCTGCTCGTGGATCTTGCCCAGGTTGTGGTTGAGGCGTTCGACCTCCATCCATTCACCATCGGGCGTGACCATTTTCCACCAGGCCAGGTTGTCCAGCGCCGTGCCCCACAGCACGGCCTTCTTGCCGCCGGCGTTCATCGCGATGTTGCCGCCGATACAGGAGGCCTCGGCCGAGGTCGGGTCGACCGCGAACACGCGTCCCGCTCCGCTGGCCGCTTCGGCCACGCGTGCGGTGATCACACCGGCGCCGGTGCGGATCGTCGCCACCGGGGCGTCCAGACCGGGCAGCACACGCTCCTCGATCGCGCCCAGGGTGATGAGCTTTTCGGTGTTGATGACCACTGATCTCGCGTCCAGCGGGATTGCGCCGCCCGTGTAGCCCGTACCGCCGCCGCGCGGGATGATGGTCAGGCCCAGCTCGATACAGTCGCGCACCAGCGCGGCGATCTCGTCCTCGGTGTCCGGGCGCAGCACCACGAAGGGGTATTCGACGCGCCAGTCGGTAGCGTCGGTCACGTGCGATACGCGCGTATGGCCGTCGAAGCAGATGTTGTCGCGCCGCGTGTGGCGCGCCAGCACCTTGGCGACGCGCTTGCGCAGCGCCCCGGTGTCGTCGAAAAAGCGTGCGAAGTCGCGTACCGCGGCCTCGGCCGCATTGACCAGCCGGGCGACCTTGGCGGAGCGTTCCGGGTCGTCCGCCGAGCTTTCCTGGCGACGCTTCTCGACTTCGCGCAGACGGTGCTGCATGGCGCCGACCAGCGCCTCGCGCCGGTCGCGGCTGGCGAGCAGGTCGTCCTGCAGATAGGGGTTGCGTTGCACCACCCAGATGTCGCCAAGCACCTCGTAGAGCATGCGCGCGGAGCGTCCGGTGACGCGCTCTGCGCGCAGGCTGTCGAGGATATTCCAGGCCTCGGCGCCGAGCAGGCGGATGACGATCTCGCGATCCGAGAACGAGGTGTAGTTGTAGGGGATTTCTCGCAGGCGCTGAGTCATGGGCGGGACGGTTCCGGTGCAATTGCTGCAATGGGACCGACGATTGTACCGTGAGTTGCCCGCCTAGGCTCCGGCCGCAAACCCCTTGCAGCTACAGGGCATTGATCCGGAAACGGAAAATCGCCGTGCCCAGCGGGCGGAGACCGGGTGTTGCGCCGCGCAAGAGCGGCTCAGCCGACCTCGAAATCGACCCGGTTCGAGTCTCCATCCGTGGCCGGTGCGCCCAGGCCGAGGCGGCCCCGTCCGGGCAGGCCGGCCTCGTTGCCCTTGACGCAGCGCGCTTCGGTGTCGTGAGCCTCGATCCAGCAGCCGTTGCTGCTGTGGTCGATGAGTACGAAGCGACCCGCGCGATGCGCGATCGTGGCGTGGATGCGTGAAGCGCGCGGGTCGCCGATCACCAGGTCGTTGGTCGCATCGCGCCCGAGCAGCAGGCGCGGATGGCTCTCGTCCACGTACAGTGTGCGCCCGCCGTGGTGCACACGCAGGCGCGGCGAACCCGGTTGCACGGCGGGCGCCAGCGTGTCCTCGGCGTGACGCAGGATCAGTTCGGTGCCCGCTTCGATGCCGGCGCGCGCAGGCGCAGCCACGATGCGCGCGAACTGGCGCGTGGGGGCGCTCAGGGCGCCGGCGGCGCGCGCGTCGAGCAGGGCTTCGCCCGCGCGCGCCTGGGCGCGCAGGTCTGATGCGCTTGTCACGGCGGCGTCGCCGTCACCAGCGGCCAGCCCCACGCGCAGCGCAAAACGCGCGCCGCGCGCCGGGGGCAGCGCATGCACGCGGTCGATCATCTCGCAGGCGGCGAGCACTGCCGCGTCGGCGCTGGCGAAGCCGGCCTGCAGCTCCGGTGTGACCGTGTCTGCGCATTTCCCGCCGTTCGATTCCACGGCCAGTTTGATGCGGTTGCGGCAACGCTCCAGCGTATGTCGGGCTTCGTCGGCAGCGGTGCCGGCGCGGGGCGCGGGGCCCCCGAGAATCTCGGCGACGAGAATGCAGGGTATCGGCATGTGTCTTTCCGTGGTGCCGTGGGGGAGGCCCCGCCCAGAGCGTGTTTCAGGGCGATGCGGCATATGATGGGGGAATGCGCGAGCGGGCGCAACGGCTTGTTGCGGGGTCGCCCTCAGCCAAGGATGCGGATGCCGCCAAGCGTGGCCGCGGGAAGATCCGGCGGATCGAAAGCGGTGTCGCCTTCGGCCACTTCGGTGCCGCGCGTGAGCCCGCGAAAATCGAACAGCGCGTCGTCCATCAGGTGCGAGGGCACGACGTTGGCCAGTGCCGTGAAGATCGACTCGATGCGTCCGGGGTGCTCGCTCGCCCAGCCCTGCAGCATGGCCTTGACGTGCTTGCGCTGGGCGTTTTCCTGCGAGCCGCACAGGTTGCACGGGATGATCGGGTAGTCCATGGCACGGGCGAAGCGCGCAATGTCGGCCTCGGTGCAATAGGCCAGCGGCCGGATCACGACGTGCTCGCCATCGTCGCTGACGAGCTTTGGCGGCATGGACTTGGTGCGGCCACCGAAGAACAGGTTGAGGAAGAAGGTCTCGAGAATGTCGTCGCGGTGATGGCCGAGCGCGATGCGCGTGGCGCCGATCTCGCGCGCCGTGCGGTAGAGGATGCCGCGACGCAGGCGCGAACACAGCGAGCAGGTGGTCTTGCCCTCGGGGATCTTGTCGCGAACGATGGAGTAGGTGTCTTCGGTGACGATGCGGTATTCGACGCCGATGGCTTCGAAGTATGCCGGCAAGACCTCGGCCGGGAAGCCGGGCTGCTTCTGGTCGAGGTTGACGGCGACGATGCGAAAATCCACCGGCGCGCGCTCGCGCAGTGCGAGCAGGCACGACAGCAGCGTGTAGGAATCCTTGCCGCCGGACACGCACACCATCACGGTGTCGCCGTCTCCGATCATGTCGAAGTCGGCGATCGCCTGGCCGACGCAGCGCTCGAGTTTCTTCTTCAGTCTTTCCGCGGTGTTGGACAGCCGCTGGGGCGTGCCGCGGGGAGTTTCAGCCGGTGCGTTCACAACCCGAATCCTTCTTGCAACGGCGGCCGATTATACGCGTCCCGGCGCACTGCCGGGCGTGGCCAGATGGGCACTGCGTCCGCCGTCGACGGCCAAAATCTGGCCGGTCACGTAGGGCGCATCGAGCAGCAGATAGCGCACCGCACCGGCGATGTCGCTCGGCCGGCCTTCGCGTCCGAGCAGGGTATCGGCGACGATGGCCTCGCGTTCGGCGTCCGGGAACTGGCCGTCCTCGGGCCATTCGATGGGTCCGGGCGCCACGCCGTTGACGCGCACGCGCGGCGCCAGCTCGACGGCCAGGGCGCGGGTCAGGCCGAGCAGGCCGGCCTTGGCCGCGCAGTACAGCGCATAGCCGCGCAGCGGCCGCTGGGCATGGATGTCGACGATGTTGACGATGGCGCCGCCGGCCTGCGTGAGCGCCGGGGCCAGCGCCTGGGTCAGGAACAGCGGTCCCTTCAGGTTGGAGCCGGTCAGATCATCCCAGGCGGCCTCGTCGATGCGCCCGAGCGGCGTGCCGAAGAAGCTCGAGGCGTTGTTGACCAGGCCGTCGACGCGACCGAAGCACGCCAGCGCATCGGCCGCGATGCGCTGCGTGGCGGCGATCTCACCCAGGTCGCCGGCCAGCGTGGCGGCCGAGCTGGGGCGTTGCGCTTCGAGTTCTTGGGCCAGTGCGTGCGCGGCCTGAGCGCTGCCGCGATAGTGGATGAGCACGCGGCAACCGGCCGCGTGCAGGGTACGCGCGATTTCGGCGCCGACGCGTCGTGCGGCGCCGGTGACGAGAATCACCGGGGCTTCGTTCATGAGTCTGCTCCCTGACTGGCCAGGCTCTGCATCCACTGCAGCAGGCGGGTGGCGACCCGCTCCCAGTCGCGTTCGAGCATCACTGCGTGACCCAGGCCGGGAATGATCTCGGCCGACTTGCCCAGCGCACGACCTGCCGAACGCACCTCCGAGGGCGGGATCAGGCGGTCGTGTTCGGCGCCCAGCACGAGCAGGGGCACGCGATGCATGCGGCGTCGATCCGGCAGGTCAAAGCCCATCATGTCCCAGATCGCGCGCATCGACTCGGGCTGGCTGTGGCGCACGAAACGCTCCAGCCGGGCGTGTTCGACAGGCTGGTGAAAAAGCGCTTCGCGCACGTTCTCGACATCGGGCGAGCGCCCGGCGAGGATGCTGTTGAGCGTGACGAGGAGGCTGGGGTGATGCATCAGCATCGACAGCGACGACCACGCCAGCCCGGACGGCGGCACGGCGCACAGCAGGGCGGCCGCGGCCGGGCGCAGCCGCGTCAGGCAGTGCTGCACGACGAAGCCGCCCAGCGAGTGGCCGATCAGCACGGGCGGCGCGGGCAGGCGCTCGATCGCGCGTTCGACGTCGTCGACGTAGTCGGCGATGCGCAGTGTATCGAGTACGTCGCGACCGTCGCTGTCGCCGTGACCGGACAGCGACAGCGCGTGCGCGGCATAGCCGTGGCGCGCGAAGAAGGGCAGGAAATGCTCGTCCCAGCACCAGGCGCCGGTGTAGGCGCCGTGCACGAACAGCAGCGGTTGCAGCCGGGGCTCGCCTTCGGGCAGGCGGGAGACGAATTCGAGACGACGCCCCGTGGCCATCAGCCGGGCACCTTCATGCCGCGTGCGACCGCGGGCCGGGCGGCGATCGCGTCGAACCAGCGCTTGACGTTGGGGAAGTCCTCGAGCGCTACCTGTTGCCACTCGTGGCGTGCGATCCACGGGAAGGTCGCGATATCCGCGATCGTGTACTCGCCGGCAGCCAGCCATTCATGCTCGGCGAGCCGACGGTCGAGCACGCCGTAGATGCGTCGCGTCTCGTCCGAATAGCGCTTCTTCGCGTAGGGCACGTCTTCCGGCGCGAAGCGCAGGAAGTGGTGCGCCTGACCCATCATCGGACCCACCGAGCCCATCTGCATCATCAGCCATTGCAGTACGTCCAGGCGCTCGCGCGCGCTGGTTGGCAGCAGGCGGCCGCACTTCTCGGCCAGATAGATCAGGATCGCCCCCGATTCGAACAGCGCGATCGGGCGTCCCTCCGGGCCGTCGTCATCGACGATGGCCGGGATCTTGTTGTTGGGGCTGATGGCGAGAAACTCCGCCGCATGCTGCTCGCCTTTCGTGATGTCGATGCTTTTCACGTCGTAGTCGAGCCCGAGTTCCTCCAGTGCGATCGAAACCTTGCGGCCGTTCGGGGTGCTCCAGGTGTACAGGGTGATCATGGCGTCCTTTCCGGTTGGCGGGTTGCCGTGGTTCGGGGTCTAATGCCGCATGTTGAAATGGTTGATCGTCATCCTCGTCATCGTCCTCGTCACCGGCATGTTCCGCGCGACGCTGTCGCGCCACCTGCGCCTCGGGCGCCTGCCCGGCGACGTGCATTTCAACTTCCGCGGGCGAGCCTACCACTTCCCGTTTACGAGTACCTTGCTGCTGTCGGCAGTGGCGATGCTGCTTCTGTGGTCGATCTAGCGGGGCGAAGCGGAACAAGTGCAGTGGCCATCTGCGGCCTTGCGCGGTGCTTCGCGAAACCCCGCCTGCGCTCTCGCTCCGTTGTGCATCGCGGCTGCTAGCGGCCGCCGATCGCTGCGATGCGCGCCTCGCGCACGCGTTGCGGGATCTCGCGCTTGTCGGCGCAGGCGGCCGCGATCGCGCCGGCATCCACGCCTTGCGCCGCGGCGAGCGCGCCACGCCACGGCCTCGGGTCGAAGTCGGTGCTGCAGTCGTGTGCGGCCTCGAGCAGTGCGGCGAAGCGTTCGGGTCGGCGCAGGGCGTCGCAGCGCGTCAGCAGACCGAGCATCGCCTCGGCCTCGTTCGCCTCGGTACGCAGTGCGCCGCGTTCGCGCGCGAGCATCGCGGCCAGGTCGCGGGCGTCGTTTGGCGCCTTGAGCCGTTCGGATACAGCGCGGGCGGTGTCGCCATCGAGGAGGTGCAGTGCCACGGCCCAGCGTGCCTCGAGCGCTGCATCGCGCGCGACCGCACGCGCAAGCGCCGCGTCCAGCGCGTCGCGTCCGTCGGCAGGCAGGGCATCGAGTTCGGGCAGCAATCGTGCGAGTGCGCCGCTCTCGCGCAGCACGGCGAGCATGCGCTGCGGGTGCGTCTCCATCAGTCCGCGCGCGATCTCCTGCCACACGCGTTCGGCCACGAGGTGCTCGACCTCGCCGGCGACGACGATGTCGCGCATCAGCCCCATCGTCTCGGGCGCCACCGAGAATTCGTCAAAGCGCGCGGCAAAGCGTGCCACGCGCAGGATGCGCAGCGGATCCTCGGCGAAGGCCGGGCTGACGTGGCGCAGCACGCGGGCGGCCAGGTCGCGCCGCCCGCCGAAGGGGTCAACGATTTCGCCGTGTTCGTCGCGCGCCATCGCATTGACGGTCAGGTCGCGCCGCTGCAGGTCCTGTTCCAGGGTCACGTCGGGCGCAGCGTGGAAGCTGAAGCCCTTGTAGCCGCGGCCACTCTTGCGCTCGGTGCGCGCAAGCGCGTACTCCTCGTTGGTGTCCGGGTGCAGGAACACCGGGAAGTCCTTGCCTACCGGGCGGTAGCCAGCCGCGATCATCTCCTCGGGGGTGGCGCCGACCACGACCCAGTCGTGGTCGCGCACCGGCAGATCCAGCAATTCGTCGCGCACCGCGCCGCCGACCACATAGCTTCGCATCAGTCGTTCGCGCCCCGGCCCAGATAGCCCGGCGCGACAGCCTCGAGTGCGGTCGGTGGCAGACCGAACGGCAGCGGGGTGTCACGGGCGACGTTGTCCACGCGCAGCGAGCGCACGTTGTCGCGACTCATCGGTGGATTGGGCAGCAGCTCCATGGTGGCCGCCTGTGCCAGGCCGAGCGGCTCGGGCAGCCCGAACACCAGCCGGCTGCGTCCGGTCGTCCGACACACGTACAGCACCAGTTCGCGCAGCGTGTAGACGGTGGGGCCGGCCAGTTCAAAGGTCTGGCCGCGAGCGGCCTCGTCGTCCAGGCAGCGCGCGACGACATCGGCCACGTCACCGACGAACACCGGCTGGAAACGCGTGTCGGCGCCGGCCAGCGGAAGTACGGGGATGAACTTCGTCAGTTGTGCGAACAGGTTGAGGAAGCTGTCGCCCGGCCCGAACACGACCGAGGGGCGCAGGATCGTCCAGGCAGGTGGGTCGCCGCCTTCGCTTACCGCCGCCTCGCCTGCCGCCTTGGACCGTTGGTACTCGGACGGGCCGCTCGCATCGGCGCCGAGCGCGCTGACATGCACCAGATGTTCGGTGCCTGCGTCCTTGAGCGCTGCCAGCAGTCGTCGGGGGAGAGCGACGTGTGCCTTGTCGAAGTCCGGCCCCCACGGGTCGCCGGAGCGCGAGTGCAGCACGCCGACGAGGTTGACCGCGGCCTGTGTGTCTTCGGCCAGGCGAGCGAGGGTCGCGTCGTCGTGCACATCGGCCTCGACGATCTCCACGCCGTCCAGCTCGGCCAGGTGGCGCGCGCGCTTGGGCTCGCGCGTGGGCACGCGCACCCGGCATCCCTGTTCGACCAGGCGGGCGACCACGGCGCTGCCGATGAAGCCGCTGCCGCCGGTCACGAGTATGCGTCGATCGTTCATGTCCACCTCAACGGTTGGCGGTTGTCTCGACGGCCGCCGGGATCGTGCCCAGGCGCGCCTTGAGCGACTGCGCACTGCCTTCGAGCAGCGCGGCATAGACGACCTTGTTGACGAGCACCTTCTGGACGTATTCGCGGGTCTCGTCGATGGGAATGGTTGCGACGTAGATCGCGCCCTCGATCGGATGTTCGCTGCGCCAGCGGCGTGCGCGGCTCGGGCCGGCGTTGTAGCCGGCCGAGGCGAGTACCGGATGGTCGTCCAGATCGGCGAGGATCAGTCGCAGGTAGCTCGTGCCCAGCAGCACGTTCGTCTTGGGGTCGTTGAGCATGCGTGGATGGTAGCTCTTGAGCCCGATCTGACCTGCCACCCAGCGGCCCGTGGCCGGCATCACCTGCATCAGCCCTTGCGCCCCGGCGCTCGAGCGGGCGGGGATGTTGAAACGGCTCTCCTGGCGCATCAGACCGTAGACCCAGGCCAGATCGAGCTTCTGGCGCACGACCTGTGGCTCGACCAGTTCGCGGTAGGGCGTCAGGAAACGCAGCTCGAAGTTGTCGCCGGCGTCTGCGTACTCGGCGGCATTGATCGCACGCTCGAGAAGCCCCTGGTCGAGCGCGACATGGGCTGCGCCGAGGATGAAACCGCGATCCTTGCCGCGCAGCGCGGCGATCCATTCGCGCAAGCCTTCGGTGGGCAGGCCCAGCGCATAGAACGTCATCGCCCGCCGAATGCCCGGATCGAGCGCGGCACGCGCCTTGTCTTCGGGCGCGAGCGCCGCGGAGCGCTCGGGCGCGACGAACAGCCGACCCAGTTCCTCGGCGGCAAGCATCGGGTAGTAGCCGTACTGACCGGAGATTTCCGCGTAGCGGGCCTTGGCCGCCTCGTGATTGCCCCGTTCGGCCAGTGCGCGGGCATGCCAGTAGATCCACTCGGGCTCGGATCGCTGGGCGGAATCGAGTCCGTCGATGGTCTGTTCGACGTATTCCCACTCGCCGGCACGCAGCGCCGCGCGCACGCGCCATTCGCGCTGACCGGCGGTCATGTCGATGTCGCCGGCGGCCCGGTACCACTCGGTGGTCAGCGGCAGACGCGAGAGCGCGCCGTGGTAGCCCAGGGCAAGGTAGGCATGACGCTGTTCGTCCGTGGTGAAGTGCTCGGCGCGGCGCAGCAGACGCACGTGGGCCAGCGGCGGGTCACGACGGGCCAGACGCACCAGCGCGGCCAGCGCAAGTTCGCGCCCGGCACGACTGCGGTGAAAGTTCTCGGGCAGCCGGTCGAGGTAGCCGGCCGGGTCGGCAAGCAGTTGGCGCAGCGGGCGTGCCTGGCCGACACCGAGCCACTCCAGTGTGGTGCGCGCCGGGGAAGGGTCGCGGCTGTCGATCTGTTGGCGAAAGCGCCACCATACCTCGTCGACCGGAACGCGGGCGGTGGTGGCCGCCGTTTCCAGCACCGGGTGGCAGGCGACCGGGTTGGAGGCCAGATCACGCCAGGCGGTGGCGATTTCGTCGAATACGGTGGCGTCGCCAAGGTGATGCCGCGCCTGCCAGGCCAGGCAGCGCAGTTCGACGTCGGCCTCGGTGTGCGGAAAAACGCTCAGCACGCCTTCCCAGTCTTCGTCCGCGGCCAGCCGACGCAACCACTGCGCGGCCAGGCGGGTGGCCGGCACGCTGCCCGAGTGCAGGGTCACGAAGGCCTTCAGCGCGGCCGAGGGCACCGCCTCATCGCTGCGATCGAGGCGCGAGAGCAGGCGCCAGTATTCGACGTAGTGTCCGAGCAGGTGGTCCTCGGGGCTTGATGCGAGGCGTTCGAGCGCCGCATGATCGCCGCTTCGAAGCGCATCGCGTGCCGCTAGAATGCGCCTGTCACCCGACTGCGCGAGTGTCGCACCGGCGAGAACCGCAACCAACAGACCGACAAGGACGTGTTTCATGTTTCCGCGACCATGGCCCGGTGAAAAATGCATCACGGCGCTCCGGGCATGAAGGAGCCGCAATCCGACAATCACATCGTAGCGCGCCGACGCGCGCTGCGAAATGCCGCCCTGTCCGCTCGCGAAGCGCTCACCGTCACCGCGCGCGGCGCACTCGAGCGGCGCCTCGAGGTGCATCTGGCAGACTTGCTCGAACGCCTCGCGCCGCGCCGGCTTGCCTTCTGCTGGCCGTTTCGCGCCGAGCCCGATCTGCGTCACTTCGTCGCTCGCTGGCTCGCGCAGGATGGCTCGCGCATCGCTGCGCTCCCGGTCGTGACGGACCGTGAAGCGCCGCTTGCGTTCCGTCGCTGGACACCGGGCATGAGGCTGGAACCCGATCGCCACGGCATTCCTCATCCGCCGGCGGGCGAGGAGGTCGTGCCGCAACTCGTGCTGGTGCCGCTCAATGCCTTCGACGGCGGGGGGTTCCGGCTCGGATACGGTGGCGGCTACTTCGACCGGACGCTGGCCGTGCTCGACGCGGTGGCTGTCGGTGTCGGCTTCGAGCTGGGGCGTGTGGACACTGTACTGCCTCAGCCGCACGACAGGGCGATGGACTGGCTCGTCACCGAGGCGGGCGCGTTCCGCGCAGTGACCTAGGCCACATCGCGTCGCGGGCAAGCGCGACTCCGCAACAGGGGATCAGGCGTGCGTGTCGGCTCGCCGTCGGCTAGCCCAGGAACAGCTTGTAGGCCGGGTTGTCGGTCTCTTCTGCGTAATCGTAGCCGAGCCGCTCGAGGAATTCGTTGAAGGCGGTCTTGTCGCCGGGCGGCACCTGCATGCCGACCAGTACGCGGCCGAAGTCGGCACCGTGATTGCGGTAATGGAACAGGCTGATGTTCCAGTCCGAGCGCAGTTGCGTGAGGAAATTCATCAGCGCGCCGGGTCGTTCCGGGAAGATGAAGCGGTAGAGCAGCTCGTTGTCGGCGTGCGGTGCGCGCCCGCCGACCATGTAACGAATGTGGCTCTTGGCCATCTCGTCGTCGGTCAGGTCGATGGCCGGCAGATCGTGGCGGGCCAGCATTTCGATCATGCGGCTGGCCTCTGCGCGGTTGGACACGTTGACGCCGACGAAGATGTGGGCGTTCGACGGATCGTCGTAGCGGTAGTTGAACTCGGTGATGTTGCGCTTGCCCAGCAAACTGCAGAACTTGCGGAACGAGCCGGGTTGCTCGGGAATGGTCACGGCGAGGATGACTTCGCGCTGCTCGCCCAGTTCGGCGCGTTCGGCAACGAAGCGCAGGCGGTCGAAATTCATGTTCGCGCCCGAGGCGATCGCCACCAGCGTCTTGTCGCGCAGCTTGTGACGCTTGACGTACTCCTTGGCGCCGGCCACGGCGAGTGCACCGGCCGGCTCGAGAATGGAGCGCGTGTCCTCGAAGACATCCTTGATCGCCGCGCAGATGGCGTCGTTGTCGACGACGATCATCTCGTCGACGTATTCCTGGCACAGGCGGAAGGTCTCGGCGCCGACCAGTTTCACGGCTGCGCCGTCGGCGAACAGGCCGACCTGGTCCAGTTCCACGCGGCGACCTGCAGCGAGCGACTTCGTCATCGCCTCCGAACCCTCGGCCTCGACGCCGATGATGCGTGTTTCCGGGCGCAGCCGTTTGACGTAGGCGGCGATGCCGGAGATGAGGCCGCCGCCGCCGACGCAGCAGAAGATGGTGTGGATGGGGCGCGGGTGGGCGCGCAGGATTTCCATGCCGATCGTGCCCTGGCCGGCGATCACGTCCGGGTCATCGAAGGGGTGGACGAAGGTCAGGCGTTCTTCCTTTTCGAGCTGCTTGGCGTGGGCGAAGGCCTCGGAAAACGAGTCGCCCACCAGCACCACCTCGCCACCGCGCCCGCGCACCGCGTCCACCTTGATCTGGGGGGTCGAGGTCGGCATCACGATGACCGCCCGCGTGCCCAGCTTTGCGGCCGACATCGCCACGCCCTGTGCGTGGTTGCCGGCTGAAGCGCAGATCACGCCGCGCTTGAGGGCGGCCGGTGAGAGGTTGGCCATCTTGTTGTAGGCGCCGCGGATCTTGAAGCTGAATACCGGCTGCATGTCCTCGCGCTTGAGCAGCAGCGAGTTGCCCAGCCGCGCCGACAGGCTGTCCGCGCGCTCGAGCGGCGTCTCCTCGGCGACGTCGTACACCTGCGCGTTGAGGATGCGTTCCAGATAATCCGGCGGGGTTTTCATGTGGGGGCCGATGCGGGCGTAAAGGGCCAAGAGCGTATCAGTCGCCGGCGTGAACCGGCAAGCGAGGAATCAGTCCGGCATGCCGCCCGATCCGAGCAGGCGCTGGTGGCGCTCGATCAGTTCCTGGGTGGCGTCGATGCCGCGCAGCTTGAGGATGGTCGAGCGCACGGCCGCTTCGAGCAGCACGGCGAGGTTGCGCCCGGCGGCCACCGGCAGCACCGTGCGCGGGATCTGCGCGCCGAGTATCTCCTGTGTCTCGAGGTGAATGGGTAGCCGGTCCGGGTCATCCTGGCCGGGCATGCGGCGTTCCAGATGCACCACCAGTCGCAGGCGCATCTTTCGCCGCGAGGCGGTCTCGCCGAAGATCGTGCGGATGTTGAGCACCCCGAGGCCGCGCACTTCGATGAAGTCCTGCAGCAGTTCGGGGCAGCGCCCCTCGATCACCGCCGGGGCGATGCGCGAGAACTCGGTGATGTCGTCTGCGACCAGGCCGTGGCCGCGCGAGATCAGTTCGAGCGCGAGTTCGGACTTGCCGGTGCCCGAATCGCCGGTAATGAACACGCCGATGCCCAGTACGTCCATGAACACGCCGTGCAGCGAGACCTTTTCGGCCAGCTCGTGCGCGAGATAGCCGCGCAATTGGTCGATGACGCGCGCCGAGCTCTGCGGAGTCATGAACAGCGGAACATCATGGGCGGCGCACAACTGGCGCATCAGCACCGGCAGTTCGCAGTCGTCCGCGACAATGATGGCGGGCGGGGAGGCGCCGAAGACATCGTCCAGGTGCTGGACGATGCGCTCCTGCGGCTGGCGACGGGCCCAGGCCAGTTCGGCGTTGCCGACGACCTGCACGCGCTCGGGGTGGATCAGGTTGAGGTGACCGACCAGATCGGCGGGCCACAGGTTGGTCTCGGCAACCGCGATCGAACGATCGAGCGGCCCGCAGACATGGCTCAGCGCCAGCGCCTCGCGGCGCGATTCAAACAGCCGCGCGACGCTGATCTGCCGCATGCGGCGCCCAGCCGGTGAACAGTTCGTGGATGGCGTCGCCATCGGCTGCATCCTGCAGCCGGTCGCGGAAGCTCGCGTCGCTGAACATCTGCGCCAGTTCGGACAGCAACTGCAGATGCTGCTCGTTGGCCTGTTCGGGGACGAGCAGCACGAACAGCATGTTGACCGGACGGCCGTCCGGGGCGTCGAACTGCACCGGGTTGCTGAGCCGGAAGAATGCGCCGGCGGCTGTCTTCAGGCCCTTGATGCGTCCGTGCGGAATCGCGATGCCCTGACCCAGGCCGGTGGAGCCCAGACGCTCGCGCGAGAACAGGCTGTCGAACACATCGCTGCGGCCGATGCCCTGATTGTTCTCGAAGAGCAGGCCGGCCCGCTCGAACACGCGCTTCTTGCTGCTTGCATCCAGATCAATGACGACGTTTTCGCTGGGAAGGAGTTCGGCTATCAGACTCATTTGGGAGGCGCCTGGCACTTGCGGCGTGCCGCAATCGCCAGGACGATCATGGGTTTCGGGGGTGCGCCGGGCACGTTGTGAGGCGTGAGTATAAACGCACCCCGTCGGGTTTGCAGAATCGATTGTGCAATGCAGCGAACTATTGCACGCCCTATTGCTCACCGGCGGCTTCGTCGGCCGGCTGGTGCTTGAGCGCCTCGTGGTTGTGTTCGAGGTTCTTGTTCTTGTGCTTGATCACCTGGCGGTCGAGCTTGTCGGTCATCGCGTCGATGGCCGCATAGAGGTCGCCGTCCTCGGCCTCGGCAAACAGGTCCTTGCCGCGCACATGCAGGGTGACCTCGGCCTTCTGCACGAGTTTCTCGACCGACAGAATCACGTTGATGCTGGTGACGTTGTCGAAATGACGGATCACGCGGTCGATCTTGCCCGAGACGTACTCCCGGATGGCGGGAGTGACTTCTACGTGGTGTCCGGTGATGTTCAGGTTCATGATCGCTCCTCGCGTCGTGGATGGGGTCAGATCTGCTTGCGCTGACTGACCGGTGGGATGTTCAGCGATTCCCGGTACTTGGCGATCGTGCGGCGTGCGACGACGATGCCCTGCTCGCCGAGCAGATCCGTGATGCGGGAATCGGATAATGGTTTCTTCTTGTCCTCGGCATCGACCAGTTGGCGGATCAGCGCGCGGATCGCGGTCGATGAGGCCGATCCGCCGGTGTCCGTGGATACGTGACTGCCAAAGAAGTACTTGAGTTCAAACACGCCGCGTGGCGTGGACATGTACTTCTGTGTAGTCACCCGCGAGATGGTCGATTCGTGCAGCTCCAGTTCATCGGCGATTTCGCGCAGCGTCAGCGGCCGCATCGCCACGTCTCCATATTCGAAGAACTGGCGCTGCTGGTCAACGATGGCTTGCGATACGCGCAGGATGGTGTCGAAACGCTGCTGCACGTTCTTGATCAGCCAGCGCGCCTCCTGCAGCTGGCCGGTGAGCGCCCCGTTGGAACCGCGGTTCTGCTGCAGGATGCTCGCGTAGAGCTGGTTGACGCGCAGTTTTGGCATGGCGTCGGCGTTGAGGCTGGCGCGCCAGCCGGTGCGCGTCTTGCGCACGACGACATCGGGCACGATGTAGCCGGTATCGTCTGCGCCGTACTGCAGTCCGGGGTGCGGGTCGAGGCCGCGGATCAGCGCATGCGCCTCGCGCAGCTCGTCGTCGCTTCGGCCGGTCTCGCGGCGCAGGCGCGCGAAGTTGCGCTCGGCCAGCAGTTGCAGGTGGTGTTCGACGATTTCCAGCGCGAGATCGCGGCATGCCCCCGCCGGTTGCGCGCGCAGTTGCAGCGCCAGGCACTCGGCCGGGGTGCGCGCCGCAATGCCGGCCGGGTCCAGGCTCTGGATCTGGCTGAGTGCGATCTGCAGGTCGTCGAATTCGATCTCGAAGTCTTCCGGAATGACCTCCAGCAGCTCTTCGAGCGTCTGGTTCAGGTAGCCGTCGTCGTCGATTGCCTCGATGATGAAGCGCGCCAGCAGGCGGTCGCGGTCGGACATCGACGACAGGCTGATCTGCTCGTTGAGATGCTCGCGCAGGCTGATCGAGGCGGCCTGCACGTCCTGGTAGTCGCGCTCGTCCTCGTCGTCGCGGCTGCGTGGGCTGCCACTCCCCCAGTCGCCGCCCGGCTCCGGGAAGTCAGCCGTGGTGTCGGAGGCCGATGCCTCGCGTGGGCCTTCGTGCTCGTGTTCGGCGGGGGCCTCGGCCGAGGTCGTGGTCGGGCTCTCCTGCGCGGGTGCCTCGCCGCGGGCAGGTGGCGGCGCGTCGTCGCCGTCCTCGCGTTCGAGCAGCGGATTCTCTGCGAGAAAACGCTCGATCTCCTGGTTCAGCTCGATCGTCGACAGTTGCAGCAGACGGATCGACTGCTGCAACTGCGGCGTCAGCGTGAGCGACTGCGAGAGCTTGAGCTGTAGGGATTGCTTCATGTCGCCGTTATCCCGGCCTACAGCCGGAAGTGTTCGCCCAGGTAGACGCGCCGCACGCGCTCGTCTTCGATGATCTCGTCGGGTCGGCCGCGCGCGAGTACCTCGCCTTCGCTGATGATGTAGGCGTGGTCGCAGATGCCCAGCGTCTCGCGCACGTTGTGGTCGGTGATCAGCACGCCGATGCCGCGCTCTTTCAGATAGCGAATGATCTTCTGGATGTCGAGCACGGCGATCGGGTCCACCCCGGCGAAGGGTTCGTCGAGCAGGATCAGCCGCGGGTTGGTGGCCAGCGCGCGGGCGATCTCGCAGCGGCGGCGCTCGCCGCCGGACAGCGATACGGCCATGCTGTCGGCCAGGTGGGCGATGCCCAGATCCTCGAGCAGTCCTTCGAGTCGCTCCTCCAGCTTTGCGGCATCCTGACCTTCCTGCAACTCCAGGACGGCACGCACATTGTCGGCGACCGTCAGGCGCCGGAACACGCTCATTTCCTGAGGCAGGTAGGACAGGCCCATACGCGCGCGACGGTGGATCGGAAGGTGCGTGAGTTCGGCGCCGTCGAGGCGGATGGTGCCGGCATCGCAGCGCACCAGGCCGACGATCATGTAGAAGCAGGTGGTCTTGCCGGCGCCGTTGGGGCCAAGCAGCCCCACCACCTCGCCGGGGGCGACCTCGAACTCGACATCGCGCACGACCGTACGAGCCTTGTATTTCTTTCGCAGTCCCGATACTTCAAGCAGGCTCATCCGGTCCCTCTTTAAGCAACTTCGCGATCACGTCGGTCGAAAATCCGCGCCCCTGCAGGAAGCGCGCCTGTCTTGCCCATTCCCTGCGATCGCGTGCGCGCGCTCCGAACTTCGCCGCCCATACCGCGCGGGCGCGCTCGATGTCGGTGCCGGCATCTGAGCCACTCAAGACCTCGGCGATCGTCTCGGCGTCGACGCCACGGCGCGTCAGCTCCATGCGCAGCCGCGCCGTGCCAAAGCGCGCAGCCTTGCTGCGCACCCAGCTCTCGGCGAAACGCCGGTCCGACTGCAGGCCGAGTTCGGCCATGCGATCGAGGGTCGCTTCGACTTCACCGGGGGTACCCAGGCCGGCGAGCTTGCGCGCGAGTTCCGTGCGCGAGTGCTCGCGCAGGGCGAGCAGGCGGAGGGCCTTTTGCCGCAGCTGGTCCGCCGCTTGCCCCATCAGGCCTGTGCTTCGGGTGCCGCCTCGTTCGCGGGCATTTCCGGCAGGCCCACGGCCACGCGCACCTTGTTCTCGATTTCGCGCGCCATGACGGGGTTCTTTTTCAGGAACTCGCGCACGTTGTCCTTGCCCTGGCCGATCTTGTCGCCGTTGTAGGCGTACCAGGCGCCGGACTTGTCGATGATCTTGTGCTCCACGCCCAGATCGATGATTTCGCCCTCGCGCGAGATGCCGGTGCCGTAGAGGATGTCGAAGTGCGCCTCGCGAAACGGCGGCGCGACCTTGTTCTTGACGACCTTGCAGCGCGTCTCCGAGCCAACCACCTCGTCGCCGCGCTTGATCGCGCCGGTGCGACGAATGTCCAGACGCACGGTCGAATAGAACTTGAGCGCGTTGCCGCCGGTGGTGGTTTCGGGGTTGCCGAACATCACGCCGATCTTCATGCGGATCTGGTTGATGAAGATCACCAGCGTGTTGGTGCGCTTGATGTTGGCGGTGAGCTTGCGCAGCGCCTGACTCATCAGTCGGGCCTGCAGGCCGGGCAACTGGTCGCCCATCTCGCCCTCGATCTCGGCCTTCGGGGTGAGTGCCGCAACCGAGTCGATGACCACCATGTCGACGCCGCCCGAGCGCACCAGCATGTCGGCGATCTCCAGCGCCTGCTCGCCGGTGTCCGGTTGCGAGATCAGCAGGTCATCGATCTTGACGCCCAGCTTTTCGGCGTAGGTCACGTCGAGCGCGTGCTCGGCGTCGATGAAAGCCGCCGTACCGCCGATCTTCTGCATCTCGGCGATGACTTGCAGGGTCAGCGTCGTCTTGCCGGAGGATTCCGGGCCGTAGACCTCGACCACGCGGCCGCGCGGAAGGCCGCCCAGCCCCAGCGCGATGTCCAGCCCGAGCGAGCCTGTCGACACCGACTGGATGTCGCGCTCAGGGCTGTCGTCACCCAGACGCATGATCGAACCCTTGCCGAACTGGCGCTCGATCTGCGTGAGCGCCGCGGCGAGTGCCTTGGCCTTGTTGTCGTCCATGTCGTGTCCTTGCGTGAAGTGTGGGAAATTATGGCACAGAGATTGCATGTGCGCGGGGTCGCGCAGCGTGAACTAAGGAGCGCCGATGCGTGCGGCGAGCATGCCCAGAGCGTGGCGCACCGTGGCCAGCCGCACTGCCCGGCGGTCACCATCGAAGCGCAGCGTCTCGCTCGCCACGATGCCGTCGCGTCGTGCCCATGCGAAGCACACGGTACCGACCGGCTTGTCGGCCGTGGCGCCCCCCGGTCCGGCGATGCCGGAGACGGCCAGCACGACGTCGGCGCGACTCGCGGCAAGCGCACCGGCGACCATTTCGCGCACGACCTCCTCACTGACCGCGCCGCGTTCGGCGAGTGTCTTGCGCGACACGCCGAGCACTTCCTCCTTGGCCTCGTACGAGTAGGTCACGAAGCCGCGGTCGAACCAGTCGGAACTGCCGGCCACCGCCGTGACTGCGGTCGAAATCCAGCCGCCGGTGCACGACTCGGCGGTGGCGAGCAGCCAGCCCTTGTCGGACAGCCAGCGCCCGACCTTGGTGGCGAGCGCTTCGAGTTCGTCGTCGACATGCGTCATGCGAATATCCTCACCAGGATCGCCAGGACCAGCAAGGCATAGCCGGCCGCGACGATGTCGTCGATCATCACGCCGAAACCGCCCTTGAACGCTGCCTCGACGTTGCGCACCGGCGGCGGCTTGACGATATCGAAGAAGCGGAACAGTGCCACCGCCACGACCTGCCAGGCAAGCGTCGGCGGGGTGAAGAACAGCACCAGCCAGATCGCCACCATCTCGTCCCACACGATGGCGCCGTGGTCCGGTACGCCCAGTGCCCGCCCGGCCCGTTCAGAGGCGAGCACGCCGCCGGCGAAGAACACGACGAGCATCGCGAACAGCATCGGCTCGGACATCGACCATGCAAGCAGCGGATACATTGCCCAGCCGAGCAACGTGCCGAAGGTGCCCGGTGCGACCGGCGCCAAGCCGGCACCGAAACCCAGCGCAATGAAGTGAGACGGGTGGGCGAGGAGAAAACGGGGGGTCGGGTCCATCGCTCGCGGGCCTATCTGAAGTGGTCGTAACCGCCGGCCGTGCCGACGCGTCCGTCGGTCGCGACAATGCGCAGGCCGGGGGTGTCGGTGATGCGGCCGATGCAGGTGATCGCCAGATCAAGCCCGGCCCCGATGCGCTCGATGTCGGCGCGCCGGGCAGGCGGGGCGGTGAACAGCAGTTCGTAGTCGTCGCCGCCGGACAGGCAGGCCATGCGCGCTGCTTCCTGACTCGCACCGAACGCGGTCAGCGCGTCCAGCGGCAGGGCTGCGACCTCGAGTTCCGCGCCGACGCCCGAGCGTTCCAGAATGTGAGCGAGATCGCCGGCGACGCCGTCGGAGACGTCGAGCATCGCGCTCGCCACGTCGCGCAGCGCGCGTCCGGCGGCAACGCGGGGGTGCGGACGTTGCAGCGCGGCGATGCATTCGGCGGCGCCGGTGCCCGTCAGGCGCACTCGGTCCTGCAGGTGGGCGAGCCCCAGCGCGGCGCGGCCAGGCAGGCCGGTAACCCACACCTCGTCCCCGGCGCCTGCCCCGTCACGCGTGATGGCGTGCCCGGACGGCACCTCGCCGAAGATGGTCACGCACAGGGTGCGTGGGCCGCGCGTCGTGTCGCCGCCAACCAGATCGACGTCGAAGGCCTGTGCGCACTCGAACAGGCCGCGTGCAAAGGCAGCGATCCACGCCTCGTCGGCCGACGGCAGCGCCAGCGCGAGCAGGCCCCAGCGCGGTGTGGCGCCCATCGCCGCGATGTCGGAGATGTTCACGGCGAGTGTTTTCCAGCCCAGATCGTGAGGATCGGTGTCGGGCAGGAAATGCGTGCCCTCGGCCAGCATGTCGGTCGATACGACCAGTTGCATGCCGGCGGTCGGCGTGAACAGCGCCGCGTCGTCGCCCACGCCGAGGTCGGTGTGTCGTCCGTTGCGCGTGAAATGCTGCCGGATCAGTTCGAACTCTGACGTCATGATGTGTGCATCATAGGAAGTGCGCGCGGCGGTCGCCACGAACAAGACCGGCCCGCATTGCTGCGGGCCGGAACGATTGCGGCGCAGTATAGCAAAGCGCACTCGTGCGCCGCAGTCATGCCCGCGTGCACTAGAATGCGCCCTTTTGCGGCGCGTCCATCCGTTCATGCCCGATTCCGCCTGCCCCGTTCCCGTGTCCGTCGTCGATGCCCTCGCCCGCGTTGTCGGCCCCGACGCGACGCCCGAGAGCTGGCGCTGGGAGGCTCTGGCTGCGACCAATCCGGTGTACCGCCTGAGTGCGGACGAGGCCGTGTGGATCGTCAAGCGCCCGAAAGATGCCGACAAGGATTTGCGCGTGGATGCGGTACTGGCCGAGTTCGGCGTGCCGCACTGCGCGGCCGTTGCCGTAGGCGAGGGCTGGATCGCGATGCGCGACGTCGGCGACGACAGCCTCGAGAGCCTCGATCCGGCGCGCTATCACGTCGGCCTGTTCGACCAGCTCGGCACGCTGGCGGCGAGCGCGCTGCGGCTGGGCATGCGTGATCGCAAGCTCGCCAACATCCTCGTCACCCGCGATGGCAGTCTCATGCACATCGACTACGAAGGCGGCTTCCGCGCCGGCGTGCTCACGCGCATGCTGCGTCCGCATCGCTATTACCGCTACCTGATGACGCGGCTGTTCTTCGACGTCGTGCAGCACTTCGGCGAGGGCGACCTCGACGCCGCCTTCGCGCGCTTCAAAAGCGGTTTCGGCCCGGAGTGGGCGAGAATTTCACGCCTGCGCCTGCCGCACGAACTGGCGGCGCGGCTGCACGCACGCGAACGAGTGCACCTGGCTTGCGAGCGCCGCTCGGCCGGGCGCATATGTGTGCATCTCGATCGAATTTTTGCAGCGCACCGGCACTGACCGGGTGCGCTGCGTCGCCATGACCAGGAGAACCCAGTGGCCCAAATCAAGCTGATGGCCGATCAATCGGCCCACCGCGTCGTCTTCGAGCGCGTGCGTCGCGACCATCCCGATGGCGGCCGCGGCCTGCACCTGATGGACGCGCCCTGCGGCGCCGGCGCGATGTCGCGCCAGCTGCAGGAACACGGCTTCGAGGTGTCGTGCCATGACATCGACCCGGGCAACTTCGAGGGCGGGCAATACGGCCTGTCGGTCGAGGTCGCGGACCTGAACCGCCCGCTCGAAATTGCCGACGAGAGCTTTGACGTGATCGTCTCCATCGCAGGCATCCAGCGCCTGTTCTGCCCCGAGAACGCGATCTTCGAGTTCGCCCGCCTGCTCAAGCCCGGCGGCACGCTGTATCTGAGCTGCCCCAACTTCGCCACGCTCGATCGCCGCCTGAGCTTCCTCTTCGACGGCAGTCTGGGCATGCGTTTCGACCGCCCCGGCTACGAGCAGACCGTCGACAACCCCGAGGCCAACGTGCGCATGCCGATCACGCTCTCGCGCGTCAAGGAGGTCGTCGCCGGCGCCGGGTTCGACGTGCACGCCGTCGAGGCCAGTATCGACAGCCGCAAGCCGCTGTGGCTGCTGCCGGTGACGCTGCTGGTGATGGGCGTGGGCGCACTCAAGTCGGCGCTGAACCCGAAGCGCTACCGCCGCTACGCCGACGGCAACAGCTTCACCATGCTCTCGTCGAAGAATTTCCTGCTGGTCTGTCGCAAGCGCTGAGGCGCTTGTCCGGCAGGGTGCGCCTGCATGGGCAGGTCAGTCCCGGTCCGCACGGCCTGACGGAGAATCGAGGGTGCGGAAAAGCAAAACGCCAGCCCCGAAGGACTGGCGTTTTGCTGGCGTTGGTGGGTCGTGCAGGGATCGAACCTGCGACCAACGGATTAAAAGTCCGCTGCTCTACCAGCTGAGCTAACGACCCGGGCGTTTGCCGAAAGACCGCGATTATTCCAAAGGCCCCGCCGGGCGTCAAGCTCGAGGGTGCATAAACCCCGATGGCATGGTCGAGTCAGTCCTCGCGCATCATCAGCCAGTACTGCACCTTCATCGTCACCGCCGCGCCCGCGATGATCGCGGCCGTGGTGAGCAGCGAGCCCACCGCCAGGGTTGAGAAGCCGGTCACGCCCTGGCCGATGGTGCAGCCCAAGGCGGTCACGCCGCCGAAGCCCATCAGGATGCCGCCGACGATGTGGCGCACCAGATCGCCCGCGTCCATGAAGGATTCGACGCGCCAGGTGCGCGAGGTGGCTGCGTACACGGCCGAGCCGGCGATCACGCCGAGCACGCCAGCGATGCCGAAGGTGAAGATGCGGCTGGTATCGCTCCACAGCATGAACAGTTCCAGCGTGTAGGCCACCGGTGCGACGAAGGTGAAGGATTCGGCCTGGCCGCTGTTGGTGCCGATGAAGGCGCGTTCGAGGGTGCGCGGATGTTCCTCGACGAAGCCCACGTGCGCCGTGACGTACCAGCCGGCGACGCACACCGCGCCGATGGCGATCGCGCCGAGCAGGGTTTCGAGTTGGCGTGCCTCGCGGCTGATCAGCGTAAAAACCAGCAAGCCGCCACCGATGGCCGCGGCGAGCGCGGTCAGGGCCGTCTCGCGCGCCAGCCCGAAGCCGGCGAGGATGGACGGCAGATCCTGTGAGGTCGTCAGTTCGAACGAGATGGTGTCGATGTACTGCGTACGCCACACGCCGAACAGCCCGCGCATCGTCATGTAGGCAGAGATGCCTAGAAAGACGAATACGATCAGCGACTTGAGGTTGCCGCCGCCGATGCGGATCAAGGTCTTCGAGCCGCAGCCCGAGGCCAGCGTCATGCCGATGCCGAACAGCGCGCCACCGAGCACATTGGAGAACCAGATGACGCGCGGACCGGTGTAGATCGAGTCGTCGGTGTCGAGCACGCCAATCAGTTGCAGTATGGAGGTGCCGAGGATCGCCACGCCTACGGCCGCCGCCCACATGCGCATGCGCGTCCAGTCGCCCATGTTCACGATGTCGGAGACCGCGCCCATGGTGCAGAAGTTGGATCGGTTGCCGGCATAGCCGAACACCAGACCGAGCACGAAAGCGATCCAGGCGATGGTCGAGGCGGCGACAACGGGTTCGTCGAACATGGCAAGCACTGCGAAGGGAAGGGCCAGATTCTAGTGCATTCGCACGGGCCTGTGCCGACCCGCAAGTAAGCGCTGCGGCGAATGTATGCGAATGTTGCCCGTCAGGCCGCTCGTCGGGCCGACAGGAGGGCGTGCGCGAATTGCCGGATGCGGCGCTAACATGCGTCAACTGATCGCCCTCGCGCGAGCTGCGCGCATCTCCGGCGATCGGCATGAACGCAAGATCCGGAGTCCAGCGTGAGCGAAGCCGATTCGAGTCCTGCCAGCGGCGCCCGCCCAACCGCCGGTGCCTATGTGGCCGTGCTGGCCGAATGTAGTCGCCTGCTCGGCGAGCGTACCGCAGCCCAGCTTGGCGCACTGCACAACGATCTGCTGCGCGAGGTGCAGACGGCCTTGCGAGAGACCTACGATGCCCTGCGCAGCGACGTTTTCGCCGAGTTGTTGCGCACGCTCCGTCAGCATGGTCCGGTGGCGGCCGAGGCCTTTCCGCCCCATTTTCAGCGTGTGTCGCGCGAGCGCTTGTCGCGTTCGGTTCGGGCCTCGTCGGCTTCCACGCGCGGAGCCGGATCGCATGGCGAACTCAGCCTGCTCGACGACAAGGTGTTCTCCGAATCACTGGCCGTGCGCACCCAGGCTCACGTACTCGCCGGCCCGTGTGAGGATGAGCTGAGCCAGTTGCTCGCGCGAGTGGCTCGCATGTTCGACGAAGATGAGGTCGACGAGGCCCGCAATCCGCTCGCCCCCGAGGCCGTGGCCGAGGCGCTCAAGCATGCCTGCTGGACGCTCGAATGCAGCGACCCGGCCCGCGAGGCGCTGTTCATCCACAGCGCGCGCCTGCTTGCGCCGGCGATGCCCCAGGCCTACCGCGCACTCAATGAATACCTGACCGAACGGCGTGTGCTGCCCCGGTTGCGCCCGAACGTGCGGCGTGGTGGCGCCCGGCCGCAACGGCGTCCCGATGTTGCGGCCGGCGGTACGGCCGACATCGTCAGGCGGCTGGTCGCGCCCGCGTCGGCGCCGCAGGCCGCTTCGCCCTTTGGTGGCGCGCAGGCGGGCAACGCCAGCCCGGTGGTGCTCGATGCGCTGGCGCGCTTGCAGCGCGGAGAAGGTGAAGTCGAACTGGGTGGCGAGTGCTTTCGCGTCAACCCGGATGCCGCAGACACGATGAACGTGTTGCGCGCACTGCTCGACGCCGGGTTGGCGCGCCAGGTCGGTGCGCTCGACCGCGTCGTCATCGACGTCGTCGCGACGCTGTTCGATTTCATCTTTGACGACGAGCGCGTACCCGAGGCCATGAAGGGGCTGATCGGCCGATTGCAGTTGCCGGTGCTGCGGCTGGCGCTGTCCGACCACGACTTCTTCTCGAACCGCGAGCATGCCGCGCGTCGCCTGATCAACACTCTGGCGCAGGCCGCTGCGACCTGGGACGGGGAGGTCACGCCGCGGTGCGCGCTGTACCGTGCGGCCGAGCCGCTGGTGCATCGCATCCAGAACGCCGGTGGGGCCGAGCTTGGGGTGTTCGTCGATGCGCTGCGCCGTCTCGAGGCCTTTCTCACCGAGCAGGATCGCCTCGCCGACGCAAAGGCCGCCAAGTTGACCACCGCGCTGAGTGCGCGTGAGGCGCAGGAGATCGCGCGCAACATCGCCGCCGGGACCGTCGCGCCGCACGTCGATGATGTCACTCTGCCGACGCTCGTGCGCGACCTGCTGCGCGACTGGTGGAGCGCTGTGCTGGCCGATGCCGCGCTGGCCAGTGAAGAGGGCGAGGATGGCGATGCCTGGCAGGATGCGCTGGCGACGATGGACGATCTGGTCTGGAGCGTGCGGCCCAAGAGCGGTGGTGAAGAACGCCAGCGCCTCGTGCGCATGCTGCCAGGCCTGCTCGCGCGCCTGCGCAGCGGTCTGGACAATCGGCGCATGCCCGAGACCGCGCGTGACGGGTTCTTCGCCGCACTGGTTCGTCATCACGCCAAAGCCATCAAGAACGACATGCAGACGCCGTCGTCCCCCACCTCTGTCGGCCCTTGCGCGACGCCTGCGGCGAAGCCGGAAGCCGCCGAGCATGACGGCCTGGACGAACTGCACCGCGGCGACTGGGTGGAACTCGCGCTCGAGGCTGGCCAGCGTCGAGCGGTGCGTCTGTCCTGGGTGAGCCCGGCGCGCACCATGTTCCTGTTCACGAACCGCCAGGGCGCGCGCGCCCTGGCGCTCACACGCGGCGAACTTGCGCGGCGCTTCGAGCGCGGCGAGGCCTTGCTGATCGACGACGAGCCGCTGATGGACCGCCTGGTCGCCGACGTGCTCGAAGCCTATCGTCCGCAACCGACCGGAGCGATGCCATGAATACGCGCGTGCGTCCACGCAACGAAGTCGTTGGTGAGATCCGTGCCTTCCTCGAGGCGGCCGAATCGCTGCCCACGCCGCAGGGCACGGCGTTGCGCATCATCGAGATGGCGCGCGACCCGGATGCCGGGCTCGAAGACCTCGTGCGCGTGATCCAGACCGACCCCGCGCTGACCGGCTTCGTGCTGCGCGCCGCCTCGGCTGCGCGCTTCCATAACATGCGCGGCACGGCCAGCGTGCAGCACGCGGTGCAGCGCCTCGGTCTGAACGCGATCCGCAGCTATGCGCTGGTGCTGTCGCTGATCGTGCACTCGCGCCGTCTCGAATGCCAGGCCTTCGACTACGACCGTTTCTGGGTCGGATCGCTGCATACCGGCATCCTCACCGAAGCGCTGGCGGTGGCGGCGCATCACCAGTCGGCCGACGACACTTTCGCGCTGGGCCTGCTCGGCAACGTCGGCATGCTCGCCTTCGCCACCGCGCAGCCGGCCGAATATTCGCGTGTGCTGGCGGTCGCACGCTACGCGAAGACGGAGCTCGCGCCGCTCGAGCGCGAGGTCTTCGGTTTCGACCACCACGAGCTGGCGGCGGTGATGCTGGTCGACTGGGGGCTGCCCACGTCCACGGCCGACATCGTGTACTGGCAGCGCGACCCCGAGGGCGGCGGTTTCGCGCCGGGCTCCACGCCCTATCTGCTCGCCAGCATCGTGCGTCTGGCGCGCAGCGCCAGCAACTATCTGCTCGACCCGGATGAGGCCGACGCGCATCTGGCGAACATGCACTTGCGCGCGGCGGTCATCGAACTCGAAGCGGACATCCTGCACGAAGTCGTCGCCAGTTCGATCGATGCCTTGCGCGAGTGGACGCGGCTGATCGGTATGCCGATGCCGGAGGTCGACGCGAAGCGCGTCGCCGCAATTGCCTGAAGCGGCACGCTCCGGCTGACGTGCGACGGCGATTCGTCGGATAATCGGCACATGAGCCGCAAGAACCCGCCCGCACAATGCGAGCGAGCGCCGACCGAACTCGCGCTGCGTCGCGTCGCCATCGATACCTGGCGCGAGAACGTCGTCTACCTGCATCGCGACTGCGCCGTGTATCGCGCCGAAGGTTTCCAGGCGCTGGCCAAGGTCGAGGTGCGCGCCAACGGCCGCATGATCCTCGCTACGCTCAACGTCGTCGACGATACGACCATCGTCGGCTGCCATGAACTGGGCCTGTCCGAGGACGCCTTCGCCCGACTCGGCGTCGCCGAGGGCCATCCGGGCAGCGTGCGCCAGGCCGAAGCGGCTGGCTCGATTCCCGCGCTGCATCGCAAGATCGACGGTCATCGTCTGGAACGCGAGGACTACCGCGCGATCGTGCGCGACATTGCCGATCATCGCTATACCAAGATCGAACTGACCGCCTTCGTCGTCGCCTGCAGCCAGAACGAGCTCGACCGGGAAGAGGTGTTCTACCTCACCGACGCGATGGTCGAGACGGGGCGCAAGCTCGACTGGCGCGAGCGTCTGGTCGTCGACAAGCACTGCATCGGCGGCATTCCGGGCAACCGCACATCGATGCTGGTCGTGCCCATCGTCGCCGCCCACGGCATGCTGTGCCCCAAGACCTCGTCGCGCGCGATTACCTCGCCGGCCGGCACGGCCGACACCATGGAAGTGCTGGCCGAGGTCGAACTGCCCTTCGAGCGGCTCGAAGCCATCGTGCGCGAGCATCGTGCCTGCATCGCCTGGGGCGGCACGGCCGAGCTGTCGCCGGCCGACGACATCCTGATCTCGGTCGAACGCCCGCTGTCGATCGACTCACCCGGGCAGATGGTCGCGTCCATTTTGTCCAAGAAGATCGCCGCCGGCTCCACCCATCTGGTGCTCGACATCCCGGTCGGCCCCAGCGCCAAGGTGCGATCGATGCCCGACGCGCTGCGTCTGCGCAAGCTCTTCGAGTACGTTGCGCGCGCGATGAATCTGGCGCTCGACGTGGTCATTACCGACGGGCGCCAGCCGGTCGGGCTCGGCATTGGTCCGGCGCTCGAGGCGCGCGACGTCATGCGCGTGCTGGAGAATCACCCCGAGGCACCGTCCGATCTGCGTCAGAAGGCGCTACGTCTGGCCGGCCGCATGATCGAGTTCGACCCCGATGTGCGTGGCGGCGAGGGCTTCGCGATCGCACGCGACATTCTCGATTCGGGCCGCGCGCTGGCCAGGATGGACGCCATCATCCGCGCCCAGGGCGCGCGCGGCTTCGATGCCGAGCGGCCCGAACTGGGACGACTGGGTTTCGAGGTCCGCGCGCGCGCGGATGGCGTCGTCACCGCCATCGACAACCTGCAGATCGCGCGCATCGCGGGGCTGGCCGGCGCGCCCAAGGTCAAGGGGGCGGGCGTCGAACTGGTGCGCAAGCTCGGCGACGCGGTGCGCGTCGGCGAGCTGTTGTACCGTGTGCACGCCAGCTTTCCGGCCGATCAGGGTTTCGCCCGGCAGGCTGCCGAACGCGACGACGGCTATCGCATCGGTCCGGCGGTCGACGTACAACACCTGTTCGTGGAGTTCTGACGTGGAAGGGGTTTTGCTGCATTTCGAGGATGAGGCCACGGTCGCGGAAAAACTCTCGCAGGCAGCCGGCCTGCGCGCCGCGGCCATCGAGCGTCACCGTTTTCCGGACGGCGAACTGCGCCTGCGCCTGCCCGCCGTGCTGCCGCCCCATGCCGTCATGTTGCGCGGCCTGCACGACCCCAACGAGAAGCTCGTAGAGTTGCTGCTCGCCGCGCGTACTGCGCGCACGCTGGGCGCGAGGCATCTCACGCTGGTCGCGCCCTACCTGGGCTATATGCGTCAGGACGCGGCATTTCGCCCCGGCGAGGCGGTCAACCAGAAGATCGTGGGTGGCTTTCTCGCCGGGTTGTTCGACGCGTTGGTCACGGTCGATCCGCATCTGCACCGCGTGTTGCATTTGTCAGACGCGGTGCCGGTCGATGCGGCAATTGCGCTGTCGGCAGCCGAACTGCTCGCCGGCGTCGCGCTCGCGCACCGCGAACGCCCGTTGCTCGTCGGCCCGGACGAGGAGGCCGCACAATGGGTCGAGGCTGGCGCGCGTGCCTTCGGTCTGGATTTTGCAGTGTGCACCAAACATCGGCACGGTGATCGCGATGTCGAGATTCGACTGCCAGACTTCGACGTGAGCGGCCGCGCGGTGGTGATCCTTGATGACGTCGCCAGCACCGGGCGCACGGTGGCGCGCGCTTCCGAGCTGTTGCACGCTGCCGGCGCCGCATCGGTGGATCTGGCCGTCACGCACGCGTTGTTCGCCGGTGACGCACTCGCCGCAGTGCGTGCGGCCGGTGTCGAACACGTGTGGAGCACCGACACGATCGCGCACGAGACCAATGCGGCCAGCGTCACCGCGCTGATCGCAGCGGCCCTGGCCGCACTTCCGGAGAACAGTGATGACTGAATGCACGCGCTGCGGCTGGGCCGGCTCGGATCCGCTGTACATCGCCTACCACGACACGGAGTGGGGCGTTCCGGTGCGAGACGAGCGCACGATGTTCGAGTTCCTGCTGCTCGAAGGCATGCAGGCCGGACTGTCGTGGATTACGGTGCTGAAGAAGCGCGGGCGTTACCGCGAGGTCTTCGACGGATTCGACCCGGAACGCATTGCACGCTACGACGACGCCAAACGCGCCGCGCTGCTGGCGGACGCCGGCATTATCCGCAACCGCGCCAAGGTCGACGCGGCCATTGGCAATGCCCGTGCGTGGCTGGACATGCGCGAGACCGGAATCGACCCCGTCGAATGGCTGTGGGCCTTCGTCGGCGGCGCACCGCGCCGGAACGCGTGGCCGCGGCTGGCCGACGTGCCCGCCACCACGCCCGAATCCGATGCGATGGCCAAGGCACTCAAGGCGCGCGGTTTCAAGTTCGCCGGCTCGACCATCTGCTACGCGCACATGCAGGCCACCGGCATGGTCAACGACCATGTTGCGGATTGCTTCCGCCACGCCGAGGTGGCGAAGCTGGCGCAATGAATTTCCTCGCACATGCCTGGCTTGCCGGCGACTCGTCGGCCGACCGGCTCGGGGGGCTGATCGGTGATTTCGTCAAAGGCCCGCTCCCGGCCGGTCTGCCCGCTGATGTGGCCGAGGGCGTACGTCTGCATCGCGCGATCGACACCTTCGCCGACAGCCACCCGGCCTTCATTGCGAGTCGCGCGCGCGTGCCGGCCTCGCGACGACGCGTCGCCGGCATCCTTGTCGACATGTTCTACGATCACTTTCTGGCGCGGCACTGGCACGAGTTCCACGATTGGCCGCTGGAGGACTTCACCGCTGGCGCCTATCGCCTGATGGCTGATCATGGCGCCATTCTGCCGCCGCGACTGGCCACGCTGCTGCCGGTGATGGCCGACGACGACTGGTTCGCCTCCTACCGCGACGCCGAGTCGGTGGCGTATGCGCTGGACCGGATGGCACGGCGCCTGAGCAGGCCAGGCTTGCTGACCGGCTCAGGCGCCGTGTTGTTTGAGGACTACGCCGGTTTCGAGGCCGACTTTCAAATATTCCTGCCCGATGCGCGCGAGTTCGTCGCGGCCCATCGGCGCGCGCGACTCAGTTGACGCGGAACACGATCGGCGGCACATGCACCACCACCCCGGGCTCGTAGCGATAAACCACCCGCGGAGGCGGCGCGTAGTGGATCACGCGCGGATGGTAGTAGCGATACACCACGGTGGATTTCCCGCGATGGTCATGGCGATAGCCGGACTTGTAGTGACCGCGGTAGTCGTCGCGCCGGTCGTATTTGTGGCGGTCGTAGCGGTCGTGATCACGCTTGTCGTAACGATGCCCGGAACGGTCGTCGTAGCGATGGTCGCCGCGCTTCTCGTAACGGTCGTGGTCATCGTAGCGCCGGTGGTCGCGATCACCGGCCAGTGCCGGCACCGCGGCGAGCAGTGCGCCGCCCGCGACAAGCGCGACGAAGAACTGACGGATGGACGGTTTCGCTTTCATCGGTCTCTCCCGGTGAGCCGGGCGCGCAACAAGGGTGTCGCGCGCCATGAGCCCAATCTAGGAGAGCCCGTATTACGGTGCTGTAATAGGTTGCTGCCGGATGTTTCGGGTGTTGCAATTGACGCGGCGGGCCTCGCTACTTGCCCATGAAGCCGAGCAGGTCGGTTTGGTGATGAACCGCCTTCCAGTTGCCGTCTTCCAGCCGGAACAGCGTCGATGAGCGGATCCGCACAGTTTCGATCTTGCCGTCGCTGACGTTTTCGCCGCTTTCGATGCAGGTCACCAGGGGCAGTTCGCTGCCTGTCACTGTGTGAACGTCCCTGGGCGTGACCATTCCTCCGAGTCTCGCTTCGCCGACCTTGTCCCACATCGCTCCGATTTCCTCCCAGCCGCGCAGGTAGGCACCTTCCGGCCCCATGAAGGTGATGTCGTCAGCGTGCGACCACAAGTGTTTCATCGGCTGTGCGTCCCCCGTGAACAGGGTGTTCAGCGCCGAATAGAATTCCTCCACTGCCAGCGTGACGGCGGCTTGCTTCTGCATGGTTCTCTCCGGGTTCAATCGCGCTCCATCGGGCTGTGCCCAGGCAGCGTGGCCCGAAAACAGCATCCCTGCGAACAGCAGGATCGCCGTGCGCCGGAAAAACGGAAGTGTCTTCATCTGATTCTCCCCAAGTGACTGGCAGCCTGGCTTACGGTGGAAGAGCCTGCGGAGCCGTACTGTTCGACGGCTTTCGCGCCCTTGGTGTGCTGTCGCACGGACGCCACTCAGTGTGCGCGTTACCTTGGCGTCCCGGCTTTCAAACGTTCGATCGCGACCCGGGAGGCTCGCCGCCGAAGGCGCGAGTCTCGCGCGTCCCGACAAACGGCGCGGACCCCCGCCACGACGACATCTTCTCCGGAGGCACGACATGTCCATCGGCACGATTCTTCTCATCATTCTGGTTCTGATCCTGCTCGGCACCATCCCCACCTGGCCCCACAGCCGCGGATGGGGTTACGGCCCCAGCGGCGGCCTCGGCCTGATCGTCGTCATCCTGCTTGTGCTGGTCCTGCTCGGGAAGATCTAGCGGCTCACGTATACATAATGGCCCAATCGCATTGCGCGGGAGGCTACTTTGTGAAAATAACGCAAAGTCCTTCGGGCAGGCACGCGTTACTCGAGTGCGCGGAAAAGTGGAGGGTTGCCCCGCTCGCGAAGCTTGCTGGGCTGTTTGATGCGGTCGCTCGCCGGGCCGGATGACCAAGTTGTCACCCGAGCGCGGAGAAAATGAGCCGTTCACATAGTGGTACGTCGAGTTGTTCAATCGGCCATTAAGCGATGGGCGCTATGTGTGAGATACCGCGAACAGCTATCTGCCCAGCGCTCTTCAAAATGGTCTTTCTCGCGCTTCGACCCAGAGTCGAAGCGAACTGCAAAGATTTGGATTGGTCCAACTTCTCTTTGTAATCCCAACGCGAGCTACCGCTGGTATCCGGTATGGCCACCGAATGAGTTCTTTGCGTATATGTGTCTGCAGATCGCTAACCTTAGCGACTTTTCTCCTGGTGTTATCGGTGTTCGAACGACAAATCAATTAGAGAATTTGGCCGAATCTGTATCGATCAGTTGAGATCGCACAGCGCTCTCCGCTGCGCGTTTAGCACGGATGTCTTTTATGTCACATCCTGCGCTCAAGAGCAGGGCTGACATGGCGAAGAGGAATCTTATCGAAGTATTCATTCAGTTCTGGATAAGAGTTATAGATTCTGGTGCATCGCCATGGGTTTGGAAGGCGCATAGCTTGCGCCATTCTTTCTGAAGAGCCCCGCTGGGAGCGATTGAGAATCGTATTTTGCGGATATTCTGATCCTATGGGATGAAATGTGCTCCACATCTTAGGCACCTGAATGTTCGCTGCCAGCGTTGATTCGTGAGGTGTGATGGATATCGTCCGGCCATTCCGTACATGAGTGCCGCTATGAGAACGACCATTGGAACGACCCAGATCGGCCAGTCAAGCACGACTGCCAAAACTATGGTTGGCCAACCTATGGCACCCCAGTTCGGCGCGCTTGGGGGCGCCGCGTTGCTCGAGATCCGACTGAATGAAGTTGTTAGATTGGACGACTTTCCTGCCCCAATGCTTCCTGATAGCGATGACCATATTGAGTTTCGGTCTGTGTGACTGATCCGCTCTCCAGTCTCGTAAATTATCTGGAGCGATTTTGTGTGCGTTGATCCACAGCATGGGCAATTGCAGTTAATCGTCACAGCCTCTACCTCTTCTTTGTTCCGGCTCGAAGTATGCTTCGAGTAAAGGAAACTAAGACTACGCTCGCTATCGCCGTGATCATGATTCCGGCCTTTGCAAGCCACACCGCTGCACTTGAGATGGACATTGCCGTGGCAGAGAGGCGGTCGAAGCACTCCGTCATCGATGAGGTTCGCTTGATCTGTCCGAGAACTGAGGTGGGGGATGGCATTGGGTGCTTTCTAGTTTTCTGTTCTACGAAAAAAAAGGGCTGCAGAAACATCGTTGCGATCGGCCGAGATCGCCTTGGATTCGAAATCTTGAGGGTTTCTCGTGAACAGCATCAGCTCGAAGCGGCCCTTGTACTCCCATTGATTGGTAGCGAGTTTAAGGAAGACGGGGATGTCTCCGCCCTGGGCGGCTAGTTTCTCTGCTTTTCCAAGTATTCGAGGGCTGTTTCCTACGAGGATGCACTCCGGGGCGTCCGGGTTCATGGTCTTGGTAAAGCAGCCGCACAAGATTGTCTGTTTGCTTTGAGGGAGATATGTTCCGCTTTTGGCGTCTCCGCCAAATGTTGTGCAAATGAAGTCGTGGGTATAAACCGTGCCAATTCGTAGGCTGTCAATTTCGTTCATGTCGCTCTCCCTGGATAGATTGTTCTTCAGAAGCCACGTCTCAACATCTGCTTTGTCCCAGATCGGACCGCAAGCTAGAACTGCAAGAGGCCGCGGAAACGATGGGTCCCTTTTGATCCAGTTGCTAACGGCTGACCGACTGATGGACGCCAGTTCGGCAACTTCGGTGATTCCTGCGAGTTTCATGATTGGCATCTACGTGTGATGTGCGTTCACAGTACCTTTTGCTGTGAACTGTGTCAACCTGAGTTTACTTGTCGGGAATGCAAGCCGGTCGCATCAGATAACCAGGTGTTGCGTAGGCGCGGCATGGCACCGCTTACAGGGTGCGGGAGAAGTCGAACGAGCCGGTCGTGATGACGCGTTGGCTCAAGCCAAGCGCAAGGCCAAGCTTGGTGACGTGAATATTGCAGTTATCGTCGCCGCGCAGTGTTACTGGTGCATAACGCATATCCGCTATGCGTGTGTTGGGGGGGCATATGCCGCGAAGGATGCGTTGAGCCGCTCAATTTGACGTTCCGTTTCGGCGAGCGAATTTCACGTCTTGTACGTACGCACAGTCTGTCTCGCGACGAGTCGTCGGCACTTCAGCCGACCAGAATCACATGCACCCGCCGCGGCCCATGTGCGCCGAGCTGGATGGTCTGTTCGACGTCTGCGGTGCGTGACGGCCCTGAAACAATGTTGGTGGCGCGGGGCATACCTGTGTCGCGGTTTCGCAACACGGTCCAGGCATCTTCGAAGCGGGCGACGATCTGCTTCGCTTCCAGCACGACGATGTGATCGTCGGGGACGAAGTTGTGGGTGATGGGGTTGTCGGGGCCGGAGGCGAAGACCAGGCTGCCGGTTTCCGCCACGGCTGCAAAGCAGGTGGTCAGCGACAAGGCCTCGTCGATGCCGGCCGGGTCGTGGTGCTTCTTCCAGCCGCGCGGCCACTTGAGTTCGCGCAGCGCGCCGCCGACCGCGATCTTCTTCTTCAGGTCGTGTGCGGCGCGGTAGGCCTCGACGGCGGCGACGATCTGTTCCCGGCTGTCGATGCGCGCGACGGTGCCGGAGCGGCTTTCGAACTTGCGTTTGAACCGTTCCACCGGGTCCTCGTCCTGTGCAGGGCGGGTATGGGCCGGAATGCGCGCGTCGAGTTCGGCGCGCTGCGCGTCGTCGAGCGCGCCGCGCCCGAGCGAGGTGCGCACGGCGCCGAGGATGGCTTCGCGGGCGCTCGTCATTTCTGTCCCCTTCTGGCTTTCCATTGGTCGATGAAGGTCTTGCCGGCCGGTGCGGGCAGGTCGCGCGTGTCGGTCCAGCCGGCGGCGAACGGCATGCGGCGGATACGCCCCTTCGTACGGCCGGCCAGCGCGAGTGCGCGCGTGGCGATGCGCTCGCCGAAGTGGTAGAGCTTGGGGCGCGTCGCGACGAAGCGCCACAGCGCCAGCGCGTGGCGCTGCGTGGGGGGCGAGAGTTCGCGCTGATGCTGCATGTGGCGCAGCTCGCGCAGCAGGTCGGGCAGTGGAATCTTGACCGGGCATACCGAGGCGCAGCGGCCGTTGAGCGTGCACGCGTTGGGCAGGTCGTAGGAGTTGTCCAGGCCCTTGATCAGCGGGGTGAGTACCGAGCCCATCGGCCCCGGATAGACCCAGCCGTAGGCGTGGCCGCCGACCGAGCCGTACACCGGGCAGTGGTTCATGCACGCGCCGCAGCGGATGCAGCGCAGCATTTCGCGAAAACGCCCGCCCAGCATCTTCGAGCGGCCGTTGTCGACGAGCACCACGTGGTATTCCTCGGGGCCGTCGATGTCGCCCTTGCGGCGCGGACCGGTCGAGAAGGTGGTGTAGGTTTCGGTCTCCTGGCCGGTGGCGCTGCGCGCGAGCAGGCGCAGCAGCAGCGTGGCGTCGTCGAGCGTGGGCACGACCTTCTCGATGCTCGAGGTGACGATATGCACCTTCGCCAGCGTCTGCGTAAGGTCACCGTTGCCCTCGTTGGTGACGATCACCGACGAGCCGGTCTCGGCGATCAGGAAGTTGCCGCCGGTGATGCCCACGTCGGCCGCGAAGAACTTGCCGCGCAGCATCTCGCGCGCCTCGTTGACCAGATCCGGTACCGAGGTCTTGGGCGGGCGGTCGTGGTGCGCGGCGAACAGTTCGGTGATCTGCTTCTTGGTCTTGTGTACGGCGGGCGCGATGATGTGCGAGGGTGGCTCCTCGGCGAGCTGGATGATGTACTCGCCCAGATCGGTCTCGACCACCTCCATGCCGTTGGCGATCAGCGCCTCGTTCAGGCCGATCTCCTCGGAGATCATGGACTTGCCCTTGGTCACCGTCTTCGCGTCGTGACGCTTGCAGATTTCGAGCACGATGCGCCGCGCCTCGGCCGCGTCGCGCGCCCAGTGCACGTGACCGCCGGCGGCCGTGACCGCCGCCTCGTACTTCTCGAGGTAGTGGTCGAGGTGTTCCAGGATGTGGTTCTTCAGCCCCTTGGCTTCCTCGCGCAACTGCTCGAACTCGGGCAGTTCAGCCGCGCGCGCGGCGCGCGTGCCGATGAAGCCGTCGCGCGCGCGGTCGAGCGCGCTCTGCAGGTTGGCGTCGTGGATCGCGAAGACCGAGCGTTGCTTGAACTCGCGGGAACGAATCTCCATTACTTGCCCTCCCCGCGACGTTCGGCGATGCCCGGGCCGCTGGCCATGCCGGCCAGCACCTCGGCGACGTGATACACGCGCAGCGGCGCATTGATGCGCTTGAGGCGTCCGGCGATGTTCATCAGACAGCCCAGGTCGCCGCCGAGCAGCACCTCGGCGCCGGTGTCGAGCGCGTTGCGGATCTTGTCGTCGACCATCTTTGTGGAGATTTCGGGGTACTTCACGCAGAAGGTGCCGCCGAAGCCGCAGCACACCTCGGTGTCTTCCATCTCGCGCAGCTTGAGGCCGTCGACTTCGGCGAGCAGCGCACGCGGCTGACCCTTGATGCCCAGTCCGCGCAAGCCGGAGCAAGAGTCGTGGTAGGTCGCGGCGTGGGCGAAGCGCGCGCCCTCCGGGATCTTCGCCCCGAGTACGTCGTGCAGGAAGGCGGTCAGTTCCCAGCTCTTGGCTGCGAGGCGCTCGGCGCGCTCGCGCCAGGGCGCGTCGTCCGCGAACAGCACCGGGTAGTCATGGCGGATGGTCGCCATGCACGAGCCGGAAGGGCCGACCACGTATTCGAAGTTCTCGAAGGTCTCGATGACCTGGCGCGCGAGTGCGCGTGCCGAGTCGGAGTCGCCGCTGTTGTAGCCGGGCTGGCCGCAACAGGTCTGCGCGTCGGGCACCTCGACCTGACAGCCGGCCTCTTCGAGCAGCTTGACGCTGGCAAAGCCTACGCTCGGGCGAAAGACGTTCATCAGACAGGTGGCGAACAGGCCGACGCGCGGGCGGGTGGCCTTTCTGGCCGTGTCCTCGCTCGTGGTGTCGGCGGTGCTGCGGGTGTCGGACATGGTGCGCTCCGGGGTGCGGGGATGTTCGCCGCAGTGTAGCAAGAGCGCCCGTGCGGCGAATCCGTGATTGTCCGCAGGGCTCAGCCGCGTCGCCGTATGCCGATGCGCCGGCCGATGTGGTCGTCGGGCGGCAGGCCGGCATGCGCAGCGGCGAGCGCGTCGAGCCGCGTCGTGATCTCGGGCGGGAAGGGCGCGGAGCGGCGTGCACGCAGGTCGATGTGCATGGTGATCGATTCGTTGGTCGCGGCCAGCCAGCCTTGCTCGGCGTGATGCATCGAATGCAGCAGATGGATGCGCTTGTGGTCGTGGTCGACGAGTCGCGTGCGCACCTCGTAGGGCGCGTGCGGGCGCAGTTCGCGGTCGTAGGTCAGGTGCATCTCGAGTGCGAAGGTGGAGCACTGCGTGCGGCGGATGTATTCGGCGTTCTTGCCCAGCATCGCCAGGAAGCGGTCGGTGGCGCGGTCGAAGATCAGCAGGTAGTAGGCCACGTTCATGTGACCGTTGTGGTCCAGCCATTCGTCGAGCACGTGTCCTTCGGCGCTGACCAGTGGCTCGGCGGGGAAGGTGTCCAGCGGTTCGATCTGGGCGGGGCTCGTGGTCATGCCTTGGATTGTTCGCTTGCGGTTTTGACGGCTTCGGGGCGGCTGACCTTCTTGCGCTGGTTGCCGATTCCGGTGACGCCTGCGGTGAGGATGAAGCGCATCGCCTCGTCCATGGTGATGTCGAGTTCGCGCACGTTCGCCCGCGGCACGACCGCGGTGTAGCCGCCGATCATGTAGCTCATCGGCAGATAGACGAGCACGCTGTCCTCGTCGCCGAAGTTCCGCGGCATGCGGTTGCGGTCGGTCTGGGTGACCAGGCCCACCACCTCCAGGCCGTTCTCGGGCAGCTTCACCGCCACCACCTGACGGAAGTCCTTCTTGCGCATCGGCGAGAAGTACTCGAAGAAGTCGCGAATGGTCGGGTAGATGCTGCGCACGATGGGCAGTTTCTGGAACAGTGTCTCGCCGTACTCGAACAGGCGCTGCATCACGTAGGTGTGCATCAGCAGGCCGACGACGAAACACAGCACCAGCCCGATCGCCACACCCAGGCCCGGCTGGTAGATGCCGTCCGGTAGCACCGCGAGCAGACGTCGCCCGAGCAGGTTCTCCGCCGACACGACCAGCCACCACAGCAGGTAGATGGTCAGCGTGACCGGCAGGATCGTGATCAGGCCGGTGAGGATGTTGCGGGTGATGACGCCCATGGTCGTAGCGGTCCTGTGAAGATCGGTGCGCTGCACTGCGCAATGACGATTGTGCAACAAATGGCGCACGCTGCGCACGGCGGGTTTGCCCGGTTATCGGCGATCGGTGACACTTGTCGCCATGCCCGCGCATGCCGCGCCTTCCGTCCGTTGGTCACAGGGGTTTGCATGAAGGTTTCCCGAACCGTTCCAGCGCTTTGCGGCGCAGTCCTGGCGATGGCCGGCAACGCTCCGTCCATGGCGGCGGACGACGCCTATGTGCGCGTCGGCGTCGCTGCCGAATGGTCGCGCGATGCGCATTTTCGCGACCGCAACTGTTCCGCCACCGCGCCGCCGGCGCTGTTCGGCTGCGGGCCGGGCAGGGACGGACGTGCGCTGGGCGCGCGCGGGGACTTCGGCAATGGACATGCGCTCGATGTAGCCGTCGGTCGGCGCTTCTCGCCTGTGCTGCGCGGCGAGTTGCTGCTCACCCATCGGCGCGGTTTCGACTTCGACGGGCAGGCCAATTTTCTGAATGTCGCCGGGCCGCAGCCGGTCGGCGGCAGCCTGCGCTCGACTGCGCTGTTCGCGGCAGGCTACGTGGATCTCGCGCCCATCGGCCGCGTACAGCCCTTCGTCGGCGCCGGATTGGGGCTGGTGCACAACCGCGTTGGCCGCATGCGCTATGGTTTTCCGGGGCTGGGTGCGAACGCGTCGACGACGGTCTCCGGCGGCAGCCACACCGGTTTCGCGTGGATGGCCGCGGCAGGTGTCAACATCGCCCTTGATGAAGACTGGAGCGTCGACGTGGCCTGGCGTTACGCGGATCTGGGCCGCGTACGCAGCGACCATGGCGACGCGACCATCGTGCGTTCGTCCGGGAGCTTCGACCTCGATATCGCCGGCACGCGCGCGCGGCTGCGCACTCATGGCCTGTCGTTGGGGCTGCGCCGCAGCTTCTGATCGCGTTGCAGGGGCCCCACAACAAAAAAAGCCCCGGGGATTGCCCGGGGCTTTCTCATGCGTGGCAGGGCGGGTGGCCCTGCGTCGGCATCAGAAGAACTTGACGTAGATCACCAGCAGGGTGGCCGCGGTGAAGAGCACGAAGCACAGCCAGGTGAAGTTGCGCACCAGGGTGCCCGGGTAGTAGATCTTGTCGGTCTTCGGGATCACGTTCAGGCAGAACTTGAACATGTAGTAGAAGATCACCGGCGAGAACAGCAGGGTCATCGCGGATGCGATCAGCACCAGGAACACCGGACGCTCGAAGCCGTAGATGATGGCGGTCGAGGCGAGCAGCGAGTAGATGATCGTGATGCGATAGATGTTGTGCTCGGAGTACCACGCCTTCTTCGCCTGCGGGCTCGGGTCCTCGATGCCGGACAGGTCCGCGGTCTTGCGGAACAGGTTGCGGCAGCAGGCACCGACCACGCGCGGCCAGCCGTCGAAGTAGTTGATCGCGGTCGAGTAGGTCGCGGCGAGCGCGCCGAGAATGAACACGTACATCATGCCCGGGCCGATGGAGTCGGTGAACATGCGCGCCAGTTCGCCCATCACGGCACGACCCTGCACCTCGCTCGGGTACAGGTACATCGCGGCCAGCATCATGAAGATCGACGCGATGATGAACGACACCCAGTGGCCGAAGGCGAAGTCCATGTTGCCGATCTTGAACCAGCGGCGGCAGTACTCCTGCCCGTGCGGGCTGAGCTTGTTCACATGCACCGTCAGGTCTTCGGCGCGCGGGTTGAACGAGTCGAACTTGCCCGCCACTCCGTGCTCTTCGAGCGTCTTGCGCAGCATCGGCATGCCGGCCTTCTTGGCCTTGCCCCACTCGGACGACTGCAGTGCCACGTCCAGGCCGGTCGGCAGCAGACCCAGGAACGCGGCCAGAATCAGCAGCGAGCCCGGCGGGTAGTAGCCGAATTCGGGGTGCGGCATGATGAAGAAGCTGAAGTCGGACAGCGCCGGCGGGTTCCAGAAGAACACGAACAGCGTGGTCAGCACCAGCAGGATCACGAAGATCTTGGTGACCGTCTCCAGCGTCTTGTACTGGCCCGAGAGCACCAGGGCGCAGGCCGTGATGCCGACGAAAACGCCGTAGTGCCACAGCTCCAGGCCCCAGCCCATGTGCTCGCTGAAGAAGAAATACAGCACCGCCGCAGTCGCGACGACACGGCTGGCCTGACCCAGCGCGCACTGCGCGATGGTCACGAACAGCACATACCAGATGGCCCATTTGCCCTTGGTCGTGCACATCGCGTCCATGACCGACTTGCCGGTGGCGTTGGTGAAGCGGAACGACATCTGGAAGCCGTAGTACTTCATGACGTAGGCCAGGAGCACCGACCACAGCAGCGCGAAGCTGAACTGGCCGCCTGCGACCGGCGCCGTGACGAGGTGACTGGTACCGATACCGGTCATCATCAGCAGCAGGCCGGGGCCGAAGTGCTTGAACATGCTGATCGGCGACATGTCCGGCAGTTCGAGCTTCTCGATTTCCGGAATATGTACCGTCTTGCCGCCCGAGGCGCCGGCCTTGACCCCGTCACGAGGCATCGAGCCGGCGTCGAGGACGCCCTGATTGCTATCAGACATAGGATTGACTCTCCATGCGAACCCACGCCGACGCCTTCCAAACGTCGGCGGGCCATGCGGTCGGCTCGGGTGGCCGACGCATCATGGTTGATTTACACGCGTGCTGACTGTGCCTGTGGCGCAGCCGATGGTTTTGTTGTTTTGTGGTCCTGCTCATTTTTCGAGCGGATGTGATCGGGCAAGCCCGATTCAGGTCGCCTCCCGGCGATCGCGGGCGGCGGGGCCGCCCAGGGACTTCGACCGCGGCGGGGATCCCCCGCGCCGGTCGAGGCATGCTGCAGCTACGGCGTTGTGGCCGTTCAGACCCGGTCGTCACGTTGATTGCGCGTCGACCGGAAAACTTCGTTACCGGGTCGCGAAGGTCTCGTCACCCGAAACGAGCGGATGCAATGGTGCCATAAAAGCTCTTGTTGGTTGTATCTATGTTGTTGTTTTTAAAACGAAGTTATTGGTCCATAAGTAAAATTGATGTTATCGTGCGAACACAACCACGAAAATCGCACGCCCGCTGGTTCCCGCCGCTGGCGTGAATCGCTAAAGTTCGGGCCCGGGTTGCCGTAAGCCGCGACATGAGGAGGCCGCAAACGTGCGTCGCCGCCAGTTCGGCTTGCCGCCGGAGTAAGGGGAGAAGAAAGATGAACGTCGTCAACAACGCACCGATCCGGGTCAAGCTGCTCGTGCCGCTGGCGCTGATCACCGTCATGCTCATCGCGATCAGCATCATCGGCGTGACGCGCCTGGGCCTGCTCAACGACAAGGTCGACGAGATGTCGAGCCGCTACATGGACGCGCAAAGCGCGCTGCTCGCCGCGGACCGCGACCTGCAGCAGGCGCTGGTGGCCGAGCGCAGCATCCTGTCGGTCGAGGCGGGTTCGGACTTCTTCGCGACCTTCGAAGCGGCGCACCGCGAGAACGTCGATCAGGCCTACGCCGGGGTGGCACGGTATGCCGAGCTGATGGGCGACGAGACGGCCGCCGCGGCGAGCACCGAATTCGCGCGCTTGGCCAAGGTGTGGGAAGAGACCTCGCTCGGCGTAATCGACACGATGCGCACCGGCACACTCTCCGATGCGGTGGCGGCAATGGCTTCCTCGGTCTACAAAGGCGAGCCGGAGTTCAACACCGCGCGCGACATCCTCGATGGCGAGCAGGAGCGTCTGGATGCAGTTCTCGATGCGTACAGCGAGGAGGCGGAATTCGCCTACGAGAGCGCCTTCGCGATGTTGGTCGCAGCCTCGCTGATCGGCATCGTGATCTGCGTCCTCGTCGGCGCCTTCCTGCCGGGCACCATTGCCCGCCCGATCCGCGAGATCAGTCGCGTACTCTCCGAACTGGCCACCGGCAACGGCGACCTGACGCGCCGTATGCCCGATACGCGCAAGGACGAGATCGGCGAGCTGGCGCGCTACTTCAACCACTTCATGGACAACCTGCAGACGCTGGTGCGTCAGGTTTCGGAGTGCTCCGATCAGGTGTCGTCGGCCTCGTCCGAACTGTCGGCGACCGCCACCGGTGTGGCCAACAGCTCGCAGGCGCAGAGCGAGTCTGCCGCCTCGACCGCCGCCGCAGTGGAAGAAATCACCGTGTCGATCTCGTCGGTCGCGCAGGGCGCCGAGGAAGTGCTGACGCTCTCGCGCGAGGGCATGCAGCTCACCGGCAACAGCAACCGCGGCCTCAAGGACCTGCTGCGCGAGGTCGGGCGTGTCGAGAACGCCGTCAAGGAGATCGCCGCCGCGGTCCAGGAGTTCGTGCGCAGCAGCCAGGCCATCACCAACATGACCAAGCAGGTCAAGGACATGGCCGACCAGACCAATTTGCTCGCGCTCAACGCAGCCATCGAGGCAGCGCGGGCCGGTGAGCACGGTCGCGGCTTCGCGGTGGTCGCCGATGAGGTGCGCAAGCTTGCCGAGAAGTCCGGCCATGCCGCGAGCGAGATCGACGTGGTCACGCGCACGCTGGGCGAACAGTCCGAAGGCGTCGAAAAGAGCATCGAACTGGGGCTGACTTCGCTCGCCTCCAGCCAGGAGCAGGTCGCGCGCGTGGTCGAGTTGCTCGAGGAAGCCACCAGCACGGTCGAGCGCGCGGTCGGCGGCGTCGGTGAGATCACTTCGTCGGTCAAGGAGCAGACCGCCGCTTCCAACGACATCGCGCGCAACGTCGAGAGCATCGCGCAGATGGCCGAGCAGAACAGCGAAGCCGTGCGCGAAACCTCCGAGGCCGCCCACCACCTCGAGAACCTTGCCGCGACGCTGCGCACGCTGGTTGGTCGCTTCCGCGTCTGAGCGTGTCGCCTGACTTTGGCCGGTACGGCCCGCAGCCTGAGCTGCGGGCCGTTTTCACATCCGCTCGCGGCGTTGCCGCGCGGCGGCACGCGCTCTGATAGGATGGCGCGCTGGACTCCAAAGGCGCGCCCTTCACTCCATGTCTGACATTCTCGCTTCCGAACCCCATCGCGTGGTGCGCGTCGGGGAGGTTGAAATCGTGCTGCTTGGCACGGCCCATGTTTCGCCGGCCAGCGTAGAGGCCGTACGCGCGCTGCTGGCAACCGGCGAATACGACGCTGTCGCGGTCGAGTTGTGCGCGAGCCGTCAGCGCGCCATGTTCGACCCGGACGCGATGAGCCGGCTGGATCTGTTCAGCGTCATGAAGAACCGCCAGGTGGCGATGGTCGCGGCCAGTCTCGCGCTGGGCGCCTACCAGATGCGCATCGCCGAGCAGTACGGCATCGAGCCCGGCGCCGAGCTGCGCGCGGCCATCGACGGTGCCATCGACGGCGGCCTGCCGCTGGCGCTGATCGACCGCGACATCGGCCTGACGCTGCGCCGCACCTATGCGTCGGTGCCGTGGTGGCGGCGCATGGAGCTGGTGGGAGGGCTGCTCTCGAGCGTGCTCTCGCGCGAAAAGATCGAGGAGTCCGAGATCGAGCGGCTCAAGCAGGGCGACATGCTCGAGTCGACCTTCGCCGAGTTCGCCGAGCAGTCCGAAACGCTCTACCGTCCGGTCATCGAGGAACGTGACCGCTACATGGCGGCGAGCCTGCGCCGCTTTGCCGAGGAGCGTGGCGCCGGGCGCGTGCTGGCCGTGGTCGGCGCCGGCCACCTTGCCGGCATCGAGCGCTACCTGTCCGATACCCAGCCACCTGCCGAGACGCTTGCCGAACTCGAGCAGGCGCCGCCGCGCCCGCGCTGGCCCAAGGTGCTGCCGTGGGTCATCGTCGCGGTGATCATCGTGGGCTTCGTCATCGGTTTCTCGCGCAACACCGACATCGGCCTGCAGATGGTCGCCGACTGGGTACTGATCAACGGTGGGCTGGCCGCCATCGGCGGCGCGCTGGCGCTGGCGCACCCGCTCACCATTCTCACCGCGGCCGTGGGTGCGCCGCTGACCTCGCTCAACCCGACCATCGGTATCGGCTTCGTTGCGGCCGCCGTCGAGATCTTCCTGCGCAAGCCGCAGGTCGGCGACTTCGCGACCTTGCGCCGCGACGTCATGCACTGGAAGGGCTGGTGGCACAACCGTGTCTCGCGCGTGCTGCTGGTCTTCCTGCTGACCACGCTGGGCTCGGCCATCGGCACCTACGTCGGTGGCGCCAAGGTGTTCGGTCATCTGTTCGGCGACGGCGGCTGAGCCCGCTTCGGCCCGGCCGACCGAACTAGACCCCTGACGACGACGGGGTGTACAGCGCCGTTTCGAATTCGGCCAGGGCGCAAGGTCGGCCGAACAGATAGCCCTGGAACAGACCGCAACCGATGTGTTTGAGTGCCGTGCGCTGCGATTCGGTCTCCACGCCTTCGGCGACGACTTCCAGGCCGATGGCGTTGGCCAGCGCGATCACCGATTGCGCGATGGCCGCGTCCTTGGGCGTGTCGAGGATGCCACGCACGAAGCTCTGGTCGATCTTGATCTGGTCGAGGGGCAGGTTCTTCAGATAGGACAGCGACGAGAAACCGGTGCCGAAATCGTCGAGCGACAGTTGCAGCCCGAGCGCCTTGAGTTCGTGCAGCTTCTCGGCCACACCGACGATGTCGTCGGCGAGCACGCTTTCGGTGATCTCGAGCTTCAGGCGCGCGGGATTGGCCCCTGTGCGCGCGAGGATCGCGGCGAAGCTCTCGATGAGTGTGTCATTGCGGAACTGGCCCACGCTCACATTGACCGACAGCGTCAGCGGCGCGGTGGTGGCGTGTCCGCTCCAGCGTGCGAGACACGTGCATGCGGCCTCGAACACATCGAATCCGATGGGCACGATCAGACCCGTTTCCTCGGCCAGCGGGATGAAGGTCGCCGGCGGAATCAGGCCGCGTTCGGGGTGCTTCCAGCGCAACAGGATCTCCGCGCCGACGGGGTGTCGCTGCGCGTCGACCTGTATCTGGAAGTAGGGAACCAGTTCCCCATTGCGCATCGCGCGGCGCAGTTCGTTGTCCAGCCGCGCGCGTTCCTCGACCGAAACCTGCATCAGCGGATCGAAGAAGCGGATCGAGTTGTTGCCCGCGGATTTGGCCTCGTACATCGCCAGATCAGCCTGCTTGAGCAGGATGTCGATGGACGTCGAATCGCCGTCGATCAGCGTCACGCCGATGCTGCCGCTGCTGTAGTGCTCCACCCCGTCGAGCATGAAGGCGGTGTTGAGCGCGCGCTGGACCTTTTCCGCGATCACTTCCGTCTGGTTGGCTGCTTCGGCGGCTTCCGCGCTCAGGTCCTCGATCAGGACGACGAACTCGTCGCCACCGATACGTGCCACCGTGTCGTCACCGCGCACGCAGTGCGTGAGCCGCTGAGCGGCCTGCTTGAGCAGTTCGTCGCCCTTGTCGTGGCCGGCACTGTCATTGAGCGTCTTGAAGTTGTCCAGATCAATGAAGAGCAGGGCTGCGCGGTCGTGCTTGCGCCGGATGCCTGCGAGCGTCTGGCCCAGGCGGTCGACCAACAGACGGCGGTTGGGCAGCCCGGTGAGTACGTCGTAGAAGGCGAGCTGGTGGATCTGCGCCTCGGCGGCCTTGCGTTCGGTGATGTCGCGCATCATGCCGACGAAGGAGGTCATGCCGTCACGCACGAACTCGGAAACGCGCAGTTCCAGTGGGAACAGGTCGCCGTCGCTGCGCCGCCCTTCCAGCTCGCGGCCTTTGCCGATGACGTGCGCTTCGTGGATCTTCAGGTACTGCGCGATATAGTCGTCGTGTCGCGATTTGTGCGGCTCGGGCATGAGCATCGCCACGTTCTGGCCCAGCACCTGCGCGGCCGAGTAGCCGAACATGCGTTCGGCCGCCGGGTTGAACGATTCGATACGGCCGTGGGCGTCGATGGTGACGATGGCGTCGAGAATGTTGTCGACGATCGCGCGCATCTGCTTGGAGCGCTCGCCCAGCGCGCGCTTGGTCGATACTTGGGTGGTGATGTCCGAGATCGACAGCACGAAGCGCAGCCCCTCGCCGCCTTCCGCTTCCAGGCGAGTGCCGTTGACTGACAGGATGATGCGCTGGCCGTCGTCGAACTCGATCATGTGGCGAAAATCGTGGATCGGCGCATCGGCCCGTGACAGTTGGGTGTGCGGCAACTCGTCGGGCGCGAGCAGCCTGCCGTCGAGGTCCATGATGCGGCAGTCCGCACAGGCATAGCTGCGCCCCACCACGTCCTTGCGCTCGGGCGAGAGGATGCGCGAAGCGGCCTCGTTGGCGAAGACGATGATGCCCGTCTCGTCGAGCACCGTGATGGCCGACACGCTGGTCCGGAGCACCTCGGCGAGAAACTGCTGTTCGGAGGCCAGACGCGATTCCAGGCCACGCCGTTCGCTGATGTCCATGTGCGTGCCAAGCATCAGCCCCGGTGCGCCGTCATCGAGCCGCGACACCAGGCTGCCGCGCGTGTTGATCCACACCCAGTGGCCGTCCTTGTGGCGCATGCGGATGTCTTCGTCGTAGTAGTCGAGCTTGCCCGCGAAATGACGACGCTTGCTCTCCAGGCAGCGGGCCAGATCGTCCGGGTGCGTCAGTCGCTCCCAGGTCTGGAAGGTCACCGGCCACAGCTCGTCGCGCGTGTATCCGATCAGGTCGAGCCAGGTATCGTTGGCCTCGAACGCGTCGGTGCTGGCGTTCCACTGCCAGATGCCGATGCGGTTGGCGTCGGCCACGGCATTGAGCAATTGCCCTGAGCGTCCCAGCCGCTCCTCGGCTTGCTTGTGCTGCGTGATGTCGGTCTCGATGGCGATGTAGCCCTTCAGAGCGCCTGCATCATCGCGCAGGGGACTGCAGGAAATGCGAATCCAGTAGGGACGTGCCTCGCGCGTGTAATTGACAAGCTCGACATCGAAGGGGCGCCGCTCGCGCAACGCCTCGCGCATCTGCACGACCACCGCAGGGTCGGTATCGGGGCCTTGCAGCACATGGCCCGGAACCTTGCCGCGCATCTCGTCCAGCGTGTAGCCGGTGATGCGCGTGAACGATTCGTTGAGCCACTCCACCCGTCCGCGCGTATCGGTGATCATCACCCCGTTGGTGGTCTGGCGTGCGACCTCGGCCAGACGCTGATGCTCGGTGGCGCGTTGACGCTCCAGTGTCACGTTGCGCGCAATGACCAGCGCCTCGTCGTCACCGAGCGGGCACAGGCGCGCCTCGAAGGTGCGCACGCCGTCGGGAAACGTCAATTCGTACTCGAAACGCGCCTCTTCCCCGGTACGAAAGATCTCGTTCAGATGCGAGCACATCTGGTTGGCAAGCGCGGTGGGCAGGATCTCGCCGACGTGGCGGCCGACCACTTCCTCGCGTGGTCGCAACAGGTCCTCGTGGTGCAGACACTCGACGAAGGCACCGAGCCGGCTGACCACGAAGACCATGTCCGGAAAGGCTGCGAGCAAGGCATGCGAGCGTCGCTGGCTCGCGGCCAGTTGCTGGCGCAGGCGCTCGGAACGTGCTTCGTTGATTTCCTGCTCGACCAGCGCCGCATAGTCGAGCAGGACGTCGCGCTCGGCTGCGCTGAGCGTACGCGCAGCCGTATCGATCAGGCACAGTGTGCCCAGCTTGTAGCCGTCCGGCGTCGACAGCGGTGCGCCGGCATAGAAGCGAATGTGCGGATCGCCGGTGACCAGGGGGTTTTCGGCGAAACGCTGGTCGGCCGTGGCGTCGGGGATCTCGAAGATTCCGTCAGCGAGGATGGCGTGTCCGCAGAAAGACACCTCGCGCGACGTCTCGGCAGCCTGCAGCCCCTGGCGGGACTTGAACCATTGGCGCGTCACATCGATCAGCGAGACCAGGCAGATCGCTACACCGAAATGTGCCTGGGCGAGTCTCGTGATGCGATCGAAGCGCTCTTCGGTCGGCGTATCGAGAAGACTGGCGCGATAGAGCGCCTCGATGCGCTCGACTTCGTTGTGCGGATGATCCGGTGACTGCATCGGTGGTGCCCCAGACGCGACGGACGATCGGACCCACCGGGCGTTCGTCCGAGCGGGTGGAGCAGTCTCAGACCCTCACACGAGCAAGAGTCTCGTTCAGTGCGGCTGCAACTCCGGCTAGCGTACCCGAGGACCGGGCAATCTGCATGACGGCTTCCGCGCTGTCCTCCGATTTCTGGGCGATCTGCTCGACATTGCGCGAGATCTCGTTCGCTGCGCTCGACTGCTCACGCGTGGCCAGTTCGATGCCGTCGATCAGTTGCAGGGTCTGTTCGGCCGAAGCCTTGATTTCGGCCAGCGCCCTGGCTGTCGACATCACGCTCTCGACGCTCAGCTCGACCTGCTCTTCGCCTCGCCCGACCGCCGCCACCGCGACCCGCGTCTCCTCGGTCAGCGCCTCGATGATGCCGCCGATCTCGGTGGTCGACTGACTCGTTCGCTCGGCGAGCTTGCGCACTTCGTCGGCGACCACCGCGAATCCCCGGCCGGATTCGCCCGCACGCGCCGCCTCGATCGCCGCGTTGAGCGCGAGCAGGTTCGTCTGTGCCGCGATCTCGGAGATTACCGCGACGATCTTGCCGATCTCCTGGGAGGAATGCGACAACTGTTCCATGGTCTTGGTCGTGTCGCGTACGTTGCTCGCAAGATCGCGAATCTGCGCAGCGGCTCGCTCGGCCGTGTCGATGCCGGCATGGGCGTCATTTGCACTCTTTCGGGCAGAGTCGGCGGTCTCCTTGACGTTGTTGGCGACTTCGTTGATCGCCACGGTCACCTGTTCCACGGCCGCCGCGGTCGATGAGGCCGCCTCGCTGGTTGCACCCGTGCCTTTCGATACACCGTCGATCGCCTGTGATACGGCGCCGGACTGGTGCTGCGTATCGCGTGCGGCTTCCTGGACGTTGATCAGGATGGCCTGCAGGTTCGCCATCATCGCGTTGTAGGCGTCCGCGATCTGGCCGATCTCGTCGCGCCGCATGGAGGGCACGACGCGACGCAGATCGCCGTCGCGCTGCGTGGCGATCATCGCGTCGCGCAGTGCGCCCAGGTCGCGCATCGTGCGCGGGATCAGGATCGCCGCCAGATAGATCTGAATGCTCAGCACCACCGCAAACGTGGCAATCAGCCCGCTGAGCGTGATCTCGCGGTCCGGCGCCTCGCTGGCGAGGGTGCCCGTCAGGCCCTGCGCGAAGATCATCATCACCAGCAGGGCGACGACCCCCAGCGCCGTCTGCAGCTTCGCGGCCAGCGACATGCCGCCGATGCGTCCGAACATGCCCTTGCGAACGACCCGCCCGTTCTCCACGGTGAGCGCGCTGCCTTCGCGAACCTTGCGGTAGGCCGCCTCGATCCGGGGCTTGAGCTCCGCGGGAACGGTGCGGCGCACGGACTCGAAGCCCGTCACCTTGCCATTCTCACGCACCGGCGAAGCAAAGGCATGGACCCAGTAGTAGCCACCGTCCTTGCGCCGATTCTTGACGTAACCAGCCCACGGCTCGCCGCCCTTGATCGCTCGCCACAGGTCGGCGAATGCGTGTGTGGGCATGTCCGGATGGCGTACGAGATTGTGCGGGGCGCCGATCAGTTCCTCGCGCGAGAAACCCGACAGCTCGACGAACAGATCATTGGCGGCAACGATCTTCCCGGAGGGATCCGTGCGGCTGTAGATGAAACGCCCCTCGGGCACCGGCGTCTCGATGTTGGTGACGGGCTGATTGTTGCGCATGGAGACCTCCGGCGTTGATCGCGGTCCATCCGGTGGGCACGGCAAGACCACGGGAAGACATCCGTTCTACGGCATGCGGGAGGAATGCTTTAGCGGGTGTGGCAGGCGAGACCGTGCCGCCGGCCGCGTCCAGGACGCCCGGAGCGAGGTGGCGCCAGAGCGCCTCAGGCGGGCGTGCGTCGTTCGTCGTCGAGTAGCCTGGTGCAGCGCGCGGCATCCAGGGCGCGGTGGAACAGCCAGCCCTGTACTTGCGTACAGCCCAGTTGTTCAAGCGCGTCGAGGTCGGCGGGTGTTTCCACGCCCTCGGCGATGACCTCCAGCCCGAGCTGGCCAGCCAGGCGGATCAGTGCGTCGACGATGAAGCGGTTGTTGCGGGTGATGCTGATCGCGTGCACGAAGGCACGATCGATCTTGATCTTGTCGACCGGCATCGACTGCAGGTGAGCGAGCGAGGAGTAGCCGGTACCAAAGTCGTCGAGCGCGATCCGCACGCCCAGTGTGCGCAGGCGGTCAAGGTTGCCGGCCGTGCTCTCGATGCTGCGCACCAGGGCTGTTTCGGTGACCTCCAGTTCGATTGCGTCGAAGGGCAGCCCGTGCTCGTGCATCAGCGTCTCGAGGGTGTCGGCGAAGTCCGGCTGCTTGAGCTCATGGACCGAGACGTTGACTGCCAGGCGCACGGCCAGCCCGGCACCGCGCCATGCGGCGAGTTGGCGGCAGGCGTGGGCGAGCATCCAGTGACCGAGTTCGAGGATCATGCCGGTTTCCTCGGCCAGCGGTACGAAGCGGTCCGGTCCGATCACGCCGAAGCGTGGGTTGGTCCAGCGCATCAGCGCCTCTACGCAGACGATGCGGCGCGCGCCCAGTTCGATCACCGGCTGGTAATGCAGATCGAGTTCGCTGTTGTCGCTGCGGATCGCGTCCTTCAGCGCGGCTGCCAGTTCCACGTCCTCGACCGAACCCGAATCGTGTTCGGCCGCGTAGAGCTTGTAGTGGCCGCGTCCGGCGTGCTTGCTCCGGTACATCGCCTGGTCGGCGTGGCTCATGGCCGTATCTGCGCTGTCGGCGTCGCGCGGAATCATGCAGATGCCGATGCTCGCGTTGGCGGCGATCTGGCTGTCGCCGATCGCGATCGGCGCGTCGAGCGCGGCGAGCAGCTTGCGCGCGATGCCGATGGCATCATCCTCGCCGCGCAGGCCCGGCGCGATGACGACGAACTCGTCGCCACCGAAGCGCGCCAGCGTGTCGCCGCCGCGCAGGCTGGCTTGCAGGCGCTTGGCGACGGTGACGAGCACCATGTCGCCCGCCTTGTGGCCAAGGGTATCGTTGATCAGCTTGAAGTTGTCCAGGTCGAGGAACATCAGCGCAGCCGCGCCGCGATTGCGCTCGGCGGCCTCGATGGCCTGTTCGATGCGATCGATCAGCACCAGCCGGTTGGGCAGGCCGGTGAGGCTGTCGTGGGTCGCGCTGTGTTCGAGCTGCTGTTCCCAACTCACGCGCTCGGACAGGTCGCGCGCGATCAGCGAGTAGCGCGCCACCGTGCCGTCGATCTCGCGGTGGGCGACGACGACGATCGACACCGGTATGCGGCGCCCAAGTCCGCAGCGCAGGTGCGTCTCGCCCGAGAATACACCGGCATTTCGCGCCGCTGCGAACATGGCCTCGGGCGGCAGCGGCAGGTCGACGTCGTCGAACAGGTGCTCCAGCGGCACACCCGCCCCGTCGTCCGCAGCCTGCGGTGCCAGTGCGAAGGCCTGGCGCGCGGCCGGGTTCGCATACCTCAGGCGCAGGCCCCGGTCCGCCTGGAAGACCCAGTCCGGCGACTCCTCGAGCACCGCCAGCAAGTGGCTGCGTTCGTCCTCGAGACGGCATCGGGCCTCGATGTTGCGCACGAAAGCCACGGCGCAGCGCCGGCCGTCGAGTTCCGCCCCGCCCAGGCTGATCTCCACCGGGACCAGCGTGCCGTCGCGGCGCACGCCGGACACGGCGCGCATGTGACCCATCGGCCGGCTATAGGGCGCACGGGCGTAGGCGCTTCGCTCGATCACGTGGCGCTCGCGCAGCGAGGCAGGCAGCAACACCTCCACGGGCCGTCCGACCAGCTCGTCGGTGGTGTAGCCGAAGTCGGAAAGCAATTGGTTGTTGGCGGCCACGACGAGACCTTCCGAGTCGATCACGAGTACGCCGTCCGGGGCCTCGGTGATCAGCGTGTCGAGAAAGCGTTCCTTCTCGGCGAGCCGACGCCGCAGCGCCTTTTCGCGCAGATAGGGCAGGCGCAGGTTGCTCAGGTAGGACAGGCGGTAGAAGGCCGCTCCGGCGATGACCTTGTAGGCATAGCCGGCCAGATGGGCCAGGTCGGCACCGTGCTCGCGCACCAGAAACAGGCCCTCGGCCACCATCAACGCGGCAATGCCGGCCGTGAGCAGGGCGCTGTGCGCCGGCTGTGGGCCCTCGCGCAGCAGCACGGTCACGAGCGCAGCGATCAGGGCCAGCGCGACCACCGCCTCCGCGACGATGCCTGTAAGTGTGCGAGCGCCGTCGTCGATGGCCAGGGTCGGGAGTGCGTCGGCGGCGGCTATGATTGCGGCGATCGCCGTGGCAGTGGTGGCCAGCGTCGCGCCCAGCCAGCGCAGCTTGAGGCCGCGATCGAACGTACGCTCGGGCAGCCACAGGCGCGCAAGAATCGCGCAGGCGGCGGTGGCGCGCGCGAGCACGCACAGCGCGATTTCCTTCTGCGGCGTGTTCGGCGTGACGAAATCGGGCATGCGCGATGAGGACAGCACATGGGCCAGGTCCATCAGCCCGACTGCGAGGAAGCCGAAGGCAAACACCATGTCGCCGATCGAGATGCGGCCCTGGTGGTTCCAGCCGGACAGGAAAATGAGCAGCGCCAACGCGATCGTGGCGTGACGCAGGACACTGTCTGCGGGAACGAACCACGCGCGCGGCAGGTGCTGCGGCCCGGCCAGCAACAGCACCATGACGGTCAGCGCGCCGGCCGCGATTGCAGCGCTTCCAGTTCGCAGCCAGCGGGCATCGACATCGGTGCCGGTCGTGCCGGCCGTCGCTTGCGTGAAGGATTCGGCCCGAGTGTTCATCGGTTCATGAAACGATCTTCGGAGCGGGTCGGCGCCGCGATCGGCGTCAGGCACCGCGTGGGGCGAGTCGGGCCATCGCCGTCTCGTCCGGTTGTCGGTTGTCGGGACTTGTGGTCGGGGCAAGGGGCGAGACCGCATGCATCCTCGCCTCGCCCGACGCGATGCGGAAGCGCGCAGTCAGTGTGTCGAGTGTGCGCGCGAGTTCGGCCAGATGGCCGGCGGCGGTTGCGCTCTCGCCCGCACTGGCCGAGACCTGCTCGGTGCCCATTGAAACGCTCTCGATCCGGCCGGCGATTTCGCGCGTGGCCGCGGCCTGCTCCTTGAGCGCGTGGCCGATCTCCTCGACTGCACCGGCGATGCGGCCGGTGCCGGATTCGATGTCCACGACCGAGCGCGCCGCATCTTCGGCCAGCGCGACGCCGTCGCGCACCTGGCCGACGTTCGCTTCCATGCACGCAACCGCGTCGCGCGTACCTTGCTGGATACGCTCGATCATGCGCACGATGTCCGCCGTCGAGCCCGAAGTGCGCTCGGCGAGCTTGCGCACTTCGTCTGCGACCACGGCGAAACCACGGCCCTGTTCACCGGCCCTTGCGGCCTCGATCGCGGCGTTGAGCGCGAGCAGGTTGGTCTGCTCGGCCACTTCACGGATCACCTGGACGATGCTGCCGATTTCCTGCGACAGGCCTTCGAGCGCGCGGATGCCGTCGGCCGTTTCGGTTACGGTTTCGGCAATACGGTTCATGCCGGCTGAGGTATCGCGGATCACGCTGGCGCTGCGTTGCGAGTGCTTGGTTGCTTCCTGCGTGATCATGCGCGAATCCTCGGCGTGGCCCTCGACCACGTCGATCGACGCTGACAACTGCTCGACCGCTGCGGCCATGCTCGCGGCCGACTCGGCCTGAGCCTGCGCCACCTGAGAGGCGTCCATGGCGGTCCGGCTCAACTGGTCCGATTCGACGTTCAGCCGAGCGACTTCCTTGCTGACCTCGGCGACCAGTTCATGCAGGTTGTTGCGCATCGTCGACAACTCGGCCAGGAGTGTGCCGATCTCGTCGCGACCGGATACCGGTACAGGCCGATCGAGTTGGCCGGCGGCAATCGCGCGCGCAGCCCCCACGGCCTGGCTCAGCCCGCTGCGGATGCGGCGAAGCGTAAACAGTGCCGTCAGCGTGCCGGCGATCGCACCGATCACGACGAGGGCGATGAAGATGGCCTGTGTGGTGCGGTAACGGTCTTCAGCGGCTCGATGCTCGGCTGCGGTGGCTTCGGCCTGGTAGTCGGTCAGCGCATGCAGTGCCTGCATGGCCATTTCGCCCTCAATGTGGCCGGCCTCGACGAAACGATCCAGCGTCGAACTGTCGGCGCGGCCTTCGCGGATGGCACCCAGCGCTTCGCCGAGCTTTCCCAGCCAGGCGTCGCGCCGGGTTTCGAAGCTGCGTGCGAGCTCACCTTCCTCTTCGGTCATGAAGGTCTCAAGGTACGCGGCCCACAGGCGGTCGATCTCTCCGCGGTTTCGGCCAATCGCGTCCAGATGTACGTCGGCCGGTGTCGCACCCAGTTCGTCACGCTGTCGTGCGAGAAAGGCGAGTACGACCAGTCGGCGGTTTTCGTTGAGGCGATAGCCGATGTTGTCGAGCTGCATGATCGGAAGCATGCGGTCGGCGTAGACGGTGGCGAGGCTCTCGCGCGCGGCGTGCATGCCATAGAGCCCCAGCGCGACCGCTACGTAGAAGATGAGCGTGGCGAACGAGGCCCATACCCATAGGCGTTGGCTCAGGCTCAGCCGCCCGGCGGCGCGCGCCAGCGTGCGCAAGCGGCCGCGGCGCAGCGGACGACCCTCGTCGAGCGTCCATTTGGGATCGCGTCGCATGTCGGCATACAGCCTGTCTGCTGCGGAGATCTCGTCGTCCGGTGCGCGTACGCGCACCGAAAGGAAGCCGCCGTCGGGGGTGGGCGAAACGTTGGCGCGTACCCAGTAGTGGTCGCCATTCTTGCAGCGGTTCTTGACGATGGCCGTCCACGGCCGACCGCGCTTGAGCGTTGCCCACAGGTCGCGGAATGCCTCCGCAGGCATGTCGGGGTGTCGCACGAGGTTGTGCGCCTGGCCGAGCAATTCCTCGCGGGTGAAACCGGAAATCGCGACGAATGCGTCATTGGCGCTGACGATTCGGCCCTTCGCGTCGGTGCGCGAAACGAGGGTTGTGCCGTCCGGAACCGGCCGGTTGACGCCGGTAACGGGCTGATTGTTGCGCATTCGGGGCCTCCGCGCTGCGCGAGATCACGCCTGTCGTGATCGCGCCTCGATGTCGTGCACAAAGTCACACTTCGCGTATACGTTGTGCACAGTGCGCATCGTCGCGCGCTGGCGGAATCGGGCGAGTCTGAATTACGGGTAGGAATCGTCCTACGAGTCGCTTCAGCCGACGATCTGGTGCTGGAGCGCATAGCGCACCAGCTCCGCGCCGGACTCCAGCTGCAGCTTCTGCATCAGGCGGGCCTTGTGGGTGCTCACGGTCTTGACCGAAAGGCGCAGTTCTTGCGCGATGCCGGTGACGGTCCTGCCGCGGGCGAGCAGTGTCAGCACTTCCATTTCGCGATTCGACAGGCGCGCATGGGGCGGGCCACCGTCCGCAGGTTCGAGCAGCATGCGGGCGGAGATCTCGGGGTCCACGTACCGCTGGCCACGCGCGGTGCGGCGCACGGCGGCGATCAGATCCTCCGGCTCGCAGTCCTTGGTCAGGTAGCCGGCGGCTCCGGCGCGCAGCAAGCGCGTGGCGAGCTGGTTGTCGGCGTGCATCGTGAACACCAGCACCGGCAGGCGCGGCTGGACCTCGCGCACGCGGCGCACCAGCTCGACCCCGTGCGGACCCGGCATGCCGACATCGCTGACGAGCACATCGGCGGGCGTATCACGCACCCGGGCAAGTGTCTGCCAGCCGTCCAGGCATTCGCCGACCACTTCGATGTCGTCGGCCAGCGCCAGCACCTGACGCACGCCCTTGAGTACAACGCGGTGATCATCGGCCAGCAGTACGCGCGTCGCGCTCGGAATTTCAGTGAGCGCCCATGCGGCGCAGGACCGCGCATTCGTCGCAGGATGGCGCCGCATGCGGCGCGGGCGCCGCATTGGGAACGCGCAGATCCAGCACCGTGCCACCGCCGGGCGGGGTGGTCCAGGTGATGCTGCCACCCAGGATGGCTGCCCGTTCGTGCATGCCGAGCACGCCGAAATGTCCTTCCGTGCCGCCCCGCATCGGGTCGAAGCCGATACCGTCGTCGCTCACGCGTACCTGCAGCGCGTCGTCGTGCGTGGCCAACTCGATGCTCACCTGCGAGGCCTGCGCGTGGCGCACGACGTTGGTCAGCGCCTCCTGCACGATGCGGAACACCGGCAGCGCGTGACGTTCGTCGATGGCGGGCAGTCCCGTCCGTGGCAGCGACAGCCGGCACGCGATGTCGCAGCGGCGCTCGAAGTCTTCCAGAAGCCATTCGAGGGCCGGCTCCAGTCCGAGATCGAGCGCGGTGGGGCGCAGCGCGCCCGAGACACGACGAACGGCGCGAATGGCCTCGTCGATCAGCCCCTTCATGTCGTTCAGCCGCTCGGCGTGGCGCGGATCGGAGGCGACCAGCGCGTTGCGCAGCATGGCCGCGTCCATGCGCAGTGTGGTCAGGTACTGACCCAGCTCGTCGTGGATCTCGCGGGCGACGTTGGCGCGCTCCTCTTCCATCTGGCGCTGGTGGTGGGCGGCCAGTGCGCGCAGGCGCTGGCGCGAATGACACAACTCGGCGTCGGCGGCCTGACGCTCGGTGATGTCCTGCACCGTGCCGATGGCGCAGCACAAGGCGCCTTCGTGGTCGAACTCGATCTGTGCGCGTTCGTGCACCCAGCGCACCGAGCCTTCGCGCACGATGCGATGCACGAGATCGTAGCCGTCGCCCGCGAGCGCACGCGCCCAGGCCTGACGCACGCGTTCGCGGTCGTCCACATGCACCCGCGCGAGAAAGGTCGCGTAGTCGATCGGCGTGTCCGGCGCGATGCCGAAGATACGGTAGGTTTCGGCGCTCCATTCGATCACGCCCCGCGGTTCGGTGATGCACCAGCTGCCGACATGGGCTACGGTCTGGGCGCGCTCCAGTTCGGCACGCGAGGCCTGCAGCGCAGCCATTCGCTGGCGGTTGCGCGACAGCAGCAACAGACTCAGCCCGGCCAGTGCGCACGCCGCCAGCGTGGGCAGGAAGATTGGCGAGATGTCGTTGCCGACACCGAGCAGCGTGAGCGCGAGCAGCACGGCTGCCGCCAGTGCGAGCACACAGCCGCCGACCTCGACGATGCGACGCTGTGGTGTGCGGGCGGGCAATGCGTGTTCAGACATGCGAATGGCTGTTTATCCATGGTTGTAACATGGACATTCTAACCCGGCTGCGACGCGCCGGAGGAGTAGAATCGCGGCCGTGAGTACCCAGCCCGAACCGATCTTCGCCCGCGCCTCAGCGCCACGCGACCCCGCCCCTTTCCTGCCGATGTCGCGCAAGGAGATGGATGCGCTCGGCTGGGATGAATGCGACGTCATCGTGGTGACCGGCGACGCCTATCTTGACCACCCCAGCTTCGGCATGGCGCTGGTCGGGCGCATGCTCGAGGCGCACGGTTTTCGCGTCGGCATCATCAGCCAGCCGGACTGGACCAGCGCCGAGCCCTTCCGCGCGCTCGGCAAGCCGCGCCTGTTCTTCGGGCTGACCGCCGGCAACATGGATTCGATGGTCAACCGCTACACGGCTGATCGCAAGATCCGCTCGGACGACGCCTACACGCCCAACGCCGAGGCCGGCAAGCGGCCCGACCGCGCCGTCACCGTGTATGCCCAGCGCGCGCGCGAGGCCTATCCCGATGCGGCCATCGTCATCGGCAGCATCGAGGCGAGCCTGCGCCGCATCGCGCATTACGACTACTGGTCGGACAAGGTGCGCCGCTCGGTGCTGCCGGATTCCAAGGCCGATCTGCTGATCTTCGGCAACGCCGAGCGTGCGCTGGTGGATCTGGCGCACCGGCTCGATGCCGGTGAGGACATCAAGGAAATCCGCGATCTGCGCGGCACGGCCTTCATGGTCAGGCCGGGCTGGTTGCCGGGGGATGACTGGGCCGAGGTCGATTCGCTGGTGCTCGACCGGCCCGGAAGAATCGAGCCACATGCCGATCCGTATGCAATGGAGCCGGAGTCGAAAAGCGGCGGCTCCTGTAGCACCGGCAATGGCGACACTGCCGCGAAGCCGGTACGTATCGTGCCGTTGGCCGAGCGTGTCGCGACGCGGCGTGCCGCGCGCGCCAGGACGGCCATCCGCCTGCCGTCCTACGAGACGGTAAGCATGGACCCGGTGATGTACGCCCATACCTCGCGCGTGTTCCACCTCGAATCCAACCCCGGCAACGCCCGCGCCATGGTTCAGGCGCATGGCGAGGGGCCGGGGCGGCGCGACGTGTGGCTCAACCCGCCGCCGATTCCGTTGACGACGCCCGAGATGGACTTCGTCTACGGCCTGCCGTATGCCCGTGCGCCGCATCCGAGCTATGGCGATGCGCGCATCCCTGCCTGGGACATGATCAAGTTCTCGATCAACATCATGCGCGGCTGCTTCGGGGGATGCACTTTCTGCTCGATTACCGAGCACGAGGGCCGCATCATCCAGAGTCGCTCGGAGGAATCCATCCTCGACGAGATCAAGGACATCCGCGACAAGATTCCGGATTTCAAGGGCCACATCTCGGACCTCGGTGGCCCTACCGCCAACATGTACCGAATGGCCTGCAAGGACGAGAAGATCGAAAAGTCCTGCCGACGTCTGTCCTGCGTGTATCCGGGCATCTGCGAGAACCTCGACACCGACCACGCCCCGCTGATCTCGCTGTACCGAAAGGCGCGCGCGATTCCGGGTGTGAAGCGCGTGACCATCGGTTCCGGCCTGCGCTACGACCTGGCCGTGCGTTCGCCCGAGTACGTCAGGGAACTGGTTACCCACCATGTGAGCGGCCTGCTCAAGATCGCGCCCGAGCACACCGAGGAGGGGACGCTCTCCAAGATGATGAAGCCGGGCATCGGCAGCTATGAAGCCTTCCGCAAGATGTTCGACAAGTACTCGCGCGAGGCGGGTAAGACGCAGCACCTGGTGCCGTACTTCATCGCCGCGCATCCGGGCAGTACCGACGAGGACATGCTCAATCTGGCGCTTTGGCTCAAGAGCAATGGTTTCCGGCCGGATCAGGTGCAGACCTTCATGCCCACGCCGATGGCCATGGCGACCACCATGTACCACTCGCGCAAGAATCCGCTGCGCAAGGTCACGGCGGATTCGGAAACCGTCGAGACGGCGCGCGCGGGCAAGACGCGCAAGTTCCACAAGGCGTTGCTGCGCTGGCACGACTCCGACAACTGGCCGCTCATCCGCGAGGGGCTCAAGGCGATGGGGCGCAGTGATCTGATCGGCAATCGACCGGATCAGCTCGTACCGCATCATCAGCCGGTCACGGTAGGTGCCGCGGGCAAGCGTGTGGCGGGTGAGCGGGCGGCTGAAAAAAAATCACCCCGAACTGCGCGCGGGAGCAACTCGAGGGTCGCGCGAAGTCGGGGCGAAGGGCGGAAGTCGCGGGTCGGAACCCGCGGGTGACTCCCGGAGCCGGTGCCTGTTCAGGGGGAGGAGGGGGAGGCAGGCACCGACGAGGACAGCGGTGAATCAGGCAGCGTGCGTGTGCTTGATTCCGGGTGCAGCGTGGCGAACGGCGTCGCGCATCTTCCGGATGGTGTTGCGGAACAGGTCAGCGATCACGCGGTTGCGCATCTGGTGCGCGGCATTCACAAGACGGGTCACGTCGATGTTTTCGTCGTACATTTTTTCTCTCCTGGAGCTCATCGTGTAAGCACGGAGTGCAATGTACGTCGCATGCCGCAACGCAACAAACGATCAATAGTCAGCCGATAGATGAGCTAAACTCATCCGTATGCCTGATCGCCTTCCCCCACTGAACGCGCTTCGTACCTTCGAGGCCGCTGCCCGCCACCTGAGTTTCAAGCTGGCGGCCGAGGAACTGTCCGTCACGCCCACGGCAGTAAGCCACCAGATCCGCGGTCTGGAGGACTTCCTCGGCGTCGAGCTGTTCCGGCGCCTGACCCGCGCGCTGGAACTCACCTCCGAGGGCGAAGCCCTTTTGCCAGGGATTCAGGAAGGGCTGGACCGCTTCGGCGAGGCCGTCTCCGAGGTGCGCCGCATGAAGCCGGGCGCGCGCTTGCGCGTGGTCGCGCCGCCGTCCTTCGCTGCGCGCTGGCTGATGCCGCGCCTGCATCAGTTCAACGAGCGCGACCCCAACGTCGAGCTGTATCTGCGCGGCTCCACCCGCGCCATCGACGACAGCCGCCGCCGTGCCCGCACCAACGAGCAGGACGCCGGCCGGCGCGGTCGCAACCGCGACACGCCGCAGGTGTGGATTCGCTACGGCCTGGGCGACTACCGCGGTGTGCGCGTCGATCGCCTGTTCGAGCCGGAATACACTGCCGTGTGCAGCCCCGCGCTGCTGCGTCGGCGCATCCCGCTGGCCAGACCCGAAGACCTGCGCCACTTCGCCCTGATCCACGACGAGACCATTCCCGACCCCGCTTTGCGCCCGCGCTGGGAGGCTTGGCTCAAGGCCGCCGGTGTGCCTCACGTGCGTGTGGTCGGACCGCACTTCTCCGATTCCGGCCTGGCCATCTCGGCGGCCATCGACGGGCTGGGCGTCGCGCTGCTCGCACGTCAGCTCGTCGAGGGCGAGATTGGTGCCGGCCGTCTGGTCGCCCCTTTCGACACCAGCATCCGCTGCGGCTTCGCCTACTACATCGTCTCGCCCGATACGGTTGCCGATGAACCCCAGGTGCGCGCCTTTCGCGAGTGGCTCATCGAGGAGGCCGAGACGCGCCCGACACCGGCCTTCGCGGAGCCGACCGACGGTGAGGCCATTGCCGGGTAGGGCGTGATGAGCGCAGCGAGAGGCGACATGTGCAGCGGGCCCGTCCGCAGCGGGTTGCACTCGCACACTCACGTGAAATAATCAGGACATGGCCCGCAACTGTCCGCAGTCATCGCAATGAGCAGCACCCCGTCCCACGCAGCCCTCAACGAAGCGATGCTCGCCGAGATTTCCCTTGGCGCCTGCCTGATGTCCGAACAGCTCGGCCGCGACACTTTCGATGAACGCGTGCTCGACGCGATGCGCGCCGCGCCGCGTCACGAATTCGTGCCCTTCGAACTGCAGCCCTACGCGTATCTGGTGCGACCGCTGGCGATCGGCTTCGACAAGACCATTTCCAACCCACTGATCATCGCCTTGATGACCGACCTGCTGCGCGTCGAGCCGCATCACACGGTGTTGGAGATCGGCACCGGCCTGGGCTGGAATGCGGCGTTGCTCTCTCGGCTGGCGAAGCAAGTGTGCACAACCGAGATCGTCGACGAACTGGCCGCCCAGGCGCTGGAGCGTCTGGAGCGCAACGGCTGCGACAACGTCGACGTGTTCTTCGGCAACGGCGCCGGCGGGGTGCCCGAGCACGCGCCCTACGACCGCATCCTGGTGACCTGCGCGCCGCAGATGATCCCGCCCGCGCTGTTGGGCCAGCTCAAGCCCGGTGGACGCATGGTCGTGCCTTCCGGCATCGAGGGCGAGCAGATGCTGATGCTGGTCACGCGCGACGCGGCCGGGCATACGCGGGTCGAAGACATTCTCCCGGTCGGGTTCGGGGAGATGGAAGGGGCGGAGTTGACCGGCTTGACGTGAAGCCGTGTCCGGTGGGCTACGGCGCGACATGCGCGTTGTCGCATTTTTGCAGCGAACGCAATTGTGTCAGGGTGTGGCAAGGCGTATCTTGCCGGGAACCTCTTTACAACCCACGACAAGGCCTCTCCCGTGAATTCCCTACCAGTAAACTGTGTTCGTCACGGTCGCACCCGAGGTGGTGTGGCCCTCTTGCTGCCGGGTTTCTCGCTCGCGATGGCGAGCGGCTCCGTGTGGTCGCAGTCGGTTACCTACGGTCCGCTCGCCACGGCCATCCCGTCTCTCGGCGGCATGGCGCTCGTGCTGCTGTCGGCGATGATGTTTTTCGCGCTGTGGCAGATGAAGAAGCGTGGCCTCATCGACGGCAGCCGCTTCATGGCGCTGGCGCTGGTTTCCGGCGCGCTGGCCAGCGGCGTCAGCGGAGTGAAGCTGGTTGCGGATGTCAATGCTCAGGGCGGGGCTGCGTCGGTCAGTCTGGATAATCCGGCGGGCGATACCGAGCCGCTGAATCCCGGCCCCAACTGTGTGCGCAACGTGACTTCGGTGGTCCAGGAGATTCGCGACATCGATTACGGGTTGTTGTTTTCCAATGCAGGCGGTGACGGAAATCTTGACTGCTACGAATCTCAGCAGACTCAAGGCGGTGACCTCGCGGATGATTGCGCCATTGGCACCCGCCTGCAGCCCACGCTCGCGTGTTTTGTCTGGGCGGGTTCTTCCCTTCAGGGCGGGAACAACGGCGGGCAAGCGAGCGATCTGCGCCTCAAGGCCGACATCGTGCGCGTTGGCGCAACCGCCAACGGCCTGCCGCTGTACGAGTTTCGCTATCTGAATGACGACACGCGTTATCGTGGCGTGATGGCGCAGGACGTGTTGCGGCACACGCCCGAGGCGGTCGTGACCATGGACAACGGCTATATGGCGGTGCGGTACGACCTGCTCGGGCTGGAGATGAGCGTCGTGCAGTGATCACCCAGGCGCCCGCACAAGCGGGTGTGATTGCATGAAAGGGCGGCCCCACGGGGCCGCCCTTTCGTTTGTGACGGGTGGATGCAGGAGCCGTTAGTCCGCGCGCGGCGGCGATGCGAGCCGGAAGCGCATGTCGTCGGTCGTGAACTGCCAGTAGTGATCGGTGGCGAGGCGCAGGCGGTCGATGTCGCGGTAGTCGGCGTGAAACCACACGGGGCCCAGGTGCGACAGAGGCAGGCGGTCGGCATGCACGCGCTCGCCGTCTCGCCACGCCTCGAGCGTGAGCATTTCACCCTCGGCCTGTGGCCAGGCAGCGCTGAAATAGGCGCCGACGAAATCGAAACGCTCACCACGCGAGAGGCTGCGCACGGTCACCGGATAGCCCGAGCTGTTGTAGCCCACGGCAGCGCCGCCCGCGAGCACGTTGGCGTAGCCTGGCCCGCGGTAGTGCTGGTTGTCGACGGCGAGCAGATAGTCCCATCCGAGCCCCATGTAGCCGGCGGCGAGCTTTTCAATGACGGAACGGTCGAATCCTTCGAAATCGACCGTGATCGCGTGCGGCTTGACGGCCGGGCGGGGCGTGTCGGCGTCGATCGTGCCCAGAGCGACCGGTGCGTCGTCGACCTCGATCTCGCGCAGTACGCGGGTCTCCTCTGCATCCGTCGCGACGATGCGCCACGTGCCGCGCCCGACCGGGAGCGAGAAGCTCCCCTCGGCGTCGAGCGTCAGCGGCTGGCGGATTCCGTCCGGGCTGATCGCCGCAAGCTCGGTACCATCGGCTACCGCCGCAACCGTGCCGCTGACGGCCAACTCCGGTGCCAGCCCGATCACCACGGGCGGCGTGCGCGTGACCATGCCGGCCGGGGCTCCGGTGAGCAGCTCGAAGCGCATCGTCTGGCGCGCGTTGCCGCTGGTCACCGTCCACCCCGGTGGCGGCTGGACTTCGAAGTGGTAATCCGTGTCCGGCCGTCCGACGTCGATGCTGGGATTACCGGCCGAGACCCTGAAGTTGGCGTAGCCGTTGATGTTGCTGCGCTCCATGCGCAGATCGCCGTCGGGGCGCTCGAGCAGCACCGCGACCGCGCCCATCGGCAGGTCGCCCGTATCGTGCGAGCCATCATGATTGCGGTCACGATAGACGTACACCGAGATGTTCAGTTCGCCCGGCGGGCGGTCGTCCCAGCGACGCTCGGGATACCACTCGGTGTCGAGGCTGATCGATGCAGCGGCGGGTTGCGAGGGCGTGTCCTGACCGGACGGCCCGATGAAGACATACCACAGCAGCAGCGCGGAGGCGGCGAGAATGCCGATCGGAGCCAGGAGGCGGAGCATGGGGCGTACCCGTTCGATAGGAAGGTCTGCGCATTCTATGGGCAAAGCTGCGTGACGCACCGCGCGGACATGAACGGGCACCCTTGCATTTTCCGCTTGACCTTCCCATTGTTGGAAGGTGAATCCTCGTCCCACCATCCACTGAAAGGAGTGCAAACAATGCACAACTTCAACGTACAGGGCATCGGTTGCGGTGCATGCGTGCGCAAGATCACTTCGGCTGTCACCCACATCGATGACGAGGCCGTCGTCGAGGTCGATGTGGCTGGTGGGCTCGTCCGCGTTGACAGCGAACTCGAGCCGCACGAGATCCGCCATGCCATCGAGGACGCCGGGTATGCGGTCGCCGCCGGCGCGGGAGCGGCGCAATGAGCACGCAGGCTGCGACGGGCGAACGCACGCTGCACGTGGGCGGAATGACTTGTGCTTCATGCGTCGCCCACGTTGAAAAGGCCCTGGCCAAGGTGCCGGGCGTGGAAGCCGCGAGCGTCAACCTCGCGACCGAGACTGCCACGGTTACGGCCGCGCCCGACGTCGCCTTCGAGGCGCTGGAGCAGGCGGTGGAGCGCGCCGGCTACGAGGTCGTGCGCGATGAGACCGTGCTCGACATCGAAGGCATGAGCTGCGCGGCCTGCGTCGGACGCGTCGAGAAGGTGCTCGCACGGGTGCCCGGCGTGGTCGACGCGAGCGTGAATCTCGCCGCGCGGCGTGCGCGCGTTGTGTCGGCAGGGTCGGTCGACACCGCGGCGCTGATCGAGGCGGTGAAGAAGGCCGGCTTCGAGGCCAGGCCGGCTGCCGCAGCGAACGAGGATGCGCGCGAGAATGCTGCCGAGATCGAGCGCCGCGAACTCGTGCGTGACGTGTGGATCGCCGCCGCGATGACGCTGCCGGTGTTCGTGCTGGAGATGGGTTCGCACCTGATTCCCGGCGTGCACGAGTGGGTGATGGCTACGCTGGGCCACACGCTGAACGGCTGGATTCAGGCCGTGCTGACCACCGCCGTGATGTTCGGCCCCGGGCTGCGTTTCTTCCGCAAGGGCGTGCCGGCCCTGCTGCGCGGCGCGCCGGACATGAATGCGCTGGTCGCGCTCGGCACCGGCGCGGCGTGGAGTTATTCGCTGGTCGCGCTGATCGCGCCGGGCCTGCTGCCGGAAGGCACGGCCAACGTGTATTTCGAGGCGGCGGCGGTGATCGTCACGCTGATCCTGGTCGGCCGGCTGCTCGAGGCCCGGGCGCGCGGCCGTACTTCGGAAGCCATTCGCCGGTTGATGAAGATCGCGCCGCGTACCGCGCGCGTGCGCCGCGACGGCGAAGCGGTGGAGATGCCGATCGGCGAGGTCGCGGTGGGCGACGTCATCGAGGTGCGCCCGGGCGAGAAGATCGCCGTGGACGGCGAGCTGATCGAGGGCGAATCCTTCGTGGACGAGTCCATGATCACCGGCGAGCCGGTGCCGGTCGAGAAGGCCGCGGGCGACGCGGTGGTGGGCGGTACGCTGAACACGCGCGGCGCCTTCGCGTTCCGCGCCACCAAGGTCGGAGCCGACACGGTGCTCGCACAGATCATCCGCATGGTCGAACACGCGCAGGGTGCCAAGCTGCCGATCCAGGCGCTGGTCGACAAGGTGACCATGGTGTTCGTCCCCATCGTGATGGGCGTGGCGGCGCTGACCTTCATCGCGTGGATGATCTTCGGTGCCTCGCCCGCCTTGAGCTTCGCGCTGGTGTGCGCGGTGGCGGTGCTGATCGTCGCCTGCCCGTGCGCGATGGGGCTGGCCACGCCGACCTCGATCATGGTTGCCACCGGACGTGCGGCGGCGATGGGGGTGCTGTTCCGCAAGGGCGACGCGCTGCAGGAGCTGTCGCGCGCCGAGGTCGTGGCCTTCGACAAGACCGGCACGCTGACGCTGGGCAGACCGCAACTGACCGATCTGGTGACCGCCGAGGGCTTCGAGCGCGAGGAGGTGCTCGCGTGGGTCGCCGCGGTCGAGCGGCGCTCCGAACACCCGATCGCCGAAGCCATCGTCGCCGCCGCGCGCGAAGCCGGATTAAAGGTGCCGGAGGCCGAGGGCTTCGAGGCCACGGCCGGTCACGGCGTGCGGGCGCAGGTCGCGGGGCGGCGCGTGGAAGTCGGTGCCGATCGCATGATGCGCGGCCTCGGGCTGGATGTTTCCGTCTTCGCCGACACCGCTGAGCGCCTCGGCGACGAAGGCAAGAGCCCGCTCTATGCGGCCGTCGATGGGCAACTCGCTGCCATCATTGCGGTGGCCGATCCGATCAAGGAGACCACGGTCGAGGCCGTACGCGCCCTGCACGCGATGAGGCTGAAGGTGGCCATGGTGACCGGCGACAACGCGCGCACCGCGCGCGCCATCGCGCGTCTGGCGGGCATCGACGATGTCGCCGCCGAGGTGCTGCCAGACGGCAAGGTCGAGGCGCTGGAACGGCTGCGCGGCGAGGGCAGGCGCATCGTCTTCGTCGGCGACGGCATCAACGATGCGCCTGCGCTGGCCTCGGCCGACGTGGGCATGGCCATCGGCAACGGCACCGATGTCGCCATCGAGAGCGCCGACGTGGTGCTGATGTCCGGCGATCTGGCCGGGGTGCCGCGCGCCATCGCGCTCTCGCGCGCGACCATGCGCAACATCCGCCAGAACCTGTTCTGGGCCTTCGCCTACAACGCGGCGCTGATCCCGCTCGCAGCCGGAGTGTTCTACCCGGCCTTCGGGCTGCTGCTCTCGCCCATCTTCGCGGCGGCCGCGATGTCGCTGTCGAGCGTGTTCGTGTTGAGCAACGCGCTTCGGTTGCGGTGGTTCGCCGTGGCGTCCGACCGCAGGGCGCTATAACCGAAGGGCATTGCGCCGTATGAGGCTTACATCCGGCGGATTACGCTGCGCTAATCCGCCCTACGAGAATCGGGATTCAGGGGGAAGCATGAACATCGGCAAGGCCGCCGCCGCCTCGGGCGTTTCGGCGAAGATGATCCGCTACTACGAGTCGGTGGGCCTGATCCCGCCGGCGCGGCGCACCGACACCGCCTATCGCGTGTATTCGGACGCGGACGTGCATGTGCTGCGCTTCATCCGCCGCGCGCGCGATCTGGGATTCTCGGTCGACGCCATCCGCGACCTGCTCGCGCTGTGGCGCGACAAGAGCCGCGCCAGCGCGGACGTGAAACGCATCGCGCAGCTGCACATCGACGAGCTGGAATCGCGCATCGCCGCGCTGCAGGACATGGCCGGCACGCTGCGCCGGCTGGCCGAATGCTGTCACGGCGACGACCGGCCCGACTGCCCCATCCTCGGGGATCTGGGCGGCGACCGCCCTAGGGAGTGATCGCCACCTTCAGCACGCCGTCGCGCTGGTTGGCGAACAGCTCGTAGGCCTCGACGATGTCGTCGAGCCGGAAACGGTGGGTGACCAGCGCCTGCGTGTCGATGCGCCCGGAGGCGATCACGCTCATCAGGCGGCGCATGCGTTCCTTGCCGCCGGGGCACAGCGTGGTGATGATGCGATGGTCGCCCAGGCCGGCGGTGAAGGCGTCGAGCGGAATGCGCAGGTCGGTCGAGTACACGCCCAGCGACGACAGGGTGCCGCCCGGGCGCAGCACGCGCAGCGCCGCCTCGAAGGTCTCCTGCAGGCCCAGCGCCTCGATGGACACATCCACGCCGCGCCCGCCGGTGAGCTTCATGATCTCGGAGACCGGATCGACACGGCTGAAGTCGATGACGTGGTCGGCTCCCATGTTGCGCGCGACCTGCATGCGGGCCGGCACGGACTCGACCGCGATGATGGTCGCCGCGCCCATCAGGCGCGCGCCGGCCGTCGCGCACAGGCCGATCGGCCCCTGCGCGAACACCGCTACCGTGTCGCCGATGCGCACGCTGCCCGATTCCGCGCCGCTGAAGCCGGTGGACAGGATGTCCGGGCACATCAGCACCTGTTCGTCGGTGAGTCCGTCGGGCACCGGCGAGAGGTTGGCCATGGCGTCGGGCACCCGCAGGTATTCGGCCTGCGCGCCGTCGATGGTGTTGCCGAAACGCCAGCCGCCCAGCGCTTTCCAGCCGTGTTCGGTGCCGGCGCCACACTGCGAATGTACGCCGCACAGCGAGGCATTGGAGTGGCCCGACGGCGTGATCGCGCCGGCGATCACGCGCTGCCCCTCGCGATAGCCCTGCACCGCCGAGCCGAGCTTCTCGATCACCCCGACCGGTTCGTGACCGATGGTCAGGCCGGGCTGCACCGGATACTCGCCCTTGAGGATGTGCACGTCGGTGCCGCAGATCGTGGTGGTCGTGATGCGGATCAGCGCGTCGAGCGGGCCGACGTCGGGAATCGGCTTGTCCACCAGTTCGATGCGTCCCGGGGCGGTGAATACGGTCGCTTTCATCATGGCGGTCATCGGGGTGTCCTCGGATGCAGATGGTGGCGGTGGGCGGTGCGAGTCACAGCGCGTCGAGCCGCGACATGTCGCGCACCAGGCGTCGCGTTTCCGCCTCGTGGCTGGCGGCGAGCGCGGCGAAGAAGTCGCGCTCGTCGCCGATCGGTGCAGTCTCTGCACGGTGGCGGTAGAGGTCTTCCATGGTCTTGTGGATGGCCAGCGCGTTGGCCAGCAGATCCTCGACCGCCTTGTCGCCGACCGCATCGCACAGGCGTGCGACGACTGACGGCTGCGGAAATTCCGTGGTGTCATCGAACCAGGTCTCGAGCACGTTGCGATGCTCTTTGCCATCGGCCAGATAGCGCGACAGTGCAGTATGCATCTGGCGTTCGTGCTCGGCCAGATAGCGCAGCGCCATGCGGGCGCGCTCGTCGACGCACTCGCAGCTCGACTGCTCGTACTGACGCGCCAGTTCGGCGTGGGTGCGGACGGCCCATTCGATGAGTTCGCGGACTCGATGAAATCGCATGTCGTCCTCCTCTGGCTGATTGCGATCGATCATGTTCAGGATGGAGCACGGCAGGCCGCTCGGTGTTGACGCGTGTCAACCGTCGTGCCGACACGCCTGGTTCACTTGTGTCCTCGGTGCATGAACAGATGCAGCAGCGGGCAGGCCGCGACGAGGAGCCAGGGTGCGATGTAGGCCCAGTGCTCGCGGTGCTCGAACAGCAGCATCGCGCCGATCAGCCCTGCGGCGGCGGGCAGCACCCATTTGACCGTGCCGGCAGGCTTCGGGGCCGGCGCGTCGGGATCGGCCGCTGCGCGGCGGGGCGGCATGAACTTCTCGTGATCGCACATGATGTTCTCCGGCATGCAGATGGTCGGTTTCTCGATGATGGCTGACAGTGGTGCCGTCAATGTTTGCCGTGACAGGACGCGCCTCCGGGTGAGCGCTGGCTGCCGAAGCGCGGACCGACTTCGAGATTGCCGACCTCGCATTCTTCGGTGAAGTGCACGAATCCGCGCTTCAGGGCGCTTGCCCAGCCAACGCCCAGCTTCGCGCCTGCCGCGACGAGGGCCGACTCGATGTCCTCCGCGCTTACCTGAAGAAGGTCATAGGTGATCCTGACGCGGGACGCCTCGGCCTCGACCGCTTCGATGCCCATGAGGGTCTTCACGTGTTCGATGACGGTGTGTGCCTGCTCCGGAGCCAGCGGCGCGTTCAACTCGAAGCTACGCTGCTTGAGCACGCTGCGCCCTTCCTGTTTGGGGGCCGGACGCCCGTGCAGGCCGATGAACAGGTGGGGATGGGACAGGAAGCGGTCCCGGCATTGCGCGGAGCAAAAGGCATAACGGCTGCCGGCGTAGTCGTGCGCGAAACTGGCGGCATCCACTTCCATGCCGCAAACGACGTCCTTCACTCTTTCAGTCATTTCGTTCTCCGTTCGATTGTCGTGGGGGGGAGCCGTCGGGCGACGTCGGCAGGGTTTGTCTGCCAAGCCGCGGGACGAAGGCGGGGGTCCGTCTCATGTAGTCGCGGTAAGCGTCGCCGAACGCGGCGATGGAGTCCGCTTCTTCGCGGCGCGCAAGTCGGGCGTAGACGATCAGTAGCACCGGGAACATCGCCAGTGTGATCAGGGTGGGCCACTGCAACAGGAAGCCGAACATGATCAGCACGAAGCCGATGTACTGGGGATGGCGGACGTAAGCGTACGGGCCGGTGACGGCGAGGCGATGTTCGCGCTGTGCCGCGTACAGCACCGGCCAGGCTTTGGCGAGCAGCCAGAAACCGCCGATGATGAAAGCCGTGCTGAGGATGTGGAAGGGGCCGAAGTGCGGGTTGGATTCCCAGCCGAAGGTCATTTCGAGCAGATGCCCGGCATCGTGCGAGAGCCAGTCGATGCCCGGAAAGCGTGACGAGAGCCAGCCCGACAGCAGATAGATGGTCAGCGGGAAACCGTACATCTCGGTGAACAGCGCCACGATGAAGGCCGAGTAGGCCCCGAACGAGCGCCAGTCGCGAGTCGTCTGCGGCCTCGCAAAGCTGAACGCGAACGCGATGAACAGCACCGAGTTGAGCAGCACCAGCGACCACAGGCCGTAGGCTTCGCCGTTCATTTGCGCTCATCCTCGTGATGGTTATGTGCGCCGTGAGAATGGCCGCGGTGCATGAAAACGTGCATCAGCGGGCAGGCGAGCAGGATCAGCCAGGGGAGCGCGCCGAGCACATGGACGCGGTGCTCTGCGATCAGCAGACCGGCGGCCAGTGCCATGAAGCCGATGAACACCCATTTGGCCCGGCCATGGTTGCCTTCCCTGGGCGGTGTGCTATGGGTGACGTTTTTGCCGGCAGGTTCATGTGTGCTCATGCGTGGCTCCTTAGGGATTCGTGCGTTGCAGATTCGCCGCGTCGAGTCGTGCGCGCTTGAGCAGCAGCGAGTTGCCGATCACCGACAGCGAGCTGGCCGTCATCGCGACGACGCCGACCATCGGATGCAGCAGGCCCAGCGCAGCCACCGGAATTGCGGCGAGGTTGTAGAACCACGCCCAGAACAGGTTCTGCACGATCTTCGAGAAGGTCGCGCGGGACAGACGGATGGCCTCGACGACGCGACTCAGCTCACCGCTGACCAGCGTCACGTCGGCCGCCTCGATGGCGACGTCGGCACCGGCGCCGATGGCGATGCCGACGTTGGCCTGCTTGAGCGCGGGCGCGTCGTTGATGCCGTCGCCGACCATCGCGACGTGATCGCCGTACTCGCGCTGCAGCGCGCGGATGGCGTCTACCTTGCCCTCGGGCAGCACGCCGGCCATGACCTCGTCGACGCCGACCTGATCGGCGACAAAGCGCGCCGTGCGCTCGTTGTCGCCGGTGACCATGGCGACGCGGATGCCCAGCGCGTGCAGGGCCGCGATGGCGTCGCGCGAATCGGGCTTGACCGTGTCGGCGACGGCGACGATGCCGGCGGCGCGATCGTCGATGGCGATGAGCATCGCGGTCTTGCCGTCGTTCTCGAGCTGCTTGAGCGCATCTTCGAGCGCGGCGTGGTCGATATCCGCCTCGTCGAGCAGCCGGCGGCTGCCGACGCGGGTCAGGCGGCCGTCGACCTCGCCCTGCACGCCGCGCGCGGTGATGGCCTTGAAGGCCTGTACGGCAGGGACCTCGATGCCGCGCTCGCGTGCGCCGGCGACGATGGACTGGCCGAGCGGATGTTCCGAACCGGCCTCGACCGATGCTGCGGCGCGCAGCACGGTTGCCTCGTCGAAGCCGTCGGCGGCGATAACGTCGGTGAGTGCGGGCTGGCCACGGGTGATGGTGCCGGTCTTGTCGAGCACCACCACCTTGATGTCCTTGAGCGTCTGGATGGCCTCGCCGGAGCGGATCAGCACGCCGCGCTCGGCGCCCAGGCCCGAGCCGACCATCAGCGCGGTGGGCGTGGCCAGCCCGAGCGCGCAGGGGCAGGCGATGACCAGTACGGCCACCGCCGACAGCGTTGCGACGGTGAGCCGTCCGAGTGTCGGATCGACCCACGGCAGGAAGCTCGCGCCCCAGTCGAGCACCGGGCGCAAGGTGTCGAAGAACACCAGCCACAGCACGAAGCTCGCCAGGCTGACGACGATCACCGCCGGCACGAAGCGGCCGGTGACGCGGTCGGCGAATTCCTGGATCGGCACCTTGGAGCCCTGTGCCTGCTCGACCAGACGGATCACCTGCGCGAGAAAGGTGTCCGCGCCGACGCGCGTGGCGCGCACGCGCAGCACGCCTTCCTTGTTGATCGTCGCGCCGATCACCGCATCGCCCGGACCCTTCTCGACCGGCACCGATTCGCCGGTGGCGATGGATTCGTCGAGGTGGCTCGCGCCGTCGACGATCTCGCCGTCGGTCGGCACCTTTGCGCCGGGTCGCACGATCATCACGTCGCCGATCTGCAACTCCGCTACGGCGACCTCGACCTCCGCGCCGTCACGCACCACCGTCGCGGTCTTCGCGCCCAGCGTGACGAGCTTGCGGATGGCCTGCGAAGCGCGGCCCTTGGCGCGGGTTTCCAGATAGCGGCCGAGCAGGTGAAAGGTCATGATGGTCGCGGCCATCTCGATGAACGAGGTCATCGGATAGAAGAAGCCGAGCAGCCCGATCAGGTAGGGCGGCAGGCTGCCCAGCGAGATCAGCACGTCCATGTTGGCCGTGCGGTTGGTCAGCGAGCGCCAGGCCGAGCGGTGGGTCGCCAGCCCGCCGCAGGTGAACACCACCGGAAAGGCGAGCAGCGCGACGATGGCTAGATAGCCCGGCACCGGCTGCCAGAACATGTGCGGCACCATCAGCAGCATGATCAGCGTGGTCGGCACCGCCGCGATCCACAGCCGCTTGCTTGCCAGCGCTAGGTAACGTTCCTCCGATGCGGTCTCGCTGACGGCGGCGTCCTTGCCGTGCGTCTGGACCGAATCGACGTCGTAGCCGGCGCGCTCGACCGCGTGCCGGATGGCTTCCGGAGCAGTCGTCGCGGCATCGAATTCGACGTTGACGCGATGACTGGCGATGCTGGTCTCGATGCGCCCGACCCCGTCGAGCCGACGGATCGATTCGCTCACCAGGCCGGCGCAGTGATCGCTGCCCATGCCCGGCACGATCAGGGTGAGTCGGGCGTCGCTTCTGGGGGAGGTGCTTGCTGCATTGTTCATGACGGTTCCTGTGCGCTCGGGCTTGTCGGCTGGTCACGGCGCGCGATCGTCAGTGCGTGGAGGAGAGTCGGCACTATTATTTTGTGACCGTGCCGCTTAGTGGCGGATTACGGGAAGGTTACGGATTTGTCATCTTGCGCGACCTCCTCCGAAGGGTACACAAGCGCGCATGCCCGCCTGCCTGTCCCCGGGGCCCCCTGCCACGATCCGGACGTCCGGACCGCTCGTGCCCTGGTGCGTGCCGATGCTCAGTCATTCCGATCTTGAGCCTGGGCTGCCGGCCAATCCGCAAACGCGATGAAATAGAGGAAAAGGAGATTGACCATGGGAATCAGTATCAGCAGCCCCATCCATCCCGGATAGCCGACGCGCTGACAGATGCGCCAGAACGGAATGACGATCGCAATGGCGACAAGAAGCATCCACAGCCAGTGTCCTGCCCACATCGTGTTGTCGAACATGTGATTTCCGATCATGGGGTTGTGCTCCCGGTCAGTTGCTGTTTTCAGTGGTGGTGTTCATGAGATTCCTGATCGCCTGATTGTCTGGCGCCAGCCGATTTTTTCAGGAAGATCTGCTCCGCAATCGCTATGACCATCATCGCGGAGACAGCAACACCAATCACGAAAGGGTCAGAGTTGAGTTTAACCCAGACGAATCCTCCAAGCGCGAGCAGATCGAGGAAGATTGCGGTGGCTGGCACCCATGCCCTGGCCTGGATGTCCTCGCGGAGATAGCGAATGACGCCCCAATGAATGGCGATATCCATGATCAGGTAGAACACGATGCCCAGCGCCGCGATTCGGGAAAGATCAAAGAATGCGGTCAGGATCAGGCCGAGAACCACCGTGTAGACCAGAGTGTGCTTCTGGATGCTGCCTGGCATGCCGAAGTGGCGATGGGGAACCAGCTTCATTTCCGTCAGCATTGCGAGCATGCGTGAGACTGCAAAGATGCTGGCCAGAATGCCGCCGGCAGTGGCCATCATGGCGAGTGCCACCGTAAACCAGACGCCATAATCGCCCAGCGCTGGCCGCGCTGCAGCGGCAAGGGAGTAGTCCTGTGTCTCGATGATTTCGGTGAGCGAAAGATTGCTCGCAACCGCAAAGCCGACCAAGGTGTAGAGCACTACGCACGCAGCAATGGAAATCACGATGGCACGACCAACGTTGCGGTGCGGGTCTTTCACCTCCGAGCCACTGTTGGTAATCGTCGTGAAGCCCTTGAATGCCAGTATCCCCAGAGCGGTTGCGCCCAGGAAGTTACCAACCGCTCCGGCTTCTCGTGCGTCGGAAAAGTCGACAGAGATGCTGTCTGCAATCCAGGCACCCACCAGTCCGAAAACCAGAATTCCCCCGATCTTGAGCACGCCGATCAGCGATGCCACGTTCTCGATCAGACGGTTGCCCATCAGGTTGACCACGAAGGCGGTCAGGATCAGCGACACACCGAGCACCGAGACCATCCGGCCACTCTCGTCTCCGCCGAAGAGTTGCATGGTGTACGCACCGAAGGTTCGTGCGAGAAAGCTCTGCGCGATGACCATCGAAAAATACATGAGCAGTGCATTGAAGGCGGTCGGGAGGCGGTCGCCGTAGGCCTTGTGCAGATACATGCCGATGCCGCCTGCCGACGGGTAGGCGTTGGAGATCTTGACGTAGGAATAGGCGCTGAACGCGACGATCACCGCTGCGGCGAGAAATGCCAGCGGGAACAATGCCCCGGCCATCTGTGCCATCTGCCCGGTCAGGGCGAAGATGCCGGCGCCGATCATGACGCCAGTGCCCAGCATCACCGCGCCTGCCAGCGTCAGGCTGTCCTTGCGGTAGTGCGTCCTGCGGTCGTCTTCTGCCATGTTCCCTCCGGTTTTGCCGCATCCCCGTGTGCGGGGATGCGCGGTTGCCACCCGGCGTGCCGGCCATGGACCGATGCCGGTCGTGCGGTACGGGCGCCAGGACCCGGTCGGTCCCGGCCGCCGCCGGTGTCGGAGGCCCGGTGGCGACCGTCGGTGGCGTCAGGGGGTGACGGTCACCTTGGCGATCATGCCGGCCTCCATGTGACCCGGGATGAGGCACGCGAAATCGACCGTCCCCGGCGCATCGAATTTCCATACGATGCCGCCGCGCTGGCCGGGCTTGAGGGTGATCATGTTCGGCTCCGCATGCTGCATGCCGGGCATCTTGCGCATCATCTCGGCGTGCGCCTTCAAGTCATCCATGGACCCGATCACCATCTCGTGATCGACCTTGCCGTCGTTACGGGCGAAGAAGCGCACGGTTTCGCCCGCCTTGACCGTGATGTCGTCGGGGACGAAGCGCATGCTGTCGTCCATGCGCACTTCGATCGTCCGGACCACGTCGGCCGGGTTGCCGGGCGAGCCGACGCCCGAGGCGTGGCCGCCGCCCTGCGTGTGGGCGGCATGATCCATCTTCATCGGCATGCCGTGGTCGCCATGTCCGTGGCTGCCGCCGGCGAGGGCGAAGGCCGGCAGCAGTGCAAAGGCGGCCAGCGAAAGGTGTGCTTTTGCTTTCATCGTTCTTCTCTCCTAGGAGGATGGTGCGCCGCTTTCGCCGCGCGGTGGTTGACGTAGATCAGAACCAGAGGCGTACACCGGCCACGAGGCGGGTGTCGCGGACGCGTTCGCCCTCGTCGCGCGCGAAGTCGGCCGTCTGCCCGAACTTGCGGCTCCATTCCACGCCCACATAGGGGGCGAACTGGCGCGAGAACTCGTAGCGCAGACGAACGCCGACGGTGGCCTCGCTGAGGCCGCTGCCGATGCCGTTGGCTTCGTCCTTCTTGCCGTAAGCGCTGACTTCGGCGCGCGGCTGCAGTACCAGACGTTGGGTGATCGGCAATTCGTACTCCGCTTCGACAGCCAGCGCGGTGCGGCCACCGCTGCCGACGTAGGCCGTCGCGTCCACCTCGAACCAGTAGGGTGCGAGCCCCTGTACACCGAAGGCCAGCCACGTGCGGTCGGGGCCTTCGTTACGGTCGTAGCGCACGCCCAGTTGGGTATCCCAGTAGCTGCCGATGGCGTGACCCCATAGCACCTCGGTGCTGGCTTCCTCGATGCGTCCGTCGGCGTGCTCGCCTTCGAGCTTGAGCACCAGCTTGTCGTAGTCGCGACCGAAGCGGGCCTGGGTATCGAATGCCGTCCACGATGCGTCGCGGCCGTACACGCGCTCGAAGCGATCGATCAGCACCGTGCCGAAGGCGTGTTCGTCGGCGAGGCGCAGCTGGCGCGGGCCGGGCAGGGCGTACTTGCCCTCGTCGAGCGTGTAGCCACCCGAGTAGGCGTGCGGATCACGCGCGTCGGCCGGGGCGGAACCGCCTTGCATCTTCATGTCGCCGTGATCCATGGCGGCCATCGGGGCCGCATCGGCTGCGGCAGGTGCGGCAGCGCGAGAGGCCGCACCCGCGGCCGGTTCGGCCATTCCCGGCATGTGATGCCCGGCGTGCGGGTCGGCGGCAAGCGCGATGGCTGGGGCGATGCCGATCGCCAGCAGCGATGCGGCAAGGATCGATGTCTTCTTCATGGGTTCTCCCGCTGTGCTCAATGTCTTCATGCGACCACCACCTCGCGGAACATGCCCGCGTCCATGTGGAAGAGCAGGTGGCAGTGCCACGCCCACCGGCCGAGGGCATCCGCTGTGACCTGAAAGCTGATGCGCTGTGCGGGCTGGACCGGAATGGTGTGGCGCCGCGCCTGGAAGTTGCCGTCGGCGGTTTCCAGCTCGCTCCACATGCCGTGCAGGTGCATCGGGTGGGTCATCATCGTGTCGTTGTGCAGGATCACGCGTAGGCGCTCGCCGTAGCGGAAGTGGATCGGCGTGGAACCCCCGAATTCGAGGCCGTCGAACGACCAGGTGTAGCGTTCCATGTTGCCGGTCAGGTGCAGTTCGATTTCCCGCTCGGGCCCGCGCGGATCCATCGGGCCGCCGATCGTCGACAGGTCGGCGAGGGTCAGCACCCGCCGCCCGTTGTTGCGCAGACCGATGCCGGGGTCGTCGAGATTGGTGCGCGGCATGTCGACGCGCATGTCGGTGCTCGGCCCGTATTCGGTGCGCGCATGACGGACGGTCTGGTTCGGCTTTGCCAGTTCATTGGCTGGCATCCCGTGCTGGCTGTGATCCATCGCCATGCCGCCATGCTGCATGCCGGCCATCGCGCCATGGTTCATGCCGGGCATCTGGCTGTGGTCCATGCCCGCCATTGCGCCGTGATTCATGCCACCCATGCCGCCGTGGGCCATGCCACCCATGGTGCCCATCATGTCGGCCATGGTGAGCCACTCGATGCGGTCGAGTTCGGGAACCGGTGCCTGCATGCCGGCCTGCACGGCCAGCGTGCCACGCGCATAGCCGCTGCGGTCCATCGACTGCGCGAACACGGTGTATGCGTCGTCGCTCGGTTCGACCAGTACGTCGTAGGTTTCGCCCGGGCCGAAGCGGAACTCGTCGACCGTGACCGGTTCGACGTCGACGCCATCGGTCTGGATCACGGTCATCTTCAGACCGGGGATACGCACGTCGTAGAAAGTGTTGCCGGCTCCGTTGATGAAGCGCAGGCGTACGCGCTCTCCGGGGCGGAACAGTCCCGTCCAGTTGCCGGCCGGCGTGGTGCCGTTCATCAGGAAGGTGAGGGTCGCGGCGGACAGGTCGGCCAGATCGGTGGGGCTCATCCGCATCTGGTTCCACATGCGGCGCTTGTCGATTGCCGCCTTGAGGCCGTCGCGCGAGGCGTCGCGGAAGAAATCGATCGCCGTCGGCTGGTTGAAGTTGTAGTAATCGCTCTGCGTCTTGAGCTTGCCGAAGACGCTCATGGGATCCTCGTCCGTCCAGTCGGACAGCTGGATGACATAGTCGCGGTCGGCACGTACCCGTTCGCCGTCGCGCGGCTCGACCACGATCGCTCCGTACATGCCGGTCATCTCCTGCATGCCGGAATGCGAGTGGTACCAGTAGGTACCGGTCTGTTCGAGCTTGAAGCGATAGGTGAAGGTCTGGCCCGGCGGAATGCCGGCGAAGCTGATGCCGGGCACGCCGTCCATCTGGTAGGGCAGGATGATGCCGTGCCAGTGAATCGAAGTTGCCTCGCGAAGGCGGTTGTGCACCCGGATCGTGACGGTGTCCCCCTCGCGCAGTCGCAGTGTGGGCGCGGGAATCGAGCCGTTGATGGTCGTCGCCATGCGCGGATGCCCGGTGAAGTTCACCGCCGATTCCGCGACCACCAGGTCGATCTCCGTCCCGCTCAGCACCGGCGCCGCGCCGGTGGTCGTCTGAGCCGCGCCGGGCACGCCGGCCTGCAGCAGCCCGGGAAGGCCCGCGAGTACCCCGCCGGCGGCGAGACCCTGCACGAAACGGCGCCGTGTCAGGGCGATCGGGTGATGAATCGGGGGGCGAGGTGTAGCCATATTGCCTCCTGTGCTTGCACTGAACGTTGTTGTGGATCGATGCCCTAAAACGGAATCAGTCTGGACAGGGCGCGCCAACGCCAACATGTCCCGGAGATTACAATCACGTAATGTCGGCTGCATGGGGGCGACGGGTGTGGCCGGGTGCGTGCTGCGCGCGATGCCGGGGGCTAGGCTGTGGAGGCCGTCGCGGCGCCCGCCCGCGCCGCGACGGCCCTGCTTCGGCGGGTGACGATTGCTGCGGGGCTGGAGCCGGTGGCGTCGGTGTGCGCATCGGAAAATGCGGGTCGGAAGGTTGGCGGCCTGAATCGCTCAGACCCGAAGAGGATTTTCCCGCAGACGCGGTTTGGCCGTGCCGGGAAAGGTCATCTCTGGCGTTCACCGTCGTGATGGTGGCGGTGCATCCACCAATGCACCAGCGGGCACGCGGCGACGAGCAGCCACGGTGCGATGCTCGCCCAGTGTTCGCGGTGCTCGATCAGCAGCACTGCTGCCACCAGCCCGACCACGCCAGCCAGCGCCCAGTGGGCCGCAGGCCCGGCTTTCGGCGGCGGCGCCGAGGGGTCGGTGATTTCGTGGCGTTTGGGCGCCTCGAATCTGTGGTGCTCGCACACGGCAGCCTCCTTGTCCGGGTTCAGGGCCGGCGGCGTACCGCGCCCGGCGGCGGCCGCGAGCAGCAACTCGGCGGTGGGGCCTCGCGGTGGGCGCGGGCGTTCTCGCGGCACCAGGCCTGCAGGCCTGCGAGGGCCCTGCGCCACCAGCGCGGTTTGTCCGTATTCGCGTTCATGGACCTATTCTGGCGCTGGGGGGCTGACCGGAGCATGGCGCGCGCACTACGTTCGCGTCATGTCCGGCGGTGCCGTCAGGGCTGGGCGGGCTGTACCGACAGCACGGTGTAGGCGCCGGCGACTTCGTCGATGGTGACCTTGAGCTTGTCGCCCGGCTTCAGGCCGGCCAGCAGGGTTGCGTCCTTTACCGCGAAGACCATGCTCATCGGCGGCATCTGCAGGTTGGGAATCTCGCCATGACGCAGGGCGAGCTTGTTCTGCGCGGTGTCGACGCGGCGTACCTCGGCGTCGACCAGCGGCAGGTGGGTGTCGGCGAAGGCCGCGTTGGTGCACAGGGCGAGTGCGGCGAAAAGGGTTTTGCGCATAGGGTCTCTCCTCGGTTCGGGGGCGTTCAGTGGCCGTGGCCGCCGCCGTGCGGCATCGGTGCGTCTCCGGCCATGGCCGGGCCGCCGACTGCGACGGCGGCCTTCATGCCGGCTTCGTAGTGGCCGGGGATCAGGCATGCGAACTCGAAGTCGCCCGCGCGGTTGAAGGTCCACACGATCTCGCGCGCCTCGCCCGGCGGCACGTGGGCCATGTAGGGTTCGTCGTGCTCCATGTTCGGGAACTTCTTCATCATCGCGGCGTGTCCGGCGAGCGACGGCGCGTCGCCGATGACGAGCTCGTGCATGACCTTGCCGGCGTTGCGCACGATCAGGCGCAGCGTCTCACCTTCGGCCACGGAGACCTTGGCGGGCGTGAAGCGCATGTCGTCGCTCATGACCACTTCCAGCGTTCGCGTCGCGTTGGCCGGATCGGCGGAAATGCCCCAGCCGGTCTGTTCGGGCACCGGCCGGGCGCTCGGTGCGTCGTGTGCGCGTTCGCCGTGCGCCAGCGCGACAAACGGGACGAATCCCAGCGCAAGGGTGGCAAGGAGCGGGCGCAGCTTTGCGGATTTGTTCATCGTTTCTTCCTTCGGGGTCGGCCCCGGCCGGCGTGCCGCCCGGGGGTGGTCGTCGTGTCAGTGGTGGCCGGCGTGTCCGCCGCCCTGCGGTTTGCGTACTTCCATTTCGATCTTCACCGGAGCGCTGCCGGCCTCGCGTTCGGCCTTGAAGCGGGCCGGCTCGGGAAGCTCACCGGTCCACTCGAAGGCCTGGGTGCCGGCCGGCTGCGCATACCAGCCCGGATCGGAGTAGTCGCCCGGCTTCTGGTCGCGGCGTACCTTGAGCATGGTGAACATGCCGCCCATCTCGACCGGGCCCCACGGGCCGGTGCCGGTCATCATCGGCAGGGTCTGCTCGGGCAGCAGCATCTGCATCTCGCCCATGTCGGCCATGCCGCGCTCGCCCATCAGCATGTAGTCGGGCGCCGCCTTCTGGATGCGGCCGACCAGCCCGCGGTGGTCGATGCCGATCATGGTCGGCACGTCGTGGCCCATCGGGTTCATGGTGTGGTGGCTCTTGTGGCAGTGGAAGGCCCAGTCGCCCTCCTCGTCGGCGAGGAATTCGACCTGGCGCATCTGACCTACTGCGATGTCGGTGGTGACCTCGGGCCAGCGTGAGCCCGGCGGGGTCGGGCCGCCGTCGGTGCCGGTGACCTCGAACTCGTGGCCGTGCAGGTGGATCGGATGGTTGGTCATGGTCAGGTTGCCCACCCGGATGCGTACGCGGTCGCCGTGGCGCACGTTGAGGCTGTCGATGCCCGGGAAGGCGCGGCTGTTGAAGGTCCAAAGGTTGAAGTCGGTCATGGTGTTGACCTTCGGCACGACGCTGCCCGGATCGATGTCGTAGGACGACAGCAGGAAGCAGAAGTCGCGGTCGACCTCGGCAATGGCCGGGTGCGGCGCCTTCGGGTGGGTCACCCAGAAACCCATCATGCCCATCGCCATCTGCGTCATCTCGTCGGCGTGCGGGTGGTACATGAAGGTGCCGGGCCGGCGCGCGACGAACTCATAGACGTAGGTCTTGCCGACCGGGATGGCGCGCTGGTTGAGCCCTGCTACCCCGTCCATGCCGTTGGGCAGGCGCTGGCCGTGCCAGTGGATCGACGTGTGCTCGGGCAGCTTGTTGGTGACGAAGATGCGCACGCGGTCGCCCTCGACCACCTCGATGGTCGGGCCGGGGCTCTGGCCGTTGTAGCCCCACAGCCGGGCCACCATGCCCGGCGCGATCTCGCGCTCGACCGGCTCGGCAACGAGGTGGAATTCCTTCACGCCGTCATTCATGCGCCACGGTGCGGTCCAGCCGTTGAGCGTGACCACCGGGTTGTAGGGGCGGCCGGTGTCCGGCATCTGCGGCGGCGCGGTGGCGGCCGAGGTCTGAATGACCGGCTCGGGCAGGCGTGCCAGCGCGGATTTTCCGACCGCAGTCGCGGCGACCGCGCCGAGTGCTGCGTGACCAAAGAATTTGCGTCGATCCATGTTCAGTGTCCTCCGGCGTTGGCTGCGGCGTTCATGCCGCCCGCGCCGGCCTCCGGGCCGGCGTAGTCGCCGCCCGCGAGGACGGCCTGCAGATCGGTGTGGGCGAGCCAGAAGCGGCGCAGGGCGTCGTGCGCATTGGCGCGGGCCATGGTCTGCGCAACCGCGCCGTCGAGCACGTCCCAGGTGCTTGCGAGCATGCCGTTGTAGCGCAGCAGGGTCTCGTCCTGCAGCGCGTCGGCCAGCTGGACGACCTCGTTGCGCTGGGCACGGGCCATTTCGAAGGCGCTGCGGTAGTGCTGCCAGGCTTCGCGCACGTTTGCGCGGATCGTCGCGGCGAGCCGTTCGGCGCGGGCCTCGGCGCGCGCCGCCGCGGGAATCTCGTGGCCGATCACGAGGCGGCGCAGATCGAGCATGGGCGCGCGGGCGGGCAGGCTGGCGAGTCCCGGTTCGGCGGTGTCGGCCGGCAGCTGCGCCGCAACCGCGCCGCGCCAGCGCGCGAGGGTGGCTTGCGGAATGGCCGCCATTTCCCAGCCGGCTTCCCGCGCCAGAATCGCCAGTCGGGGATGACTGGTGAGCGCCGAGCGCTCCAGTCCTTCGAAGGCGAGCGGCTCGGCCGGCAGTGCGGGCAGTTCGGCGGGCAGGGTGAAGCGCTCGGCGTCTTCGCCCCACAGGCCGAGTTCGCGCACGAGTCGGGCGCGCGCCGCAAGTGCGTTGCTGCGAGCGGCAACGAGGGTTTCGAGTGCCGCCGCGCGATCGAGCCGTGCCCGCAGCAGCCGCTCCTGGCTCCAGGTGCCGTTGCGCGTCATGCGGGTGGCGAGTTCGGTTGCGGTGTCGACCGCCGCGAACGCCTGTTCTGCGTGGGTCAGCGCGGTCCGCGCAGCGACGGCCTCGATCCAGTCGCGGTGCACCTCATGTGCGAGGGCGAGCACGGCCGAATCGGCGTCGATGCGATCGATCTCGCTGGTTTCGGTGGTGATGACCAGCTCGGGGCGCGCCTGCATTGCGATACGCACGGCCTCGCCCGGCGTCAGCACGGGGCCGGTGGCCGCGGGGGTGTCGGGCTTGGCCGGATTGCGCGCTTCCCAGCGCAGCACATCCATGTGGCCACGCGGCATGGCGCCGACGGTCTCGTTGCTTCGCTTCCAGTCGTCGGCGCCGAGCGCGGGTCGTTCGACGCTTGCGGGCAAGGGCGTCAGCGACGGCGGCGAAGCGGCGGTCTGCGGATCGTACGCAGGCGCTGCAACGGCGGCCGACCCGAAGGTGGCCGCGATCAGCAGTGCGATCGTGGAGATGCGTCTCATGCAGGGGTCTCCTGTGGTGTTGAACCGGGTGGGCGCCGATTGAGCGCCGTGTGGGACGCACTCTGGGTTTCGTCGACTGACCGGAGACTGACCCGCACATTACAGGCCTGTAATGTCGGGTGCCCGGTGGCTCGTGGCGCGGCAGACGTCGTGACAGCAGCGAATGCCGGTGGTAGGCTCGGCCACCTTCCCGTTTTCGACCGTTCCGGCATCCCATGCGTTTCATCGTGCTGTTTCGCCTGCTGATCTGCGTTGCGCTCGTCCTGCAAGGGGTTGCGAGTGCGCAGGTGGTCGCGAATCCGTGCGCGATGACCGAATCCGCCGACCTCTCGATGGCCGGGCACCCGTGCTGCAACGACGACGACACCCGCTCGACGACCGGAAAGCCCTGCAAGAGCGGGCAGGAGTGCCCGCCCGTGCAGGCCCTCGGCGTCGTGCCGGGCGCAGTGCTGCCGGTGCCGCGTTTCGTGAGCCTGCGACCGGCCGATCCTCCGGGCAGCGATTCCTTCGACGCCCCCGCCGTCTGGCGCCCCCCGATTCTTTCCTGACATCCCGGCTTTCCGGTTCCGCCTGGCACGGCTCAGCGCCGTGACCTGCGGAGGTTCGTGCGCAGGCCGTGTGTGGCCGCGCATCCTGTCAGGAGTTCGTTCATGCATGTCCTTTTCGTGGGCTCGCCGGCGTCGGCGAGTCGGCGCGCAGCGCACACACAATCCATCCGCAATCTCGGGCTCGTCGGCGTCGTCGCCTGCGCGCTGCTGGGGGCGCCACCGTTGTCGGCGGCCGGGCCCGATGTTGCTCCGCTGACCCTGTCCGCGGCCCTGAGCCTCGCCGAAGAGCGTTCGCGAACCCTCGTCGCACAGGACCACGTGGCGGCCGCTGCCCGCGATCGCGCGGTTGCGGCGGGGCGTCTGCCCGACCCGGTGCTTCGTCTGTCGCTCGACAACGTTCCCGTCGACGGGCCGATGCGCTACAGCCTGTCCGACGATTTCATGACCATGCGCTCGGTCGGCATCACGCAGACCCTGACCGGCGCCGACAAGCGCGCCGCGCGCAGCACGCGCTTCGAGCGTGCGGCCGATGCGGCCTACGGCGAGCGTCTTCGTGCACTGAGCGCCCTGCGACAGGCCACGGCGCGGGCGTGGTTCGATCACCGCTTCGCGCAGAAGCGGCTCGATCTGCTGCAACGCCAGCGCGACGAGGCGCGTCTGCAGGTCGAGGCGGCCGAGGCCGCCTATCGCAGCAAGCGTGGGGTGCAAGCGGATGTTTTCCTCGCCCGTTCGGCCCGAGGGCGCATCGAGGATGCCATCGTGGCGGCCCGTGCCGGGCTCGATGCCGCGACGCATCGCCTCGAGCGCTGGGTCGGCCCGGATGCGGCGCGCGCCGCTGCGGCCGCCTACGACATCGAGCACACGCGGCTGGAGCCGGGCGCGCTCGACGTCGCCGCGCTGCCCGAAGTGGTGGCGATTGCCGGTCGCGAGGACGTCGCGCGGGCCGAGGCCGACGTCGCCCTGCAGGAGCGCAGCGCGGACTGGAGCGTGTCGCTGATGTACAGCCAGCGCGGAGCGTCCTTCTCCGACATGGTGTCGGTGGGTGTTTCGGTTCCGCTGCAATGGGACCGTCGAAACCGTCAGGACCGCGAACTGTCGGCACGTCTCGCCGAGGTCGAGCAGTGGCGCGCCGAACGCGAGGAGGTCGAGCGCGAGGCGCTCGCCCGCTTGCGGGCTGATCTGGCGCTCTGGCGCGGCAACCTGAAGCGGCTCGCCGACTACGACCGCACGCTGATACCGCTCGCCGACGAGCGCATCCAGGCCGCGCTCGCGGCCTACCGCGGGGGCAAGGCGCCGCTCGCAGCGGTGCTGGATGCGCGCGCGGCCGCGCTCGATACGCGTCTGGAGCGCCTGCGCATCGAGGCCGAGACGGCGCGCGCGTGGATCGCGCTGGAATACCTGCTGCCTGACCCGCCGGCGGCGGGCGCTCAGTCATCGCGAGTAGATCTGCTGGAGGCTGCGCGATGAAGAGCCGTCAAACGATTGTGGCGTTCGCGGTTGCGGGCGCGGTGGCTGCGGGCGGTTACGGCCTGTACCGGCTGGGTGTGGCGCAGGGCATGAGCGCGAAGGGCGGGGCGGGGGCGCCCGCGGCGATGTCGGCGGAGGAGGTCGTCGATCCGTCGGGCTGGGGCATTCCCGAAGGCGAAGAGGCGACCCGCCGGCATCTGCGCGACGGACTCGCTGCGGGGCGCACGGATCCCGTCACCGGTCGCGAGATCCTCTACTACCACGACCCCATGGTGCCGGGGCAGAAGTTCGAGGCGCCGGGCAAGTCGCCCTTCATGGACATGATGCTGGTGCCTTCCTATGCGGGCAGCGAGGGCGCGGACGCGGGCACCATCACGATCAGCCCGCGCATTGCGCAGAACCTCGGCATGCGTACGGCCGAGGTCGTCAGCGCGCCGATTGCGTCCGCCGTGACCGCGGTGGGCGTGGTCGACTGGAACGAGAACGAGCGGGTCGTCGTGCAGGCACGTGCGACGGGCTTCGTCGAAAAGCTCCATGTGCGGGCCGCCCTCGACCGCGTTCAGGCGGGAGATGCGCTGGTCGACCTCTATGTGCCCGAGTGGGTGGCGGTACAGGAGGAATTCCTGGCCTTGCGCGGCATGCAGGGAGACGGAATCGACGTGCTGGTGGCCGCCGCGCGTCAGCGCATGCGTCAGGCCGGCATGAGCGACGCCCAGATCCGCGCGGTCGAGCGCGGCGGGCGCGTCGAGGGCTCCGTCACGCTTCGGGCGCCCCGAGCGGGCGTGGTGACCGAGCTTGCCGTGCGCGAGGGCATGACGGTGATGGCGGGTGCGACGCTCGCGCGCATCGACGGATTCGCGTCGGTATGGGTGCATGCCGAGGTGCCGGACAGTCAGTCGTCGATGCTGCGGCCGGGCGCGCCGGTGAGTGCGCGCACGCAGGCGCATCCCGACCGCAGTTTCGAGGGCACGCTGCAGGCCGTGCTGCCGCAACTCAGCGCCGCGACCCGTACCGTGCGTGCGCGCGTCGTGCTCGACAATGCCGCGGGCCTGCTCGCGCCCGGCATGGTCATGCAGCTGCGGCTGGACGAAGGCGTGCGCGGCGACTTCCTGCAGGTGCCGTCCGAAGCGGTGATCCGCAGCGGGCGGCGCAACCTCGTGATGGTCGCCGAGGAAGCGGGGCGCTTCCGCCCCGTCGAGGTCGAGACCGGCATCGAGGCCGACGGCGTCACGCAGATCCTGGGCGGGCTCGAAGCGGGCCAGAAGGTGGTCGTCTCGGGGCAGTTCCTGATCGATTCCGAGGCCAGCCTGAAGGGGGTGGAGGCGCGTTCCGGTGCCGCCGCCATGGACCCGGTCGAACCCGTCGCCGACACCTATCGCAGTGACGCGCTCGTCGAGGCGGTGGACGGTGACATGCTGACCCTGACCCATCCGCCGATTCCGGCGCTGAAGTGGCCGGCGATGACGATGGACTTCCGCCTCGCGCCGCAGCTCGACGCGAGCGGCATTGAGCCGGGGCAGGCGGTGGAGTTCGAGTTCCGCATGCAGGACGGCGACGTGCCGAGCATCGTCGACCTGCGTCCGGTCGAAGGAGCGGCCCGATGATCGCCCGACTCATCCGCTGGTCCATCGACAACCGGCTGCTGGTGCTGCTGGCGAGCCTGATGATCACCGCCTGGGGCACGCTGTCGCTGCTGCGCACGCCGCTCGACGCGCTGCCCGACCTGTCCGACGTGCAGGTCATCGTCAAGACCACCTGGCCGGGGCAGGCGCCGCAGCTGGTCGAGGATCAGGTGACCTATCCGCTGACCACGACCATGCTGTCGGTGCCGGGAGCGCGCGTGGTGCGCGGCTATTCCTTCTTCGGCGACAGCTACGTGTACGTGCTGTTCGAGGACGGCACCGACCTGTACTGGGCGCGCAGCCGGGTGCTCGAATACCTTAATCAGGTGCAGTCGCGCCTGCCGCCGGGCGCGGTCGCGACGCTCGGGCCGGATGCGACCGGCGTCGGCTGGATCTACCAGTACGCGCTGGTCGACCGCAGTGGCTCCCATGACCTGTCGCAGCTGCGCGCGCTGCAGGACTGGTTCCTGCGCTTCGAGCTCAAGACGGTGCCGGGCGTGGCCGAGGTCGCGACCGTCGGCGGCATGGTGCGCCAGTATCAGGTGGTGCTCGATCCCGAGCGGCTGGCGGCCTTCGGCATCCCCCACGGGAAGGTCATCGAAGCCCTAGGCCGCGCAAACCAGCAGGTCGGCGGTTCGGTGCTGGAGCTGGGCGAGGCCGAGTACATGGTGCGCGCCTCCGGCTATCTGAAGACGCTCGACGACTTCCGCGCGATTCCGCTGCGCACCACCGCGGCCGGCGTATCCGTGCGGCTGGGGGATGTCGCGCGCATCGAGGTCGGGCCGGAGATGCGGCGCGGCATCGGTGAGCTGGACGGCGAGGGCGAGGCGGTCGGCGGCGTGATCGTGATGCGCTCGGGCGGGAACGCGCTGAGCACCATCCGGGCCGTCAAGGAACGACTCGCCGAGGCGCAACGCGGGCTGCCGGCCGGCGTGGAGGTGGTGCCGGTGTACGACCGTTCGGGGCTGATCGAGCGCGCCGTCGACAACCTCACCCACAAGCTGATCGAGGAGTTCATCGTCGTCGCGCTGGTGTGCGCGGTCTTCCTGTTTCACCTGCGCTCGGCGCTGGTCGCCATCGTGTCGCTGCCGCTGGGCATTCTCGCGGCCTTCATCGTCATGCACTACCAGGGCGTCAATGCCAACGTGATGTCGCTGGGCGGCATCGCGATCGCCATCGGGGCGATGGTCGATGCCGCGGTGGTGATGATCGAGAACGCGCACAAGCGGCTCGAACAGTGGGGCCATGCCCACCCCGGCGAGACACTGGCGGGCGAGGCGCGCTGGCGCGTGATCGGCGACGCTGCGGCCGAGGTCGGTCCGGCGCTGTTCTTCTCGCTGCTGATCATCACCTTGTCCTTCATCCCGGTATTCACCCTCGAGGCGCAGGAGGGCCGGCTGTTCGCGCCGCTGGCCTTCACCAAGACCTATGCCATGGCCGCCGCGGCCGGGCTGGCGGTGACGCTCATTCCGGTGCTGATGGGCTATCTCGTGCGCGGGCGCATCCCGGCCGAGCACAGCAATCCGCTCAACCGCGGGCTGATCGCCGTGTATCGGCCGATGCTCGAGGGGGTGCTGCGCTTTCCGCGTTCGACCATCGTCGCGGCGGTGCTGGTGTTTGCGGCCAGCCTGTGGCCGCTGCAGCATCTGGGCAGCGAGTTCATGCCGCCGCTCGACGAGGGCGACCTGCTGTACATGCCCAGCGCATTGCCGGGCCTGTCGGCCGGCAAGACCGCCGAGCTGCTGCAGCAGACCGACCGGCTGATCAAGGCCGTGCCCGAGGTCGCGAGCGTGTACGGCAAGGCCGGCCGCGCGGTGACCGCGACCGACCCGGCGCCGCTGGTGATGTTCGAGACCACCATCCAGTTCAAGCCGCGTGAAGAGTGGCGGCCCGGCATGACGCCGGACAAGCTGGTCGAGGAACTGGACCGCACGGTGCGTGTGCCGGGGCTGACCAACATCTGGATTCCGCCGATCCGCAACCGCATCGACATGCTCGCGACCGGCATCAAGAGCCCGGTCGGGGTGAAGGTGCTGGGCGCAGACCTGGAGGTCATCAACCGCCTGACTGGCGCGATCGAGGCCGAGCTCAAGCAGGTGCCGGGGGTGACCAGTGCATTCGCCGAACGGCTCACCGGCGGGCGCTACATCGACGTCGACATCCGCCGCGAGCGGGCCGCGAGCTACGGGCTCAACATCGCCGACGTGCAGTCGGTGGTGGCGAGCGCGATCGGTGGCCAGAACATCGGCGAGACGGTCGAGGGCCTGCAGCGTTTCCCGATCAACGTGCGCTATCCGCGCGAGGTGCGCGATTCGCTGGCGGGCCTGCGAAGCCTGCCGATCGTGACGCCGCGCGGCCAGCAGCTGGTGCTCGGCGACGTGGCCGACATCCGCATCAGCGACGGCCCGCCCATGCTGCGCAGCGAGAACGCGCGGCTGGCGGGCTTCGTGTATGTGGACCTGCGCGGGCGAGACCTGGGTTCGGCAGTGCGCGAGATGCAGCAGATCGTCGCCGAGCGGGTCGAGCTTCCACCGGGCTATGCGGTGTCCTGGTCCGGCCAGTTCGAGTTCCTCGAACGTGCGGTGGCCAAACTCAGGATCGTCGTGCCGTTCACGCTGATGATCATCTTCGTGCTGCTCTACCTGACCTTCAAGAGCCTCGGCGAGGCGCTGCTGATTATGGCGACGCTGCCGTTCGCGCTGGTCGGTGGCATCTGGCTGCTGTGGGCGTTGGGGCACAACCTGTCGGTCGCCGGCGTGGTCGGATTCATCGCGCTGGCCGGGGTCGCCGCGGAGTTCGGCGTGATCATGCTCGTCTATCTCAAGCAGGCGTGGTTCGCGCGCATCGACCAGAACCGCACGAGCGAAGCCGATCTGCGCGACGCGATCCGCGAAGGCGCGGTGCTGCGCGTGCGGCCGAAGGCCATGACCGTGGCGGTGATCCTCGCCGGCCTGCTGCCGATCATGTGGGGGGCGGGTACCGGCAGCGAGGTCATGCAGCGCATCGCCGCGCCGATGGTCGGCGGCATGATCTCCGCGCCGCTGCTGTCGATGTTCGTCGTGCCGGCGGTGTATCTGCTGATGCGGCGTCGGCGCGCAAGCGGGAACGGGACGTAATCGGGCTCGGCAGCGCGGCGAACAGGAAAACCCGATGCGCCCCGTTTCACGGGGCGCATCGGGTGTCCGGCCAATGTCGACCGCGGCGATTGAGGCGTTCGTTCAGCCTTCGTGGTCCTGCTGCAGCAAGGCGTTCAGGCGGGCGACTTCATTCGACTTAACCTGAACGGGTTTTCCGTCAGCCGTCTGGAGCGTGGTGCCGATCTGCAGTGACTCGGCTCGCGCGAAACGGTTTGCCTTGGCCATCTTGCCGTCCGGAAAAATGTAGAGCGTTCCGCCGTCGGCGAGAGCGATGGTTTTCGAGGCGACCTTCTCGGCGACGTTGTCGGCGAGCGCGGGGAGAGTTGTGATCGCCGCTGCAGCGGCGATCAGAATGGATGCGGTAGCTGCTTTCATGATGGACTCCTGTCATTGACCAAAAAACACGCATGCATTGGAGCGGGCGCGATGCCATGGGGCATGTCCGTCACCATAGCGAGACGATGCGAACAGCACGCTGACGCCCGCGTTACAAAGGAGACAGGCTCCCGTCATCTGCGCCCGCTTCGCCGTGTGCCGCGTCGAACAGTTCGCGCAGGATGCCGCACTGGTCGGCGCGCCTCGGCGTGCCGCAGCAGCCGCGCAGCGTCTCGAGCTGGGCCTCGAGACGGCGCAGCGCTTCGATGCGCGTTCGAACGCGGCTCAGTTGCGTGTCGACAAGACGGTCGATGTCGTCGCAGTCGGCTTCGGGCCGGTCGACGAATTCGAGCAGACGCGCGATGTCGGCCAGCGCGATGTCGAGCGAGCGGCAGTGACGCACAAAGGCCAGCCGCTGCAGGTGTTGCGGCCCGTAGCGGCGCTGGCCGGCGTCGCTGCGTTCGGGCGATGGCAGCAGCCCGATGCGTTCGTAGTGACGCACCGATTCGACCGAGATGCCGGTCGCGTGCGCGAGTTCGCCGATGCGCATGGAAGTCCTCCGGGTTGACCCTGCAACGATTGCAGGGTGTGTACTGCAGGCTCGCAAATCCCACAAGGAGTTCCCGATGGCCGGATGCTGTGATGCCGGATGTGGCACCCGCACGGCGGTGAGCCCGCGCTTTCGTCGCGCGCTGTGGATCGCCCTGGTGGTCAACGCGGTCATGTTCGTGGTGGAGATCGTCGGCGGCTTGCGCTCCGGGTCGGTATCGCTGCTCGCAGACGCGGTCGATTTCGGCGGTGACGCCGCCAACTACGGCATTTCGCTGGCCGTGCTGTCGATGGGGCTGGCGTGGCGTTCGCGCGCGGCGTTGGTCAAGGGCGCGACGATGGCGACCTTCGGTGTATTCGTCATCGGCAAGACGGTGTGGGCAGCGCTCAATGGCGTGCCCCCCGAGGCGTTCACGATGGGCGTCATCGCCATGGCGGCCCTGGCCGCCAACGCCGGCGTCGCGTTGATGCTGTACGCGTATCGCGATGGTGATGCCGACATGCGTTCGGTCTGGCTGTGCAGCCGCAACGATGCGATCGGCAACCTTGCCGTGCTGCTGGCCGCAGTCGGCGTGTTCGGCACGGGCAGCCACTGGCCGGACCTGGCCGTCGCGGCGCTGATCGCAGGGCTTGCGATCACGTCCGGGCTGGCGGTGATTCGCCAGGCGCGCGGCGAACTGGCAAGCGTGCCATCCCGGTCGACTGCCTGACGGGCCCATTACATCTTCGTCAGCTTCGCGGGCGTCGCGGTGAGGCTGGCACAATGCCCGTGTGACGCCAAAGGCAGGGACGATGAAGATCCTGATCGTCGAGGACGAACCGAAGACAGGTGACTACCTTCGCCAGGGGCTGACCGAGGCCGGATTCGTCGTCGATCTGGTGCGCGACGGCCTCGATGGCCTGCATGCGGCGACCACCGCCGAGTACGACCTGATCGTGCTCGACGTGATGCTGCCGCGGCTCGACGGCTGGGGCGTGCTCGAGACATTGCGCCGCGGCGGGCGTGAATTGCCGGTGCTGTTCCTGACCGCGCGCGATCAGGTCGAGGACCGCGTACGCGGGCTGGAACTGGGTGCGGACGATTATCTCGTCAAGCCCTTCGCGTTCTCCGAACTGCTCGCGCGCGTGCGCACCTTGCTGCGACGCGGGAGAGCCAAGGAACCCGAAGTGTTGCGCGCGGCCGATCTGGAACTGGATTTGCTGCGCCGTCGCGTCCTGCGCGGTGGTTGCCGCATCGACCTGACCGCCAAGGAGTTCGCGCTGCTCGAGTTGCTGTTGCGACGTCAGGGCGAAGTGCTGCCGCGTTCGCTGATTGCCTCTCAGGTGTGGGACATGAATTTCGACAGCGACACCAACGTCATCGAGGTCGCGGTGCGGCGTCTGCGCGCCAAGGTGGACGACCCCTTCGAGCCCAAGCTGATCCGCACCGTGCGCGGCATGGGTTATGTGCTCGATGCGGACGCGACCGCATGAAGCCGCGCCTGTCGCTGACCGCGCGCATTGCCCTGGTGTTTGCGCTGTTCGCGGCGCTGGTGCTGGCGATGGTCGGCTTCGTCATCGAGCGCGCCGTCGCACTGCATTTCGATGATCTCGACCGTCACGATCTCGGCGCGCATGTGGCTGCGGTGCGCAACCTGCTCTCGCGCACCGACTCCGAGGAGCGCTTCGACGCGCTGGCCGCAAGGCTCGATGACGTCCTGGTCGGGCACGAGATGGTCGCGGCACGCATTCATGGGGCTGACGGTACGCCGCTGTACGCGCTGCGCGCCGGGGTGTTCGACCACATGCCGCCGGGGGCCGACGAGGGCGGGCTGCGACGCTGGCGTCACGACGACCATGAATACATTGCGCGCGACGCGCTCTTCGATGTGCCGCTGGCCGCGCCGCGCCGGGTGGAGGCGTTGATCGCGCTCGACATCACGCATCACGCGCATTTTCTGACCATGGTACGCAACCGGCTGTGGCTTGCGATCTCGCTTGCCGCGCTGGCGGCGGCCGCGCTCGGGTGGTTTGCGGCGCGGCGCGGCCTGGCGCCATTGCGCCGCATCACGGCGACTGCCAGCGGCTTGTCCGCCGCGCGACTCGACGAGCGCCTGTCGATGCGCGACGCACCGGCCGAGGTGCAGGCGCTGGTCGAGGCCTTCAACGGAATGCTCGACCGCCTCGAAGGCGCGTTCCGCCGTCTCGACGCGTATTCGGCCGACATCGCCCACGAGTTGCGTACGCCCGTGTCCAACCTGATGACGGCCACCGAGGTGGCGCTCACGCGCGCGCGCAGCGCCGAAGAATACCGCGACACGCTGCATTCCAACCTGGAGGAATTCGAGCGCATGGCGCGCATGATCTCCGACATGCTGTTCCTGGCCAAGGCCGACGACGGACGGCTGCCCCGGCCGGCCGAATCAGTCGCCCTCGAGGACGAGGCCGGCGCACTGGTCGAGTTCTACGAGGCACTGGCCGAGGAGCGCGGCGTGGGTCTGCGCGTCGACGGTTGCGCGCTTGTCGCCGGTGACCGGCTGATGCTGCGCCGCGCGCTGTCCAATCTGCTGTCGAATGCCTTGCGTCATGCCGCGCGGGGCACCACGATCGACATCGATATCGTCTCCGGTGCGCGCCAGGCACGGCTGGCGGTGATCAACCGTGGGGAGCCGATTCCGCCCGCCGCGCTGCCCGGTCTGTTCGAGCGTTTTCACCGCGTCGGCGACGAGCGAAGCCTGCGCGGCGAGGGCGCCGGACTGGGCCTGGCGATCACGCGTTCGATCATCGAGGCGCATGGTGGTCGCATCGAAGTGGAATCCGTCGATGGCCTGACCCGCTTCACACTGCATCTGCCTCGCGCAGATGTGGAACCGAATGCCGTCTTTACGGCTCCATGACTATCCGGAGGAAAAAATGAAATTCACGATCCCGTTGCCCCTCGCTGCGTTTGCGCTCGTCGGTCTGCTGCTGACCGGCCCCGTGCTGTCGGCCGGCGAGGAACTCGTCGTCTACAAGGATCCGAACTGCGGTTGCTGTGGCGCGTGGGCTACACACATGCGCGAGCATGGATTTGCCGTACGCGAAGTCGCCACGCAGGAGATGGGGCTGGTCAAGAGCGAAGCCGGCGTGCCGCGTGCACTGGGCTCTTGCCACACCGCGACAGTCGGCGGTTACGTCATTGAGGGACATGTTCCGGCCGACGACGTGCGTCGCCTGCTCGACGAGAAGCCTGCACTGGCGGGGCTCGCCGTACCCGGCATGCCGCAAGGCTCGCCCGGCATGGAAGGGCCATATCCACCGCAGCGTTATGAGGTGATCGGCTTCGATGGCAAGGGTGGAACGAAGGTGTATGCTCGCCACTGAATCCGATTCATTCATTCCGGGTCTGCGATGCGTGTTCGTCTAGTTCGGGGCCGTACGGTTCTCGCCAGCCTCGCCCTCGTGCTCTCGGCCTGCGGCGAGCGCTGGCCGGACGACGGTATCGATCCGCGTAATCCGGCCAAGCTCACCATCGGCAAGGAGGTCTACGAGTCGCACTGCGCCGTGTGCCACGGCGACAGGCTCGAAGGCCAGCCCGACTGGCGCCAGCGTCGTGCCGACGGCCGGCTGCCTGCGCCGCCGCACGACGCCAGTGGCCACACCTGGCACCACACGGACGAGGAACTGTTCGCGATGGTGCACGACGGCCTCGTGCCACCGCTCGCTCCCGAGGGCTACCAGAGCGACATGCCGGCCTATGGCGAGGTCCTCTCCGATGACGAGATCCGTGCCGTGCTGGCCTACATCCAGAGCCGCTGGCCCGAGGAAGTGCAGGCCATGCGGCGCGAGATGCTCGAGCAACGCGCCGCACGCTGAACGCCTGGTGGCGGTGGGCGCCTTGCCCCGCCGCAACGCAAAACGGACGCGGAAGCGACACTGGCGTGCCGCGTGCCGCGTTCCGCGTCCGTCGGGTGTGGCGGCTCCAGCCGCCGGGTGCCGCGAAGGCGATCAGTTCATCGCGCTCTCGACGCGCTCGCGCAGTTCGATGTCCGACTGCAGCGCGATCGCGATGCTGTTGTAGGTCTCGACCTCGAGGCCTTCCTCGTTGACCGACTCGACCATCTTCTCGACCGCCTCGTTCTGCAGCGTTGCTGCCTGCTGCGGATCGGAAACGTCCTGCAGGCGCTCCGAATACTCCGAGCGGATCGACTCGATCTCGGGCTGGACATCGGCGAACTTCTGGATTTCCTCGTCCGAGAAACTCTTCTGCGTCGGCGCAGGCTGGGCCGCCGGCGGCGCACCGGCTGCGCCCTGGTTCGGCGCACCTTGCGCCATTGCGCCCGAGGCGCCAAAGGCCAGCATCAGGGCGAACATGAGGGGGGTGAGTTGCTTCGTCATGGAACCTCCTTGTCGATGGATTGCACCTCTCCCTCTGCGAGGATCGTGCCAGTTTCTCCTGTGTTCATATAAATCCATTCAAAACAGATAGATAAGAATCCCGCTCGACGTTCGGATCACGCTGCGCAAGTTTGACCCGTGCGTCTTTTGTGTGTCATTTTGGCGCATGTGTCACATGAGTCGGGGTCGGCGATGAAAATTCCGGTACTGCCAGGCAGCCTGCGCAGCGTGCTCGCGCTGCAGGTCGCGTTGCCCGTGCTGGCGATTCTCGCGGCCATCCTGGCGATCTCGCTGGCGGTTCTCGGACAGTTCGTCGAGAATCGCATGCAGCGCGACCTGCAATTGGTCGCACGGGCCATCCATCTGCCGGTGATGCAGGCGCTGGCGCGCAACGATCTCGAACAGCTGCAGAGCAACCTCGCCTCGGTGTTCAGCATGGGTGAGGTCTACGGCGCCTACCTGTTCGACGGTGAGGGTCGGCGGCTGGTCAGTTTCGGTCGAGAGCGCCCGACCCGCGCGCAGGCGGGCGATGCGCTCAAGCTCTCGCGCGAAGGCCAGTTCGAGCAGTACGAGAACATCCGGGGTCAGAACGTGTACTCGTTCTTCCTGCCGTTGTTCGACGAGATCGGTCAGCCTGACGGCCTGTTGCAGGTCACCAGACTGCGCAGCGACTTCGATCAGGCGATCGCGCGCCTGACCGTGGGCACCTGGGTGGGGTTCGCGTTTGCCGCGCTGCTCATTCTCGTCACCCTGTCGATGGGGCACCAGCGCGCGATCGGGCGGCCGCTGGCACAACTGGTGGGCAGCATGCAGCGCGTCGAGCGCGGTGAGCGCGAGCATCGCGCTGAAGAACAGGGACCGTTGGAACTGCGCCAGCTCGCCCGTCGCCTCAACGAGATGCTCGATGCGATCCGCGACGCCGAGGCACAGGCCGAACGCCAGCGCACCGAGAACGCGCGTATCGAGGCCCAACTACGGCGCAGCGAGACCTTGGCCGCGCTCGGCCAGCTCTCGGCCGGTGTCGCCCACGAGCTGGGCGCCCCGCTGTCGGTCGTTGACGGCCGCGCGCGCCGTCTGCTGCGCGTGGCGACCGGGGGCGAGGGCGAGACCGAACTGCGCGAGATCCGGGAGCAGGTGGCACGCATGACCTCGATCATCGAGCAGTTGCTGGCCTTCGCGCGCGGTTCGCGCGCAGAACATCGGCAGCTCGACGTCGGCGCGCTGGTCGAGCGTGCCACCGCGCTGTGTGCCGACGAGGGGCCGGCGCCGCGCATCGACGGCGGCCCCGGCGCGTGCGTGCGCGGCGATGCGCTGGGGCTCGAGCAGGCGCTGGTGAACCTGGTACGCAACGCGCGCCAGGCGCGGCCTGGCGGCGAGGTCTCGATCACCTGGCGCGAACAGGGCGGGCGCGTCGTGATCGTGGTCGACGACGATGGGCCGGGCGTGCCCGAGGCCGAGCGCGCGTGCATCTTCGAACCCTTCTTCACGACCAAGACGCCGGGCGAGGGCACCGGCCTGGGGCTGGCCATCGTGCAGCGCGTGGTGCGCGAGCATGGCGGCGAAGCGCGTGTGACCGATTCTCCCGCCGGCGGGGCGCGCTTCGAACTGCATCTGCCGCGCGATCACGGACAGGAGGCCACCGATGCCTGAGCGCGCGCTGATCCTGGTGGTTGAAGATGACGCGGCGCTGTCGCGACTGCTGGTCGACGAACTCGAGGCCGATGGTGCGCGCGTCGAGGCCTTCGCCGAACTGTCCGGTGCGCGCCACTGGCTGGCCGATCACCGCCCCGCGCTGGTGGTCACCGACCTGCGCCTGCCCGACGGCAACGGCATGGAACTGGTGCATGAACTGGCCGGCGCCGAGGCGCGTCCGGCGATCATCGTCGTGACCGCCTTCGGCAGCGTGCGTCAGGCGGTCGAGGCCTTGCAGGCCGGCGCCGACGATTTCCTCACCAAGCCGCTGGATCTGGACCATTTCCACATCTGTGTGGAGCGCGTGCTCGAGACGCGCCGCCTGCGCGACGAGGTCGCGCAGTTCCGCCGTCTGTCCGGTGCGGGCGACGACTTTCACGGCCTGTTCGGGCGCAGCGCGGCGATGCGCACGCTGTTCGATCACATCGGCGTGGTCGCGCGCGCGCACGGCCCGGTGCTGATCAATGGCGAGAGCGGTACCGGCAAGGAACTGGTGGCGCGCGCCATTCACGCCGAGAGCGAGCGCGCCGACGGGCCCTTCCTCGCCGTCAACTGCGCGGGCGTGCCGCAGGAGCTGATGGAGAGCGAGTTCTTCGGCCACGCCTCGGGTGCATTCACCGGCGCGCGCGTCGCGCGCCGCGGCCTGCTGCAGCAGGCGCACGGCGGCACGCTGCTGCTCGACGAGATCGGCGAGATGCCGCTGGCGCTGCAGGCCAAGATGCTGCGCGCGCTGCAGGACGGCTCGATCCGCCCGGTGGGGCAGGACACCGAGGAACAGGTGGACGTGCGCATCGTCGCCGCGACTCATCGCGACCTGGCGCAACGCGTCGCCGACGGCGACTTCCGCGAGGACCTGTACTACCGGCTGGAGACCTTCGCCATCGACGTGCCGCCGCTGCGCGCGCGCGGCGACGACGTGGAACTGCTCGCGCAGCGCATCCTGGCGCGCTGCGCTGCGGCGCAGAACAAGCCGGTGCGCGGCTTCTCGCCCGAGGCGCTGGCGCGCCTGGCGGCGTATCCGTTCCCCGGCAACGTGCGCGAACTGCAGAACGTGGTCGAGCGTGCCGTGGCCTTCGCGGCTGGCGAGCGCGTCGAGGTCGCCGACCTGCCGGCGCGTCTGGCCAGCGACGCGGCGCCGGCATCGTCGACGGATTCCGTCCCGCGCGGCGACGGCGGTCTGCTCGACGGCGCGGTGCTGCCCACCCTCGACGAGGTGCAGAAGCGCTACGTGCGCCGTGTGCTCGACGAGGTCGGCGGCAACCGCCGCCGCGCAGCCGCGCTGCTCGGCATCGGACGGCGCACGCTGTACCGCTGGCTCGACGACGAGCGCGAAGACGCCTGAGCCAGTCTTACCTGACGATGCGTTCCATCGTGTCGAGGTAGGCGTTGCCGTATTCGATGACTTCGTCGCGCTTGAGCCCCTCGCTGTAGAAGTGCATCGACTCCAGGTCGTCCGCGGCCACCGCCAGCGCCTCGCGCACGTCGGCCAGCGCATCCTCCAGCGTGTAGCTCAGGCTGTGGATGTCGTGCATGTCGTACTCGCCGACCTTGCCGGCGAGCAGTTCCCTGAGTTCGGCGTTGGTCTCGCGCAACAGGGTCAGTGCCTCGTCCAGATCGGCCGCCTGCCTGCCCTGGTAGTGCGCGACGCGTTCGGGTACCTGCTCGGCCTGTTTTTCGTCGGCGAGTGCAGCGGACGACAGCGTCAGGGCCATGGCGATAGCGGTAAAGGTGAGTAGGGTTTTCATGCGCGATGCTCTTTGGGGTTGGGTTCAGTACAGATCGCGGCGGTAACGACCGTCGCGTGTGAGTTGCGCGAGCAACTCGTCGCCGAGTATTCCGCGCAGGGTGTCGTGCACGGCAGGACCCATGCCCACGGCGTTGCCGCAGACGTAGATCGCTGCGCCGTCGGCAATCCATTGGCGAAGGGTATGTGCGGCGTGCGCGAGGCGGTGCTGTACGTACTCGCGCGGCTCGTCGCGCGAATACACACAATCGCAGCGGGCGAGCAGGCGGCGTGTCTTGAGGCTGCGGATCTCATCGCGATGGAACGCGTCGGTGGCCGCGCTGCGTTCTCCGAACAGCAGCCAGTTGCGCCCGTCGCCGCGGCGCGCCCGGTGGCGCAGGTGGGCGAGCAGGCCGGCCAGCCCGGTGCCGCTGCCGATCAGGATCAAGGGTCGCGTGGCGTTGTCGCCGAGACGGAAGTTGTGGTGCGCGCGCAGGCGGCCACGCAGCACGCTGCCCACGGGGGCGTCGCCGCACAGCAGCGCCGACATCAGTCCCGGTCGCCCCTGGGCATCCTGGGCGGCGCGCACCAGCAGATGCACCGCGCCGTCGGCCGGCAGCGAGGCCACCGAATAGATGCGTGGGCGATCGTCGTCGCCGGGTGGCAGCAGCTGCAGCAGGTCACCCGCTTCCCACGTCGGGGTCGCCAGGCGTGCTGCGTCCGTCGCCGGTCCGGCAACCGCTTCGAGTTCGACATGGAAGGCCGGTGCGCCGGCGCTGCCGGGGTTGAGGTGGTGGCGCGCGCGAATGCGCCACCAGCCCGTCCCGGAGGCGGGCGAGTCGGGCAGTTCGGCCGCGTCGGTGAACTGTGCGAGGCGATGGCGCCACCTCTGCAGCCCGCCGGTGTCGGCACCGTCCAGTTCCACTCGCGGAAACAACGCCTGCGCGCCGCAGTCGCCGAGCCAGGCATCGAGTTCGCGGCCGAAGCCGCAAAAACGCGCATAGCCGCGGTCACCGAGTGCGAGTACTGCATGGCGCACGCCGCTCAGATCGGGGTGAGCCTTCATCACGCGTTCGACGAAGGCGCTGGCGTTGTCCGGTGCGTCTCCCTCGCGGCAGGTGCTGACGATGAAGATCAACCGGTCGGAACGGCGCAGGCGAGCCGCATCGATTTCGCCCAGCACGGCGAGTTCGCATTCCACGCCGCCGGCGCGCAAGGCGAGCATCGCCTCGCTGGCCAGTTCGTGCGCGAAACCCGTCTGGCTGGCGAAGGCGATCAGCACCGGTGAGGCGCTGCGCCCGCCTGCCTTGTCACGCTCGGTCGGCGCGTCCGCGGTCGATGTCCGCGTACCTAGCCAGGCGCGCAGACACAACAGCGCCCAGGCCGTGAGCAGGCCGGCGGCCCCGGCGATTCTGGGCAACTGGTCGGTGATCACGCGCGAGTGCTCACTGCGGCAACACTTCCAGCGTGGCCGAATAGGATGAGCGACGATCCGCGTTGCGCAGCGACGCGTCGCTACTGCTCACCGAAGTGCTCAGGTAGTACATGCCGGGCTTCGGCCAGGTCACGGCGATGCGCCCGTCGGCGTCGGTGATCAATTCGATCTTGTCGAGCGAGTCACGATAGCGTGCGCCCCCCGGCAGGATGGTGACCCTGGTGTCGGCGGCCGGCTTGCCGTCGAGAACGAAGGCGAAGGTGGCCGTCTCCCCCGAATAGAGGTCGTTCGGGTGCGTCACCGGCACCAGCTCCAGCCCTGCTCCGGCGGGTTCGATCTGAGTGGGGCTGCCGATCGTGACGAAGGTCTCGACGCGGCCTGCCGATTCGCGCAGTCGAAGATCGACGGCGTCGGCCGGAACATTCGCTTCGAGTTCGGTACGTGGGCCGCGCCAGCGCTTGCTCTCGTCACCTTCCTTCCAGCTCGCCATGACGCCGGCGTTGACCACGGCCAGGCGGTAGGAGCCGGTTTGTTCGAGTTTGGCGTCGAAGACCGTGCGCAGCTCGCCCGGCTGCAGGTTCTCGGCCTCGACGCGACTGCCGTCCGGTGCGGTGATGACGAGGTTGTCGGCAATGCGCAGCGGACGGTAGTTGAAGTGAAAGGTATCGTTGGACACGGCGCCGTCGACGGTGACGTAGCCGGCCTTGGACAGCACGGTGGAGGAGGGCAGCAGCCACACTTCATGAGCACTGGCGAGCGGGGTGGCGAGTGCGCCGGCAAGCGCGGCGATGGCGATACGTTGGGTCGTTTTCATGGTAAATCCTTGGGGTGGGGGTCAGGGGATCAGCTCGACCGCGACGCGGCCGAGTTCACGTGCGCCGCCGGCATCGAGCCGCTGCTCGGCCGTGGGTGGCCACTGCAGCGGCACGGTCACGACTTCGCGGCCGCCGTGTTCGCGCGAGGCCTCGATGACCAGGCGGTAGTCGCCCGCGGCCAGCTCGCCCAGTGGCGATGAACCGCCGGTGAAGGCCAGCTTGTGCGTGCCGGGGCCACGCGTGGCGGCGGTCACGCCGTCGACCGGCATGGTCAGGTCGCGGCCGGTCCGTCGCCACCACTGACGGATGTCCTTGAGCCAGGTCAGCCCCTCGTTGTCACGCATGCGTAGGTCGTACCAGACGGCGAGATTGGCGGCGACACTGTTGTCGGGGCGCTCCAGCCAGACGGCCACATACGGGCGGCGGTAGTCGGAAATGCGCAGATCGGGCAGTTCGAGTTCAACGCGCAGTTCGGCTGCGGCGGCAAGACCGGGCAGCAGTGCGCACAGCGCGAGGAGCAGGGGACGTTTCATCGTGTGGCTTCCTTCAGTGGATGAACAACAGGGCGAGTACGGCCGGTATCACCGCACCCAGCGTCACCAGTGGCCACACGCTGGCGCGCGCTCGCGCATGCAGTGCGAGGATGAACAGGCCGGTGAGCGAGAACACCAGAGACGCGACGGCGAACAGGTCGATGAACCAGCGCCACGCGACCCCGGTGTTGCGGCCCTTGTGCAGGTCGTTGAGATACGCCAGGGTGCCGCGCTCGGTGCGTTCGTATTCGAGGTCGCCGCTGGCACGGTCGATCGCCAGCCAGGCATCGCCACCGGGGCGCGGCAGGGCGAGATACACCTCGTCCTGCGACCACTCCGCTGCGCGAGCCGGCACAGGGTGGCCAAGTTCGCCGCCCAGCCATTGCCGCAGTTCGACCGGCAGCGGCGCGTCGGCGCGGGTGTTCGCGTCGAGGCGCGCGCGCAGATCGGCGGGCAGTGCGCGCGTCTCGTTGATACGCACGGGCGCGGCCTCGATGCTGCCGGAGTGATTGAGGGTGATCCCGGTGACCGAGAACAGCACCATCCCCACCAGGCAGATGGCCGAGCTGATCCAGTGCCACTGCATCAGGTGACGCATCCACCAGGCGCGACGGACCTGCGGAGATGCCGCGCTAGGGGAGGTGCTGCGGGCAGTCAGGGGGTCGGTGCGAGTCGTCATTCAGGCAAGGAAACGGGATGCCGCCCTCGCGGGCGACACCCCGTTTCGGTTCAGAATTGATAGTTGGCGGAAATCCAGAAGCTGCGCGCCTTGTCCTTGTTGTTGTAGTCGTCCAGCGCCTGCCAGCCGTCGTCGCAGCCACGACCGCCGTCGCACCGGGCCCAGCGGTAGGACGTGAAGTCCTTGTCGAGCAGGTTGTTCACGCGGCCGGTGATCGTGAAGTTGTCGTTGACCTGATAGACCGCGCCGAGGTGGAACACTTCGTAATCCTCGTAGTGGGCGGCGCGGCCGTTGATCTGGCCGCGGTAGCGTTCGGAGCGGGCCTCCATGGTGAGAAACACGAGGAGGTCGGCGCGCGCCTGCCAGTCGAGCGTGGCGTTGAGCATGTGCTTGGCGCTGTTGGTCAGCGGCATGCCCTTGTCGGCACCGGATTTCTGTTCGCTGTCGGTGTAGGTGTAGTTGCCGCGCAGCGCCCAGCGATCGGCGATCTGCCAGCGGCCGGCCAGCTCGATACCCTGGATCACCGCCTTGTCGACGTTGATCACCTGGGAAAAGCTGTCATAGCCCAGATCAATGTAGTCACCCAGGTTCACGCACGGGCGCACGCCGCCGGTGACCTCGCAGCTCTCGGTCGCCTCGCCGCGCATGATCTTGTCCTTGAAGTCGTTGTGGAAGACCGTGGCGTTGAAGCTGTGGCGCGCGGGGTGATTCCAGTAGACGGCCAGTTCGCTGTTGAGGCTGGTCTCCGGCTCGAGGTCGGGGTTGCCGGCGAACGGGATCGTGCCCTGGCCGCCGAAGCCGGTGATGCCGTCGTACAGGTCGGTGGTCTTGGGCGTCTTGTAGCCGGTGCTCACACCGCCCTTGAGGGTCCAGAACGGATCGAGTTTGTAGACGCCGTAGACGCGCGGCGAGACCTGGCTGCCGAAAGTGTCGTGATCGTCGTAGCGCACGCCGGCGGTGAGCGTGAAGCGGTCGGTCGGCATCCAGTTGTCCTCGACAAACACGGACCACATCTTGTGATCCTGTGTCTTGCCGGGCGAGCCGTCTTCCATGCCGAACACGCTGTCCTCGAGCTCGCCGTCGATGATCTGGCCGCCGACCACGAAGAGGTGGTCGCCGCCCAGGTCGGCCACCGGAATGTCGAGTCTGGCGTCGAGCGTGTACTGGCTGCTCTCGAGCGTGCGCTTGGGCCGCGGCAGGAAGGTCGATTCGAGCGTGTCGCGCTGTGCGTCGCTCAGATCGCCAAAGCCGACATCGCCCCAGTCGCTGCGCAACTGGTCGAGTTGCTGACGCTCGGCCACGGTCAACGGCAGGGTGCGTCCGTTGTTGTCGGACTCGACGTAGGACAGGGCGACGAAGCTCGTGCCGAAATCCCAGCGACCTTCGTGGCTGAGCGACCACGCCTCGCGGGCGAATTCCTGGTCGGCGCCGTAGCCGGCGCGACTGGCGCTCCACAGGCGTTCGGCGCTGTCGACCGTGCCCAGCGGGAAGGACGGGTTGCCGTCCGCGTCGGTTTCCGGCGCGTTGTCGTACTCCTGCTTGGACGTGTCGTAGTCGAAACTGATGCGCTGGTTGTCGGTGGGCGTCAGGAAGAGGCTGAAGCCGAGTGCCTTGTTGGTGTTGTCGACGGTGCGTCCGCCGCCGCCAAAGCCCAGGCTGCGCTCGCGCAGGTCGCCGTCGGGCGTGCGCGTGGCCTTGTAGCCGGGGTTGGATGCATCGCGGTCGTAGACGCTGCCGCGCAGGGCCATCGACAGCGTGCCGGGAATGATCGGCCCGCGCACGCTGAAGTCGGCCGTGCTCTCGTCGCCGAAGTCGTCATCGGACTGGAAGGTACGGCCGTAGGTCATCGACCCGGTCCATTCCTTGGCGTCCTTCTTGGTGATGATGTTGATCACCCCGCCCAGTGCGTCGGCCCCGTACAGGGTGGATGCCGGACCACGGATGACCTCGATGCGCTCGATCGCGTCCATCGGCGGGATGTGGTTGAACTGGTTCCCGCCGAAGTTGTTCGGGTAGATGTCGCCGTGGTTGTTCTGACGCTTGCCGTCGATCAGCACCAGGGTGTAGTCCGAGCCCATGCCGCGCATGCTGATGGTCTTCTGGCCGGTCTTGTCGGAGGTCTCGCCGACGTCCACGCCTTCGAGTTCGCGCACCGCATCGACCAGCGAGGTATAGGGCTTGCGGGCCAGCTCTTCCTTGGAGATGACCGAGATGCTGGCGGGCGCGTCGGTGATCTTCTGTTCGAAACCGGTGGCTGAGACCACCACATCGTCGAGACGTCGTTCAGTGTCCTGTGCGAATACGGCCGGCGCGGCGAGGGCAAGGGCGCAGCACAGGGGGCGCAAGGCGAACGCGGGCGGCAGACGCCGCAGGGTTCGGGTCATGGTGGATCTCCGGATCAGTCAGTTGTCAGGGCGTGGCTGGCTGACCGGGAGAGCGGGAGGAGGGGCCGCGTCCGGATTGGCTGGCTAGGTTCGTGTGCGAATGATAACAGTTATCAACCGCATCCGATCCATGCTTTCGTGAAATATCTCACGTTCCGGATACCGTCTTCGCAAGCGTGTGGCCGCGCTGCCGGGTACGCGATGGCTTCAGTCGTGTCCGGCACGCTGCCATCCGCCGCCGAGCGCCTTGTACAGGTCCACTGCCGCGGCCAGCCGCGCCAGGCGTTGCTGGGCGAGCTGGTCTTCGGCCTGGAACAGCGTGCGCTGCGCGTCGAGCACGGTAGTCAGTTCGTCCGCGCCCTCGCGGTAACGCAGTTCCGACAGACGCAGCGTGCGCTCGGCCTCGTCGCGGATCGCGCGTTGAACGGCTTCCTGCTCACGTGCGCGCTCGGCATTGCCGAGTGCGTCCTCGACTTCCTTGAGTGAAGTCAGGACCGCCTCTCGATAGGTTTCGACGAGTTCGCGCTGGCGCGAGCGCGCCAGCCCGACCTGGGCGCGCAGGCGTCCGCCGTCGAAGATCGTCTGCGCGAGGCCGGCGGCGAGCGACACGCTGCGCGTCGGGTCGGCCAGCGACAGCAGCGCGGCCGAGGCCAGTCCGCCCGATCCGGTCAGTTGCACCGAGGGCAGCAGCGCCGCGCGCGCGGCGGCCACGTCGGCATCGGCCGCGGCCAGCCGCGCCTCGGCCGCGGCGATGTCGGGTCGGCGGGTCAGCAGTTCGGAGGGCAGGCCGGGCGCGACCTCAGGCACGGCCAGCGCGGCCAGCGCGCCACCTGGCGCGTCGAAGCGCTGCGGCGCTGCGCCGACGAGCAGTGCGAGTGCCGAGCGCGCCTGGCGCAACTGCACCTCCAAGGGCGTGATCGCGGCGCGCTGTGCGAGCACCGTGGTGCGCTGGCGGCTGACGTCGAGCGCGGAGGCCGCACCGTTGCGGTAGCGTGCCTCGACGAGATCGAACAGTCGCTCTGCGGTGGCGAGATTGTCGCGCGCGATCGCCAGCCGGCGCTCCAGTGCGAGCGTCTGGAACCAGGCCGTGGCCACGCCCGCGTCCAGCGACAGGCGCGCGGCGATGAAATCGAAGCCGCTCGCTGCCAGGCCCGCTTCGGCCGCATCGACGCCCGCGGCGAGCCGGCCCCACAGGTCGACTTCCCAGCGGATCGCGAGTCCCAGCGAACTGGCTTCGGAGGTCGTCGCCGAGGCGGTCGGCGAGTCGCTGCGCTGGCGGCTGGTGCCGGCAGACAGATCCACGCCGGGCAGCAGTGACGCGCCGCTGCTTTCGAGTGCGAGTGCAGCCTGCACGACGCGTTCGGCCGAGATCGCGAGCGCTGGGTTGGCCTTGCGCGCATCGGCGATCAGCGCATCGAGCGCAGGCGCGGCGAAACCTTGCCACCACTCGGCGTCGAGCGTTGTGGAGGCCGCGTCGCTACGCTCGATCCAGGTCTCCGGCAGGTCGGGCGCGGGACGCGAGGACGGTTCGGTGATCGCGCAGCCGGCGAGGGCCAGCGCAGTGAGCGCACACAGCAGCAGGCGGGGGTTCATGGTGTGCATCATTCGGAGGCCAGAGCGGTGACCGGATCGAGTCTTGCGGCCTTGCGTGCGGGCAGGAAGCCGAACACCAGGCCGGTGGCGAAGGCACAGCCGAAGGCCAGCACCACCGGTGCGAGCGAGTACTGGATGGGGGTGCCCAGCCAGGCGATGAGGGCGGCCGTGCCCAGGCCGGCGGCCACGCCGATGACGCCGCCCAGTGCCGAGACGGTCAGCGCCTCGATCAGGAACTGCTGCAGGATGTTGCGTTGGCGCGCGCCGGTGGCCATGCGCACGCCGATCTCGCGCGTACGCTCTGTGACCGACACCAGCATGATGTTCATCACGCCGATGCCGCCCACCAGCAGCGAGATCGCCGCAATGGAGCCGAGCAGGATGGTCATGGTCTGCTGGGTCTCGGATACGCGCTCGATGATGGAAGCCATGTTGCGGATGTTGAAGTCCTCCACGCCGCCGTGGCGCGCGAGTACCGATGCATGAACCGCGGCCTGGGTGGCGTCGATGTCGTGGCCTTCGGCCACTGCCACGGTGATGCTGTTGAGATGGCGCTGGCCGAACAGGCGCAGACTGCCGGTGGTCCATGGCACGAAGATCACGTCGTCCTGGTCGCGCCCCCAGCTGGTCGAGCCCATCGGCGACATCACGCCGACGATCTGGAACAGCACGTTGTTGATGACGACGTATTCGCCCACCGGATCGGTTGCGCCGAAGAGCGCGTCGGCGACCGTGCGACCGAGCACCGCAACGGTGGCGTAGCGCGCTTCATCCTCGGCGCTGAAGAAGGTCCCGCGCGCCACCGGCCAGGTGCGCGCGATGACGAAGTCGGCCGAAGTGCCGTTGGCCGAGGTGCGATGGTCGGCGTTGCCATGGCGCACTGTGGCGCTGCCGCTCATGTCGGGCAGTGCGGCGAGTACGCCGGGCAACTCGCGGATGGCGCGTACGTCCTCGATGGCGAGCGTGGCGGTGACGTCGCGGCCGCGCATGTTCGGCGTGCCGGGGCGCACCGTGAGCAGGTTGGAGCCCATCGCGCTGATGCGGTCGATGACGTCCTGGCGTGCGCCGTCGCCGATGGCCAGCATGGCGATCACCGAGGCCACGCCGATGACGATGCCCAGCAGCGTGAGCACCGTGCGGAAAACGTTGGCGCGCAGCGAGCGCAGGCCGGTGCGCAGGGCTTCGAGCAATTCCCCCGCCGGAGAGCTGCGGTCTACGTGCGGCTCGAAACGCTCGGCGGCGGGTGTCGGATCTCGCGGACCCGGATCGGAGACGATGCGCCCGTCGCGCAGTTCGATGATGCGGTCGGCGTGGTCCGCAACCTCGCGGTCGTGGGTGATCAGGATGATGGTGTGGCCGCGACCGGACAGTTCGCGGATCAGACGCATCACATCTTCGCCGCTCTTGGTGTCGAGCGCGCCGGTGGGTTCGTCAGCGAGGATGATGCGCCCGCCGTTCATCAGCGCGCGCGCGATCGACACGCGTTGCTGCTGGCCGCCGGAGAGCTGGTTGGGGCGATGTCCGGTACGGTCGGACAGACCCAGTTCCGCCAGCAGCGAAGATGCGCGTGCATGGCGCTCGTCCGGTGGCACGCCGGCATAGATCGCCGGCACTTCGACGTTCTCGGCGGCGGTCGCGCCGGGAATCAGGTTGTAGCTCTGGAAGACGAAGCCGAAGTCCTCGCGGCGCAGGCGCGCCAGCTCGTCCGGACCCAGATTCGACACGTCCTGGCCCATGAAGCGGTAGCGGCCGGAACTCGGGCGGTCGAGGCAGCCCAGAATGTTCATCAACGTCGATTTGCCAGAGCCCGAGGTGCCGATGATCGCGACGAATTCGCCGGCACGGATTTCAAGGTCGACGCCGGCCAGTGCGACGGTCTCGATTTCGCCGTTGTGGTAGCTGCGGGTGACGCCCTCGAGCGAGATCAGCGGTGCTTGACGCGCTTCGCCGGCGCGCTCGGCGACCTGCGGCTCGGCTTTCATCGTGCCGCAGCCCCACGGCTGGCTGCGGCATTGCCGGCGACGACGCGCTCGCCCTCCGACAGTCCCGACAGGACCTGAGTCTCGATACGGTTGGATATCCCGGTCTCGATCATCCGCTCAATGGTGCGTCCGTCCTCGCTGACGACACGCACGCTCGCACTGCCCGGCGTGCCGGCGGCACGCACGCCGCGTGGGCGTCCGGCTTCGAGTGCGGCGCGCGGCACGACCAGCGCGTCTTCGGCGCGCGAGACCACGAAGAACACCTGCGCGGTCATCTGCGTCATCAACCGGCCGTCGGGGTTGGGTACCTCGAACTGTGCGTTGTAGAGCACCACATTGTTGGTGACCGTCGGTGTCGGGTCGATGCGGCGCAGCTTCCCTTCCCAGCGCTGCCCGCTGCCGCCCAGCGTCGTGAACCATACGTCCATGCCGACCGAGAGACGACCGATGTCGGCCTCGGAAACCTGGGTCTCCACGGTCATCGTGGACAGGTCGGCAATGCGCAGGATGGTCGGGGCCGACTGGTTGGCGTTGAGTGTCTGGCCCTGACGCGCCGTGATGGACACCACGGTGCCGTCCATCGGCGCGAGGATGCGCGTGTACTCGAGGTTGGCCTCGTCGGCGCGCAGGCTGGCATCGGTCTGGTCGATCTGCGCTTCGAGCGCGGCGATCTGGGCCTTCGCGACACGCAGGGAGGCCTCGGCGTTCTGCAGCGCCTCGCGCGAAGTCGCTTCCTCGGCCATCAGGTTGCGCTGGCGGCGCACCTGCAGTTCGGCCAGGTCGAGATTGGCCTCGCGCTCGAGTAGCTGGGCGCGCTGGCTGCGCAACTGCGCACGCGTGGCCTCGACCCGACTCGAGAGTACGCGCGGGTCGATCTCGCCCAGCAACTGGCCGGTCTCGACACGGTCACCCACCTCGACATGGATGCGGTTGAGCAGGCCCGACACCTGGGCGCCGACATCAACGAAATCGCGTGGCTGCAGGGTGCCCGTGGCCGTGACTACGTCCTCGAGGTCGCGCCGTTCGACGCTGGCCAGGATCAACGCGGCGTTGGCTTCGCGGCTGCCGAACAGCGCCTCGCGCGCGAACCAGGCACCGACCGCGAGGGCGACGACGATGCCGAGTACCAGGATCGTACGCAGGCGGGATGGGCTCATTGGGTGTCGCTCGGGGTGAGGGTCAGGGGGCGAACAATTCTGAGTTTCGCGACGAGAATACGTTCGCGCGGCGAGCCCGTGTGTATCGTATTGAAGCACCGCAGCCGGAGGGCGGGGCCGCCCCCGGTGTGGTTCAGCGCTGCGGCACCGTGATGAAACCCATCTTTTCGATGCCGGCCTCGCGAGCCTCCGACATGATCTCGGCAAGCAACTGATAGCGCGTGTCGCGGTCTGCGCGCAGATGCAGTTCGGGTTGCGGGTCCTCCGCCGCGGCCGAAGCCAGTCGCGCGGCGAGCGCCGCGCGTGCAATCGGCTCGTCGTTCCAGTACAGCGCGCCGTCACCGTCGACGGCCAGCGCGACCGTCTCGGGCTTCTCCTGGGTGGCCTGGCTGGAGGCCGCAGGCAGGTCGATCTGCACACGATGAGTGAGCAGCGGCGCGGTGATCATGAACACGATGAGCAGCACCAGCATCACGTCGATGAGCGGGACCATGTTGATCTCGCTCATCTGCGGCGTGCCGCCCTGCTGGTCGAATCCGCCGAAAGCCATCACGCCGCTCCCGCAACCGAGGGTTCGGCGCCCTTGTCGCCCGGGGCACTGCGTGTGTCGCGCACCGTTGGTGCGCCGCTGGCCACGCGAGATCCGGTGCAGAACCAGGCGTGCAGGTCATGCGCGAAGGCGTCGAGTTCGGACAGTTCAAGCCGGTTGGCGCGGTTGAAGGCGTTGTAGGCGAGCACGGCCGGAATCGCGACAAACAGGCCGAAGGCCGTCATGATCAGGGCTTCGCCGACTGGCCCGGCGACCGCGTCGAGGGTGGCCGAGCCGGAGGCGCTGATGCCGATGAGCGCACCGTAGATTCCCCACACCGTCCCGAACAGGCCGACGAAGGGCGCGGTCGAACCGATCGAGGCGAGCACCGTCAGGCCGGATTCGAGTTTCGCCGTGGACAGCGCAATCGACTTGCGCATCGCGCGGGTCAGGAACTCGTCCCCGTCGAGTGTGCCGCCCAGCGTGTCCGCCGCGGTGTGACGGCGCAGATGTTCGGAGGCGGCCATGCCCTGGCGGGCGAGCGCCTCGAACGGCGAATCGGGCGCGCCTCGCGACAGGCGTGCGAGGCCTTCGTCCAGGCTGGCGGCTCGCCAGAACGACTCGACCGCATCGTCCTGGCGACGGGCGCGGAGCTGGCGCAGCACGCGCACCGCGATGAGATACCAGCTCGCCACCGACATCACGACCAGCGTGAACGCGACGAGCTTGATGACGAGATCGGATTGCACCCAGAGATGGGCGAGCCCGAAGCTATCTTCGACGGCCATTGTGATTTATCCCTCCAGTTTGAATACGACGGGTACGAGCACCCAGGCATCGACTTCGCGCTCGCCTTTACGGGCGGGCACGAAGCGCCAGCGTTGAACGGCGCTGCGTGCGGCCGAGTCCAGCCGGCTGGAGCCGGAGCTTTCCTCGACTTCGATGTTCTTCGCCTGCCCCTGGGCGGAGACGAATACGCGCAGCAGTACGCGCCCTTCCTCGCGCATTCTGCGCGACAGCGCCGGATAGGCGGGCGGCGGGTTGTCCAGATAGGCGGCGTCGTAGCGCGCGTCGGTGACCCCCTGCTGCGACGGCGGCGGCGCGGCCGGTTCGGGCGCGGGCGGCGCTTCGGCCACGGATGGCAACGCCGGCTGCGCGGGCGAGGGCGCGGGGGGCTTGCGTGTCTCGGGCCGGGGCGAAGGTTTGGGCGGCGGTGGCGGCAGAACGGGCATTGCGTCGCGGACCTTCGCCGTGCGTTGCGGCGGCGGCTCGGGACGCGGTGACGGGGATGTCTGCGCCAGTGGCTCGGTATCCGGTTCGGGTCGCGCGTCGGGCGCGGATTCGGGCGTCGGCGCGACGGCCGAGGGCAATGCCGGCGCCTGTTCGGTGGGCCGAGGCTGAGCCTGAGCGAGCGGAAGCGGCGCCGATGCAGGCATGGCTTCGGCCAGTTGCAGCGGCTCGTTGCCCGATGGCGCTGCGGGCAGGGGCTCCGCGGCCGGTACGGGCAACGGATTCGCCTGTTCGGGCCGGGGCGGCGTGGGCGCGGGCTGCATCGGTTCGGGTGCCGGTGCGCTCATCGCGGCAGGCGCGGGCGGTGACACTTCGGCGACGACTTCGGGCTGCGGCTCGGGCGGTGGCGCCAGTGTCGCGGGTTCCGGCGGAGGGGGCTCGGGGCGAGCTTCGGGTTCGGGAGCCGGGTCGGGAAGTGGCTCGGGTTCAGGCTGCGGTTCGGGCGGCGACTCCTGGACGGCCGGCGCATCGGGAGGCGCTTCGGAGGCCTGTTCGACGTCGGTATCCGCCGTGACCAGCGAGACCGAGAACGGAATGTCCACGGTCTCGATCGGCTCCGGCTGGAAACGCGCGATCGCGACCACGCCGGCCGTGTGCAAGGCGACGACCAGAGCGAGCAGAACGCGACGTTCGCGGTGCGAGCCGTCGAGGCTGGAGGCGGTTCGACGGCTCATCGGATCAGGAATTCGAGCGCGATTGCGGCGGCGCTGATGACCGCGAGGGTGCGCGGTACGGAAAAGGCCACGGGGCGAGCGCCACCGCGTGGCCGGTCAGCTTGGTGGCGAAACGATGCCATTGGTCCAGTTCCCGGTTCGGGTCTCGTTGTGTAGCGGGTCGTGAGCGGGAACCGGCGATCTGAACGCGGGGGCGCCAGCAAGGCCCCCCGCGGTGCTCGCAATCAGCTCTCCGTGTTCATCTGGGACTGGAGGTAGTTCTGCAGTCCGACCCGGTCGATCAGCTCGATCTGTGTCTCGAGATAATCGATGTGCTCCTCGGTGTCCGAGAGAATCTCCTCGAACAGTTCGCGCGAAACGTAGTCCTTACAGGACTCACAGTAGGCGACGGCCTCGATCAGGTGCGTGCGACCGCCGGTCTCGACCTTGAGGTCGCCGGCCAGGCATTCGGGTACGTTCTCGCCGATGAGCAGCTTGTCCAGGTTCTGCAGGTTGGGCAGTCCCTCGAGGAAGAGAATGCGCTCGATGAGCATGTCGGCATGCTTCATCTCCTCGATTGACTCATCGTACTCGTGCTGCCCGAGCTTGCCCAGACCCCAGTTCTTGTACATGCGTGCATGCAGGAAGTACTGGTTGATTGCGGTCAGCTCGATGGTCAGCTGGCGGTTCAGATGCTGGATGACCTTCTTGTCGCCTTTCATAACGCCTCCAGAATGAGAGCAGGGGCGACGCTGCCGGCACGCGCCGGGATCGGGTTCCATGAGCGATCGGCGCGCTTGTCGAGCGCGGAAGCGAGGCAGCGCCGCGCGGATTCCGCGCAGCAGGTGCAGTCGGCCGTCACCCCGAGCTGGTTGCGCAGGTCGCGCATGCGGCAGGCGCCGCTCTCGACGGCCTGTTCAATCTGCTTTTCGGTGACTGCATTGCAAATGCAAATGTACATCCGGGAGCCTCGCTTGGAAACCGTGCCGCCGCCTGTGGCGGCTGCGTTCATTTGGTCAGGATCAGTTTGCCGCTGCGCGTGGCGCGCAGCACGTAGCGCGTGCCGTGATGGTCGATCGCGATGCAGCTCTGCCCTTGCAGCAACTGGGTGCTGGGCAGCGCGCAGCGCGATCGGTCGTCGTCCACCGTGTCCTCGTCGCGGCCGTCGCCGGCAGGGCGTTCGCAGGGAGTGGCGTGGGCCTGATGCATGACATTGCTATCGAACACAAATGAAAACAATTCGCATTTAACAGCAAGAGTGCAAGCGGGTCAAGTGCAGTGTCGCGACGGACTCAGCGTCGCGGAGGGCGGGCCAGCATCACCGCGCCGATGACGATCATCGGTACGCAGAGCCACTGAGCCGTGGAAAGCCCGAGCGAGAGGGTGCCGAACAGGCCCGGATCGGGTGTGCGGAAGAACTCGGCGGCGAAACGCAGCACGCCGTATCCGACCAGGAAGACGGCTGAGACTGCTCCGGTCGCGCGCGGCCGGGCGGCGTACAGCCACAGGATCACGAACAGCAGCAGGCCTTCCCCGGCAGCCTGGTAGAGCTGGCTGGGGTGGCGCGGCAACTCGTCGACCCACGGGAAGATCATTGCCCAGGGCAGGTCGGCGGGGGCGGGGCGTCCCCACAGCTCACCATTGATGAAGTTGCCGATGCGACCCAGGGCGAGACCCACCGGAACCAGCGGGGCGATGAAGTCGGTGATCTCCCAGAAGCGTCGCCCGTGCATGCGACCGTACAGCCACATGGCTGCGAGCACACCCAGGAAGCCGCCGTGAAAGCTCATGCCGCCCTTCCAGATCTTGATGATCTCGAGCGGGTTGGAAAAATAGTACGCAGGCTGGAAGAACAGCACTTCGCCCAGGCGCCCACCCACGATTACGCCGAGCATACCGAAGAAGAGCAGGTCGTCGATGTGCCTGCCTTCCCAGCCCAGGTCGGGCCGACGCCGCGCGTGAATCCGCCCCAGGCCCATGAACAACGCAAATGCGGCCAGATACATCAGGCCGTACCAGTGGATGGACACCGGTCCGAGGCTGATGGCAACAGGGTCGAAGCGTGGGTGGACGAGCATGGCTGGCGGAGTGGGCCGGGGGCATGGCGGGCCACCGCGGGGCGCGGCTGCCAGCGTTCTTGACCGGGTTCCGGGCGGACACTAACATGCCGCGCATGAACAGCGAAATCGTGCGCCTTGAGGAACTGGTCGAACAGGTCGTGACCCTGCACGACGCCGGCCGGGCCGAACTGCGCGCTGCGCGTTCGCGCATTGCCGCGCTCGAGGCGGAAAATCACAGGCTGACCGAGAAACTCGGCGGCGCCATCGAGCGTCTCGAGGCCCTGCTCGACAAGCTGCCCAGCGCTGAAGAGAACTGACATGGCCGACGACTCGATCGAGATCAGCCTGGGCGGCAAGGAATATCGCGTCGCCTGCCCCGAGGCCGAGCGCGACAGCCTGCTCGAAGCCGCTTCCCTGCTCGACGCGCGACTGCGCGAGCTGGCCGGAAAAACCGGTGCGACCGGCGAGAAGCTGGCGGTCATGACAGCGCTCAATGTGGCCCACGAATTCATCGAATTCCAGCGCGCCGGCGGGTTTGACATGCCCGAACTCCGGCGTAGAATCGGAGACGTCAATGCACGTCTCGAAGACGCTCTGGCGCGCCAGGAAAAGCTCTTCTGAGGCCGCCTGGTGCGGCGTGCAAAGCTCAATCCCCTGCGGTGTTCGTGGAAGCCGTAGATTCCTTGAACCAATGCTCGAGAGCATGGTTGCTGACGGCGAATCTGCTGTGCGAGCGCCCCCAGTCGGGCGCACCTGATGCGGACGCAGAAGCGACCACCCTGAACCACCGGTTCAGGATGCCCGGCCAACACGGCACAAGCGGGGGACCATACGTTTCCGGACGCCTTCAGTGACGCTCCGGATTGAAAACGCCCGGCCATTTTGGCCGGGCGTTTTTTTTTGCGTCGATGAATCCGCAGGCCGGGCTGCCAGACGCGACCGGTCTCGTGCAGGCTAGTCCGGGCGGGAACCGGGAGAGCGGCCGGCGCGAGTCGGTCGCCGTCGCCTGCCGGTCGCCCCCAGCGCCTGACTCAGCGCAGGCGCCTGTCGGACCAGCGCGTCGAGTCCGTCAGCATCGAGTTCAAGACACAGCGTGTCGGTTGCGGCAATTCCGCTGCATTGCCCGAGCAGCGTTGCACCGGCCTCCAGCACGATCGCGTCGTCGCCGGACAGTTCGATGCGGCCGCGTCGGACGATGCATAAGCCGCCGTCCGGTACGACGGACTGACCGCGCGCGTAGTAGCGGCTCTGAAGGCGCTTGGCGAGAAACTCGATCTGCGCGGGCGGAATCGACGAATACGGGCGGTGCGCGCGCAGGAATACGATCAGGGACTGCAGCATTGTGACCGCGGGGGAGGCTTCGCGGACTCGGGTACCGGGCATGTTTCGGCTCGTTCTAAAGACCTCGCCCGTTCTGCTTGCAAGCCTTGTGCCCGGTTGAGCCTGCCTCTCCATGCGCCATTGCGGGTGTTGCACGGCTGCGCGCTGTTACCGGAGGTAGCGCCTGCTACGAAGGGTAACGCCGCTCCTCCGGGAACGTCCGGCGACGTGTCGGGCCAGGGCTCGGGTGGCTGGAAACAAGCCCTATAATGGGGCACGTTCGACAGCGCGAGGTCATCCGGTGAGCATAGACAGGGAAACGGGATTTGCGGAAGTCGGTGAGCGCCGGCCGGTGAAGCTGGAAGAGAGCAGGCTGATCGGATTGATGCGTCAGTTGCGCAACTACGTGGGTCTGGGGCGCAAGCGCGAGGACCCGGTGCGTGACGCCGACGGCCTGGCGCGTTTTCTCGACACGCGCGCGAGTTTCGTCGCGCAGACCTCGCTGTATGGCTACCTGCGCACGCGTGCGGGCATGCGTTACCCTGAATTGTTCGACGACGACCCGTTCGTCACCAGCATCAACATTGCCAAATGGCAGATATGGCTTGCGTGTCTGTCCGACCTCGCGGTCTATTCCGGTGCGCTGCTCTCACGCGAGAGTGGTTCGCAAGAGCACGATGTACGCGCCATCGTGAGCGGCGCAGTCGAAGACATTCTGACCCGTACCGGTGTACCCGAAGAGGCTGGAGAGGCCTTTGCTCCAGGCGTACAGCAGGTCCGGCATCGCGTGGCCGAATGCGACTGGGCCGTGCTCGGCGATGACGAAGCCGCCTTCACGGAAAGCCCGGGGGCGCTGGTCGAATGGGCGCCGATCGTTGATCATCTGAAGCAGCTCGACGCCGAGATCGTGCGCAATTCGGTGCGGTTTCGCTGGCAGGAAGTGCGACGCGACCTGCGCCGCAGCCTCGACGCCGCGGCGGTGCTCAGGGCAGGATCATCTTCAGCAGATAGGTGACGCCGAGCGCGATCTCGCTCTCGAGCGGGAAGGACAGCATGCCCATCACCGAATAGCCGAGCAACCAGGGCATCAGGTAGAAGCGCGCCATGAAGAAGAACCACGCCACGTAGAGTGGCACCATGGGTGCGATCAAAAAGCCCGGCGTGATCGGCGCGAACACGCGCAGCAGCGGGTCGGTGACGCGGATGAAGAAACGGCTGAAGAAGAACTTGCTTTCCTCTGGCAGGAAAAGCCGCATGCCGAACCGGCCGATCAGCGTCCACATGATCATGCCGAGTACGTAGTCCAGCGCGATCGCCCAGCCGGGAATTCCTTCGATCATTGGCGCACTCCGCTCAGGATCCAGATGAAGTGGCCCCGTGTCCGGGGCCGAAAAAAGCCGGGGCGAGTTGCCTCGCCCCGGCCTTGTCATGACACCTTCAGATCATCAGTGATGACTGACGATGGTGTCGCCGCGCGGGATGCGGACCTCATCCACCATGCGCTGGATTTCCTCGTCCGGCTCCGGCGTGAGCAAGCTTACCACGACCATGGAGACCAGACTGGCCGTCGCGCCGACGATGCCGAAGCGCAGGTGATCCAGGCCAAGCCACGGGTCCATGCCGCTGCGCACGGCGATGAGATAGGCCCAGCCGACAGCCAGACCGACCACCATGCCGGCGATCGCACCGGCCCGGTTGGCACGCTTCCACCACACACCGAGCACCAGCGGGAAGAACAGGCCGGACATCGCGAAGCAGAAGGCCCAGGCCACCGCCCCGAGAATGCCGGTCAGTTTGAGCGATGCCACGAAGGCCCCGGCCGCACCGATTACCAGCAGCAGGATACGCGCCGTGAGCAGACGCTTCTTGGTTTCCGCCTTCGGGTCGATGATCTTGTAGTACAGGTCATGCGACAGGGCGTTGGCAATCGCCAGCAGCAGGCCATCGGCGGTGGACATCGCAGCGGCCATACCACCGGCAGCAACGAGGCCCGAGATCACGTACGGCAGACCGGCCATTTCCGGCGTGGCCAGCACGATGATGTCGGCACGCAGGAAGAACTCGTTGATCTGCAGGATGCCGTCGCCGTTGCTGTCGCGGATCGCCAGCATGTCGATCGCGCTCCACTTGTTGATCCAGTCGATGGACATTACGTGGTCGATGCTCTGCCCGATGATCGCCGTCGGCAGGTTCGGATCCAGCAGTTGCAGCTTGCTGAACGTGGCCAGCGCCGGTGCGGTGAAATAGAGCAGGAAGATGAAGAACAGCGACCAGGCCACCGAGTTGCGTGCCGCACGCACCGAAGGTGTCGTGAAGTAGCGCATCAGGATGTGCGGCAGCGACGCCGTGCCGATCATCATGCATGCGGTCAGCGTCATGAACTTCCATGCCGCCATCGCGCCCTCGGCCGGAGTGGCATGCAGGGTGGTCAATACGCCCAGACCTCCGACCGATTCGGTGGCTGCGGTGCCCACGCCGATCATCGGCTCGAGTTCCATGATGCGTGCGATCGCGTCGCCATAGGCGAACTGCGGCACCGGACCGAAGCCCTGCACGATGGACATCCAGAACACCGGCAGCAGATAGGCGACGATCAGCACGATGTATTGCGCGACCTGGGTCCAGGTCACTGCACGCATGCCGCCGAGCATCGAGCACACCAGAATGCCGGCCAGGCCGAACCACACGCCGAATTCGAATGGAATCCCCAGCGCGCGTGCCGCGATGGTGCCCGTGGCGTTGATCTGTGCCGTCACATAGGTGAAGGACGCGACCACCAGCACGACGATCGCGCAGAAGCGCGCGAGCTTGCCGCCGTAGCGAGTGCCGATGAAGTCCGGCACGGTGTAGCAGCCGAACTTGCGCAGGTACGGCGCCATCAGCGTTGCGACCAGCACGTATCCGCCGGTCCAGCCGACGATGAACGCCATGTAGCCGTGACCGCCCATGAAAATGCCGCCCGCCAGGGCGACGAAGGACGCACCCGACATCCAGTCGGCGGCGGTGGCCATGCCGTTGAACACCGGCGGTACCGAGCGCCCGGCCACGTAATAGGCGTCAGCCTGCATGGTTCGCGACAGGATGCCGATGAAGGCGTAGATCGCGATCGTGAACAACAGGAACAGGATGCCGATCATGTCGGCGCTCATGCCCAGTGTTTCGAACCAGGCCATCAGCGCGAAGAACGCGAAAAAGCCCCCTGTGTAGAAACCGTAGATCTTCGGGAGATTGTCGACGAACGACTTCCCTTCGAACGAGAACAGTGCCATGTCGTCTCTCCCCTTAGTCGTCTTCGGCGACGCCGAATTCTCGGTCGATCGCATCCTGCTGCTTCGAGAAGATGAAGAGCTGGACGACGAACACGATCAGCGAACCCTGGGCCGCGAAGTAATAGCCCAGCGGCCATCCCACGAAACTGATGTTGTTCAGTGACGGTGCGAACCAGTGCACGGCATAGGCAAACACGAACCAGATACTCAGATGAGTAATCATCAGGGTTCGCGTGCGATGCCAGTGCGCAACACGGTCTTCTAGAGTGAGTTGTGTCACGGGACTTCCTCCTTTGATGATGACGCGCTCTGTTTTTATGCGGGCGCTGACATGCATACAGCAAGCCGTGTGCCAAGGGAGGGGGGCCGGGATCACGGGGATTGCGCGCCACTGCGCGCGCGCGCGGCGTTACCTGGGGTAACAGGTGTTACGCGGAGTAACGTCTGACGCGCTCAACGCGACTCGGGCCGCGGACGGGGGATGCCCATGCGCGCACGCCGCTCCCACAGCGCCTTGCGGCTGATGCCCAGGCGGCGCGCAAGCTCGGTTTCGGTGAGTGTGCCCTGGTGCTCGATCACGAAACGCTGGAAGTAATCGTCGAGACTCAGCTCTCCGGTCGCGTCGCGTCGGCCCGCTGCCGCATGCAGCGCGAGCAGTTCCGGCGTGATGGCGTCGTCGGCGAGAATCACCGCGCGCTCGATGGCGTTGCGCAGTTCGCGCACGTTGCCCGGCCAGCGATGGCGTTGCAGCGCCGCGAGCGCCTCCGGCGTGAAGGCCGGGCAGGGCTTCTTGATGCGTCGGCAGGCCTGCACCAGGTGGAATTCGGCCAGCAGCGGAATGTCGTCGCCACGCTCGCGCAGCGGCGGCAGGTGGATCTGCATGACTTCGAGGCGGTAGTACAGATCCTCGCGGAAGCTGCCCTCGCGCACCATCTGTTCGAGGTCGCGGTGCGTCGCGGCGACCAGTCGCACGTCCACGGTACGGCTGGCGGTGGCGCCGACGCGGCGGATCTCTCCGTCCTGCAGCACGCGCAGCAGGCGTGACTGCGCGGCGGTGGTCAGTTCGCCGATCTCGTCGAGGAACAAGGTGCCGCCGTCGGCCGCCTCGATCAGCCCGCGGTGGCTCGACGTAGCGCCGGTGAAGGCGCCCTTCTCGTGACCGAACAGCTCGGACTCGAGCAGCGTTTCGGGGATGCTCGCGCAATTGACCGACATCAGTGGCACGCCCGCACGCGGGCTCTTGGCGTGCAGCGCGCGCGCTACCAGTTCCTTGCCGGTGCCGGATTCGCCGCGGATGAGCACGGTGGTGTCGGTCGGCGCGACCTTGGCCAGCGTCGCGCACACCTTGGCCATCGCCGAAGAGCGGCCGATCATGCCCTCGATCGGGTAGATCTGCGCCAGATCCTTGCGCAGGTGGTCGTTTTCGCGTTCCAGGCCGTGCTGGCGCAGGATGCGCGCGACGATCATCAGCATCTCGTCGTGGTCGAAGGGCTTTGCGATGTAGTCTGCTGCGCCCAGGCGCATGGCCTCGACGGCCGAGCGCACGCTCGCGTAGCTGGTCATGATCAGCACCGGCGTCTCGCCCGCCTCGGCGAGCAGGTCGATGCCCTCGCCGTCGGGCAGGCGAAGGTCGCACACGATCAGGTCGAAGCGCGTGTCGCGACAGCGCTCGCGCGCCGCTCCCAGGTCGGCCGCGTCGGCGCAGCGGTAGCCTTCGCGCTCGAGCAGGCGGCGCAAGGCGCCGCGGATCACCGCTTCATCGTCGACGATCAGGATGTGTCTCATGCAGGCATCGCCTCCGCGGGCAGGCGCAGGGTGAAGCGCGTGCCCCGTTCGGGCCGGTTCGCGGCCGAGACCGAGCCGCCATGTTCGTCGACGATGCTGTAGACGACCGACAGCCCCAGTCCCGTGCCCTGGCCGGCCGGTTTGGTTGTGAAGAAGGGTTCGAAGATGCGCTCGATCAGCTCCGACGGGATACCGCGACCTTCGTCGTCGACGTTGATCTCGACGGTGTCGCCATCGTGCCGCGCCTCGACCGTGATGCGGTCGCCTTCGCTCGAGGCCTGGATCGCGTTCGACAGCAGGTTCACGAACACCTGCAGCATGCGCTGGGCGTTGGCGTGCACGTTGATGTCGGACGGAACGCGGTTCTCGCAGGCAACGCCGCGACCCTCGCGTCCGAGCTGCACCAGGTGGATGGCCTCGTCGACACATTCGCGCAGGCGCACTGCCTCGCGCGTGGCCGAGGGGTCGTTGCCGGCGTGGGCGAAGGTGATCAGCGACTGCACGATGTCGCTGATGCGCCGCGTCTGCACCAGGATCTGGCGCACGCAGGCGTCCTGTTCGGACGCATCGGTCTCGAAGCGCAGATTCTGCGCGAGCGAGGCGATGCCGGTCAGCGGGTTGCCGATCTCGTGGGCGACGCCGGCCGCAAGACGTCCGATCGACGCCAGGCGGTCGTTGTGCGTGACCTCGCTCTCGAGCACGTGCAGTTCGGTCAGGTCCTCGACCAGCACCACCGTGCCTTCGATGCCGCTCGCGCCGCCACCCTCTCCGCCGAGTGACTCGATCGCCGCCTTGTGCAGGTTGATCCAGCGGTCGTGGCCGCGTACGCCGAACTGCAGCTTGTACAGATGGTTGTCGTCGCCCTCTGTGAAGGCGGCGAGAACGCCCTGCCAGGGCGGGTCGAGATCGGCCAGCGTGCGGCCGATCGCACGGCTGCCGGCGATACCGGAGATGCGTGCCATCGCCGTGTTCCAGATCAGGACCTCGCCCTCGGGCGTGAGCGAGCAAACGCCCAGGGGGAGTTCCTCGAGCACCTCGCGGTGGTAGCGGCGCAGCGTGTCGAGCTCTGCGGCCAGGCCTTGCAGACGCACGTTCGAATGCGCCAGCCGCGCCTCGACGAAGCGCAGACTGTCGGCCAGCGCGCGCCGTGCCGGTGGCGCGACCTGCAGACGATTGTCGACGATCATGCGCGACAGGGCCGGCCCGACCAGGCCGGACAGGTTGCGCTCGAGCCGCTCGCGCAGCCGCCCCAGTTCCTCCGGTCGCGAAGCGTTGGGGGCCAGCCCCAGGTCGGCGAGCGCGCGCACCAGTTCCATGTTTGCCGTCTGTGGCCCCAGCGCCTGTGCCAGCCGCTCCTCGAATTCGACGATGCTGCGCGCCTCGGGCACGGTCGGAGGCGCCTCGGCCGCGTCCCGCGGACGCATTGCCGCGGCTGCCGCCTGTTCGCGCTCGGTCGGACGCGTGAGCAGCGAGCCGGCCACGAACAGCGCGCCGTTGATCGACAGCGACCAGAAGGTGGCGAAGGTCCAGCGGTCCTGACTCGATGCGCCCAGCCAGTGCTGCAGGTTGAAGTCGCTCACCGGCAGGCCGGATTGGTAGAGCAGGGGCAGGATCAGCGAGGTCGCCCACACGCCGATGCCGCCGATCAGCCCGGCCAGAAAGCCCGTGCGCGTCGCCCGCGGCCATAGCAGCAGGCCGGCCAGACCGGGCAGGAACTGGGTGACCGCGACGAAGGAAATCAGGCCGATCTGCACCAGCCCGTGATGCACCTCGAGCAGGCGGTAGAAGCCGTAGCCCATGCCGATGATCACCACGATCAGTGTGCGCCGGCCCCACAGCAGCCAGCCGTACAGGTTCTCGCGCGGCAGCGTCTGCTGCTGGAAGTGCGCCGGCAGGATCAGGTGGTTCAGGCACATGCCGGCCAGCGCCAGCGTGGTGACGATCATCATTGCGCTGGCCGCCGACACCCCCCCGACGAAGGTCGCCAGCATCAGCCAGCGCGAACCGTGATCGGCCACCAGACCGAGTACGTAGTAGTCGGCCGGCGTGTCGATATCCGCTGCGTGACCGGCCCACAGGATCAGTGGAATCGGCAGGTTGAGCAGCAGCAGAAAGGCCGGAAAGGCCCAGGCCGCGGTCTTGAGCGCGCGGGGGTCCATGTTCTCGACGAACAGCATGTGGAACTGGCGCGGCAGCAGGAAGCCGGCGGCGAAAGCCAGCAGGATGCAGGTGAACCATGGGCCTTCGCGCACCGGTGCGTACAGCGCATGAATGGCCGACGGATGCTCGGTGAGCCAGTGTCCCAGGCCGTTGGGTCCGCCGAACACGCCGAACAGCGCCAGCGCACCGACGCCGAGCAGGGCGAGCAGCTTGACGGCCGATTCGAATGCGATCGCGACGACCAGGCCTTCGTGCTTTTCGCGCGGCGTGATGTGTCGCGCGCCGAACAGGATCGCGAACAGCGTCAGCGTCGCGCAAAAGCCCAGGGCCAGCAGGTGGGGCGGCGCTTCCTGCGTGATCACCGCCACCGATTCGGCCACCGCCTTGATCTGCAGTGCAATGTAGGGCAGCACGCCGACGAGCATGAACAGCGTCACGACGGTGCCGGTCCACGGGCTGGGGTAGCGGAACGCGAACAGATCGGCGATCGAGGTGAGCTGGTGCTCGCGCACCAGGCGCAGCAACGGCGCGAGCATGACCGGTGCAAGCACGAAGGCCAGCGTCACGCCGATATAGATGGTCAGGAAGTTGTAGCCCTGGATCTGCGCGAAGCCGACGCTGCCGTAGTAGGTCCACGAGGTCGCGTACACGCCCAGCGCCAGTGCATAGACCATGGGGTGGCGCACCAGTGCATCGGGAAGCCAGCGGTTGTCGGTCGCGTAAGCGACGAAGAACAGCACCGCAAGATAGGCGACGCCGACCGCGTAGAGCGTACCGATCTCAGACATCGCGTCGTTGCACCAGCGCGATCAGAACGATCAGCAGGGCCCACAGCAGATAGGGCGTGTACCACGGCAGCGAGCCCGATGCCCACCAGTGCACCCAGGGCGAGGCGAACATCAACGTACCGAACAGGAACAGGATGACGATCTTGTCCATCAGCGGCCTCCCGCGTGGCGCTCAGGCGTTACGAACTGTAACACGTCGTCCGGAGCGAATTGCGTCCCGCAAGGCGTTCCGGTGGACGACGGATCACAACAGTTGCCTGGCGAGACGGCGGGCGAGCCAGGGGGCGGTGGAGTACTTTCCGGTGTCGATGGATACGTAGCCGTCGGATTGCCAGACACCGTAGTCCGAGCGTCGATGCAAGGACGAGGCCGGGTCGGAAAGCGCACCGCCGCCGGCCGCGAACACCCAGCCACCTTCAAGCCGAACGTGCTCGGCATTGTGCTGGATGTCGGCGACCCAGGGCAGGCGCCGCGCGAGCTGCGCGAACATCTCGTCGATGCACGCACGTCGTGCAGCGTCATCGAGTCCGACGACAGGCGGCGGGGATACGCCCGTCCCGTCGACGGCCAGGCCCGCGGGATACCACGACAGGTAGAAATTGCGTCCGTCGTAGTTCTTGACGTCGCCGAACGGGCCGGTGGCGATCGTCGCACAAGGGGTGTCGAGCGACTCGCGCGTGCGCACGAACAAGGCCCTGCGATAGCGGTGCGACCAGGTCCCGTGTGGCGCGATGCCGGCGGTGATGTCGACCGCCAGCCGCCCTTCCCACAGGGCATTGACCACCACGTCGAAGGGGCCGAACGTGCCCTGCAGGGTTTCGACATGCCAGGTGTCCCGATGGGCGGCGTCACGACGCACTCCGGTGACGCGGGTTCGCGCTTCGAAGCGCACCCGCTCTTCGGCTGCGATGGCACCGACGAAACGGTCGGCGATCCAGCCCGGGTCGACCGAATGTTCCGGCACGCGGAATCCCGCGATGATTTCGTCAGAGTCGCAAAACTCGGCGAGCTCGTCCCGCTCCAGGGGCTGGACGCGCGCTACGCGCACGTCCGCCAGGTAATCGTCGGCGCATCCGCTCGTGTGAAGCAGGGACGTCACCTCGCGCATGTAGGCATGCATCGCATCGGGCGGGACGACCGAATCCCGATGACACAGATAGACGTCGCGACGCGTGCCGATCGCCGGCTCGATCGAACACGCCAGCAATTCTTCGACGGCGGCGCGGAAGGCGAGACCGCCCGGTTGTACGTGACGTGCGGTACGCAAGGACGCGTCGGCACTGTAGAGGTAGCCGAGATGGATCTTGCCTTCGTTCCAGCGGCTGGCGCCCGCGAACGGTTCGGTGGCCGCGTCGAACAGACTCACCGTTGCGCCGCCGCGAGCCAGAAAAAGGGACAGGCAACTTCCCATGATGCCGGCGCCGAGTACGGCGATGCGGGGCGGGCGACTCATCGATGCGCTGCGTCTTCGACGTAGGAGGTCGGGTCGAAGGGATCGCTTGCCAGGACGAGCAATACCGAATCGGGAAGCAGATAGCGTTGTGTGGCCCAGACGAGTGGCCCGATCAGCAGCCCCGAGCCGTTTGGCTCGAGCACTGCCCGGGCGCGGTCGTCGCCGTGGCGCATATCGACGTCGATGCGACCCTGCACGCAGATCAGCAGTTGCTGTCCGCGACGGTGAGCGTGTCCGCCGCGCACGGTGCCGGCTGGCGCATCGGAGACGGTGAAGCAGCGTCCGGGTGCGAACGGCAGGGCGTCGAAGTCCAGCGGCATCAAGGTGCCGCGGGCGTCGGCATGGCGTTGCAGTGCAATCAGGCAGGCGCGACCCGAAAACCACCGTGCCGGTTCGGTTCGGGTCTGTGTGCTCATGCGTTCGGTTGTGCCTCGGGAGCGTTGCGCACCAGCCAGGTCAGCAGCGGTGCCGCGAGTGCGACCTTCTCCGCCGTTGGTATCGCAGCATCCCACAGCTCGCGCATGCAGGCCGCCAGCACTTCGTGGTTCTGGTGTTTCGAAAACGCCCAGGTTCGCGACAGGCTTCCCGGCTTGTAGTACTTGAAGCACAACGTTTCCGGTACCCGCACGAATTCTCCGGCCAGCGACAGCGCGAACAGCCACGGAAGATCCGCCGAAAACTCTCCCGCGCCGTGGGTTTTCAGGCCACCGACTGCCTGCGCGGTCGCCAGCCGGAACAGGCCACGGTTGGGAACCCACCAGTTCTTCGTGAGCTGGAGCATGGTCATGCCGCGGCGCAGCCGCTGGCGTTCGCCGTCCAGCGCGGCGAACGTGCAGTGCTCCTTGGTCCCATCGACATCGGTCACCGTCATGTCCGGAAAGCACATCACCGCTTCGCTGTGGCAATCCAGGGTCTCGGCAAGTCGCGAAACGCACGTGGGCGCGAGCACGTCGTCGTGGAATGCGAACATCACGTAATCGGAATCGGCGCTGCGCAACAGGGCGTTGCAGTTGCCGACGTAGCCCAGCCGCTGGTCCTGGGCGAGCACGCGAAAGCGCCGGTCGGCGGCTGCATGCCTGCGGCAGATGTCGAGGGTGTCGTCGTCGCACAGATCGACCGAAACCATGACCTGAAACGCGGGCCAGGTCTGGGCGGACAGGCTGTCGAGCGTGGCCTGGATGAAATCGGCGGCCTGCCATGCAGGCAGCAATGCGGTCACGCTCGAATGGGCGGTGGTGTCGGGCATCGCAGGCTCTCAAATATCGTGACGCCGGGAGATTGGTCTGCAGTTCGGGTAGGCTTCGGCGCTATGTTACCGGACGGGGCCGCCGCTCCGGGCCCCCTGGGGCGGCGCGTGGAGAGAGCGACATGTCGTACTGGCTGATGAAATCCGAGCCCGCGGAATGTTCGATCGATGACGTGGCCGGGGCGCCGCGGCAACGTGTCCCGTGGACCGGCGTGCGCAACTACCAGGCGCGCAACTTCATGCGCGACGCGATGTGCGTCGGCGATCTGGCCTTCTTCTACCATTCGAGCTGCCCGCTGCCCGGCATTGCAGGCATCGTGCGTATCGCCAGCGGTGCGTATGCGGACCCGACGCAGTTCGATCCCGCCAGTCCGTATTACGATGCCGGGGCGCGGTTGGAAATGCCGCGCTGGGCGCTGGTCGACGTCGAACTCGTGGCGAAGACGCCCCTCATCGGCCTGCCCGCGTTGCGGGCCGCGCCGCAACTTGAAAACATGCGCGTGCTGGCCCGCGGCAACCGGCTTTCGATCACTCCGGTCGAGCCGGCCGAATGGCGGTTCATCACGCGCGAACTGATGGGGCTGGACGCATGAGTTTCGATGTGTGGTGGATGGCCTATCTGGCGCTCGGCGCGGTGGCGGGTTTTCTGGCGGGACTGTTGGGCATTGGCGGCGGCGGCATGATGGTGCCGATCCTGACCTCGATCTTCGTCGCCCAGAGCGTGCCGCTGGCCAATGTCGTCCACCTGGCGCTGGGTACGGCGATGGCGGTGATGGTGATCACGTCGATCTCCAGCCTGCGCGCGCATCACCGGCTCGGTTCGGTGCGCTGGGACATCGTGCGCATGATCACGCCGGGCGTGATGATCGGCGCCTTCGCGACGACCTTTTTCGCTGCGGCCGTCGCGTCCAAGGCGCTGGCGCTGTTCTTCGCCATCTTCATGGCCTTCATGTCGGCGCAGATGATGATCGACGTCAAGCCCAAGCCCACGCGCGAGTTGCCGGGGCCGCTGGGCGTCGGTGCAGTGGGACTGGGCATTGGCGGCATCTCGTCGCTGGTGGCGATCGGCGGTGCGGCGTTGTCCGTGCCCTACATGGTGTGGTGCAACGTGCGTCTGCAGCACGCCATCGGCACTTCCGCGGCGATTGGCTGGCCGGTCGCGGTGGCCGGCGCGATCGGCTATCTGATCAACGGGATCGATGCGCCCGGCATGCCCGAGTACAGCATCGGCTTCATCTACCTGCCGGCGCTGGCCACCGTCGCGGTGGCCGGCGTGCTGACCGCGCCGCTGGGCGCGAAACTCGCCCATCGCATGCCGGTCAAGCGGCTCAAGAAGGTCTTTGCGGTGTTCTTCCTGCTGCTCTCGGCGAAGATGGTGCACACCGTGTTCTTCTGAGCGTTCAGGGGGTGGTGGCAGCCGCGGATGCTTCCGGGTTGGGCACCACCTCGCCGCTCCACATCGCCGCGCCGATCAGCACCACGGCGAGCATCGCCAGCGCGAAATAGGCCAGTTGCCAGGCGCGCGTTGCGGGCCGCCCGCGGCGCCCCTGCAGTACCGCCATCGCGCCGAGACCGGCCATCACGAACAGCGCGGCACCGAGCAGACGCGCACCGCTGCCGGACAGGTGCAGCGCCAGTGAAGGATCGCCGCGTGCCGGCCAGTAGAAGTCATGGCCCTGCACGAGCCATGCTCCGCCCGCGATGCACAGCACGATCGCGAAGGCCAGGAACAGGCGCATCAGGGGAACAGATCGTCGTCCTGCCCGGGGCGGGCGAGTCCGAAGTGGCGCCAGATCGCGGCCGTGGCGACACGCCCGCGCGGGGTGCGCTGCAGGTAGCCCTGCTGGATCAGATAGGGCTCGAGCACGTCCTCGATGGTGTCGCCGGCCTCGCCGATGGCCGCGGCGAGGTTGTCCAGGCCGACCGGGCCGCCGCCGAACTTCTCCAGCATCGCGCCGAGCAGCTTGCGGTCCATCATGTCCAGGCCGAGTGCGTCCACCTCGAGCATCGACAGCGCCGCATCGGCCACCTCGGCCGTGATGCGTCCGCCGGCCTTGACCTCGGCATAGTCGCGCACGCGACGCAGCAGGCGATTGGCGATGCGCGGCGTGCCGCGCGAGCGCCGTGCGATCTCGATCGCGCCGGCCTCGTCGATGGCCACTTCCAGCAGGTTCGCCGAGCGCGTCACGATGAAGCCCAGTTCGTCGGGCGTATAGAACTCCAGCCGCGAGACGATGCCGAAGCGATCGCGCAGCGGGTTGGTGAGCATGCCCGCGCGCGTGGTCGCACCCACCAGCGTGAACGGCGGCAGGTCGAGCTTGACCGAGCGCGCCGCCGGTCCTTCGCCGATCATGATGTCGATCTGGTAGTCCTCCAGCGCCGGGTAGAGGATTTCCTCGACCACCGGCGAGAGGCGGTGGATCTCGTCGATGAACAGCACGTCATGCGGTTCGAGATTGGTCAGCAGTGCGGCCAGGTCCCCCGCGCGTTCGAGCACCGGCCCCGAGGTCTGGCGCAGGTTTACACCCATCTCGGCGGCGACGATGTGCGCCAGCGTGGTCTTGCCCAGTCCGGGCGGGCCGAAAAGCAGGACGTGGTCGAGTGCCTCGTTGCGTCCGCGTGCAGCGGCGATGAAGATTTCGAGCTGCTCGCGGATTTTCGCCTGGCCGACATACTCGGCCAGACGCTTGGGCCGCAGCGCGCGCTCGATGGCGTCCTCGCGACGGTCCGTCGGCTCGGCCGATACGATGCGCGGGCCCGCGCCCAGTTCGTCGGTTTCGATCATGGGCGAAGTTTAGCCGGTTCGCTTGTGTAGGTCGCGTCGAGCCGCAGGCGAGTGCGGCGCTGCGGCCCGGGTTGCTCACCCCTTCGCCAGCAGTAGGGCGCAATAACTGAAAGGCATTGCGCCGCATTGGCCGAACATACGGCGGATTACGCTGCGCTAATCCGCCCTACGCAGACTGCTCTTTTACGCCTTGGCGAGCCGCTTGAGCGCATGCCGGATGCCGTCGGACACCGACACATCCTCGGCCAGCTCCTTCATTGCCGACAGCGCTTCACGCTCGCTGTAGCCGAGCGCCACCAGTGCGTTGAGGATGTCGCTGCGCTCGTCGACCGGTGCGGCTTCGGCGCCGGTCGCCGACAGGCTGGGCACGGCGCGGCCAAGTTTGTCGCGCAGTTCCAGCAGCAGGCGCTCGGCGGTCTTCTTGCCGATGCCGGGAATCTTCACCAGGCGCCCGGCCTCCTGCAGTGTCACCGCCTGTGCCAGTTCGCTCACCGACAGGCCCGAGAGCACGGCCAGCGCCATGCGCGCGCCCACGCCCGAGACCTTGATCAGCTGGCGGAAGGCGGCGCGCTCGTCGGCACTCGCGAAGCCATAGAGGAAGTGGCCGTCCTCGCGTACCAGCAGGTGGGTGAACAGCGTCACGCGCGAACCGGTCGCGGGCAGGCCGTAGAAGGTGCTCATCGGTACGTCCACTTCGTAGCCGACGCCGCCGGCGTCGACCACGATCTGCGGCGGGGATTTCTCGATAAGCGTGCCGGTCAGGCGTCCGATCATGGGTCGGTCTCTTTAGAGGAGCTGGGTCTCAGAACAGGGGAAAATGGTCGGCCAACAGCAAACCGGCGACGAGCAACACGCCATGGATCAGCGCCGCGATCCCGCACAGGCGCACGGCGCGTGCCATCTCGTCGGCGTCGTCGAAATCCTCGTACAGCACGCGCACCGCACGCAAGGACACGACGATGCTCAGCGCGGCCGCAGCGCAGGCCTGCGGCAAGGCATCGCGCCCGACCTGCAGGATCAACCACAGGTAGGCCGGCAACGCGCAAGCGAACAGCCAGAGCTTGGCATTGATCGGGGCGATCGCAGCGGCAAGCGAGTCGCGCCCGGCTTCGACGTCCTCGCTGCGCCGCGCGAAGCCACGCGCGAGCGGCACGCAGGCGGCTAGCAGCGCCAGCGGCAGGCCGACGGCGAACGCCGTGAAGCTCCACGCGCCGCGCACCAGATGGTCGCTGCCGACCACGAGCAGCAGCAGGAACAGCGTCGGCAGCACGGTTGCGAACATCAGATCGAACAGCGGTGCAAAGCGGTCGCCGCCCACGCGTTGCACGGTGCGCGTGAAACCAAGGTAAGCCGGGGCGGCGAGCACCAGCGCCAACGCGCCCTTGAACGGTGCGATCGGCACGCCGTCTGCCTGCGCCGCGGCCAGCCCCAGCGCCGCGGCGAGCACGGCCAGGGCCGGCCCGCTCCACTCGAGGATGCGATCGTTCATGCGAGCCACTGCGTCAGTGCGGACAGGTCGGCGATCTCGCCGTCGGGCGTGTGCGGAATGCGCTCGGGCGCCTGTCCGAAGCGGTTGCACCACAGCACGCGAAAGCCGAAAGCCTTGGCCGAGTAGGCGTCCCAGCCGTTCGAGGACAGAAAGCAGACCTGGTGCGGTGCGACACCGAAGTGTGTCGTGGCCAGCGCATAGACCGACGGATGCGGCTTGAACACGCCCACGGCCTCGACCGACATCACGGCGTCGAGCCGGTCACCGATGCCGGCATTGGCCACCGCCGCGTCGAGCATCGCCGGCGAGCCGTTGGACAGAATGGCGCGGCGCATGCCGCGCGCAGCCAGTGCGGCCAGCGTGTCGGGCACTTCCGGGTAGGCCTCGATGGCCAGGTATGCATTCATCAGCCGCTCGCGCAGCGCCTCGTCGTCGATGTCCATTTGCGCCAGCGAAAAGTCCAGCGCGTCGCCGGTGACCTGCCAGAAGTCGGCGTGATGGCCGGCCAGCCCGCGCAGCCACGTGTATTGCAGTTGCTTCTCGCGCCACAGCGAGGCCAGCGTCTGCCAGCGCTCGCCCAGCGCGTCCTGTGCGCTGCGCGCGACGCTGGCCGGATCGAACAGTGTTCCGTAGGCGTCGAACACGCATACGCGGATATCTTCGAGCGTCTGACTCATGTCGCCTCCGTCATAGCAGCACGATGTCGAACTGCTCCTGGGTGTAGCTGGCCTCGGGGTGCAACGAGATCTTCTTGCCGATGAAGTCCGAGAGCATCGCCAGCGCCTGTGATTCCTCGTCGAGGAAGAGGTCGACGACGATGGGTGCGGCGAGCAGACGGAATTCCTTGGCGTTGAACTGGCGCGCCTCGCGCAGCAGTTCGCGCAGGATCTCGTAGCACATGGTGCGCGCGGTCTTGACCTCGCCGCGGCCCTCGCAGGTCGGACAGGCTTCGCACAGCAGGTGGGTGAGCGACTCGCGTGTGCGCTTGCGCGTCATCTCGACCAGCCCCAGGCCGGTGAAGCCGTTGACGCTCATGCGTGTGTGGTCGCGCGCCAGCGCCTTCTTGAGTTCGTCGAGTACCTGGTTGCGGTGTTCGACATTCTCCATGTCGATGAAGTCGATGATGATGATGCCGCCCAGGTTGCGCAGGCGCAGTTGGCGCGCGATGGTCTGCGCAGCCTCGAGGTTGGTCTTGAAAATGGTTTCATCGAAATTGCGCGCGCCGACGAAGCCGCCGGTGTTGACGTCGATGGTGGTCATCGCCTCGGTCTGGTCGACGATCAGGTAGCCGCCGGACTTGAGGTCGACGCGGCGCGCCAGCGCCTTCTCGATCTCGATCTCGACGTTGTGCAGGTCGAACAGCGGGCGCTCGCCGGCATAGTGCGACAGCAGCGGCACGACCTTGGGGCTGTACTCCTCGGCGAAGGCGAACAGACGCTGGAAGTTCTCGCGCGAATCGACGTGGATGCGGTCGGTGTCGTCGGTGACCAGATCGCGCAGCACGCGCTGCGCCAGATCGAGATCCTGGTGCAGCAGCGCCGGCGGGCTCGCGACCTTCCCGCGGTTGCCGATCTCGGTCCATAGCTTGCGCAGGTAGGCGATGTCGGCGGCGAGTTCCTCGTCGCTGGCCGACTCGGCCATGGTGCGCACGATGTAGCCGCCAGCCTCGTCTTCGGGGATCAGCGCCGCGAGCCGTGCGCGCAGGCGTTCGCGCTCGGTCTCGTCCTCGATGCGCTGCGAGATGCCGATGTGCCGGTCCTGCGGCAGATATACCAGCATGCGCCCGGCCAGACTGATCTGCGTCGACAGTCGTGCGCCCTTGGTGCCGAGCGGATCCTTGAGGACCTGCACGGTCACGCTCTGGCCCTCGGTGAGCAGGCGTTCGATGCTGCGGTTGTCGCCGTTGGGCCGGTCACTCCAGATGTCGGCCACGTGCAGGAAGGCGGTGCGTTCCAGCCCGATGTCGATGAAGGCCGACTGCATGCCCGGCAGCACGCGCACAACGCGCCCCAGGTAGACATTGCCGACGATGCCGCGGTTGGCGGTGCGCTCTACGTGCAGCTCCTGCACCACGCCTTGCTCGGTGACTGCGACGCGCGTCTCCTGCGGCGTGCAGTTGATCAGGAATTCAATGCTCATTTCTCGTGCCCGATGGGAAATTCGCAAGACCGGCACGCCGTGCCTTGCGAATGGCTCATCGTTCGCCGGGTTGAAAACTGGCGACGCATGCTGGCCCGGGCGAGTGGGCGGACCCACGCACCCGGAAGGCGGCAAACCGGGTGGGCCCGTGCTCAGCCGAGTACGGGCAGGCCGAAATGTTCCAGCAACGACGCCGTTTCGAACAGCGGCAACCCCATGATACCGCTGTGACTGCCGCGGATGTCCTCGACGAACACTGCCGCACGTCCCTGGATGCCGTAGGCACCGGCCTTGTCCATCGGCTCGCCGCTTGCAACGTAGGCGCGGATCTCGGTTTCGGACAGCGTGCGAAAGCGTACTTCGCTGACGCTCGTCAGGCACTCGCAGCGCATCTCGTCGGCCAGCGCCACGGAGGTCAGTACGCGGTGGCTACGTCCGGAAAGGCGTGCGAGCGTCGCGCAGGCGTCGGCCGGCGAGGTCGGCTTGCCGATGATCTCGCCGTCCACCTCCAGCGTGGTGTCTGCGCCCAGCACGGGACGGCGCACCAGCTGGCGCATGAACAGGCGACGCACGCCGGCTTCGGCCTTCATGCGCGCCAGACGCGCGACGTAGGTCTCGACGTCCTCGCCCGACAGCGGCGTCTCGTCCACATCGTCGTCGGCGCGTTCGTCCTGGCGGAACAGCAGCATGTCGAAGCGTACGTCGATCTGGCGCAGCAGTTCGCGGCGACGCGGGCTGCGCGAAGCAAGGTAGATGCGGGGTCGGACGGATGGATTCATTCGCGATGGTAGGGGTGGTTGCGGGTCACGCTCCACGCGCGGTAGAGCGCCTCGGCAAGCAGCGGACGCACCAGCGCGTGGGGCAGGGTGAGGCTGGACAATCGGATGGATTCGGAGGCGTCACGCTTGAGCGCATCGGTCAGGCCGTCGGGCCCCCCGACGATCAGCGCGATGTCTTCGCCGCCCTCGCGCCAGGCTTCCAGTCTCGCGGCCAGCGCCGCGGTGGTGAGGTCGCGCCCGTGTTCGTCGAGGATCACGCGCCGGCAGCGTGCCGGCAGGGCGGTAACGATGCGCGCGGCTTCGGCGCTTTGCATCGCCTCGACCGTCTTGCCGGTGGTGCGCGGTTCGGCCTTGATCTCGATGAGCTCGAGCGGCATCTCGCGCGGCATGCGCCGGGCGAACTCGGTGAAGCCGGCATCGACCCAGGACGGCATGCGCGTTCCGACGGCAACGACCAGCAGCTTCATTGTCGAAACCGCGGGTGACGGAGCGCACGGTTGAGCAAGCGCATTGCGCTCAGGCCTTGTCGGGAATCTTGCGCGTGCCCGACGGGGTTGCTGCCCACAGCTCTTCGAGGTTGTAGTAGCTGCGGATGGCCGGCTGCATGATGTGCACGACGATGTCGGCCAGGTCGACCAGCACCCATTCGCCGGTGTCCTCGCCCTCGACGCTGATGACTTCGCCTCCGGCGGCCTTGACCTTTTCCTGCACGTGACGCGCGAGTGCGCGCGTCTGGCGGTTCGAGTCCGCGCTGGCGACGATCACCCGGTCGAACAGCGGGGTGAGCTTCGCGGTGTCGATGATCTCGATGTCGCGCGCCTTGATGTCCTCGAGCGCGTCGACGACGGTTTTTTCCAGTGCTTCCAGTTTCATCGGGTTCCGCGATACAGAAAGTGGCGGCCAATATAGTCGACAACGGAATCGGGGAGCAAATAGCGCGGGCTGCGCCCGTGTGCAACCAGATTCCGTATGTGCGTGGCCGAGATCGACAGCGGCGTCATGTCAAAAGGCACGATCGCACCTGCGGGGCTTGTACGCAATGCGGCGGGCTCATGCGTGACACGATCGCCGCACAGGCGCGCGAGTCTGGACGGCATCGCCTGGAGCCACTGGCGGTCATGACCGGGGCGGTTGGCTACGGCAATGTGCGCCAGCCCGAGCAACTCTTCGCAGCGATGCCAGTCAGGCAGTCCGGCGAAGGCGTCGGCGCCCAGGATCAGCACCAGTGCCCGTCCCGTCCCTTCACGCTCGCGCAGCCGCTCGAGGGTGAGCACCGTGTAGCTGCGCCCTGTCGCGCGTACTTCCAGATCCTCGCAGCGCAAACGCGGATTGCCGGTCACGGCCTGCTCGACCATGGCCAGGCGGTGTTCGGCACTCGAGCCGGGTGCGTCGCGGTGCGGTGGCGTGCCGGCCGGGATCAGTGCGACCTGGGCGAGATCCAGGGTCTCGCACGCTTCCTCGGCCAGACGCAGATGCGCGAAGTGAACCGGGTCGAAGGTGCCCCCGAGCAGGCCCAGCGGGCGTGAATCAGAGGGGCTTGCCATCATGCGTGTCGATCCCGAACACGTCGCGCGCGTTGGCGTAGAAGCTCGCGAAGGTCACCGGGACGAGTACCAGCGGCAACACCAGCACCAGCAGGGTCGACAGCAGCGGCGAGATCATGCCGGCGATGTTGACGATGAAGCTCGGCAGCATGCCCAGCATCACCAGCAGCGAGGCGCCGAAGGCGAGCAAGGGACGCCAGTTCTGCATGCAGGCGTAAAAGCTGAAGAACATCGCCTTGCCCGCCGGCACCTTCCACCACCCCGTCAATACCGGCGCGAACCAGTAGGCGGCGAGCACCGGCAGTGACAGCAGAAAGGCGGCGAGCAGCCCACCGCCCACTTCGGGCAGCGGGCCCTCGGGGTCGAGTTCCTCCTGGCCGGTCATGATGCGCAGGATCAGACCGTCGTCGAACAGCGCGGTGAGCATCAGCACGACGATGCTGGCCGCCAGATAGATGCCGCCGATCGCGACCAGTTGCGCGACGTTGCTTTTGAACCCGGAGAACAGGATGTCGGGCCCGACCTTGCGACCCTCGTCGATGGCACGGCAGGTGTTGAGCACGCCGAGCGACATCACCGGCATCAGCAGATAGGCGATGACCTGGCCGATCAGCGGGATCGAGCCGAGCACCAGCAGCGTCAGCATGTAGGTGAACGTGGCGAAGATGAGCACCGCAGGGTTGCGGCGCCACAGTCTCAGGCCGTCGGCGATCCAGCCCCAGCCGCGTTGCAGCGGAAGTCGTCGTGCTTGCATGTTGCGTCGTGTCGTCGGGTTTCAGGGTGGGTCGGGCAGGCGCGCCTCGCCGTCGATGCGCGCGAACAGGATCTGGCGATACTCGTCCGGGTCCTTGATCTGCACCATTTCTCCGCTGCGCGGCAGTTGCAGATCCTCGAGTCGCGACAGCCAGAAGCGAAGTGCGGCCGCGCGCAGGGCGGCCGGCCATAGCCGTCGCTCGTGTTCGGTATACGCGCGCTCCTCGCCATAGGCGGTGAGCAGCGCAGTGCTTCGCGCGGCATCGAGGCTACCGTCGGCCATGGTACACCAGTCGTTGACGGTCACCGCGAGGTCGAACAGCAGCGCGTCGGTACCGGCGAAATAGAAGTCGATCACACCGCCGATGAGCTCGCCGTCCCACAGCACGTTGTCGCGGAACAGGTCGGCGTGGATCACGCCCTGCGGCAGCGCTTCGAAATCCTGCTGTGCCTGCCAGGCCAGTTCGCTTTGCAGCAGTGCCGCGTCCGTTCCGGAAAGATGAGGTGCGACCCGATCGGCCACCTCCCGGCGCCATTGCGCGCCGCGCGGATGCGGCTGGCGGCGCCCGTAGGACTGGCCGGCCAGATGCAGGCCGGCGAGCATCGCCCCCACCCGCGTGCAATGCGCCGGCGTCGGGTCGGTGAGCCAGCGCCCGGACAGCCGGCGCACCAGCGCGGCCGGGCGGCCCGACAGCGTGCCCAGATACTCGTTGTTGCGATCGGCCACCGGCGCCGGCACCGGCAGGCCGTGATGCGCCAGGTGGGCGGTCAGATGCAGGTAGTAGGGCAGGTCGGCGCGCGCGACCGTCTCGAACAGCGTCAACACGTAGCGACCGAGCGTGGTCGTGACGAAGAAGTTGCTGTTCTGCACGCCTGCGGCGATGCCTTCGAAGGACACCAGCCGGCCCACGGCATAGTCGCCCAGCCAGCGTGCGAGATCCTCTTCGGTGACGGCAGTGAAAACCGACATCGGCTAGCGGCCGCTCACCAGGACTTGATGACCCACATCGGTACCGACAGCTCTGGCTTCCGGTCGTGGCGGATCATCACGCCGTCGCCCGCACGGTCGACGAGGTAGTAGGGCACGCCATGCGGCGGCGTCACCTTGACCATGTAGAGCCGGCCGTCGATGCGGTACTCCTCGACGCGGTCGCCGCCGCGCTGCAGGATGGTCACCTCGGGCTCGATCGGGTCGTCGGTCATGCCCTCGGGCGGCGGCGGCGGGGGTTCCAGCGGCTCGAGCATCTGTGCGGCGAGCGGCGCGGACAGTGCGAGCAGCAGGATCATCAGCAGGCGTTGCATGGAGTTCTCCGTTGATTGCGCTCATTCTAGCGCTGCCCGGCCGCCTTGCGGCACGGCGCTTACAGATTGAGCATGAGTTCGTGTTCCTCGGGCAGAGGCAGGAAGCCGCGCGTCTCGTAGTGCTTGAAGATCGCCGTAACGACATCGGCCGGTTCGTCGATGACCTGCACCAGATCGATGTCCTCGGCGCGGATCATGCCCTCGGACACCAGGCGCTCGCGGAACCAGTCGAGCAGGCCGGTCCAGAAAGGCGTGTGCACCAGAATCACGGGGATGCGCCGGCTCTTCTTGGTCTGGATCAGCGTGAGCACTTCGAGCAGCTCGTCGAGCGTGCCGAAGCCGCCCGGCAGCACCACATAGGCGGTCGCGAATTTGACGAAGGCGTACTTGCGCGCGAAAAAGTGGCGAAAGCCCTGGGAGATGTCCTGATAGGCGTTGCCGTGCTGCTCCATCGGCAGGTCGATGTTCAGCCCCACCGACGGGCTCTTGCCGTGGAAAGCGCCCTTGTTGGCCGCCTCCATGATGCCCGGGCCTCCGCCCGAGAGCACCGCGAAGCCCGCGTCCGAGAGCTGGCGGGCGATGTCTTCGGCCAGGCGGTAGTAGGGATGGTCGGTTTTAGTGCGGGCGCTGCCGAAGATCGACACCGCCGGGCGGATCGGGGCGAGCCGTTCGGTCGCCTCGACGAACTCTGACATAATCCCGAAAATCCGCCAGGACTCGCGTGCATTGAAGCGCTGCGTGTCGGCTGTCGGCGGGCCGAACGGAAGCTTGTCTTTCGACGTCATGTAGTTCTCTTTTTTGTCGTTGCCTGGTTATGCCCGTGCGATGTTGGACCGGCCGGGCCACCGGCGGTTTCGCCACGAGGATTTCCGGTAAATGCCCACGCTGCTGCTTGTAGACGGTTCCAGCTATCTGTATCGCGCCTTTCACGCGCTGCCGGACCTGCGCAATTCGGCCGGCGAGCCGACCGGCGCGGTGCGGGGCGTGCTGTCGATGCTGCGCCGGCTCGAGAGCCAGTACGCGGCAGAGTATCGCGCCTGCGTGTTCGACGCCAAGGGCAAGACCTTCCGCGAGGACTGGTACCCCGAGTACAAGGCCCAGCGCCCGCCCATGCCGGACGACCTTCGCGCGCAGATCGAGCCGCTGCACGAGGGCGTAGAGGCCGAGGGCTGGCCGCTGCTGATGGTCGACGGGGTGGAGGCCGACGACGTCATCGGCACGCTCACGCGCCACGCGGTCGAGGCCGGCTGGGAGGTCGTGATCTCGACCGGCGACAAGGATCTCACGCAACTCGTGCAGCCGGGCGTGCGCTGGGTCAACACGATGACAGAGGAGGTGCTCGACGAGGCCGGTGTCACCGACAAGTTCGGTGTGCCGCCCGAGCGCATCGTCGACTATCTGTCGCTGGTCGGCGACACCGTGGACAACGTGCCCGGCGTGGAAAAGTGCGGCCCCAAGACCGCCGTGAAATGGCTGACTCAGTACGGCACGCTCGACGCGCTGATCGAGCGCGCCGATGAAGTCGGCGGCAAGGTCGGCGAGAACCTGCGCCGGCATCTGGAATTCCTGCCGATGGGGCGCAAGCTCGTGACCGTGCGCACCGATCTCGATCTGCCCTTCGAGCCGGACGAACTGCTCGCCCGCGGTGACGACAAGCCGCGCCTGAAGAAGCTCTACGAACGCATGGAGTTTCGCAGCTGGCTGCGCGATATCGACGGCGATGGCAAGACCGAGGTGGTGCCGGCGGAAATTGATCCGGCCGACGACGAGCCCGAAGGGCGTGACTACGTCACGATCCTGTCGTGGGACGACTTCGACGCTTGGCTGGCGAAGATCGAGGCGGCCGAGCTCACCGCCTTCGATACCGAAACCACCAGCCTCGAGCCGATGAAGGCGCGGCTGGTCGGCATGTCGTTCGCGGTCCAACCGGGACAGGCCGCCTATCTTCCGCTCGCGCATCGCGGCGCCGATGCCCCCGAGCAACTGCCGCTCGACGAGGTGCTCGACAGGCTCCGTCCGTGGCTGGAGTCGGACAAGCACGCCAAGCTCGGCCAGAACCTCAAGTACGACGCCCATGTGCTCGCCAACCACGACATCGCCTTGCGCGGTATCCGCGAGGACACGCTGCTCGAATCCTACGTGCTCGAGTCGGACAAGACGCACGACATGGATTCGCTTGCCGCGCGACACCTGGGCGTGAAGACCATCACCTACACCGAGGTGTGCGGCAAGGGCGCCAAGCAGATCGGCTTCGACGAGGTCGCGGTGGACCGCGCCACCGAGTACGCCGCAGAGGATGCCGACATCACGCTGCGCCTGCACCGGCGCTTCGCGCGCCAGTTCGAGCGCGAAGCGCGGCTGGCCGAGTTGTACCGCGACATCGAGCTGCCCACGATGCAGGTGCTGTTCTCCATGGAGCGCACTGGCGTGCTGATCGACGCCTTCGTGCTCGCCCAGCACTCCGAGGAGCTGGGCCGGCGCATGCACGAACTCGAAGGCCAGGCACATGAGCTGGCCGGCCAGCCGTTCAATCTCGGCTCGCCCAAACAGCTCGGCGAGATCCTCTTCGGCAAGCTCGGCCTGCCGGTCGTCAAGAAGACCGCCACCGGCCAGCCATCGACCGACGAGGACGTGCTCAGCCAGCTCGCCGACGATTACCCGCTGCCGAAGCTGCTGCTGGAGCACCGCGGCTTCGCCAAGCTCAAGAGCACCTATGCCGACAAGCTGCCGCGCATGGTCGACCCCAGGACCGGCCGCGTGCACACCAGCTTCTCGCAGGCCACGGCGGTGACCGGACGGCTCGCCAGCTCCGACCCCAATCTGCAGAACATCCCCATCCGCACCCCGGAGGGGCGGCGCATCCGCCAGGCCTTCATCGCACCGCGCGAGCATGTCATCGTCTCGGCCGACTATTCGCAGATCGAGCTGCGCATCATGGCGCATCTGTCGAACGACGCGCGCCTGCTCGAGGCCTTCGCGAACGGGGAGGACGTGCACCGCGCGACCGCCTCCGAAGTGTTCGGCGCGCCGCCGGCCGAGGTCACGAATGAGCAGCGCCGTTACGCCAAGGTGATCAACTTCGGCCTGATCTACGGCATGAGCGCGCACGGGCTGGCGCGCAACCTCGGCATCGAGCGTTCCGCCGCCCAGGGCTGGATCGACCGCTATTTCGCGCGCTACCCCGGCGTGGCCCAGTACATGGACCGCACGCGTGCCGAGGCGCGCGAGCGCGGCTATGTCGAGACCGTGTTCGGACGCCGCCTGTACCTGCCCGAGATCCGCGCCCAGCAGGCCGGACGCCGCCAGGGCGCCGAGCGCGCCGCGATCAACGCGCCGATGCAGGGCACGGCGGCCGATCTGATCAAGCGCGCGATGATCGCCGTGGATCGCTGGCTGTCCGCAGAGAAGATGGAGTCCCGCCTGGTGCTGCAGGTGCATGACGAACTCGTGCTCGAGGTGCCGAACTCGGAACTGGCCCGTATCCGCGAGGAATTGCCGAAGCTGATGGGTGGCGTGGCCGAACTGGCCGTGCCGCTGCTCGTCGAGGTCGGTGCGGGCGACAACTGGGACGAAGCGCATTGAGCGAGGCCAGGCGGCGCGTACTCGTAACGGGGGCTGGCGGCTTTCTCGGCACGCGCATTGCCGCCGCGCTGGACGATGGCTTCGAAGTGGTGCGCATGTTCCGCCATGGCAACCCCGGCCCGGGCGTGGCGATCGCCGATCTGGACCACGAGCGCGCGCTCGCGCGAGCCTGCGAGGGCGTGGCCTTCGTCGTGCATTGCGCCGGCCACGCGCATGCGCACGGCGCACGCGATGACGCCGCCGCGCACGAGCGCATCAACCATCTGGGCACGCGGCGACTCGCCGAAGCGGCTGCGGCGGCCGGTGTGCGCCGTTTCGTGTTTCTCTCCAGCGTCAAGGCCGCGGGACATCCGGGCGGCGCGGTCGCCGACGAAGCCTGGCCGGCGCCGCCGGACATGCCCTATGGCCGATCCAAGCGCGCCGCCGAGGCGTCGCTCGCGCAAGTCTGCGCGGCTTCCCCCATGGCCGCGACCAGTCTGCGTCTGGCGATGGTCTATGGCCACGGCAGTCGCGGCAATCTGGAACGCATGCTCGCCGGTATCCGCGCCGGCTGGTTCCCGCCCTTGCCGCACGCCTGCGCGCCGCGCTCGATGGTGCACGCGGCCGACGTCGTCTCGGCCGTGTGCGCGGTGCTCGAGGCTCCTGTCGCCCTGAACCGCGTCTTCATCGTCGCCGACGCCGAGCCGCACAGCGCGGCCGAGATCTACGACCTCGCGCGCGCACTGCTGGGGCTCTCGCCGATGCGCTGGCGGGTGCCGGCCGTGGCCTTGCGCGCGGCCGGAAGTGCGGGGGATCTCGCCGGTCGGTTGCTGCGCCGGCGCATGCCGCTGGATTCGACCATCGTTGCACGCCTGCTCGACCCCGAGTGCTACAGCCCGCGCGCGATCGAACGCGAACTGGGCTGGCATGCGCGCGTCGCCCTGCCTGACGGCCTGCGCGAGGCGCTTGGCGGCGAACTGGCGGGGGCCGCGCGATGAGCTACCTTCTGGTTTTCGCCGCATCGTTGCTCTTCGCGATGGCGCTGATCGCGCTGCGCTTGCGCTTCGCCGATCGCGGTCTCGACGTGCCCGGCGAGCGCTCGCTGCATGTCGCGCCCACGCCGCACGGCGGCGGCGTGGCGATCGTGCTCGCGGCCCTGGCGGCCGGCGCCTGGGCCGGTGTCGATTGGGTCTGGCTGGCGGCGGTCGCCGTGCTTGCGGGGGTGTCGTTGATCGATGATTGGCGCGGACTGCCGTTTGCACCACGGCTGGCCGTGCATCTGTTGATGGCGGGGACTGTTGTATTCGTGGCGCATCCGGGTGGTCTGGCGGGGGCGCTGATCATGACGTTTGCGATCGCCTGGGCAACAAACGCCTACAATTTCATGGACGGCGCGGACGGACTCGCCGGTACGATGGCGCTGGTTGGTTTTGCCGCCTATGGCGCCGGTTTCGCGCTGGCGGGCCAGGACGCACTGGCCGTGATGTGCATTGCGATTGCCGGAGGCGCTGCCGGATTCCTGCGCTATAACTGGCATCCGGCGCGCATCTTCATGGGGGATGTGGGTGCCATTCCGCTGGGCTTCATGGCGGGTGGATTTGGCTGGGTTGGCGCAGTGGCCGGCGCATGGCCGGCGTGGTTCGGGCCGATGGTGTTTGCCCCCTTTCTGCTCGATGCCACCTGGACGCTGGCGCGCAGGGCGTTGCGGGGAGAGCGGATATGGCAGGCGCATCGCGAACACGTCTATCAGCGCATGGTACGCGCCGGCATCGGGCACGAACGCATGTGCCGGCGCTGGGCGCTGGTCATGCTGTGCGGTGCTGCGTTGGCGCTGCTGCTGCGCATGCAACCGGGGTCGGGCTGGGCCGTGTTCGTGCTATGGTGCGCCGGATTGATTTACTGCGGCCGGCGCTCAGTCCGCTAAGTACAACGGGATGATGACGCTTCGATGAACCTCGCTCTTCGCTCGAACTGGCGGTCACTGGCGGTTTTCGTCTTCGACATGGTCGCCGTCACCGCTGCCTGGGGTGGGGCCTTCCTGCTGCGCTTCAACGGCGAGATTCCCCCTCACTACCTGACGTTGCTGTGGACCGGCCTGCTGGTGCTGCTCCCTGCCCAGGCCCTGATCTTCCGCGGCGCCGGCCTGTATCGCGGAATCTGGGTCTTCGCCAGCATGCCCGACCTGCTGCGCATCCTGCGCGCAGCGGCCATCAGCATCTTCGCGATCGCGGTGGGCGTGGTGCTGCTCGCGCCGCTGCCGCCGCTGCCGCGCATCGTCTTCGTCGCTTATCCGCTGCTGCTGATCCTGATCATGGGCGGCGGGCGCGCGATCTACCGCGTCCTGAAAGAGCACCGCGAATTCGGCGCGCTGCGCGGCGTGGGCAAGCCGGTGATCGTGCTCGGCGCAGGCCGCGAGGCCGCCAACCTGGTCGAGGAACTGGGTCGCTCGGCCGAGTGGAATGTGGTTGCGCTGCTCGATGATGATCCGGGCAAGCGCCACCGCGAGATCTTCGGCGTGCGGGTGCTCGGCGGCATGGACGAGATCGGTCGCTGGTCCGAGATCCTCAAGGCGCGTCACGCCATCATCGCGATGCCCGAGGCCAGTCCTGCACGCCACCGCACGGTGGCCAATCTCTGTCTGGAAGCCGGCGTACAGGCTTTCACGCTGCCCGCAATCGGCCAGATCATCAGTAACCACGCCGCGATCACGCAGTTGCGACGCCTGCACGTCGAGGATTTGCTGGGGCGCGAGCCGGTGGCGATCGACTCACCCCAGGTGCGCGAGCTGTTTGCCGGTCGCGTCGCGATGGTCACCGGCGCCGGTGGCTCGATCGGCGCCGAGTTGTGCCGCCAGATCGCACGCTTCAATCCGGCGCGCATCGTCGCCTTCGAACTGTCCGAGTTCGCCCTGTATACCTTGCGCGAGGAATTCGCCGAGCGCATGCCCGAGATCGACCTGGTGCCGGTGGCCGGCGACATCAAGGACCGGGCGCGCGTGGTCGAGGTGCTCGAGCGTCACGCGCCCGCAATCGTGTTCCATGCCGCAGCCTACAAGCATGTGCCGCTGATGGAAGAGCACAACGCCTGGCAGGCCGCGCGCAACAATGCGCTCGGTACCCTGATCCTGGGCGAGGCGGCGATGGAGGCCGGTGTCGACAAGTTCGTGCTGGTGTCCACCGACAAGGCGGTGAACCCGACCAACGTCATGGGTGCAACCAAGCGTCTGGCCGAGGTCGTATGTCAGGACCTGCAGGCGCGCTCGACGCGCACGCGCTTCGAGATGGTGCGCTTCGGCAATGTGCTCGGCAGCGCCGGCAGCGTGATCCCGAAATTCCAGGCGCAGATCGAGCGCGGCGGGCCGATTACCGTGACCCATCCCGAGATCACGCGCTATTTCATGGCCACGCACGAAGCCGCCCAGCTCATGCTGCAGGCGGCCGCAATGGGTGAGGGCGGTGAGATCTTCGTGCTCGACATGGGCGAGCCGATCCGGGTACTCGACGTCGCTCGCCACATGATCCGTCTTTCCGGCTACGCCGAGTCCGAGATATCGATCGTGTTCACCGGCCTGCGTCCGGGAGAGAAGCTCTACGAGGAAGTGCTCGCCAACGCCGAACAGACGCGCGCAACGCACCATTCCAAGCTTCGGGTCGCGCGATCGGTGATGCCCGACGGGCTGGTGATGCAGGAGTTGCGCGACTGGCTGATGTATCGCAGTCCTCGCAGCGACGACGAGGTGCGCCGCGACCTGCGTCGCTGGGTGCCGGAGTACGCGCCCTACAATCCGCCCAAACCGATGCTGGTCAAGCCGTCGAGCCCGTTCGAGGCGCAGGCCTGAGCGCCGGGTTTCGATGTCCGAATCGCAGTTGCGTCCCCGCCGGATCGGGCTGATTTCGAGTCAGGCCTGGTCGTTGATCAATTTCCGCGGTCCGCTCATACGTGCCTGGGTGTCACGTGATATCGAAGTGTTCGCGCTGGCGCCGGATTTCGATGCCGAAAGCCGTACGGCGGTCGCTGCGCTGGGTGCCGTGCCCGTGGATATTCGGCTCGATCGTGCCGGCATGAACCCCGTCAGGGATGTCGCTGATCTGGCTGCGCTCGTTCGCCGGCTGCGCGCACTTCGGGTCGATGCGAGCTTCGCCTACTTCATCAAGCCGGCGATTTACGGCACCCTCGCGGCCCGACTGGCCGGGGTGCGACGACGATTCGTGATGATCGAGGGCGCCGGGTACGTCTTCTCCGAGCAGGACGACACCGACGCATGGCGCAGCGGCGCGATGAGGCGACTCGTGACGGCCTTGTACCGCGTCGCGCTGTCCGGTGCGCAGCGCGTGTTCTTCCTCAACGAGGATGACGTGGAACTGTTCGTATCGCAGCGTATGGTCAAGCGCGAACAGGTCTGCACGATCGGCGGTATCGGAGTCGAACTCGACCGTTTCGCGGTCGCGCCGCTGCCCGATGGGACGCCGGTGTTTCTGCTGGCCGCGCGCCTGCTGGCCCATAAAGGGGTGGGCGAGTACGTCGAGGCCGCCCGTCGTATCCGGGCCAGGCGTCCCGACGTGCGTTTTCTTCTTTTGGGCAGTCCCGATCTCAATCCAGCCTCGGTGTCCGCTGCGGAACTCCAGCGCTGGCATGACGAGGGCGTCGTGGAATGGCAGCCCCATGTTGCGGATGTGCGGCCGTGGTTCGCTCAGGCGTCGGTGTTCGTGCTGCCCTCGTGGTATCGCGAAGGGGTGCCACGCACCATTCAGGAGGCCATGGCCATGGGGCGTGCGGTGATCACCACCGACATGCCAGGTTGCCGCGACACCGTGATGCCGGGCGAGACCGGTCTGCTGGTGCGGCCACGTGATGTCGACGACCTGGTCGCCGCGATGGAACGTCTGGTCGATGATCCTGCGCTGGTGTCCAGGATGGGGGCGGCAGGGCGGCTGCGCGCGGAGGCCTGCTACGACGTACACCGGGTCAACGCCCGGATACTGACCGCGATGGGAGTGTCTGCCGGTGGTTGATGGGCCGGTTCATGTCCTGATGGCGACCTTCGAGGGCGCGTCTTACCTCGGGGAGCAGATCGACAGCCTGCTCCGCCAGAGCGATCAGGACTGGCTTCTGCTGGTGCGCGACGACGGAAGCGGTGACGCGACACGCGACATCCTCGCAGACGCGGCAGCGCGGGATTCGCGCATACATCGACTCGACGATGAACTGGGTCGCCTCGGCAGCGCCCGCAGTTTCATGGTGTTGATGCAGCATGCACAGGCGAGTGGCGCCCAGACATTCGCCTTGTGCGATCAGGACGACGTGTGGCATCCGGAACGGCTCGCGCGCCAGCGGCAGCGCCTTGCGGAATTGTCCGCTGTGGCCGGGGGCGGAGTCCCGTTGCTGACCTATTCCGACCTGTCGTGGATCGGGGCCGACGGGCGCGCTCTCGCCGACTCGCATTTCCGCCGCGCCGGCCTTCATGCGGCGCTCGACGGTGCCGGGCACTGGCTGTTCGCGATGAACGCCGTTCCCGGCTGCGCCATGGGTGGGAACCGTGCCTTGCTCGAGCGGGCCCTGCCTGCGCCGCCGACGGTGATGCATCATGACTGGTGGCTGCTTCTGGTGGCCGCGGCCTGCGGCAGGGTCGGCGTCATCGATGAGCCCCTGGTCGGTTATCGACAACATGATGCAAACCTGATCGGCGCGGCGGCCTTGCCGCAGCGACTCGCGGCTGCACTGTGCGCCCCGGGCGACGCGCTCGTCTCCGGACGCAGGGTGTACTGGCAAGGGGTGGCCCTTGCTCGCGCGCTGGAACGGTGCGCAGGGAAGAGCATGCATCCGGGGTGGCATGCGATGTGTCAGCACGTCATCCACGAGCTTGGTGGAGCGTCCGCGGCTCGCCGGGCTGTGGCCGCGAGCCGTGGCCCGGTACGCCGCATCGGTCTGTGGCGAAACCTGCTGATGCTTGCAGCAGCCGTGTCCGCTCCGCCAGCGGAGTCGCTGCTAGAATGATGCCATTTTCGAGGTCGCTTCCTGGCGTCCTCGCCCGCCCCGTGCCGCCGCACCCCGGAAATCGAGAAGCCGACATCCATGAGTGCAAACCCCCGCTACGATAGCGACCCATCGAACCGTCGCATGCGCCTGGGCGAGATTCTGGTGCGCTCCCAGAAGCTTAGCCAGCGCGATCTCGACCAGGCGCTGCAGGCGCAGGCCCAGATGGGTGACCTGTTCGGCCGCGTGCTGGTGCGCCTCGGCCTGCTGTCCGAGACCGATGTCGCGCGTGCACTGTCCGAGCAGCTGGACATCGAACTGGTGCCCGCGTCCGCGTTTCCCGAGGAGCCGGTCGATCTGCCGCAGTTGCAGCCGGACTACCTGCTCACGCATGCGATCCTGCCGCTGTCGGTCGTGGACGGGCGACTGCGTGTCGCCATGGCCGTGCCGCAGGATCGGTTCCTGAACAAGGCGCTGACCTTGACCACGGGTTTCGAGGTGGAGCCGGTGCTGGCGCTGGAGAGCGAACTGCATTCGGCCCTGGAGCGCTTGTACGTCGAAGAGGAAGTCGACGACGAAGAGGAGGAAGGCTTCGCCGGCGGCGTGCTTGGCGGTGACAGCGAATTCGTCGAACACCTCAAGGATCTGGCCTCCGAGGCACCGGTGATCCGCATGGTCAACCAGATCGTCTCGCGCGTGATCGATCTGCGTGCCTCGGACATCCACATCGAGCCCTTCGAAGACGGGCTGCACGTGCGCTATCGCGTCGACGGCGTGCTGCAGGATGCCGAGCGAGCGGATGTCGCACTTGCTCCGGCCGTGACCTCGCGCATCAAGCTGATGGCGCACCTGAACATCGCCGAACGTCGGATGCCGCAGGACGGCCGCATCAAGACCCGCGTCAAGGGCCACGAGCTGGATCTGCGCGTGTCCACGCTGCCGACCGTGCACGGCGAGAGTGTCGTGATGCGTGTGCTCGATCGCGCCAGCATCAAGCTCGACCTCGCGACCATGGGGTTCGAGGCCGATACGCTGGAACGCTACCGCAAGCTCATCGATCGTCCGCACGGCATTCTGCTGATGACCGGCCCCACCGGTTCGGGCAAGACGACCACGCTGTATGCATCGCTCGCCAAGCTCGATTCCGAGGCGCTCAAAATCCTCACCGTCGAGGATCCGGTCGAATACCAGTTGCAGGGCGTCAACCAGGTGCAGGTGCAGACGCAGATCGGCATGAGCTTCGCACACGCGCTGCGCTCCATCCTGCGTCAGGACCCGGACATCATCATGATCGGCGAGATGCGCGACTCCGAGACTGCACAGATCGCCGTGCAGGCCGCGCTCACCGGTCACCTCGTGCTGTCCACCCTGCACACCAACACCGCGGTCGGGGCGGTCATCCGGCTCGAGGACATGGGGGTGGAGCGCTACCTGATCACGTCTTCGGTCAATGGCGTGCTCTCTCAGCGTCTGGTGCGTTCGCTGTGTCCGGCGTGCAAGCGGCCCGAGGAAATGACCGATGCGGCCATCGAACGCAGCGGGCTCGCGCGCTTCCTGCCCGAAGGCAGCCGCACCGTGCAGGTCGCCACCGGTTGCCCGGAATGCAAGCAAACCGGTTACCGCGGGCGCAGCGCCATCCACGAACTGTTCGTGATGGACGATGCGGCGCACGAAGCCATTCTCGCCGGGGCCGACGCGACCAGGCTGCACCAGATCGCGCGTCGCAGCGGCATGCTCACGCTCTACGAGGACGGACTGCGCAAGGTCGCCGCCGGCACCACCTCGCTCGAGGAAGTGCTGCGCGTCACGCAGGACCAGATCGATGCCTGAATTCGCCTACCGTGCAGCCAATGGCGCAGGCGCCATGGTCGATGGTCGCATCGCGGCTTCGGGGCGCGATGCCGCGCTGCGCAGCCTGCGCGCGCAGGGCCTCACACCCCTGAAGCTGGATGAGGCGGTCGCGGCGGCGACACCCGCCGCGCGTCCGGGCGGCGCAGCGTTGCCGAAGCGGCGCCTGTTCGAGCGCGATCGTGGGCCCGGTCATGCCGAGGTCCACAGCTTCACTTCCGAAATGGCGATCATGCTGCGCGCAGGCCTGCCGCTGGACCGCGCGCTGCGCGTACTCATCGGCATGAGCGCCAAACCGTCGTTCAAGGCCTTGCTCGAGGACGTGTTCAAGTCGGTCAAGGCCGGCAAGGGCCTGTCGCAGGCGCTCGCACCCCATCAGGATCTGTTTGGCGAGTTCTACGTCAACATGGTGCGTTCCGGCGAGGCGGGCGGACAGCTCGCGGAAGTGCTCTCGCGCCTCGCGGAGCACCTCGAGCGCGTCAAGCAGATGCGCGAGAGCGTGATCTCCGCACTGATCTACCCGGCCATTCTGGTTGTTGTGGCGGCGCTGTCGGTATTCCTGATGCTCGGCTTCGTCGTGCCGCAGTTCGAGGCGCTGTTCGAGGATATGGGAGAGGCGCTGCCGCTGCCCACACGCATCATCGTCGCGGCCGGTCACTTCGTCACCGGCTGGTGGCCGGTCATCGTCGTCGGCACCGTCGCTCTGGGCTGGATGTTGCGCGTCTGGCTCGCCAGTCCGGCCGGTCGCGCCTGGCGCGATCAGCGTCTCATCGGCCTGCCGGTGTTCGGCGCCATCGTGCGCAAGTACGAGATCACGCGTTTCGCGCGCAGTCTCGGCACGCTGCTCGCCAGCGGTGTACCCATCGTGATGGCCATCCGCATCGCCACCGAGACCATCAGCAACCGCGGCCTGCGCGATTCGATCCGCGACGTGCCGGCCTCGATCAAGCAGGGCGGGCGGCTGGCGGACGCGCTCGAGCGCGCCGGGCTGTTCTCGGCGCTGGGGCTCAACATGGTGCGCCTGGGCGAAGAAACCGGACGCCTGGATGCGATGCTGCTGGAGCTCGCGCGCGTCTATGACGGCGAGGTACAGGCTGCGGTCAAGCGTGCGTTGACACTGCTCGAGCCGCTGCTGATCATCGTGCTCGGCGTCGCCATCGCGGGAATCATCGTGTCGATCCTGATGGGAATCCTGTCGGTCAACGATCTCGCCATATGACGGCAATGCTCGCCGGGCGACACAGTTCGATACATCCGGTCGGGGCTCGCGCGATGCAAGGTTTGCGGCGAACCCTATAATGTCTGGCTGGTGGTCCGTCCGCCCCGCGCATTTTTGTGAAAGAGGCACCATGAACCTTCGTCCAAATCGTCGCCGCAGTATTGGCTTCACTCTCGTGGAACTGCTCGTCGTGCTCGCCATCCTGGGCCTGCTCGCCGGCCTCGTCGGCCCGCGCGTGCTCAGCCAGCTCGATGGCGCCAAGAGCAAGACCGCAGTCGTCCAGATCAAGGATCTCGAGCAGGCTGTCGAGATTTACAAACTTGACGTCGGGCGCTTCCCGACCTCGGACGAAGGTCTGGATGCGCTGGTCAGCGACCCCGGCGTGAACGGCTGGAACGGTCCCTACCTGCGTCGCGGCCTGCCCGATGATCCTTGGGGTAACGCGTTCCGTTACGAGTCTCCGGGGCGCAACGGCGATGTCGACATCTACAGCTATGGCGCAGACAACGCTCCGGGCGGTAGTGGCGAAAACGCCGATCTCGGCAACTGGCAGTAAGCCGTAGTGCGTGTGGAAGGGGTTCCGTCGCGGAGGCCCTTCGAGGTCGCGGGCTTCACGCTGATCGAGCTCATCGTGGCGCTGGCGATTGCCGGAATTGCGCTCGCGGTGGTGCCGTTCAGCATGTACAAGCTCTACGAATCCGCTCAGTACCGCACGGCCGTCCGTGACGTGCTGGCCGGCCTCAAGACAGCACGCGGTGAATCGGCGCGCACGGGTGGTCCGGTGCCGTTCACCGTCGATCTGGAAACGTCGAGCTTCGATATCGCGGGCGAGCGCGAGACCCGCTTGCCCGCGGGGCTGGAGTTCGGCCTCATCGTCGCCGAGCGTGAATTCGACGGGCAGCGCGGCAGTATCGTGTTCTACCCCGACGGCAGTTCCACCGGGGGCAGTGTCACGGTTCGGCGCGACAACGGAGACGGCGTGCGCCTGCGCGTCGACTGGTTGCTCGGGCGCGTGACCCAGGAGCCTTTGGAGTGATGCGCGTCACCGGTGTCCGTCGCCGACAGGGCGGATTCTCCATCCTCGAAGTGCTGATCGCCTTCGTCATCATGGCGATGTCGATGGCCGCGCTTTATCACGCGATCGGTGGCAGTGTGCGCGGCTTCGCCGCGTCCGACGACCGGGTGCGAGCCGCGTTGGTTGCGGATTCGCTGTTCGAGATGTTCGAATCGCTGCCGGAGCAGGGCGTCGACGTCTCGGGCGAGCAGGGCGAGCGCTACCGCTGGCGCGTATATAGCGAGCCCTTCGAAGTGCCGTTCGAGTCCCCGCGCTGGCTCTTGCAGCAGCTGCATGTCGAGGTCCGCTGGGGGAGTGGCGAGGATGACCGGGTCGTCCGCCTGTGGAGTCTTCGGCCCGTGAGGGAAGAGCCATGACGCCTCGCTTCCCCGCCGATTCGCGCGGCTTCACGCTGATCGAGGTCGTCGTTGCGCTCAGTATGCTGTCGATCCTGATGGTTGGCCTGATCGGTGCGCTCGTCACCTTCGGCAATACCGGTTCCCGACTCGAGCAGCGAGCCCTGGAGAGCGATGACGTCCGGCTGGTCCATGCCTTCCTGCGCCAGTCGCTTGCGGCCGCCTCTGCGCAGCAGCAGGTTCGCGAGGAGGATCAGGCGCTGACCGTCGGGTTTGTCGGCGGCGAACAACAGCTCGAATGGGTCGGCCTGATGCCCGCCCGGCATGGTGCCGGCGGGCTGTACAAACTGCGATTGCGGCTCGCGCCCGGCGTCGATGACGAGGAGATGTTGATGCTCGACTACCGTCCTTACCTTGGCCAGGAGGATACGGGGGACTGGTCGACCGGGCGTTCGCACGAACTGATCGATGGCCAGCTCCTGCTCGCCTTCTCGTACATGCGCGCGGGTACGGACGCGTGGCAGTCCTATTGGGACGACCCGGCGGTGCTGCCCGAACTGGTCCGCATGGAACTCGAGCGCAACGGCGAGCGCTGGCCCGATTTTGCCGTGCGCGTGCTCGCCGCCGAGCCGGGTGTCGATCTTGACCGCAGCGCCGACGAGGGGAGGCGATGATGGCGCGCTGCGTGTCTCGTCGCGCTTCCCGTGGCCTGGCGCTGGTCGTCGTGATGTGGATGGTCGCCGCCCTGTCCTTGCTTGCCGCGGGGCTGGCAGGTTTGTCCCGAGGCGAGATTCGCGTTGCCCAGAATGTCCGCATGGCGTCCGAAGTCGCCGCCCTCGGCGATGCGGCGATCCATATGGTTGCACTGGGGCTTCGCTCCGGTGCGGACATGCCGCGAGGAAGTTTCGTTCACAGCATGACCTTCGGCGAGCGCGAAGTTTCCGTGAGTGTCGTGCCTGCCGACGGGCTGATCGATCTGAACGCCGCTCGCGAGCCTTTGCTGCGCGATCTGTTTGTATACGGTGCGGGCCGCGATGAGGTCGATGCGGAACAGATCGCCCGCAATATCGTGGAGTGGCGTGGTGTCGGCAGTGACCCGGAGGACACGGATTACGAGGAGGCCGGCATGGCCGGCGGGCCTCGCGGTGAGCGGCTGGAGCATCCCGAGGATCTGCTGCAGGTGCTCGGGGTGACCTACGACGATTATGCTAAGATCGCCCGCTTGATTACCGTCTCCAGCGAAAGTCCGGCGATCGACCCCTTGTCTGCCCCCGTGGAAGTCCTGCGAATCGTTGCCGAAGGCAATGACGAAACGGCCGAGATGATTGCCGCTGCGCGCGACGAGGAAGATCCGGTGGTCGATACGACCGGTCTCGTTCAGGAATACGTCGGTGGTCGAGGCGTCGGGGTATTGCGCGTCGATGCCCGGATTGACTACGACGGGCGCGTGTTTCGCCGTACCCGCTGGATCGACCTCAATCGACCTTCGGCTCAGGGCAGCCCGTGGCGGACGGTCAGAGTCGAGGCAGTGCGCGGCGCCCGGTCCGGCGCGGAGTTCCACGATGGCATTTGAAGCGACGAATCTTCGTTTGTTCGGGCTGGATCTCGGCCGTGTGGGGGCTTCGCTCCGGCTCGGGGTCGAGGGCATGTTGCGGTGGCCCATCTTTGCCTGGTTCTCGCCCCAGGAGCGCGTACATGTGTTGCGTCCCGATGGGGTTGCCGGCGTCTGCCGCGGCACTTCGCTCGATTTCGTGGAGGCCAGTGGCAGTGCGCGCGCCACCTTCCGGGCCGCAGTGCTGCCGCCGGAAATCGTGCTCTCGAATGAATGCCGGCTTCCCCAGTTGTCCGAGCGCGACATTGCCGACGCGCTGCTGCTTCAGCTTCAGACGCTCAGCCCCCTGCCAATCACGGACATCGTCTGGGGCTGGCGTATCGACGCGATCCACGATGATGCGCTCGACATCAGCGTTGCATTTGCGGCACGCCGCCATGTCGACGCCTACCTCGAACGCATGGGCTTGCACGGCGCGAACGAAGGGCTGGAAGTCTGGGCCGATGTCGGTGGCGGGGCAGTTCTGCTCCGGGGCTTCGGCGAAGCCGCTCGCCGCGATGCCCTGAAGGCCAGGCGCAGGAAGATCGTCGCACTGTCGCTGCTTGCCCTGACCATGCTCGCCCTTCTCGCGGTCTCGCATTTCGCCCAGGTGCGATCGCGCGTGTTCGACGCGCAGCAGCAATTTGTCGCGTTGCAGGCGCAGGCCGGCCCCTATGTCGATGCGCGCGACGCGCTGGTGCGAGCCAACGAACAGGCGGGGGCAATCGACACCGCGCTGGATGCCCGCGTCGACCTGCCCTGGCTCATCGCGACCCTGACCGAAATCCTGCCCGACTCGGCCTGGCTGGCGCGCATGGACGTCGAGGGGCGCACGGTCCGTATCCTCGGTCAGGCGGCCGATGCTGCCGGCCTGATGGAAAGCCTGCGGGTTCGGCCCGAGTTCGCGCAGTTGCGCGCGCTCAGTCCGATTTCGCGTGGTCGCGACAATCTCGACAGCTTCAGTTTCGAGTTCGTCGTGCTCGGGGAGGGCCTGGCGCAATGACGCGTTTTCCCGGCCGTGCGGCGCGCATCGTCGCTGCCCTGATCCTGGGGGGCTTGCTGGTCCTGATCCTGCTGTTCGCCTTCGAACTGGCGTCGCGCTACCGATGGGCTTCGGACACGCTGGAGATGATCGAGCCACGCTACGCCAGGCTCGCCGGTGTGCAGCGCGCGGGGGATGCCATCGTGCAGCGCCGGCAGGATGCCAGCGAGGCGCTCGCGCGCTTCGCGCACGCGCCGGATACCGAAGTGCCGAGAATCGGAACCGATCTGCAGCAGAGAATCCGCCGAATCGCCGAGGAGTACGACGTGCGCGTGTCCGGCAGTCAGATCATGCCCGCACGGGAAGAGGGCGCGCTGATGACCATCAGCATCAATGCGTCGATGGACGGAGACGTCGGCGCGATCGCCGAACTGCTCGCGAGTCTGGAGGACGAGCAGCCGCCGGTGCTGGTCGACAAGCTTCTCGTGCAGGCGCCGCGTGCGCGGCGTCGCGGCGACATTGAAAACCGGGTCAGCGTGCAGTCGACCCTGAGCGTGTTGCGACTGACCCAATGATGCAGTCTCCGGTTCGATTCCTCCTGTTGCTCATTGGTGCTTGTGCTGCGGGTATCGTTGCGGTGCTCGCTTTCGTGCCGTCCGCCTGGGAGGCACCGCAACCCCAGCTACCCGAGCTGTCGGCCGTATCGCTCGCCGCGCTGGCCGAGGACGAGGCCGCAGTCATCGATTTCGAGGAGGTCGCCGCGCGGCCGCTTTTCATCGCGGGGCGTCGTCCGGTGGCCGAGCCCGCCGCCGTCGCCAAGGCGGAGCCCGAGCCGGAAGCCGACCCCTTTCCCGAGGCGGATCTGGTCGGTATCTTCGGTTCCGGCAGCGACGCGGGCGTCATCGTCTCGATGGATGGCAAGGCGGCCCGCGTAGGGGTCGGCGCCGAATGGTCCGGGTGGACGCTGCGTGCAGTCGATGGCGGGGGGGCGTCTGCCACCTTCGATGCGGCCGATGGTCGGACGCACGAGTTGAAGCTCAAGCGTCAGCCGCAGCTCGGGTCCATGGTGTTCCAGGCGGCCGAGCCCGAAACCGAATCCGAAACCGGGGAAGAGGCCGAGAGCGGGGAGGCGCAAGCCGACTCCGCGCGGGAAGACGCCGAAGCGCCCCGGTCGCAACGTACCGCCAACCGCAACCGCAATTCGCGCGAACCGAGCGCGCGCACGCGATGAGCCAACTTTCAGGAGCCAACAGGTGAACCATCCTCTGGCATTGCCTTTCAAGAATGTCCTTCCAGCGTGCGTGCTGGCCGTCGCGCTCGCGGGCTGTGCCGGAATCGGGCAGAAGCCGGACCTCCAGGACGTGAGCGAGCCGCCGGTCGTCACGGGTGCCGTCACCGGCGAAGAACCCATCGGCAGGCCGGACAGCGCGGAAGCCGATCCAGGCGCGTTCGAGCCCAGTCTGATCATGGGCAACAACCAAATGTTCAATACGCCGCAGCCCTTTCCTGGTGCGACGGTGCAAGGCGAATCGGTGAATCTGCGCTTCGAACAGGCGCCGGTGACCGAGGTCGTGCATGCGATTCTCGGCGATATATTGAAGCTGCCCTACGTGGTCAATCAGCCGGTCGACGGCTCATTGACTATCCACACTGGTGGGCCAGTCTCGCGCGAAAAGATCCTCCCGGTACTCGAGGCGGTCCTGCAGGCCAATGGTCTTGCTATGGTGTTCGATGCGGAGGGTGTCTATCACGTCGGTCGACCGGAGTCGCTGCGCGGAATCGTGCCTTCGCTGTCCAGCCTTGGGTCGACCATGCCGGCGGGTCAGAACATCCTGATCGTTCCGCTGCAATACGTTGGCGCGGCCGAGATGGCCGAGGTCTTGCAGCCGCTCGCGAGCCCGGAAAACTTCGTTCGCGTCGATACCGTGCGCAACCTTCTGATCCTCACCGGCAGCCGCTCGCGTCTGGAAGGCTTGATCGATGTCGTACGCACTTTCGACGTCGACATTCTCAAGGGCATGTCCTTCGGCCTGTTCCCGCTGGAACACGTCGAGGCGTCCGAAGTCGAGGCCGTGATCAGCGGCATCGTGTCCGGTTCGGCTGGCGGTTCCTCGGCACGTCGGCCTTCCGGCGGCGGGGGCGAGGGATCGGCGCCCGTCGGCGGACAGTCGGCCTCCCAGGCTCCGGTGGTGGCGAATGTCGAGATGCTCGGGCCCATCGCGGGCGCCGTGCGCGTCATTGCGATCGAGCGCATGAACGCGCTGTTGGTCGTCAGCCCGCGCGCCTACTATGTCGAGCAGGCGCGCGAATGGATCGAGAAACTCGACCGTCCGCGCGACGCCGGAAACGAACCGCAGCTATATGTATACCCGGTGCAGAACGGCACCTCGGCGCATCTCGCGGAACTGCTCAATGCCTTGTTTGGTTCTTCCGCCGCGACCACCTCGCGCCGCGATTCCGGTGTCACGCCGGGGCTGAACTCGACCCAGGGTGGCGAACGCGGCAATCGCACGACTGGCTCTGCAGGGCAGTCCAGCGTGCCGAGCCTGTCGCAGGTCTCGCTCGAATCAGGGGTCAAGGTGGTTGCCGACGAATTCAACAATGCCTTGCTGATCTACGCGCCGCGCACCGAGTATCAGAAGATCGAGGCCGCGCTGCGTCGGCTCGACCTCGCCCCGACCCAGATCCTGATCGAGGCCAGCATCATGGAGGTCACGCTCACCGACGAGTTTGAGTTCGGTCTGCAGTGGTACTTCCAGGGCGGTGTCGGTGGCGGGCGCACCGGTACGGGCATCTTCAACCCGAACAGTAGCGGCAACATCGGGCCGCGTCAGCCGGGTTTCTCGTACACCCTCACCAACGGTGCGGGCGACGTGCGTGCCGTGCTCAACACGCTCGCGCAGAAGTCGCTGCTCAATGTGATCTCCAGCCCCAGCGTCATGGTGCTCGACAACCACAACGCGCAGATCAATGTCGGGGATCAGCAGCCCGTTCAGACATCAGAGACCATCTCGGATGGGGGGAATAGGACCAGTTCGATCCAGTACAAGGACACCGGCGTGATGCTCAGCGTCACGCCCTCGGTCAATTCGGGCGATCTCGTCACGATGCTGATCGACCAGAGCGTCACCGACGTCGGCAACGTCGACGAGGCGACCGGCCAGCGCAGTTTCCTGCAGCGCGACATATCGAGCCGCGTCGCGGTGCGTTCGGGTGAAACCATCGTGCTCGGCGGCCTAATTCGCGACAACACCTCGCGCGGCAATCTTGGTGTGCCCTTGCTCAAGGACATCCCGGTGATCGGTCATCTGTTCGGCACCACCTCGCGCAACAACAGTCGTACCGAACTGATCGTGCTGATCACCCCGCGCGTGGTGCGTAGCGATGGTGACATTCGCGCCGTTTCGGAACAAATGCGTCAGCGCCTGTCGAAATCCATGCGCTCGCTTCCTGGCTGGACGGAGCAGGGACCGATGCACGGTGTTCCGGGAGGTTCTCCTTCGTCCTCGGTTGTCACTCCAGTCCGTGAGGGCGGCGAGCTCAATCGGGAGGGTGGCTGGGCTGGAGTCGAGCGATGACCGGAGTTTTTTTCAAAGTAAAGGAAAGCAAGATGTTTTGGAGAGTTCGCGCAGGATTGATGGCGGTCGCCGTGATCGCGGTTACCGCGTGCGCTTCCGTTCAGGAGGGGCGTGGGGTTGCCTTGGAAGACAGGGTGGATGCTTACTACGAGGCCTTGATTGCAAAGAATTTTCGCGCGGCCTATCTTTTTTTTCCGCCAGGATACCGGGAACAGTTTAGCTTCGAGGCGCATTATCGTAATTTCCCGCCAGTGGCCGCCTACGAATCAGCTAGCGTGGTCAGGAAGGAGTGTGCAACCGAAACTGCCTGCAGGGTGACCACGAAGGTTTCCTTGGTCTTCATGGGCGATATCAAGGAGCTGAAGGGGGTGCGTACTAGCACGACTTTGCCCGAGCGCTGGGTGCATACAGAGGGGGTGTGGTGGATACTGCCACCCCGTTCGTGACGAGGAAGGGTGGTATGCTGGGCCCTGTGGAGTCGTTTCGCATCTCATGCTATGTTGTTTTTAAGCAACGGCGGCTTGGGCGCCGCACTTGATATTCAGCGTATTTGCGGAATAATGGCACCACGAGAGCGAGCTCTACTGGGGTGGGACAGGCCGTGACAACAGTGCTTGCAAAGCCTGGCCCAGCTATGAAATACTCGCTCCGAGTAACTTGGGTCCGCCCAAATTGCGCTGCGATCAAGCTCACGGCAGATGCTCAAGATTGTTCGCAACCGTTTTTCAATCCAAAAAAGGTAGAGTGCGATGAAGAAAAAGCTCCTCACGACTGCGATGCTTGCAGCCCTCGGTGGCGTCGGTACTGCACACGCGGTGAACGTCAATCCGGACGGGCTCGGCCAAGTGTTGCTGTTCCCGTATTACACGGTCCAGAACGGTTTTGTGACTTCGGTCCATATTACCAACACCACCTCACAGACCAAGGCTGTCAAGGTTCGCTTCCTGGAGGGCAAGAACAGCCGCGAAGTTCTGGACTTCAACCTCTATCTGTCGCCGTACGACGTGTGGGCTGGTCGTGTGATCGGTGACGAGACGGGCGCTGCACGTCTCCAGACCGTCGACACCTCGTGCATCACCCCGCGGTATCTCGCTTCCGCGGGTGAGCCGTTCCGTCGCTTCGAGTTCGTTGGCGATTCGGTCAGCGAAATCGAGCGTACCCGTGAGGGCTACGTTGAAGTCATCGAAATGGGTACGCTGGACCCCGATACGCCTCCGGGTAGCTATGCGGTCCACGATGCCACTGGGGTTCCGGATAGCTGCACGGATTTGGTTGCAGCTGAGAACAGCGGTTCGGTTTCCAGCAACATCAGCGCCCCGACTGGCGGCCTGTTTGGCAGCGGTCACCTGATCGCGGTCAACAGCGGTATCCGTACCTCTTACGACGCCGTCGCGCTTGACGACTTCCTCGATACGGCGGTCTGGACTGGTCCGGGTAGCCTGTCGCCCAGCTTGGCTTCGGTCAACACCTTTGCCACGGTTGTCGATGGTGATGAGCTCTACACGGATCTGGGTGAAGTTGGTGGTCGTCCGATCATTGACCGCGTCTCTGCGCTGCTGATGAAGTCGTCGATCAACAACGAATACGCAATCGACGCCTTCCGTGCCGCGAAGACCGATTGGGTCGTTACGTTCCCGACCAAGCGCTTCTATGTGAACAGCTCGCCTGTAGAGCCGTTCAGCTCTCCGTGGAGCTCTACGAGCAGTCGTTCGTGCGACGACATCACGTTTGAGTACTGGGATCGTGAAGAGCAGGGACGTACCCCGCAGGGTGGTGACTTCTCGCCGCAGCCGGAGATTCAGGGCTTCCAGCTGTGCAATGAGGTCAATACCCTCACGCTGCACCGCGACGGCACGGATGCCGATGATCATCGCCTGTTCGGCGCCGAGTACACGGCCGCTGCCCTTGCGATCGAGAACGGTTTCGACGCTGGCTGGATGCAGATGGGCTTTACGTCTGACCCCATCCATCAGATCGTGATGGACGATGGTGCTGGTAGCCTTGTTACCTTCGCGGGTCTCCCGGTGATCGGTTTTGCTGCTATGAGTGCGGTGAACTCGGTCAGCGTCGAGGTTGATGGCCTGACGGTCTATTCCGCTTACATGGGTAGCCTGGTGCACAAGAACGAGAAGATGATTACGTCTGCTCCTGCTACGCCGTAACTGATTGTAATCATAGGGGTGCTGGAGACGGCGCTCAGTGTAAAAAGCACCGCTTGCGGTGCTTTTTTTTTTGCACGATGATATATTCGGAGCGTTGCCACAATTGCGGTAGAAAGATCATGAACAGAAAAATCCTTACAATGCTGATTGCTGCAGGTTTCGTATCTCCGGCGTTTGCCCAGACGGTTATAATTACCGTCGACAACGAAACCGATTCTCGATCGCTCTCCCTCGATTCGTTCGTGTTCGACGGGCAGACTCTGTCCGTTCAGGCCAGCAGTTCGGGTACCACGACTCCCCCCCCGACCACCGATCCGGTCCAGATTAATCGCACCCTGACTGTGACGGCGCCCACCAATGGCACCATCGTCAATAACGCGACCAATCAGCCGGTTAGCGGGTCGATTCCGTTCAGCTACATGTCGGATGATCCAGCACCGACTATCTCCCTGAAGTTGGTGCCGAATTCCGGTTACCAAGCGGCTTCGTGGGGAGGGGCATGCACTGGGACCAACGTATCCAACAACTGCACTCTCTCCATGAGCGTGAACCGCACGGTCAGCGCAAGCTTCCAGACGCAGGCGCCGGTGGGTTCCTGCGGAGCGGTTCCAGCCGGTACTGAATTGCTCCAGACATCCCCTCCGGGAACGACCTTCCTGGGTACTGTCGCCAACGGAGCCACAACGGCAAGCACCATCCACGCCTATCAGTTCAATAGCGGTGGAACGAACAATACCGGTCGTACTGTTGCGACTAGGGCGACCGGTGGAGAAGGAAAGTTGGTCGTGATCACCGAGTGCCCGGGCCAGATCAACCAGCCTGTCGCGGGCGCGAAGTGTTCGGCCTATAGCTCGGAAAGTTCAACGGTTTGGTACTCGACCAATCCGAGTGCAAACCAGCGTACCTATTGCGTACTTGATCCGAACAAGACGTACTACGCTAACGTCGTGAATCAAGCATCCTTCTTGGGAGGGGCTCCGACCTGCACCACCAAGTGCGGTTTCTACTTCCAGAAGGATTGAGTGTCACTGCGACAAAGTGCGCGCAGCCCAACCGACGTGAGAAGAAAGTAATATCATCATTGGCGCGCGTGCTGATCAGTAAACTCCCGAAGGTGCCAGTAGTTGGGGCGCCTTCAGTTTTTTGGAGAACTGCGTTCGAGAGAAGCGTACTGCCAAGCTTCGAAAGCAGTTGTGGTATTCGTCCGGAGCTCTATGGCGGTAAGCCGGCTTGGTGTTCGGGCGTCATCGGGAAGTTCAGCAACAGCCCAGTTGCGAACTAATGGAGGACATAAGTGATCAAGACAGCAACACCTAATTTCCTGACAGCGACCGCAATGTGCGCAGCATTGCTTGCGGCGGGCGCGACCCAAGCGGATGACCGCGCGGTCATAATTTCACAAGGTGATACGGCGATTAGGATATTCGACGTCAAGCAGGCCGTGAACGCGCAAGTGCCTCCCGAGTCGCGCATTCAGATCTATGGCAATGAAAAGAAGCTGCGCGAGTTCGTCGGTTCGATGTTCGTTCGCGCGAAATTGGCTGAGTACGCAACCAAGCGCGAACTCACGGCTGCAGAACAGTGGCGTATCGATGAGGCAGAGCGTCGCATGTTGAGTCAGATCGAGATCGAGCGACAAATTGCCGAGCGCGGCGAACCGGACTTCGAAAAATATGTAAAGGAGATCTATATCGGCTCACCGGAACGTTTCATGGTTCCGGCCGCTGTGCGCGCGCAGCATGTCTTGATCTCGAACGAGAACCGCAGCGATGAAGAAGCGCGCGCGATTGCGACTAGCGTGTACGAGTCGGCCAAGGCGGGAACGCCCTTCGAGGAACTCGTAATCGAGTTCTCCGACGACCACAGCAAGGAAAAAAACAAAGGCGATCTTGGGTTCTTCACCACCGGTCAGATGGTCAAGGCTTTTGAGCAAGCTGCATTCGCGCTCAAGGAGCCGGGTGATCTTGCCGGGCCCGTGAAGACGCAGTTTGGGTATCACGTGATTCGTCTCGTTGAAAAGCGGGCGGAACGCCGGCGTGAGTTCGATGAGGTTAAGGCCAGTCTGATTAAGGCTGAGCAGGATCGTCATCGCGTCACGGTCGTGAATGAGCTCATCGAGAACGTGGGTGCGCTCGACGGTGTGGTTGTAAATGATGAAGCGCTTAATTCGCTGATTCAGCGACCCCCGACAGCCTCCGGCCGTTGATGAGTCGGTGAAGGGAGCGGTCATGGGGCGCACAGGCCCGCGGTGACGTGTTTATGGCACCGAAACAACTCTGGGCCCGTCGCGAACTAATCTTGCAGTTCGCCCGCCGCGATCTGGCCGCACGCTATGCCGGTTCATTGGGCGGCGCGTCCTGGCTCATTGCCCAGCCCGCGCTGCTGCTCGCGCTCTACACCTTCGTGTTCGTCGAGATCTTCAAGGTCCGCTGGCCGAACGCCGCGGGTGGCGCGACTTCGGTGGACTTCGCGCTGATGGCGTTTGCAGGCTTCAGCCTGCACGCCATGTTCGCGGACTGCGCGTCGCGGGCCGTCGGGCTGATCTCGGGTAATCCCAACTTCGTCAAGAAGCAGCAGTTCCCGCTCGAGACCATCGGTATCGCCCTGACGGCGGCGTCATTCGTCCAGTACCTGGCAGCGCTCGCGCTGCTGGTCGTGCTGTCGGTGGTGGTATACGGCTTGCCGCCGTGGACCTTCCTGCTGTTGCCGCTATACCTGCTCCCCTTCTTCGTCCTTTGCGTCGGTACGGTCTGGCTACTCTCGTCGCTCGGCGTGTATCTCAGGGATCTGGGTCAGATCGTCGGCATGGTCATGACGGCGTTGTTCTTTCTGTCGCCGATCCTCTATCCGGTGGAGTTCGTTCCCGAAGCCTATCGCGTGTTCATCGCGCTCAACCCGCTGACCTTTCCGGTCGAGGCGGTGCGCAGCCTGTTGTTCGACGGGGTCTTGCCTGACACCTTCGGTTTCGCGCTGTACGCGACCATGAGCGTCATTGTTCTGGCCTTGTCGGTGTTCGTTTTCGGCCGTCTCAAGCACGGGTTCGCCGATGTCCTCTGAGCCGTTGGTATCCGAACGCGCCGTTTTCTGCGAGGCGCTGACCAAGCATTACCGCCTGTTTCCAAGCCCGCGCGCCCGTCTGATGCACGCACTGATCGGACGCAGTGCCGGAAGTGTCGAGGTGCCGGCGCTGGAGGGGGTGAGTTTCGATATCCACCGGGGCGAGGTTGTCGGCATCATCGGGCGAAACGGCTCGGGCAAGTCCACCCTGTTGCAGATCCTCAGCGGCGTACTCGAACCGACCTCCGGCGTGTTCGAGGTGCACGGGCGGCTGGCTGCGCTGCTCGAACTCGGTGCCGGTTTCAATCCCGATTTCTCCGGGATCGAGAACGTCTTTCTCAACGCGGCCATCCTCGGCCTGAGCCGTGCCGAGACCGAAGAGCGTCTGCCGCACATTCTTGAATTCGCCGGGATCGGCGAATACGTGCACCAACCGGTCAAGACCTACTCGTCGGGCATGTTCGTGCGGCTGGCATTCGCCGTGGCCGCCTGTGTGGAACCCGATATCCTGATCGTCGACGAGGCCCTGGCCGTTGGCGACATCAAGTTCCAGTCGCGTTGCTTCCGGCATTTCGAACGCATGGTCCAGCAGGGCAAGACGATTGTCTTCGTGACGCATTCGATCGAACAGGTCGTGCGCCACTGTCATCGCGCGATCCTGCTCGAAGCCGGGCAGGTGCGCCGTATCGGCGACCCGCTGGAAGTCACCAACGAATACCGGGAACTGATGTTCGGCGCGGTGGGTGACGATGGCCCCGATCCCGCAGCATTGCCGGATGACGCGGAGCCGGTCGGGGACGAGGCCGCCCTCGAACAGCGTGAAGGCTATTGTTCGACCGAGTATCGCTGGGGCAGCGGCGAGGCCCGGATCGTCGATGTCGCGATGCTCTCGCGGGACGGTGTCGGCCATCGCACACGTTTCGTCACCGGGGAAGCCGTCGTGATCGAGATGGTCGTCCGCGTTCTGGTCGACGATGCGCCGATCTTCGGCTTCTTCATCAAGACTCCCGATGGCGTCACGGTGTACGGCAACAGCTCGCGCACCATGCCCTTGCCGGATGGCAAGCCGCCGGGCAAGGGCCCCGGCCGCTACCGCATTGCCTTCCAGTGCACCATGCATCTCGGCCACGGGCCGTATCTGTTGTCGGTGGGCGCTGCGGCTTCGCGGGAAGGCGAGATCGTACCGCTCGACCGGCGCTACGATGTAATGCAATTCGACGTGGTCAATTCGTCCGGCGCGGCGGGCGTTGCCGATCTGGATGCGGTCTGCCGCATCCGCGCAGAATGAAAGGTTCTCCGATGTCCGACACCGATTCACCGACCTATCACGACTTCTCCTGGCTGGGATTGCCCACGCCGCAGATTCCCGGCATCTTCAAGCCCAATCAGGACGCCAAGGCACCGGTGTTGTGCGCTTACGTGCTGCTCGCCCTGGCGCGCTCGAAGGCCGCCGCAGCAAGTGCGCCGAGCTTTGCCGAGTTGTTCTGCGCTGACGGGTTCTATGCGATGTTCGCCGCCCGTTTCGGCGCCGCCCGTGCGTGCGGATTCGACAACGACCGCGACGGTCATTTCGCTTCCGCACTGCGCATCCGTGAGCGACTCGGCCTGGATAACGTCGAGTTCGTCCAGTGTGCGGTCGAGCAGATCGGCGACGCGCGTTTCGACATCGTCGCGAATGTCGGCGGCCTGTATCACGTCGATGACCCGCATGCGGTCCTGCAACAATCCTGGGAGATGGCTGGGCGCTTCCTGATCGTGCAGAACGTGGTCTCGATGGCGAACGACGAAGCCGACTATTTCGAACGTCCCGCGCCGGGTCTGGACTGGGGCAACCGCTTCAGCCGGACGTCATTCGATCGTCTGGTGCGCTCGCTGGGCGGCACGGTCGTGCTGCATGACTTCAACACGCTGGACGCCAATCCCCGCATGGAGGATCGCGGCAGCCTGTATTACCTGATCGAGAAGACGGCGTGAGCATGCAGAATGAGTCAGGGGCGCTGAACTGGATCGCTGCTGCCGGCTATGCGCGTGACGACGCAGGCTGTTGGGTGCGTCCGGATGCGCCGGCGTTCGGCTACAGCGATGGCGCGGAAGTCGAGGCGCGCATCGAGCGGTCGATCGCCGCCTGCACGGACCGCTCCGTGTTGTCCGAATCCCTGCGTCGGCACATCGTGGACTGGCCGAGTCGCTACCACCTGTCGCCGGTGCGGGCGAATCTGCTGCGCCCGCTGGTGGCGCAGCTCGCGGGGCGTGACGTGCTCGAGATCGGCGCCGGTTGCGGGGCGATTTCGCGTTTTCTCGGCGAATCGGGCGCGCATTCCGTGGTTGCGCTGGAAGGCAGCCGACAGCGCGCCCGATGCGCGGCGTTACGTTGCGCGGACCTGCCCAATGTGGCGGCGGTCGCCGAATCGCTGCAGTCTCTGCAGTCCGATGCGAGCTTCGACGTGGTGACGCTGATCGGGGTGCTCGAGTACGCCCGCATCTATTTCAGGACGGGCGTCGACGGCGATCCGGTGGCGCACATGCTTGCCGCAGCGCGGGCCCGGTTGCGGCCGGGCGGGATGCTGATTGTCGCGATCGAGAACCAGCTCGGCCTGAAGTATTACGCCGGCTACGATGAGGATCACGTCGCTGCACGCTTCTTCGGCATCGAGGACGCCTACGCGGCCGATGGCGTAGTCACCTTTGGCCGGCAGGAACTGGCGCAACACATCGAGAACGCGGGGTTGCCGGCGCAGCACTGGTACTTCCCGTTTCCCGACTACAAGCTGCCCTGCATGGTGGCGACCGCCGGGGCGCTCGACGAGCCCGCGCAGTGCGATCTGGTCCCGCTGCTGCAGGCGAGCGTGCCGGCCGATCCGCAGGCGCCCCAGGTACCGCTGTATTCTCTCGCGCAGGCCTGGGCGCCGGTGTTCCGCAACGGGCTGGCAGGCCATCTCGCCAATTCGTTTCTGGTGGTCGCGTCCGACAAGGCCGCGAACGTGCGCACCGACGATTTGCTTGCCGTCGCCTATGCGACCGAGCGTCGTCCGCGCTTTGCCAAACAGACCGTGCTGCGCCGCGGCGCATGCGGACCGGTGGTCGAGGTGGCTGCGATCGCTCCGCAGACGACACGCGATGGGCATTCAGACGTTCGTCAGGTGCTCGAGGCCGGACACTATGTCGCTGGCGAGCTGTGGCAATCGCGGCTGGTCGCCTTGAGCGCACGCGAGGGCTGGACGCTCGACGAGCTCGTCGCCTGGCTCTCGGTGTGGGTCGGTGCGCTTGGCCCGCCCGCTCCGACAGCCGGGTCGCGTCTGCCCGATACGCATTGGGACGCGATCCCGAAGAATCTCGTGGTTTCTTCCGGCGAGGCGGTCTTCATCGACCTCGAATGGCGCCGGGCGGATGCGCCTCGCTTCGAGGAACTGCTCTATCGCGGCGCCCTGCTGTCGCTGCTCGGCCTGGCGTCGGTCGCACAGCCTGCCGACCCCGCCCAGCTCGAGATGCGGGTGCTGTTGCCGCAAATTCTGGAACGGTTCGGAGTGCCCGCGGATTCCGCCTCGATGGGCGCGCTGCACGCCCTGGAGATGGCCTTCCAGCAGGATGTGAACGGCTGCGCATGGATCGATTTCGACACCGTGATGCGCTACCGTCTGCCGCTCGTCCGAGCGCGCCATGGCTGAAGCCGCGTCACGCCCAACCCTTCTCACCCAATTCCGATGACATCGATTTCCGAACTCCTCGCCGCCGTTCCGCCCGAAACCGTCCCGCCCGATCCCCTCGCGGCGCCTGCGCAGCGCTACATGATCGCCTTCACGCCGCGCTCCGGGAGCAGCTATCTGTGCGAGCGACTGGAGCGTACCGGCGCTGCGGGCGTTCCCCGCGAGATCCTGAACAAGGATCTCATGCCCGTGGTGCTCGAGCAGATTCCCGCGAGCACGCCTGCGCAATACCTGCAACGCGTGCTTGCGGTCAGGGCCACCGGTGGCGTGAGCGGGTTCAAGACTTCCTGGTTTCAGCTTGCCGAGTTCTCGGGGGCGTTGCCCGACGGTTTTGACCACTGGGCCGACTACCGCTGCGTCTACCTGGTGCGTGGTGATCTCGCCGCGCAGGCCGTTTCGCTGTACCGGGCCGTCGGCACCAACGTCTTTCATACGAACATTCCCGTCGACGATGCGGCGCGGCGGCGTCTCGAAGATCTGCCGTATCGTTATGACGAAATCGCTCACTGGTATCGCCATCTGCTGGAGCAGGAGCAGGCCTGGGAGGCTTGGTTCCGCGAGCGTTCCATTGAACCGTTGCGTGTGACCTATGAGGCGGTGCATGAGGACGTTGGCGCCGTTTCGCATGCGATACTCTCGTTTCTCGGCGTGCGCGGCAGCGACGAAGGCTTGCGCGAAGCGTCGGTTTTCCGCAAGCTCGGAGGCTCCACCAGCGCGCAATGGGCTGATCGGTTTGCAGCCGATCATGCCGCACGCACCGGCGATACGGTCCGGCGCAGCCCTGACGATGGGGTGGCGCTACTGTGAACTCGTGAAATGTAGGGGTATAAGTTGACTGTTTCCGTCATCGTTCTTGCTGACGGCAAGGGCCGCCTGGACCGGGCGATTGATTCCGTGCTCTCGCAGAAGCGTGCTGACGTCGAAGTGCTTGTCGTCGCGCGCAAACCCGTCAAGGACATCGACGCGCTGGCGAGCAAGAAGGGCGTCGAGGTGTTCTCTCCGGGCGAATCGCTCAGTCGAGCCGTCGCGGCCAACGAAGGCATTGAACGATGCCGGGGTGATTGGGTGACCGTGATCGACGGTGCCGACTGGTTCGATGCAGATCATTTCGCGACCATGGTCGCCACCGCGTCGCGTTCGCGCGGCAATCTGCTCGTCTATTCCGGCGTCCAGCTGCATGGCGGCAGCCGCGTCCGCGATCGCTCGCCCGGCTACTGGCGTCAGCGCCTGTTCGAGCAACCGCTGGTGCCAGCGTGCGGCGTGATGTTCTCGAAGGAGCTGGTCGTCCGCCACGGTTGCCGATTCGATCCGCAATTCGCGCTGTTCGAGGACTGGGATTTTCTTCTTCAGTGTTCCGCGCTGACCGATTTCCTGCGCGCGCCGGGGACTTCGGCGCGCCACGACGAGAGTGTGCGCAAGCCGCGCGAGAACAGCGTCTCCGCGAATATCGGACGTCTGCAGAAGAAGTGGGGCGCGCAATACGAAGAGGTTCGCTCCCTGGCCGACGGCGCCGCACACCAGGCGGCGGAAGCGAATGCGCGGAGGTCGCCACGCGATGCCATGCGCCCGTTGCGGGCGGCCTTGCAGGTCGATCCGGGCAACCCCGCGCTGCTCAGCCGGCTGGCCTTGAGTTACGGACAGACGGGAGATGCCCAGCAAGCCTTGCTCGCACTGCGCCGGGCCTGCGACAGCGATCCCGGGTCGGCGACGCTGCTGGGGGATCGTGTGATCCTCGAACATCGAATGGGCCAGCGCGATCAGGCCCGCAAGAGCTTCGTCCGTCTGGTCGAGGTTTCCGGATCGGAAGCGGACTGGGCTCGGATGAAGGCCATCGGTGCCGTCATTGGAGCCCGGATCGAGGAAGACTAGGGCCATGTCCTTGACGCATGTGCCCGCCGGAGAGGGTGTCGTCGACATCATCATCCCGGTCTACAAGGGCCTGGATGTCACGCAGGCCTGTCTGCGCTCGGTGTTGGCGACGGTTTCGAGAACGCCGTTCCGTATGGTCGTCGTGGACGATTGCTCCCCTGACCCCCACCTGTCCGCGTGGCTCGACGAACTGGCGGCGAACGAGACCGTCGAGTTGCTGCGAAACGAGCGCAACATGGGCTTCGTGGCTTCGGTCAATCGGGGCGTAGCGCTGCATCCCGAGCGCGACGTCGTCATTCTCAACAGTGACACCGAAGTCTGCGGCAACTGGCTCGACCGGATCGTCGGCTGCGCTCGCGCGCAGCCGGGCGCGGCCACGGTGACGCCGTTTTCGAACAACGCCAGCATCTGCAGCTACCCGGTGCCGTGTGAAGAGAACGCCTTGCCCGAGGGCTGGTCGCTTGAAGCGCTCGACGCTGCGTTTGCCCGCGCGAACGCCGGTCGCCATGCCGATCTGCCGACCGGAGTCGGGTTCTGCATGTTCATCCGGCGCGCGTGCTGGGATGCGATCGGGGGCCTCGACGAGAGTCGCTTCGGCGTCGGTTACGGCGAGGAAAGCGACTTCTGCATGCGGGCCCGCGCGGCCGGCTGGTCAAACCTGCTTGCCGCAGACACCTTCGTCTTTCACAAGGGCTCGGAGAGCTTCGGCGATGCGCGTTTCGAGCGCATGAGGCTGGCTGAATCCGTGATGCAGGAACTGCATCCCGACTACGGCCCTGCCGTGACCGCCTTCCTGCGCGAAGACCCGCTGGCCGAATTGCGGCGACGGGTGAACCGGGAACGTGCGCGCCGTTCGCACGCGGACGCCATGCTCGTCGAGGACGAGGGCGTGCAGGCGGGGCGCAGTGCGCAGGCGAGACTGCTTGGCTGGATCGAGTTTGCCGAGGAACGTGCGCAGGCGCTCGAGCTCGAGCGCGACTTTCTCAGCGACTCGCTGCAAGAGGCCCGAACGCACGGGGAGGCGTTGCGCACGGCCCTGTCCGACGCCGAGCGCTTCGTGCGTGAGCGCGAGGCCGATATCGCGGAACTGAGCGCGACGGTCGAACGCCTCCAGGCCGACAACGCTGAACTGACGAGCAAGCTCGACGCGCTGCTGGGTTCGTGGCTGGCCCGCGTGTTCGCGAGGGCGTCTCGCGCAATGAGGAAACAATGAATTCACCCGCAGTACATGTCTTCACGAGCATCACGTCGAACTACCTGCCCAAGGCCCGTGTGCTCGCGCACTCGGTCAAGCGCTGCAATCCGGACGTGGTCTTCCACCTGATGCTGAGCGACGACCCGCCGACAGGCTGGTCACTGGAAGACGAGCCCTTCGATGCGCTGATCCGCCTGGAGGATCTGGACATCCCGGATCTGCGCCAATGGGCGTTCGGTCATACCGTGGTGGAGCTTTGCACGGCGGTGAAGGGCGCCGCGTTCCAGCATATTCTCGATGCGGGCGCCGGGAAGGTCTTCTTTTTCGATCCCGACATGGTCGTTTTTTCGCGGCTTGACGAGCTGATCGCGCGACTCGATCACGCGAGCATCCTGCTGACGCCGCACCAGACACACCCCGATCAAACCCTCGAGGCGATCGCGGACAACGAGATCGCCAGCCTCAAGCATGGCAGTTTCAATCTGGGCTTTCTCGCCGTGCGCGCTTCCGACGAGGGGCGGCGGTTCATCGACTGGTGGGCCGAGCGCCTGAGGCACTTCTGTCACGACGATCCGCTGAACGGATTGTTCACCGATCAACGCTGGGTGAATCTGGCGCCCTGCTTCTTCGAGGACATCGCGATCCTGCGCGATTCCGGATTCAACGTCGCGACCTGGAACCTGTCGACACGACCTGCGAGCGGGTCCCTCGACAACGGGGTCACCGTGGGGGGCGAGCCGCTGGGTTTCTACCATTTTTCCGGCATGGACAGCGGCGCCCAGGAAGTCATGCTGGGCAAGTATGGCAAGGACGTACCGGTGCTCCAGGAGTTGCGCGCCTGGTATCTGGAAGAGTGCGAGCGCATGGGGCAGTCGGAACTCGGGCGGCTGCCGGCACGCTATTCGTGTTTCGACGACGGGACACCCATTGCCAAGGCGCAGCGGGTGCTCTACCGCAACCGCGTCGATCTGCGCCGGGCCTTCCCGGATCCGTTCGCCGTACCGGCGGACGGTGGCTACCTGGGTTGGTATCGTGCCAATCATGGCGAGAGTGCCGAACTCGCCGGGCAAGTGGTTCTGACGCCCGAGATGCGCTACTCGAAGGCGCTCGAGGGCTTTCTCGACTTCACCGAGCAACGCCTCGGCGCGACGCGCCGGTTGTCGGGGTGGCGAAAGTCGATCGCGCAGCGGGCGCTTGGAGTCATGCGCGGCGTGGCGCGCCGCGTCTGAGCATGAGCACCATCGTGTCGTCCGGGCCACTGCTGTGCGTGCGTGCCGAGTGCGTCACGCGGTTCGAGCATGTGCGCAACGATCTGCTGCGCCTGGCCGAAGCGTGCCCGGTCGCCGGTGCGATCGTGGTCACGCTTCCGGGCGATTTGGGCGAGCACGTAGCGTGCGAAATGCCGGTGGTCGACGGGCGCGTGCTGGAGGTGATCCCGGTCGAATCGGGCGCGACCGATGAACACGTCCTGCGAGCGCTCGCGCAACGCCATCCCGGTCGCGATGTGTTGCACATCGACTCCGATGTCCAGCCGATGCCGGGCTGGGGCGAGGCACTGATGCATGCCGCATCCTCGGGCGTCGGGGCCGTATCGCCCCTGTCGCCGGGCGTGTCGCCGCTCGACCCGTTTCCCGCCGCAGCCCCCGGCTGGATGACGCCGGATATGGCCGGCCGCTGGATTGCCGATCTGACGCGCGCGCATGTGTTCGACGTTGCACTGGTGCTGCGAGCGTGTTGCTGGCTCGACGGACGAGCGCTCGCGGCGCTCGCTTCGGAGGCGGAAGCTGCGCTCGCGCGCGGCCCGGTCGAACGTTTGCGCGATGCCGGTTGGGCAACGGTGGCGTGCGACTGGGCCTATGCCGAGGTTCCGCCGGAACGGAGAGCGCGCGCTTGCTGGCAGGGTGACGCCGGTCTGGCGGCCCTGGCGGCGATCCATCCTCCGCTTGGACGCATGCGTCATGCCTTCGGCGAGATCTTTGCGCGAGGCCCCGGGGGCGTTCCGGAGGCGCATCCCGTCCTGCGGCCGGTGCAGCTTCACGTCACCCATAGCTGGGGAGGGGGGCTGGGGCGGTGGATCCGCGACATCTGCCTCGCCGACGAAGTGCGTCACAACCTCGTGTTGCGCTCGATCGGCACCTGGGGGGCCTTCGGTCAGCGCCTCGCCCTGTACGAAGGGCCGGAGATGTCCGTGCCCTTGCGCGAATGGCAGCTCGACGAGCCCATCCGGTCGGTGGCGACAGCGCATCACCAGTATCGCAGCATCCTCGACGAGATCGTGGAGTCCTTCGGCGTCGATGTCGTCATCGTCTCGTCCGTCATCGGTCATGCGCTCGATGCGCTCGATACCGACCTGCCCACGGTGGTCGCCTGGCACGACTATTTTCCCTATTGCCCGGCGCTGGTCATTCGTTTCGACGAGGTGTGCGAGCGTTGCGACCGCGGTCGTCTGCGGGCATGCTTCGCCGAAAATCCGCTCAACCGCTTCTTCGACCGTGCGGACGAGCCCGCATGGCCGGCGGTGCGCAAGCGCTACGCCGAACTCATGCAGTCGCCGCGCATCGTTGCGGTGGCGCCGAGCGCGTCGGTGATCCGGCATCTGCGCACGCTGGAGCCGGCGCTCAAGAACGTGCCTGCGCGGATCGTCGAGAACGGTCTCGATCTCGTCGCCGAACCCGTTCCCTTCGAGGCCGAAGGCCGATTGCGGCTGGTGATCCTGGGAAGTCTCGCGGCGCACAAGGGACGTGCGATCCTTGAACAGGCCTTGCCTGCGCTGCTAGAGCGGGCTGAACTTCACGTGCTCGGATGCGGTGAAGAGGGCGATTTTCTCGAGGGGCGCGAGGGTGTGCGGCTGCGACGTCATTACCAGCCCGAGGAACTGCCCGGGCTGATCGCCGAAATCCGGCCCCATTGCGGATTGTTGCTGTCGATCGTGCCTGAAACCTTCAGCTATACCCTGAGCGAGCTGTGGGGCTTCGGCGTGCCGGTGATCGCCACGCGGCTGGGCAGCTTTGCGGATCGGGTCCGCGACGGGGAGAATGGCTGGCTGATCGACCCAACCGCCGGCGCGCTGGTCGACGCGGTGCATTCCCTCGATTCCGGGCGCACACTGCTCGATCACGCGGCTGCGGCCATCCGTGCCGGACAGCCGCAGCAAAGTTGTGCGTCGATGGTCGAGGCCTACCATGCCCTCGTCCCCTTGCCGCCGACGAGCGGTCGCGTCGGCGTGCTCGTGCGCCACCGTACCGACTCGGAGCGCCACGGTGCGTTACACATAAATACCCAGTTGCCGTTTCGGCTCGTGATCGACGATTTTCTGTCGTATACCGGAGGCAAAGTACGCAACAGCCCGCGTATGGGCCGCGTTTCCCGGCGCGTTATGATTGCGCTGCTCGGCGGCCTCCGCTACGTTGGCAGGCTGCGCCGTCGTTAATACGATACCGGCACTGCGGTTTCATCGCAGGGCCTCAACCCCGAGGTGAGGATGAATCGGATGATCAGTGCCCTACCGTCACGCGTGCTCGTGCTGAGCGCGTTCCTCCTGGCGCTCGCTCCCGTGGTCAACGCGCAACTGGTCCAGCGGGTCGAGCCGGAACTCATGCCGTTGCCGGCAGCTTCCGACCCGCCGGTGCGCAAGGAGCAGGCCTTTTCATGGCGTCCGGTCGGCATCGTCCTCGAAATGCCGGAAGCGCACAGTGTGAAACCGCAGTCGCGGCAGGACTTCGGTCCTCGCCAGATCGGCTACCAGCGTCCGGTCGAGGCGCTGGCAACGCCCGAGCGACTGGCATCGGAGAGCGTGTGGTATCCGACTGCGGCGGGTGGCAGGGCCTTCTCTTTCGAGATCACGTCGCCGGTCGCCCAGGCCCTGCGACTCGGGCTGCACGTACAGGCGATGCCGGACATGGCCAGACTGCGTTTCTCGGCATCGGACGGCGTCGTGCACGAGGTCTCCGGCGCCGAGGTCAATGCGCTGCTGCAGCTCAACCGTGACGCGGGCGAGCGCGGCGAGACTGCAGAAATCTACTGGTCTCCGATTCTGTTCGGCGAGACAGCGATTGTCGAAATCGAACTGCCTGACAAGGTCGACCCGTCCTCGCTGCGCGTCAGTCTGCCCTACGTATCCCACCTGTTCGATTCGCCGCTGAGTGAGCAGGCAATCGGCACCGAGGCTTCCGGTGCCTGCAATGTCGACGTGCGTTGTCATCCCGACTGGGATCTGATCAGCCGTGCCACGGCGAGGATTTTGTACACAAAGCCCGATGGCACCTTCCAGTGTTCGGGTACTTTGCTGGCCGATGCCGACACCGAAAGTTCCATACCGTATTTTCTTTCGGCCGACCACTGCATCGGGTCGCAGACGGTGGCGTCCTCGTTGCAGACGTTCTGGTTCTATCGCTCCACCTTATGTGACAGCGGCGAAGCCGGCGAGGTACAGACGCGCAGCGGCGGTGCGGCGCTGCTGTATTCGTCGTCGAAGACCGACGCCAGCTTCATGCGATTGAACCAGGCGCCGCCCGCCGGCGTGGCCTTCGTCGGTTGGGAGACCGACGTGCCGGGGATCGGTATGTCGCTTGCCGGCGTGCATCATCCCAACGGTGACCTGCAGAAGATCAGTTTCGGTTCCCTGCAGGGGCATTTCACGTGTTCGCCACTGACACAGAACAGTTTCACGTGTGCCGGCAGCGACGCGGTATCGGCGGACCACTTTTCCATCGGCTGGGACCAGGGCGTGACCGAGCCCGGGAGCAGCGGGTCCGGCGCCTATCGTGATGGGGGCTATCTCATTGGCACCTTGCATGGCAGCAACACGAGCTGCTCGGAATCCGGTGGGCAGTCGTTCTACGGCCGCTTCGATGTCTCTTACGATGACGCGTTGCATCTTTGGCTCAGTGTGGTCGATGGTGAGGACAAGACCCTTGTAGTCTCGCGCGCGGGTACCGGCACGGGCTCGGTGGCGAGCAGTCCCGCGGGTATCGCCTGCGGCAGCGATTGCAGCGAGACCTTCGCCTACGCGGCGGATGTTTCGCTGACGGCTTCACCCGCGCCCGGATCCGTGTTTTCGGGGTGGAGCGGCGCGTGTACCGGGGCGAGTGAATGTCGGTTGTCGATGGTCGTCGACCGAAGCGTGACGGCGACCTTTACGCAGGTCGAACAGAGCGCGCTGCGCAACGGCACCACTGTCGGCGGGTTGGCGGGTTCGGCAGGGTCGGAGCGCTACTTCTACTTCGACGTGCCCAACGACTCGCAGGATCTACGCATTGAGCTGTCGGGTGGAAGCGGAGACGCCGATCTTTACGTGCGCTACGACGCGACCGTGTCCACGTCGAACTACGATTGCAGGTCGCTCTCGGCGGGCAATACGGAGTCCTGCGGGCTGCTCGAACCGCCGACGGGCCGATACTTCATCCTGCTGAAGGGCTTTTCAGCGTTCTCCGGTGCCGGCCTGACGGCTTCCTACGAACCACGGACGCTGCAGGCCGCGAGCTTGCCGTCGGGGAGCCGGGTCCAGCAGCTCGGCGGGATTTCCGCCAGCAACGGAACGCAATTGTGTGCGATGGTGCTGATCAACGGCGAATACATGTTCTCGTGCGATCCGACCGGGCAGTACGTGCTCGACTATCCGCTCGACCAGAACGGCCGCGCGACAATGTTCGTCTTCGTCGACGGATTTGCGCCGGTGCGCAAGACGCTCACCCCTCAGAGCCCCACCCTGGCGCACGATGTCGTGGTTGGACGGGCCTTCGACGTGGCTGCGCCTATCGTGGAGCTGGCGTCGGTCGAGCCGGTTTCCGAAACCGAGGCCGCGATTTCCGGCCGTGTGACCAATTCGGGCGGGGAACCCCTGTGCGCGATGGTCCTTGCCAGCGGGGAGTACATGTTCTCCTGCGCAGGCAACGGCGAATTCGCCCTGACGGTACCGCGTGAGGCGGATGGCAGCGTCACGCTGTTCGCCTTCGTCGACAGCATGGCACCCAACCGCATCGTACTCAATCCCTGAATTCGCGGGCGCGCAGGCTGGCCAGCGCATCGGCCAGCCTGCGCGCCACGTCCGCCCAGTCGCCCGCGGCGTGTTGGCGGAACAGACGCAGGGATGGATACCACGGGCTGTCCTCGCGCTCGAGCAGCCAGCGGAAATCGGGCACCGCGGGCAGAAGCACCCAGGTCGGCACGCCCAGCGCGCCGGCTGCATGGGCGACCGAGGTGTCTACCGTGATGACGAGATCGAGTTCGCTCATCAGCGCAGCCGTGTCGGCGTAATCCGCGATGCCGTCGGTCCAGTCATGCAATTGCATCGGCACCTCGCCGATCCGTTCGCGGCCCGCGCCCAGTTGCAGACAGATCCAGTCGATGTCTTCCCGCGCACCCAGCGGAGCGAGTTGTTCCGGCGGGCAAGAGCGGTTGCGGTCGTTGTGATGGGTCGGGTTGCCCGCCCAGCACAGCCCGATCTTGAGCCGATCCGCGCCCAGCGCGGCCAGGCGCTCGCGCCACACTCGGCTTTTCTCGGGATCGGCCGACAGATAGCGTTCGGCCGATGGAATGGCGTCGACCGAATGCGTTCCGCACAGTCGGGGCAGGCTCATCAGGAAGCAAGCGTAGTCGTGGGCCTCGATCGGGTCGCCGGGCGTCAGCACATCGGAGATGCCCGGTGCGGTGGCGAGCAACGAGGCCGTCTCGCGCTTCGGTACATACAGATTCACCTCGGCGCCGCGGCTCGCAAGCGAACGCGCATAGCGGATGAACTGGATGGTGTCGCCGATGCCTTGTTCGCCGAGCAGAAGCAGGCGTTTTCCCGACAGGTCGTCCTGATCGCCGCGCCACGGCGCAGGCGCTCGCGCCATGGGTGGGAGGCGGTAATGCGACGCGTACTCCGGACAGCGGGCCCGGTGTTCATAGTCGGACCACCCGTTGCGGTAATCGCCCAGCGTCAGTAGCAACAGGGCCCGGCTGAATCGTGTCTGAGGCAGATTGGGTGACAGGGCCAGGGCCTTGTCGAATGCTTCGCGTGCGACCCCGAAGCGTCCCATCCGATGGCTGTCGAGGGCGATGTTGCTCCACGCGGGAGCGTAGCCCGGGTGAACGTCGAGCGCGGCCTGATACGCGCGGACGGCCTCATCCAGGCGGTCCTGGGCCCGCAGGCACAGGCCCAGGTTGTTGTGCATGTCGGCGACATCGCTGCGCTCGCGCAGGGCCGCGCGAATCCTTGCCTCTCCCTGCGCCGGCTGCCCCTTTTGCATGTCGAGTACGCCCAGATAGTGCGATACGAGCGGGTCGTCCTGCATGGCGAGGGCCGCCTCGTAGGCTGCACGAGCCTCGTCGAGTCGCCCGGTCTGATGGTGGGAGAAGGCCTGTTGCACCAGCGCATCGAATGCGGTGGTGCTGCGCGCAGTGGGCTCTCCGGTGCCAGCACCTTCCGCGCCGCAGCAGTGCTTGAAGCGCTTTCCGCTTCCGCAGGGGCAGGCGGCATTGCGCGAGACGCGTTCCGTGCCTGTGGGCTTCGACGTTTCGGGCGAGAGCTGATCGAGCAGGGCGCGGCTTTCGCTGTCACCGGGGTAGGCGGCGAGCCGGCTCTGCAGCACGGCGCGCGCGCCGGACGGGCGTTTGAGGTCGATCAGATTTCGCGCGAGCTGGCGCAATTGGAGAGAGCCCAGACTGGCGCGTGGCAATGCGCCGACGAATGCCGGAAGCTCTTCGTCCGACAGGAACTTCCACATGTTGAACAGGCCGTGGAACCCGAAGGGTGCGGTCGTCGGGCGAGTGGTCTCGAAGGAGAAGCGGTCGGCCAGATCGCCGGGGGCGAAGCGGATGCCATGACGCGATTCGAGCATCGGGCGGAAGCGACGGCAGATCATGTCGTCTTCCGGTTCGAAGGCGTTGATCTCCGGATCCTGCAGCGCTTCGAGCAGGCGGCGCGAGCGCAGCGAAAAGCCGCCGTTGCCGACATCGTGCCCGTCGCGGTGAAAACCCCAGCGGGCACCGATGTAGTCGTAACCCAGGAACTCGTCGGTCCAGGCATCCGGATTGACGATGTAGCCGTCCCACTGGACCAGCAGCACATGTTCGCTGCGCAGGTGTTCGAGCAAGTCCTTGATGACGAATCGCGAATAGGCTTCGCGCGACTCCAGTGGGGCGATCGGGATGTGGCGGATGCCGGAGACGGCTGGTGCGCGATCGGAAACGAATATCGCGTCGGCGAAGTCGGCCTGCGCCAGACAGAGCGCAACGGCACGTTCGGCGAGTGCATGGGTGAAGGTATCGACGATGCACAGCGTCGTGGTGGTCAGGGCCGCTCTCGTCATGCCGCAATGCCCCGGAGATGGCCGGCATAGGCCGAAAGCAGCGCCTGGTCCTGCGTCGCCATCAGGTCGATGATCGTCTTGCGTGCCGCCAGTCCGATGTCCCGGCGCAGTGCGGGGTCGGCGGCGAGGCGTTCGATCGCATCGAGTGCTTCGTCTTCGTTGCCGACCAGGAATCCGTTGCGACCATGCTCGATGAGTTCGGTGACGCCGCAGCGGTCGTCGAAAACCACGACTGGCAGCGCCATTGCCATGGCCTCCATGATTGCAGCTCCCGATGTCTCGTACAGTTGCGGATGATGGCGATAGACGAAGCAGTCCAGCGATGCGAGAAAATCCTCCGCGGGCAGGCTGCCCGTCGGCAGCAGCGTCGGCGCACCATCGCCGTCGTTCGCGAACGACGGCTTGAGCGGCGTACCGCCGAGGATGCGCACTGTGTGCCCCATCGCGGACAGTTTGCGGAAGAACGCAGGATCGTTCGGATGGAACTTCATCCGGTCGTCGCGTCCGTGCCGGCCCAGAGTGAGTCGCGGTGTCGGGGGTGTCACGTCGGTGCGCGGCGCGAAGCGCTGGGTATCGACCATCGGATACTCGATTCGGCCGAGCCCTTCCAGATCGCACCAGCGTCTGAACAGGGCCGAGGGGAAGGTCAGCTCGACGTGCGGACGTGAAGGGTTTTCGGCGACCAGCACCAGTATGCGGAGCAACTCGTCGGGCAGGTCGGTGTTGTGCGCGACGATGACCCGGTTGAACGGCGTGCTGTCGAGCCAGGCCGAAGCGTCGATGTACGTGCCCAGCAATACCAGCGTGCCGCCGCGCGGAACAAGCCCGCGATCCGGGTCGATGGGGCAGATCGGGAAGGATTTCCAGGCGGCATTCACGGGGGTCGAACCTGCGGACCACAGATGGCAGGTCATGTGGGGCGAGAGTCGATGCCACAGTTCGGTGGCCCGCCGCTCCGATCCGCCGATATTTTCGAAGGTCGCGACGAAGTGCAGCGTGTCTCGACCCGGACCGTCGCCTTGCGCACGCGTTGCGAATGTCTCGAGCATGGCGCGCACGCGGGCCGCGATGCTCGCGTTGCGCACGGGACGATGCGCGCGCGTGGCGCTCGCATGAGCGAAGCGGACAACGCGTGGATCGTTGCCCGGTGCGCGCCCCAGGAAGTCGAGCCAGCGTTGCTCGTCGCCGAGTTCGTCGTAGATGGATGCGACGACGAAGCAGGCCTCGGGTTCGAGGTCTTCCGGTTGCAGCCGGTTGATCAACTCGCGCGCAGTATTGGCTTCGCCCCGTTGCATGGCGGCCACCGCTGCGTGCAGTTCGTCAGGCAGCGATGGGGGCGTCGGATTCTCTGCCGGGGTGGTCGCGGCCGGGGGTGGAGGCGCCTGGTCGACCACCGTGGCTGGGGGCAACTGCGCGATCAATTGCGCGGCGGCCTTTCTGTGGGCGGGCGAGCGCATCGCCACGGACGCGGCCGCACGCGCCGTATCCGGCGAGCCGCGCCGCGCCTCGACATAGGCCAGCGTCAGCTGATAGTCGGCCGCGCCCGGGTTGATCTCGCAGGCGCGCTTCGCGCGACGAGCGGCCTCGTCGAGCGCGCCGCCGTCGAGCGCAAGACGGGCCAGCGCATTGAGCGCATTCGGATCGTCGGGGTACTCGGTCAGCAATGCTTCGAAGCCGCGCTTTGCACCCGCGCGATCGCCGCGTTGAAACGACGCGAAGGCCCGACGAGTGAACAGCCCAGCCCGAGCGAGGTGATAGACGCCGTCGCCGGCCCATTTCGCCTGCAGCAATGCGTTGTCCAGAGTGAGGCGCAGGGAGTGGCGGTTGGCTCCACGGCCGGTGCCCGAGGTTCCGATATCCGGGCGGTAATTGAACGAGCACAGGTCGACGAACTGAAGCTGCCCGTGTGAGGCGACCTGCGCGATGAAATCGCGATCTTCACTGACCTTCAGGCGTTCGTCGAACCGGCACCCGAGCGTCAGTACCTGTCTGCGGAACAGGGCGGCCAGCCAGTGGAACAAGGGGCCCGCATACATGATCGCCCGGTTGAGCGGCAGTCCGTGCGTGGAGGAGACCGTCCCGTCCGGCTCGACGATGCGGCTGCGCCCATATACGCAAAGCGCGTCGGGATGCTCGGCCGCTGCGGCGACCAGGCCGGAAATGTGGTCGGTGTCGACCGTGTCGTCGTCGTCGAGAAAGCCGAACAGTTCGCCTTCCATCGCCTCGATGCCCGCGTTCGCCGCCTGCGCGCGGGGCAGTTGCCGGGTGCCGGGTATCAGACGCAAACGATGCCCCGCCTGTCGTGGCACCACGTCCAGCGGCGGATGATGGCCGCCCGTGGCGTCGACGACCACGATGTCGAGGAACGGGTAGTCCTGTGCAAGCAAGGCGTCCAGGGCGAGACCGAGCTCGGGGCGGGCCATGCTGCGGACGATGATCGAGACGAGCGGCAGTTCGGCTCCGGGCATGGGCAGGCGTTCCGTGGGTATTTGGGGTGTGGGTCAAGAAAGACAATGATGCTAGCAGAATGGCTGCCGGCGCGGGAAAGCGCGACACGACTGGCATCGAGCCCCATGTTGGGCGAACATCCCGAACTCTGGCCGATTGCACAAGAGGTGTCGATGAATCCGCTCGAAGCGTACTTTCGTTCGAACCCGGGGCCGCTGTTGAACAAATGGCTGCATTACTTCGACATCTACGATCGGCATTTTTCCCGCTACCGTGGCAAGCCGGTCGTGATGGTCGAGATCGGCGTCTTTCATGGCGGATCGCTGGGCATGTGGAAGGAGTACTTCGGTCCGCAGGCGAAGATCGTTGGCGTCGACATCAATCCGCGCGCCCGGCGTTTTGCCGATGATCAGGTGGAAATCGTCATCGGCGACCAGTCCGACCGGGGCTTCCTGCGCTCGTTGCGCGAACGCTACCCGCGCGTAGACATCCTTCTTGACGACGGCGGGCACTCCATGGAGCAGCAGCTTACGACCTTCGAGGAGATGTTCGAGGCGGTCGCCGAGGATGGGGTGTATCTGGTCGAGGACGTTCATACCAGCTACTGGCCGGAATACGGAGGGGGGCTGGACGAGCCGACGTCGTTTCTGAAACGCACGCATGCGCTCATCGACCAGCTCAACGCCTGGCACGTGCGAGAGTGGGCGGGGGAGCCAAAGTCCGCGTTTGCTCGCAGCGCCTGGTCGATCTCCTACTATGACAGTATCGTGGCGATCGAAAAGCGGCCCAAGCAGCCGCCCGAAGCCCTGATGACGGGGCGATTGTCGTTCCTGTCGCTTGACGAGTAGGTCGGCAATGGGGCGTCTGACACGAAATGCGTCGTGTCCGTGCGGCAGCGGTCGACGCTACAAGAGCTGTTGCGGCGAGTTGTCCGGGCTGGACCACGGGGGGCAGGCCGACCATCCCATGTATCCCGGCTGGGCCAGGCTCGCCCCCGACGTGCGGAGTGCATTGTGGCGCGACATGTGCGATGCGCTGCGAATGCAGGGCGTCGCCGACTACGACGGTGCCCGACGGATCTATGAGCGGGTGCTGAGCGCGGCGCCGGATACCTTCGACGCGCTGCACATGCTTGGAGTGATCGAACTCGAGTGTGGCGATTTCGACCGCGCCGAAGCCTTGATCGTGGCGGCCGCGCGGTGGCTGGATACCGCCCCGCTGCGGTCGAACCTCGCCTTGCTGCGTCATCGCCGTCGGGAGAGCGAGTCAGGGGGTTCGCTGCGCGGCAACCTGGCGACCGAAGCGATCGCGCTGGTGGCGACCGAAGAGCCCTCGCTACGTGAGCCGCCGCCGAACCTTGCCTTGAGCGCGGGTCGGATGCCCGAATCGTGGCGCCTCGTGCACGTCGTGGTGCCGGGAACCGCGACGTGCGCGGGCTCCAATCATGTCGGGCAGCGCATCTTCGATCGGCTGCTCGCCGACGGGCGGGATGTCCGGCTATGGACCGTGCCGCGTGCAGGTGCCTGGCGGGTGTCACTGGACGCGCGCGCGCGTGAGGTGTGCGCTCGAGACTGCGCGCGCGATGCGCGCAGGAAAGAGTCACTGGACGCGCGCGCGCGTGAGGTGTGCGTGCTGATGCTGTATGTGGTCGGATATGTCGTCAAGGTCACTGGACGCGCGCGCGCGTGAGGTGTGCGACCAGCATCGACCGCGCGGTGGCGTTCTGGTCGTCGTCGGGCTGGACGACGAGATCGCCGAGCGGCTGGCCCCGGATTTCGCGGCTTGCGACGAGTTGTGGCTGATGCTCGATACCCGTGTTCCGACCGCGCTGCTCGACGTGATCCACCGCCTGGGGCCGCGGCTTGCACGGCTGCACCTGGCCGCGCGCAGCTGCGATGTCCTCGACCATCTGGGCGTGGGCGGCCATGTCGATCCCTTTTTGCTTGGTGGTCCGCCCGCGCCGTCGCAGCGACGTGGTTTGGCGCGCGGGCGCATGCGCGTGGGTGTGTTCATCCTCGCCGTGGGCGGCAGTGCCGATAAAGAGCGCCACGCAATGCTCGAATGGCTGAGGGAGCAGGACGTGTTCATGCGCATCCTCTACCCCGGCCGTCTGCCCAGCCGCCACGTCGCCGACGAGCGCGAACATCTGGTGGGGCTCGACGTCGATTGGGATCGCGACTGGGCGCACGATCTGGACGCCTTGTTCTACTGGGGTGGAGAGGGGCGTGCTCATCAATACGACGGCCTGGTCGTCGAGGGGCGGGCGAGCGGTCTGCGGGTGATCGCCCACGGGCTTGCGGAGACCATCGGATCGGTCGATGGTGACGAAGTCTTCTTCTCGGCCGACGAGGCCCGAGACTGCGTTCTCAGGGTATTCAGAACCTGGATCGGGGGGAGCGCATGAAAGACGTTCTATGGATCGCGGTGGATGAGCGGGACTGCGACGGGGCAGCGGCCGACGTTGCCCGAATGCTGGTTGCCGGCGGGGGAGCGTTTGCGGCCGTCGCGCTTGAGGTCGACGGTGCTGCGGATCACCTGGAGGATGTCGCGCGGTCGTTGAGTCGGCAATTCCAGGTCGCCGTCGTGCCCCTCATCTGTGCCGAGCGCCTCGCACGCGAACCGGATCAGGTGATGCAGGGTGTCGATGCCCTGGTGCGCAGCGGCAGTCTGCGCACGGCTGCGTTTGGGCGCGCGGTGATGCTGGTGCGCGCGAACGCCCTCCGGCTACCCGATGCCCGGCTGATCGACGCGCTGCGCGCCCGCATGCCGCAAGGCGAGATGCCGATGATTGGCCTCATCAACCGTCTCGGAATGCTGGTGCGGTGTCCTCCGGGCTATGACTTTCTCGCGCACTGGCCACCGATGCAGGGAGGCGTCCAGCATGACCCGGGTGACATGATGATCGAGTTCCTGCGTGGCGCGGCGGATGATTCGCCGTGCGCGCACAGTGTGCTGATCGGGGAATGTGGTCCCGGTGCGGTGGGGTCCGGAGGCGGTCCGGCGTCGGCGTTGTGGCGTCTGTGGCTGGAGTCAGCGCGGAGATTCGTCACCAATCGTGGTTCCGGGGTCGTGCCCTATGTCTTCGTGCGACAGGGGGGCGCCGCGGACCAGGTCTGCCCGCGCGATCTCGCCGCGGCCTTGCGTGCTGCCGGGCGAAACGGGGCGGATACTTCGCTGCCGGCCGACCCGGTCGTGCTTCCGCAAGGCGGCGCTCCTGCACGCATTGCCGTGATCATCCATCTGTATTTTCCCGAACTGTGGCCGGATTTTCTCGCCGTCGCCGAGGCCATGCCGGAGCCCGTTCACCTGTATGTCAGTACGCCGTTCGCGTTGCGATCGGCCGTTGCCGCACGCATTCGCCGCGATCGGCCGGATGCCTGCATCGTCGGCGTGCGCAACCGGGGGCGCGACGTGCTGCCGTTTCTCCATGTGATGCGCAGCATCGGTGTCGATCGCTACGAATATGTGTTGAAACTGCACAGCAAGAAGTCGGCGCACCTGGAAGGCGAACATTCCGGTGGGCGCATGCTGGGTGGCGGCGAATCGTGGCGGCGCAACGCAATCGATGAACTGGCCGGTTCGACGCAACGTATCGCGCGTCTGCTCAAGGCGCTGGATACGGATCCGACGGTCGGTCTGGTCGCTTCGGCCGGTCAGTTGTTCGATCAGGTCCAATGGGGCAGGAGTACCGATACGCTGATGCGTCGTTTGTGCGCGGATTATGGGGTGTCGCGATCGGCGTCGCACTTTCCGGCCGGAACCATGTTCTGGCTCCGGCCGAGGGCGATTCGGCGGCTTCTCGCCGGCGATCCGGACAGGCTCGATTTCGAACGCGAGGCCGGTCAGCTCGATCGCACGTTGCATCACACGCTCGAACGTGCATTCGCACATTTCGCCGTTTGCGATGGCTTCCGGGTCGTTGACAGCGACACGTTCACCGCCTCATGCGACGACGCAGCGACGCGCGGTGGCAGCGTGGCGACCGCGGAAAACAGATTTTCGCCCTGATCTTGCGTTCGACCTGCGTGATTCCGCCAAACCCTGTCCGGCCACGGTGCCGTGCATCGCCTCCTTCCCCGATGTTGTCCGGACAGGCGACAATGCGCGCTTGCAATCAGGATATCCGGAGGCCGTCTTGCCGCGATCCGCTGCCGATGCGATCAACGCGATGTTGCAGTTGTTCTCCAGAAATCGCCTGGATGAACTCGAGCGCCTCGCACGCTCGGTGACGCATGCGCTCCCGGCTCATCCGCTGGCCTGGCAGATGCTCGGCGTGTCTTTGCTCGGCCGCGGGCGCGCCGAAGAGGCCCGCGAACCGCTCGAACGGGCGGCCCGGCTCGCGCCCGCCGATGCCAGCGTGTGGGATAACCTTGGCCTCGCCTTGTTGCAGCTTGGCAGACTCGACGAGGCGCGACGCTGCCTGGAGCGGGCGGTCGCGTTGCAGCCCGGGTCCGTGTCGGCATGGGTGAATCTGTCCGCCGCGGCGCGAGGCACGCTGGATGTCGCCATGGCCGAAAAGGCCGCGCGACGTGCGCTCGATCTGAATGAGCGCAGTCCGCAGGCGCACCTGAATCTGGCCAACGCGCTCGTTGACGGCGGGCGCGTCGAGGAGGCGGAAACCCATCTGCGTGCCGCTCTCGAACTGTCGCCCGGGTGGGCCGAAGCGAGCCTGACGCTCGCCGTTGTGCTGGAGCGTTGCGCACGCTTGCCCGAAGCCGAGACGCTGCTCGTCGACATCGTCGCCGCCGGCCGAGCGGACTGGCGTGTCTTCACCAATCTGGGACGTATTCGTTCCGCTCTCGGCAATACCCACGAAGCCGTGTGCAGCTACGAGCGCGCGCTCGAACTCAATCCTGCTGCGGCCGACGCCTTCAGTGGTCTGCTTTTCCTGCGCCTGCACGACGAGGGGGGCGATCCGCAGGAGTTGGCACGCTTGCATCGAAGCTACGGAGACAGGATCGAGGCGCCGTTGAAGCCGCTGTGGCCAAGTCACGCAAATGTGCGCGATCCGGATCGCCGTCTGCGCGTCGGCATCGTTTCCGGAGATCTGCGCAAGCATGCGGTGGCGCATTTCATCGAGCCGTATCTCGAGGCTTTCCGGGATTCGTCGCTGGAGGTGTTCGTCTACGCCAATCAACGGGTGCACGACGAAATCAGCGAGCGACTCAAGGCGCATGTTGCGCAGTGGCGGCGTGTGATCGAACTGGGCGACGCGAACCTGGCTGCGCTCATACAGCGTGACGCCATCGATGTGCTCGTCGATCTATCCGGCCACACTGCGCTCAACCGGCTTCCGGTCTTCGCGCGCAAGCCGGCGCCGGTGCAACTCAGTTGGCTGGGCTATCCGGGTACGACCGGCCTGACGGCGGTGGACTATCGACTGATGTATGCCGGCGCCGCGCCGCGAGGCCTTCTCGACGACCAGTTCGTCGAGAAGATCCTCTACCTGCCGGTGCCGATCGCTTTCCGGCATGAGACCGGCTCACGCTTCGACCCCGGGCCGTTGCCCGCGCGGCGCAACGGCTTCGTGACCTTCGCCAATCTGAACCGACTCAGCAAGACGGGGTCGCGTCCGATCGCCGTGTGGAGTGAGATTCTCACGCGCATGCCCGAAGCGCGCATGCTGATCGGGGCGGTGAACGACGCATCCACGGCCGATCGGGTGCGCTCGGAGTTTGCGACCCACGGCATCGGCGCAGAGCGCCTCGACCTGCGTCCCTACCTGCCGATGGACCAGTACGTGGAGATGCATCGGGAGATCGATCTGATGCTCGACAGTTTTCCCTATGCCGGCGGCACCACCAACCAGCACGCGATTCGCCTGGGCGTTCCGATCGTCGGCCTCGCCGGACCCATGCTGCCCCAGCGTTCCGGAGCCGGTGTCCTGCATGCGGTCGGGCTGGGGGACTGGGTCGCGGAGAGCGAAGCGGACTACGTGGCCACAGCACTCGAGAAGGCGCGCGATCTCGACGGGCTCGAACGCCTCAGGGCCGATCTGCCGCGGCGCTGGGCCGCGCGTGATCCTGAGGAATCGGTTCGCTGCCTGGAGGCGGCGATACGCCTGGTATGGCGGCGATGGTGCGAAGGCTTGCCACCGGAAACGCTCGAGGTGCCGTGCGCAGCCAAGACGCATGAGCCGCCACGCGCCCAGTAAGCGGACGGGGCCTGCACGGGGACGGAACCCCGTGCAAAGGGCGCTTACTCTTGCGCATCTAGCTCATCGGCCTTCCTCGTGGCATCCTGTGCCGCGCTCTCGACGCGTCTCGACGGCCCTGCCGAGGATGCGCTCCGAACATTCCTGCCATCTGCGTCCGAATACCCGATGACCAGATCCCGACTTTTCCTGTTCGCATACTGGTCGCTGCTGTTGGCGCTGGTGCTCGGCATCTACCTGCCGGGCATCGACAACCAGCCGCTGTTCGACGACGGAATTCTCGTCGACCGCAGTATCTTCGAGCGCTACGGATCCCTGCTGGAGTTCCAGCAGCGCATGCTGTCCTACGGAAGCTTCGTCTGGGTGGAGAGCGTTTTCGGGGAAGGCTGGTGGAAGCAGCGACTGGTCAACGTGCTGCTTCACATGGGCGTCGTCGTCGCCTTGCATGCGTTCTGGACGCGCCTGCTGACCCATGTGCGCACATCGCCGGACGATGCGATGCCGCTGTCGCGCGAAGCCGCGTTGCGGGTGGGGATTGCGTTGTTCGCGGTCAGTCCGGTGGCGGCTTATGCGGTGGGCTACCTGATCCAGCGCTCCATCCTGATGGCGACGCTGTTTGCGGTGCTGGCCTGCTACGCCTTCGTGCGTGGCGTGGAGAGCCGCAAGTGGGTCTGGTTCCTGGCGGCGCTGGCGGGCTATGTGTGCGCCTTGCTGTCCAAAGGCCATGCGGTGATGCTGGTGGCCTTGTGGGTTCCGCTGTTCGTGTTCGTCGCGCGACCGCGGTGGCGCGTGGTGGCGACGGTGTCCGCAGCCAGCGCGCTGGCTCTGGCGGTGGCCGTGACGGTGTTGTATTCGGTCTACGGGGACGTCATCGGCAATGTCTTCGACGAGGCGTCGCGGGCGCATGTGGCCCAGCTCGAAGGCTTGAGCCCGGGGATTTCCGATCGGGTGTATGGCCTGAGCATCCTCAACCAGGCGGCGCTGTTCTTCTACTACGGCTTCTTCTGGTTCGTGCCGAACGTGCTGGCGATGTCGATCGACATGCGTCCGGCCTTTCCCCTTTCGTTTCTGTCGTTTCCCGAAACCCTCGGCGCGCTTGCCTATTTCGCCCTGCTCGCAGGGGCGGCCTGGGCCGTGGTGCGCCGCTCGGACATGCTCGGCCTGGCCGCGCTGGGTCTGCTGTTTCCGCTGGTGCTGTTCTTCACCGAATTTTCCACCGTCTGGATCCAGGACCCGTTCGTCCTCTATCGCAGCTATCTGTGGGCAATCGGATTCCCGGTGCTGGTCTGCGTGCTGCTCACCGGGATTCGTCCCCCGGTGCTCTATACCCTGGGTTTCGTGGTCGCGATGGTGTTTGCCGGGCTGGCCTTCGAACGCACGATGTCCATGCGCGACATCTACCGCGTATGGCATGACGCGGCCGAGAAGGTCGATCTGCAGGCGCCGCCCAACGCGGTCGGGCGTGCGCGCGCCTTCGTCAATCGCGGCAGCTACTTTCTGGAGAATCTGCTGGCCGAGCAGGCGTATCGGGATTTTGTTCGCGCGATCGAACTGGGTGAGCGGGAAGGGTCGGCACGGTTCAATCTCGGCGTTGCACTCCAGTTGATGAACCGGCATGAGCAGGCGCTCGAATCGTTCGATCTTGCGATCCGGGAGGGGTTCAAGCACCCCGGGCTGAACTATCACCGCGGCGAGACCCTGTACACGCTGGGGCGTTACGCAGAGGCCGTAGAGGCATTTACCCTGGCCATTCGCGTGCGCCGTCAGGATGAACGCGCGCGCGACAATGCCTTGCTGAGACGTGCGGAGGCGGCGATTGCCGCTCGCGATTTCGAGCGTGCCAGTCGGGATTTTCGAACGCTGCTCGAGAAAACGCCTGATGATGTGCGGCTGCTGACCGGGCTTGGAATGGCCTATGTCGGCCTTCAGGATGGCCGGCAGGCGCTCGGCGTCTTCGACGCACTCGTGGAGCGGGGGCAGAGCCACGTGTTTCACTACGGTCGCGCCATGGCCCTGATGTTGCTGGAGCGTCGACGCGAGGCGCTTGCAGAGGTCGAGCGTGCCCTGGAACTGCAGCCGGAAAATTCGGCCTATCGCCAGTTGCGTGAGCAACTCGCGCGCTGACGGACGACTGGCGTGCGCATCCTTCACGTCGGCAAGTACTTCCCGCCCTATGCGGGGGGTATGGAAGTCTTTCTGGCGGATCTGGTCGCGGCGCAGCGTGCCGATGGCGACGAGGTCGCCGTGCTCGCACATGGCACGCCGGAGCCCGGCGATCTGCCGTGGCTGGTGCGCGTGCCGGTGTGGTGCACTCTGGCCTATGCGCCGATCGCCCCGCGCTTTCCATTCGCGCTCGCGCGCCTGCTGCGCGAGTTTCGGCCGGACGTCGTGCATCTGCACATGCCCAATCCGTCAGCCTTCGCGGTGCTCGCCCTGCGTCGCGCTGCGCGCATCCCGTGGGTGGTGCACTGGCATTCGGATGTCGTTGCAGCGCCGGGCAACAGGCGGCTGTCGCTGGCCTACCGCGCGTACCGACCCTTCGAGCAGGCACTGCTGGCGCGTGCTGCGCGCGTGATCGCCACGTCGCCACCGTACCTGGAGGTCAGCGAACCCCTGCGGCGATGGCACGACAAGTGCAGCGTCGTCCCGCTGGGGCTCGACCTGTCGCGCTATCCGACGCAACCCGCCGTGGAGCAGGATCGCTGGACCGATGGCGTGTTTCGCGTACTCGCCATCGGTCGGCTGTCGCATTACAAGGATTTCGCCACGCTCGTGCGCGCCGTGTCGGCGCTGACGGGCGTCGAGTTGCTGCTCGCCGGAGACGGTGAGCAGCGCTCGGAACTGGAGGCGCTCGCCGATGCAGCGCAGGGCAGGGTGCGGCTCCTCGGTGCAGTGTCCGATGCACGCAAGCACGCCTTGCTGGCGAGCTGCGATGTGCTGTGTCTGCCATCGATCGAACGCAGCGAGGCCTTCGGTCTGGTGCTGCTCGAGGCGATGCGCTACGCCAGGCCCTGCATTGCGTCCGACTTGCCCGGTTCGGGCATGCCGTGGGTGGTACGGCATGCGCAGGCGGGTCTGCTGGCGAGGCCGGGTGACGTGGCCGACTGGCAGCGCGCGCTGGGCTCGATGCGCGACGACGCGGTGATGCGCGACAGGATGGGGGCGCAGGCCAGCCGCGCCGTGCAGCAGCAGTTCTCGATTCAGGCCTGCGCCGATGCGGTGGCCGGGCAGTACACGCGGGCCGGTGTGCTGGCTGACTCGCCCGCACCGGATCGCGGTCTGCTCGTGGTGATCCCCGCGCGCAACGAGGTACAGACCTTGCCCTCCATCGTCGCGGAACTGATCTCGACGGGGTGTGCCGACATCGTCGTGATCGACGATCTGAGCACCGACGGCACCGGTGCAGCCGCAAGGCGCGCGGGTGCGACCGTATTGCGCCCGACGCTTCCGCTGGGCGCCTGGGGCGGCATGCAGGCGGGTATTCGCCACGCCATCGCGCACGGCTACTCGTCGGTCATCACGATGGACGCGGACGGTCAGCACGAAGTTGCCGCCATCCCGAGCCTGCTGGCCGAAGGTGACAACGCCGACCTCGTCATTGGCGCCCACCCCGCGCGCGCCAGCCGCGCACGCCGTATCGCCTGGAACTGGTTTCGCCGCATCAGCGGTCTGTCCGTCGAGGACCTCACTTCCGGTTTCCGTCTGTACAACGCGACCGCCATGCAATTGGCCGCGAGTGAGGGTGCGACGCAGCTCGACTTTCAGGATGTCGGTGTCCTGCTCTTGTTCCGCCGCGCCGGCATGCGCCTGGTCGAAGTCCCCGTGCCGATGAATCCGCGCATGGTCGATCGCTCCCGCGTGTTCGATTCGTGGTGGACCGTTACCCGTTACATGGCCGCCACCACGCTCCTGTGCCTCGCTCGCCGTCCGGTGCGCATCCGCGCAACCCAAGCTGCGCCACCCCGGTCGTAGCGCGCCGCCCTGCCCGTACTCAGGTCGCTGATGGCGCGAAGGCGAAGCGAGATCGCGCAAGTTTCCCGGGAAGCGCGCGCGAGAATCGGGGCGCTTATCCGCATGCGCTACACTGCTGTCATTCCGTGCAGATGAGCGTCCGCAGGGCCGAAGAAATTCCCGGCAGGCACCGAGATCTCATGACGAGAGCCACGAGTACATTCGCCGGTCCCGCCGCGTTGTTGGTGACGGGCCTGCTGGTCCTCAATCTGTGTCTTCTCGTCTGGTACGTCTTCGTCGGCTATCAGGCCTGGTTCCATTCGGACAGTGCAGTCAAGGTTCTCCTGGCGCGGGAAATCGTCGCCACGAAAGACTTTTTTCCCGATGACTGGAACTACGCCAACGGCGACCTGATGGTGCTGTTCGGCCATGTATTCATCATTCCGCTGCTCTCATGGATGCCTGCCGGATTTCAGGTCCACGCCTGGTCGGGCGCGTTGTTTGCGGTGCTGCTGTTGCATGGAGTCTGGCTCGTTTCAGGCCTCGGTGCGGCGAGCAGGATCCAGCGTCTGCTGATCCTTGCAGTGGTCGCGGGTGGGCTATCGGGCTTCATGGCGGAAAATCTGTATGGGCAGGTGAGCTACGGTGTCGCCGTCGTTATCTCCTGCTACCTGATCCATTTCGCGGCCACGTACGTCCGGTCGACGGGGCGAGGCGCGGTGGGCTGCGCTCTTGCGGTTTTCGTCCTCGCCTTGCTTGCCTTCAGGGCAAATCCGCTGCGCGCGATCGTGTTCTACGGGTTGCCCTTCATGGGGGCTGCAGTCTGGTTTGCGTGCCGTTACGGGTCCGATTCGGGCAAGCGGTATGTGCATCTGGTCGTCATCTTCGGGTTGGCGCTGGTGTTCGGATGCGCCCTCCATCTCTACACCATGTCCGGTGTGAACAATGTGATGGGTGCCGCCGCGGCGGGCTTGCTCAGCTTCGAGCACATGTCGCGCAACCTCGCACTGACGCCGACGGGCCTGCTCGCGATCCTTGGCGGACTGCCCCCGGGCAATGAGCTGGCCAGCGTGGCGGGCGCGTACGAAGCGGTACGCATGGTGGTTGCGCTTGTTTTGCTGGTGCTGATTCCGGTCGCGCTGTTCAGGGCGTTGCGCCAATACGGGCCGGGAATGCAGTTCATGGCGGCGTTTGCGACGATCGCATTCGTCGCCGTGTTCATACCGCAAATCACCACCACCATCCCCGACATGAGGGATCCGATCCAGAGTGCGCGCTATCTCGTGCCGAGCGTCCTCCTGGGATTGATCGTGCTGCTCGGTTTGCCTCTCGATTGGCATCGGCGCCGCGCTTTCGCGTTCGCGGTGTTGGCGATTTCGCTGATTCTCGCGACGAGCGCCTATCCGGTGTTTCGCCACACGGGGACGGATTCGCGCATCGCATCGCCCGCGCCGGCCGACGTCGCGCAACATGCCCGCGTGGCCCGCCATCTGGCCGATCGTGGGCTGGTGTATGGCTATGCGAGCTACTGGAACGCCGGAGTCGTGAGCGTGTTCAGCAACGAGAGCAGTCTTGTCCGACAGATCCAGGTGGTTGACGGGCTCCCCATGCCCATGCGGTGGTTGTCCTCGGATCGCTGGTATTTTCCGGAGTCCTGGCAGGGTGAAACCTTTCTATTGCTCACGCAAGCCGAGACCGAGGCGATCGACTGGGAGCGTATGAGCGCCTATGGCGCGAGTCCGGTGAGTCGGCAGGTCGCGGATGAATTCATCATTCACGTGTTCGATCACAATCTGGCAGGACGATTGCCCGGCTGGGATATTCACTACCGGGATCCCCTGCGAATCGACGTCACGCGCGTTTCACAGTCGCAAGCGGGTCGATTCGTCGAAGATCATCGGGGTGAGGGCCCGGCGCTGCTAGCCGAATCCGGCGAGACCGGCATGCTGCATTTCGGCCCCTATCTCAACGTCGCGTCCGGACGCTACCGTGCGACCTTCGACGTGGAAACCGCATGTGCCCAACAGGAGTGCGCGCGGCTTGATGTCGCCGGGAGCCGTGGACAGAGAGTATTCGGCGAAGTCGTCCTCGTTCGCAACGGGACGCCACCGGTGATCGAGTTCAACCTGCGCAGACGAAACAGGCTGGAGTTCCGTGTAGAGGCGCTGGGCGGTGGCAGGGTGATATTCCGGGGGGTTTCCTTCCAGCGACTGGAGCAAGGGCGATGACGCGCGGGTGCCGACGGTGAAGAAGGTCGCGATTCTCCAGTCAAACTACATCCCCTGGAAAGGGTACTTCGACCTTGTCGCGGCGGTGGACGAGTTCATCCTCTATGATGATGTCCAGTTCACGAAGAACGACTGGCGCAATCGCAACCGGATCAAGACGCCGCATGGAGTCCAGTGGATCACGATCCCTGTCGGGCAGCACATTCACCGCTGCATTTGCGACGTGCGCGTCGGTTCGGGCTGGCAGCCCCGGCACTGGAAGACGCTGGAGGCGAACTACCGGCGCAGCCCGCATTTCGACGAGATCTCGTCCTGGCTTGCGCCGCTGTATCTCGATGAGTCCCATGACATGCTATCTGCACTCAATCGGCACTTCATCGTGGAAATCTGTGCCTGGCTCGGCATCTCTACCCGCATCACATGCTCGCAGGCCTACCGAAGCTTCGGCGGCGGGACGCAGCGACTTGTGGACCTGTGTGCGCAGGCCGGTGCAACCGCATATGTTTCCGGCCCGGCGGCCCGGGCCTACATCGATCCGGCCGCGTTCGAGCGCGCCGGAATCGCGCTCCAGTGGTTCGACTATCAGGGATACCCGGAATACCCGCAGGCATGGGGTGCGTTCGATCATTACGTCACCATCCTCGACCTGCTGTTCAATTGCGGCCGCGACGCGCCCCGCTACATGAGATACGTGGCATGAAGCTCTCGATCGTCACGACGCTGTATCGCTCCGAGCCTTACCTCCGGGAGTTTCATCGCCGTGTCAGCGCCGCCGCACGCGAGCAATGCGGTGCCGATTACGAGATCGTGCTGGTCAACGACGGCTCCCCCGACCGCTCGCTCGATCTTGCGCTCGAACTGCAGGCCGGGGACGCGCATACGCAGGTCGTCGAACTGTCCCGCAATTTCGGACACCATGCCGCGATCGTCGCCGGCCTGTCGCATACGCGCGGTGAGCGCGTGTTTTTGATCGATTGTGACCTCGAGGAGCAGCCCGAGTGGTTGCTGACGTTCTCGCGCAGGATGGACGAATCCGCCGCCGACGTGGTGTTCGCAGTGCAGCAGGAACGTGTTGCCTCGGCCATGGCGAACCTTTCCGCCCGCCTGTTCTGGTCTGTCTTCAACGCCATGTCCAGCGTGCGGATGCCGCGCAACCCCATGACATGCCGACTCATGCAGCGTCGCTATGTCGATGCCCTGCTCGAAGTCGGCGATCGGGTGCTCTTCCTCGAGGGGGTTTTCGCCTGGACCGGTTTCCGGCAGGTTTCGATTCCCCTGAGAAAGGTGCCGCGGTCGCCCGCCCACGGGTCGAGCTACAGTCTCTCGCGCAAGCTGGCCACGGCGGTCGATTCGTTCGCGTCGTTCACCACCGCTCCGCTGTCGCTGATCTTCGTCGCAGGCTGTCTGGTCTGGCTGGGGTCGGTGGCCTATGCGCTCTATCTCGGGGTGCGCAAGCTGCTCTACCCTGAACTGGTCCTGAGTGGTTTTACCTCGGTCATGCTGTCCATCTGGTTTCTCGGGGGGACGATCATTCTCGTTCTCGGTGTGCTCGGCCTGTATCTGGGCAAGCTCTTCCAGGAGGTCAGGCGCAGGCCGCTGTATGTCGTGAGAAGGGTCCATGCGGCCGAATCCGAGGCAGCCGGTTCGGCGGTGGGAGGGCGACGGCGGGTGACGGAAAGCGAGGAGGGTTTGCAGTGAGCGTTCTGATTGTCGGATCCACATCGGTGATCGGCCGGGCCATCGCGGCGCGCCTGGAGGCGCGCTGCGTGGTGAAGACGGCGGGGCGGCGGGAAGCGGATTTTCACTTCGACCTGAGTCGCTGGCAGGAACTGCCCGCGGTGTCGGAGTCATTCGACGTGGTGGTGCACGTCGCTGCCGATTTCGGCGGTGAAGGCGATCCGGACATGGTGCGCGCCGAGGTGGTCAATGCCGCGGGAACGCTCTCGGCCTGTGCGCTTGCCCGCCAGGTGGGCGCCAGACATTTCGTGCTGATGTCGTCCATCTTCGCCACCTACCGCGCGGGAGATCCGTATTACGGCATCTACGCATTGTCCAAGCGTCACGGCGAAGATGTCGCGCGGCTGCATTGTGCGGCCGGCGGGATGGATCTGACCATACTGCGGCCCAGCCAGGTCTACGATGATCGCGGAGATTGCCGGCGTCATCAGGGGCTGTTCTACATGATGGCCGATCGTGCTCAGGCGGGAGAGGAGATCACGCTCTACGGCGCGCACGATGCGCGTCGCAACTACATTCATCTGGACGACCTCGCGGAGACCGTGGCGCGCGTGGTCGACCAGCGCTGCATCGGAGAGTACGCCTGCGCGCATCCCCGCTCGGTGCGTCTGGGCGAAATGGCCCAGGCCGCCTTTGCCGCCTTTGATCAGGATCGGCAAGCCCGCTTCCTGCCCGACAAGCCGGCGCTGTCCGACCTGCCCGAGATCGACGACTTCGCGCTCTACGACCGCATCGACTTCTGGCCCCGCATCGATGTTGCACAAGGCTATCGGCGCATCCGCGCCTGTCGGGAGGCGGGTGCTTGACCACGGTCATGGTCACCGGCGTGGGGGCGATCATGGGCTACGGCCTGCTCCGCTCCCTGCGCCAGGCGCGGCCGCACGTGCGGCTGATTGGCGCCGACATCCATGCCGATGCGGTGGGGCAGGCCTGGTGCGACGCCTTCGAGCACGCTCCGCTCACCTCGAGTGCCGCTTACCCCGAGTGGCTGCGCGATGTCGTCGCGCGACATGCGGTCGAACTGCTCATTCCCGGCTTCGAGCAGGACGTGCATCGGTTGTCGTCCGAGCGCGACATGCTCGCCGGACTGGATTGCGCGATGGTCTTGAACGACGCCCGGCTGGTCGAGCTGTCGCAGGACAAGTGGGCGATGCACCAGGAACTCCGGGCTGTGGGCGACGAGCTACGCATCCCGTCCTTTCTGGAAGGAGATTTCGACGCACTCGCCGCCATGCTGGGATTACCGTTCATCCTCAAGCCGCGCCGCAGCTACGCGGGCAAGGGGCTTGTGCGTGTGCAGTGCCGGGATGACTTCGCCGCGCATGCGGCCAGCCTCGGGGAAGTCCTGATGGCGCAGCCGCTGATCGGTTGCGATGACGAGGAATACACCGTCGGCGTGTTCGGCGACGGGCGCGGGGCGGTGAGTTGTGCCATCACGATGCGCCGCCGCCTGGCCCTGGACGGGGCCACCGCCAAAGCCTGGGTGTGCCAGGACGCGTCACTCGACGACGCGGTGTGCAGGCTGTGCAGGCACTTCCGGCCCGTCGGGCCGACCAATCTGCAGTTCCGCAGGGATGCTGCGGGCTGGAAGCTGCTCGAGATCAACCCCAGGGTTTCTTCGACGACCTCGATGCGCGCCGCCTTCGGATACAACGAGGGCGCCATGTGCATGGACTACTATCTGGACGGTGCTCTGCCCGCGCAGCCGCGCATTCGGTCCGGGTTCGCGGTGCGATACATCCAGGACTACGTCATCCATGATCGGGATCATTTCTGACATTCACGGCAACCGCGCGGCCCTGCTGGCGGTGCTGTCCCGGCTCGACGAAATCGGCGTCTCGCACATCGTCTGCCTCGGAGACACGGCTGGCTATTACAGCCAGGTCAATGAATGCTGCGAATTGCTGCGCGGGCGCGGCGTGTTCTGCCTGATGGGCAATCACGACTGGTATCTGGTGTCGGGTGCGCGCAGTCACCGGTCCAGCAGCGCCAATGCCTGTCTGGACTATCAGCGAGAGGTGATCACGGCGGACAATCTGGCATGGCTTGCTTCGCTGTCTCCGTCCGCCCGAAGGTACGGGATCCGTCTGGCGCATGGCGGCTGGATCGACCCGCTCGAAGAGTACGTGAGCCCCACGGAAGACTATTTCGGCGCATTCGAGGGGTGCTGGTTCGCTTCGGGCCACACGCATGTGCCTTGCATCTTCTCGGGCGGGGGCAAGACCTGGTGCAATCCCGGTTCGGTCGGGCAACCCCGTGACGGCGACCCGCGCGCCTCGTTTGCCCTTTGGGACGGCGAGCATTTCGAACTGCACCGCGTGGACTACGACATCGCCGCCACCCGACAAGCGATGGCGGACGCCGGCTTCCCGCCCCGTTTCCACGAAAATCTCGTCACCGGCACGCGCATCGGCGGCGCGGTCAGCGCCAACCCATGAACATACCGTTCAACAAGCCCTACATGACCGGCGACGAGCTTCGCTGCATTGCCGAGGCCCATGCCGCCGGCCATCTGGCCGGAGACGGCGAATTCACCCGTCAGTGTTCGCGCTGGCTGGAACAGCGCACCGGCTGCCGGCGGGCCTTGCTGACGCATTCGTGCACCGCGGCGCTCGAGATGGCTGCCATGCTGACCGGCCTGGAGCCGGGCGACGAAGTCATCATGCCGTCCTTCAATTTCGTGTCTGCCGCCAACGCCGTTGTCTTGCGCGGCGCGAAGCCGGTGTTCGTCGATATCCGGCCGGACACGCTCAATATCGACGAAACCCGGATCGAGGCAGCGATCACGCCCCGTACGAGAGCGATCGTGCCCGTGCATTACG
>CAXBIS010000002.1:0-266389 GCA_963975885.1 uncultured Azoarcus sp.
ATCGATTGTCCAAATTTTTAAAGAACCGCTGCCACCCGGCAGCGAAGAAGCGAGAGTATGAACAACACCAGCCGCTTCGTCAAGCACCCCGGAGCAACTTCTCAAACCCCGGAACACCCCCTCACAACCCCGAATCCAGCACCACAAAACAGCGCGCTCGAAGCAGCGAGCCGCGCAGTATAGCGACCGCAATCAAGGTGTCAAGCGCGAGACATCAGTTCAACGAAACGGAAGCGAAACGGCGCTTGCCGACCTGCACGAGCACGCTGCGCCCGGCGGCCAGATGCAGTTCACGATCCTCGACGCGCTGGCCATCGACCCGCACCGCGCCCTGGCCGATCAGACGCATCGCCTCGGAGGTGCTCGCGGTCAAACCGACCTGCTTGAGGACTTGAACGAGCGCCAGGCCAATGCCATCAGTGCTCAGCGCGACCTCCGGCAGGTCGTCAGGCACCTCGCCCCGGCGGAAACGCGCCTCGAAGGCCTCGAGCGCGTCTTCTGCCGCCCACCGGTCGTGGAAGCGTTCAACGATTTCCTGCGCGAGCAGCACTTTGGCGTCACGCGGATTGCGTCCCCGCTCTACCTCGTCGTGGAGCCTGCGCACCTCGTCGATCGGGCGGAACGACAGAAGCTCGAAGTAACGCCACATCAAATCATCCGAAATCGACATGAGCTTGCCGAAGATCTCGCGCGCCGGTTCGGTAATACCGATGTAGTTTCCGAGCGACTTGGACATCTTGTTGACCCCGTCCAGACCGACGAGCAGCGGCATCGTCAACACGCACTGTGGCAACTGCCCGGAGTGGCGCTGGAGCTCCCGGCCGACGAGGAGGTTGAACTTTTGGTCGGTGCCTCCCAGCTCGATGTCGGATTTCATCGCCACCGAATCGTAGCCCTGGCACAGCGGATACAGGAACTCATGGATCGCGATCGACTGGCCAGCCGCGTAGCGTTTCGCAAAATCATCGCGTTCGAGCATGCGTGCAACCGAATGCTGCGAGGCCAGCCGGATCATGCCAGCCGAACCAAGCTCTTCCATCCAGGACGAGTTGAAGCAGATCTCGGTGCGCTCGGGATCAAGAATGCGAAATACCTGATCCTGGTACGTGCGCGCGTTATCTAGGATCTGCTCGCGCGACAGCGGCGGACGCGTGGCGTTCTTGCCCGACGGATCACCGATCATGCCGGTGAAGTCGCCGATCAGAAACATCACGTGATGACCCAGCTCCTGGAAATGACGCAGTTTGTTGATCAGCACCGTGTGCCCGAGATGCAGGTCGGGCGCGGTCGGGTCGAATCCTGCCTTGACACGCAAGGGACGCCCCGCGCGCAGCTTTTCGACCATCTCTTCCTCGACGAGCAACTCGTCCACGCCACGCTTGATGTAATCGAGCGACGCACCAACATCGACCATGCACTTCTCCGAAACGATTTCTGACACTTCCGGTAAAACTTTATTGCTTTGGATTTGCTCCCTGGCCTTTGCTAGACTTCACCAACTTTTACGCCAAGGGTACTCATGCGACTCAGGGAAAACGGGATTCTAACGGAATCGCAGCGGCAAACGTCCAAACCCAAGCGGATCCCGCTGTCGGCCGCAGTCTTCGTCATTTCCCTGCTCGGCGTCGTTGCCGCCACCGCTGTCCCGCCAGGACACAGTGGTCTGCCGTTCGAGCCTGAATCGGTCGTCGAGGATCTGGGCGCACCGGGTATTGAAGCACTTCCACCCGAGCCCACTCTGCCTTTCGTGTACAACGAGCGCATCCAGTCGGGCGACACGTTGCAGTCCATTTTCCGCCGCCTCGGCGTCGCCGACGATCAGGCCTGGACGTTCATGAACACCAGTGAGGAGGCCAATCAGGTCCTGCGCCAGCTCCGCGCCGGACGCTCGCTGGTCGCAATGGTCGCGCCCGATGGCAAGCTGGTCTCGCTCAATCTTCCGGTCTCCCGCAGCAGCGAACGCTTCATCGTCAAACGAGAAGGACAAGCCTTTGCGCTGTCCGCATCGTCAGACGCCGACATCGACACCCTCGTTGAGATGCGTGGCGGCCTGATCACCCACTCGCTGTTTGGCGCGACCGACGCGGCGGGGGTACCGGACAGCGTTGCCAGCCGCTTTGCAGAGATCTTCGGCACGCAAATCGACTTTTCCCGCGACATCCGCAGCGGCGATCGTTTCAGCGTGGTCTACGAGACCATCTACGACAGCGGAGTACCGGTGCGTACCGGTCGAATCCTGGCGGCCGAGTTCGAGAATCAGGGCGACACCTATCGCGTCGTACTGCACAGGGAGTCCGATGGCAACGAAGTGTATTACACGCCGGATGGCCGTGGCCTGAACCAGGCCTTCCTGCGCTACCCACTGGAATTCACGCGCATCTCGTCGAACTTCGGACGCCGCATGCATCCGATCCACAAGCGCTGGCGCAGTCACAACGGCACTGACTTCGCCGCACCCACCGGAACGCCGGTCAAGGCCTCCTCGGACGGGCGCGTGAGCTTTGTCGGAACGCAGAACGGCTACGGCAAGACGGTCATCATCCGCCATCGTGACGGATACTCCACGCTATATGCCCACCTGAACGGCTTCGTCAAAGGCGTGCGCAAGGGACAACGAATCCGGCAGGGGGACCCCATCGCCTACGTCGGCCAAACGGGATGGGCGACCGGCCCGCATCTGCATTACGAGATCCGGATCAACAACGTGCCTCACGATCCACTGAAAATCGCCCTGCCGCCGGTCAAGCCCCTTGAGGGCAAGGCGCTGGCCGAATTCCGCGCCGTCGCCGAACCCATGCTCGACCGCCTCGCGCTGCTCAACCATCAGCCGACTACACTGGCCAAGCGCGACGACTGAACGGGGACGATGAACCGGCAATAAAAAGGGGCCCTCTGGAGGGCCCCTTTGCATTTCCCGGAGGAAACTCAGACCGAGAAGGATGACCCGCAACCGCAGGTACTGGTCGCGTTCGGATTACGAATCACGAACTGCGCACCCTCAAGACCCTCGGAGTAATCGATTTCCGCACCGAGCAGATACTGGTAGCTCATCGAGTCGACCAGCAACGTCACGCCATTCTTCTCGAGCGAAGTATCGTCATCTGCGACGTCCTCGTCGAAGGTAAATCCGTACTGAAAACCCGAGCAACCGCCGCCAGATACGAATACACGCAATTTCAGGTCGGGATTGCCCTCCTCTTCGATCAGTTCGCGGACCTTGTCGGCCGCACTATCGGTAAAGACCAGCAGATCAGGCATTTCGGCAGTGGTGCTCATACGTTCTCCTTGAAGCAGGTTTGCCGCCGCGGCGGCTACCGTGTCGCGTCTTGGATGTCGCGCGGCACGATGAGTTCCGGTGATCTGTCGAGAAACACGCTCTCGTACGCTCAGCTTACCGCGAATCAGGGGCTCACGGGAACGACATCGAGCCCTTCCCGCTCATCACGGCCGAACATGATGTTCATGTTCTGGATGGCTTGCCCGGCGGCCCCCTTTACCAGATTGTCGATCACCGCCAACACAACCACGACGTCGCCGTCCTGCGGTCGATGGATCGAGATGCGGCACAGGTTGCTCGCACGCACGGAGCGCGTCTCCGGATGTCGACCAAACGGCATGACATCGACGAAGGGTTCGTCGGCGAATCGCTGCTCGAACAGCGCCTGGAAATCCGCTTCGCGCGTGATTCGGCCGTACAGCGTCGCATGGATGCCGCGCACCATTGGCAACAGGTGCGGGACAAACGTCAGCCCGACGCGCCCCCCGGCCATACAGGTGAGACCCTGGCTGATCTCGGGCAGATGACGGTGGCCGGACGCGCCGTATGCTTGAAAATTGTCAGATGCCTCTGCCAACAACGTGCGCACTTCGGCCTTGCGCCCCGCCCCCGATGCGCCCGACGCGGCGTCCGCGATCAAGGCGCCGGTATCGATCACACCCGCCTCGATCAGCGGCAGAAAACCGAGCTGCACCGCGGTCGGATAGCAACCCGGATTGGCCACCAGACGCGCTCCACGAATCGCCTCGCGGTTGAGTTCCGGCAATCCGTAGACGGCCTCCGCAACGAGATCGGGCGCCGCATGCTGCATGCCGTACCACTTCTCCCAAACGGCGACATCGCGAATGCGGAAATCGGCCGCGAGATCGATCACACGCACGCCGGCAGCGACCAGCTCGGCCGTCTGCTGCATCGCGATCCCATTGGGGGTGGCGAAGAACACCACGTCGCACTGGCCGAGCCCGGCGTCGGCCGGGGCAACGAAGTCCAGATCCACCCTGCCGCGCAGGCTCGGAAACATATCCGCGACAGCCGTACCTGCGTCGCCTCGCGACGTGATCGACACCAGTTCGGCCCCGGGGTGACCGCACAGCAGTCTGAGCAACTCGACGCCGGTATATCCGGTGCCGCCAACCACACCGACCTTGATCATCTTTGCCTCCGCAAAAACAGCAATAACCCCTGCAACAGTACCGGAAAGCCGCGCCCATAACGACAAAGGCCGCCTGTGGAGGCGGCCTCGCAGTGAAGCGTGCGTGCGATCAGCGCTTCGAGAACTGCTTGCGACGACGCGCCTTGCGGAAGCCGACCTTCTTGCGCTCGACCTCACGCGCGTCACGGGTTACGAAGCCCGCTTTGCGCAGTTCGCCCTTGAGTTCCGCGTCAAAATCGATCAGCGCCCGGGTAATGCCATGGCGCACCGCTCCGGCTTGACCGGATTCACCACCACCGGTGACGTTCACCATGATGTCGAAGCGTGAATCGTTCTCGGTCAGGACCAGCGGCTGACGCACGATCATGCGACCCGTCTCACGGGAGAAGAACTCATCAACGGGCTTTCCATTGACGACGATACTGCCGGAACCCGGCTTCATGAACACACGCGCGACAGCGGTCTTGCGCCGGCCGGTGCCGTAGTTGTAGCTAACAGCCATTGATAGGCTCCTGTCAGATCTCGAGAACTTTGGGCTGCTGCGCAGTGTGCGGATGCTCGGCGCCAGCGTAGCATTTGAGCTTCTTGAGCATCGCGTAACCCAGCGGCCCCTTCGGCAGCATGCCCTTGACGGCCTTTTCGAGCACACGGCCCGGGAAGCGCTGCTGCAGCTTGGTGAAGTTGGTTTCACGGATACCACCAGGATATCCCGTGTGATGGTAGTACTTCTTGTCCAGCGCCTTGTTCCCGGTCACGCGAAGCTTGTCGACATTGACCACGACAATGTAGTCGCCAGTATCGACGTGAGGCGTATAGATCGCCTTGTGCTTACCACGCAGACGACGGGCAACTTCAGCCGCAAGACGGCCAAGCACCTTGTCGGACGCATCGACAACAAACCAGTCGCGCTTGACTTCATGCGGCTTGGCAGAAAACGTTTTCATTCGATTCCTCGATTCTTGTCCGGCCCTGCCACGGGCCATGAAACGGAAAGCACGAGATATTACGGGACGATGGGCTTCGATGTCAATGCGCTCGCGCGCGCACGCACAGGAAAAAAAACGCAGTCCGGATTCCGGACTGCGTTGAATCCACACCAAAGGAGGAGGGTGGAGGAGACATCGACTGGATCGCTTCACTCGCCAGCGATCCGACTGGTTTGAATTATCCAGCTCTCACGAGCTTCATGCAAGCATTTTTTGTGCGCCGCACCATAATTATTCTGATGTCCATATAAACTTCTCTTATTCAAAAGACCCTTGAAAAATCAAGGAATTCGAAGCATCTATCGCATGCACGTTCAGTGACAGCCCATCCAACCCGAAGTTCCGTGGCAGGGACAAGAAACGTCGAAATCGCGCATCGGCTAGAATCGCCCTCCTACTCTCCCTCCCTCCAGACGCAGGAAGAAAAGCATGGAATGCACGATCAAATGGCTCGACGACGTGAGCTTCGTCGCCGAAACCGGCTCCGGCCATCTCATCACAATGGACGGCGCACCCGATGCGGGCGGTCGCAATCTCGCGCCGCGACCGATGGAAATGATGCTCGCCGGCGCGGGCGGCTGCTCGGCTTTCGACGTACTGCTGATCCTGCGGCGTGGCCGCCACGACGTGCGTGACTGCGAGGTTCGCCTGGTGGCCGAGCGTGCAGACACTGACCCCAAAGTATTCACCCGCATCGGGTTCCACTATCGAATTACGGGCCACAAGATCAAGCCGGAGGCCGTCGAGCGCGCGATCCACCTCTCCGCCGACAAGTACTGCTCGGCGTCGGTCATGCTTGGCAAGACCGCCAGCATCGAACACACGTGGGAAATCGTCGAGGCCGATTGACGGCCTTGACGACACGGCGGATCAGATGCGATGCGAGAGCGTCGTCATGATCCGACCCATCAGTCGCATCGCCCCGCGTGCCGGAGCCGGCAACTCGCGCCCGCCGAGATTGACCGCCGTTTGTGCATGACCGGCCTCGTCGAGTTTCATCTGCTCGACGATCGCCCGGCTTCGAGCATCATCCGGCGCGATGCGGCCCAGATGCCCGTCCAGATGGTTCTCGACCTGGCGTTCGGTTTCGGCGAGAAAACCCAGGCTCCAGCGGTCGCCGAGCCGCCCGGCGGCCATACCGAGCGCCAGCGAACCGGCATACCAGAGCGGATTGAGCAGGCTCTTGCGACCACCCAGTTCGTGGATGCGCCGCTCGGTCCACGCCAGATGTTCGGTCTCCTCGGCAGCAGCGCGCTCGAGTTCCTCGCGGATGCGCGCCTCGCGTGCTGTCACCGCCTGCCCCTGATACAGCGCCTGCGCGCAGATCTCACCGCAATGATTGACGCGCATCAGCGCGGCCGTCTCGGCCTTTTGCGACGCCGACAGCGACGCCTCGGGAAGATCGGCACCAGGGACCGGACGCACGCTCGCAGCCGGTGCGAACAGCGTCCTGAGCGCCTTGTCGAAGCGCACAATCGCGCGATCGCCAATCGTCCTGTCCGTGTTGCTCTTCATTGCTGGTTTCCGTAGATCAGTCCGCGCCGCGCGTCACCGAGCGTTCGCGGCGGCGCCGGCCCGTCGCAGAAGTGCTGCGCCGCCAGCACCGCCCGTGGCATGTTGTAGCCGGTCGCACGCAAGGCCTCCCACTCGGAACGGCGCGCCGGCGACCACGTACTTTCCTGCGGACGCCAGTGCGCGTAGATGCGGCGCTCGCCGGTCTCGCAGCGAATACCCTCGAAGGTGATGTTCTCGGCGCCACCGGGCGTGCGCACCACCAGCGTATAGCGAACCACCCGGTCCTCGCCCAGACCCAGAGAAGCCTTGTCCACGTAGAACACGTTGGGCGAAGCGGCAGTCACGAAGAACTTGTGCAGATCGTCCTCGCTCGGCGGCGGCGGATACTCCACGGCATCCTCCTGCCAGTTCGGATCCGGCTCGGTGAACAGGCCGGCGACCGCGCACACTGGAAACAGCGCGAGCGCCACGGCAAGCCTGCCGACCCTCGAAAACCCCTGCAACATCGAATCACCTCGCAAGAAGCGCGCGCCGCGCGCGCGACGCACATGAACAGCCTTAAGCGGTCGAAGAAACGGACGCCGCGTACCAGACGGCTGCGCACAGACGCACTCGTTCAGGACTCCCGGACCATCGCGAAATCGCGATACTCGGGAGGAAGTTCCGGCGCATGGGGCCGGAACAGGATCGCCGACAGTTCCGACAACGCCAGTTGATAAACCTGCCGCTTGAACTCGATCACCGCGTCGAGCGGAACCCAGTACTCGCTCCAGCGCCAGGCATCGAATTCAGGATGCCTGCTTGCCCTGAGCGAAACGTCGGTGTCGCGGCCCGTGAGCCGCAAGAGAAACCAGATCTGCTTCTGTCCGCGATAGGTGCTGCGCCATTCGCGGCGTATCCAGTGCTTAGGAACGTCGTACTTCAACCAGCCGCGCGTGCGTCCGAGAATCTTCACATGTTCGGGCCTGAGCCCGACTTCCTCGAACAGTTCCCGATACATGGCCTGCTGCGGGCTCTCCCCGTGCTTGATGCCACCTTGCGGGAACTGCCAGGAATGCTCGCGTATCCGCTTGCCCCAGAAAACTTCATTGCGCGCGTTGACCAGAATGATGCCGACGTTCGGGCGATAGCCGTCACGATCGAGCATGGTCGAACCCTTGATTCGTCAGTGTTGCGTCGATTTTTCCACACTTGACGGGCGTTGGAAAGCGCGAAACCCGCGCCGGCTCCGCCGTCTCGTGCAGTGCGCTGCTAGAATATGCGACCGATTTCCAACCCATTCCGACGGAAAGACACGATGTTCTCCAGCAGTTTTTTCATCTCGACCCTGAAGGAAGCGCCATCCGACGCCGAGGTGGTCAGCCACCAGCTCATGCTGCGTGCCGGGCTGATCCGCAAGGTCGCCGCCGGCATCTACACGTGGATGCCAACGGGACTGCGCTGCCTGCGCAAGGTCGAGAACATCGTACGTGAAGAGATGAACCGTGCGGGCGCCGTCGAAGTGCTGATGCCCGCCGTCCAGCCCGCCGAACTGTGGCAGGAGTCCGGCCGCTGGGCCCATTACGGCCCGGAACTGTTGCGCTTTCAGGACCGCCACGAGCGCGACTTCGTGGTGGGACCGACGCACGAGGAAGTCGTCACCGACATGGCGCGCCGCGAGCTCAAGAGCTACCGCCAGTTGCCGCGTCATTTCTACCAGATCCAGACCAAGTTCCGCGACGAGATCCGGCCGCGCTTTGGCGTCATGCGCGGGCGCGAGTTCCTGATGAAGGACGGCTATTCCTTCCACGCGAGCTACGACGACCTGGTGCGCGAGTACCGCAACATGTACGACACCTACTCGCGCATTTTCTCGCGCATCGGGCTGCAGTTCCGCGCGGTCGCCGCGGACACCGGTTCGATCGGCGGCACGGGCTCGCACGAGTTCCACGTCATCGCCGCGACCGGAGAGGACGACATCGCCTGGTGCCCCGATTCCGACTACGCCGCCAACGTCGAGCTGGCCGAGGCGATCGCCCCGACGACTGCCCGCCCGGCCCCCACCGCCGGCCTTGAGAAGGTCCACACTCCGGGCGTGAAGACGATCGCCGAGTTGGCCGCCTTCCTCGATCTTGCGGCCGAACGTACGGTCAAGGCCATCGTGGTCGAAGGCGACGACACGTCTGGCCGTGCGCCGGTATTGCTGCTGGTGCGCGGCGACCACGAACTGAACGAGGTCAAGGCGCAGAAGCTTGACGGCGTCGCCGACCCGCTGACCTTCGCCAGTGCCGAAGCCATTCGTGCCGCCTTCGGCGCCGCACCCGGTTCGCTCGGCCCGGTCGGTTTCGGCGGTCGTGTAGTGATGGACCGCGCCGTCGCCGCCATGTCCGACTTCGTGATCGGCGCCAACGAGGATGACTGGCACTGCACCGGCGCCAACATCGGCCGCGATTTCGCCGAACCGGAAGTTGCTGACCTGCGCAAGGTCGTTGCCGGAGACCCCTCGCCCGACGGCAAGGGCTCGCTCGAGATCTGTCGCGGCATCGAGGTCGGCCACATCTTCCAGTTGCGCACCAAGTACGCCGAGGCGCTCGACTGCCGCTTCGTCGACGAGAGCGGCCAGGAGCAGGTCATGGAAATGGGCTGCTACGGTATCGGCGTGTCGCGCATCCTGGGCGCGGCCATCGAACAGAACCACGACGCACGCGGCATCATCTGGCCGAGCGCGATCGCGCCCTTCGCGGTCGTGATCTGCCCGATCGGATTCGACAAGTCGGAAACCGTGCGTGCGACGGCCGTACGGCTGCATGACGACCTCTTGGCCGCTGGTGTCGACGTCATCCTTGACGACCGCGGAGAGCGGCCCGGCGCAATGTTCGCCGACTGGGAACTGATCGGCGTGCCGCAACGCATCGTCGTCGGCGACCGTGGCCTCAAGGATGGGGTGGTCGAAGTCCAGGGGCGGCGCGAAGAGACTGCGAGCAAGTTTTCCCCGGACGAGACGGTCGCCGAGATCGTGCGTCGATTGGCGCAGCAGAAAGCGGGCTAAGACCGTGCGCGCAGGATTTCGCTCCCTGCTGCTGGCTTGCGCGGTTTGCGCGCTGAGCGGTGCTGCGCAGGCCGGTGCCCAAATGTACGAACCCATGTCCGAGAGCGCGCGGGCGGCACTGTCCGCCGCGGTCAGCGATCGCCCCGCGCCCACACTCGACAATGCCGATGGAGCCTACCGGACATGGCGCGATGCGATGTCGCAGCGGCTCGCGCGGTGGATCGACGATGCGCGCTACCGCGAGGACCTGCTCGACACCGTGCACTACGAGGCCACCCGTGCCGGACTCGACCCCGAACTCGTGCTCGGCCTGATCGAAGTCGAGAGCGCATTCCGCAAGTACGCCGTCTCCACGGCCGGTGCACGCGGCTATATGCAGATCATGCCGTTCTGGATCGACGTCATCGGCCGCCCCAGCGACAACCTCTTCCACATGCGTACCAACCTGCGCTACGGATGCCTCATCCTGCGCCACTACCTCGATATCGAGAAGGGCGACCTGTTTCGCGCATTGGGCCGCTACAACGGCAGCCTGGGCAAGGCCACCTACCCGAACCGGGTGCGCTCGGCATGGGAAGGCAACTGGGCGAGCGCGCCCGCGGACGCGGGCGAGAGCGTCGCCCTGCAGCGCTGATCACGCGGTCAGCGCTTCGTCCTCGGCCGGCTCCTTGGCGGCATTGTCGCGTCCGGCGGGCGCTTCGGCGGCGCTGTCCTTGCGTCGCGACCGATCTTCCGAATCAGCGGCCATGACGTCACCGCTGATCTGGCCACCCTCCTCGATGAAGATCGTGCCGTAGCGGATCTTGCCGCTGACCCGGCCACCGGCATGAATCACGAGTTGCTCGCGCGCCGTCAGTTCGCCCTCGAATCGCCCATGGATCTCGGCCACGTCGACCCCTACCTTGCCCTCGAAGGCGCCGCCCTGGGCGATTCGCAGCACACGACTGTCCATCGTCGCGTCAACACGCCCTTCGACCACCAGCGTGTCGCAGTCGAGGATCTCCGCGCCGCGCAGCTTGACCTCGGGACCGACGATCAGGCGACTGTCGCCCTTGCCCGGCTCGTCGCGCCCGCGGGCCGACGCATCACCCGCGGCCGGAGCCGGCGTCGGCACGCCCGCTCCGGCTTGCGCCACAGCGCCCGACCGTTGTGCTTGCGGTTCCTGCGGGCCCGCAGCAGGGCCCCGCGAACCGCCCGGAGTGCCCGGACCGCCCGGACGGTTCGGGGCGTTCTCGCCGGCTTTGGGAAACAGATTGGGTTTGTTGAACATGGCTTGCTCCTGCGTTCGGTCACGAAGCAGCCAGTCTAGGGGCTGGGAGCGCCCGCGCGCAGCCACGACTTGTTTCAAGGTCGTAAGCGCAAGTGGTGCCCGATCCGGCCTTGGTACACGGCCCAGCGACGTCGCCAGGATGCTGAATCCGCGCGGATTTATGCAGGCGCAGCACATCGCGGAGACGCACCCGCAAGCGACGCCCATCGTGCACTTACATAAATCGGCTTACATCGGCGCGGCGCGTCCGCGACCGCCCTGACTCAGGCCGTGCCGCCCACGGTCAGCCCATCGATGCGCAGCGTCGGCTGACCGACGCCAACCGGCACACTCTGACCGTCCTTGCCGCAGGTGCCCACGCCCGGATCGAGCGACATGTCGTTACCGATCATGGATACGCGCGTGAGCGCATCCGGGCCGTTGCCGATCAGCGTCGCGCCCTTGACCGGGCGGGTGACCTTGCCGTCCTCGATGAGGTAGGCCTCGGACGCGGAGAACACGAACTTGCCCGAGGTGATGTCGACCTGACCGCCGCCGAAGTTGACCGCGTACAGGCCGTTCTTGACCGAGCGCAGGATTTCTTCCGGGTCGTGATCGCCACCGGGCATGTAGGTGTTGGTCATGCGCGGCATCGGCAGATGCGCATAGGACTCGCGCCGACCGTTGCCGGTGGGTGCGACCCCCATCAGCCGGGCGTTGAGCATGTCCTGCATGTAGCCGGTGAGGATGCCGTCCTCGATGAGGACCGTGCGGTTGGTCGGATTGCCCTCGTCGTCGACCGTGAGCGAACCGCGGCGGTCGGCCAGCGTGCCGTCGTCGACGACGGTCACCCCGGGCGAGGCGACACGCTCGCCCATACGGCCCGAGAAAGCCGAACTGCCCTTGCGGTTGAAGTCACCCTCAAGGCCGTGGCCAATGGCTTCGTGCAGAAGAATGCCGGGCCAGCCCGGCCCCAGCACGACGGTCATCGTCCCGGCCGGTGTGGCCACCGCCTCCATGTTGGTGCGCGCCTGATGGACAGCTGCACGCGCGTACTCGCGCAGGCGCTCATCGTCAAAATACGCGTAATCGAAACGTCCGCCCCCACCCGCGCTGCCCTGCTCACGACGATCACCTTGCTCCATGATCACCGACAGCGAAACGCGTACCAGCGGCCGCACATCGGCCGCCATATGACCATCGCTACGCGCAACCATGATCACTTCCCACGTCCCGGCCACGTGCGCCATGACCTGGGTCACACGCGAATCCTCGGCGCGCGCGAAGCGCTCCAGGCGCTCGAGCAGGCGCACCTTGTCGGCGTCCGACAGCGAAGCCAGCGGACAGTCACCACGATACAGCGGCGCGACATGCGCGGCGGGCGCGACCGCGACGCGGCGTTCGGCACCCGCGTCGGCGATCGCGCGCGTGGCATGTGCGGCCGCTACGAGGGCCTCGGACGAAATGTCGTCGGAATAGGCGAAAGCGGTCTTCTCACCGCTGATCGCACGCACCCCGACGCCCTGCTCGATGTCGAAGCTGCCGGACTTGACGATCCCCTCTTCGAGACTCCATCCCTCGGCACGCCGGTACTGGAAGTACAAGTCCGCGTAATCGAGGCGGTGCCCCATCAACGAGCCGAGCACACGCTCGATCGTGCGCGCATCGACGCCGCAGGGATCGAGCAGTTGCCGTTCGGCCAGGGTGAGCGCGTCATGGGTCATGTTCATGTTCCGTCCATCGAAGAGTCTGGTTGGCAGGACCGTCCGCGTCGGCAGACGTTCCTCAGGTAGCGGGGTCGAGACGCCGGTGGGCGAGTGCAGGCAGTTGCGTGCGCACCGACGCCAGGCGCGAGTGTTCTATTTCGGCGAGCACGATGCCGGGCCCCGCGTCGCGACACGCCAGCACCTCGCCCCAGGGATCGATGATCATGGTGTGGCCCCAGGTGCGACGGCCACCCGCATGCATGCCGCCCTGCGCCGGCGCGGCAACATAGCACTGGTTCTCGATCGCGCGCGCGCGCAGAAGCGTCTCCCAGTGCGCGCGACCGGTGGTCGCGGTGAAGGCCGAAGGCACGAGGATCAGGTCCACTCCGTGCATCGCGCGGTACAGCTCGGGAAAACGCAAGTCGTAGCACACCGACAAGCCCAACCGTCCGAACGGCGTGTCCACGCAGGCGACGCGGCTGCCGGCCTCGATCGTGCGCGATTCGTCGAAGCGCTCGGCCCCATTGTCGAAGCCGAACAGGTGCATCTTGTCGTAGCGCGCCACGCGCCGGCCGCTCCCGTCGAACACCAGTACGCTGTTGCGCACGCGAGCGGCGTCATCGGCCACCAGTGGAATCGTACCACCGACCAGCCATACTCCATGCCGGGCCGCCGTTTCGGCCAGCCAGTCCTGCATCGGTCCGGAGCCATCGAGCTCACGCGCCGCAACCTTCGCATGCTCGTCGGCAGACAACAGCGCGAAATACTCCGGCAACGCCACCAGAGCGGCACCGGCACCGGCCGCCTGAGCGACCAGTTCTGTGGCCACGGCGAGATTGGCCGCGACTTCAGCGCCGCTGATCATCTGTACCGCGGCAATTCGCCCGTCTTCCCCGCCCATCATTGCGTCTCCTGCGTGCTGCGCCCCTGCCCCACCGGTAGCGTTTCGACCTGCGGATCCTCCCAGGTTCCGGTAATCGAGTAACCGTACGCGAACATGCGCTCGATCGGGTCGCTCAACACTTTCTGCGCAAGATAGGCGATCACGCCGGCAACCGGATTGATCAGTCCCGCCGCCGCGCCAACGGCGACCGATTCGGACAGCGTCGGTTGCACGACCACCTTCAGATCCTGGGTTTCCGTCTTCAGGTCGGCCGAGCCGCCAAACCAGATGCGCGCAGCCGGGCCCGAAATCTCGAAGTCGTCCGAACGCATCACCCCCGATGCCACGTTGACGGTGCCCGCAACACGATCGAAGGCGAAGCCCTCGGTGAACACGTCGCTGAAATCGAGCTTGAGGCGTCGCGGCAGGGCCTGCAGGCTGAGCACACCGAGCAGGCGGCCGACGCCCGGCTCGAGCTTGGAGAAACGCCCGTCGGTGGCCTCGACGCTGAAGCGCCCAGCCAGCGTCGGGTAGTCGACGCGCGTCGGAATGCTCTCCCAGGACAGATCGCCCTCGAGCACTGCCGTTCCGCCGCGAATCACCTGCGGATAGCCCACGCGCGTGAGCAGACCGCCGATGTTGCGACTATCCAGCCGCACGGCCACCTCGGTGAGCGGCGAGCGTCCGGCCCGCCAGCGCCCCGAACCGGTCAGCGTGGCATCCTCGTTCTCGATGGTCACGCTATCGAGCAACCACAGGTCGCCCCGATTGGCCGCGTGCAGTTCCAGTCGCCCCAGATCGATACCGCGCAGTTCGAAGCGCTCGGCCACTACGTCCATGTCCGGCAGCGACGTATCCGCGTCGAGTTCGAACAGTCGCGCAATCTGCTCGTCGCTGGACGCGCGCTCACCCAATACCAGATGCTCGAGGCGCAACTGCACCGCCCCTTCGTCGAGGCCGTGCCAGGCCAATCGCCCGCGCGCGACATTGCTCGAGACCTCTCCGCTCCAGCCATCGGAATCGACATTGGCGACCAGCTCGAAATCTTCCACCTGATAGCCGAACGCCCGCAAGCGGGGAACGGCGACATCGATCGACGACAGCAATGCACTCTCCCCGCCCGCGCTCCCCGTACGCAGTGCGCGCCAGGCGTCGAGATCGAGCTCGTCGATGCGCGCACGAAGCGCCACCCCGGCCGCGGAGGCAGGCACCTCGATGCCGATGCCGACCCCGCCACGCGCGAGCGTCCACGCATCGCCGTCGGCGAAGGCATCAAAGGAAAAACCGATCTGCTCGCCGAGCTGACCGGAAACATTGCGCTCGGCCCCGGCAAAGCGCAGTTGCAAATCCAGCGGCAGCGGCGACTCGGCCCGCTTGTTGAGCGGATGCGGCAGGCTCGATGACACGCCGATCAGCGTCGAACGGATACTCGCGCTCACCTCGCCACGACCGGCATCGATCCGGGCGCGCCACGGCGCCGTGCCCGAGAGCTGTTCCATCAGCGGCCCGTCATACTGGGACCGCAGCGCCCGCATTGAAGACTGGCCCTCGAGCACGAAACGCACGCGCCCGTCATCGCGCGTTGCCGCCGACAGCGTGATCGGCTCGCCCAACATGCGCGCCTGCCCACCGTCGATGTGCAGGCTGTCTTCGCTGAAACGCACGCGAGCGCCGGCCTGTTCCAGTGCAGGCAGCCAGTCCAGAACGGAAATGCGGTTTCCGGCAAAGCGAAAATCGCCTTCGACTTCGGTCCGCTCGACCGCACGCAGCGGCATCTCCAGCGACAGCGCAAGCGTGCCGTCCCCGTTAGCACGCATGGTTTCGGTAACACCGTCCAGACGTGCGCCGACGGGACTCTCAGACACGAATCTCAGGAAGTCTGCGGTCGGCCCATGTGCCGTGCCGCGCACACTCAGCACCTGCTGTCCCCGCGCGTCCAGATCGGGAATGTCGGCCGTCACATCGGACAGGCGCACCCCGAAGATGCTCGCTTCGCTTGCGGCGACATGCATGCCCGCAGCTTCGAAGCGGATCGTGCCGGCGATCTCGTCGATGCCCGGCCAGTCCGGCGCGTAGTCGAGCCGGCCACCGTCGAAATCGACGGTCACGAGAAAGCTACCCTCGCCTTCACGGAACGGGAAATCGTCGAGCACGCCGCGCAGGCCCAGGCGCGCGTCGTGCACGCGCGCGCCGCGCAGCGAACGCTGCAGCCAGCGCCGCGTATTGTCGTTGACCGCGTGCGGCAGGTAGCGCCAGACCGCGTCTCCCGATGCTCGCGTGAGCCGCGCCGTCAGGTCGATGGCGCCTCGCCGCCCCACGCCCGGGCGATACACACCGCGCGCCTCGCCGGCCGCATCAGGATTCTCGAAACGTGCCGTATCCAGGTGGATCGCCAGTCCTTCGTCATCGCGCGACCAGCTTCCAATCGCATCGAAGCGCTCGAAAGCCATCGTCGGGTCCGGGAATACGCCAGGGAGTTCCGCGCGCGCCTCACGCGCCGAGAGCGTGAATCGGCCCGCATCGCGATCACCGGAAATCTCGCCACGAAAGCCCTCCCCACCCGGCACTCCGTCGCGCGCGCGCAGCGAGATGTCCGAAAATCGTCCGGCGATGCGGCTCACCTGAAGCGCGCCCTCGTGCGTGTTCCAGCCCAACTCGAAGTCGTCGACACGTCCACGGGGCGCGACCTCGCCCAGCTGCGCGTCCAGCCCCTCGGGCAAGGGGAGATGGGCGGCAAGATCGGCGAGCACCCCGAGATCCAGGGAATCGACCTGTAGCGTACCGATATCCTGCGGACTGGCCGCTCCACCGTCCAGGCGCAGGGCCACGCGCCCCGGGCGCAGGATGCGCTGGTCGGGCATCACCAACTCGAAATCCGACAGGTCGAAGGCATAGCCATCCGGACGTTCCATGCCGTGCAGTCGTCCACGCGCGTGCTCGGCCTCCAGTGCGGGCAGGGAATCATGCAGGCGTGCGCCGAATCCGGACACCGCGAAATCAACCGTACTCGAGCGCGGTCGGCCGTCGACAACCTCAACCCAGCCTTCGAAATCGCCCGCTCCGCTCACCGGGACCGCATAGTCGAGCCACGGAGTCAGCCCCTCGAGCCGGGCCCCCGACACGGCCACAAAAACCTGGCCGTCCCAGCGTTGCGGGTCGCGCGGATCGGCCGAAACGACATCTGCGCGCAGCTCGATCGTCGATGCCACGCCAGCAGGCGCGCCGGCCGTGAGCCCGAACCGGAAACGCCCACCGATGCGTTCGACACGCAGGTCTACATTTGCGAGGCGCAACAGTTGCGCCTCACGCATCTGGTCGTGCCAGCTCGTGCGTGCATCATGGATTGCGATTTCGCCCTGACGCAGCAGCCAGCCGGCAAAGGCCCCGCCCCCCTCTCCACTGCCCAGCACGACACCAGCCGCGCTGACCTGACCGCGCGGGTCACGCACCAGGTTCAGCTCCGGGCCGAACAGGTCGAGCCGCTCGAAGTACGGCTCACCACGCAACAGCGAGGACCAGCCGGGACGCGCTTCGATGCGCTCCAGGCGCAGTGCGTCGGCCCCGGACGGGTCGCCCAGCACGATGCCGCGCGCATCCAGCCGCAGGCGCAGACCCGGCCAGTCGGCCGACAGCGATTCGATCGAGACAGGCACACCGATCGCCCGCGACACGCGCTCGGCGACGAATTCCCGATAGGCATCGGCGCGCGGCAACACGACTTCACGCAGCGCGAGAAGCGCGATGGCGACAATGAAGAACGCCACCACGACGCAACGCAGCGCGATGCGACCAGCGGTTGACACACGCTGGGGCGGAAGCTCGGATTCTTGTCGGGTATTGGGCGGCCGGTCAGTCATCGGGCGGGCGCATCGGATCGGTCGGGCGTCACGGACTCGGGAAGGGGCCGGTTCGGCCTGAACACGACCGCGTCGCATTCTCCGCCCGGTCCGGCATTCTAGCAGTGCCGCGCCTTGTCGCGCCGCGGCAGTGGCTGCATCATGGCCGCAGGTTTAGAAACGACACACCACCGGAACGCTTGCGATGCCCTCTTCCGCGATTTCCCGCGCTGCCCGCCTGTCCAGGTTCCTCACCCGCATGCTCGACAGCCGCGACTGGCTTGCAGCCCGCCTCGAGGCCTCGGTCGACGCGAACGTAGACGCCGATGCGATGCGCGCATTCATCGACGTTGATCATCTCGACGCAGACGGGCTTGGCGAGGCGCTGCGACGGCTGCGCACCTGGGTGCTATGCCATCTGGCGGTGCGCGACCTGGACGGGCGCGCCGACCTCGCCGAGGTCACCGAGACCATGACCGTGCTCGCCGAAGTGGCGATCGCCACGGCGCACGACGTACATCGCGAAGTACTGGTCTCACGTCACGGCCTGCCACTATCGATCTCCGGCTGGGAGCAGGAACTGATCGTCCTGGGCATGGGCAAGCTGGGCGGGCGTGAGCTCAACGTGTCGTCGGACATCGATCTGATCTTCGTCTTCCCCGAGGACGGCGAGACCGGCGGCGAGCGCGTGATCAGCAACTTCGAATTCTTCGAGCGGCTGGGCAAACGCATCATCCGCAGCCTCGCCGACATTACCGAACATGGCCAGGTCTTTCGCGTCGACATGCGCCTGCGCCCCAACGGCGATTCCGGCCCGCTGGTGTGTTCCTTCGAAGCGCTCGAGAACTACTTCATCACCCAGGGGCGGGAGTGGGAACGCTACGCCTGGATCAAGGCACGCCCGCTCAACGGCGAGCGCTTTGCGGAGCTGGAAAAGATCGCGCGCCCATTCATCTTCCGCAAGTATCTCGACTACGGCGCCTTCAACGCAATGCGTGCGCTGCACGCGCAGATCCGGCGCGAAGTCACGCGGCGCGACCGCGCCAACAACGTCAAGATCGGCCCCGGCGGGATCCGCGAAATCGAATTCATCGCCCAGGTCTTTCAGTTGATTCGGGGAGGACGCGACCGCGAACTGCAGATCCGCCCCACGCTCCAGGTACTCGGTTCTCTGGCAGAGCGCAACATCCTCGGCGAGCAGACCGTCGCGGAACTGTCCGAGGCCTACGTCTTCCTGCGCCGCCTGGAGCACCGTCTGCAATTCCTCGACGACCAGCAGACTCATGACCTTCCTCAGGATCCGGCCGACCGCGCGATCATCGCCGAGGCGGCCGGATTCGACGACGAGGGCGCGCTGCTCGCGGAACTCGAACGGCATCGACGCATCGTCAGCGGACACTTCGACGACGTCTTTGCCGACCCCACGGAGAAGGAACAGAAACCCGAACTCGACGAAGTCTGGTCCGGTGCGGGCAACGACGAGCAGCCCGATCCGATCCTCGCCGAACTCGGCTATGCCGACCCCAAGGCGGTGTGCGAGAAGCTCGCCACCGTGCATGAGAGTGCGCGCTACCAGCAGTTGCCCGCTCATATCAAGAGCCGTCTCGACGCCCTTGTGCCGCGCATCGTGGAGGTCGCTGGTGCGACGCCGAGTCCCGACCAGACCCTTTCCCGGTGCCTGACTCTGCTCGAGACCATCAGCCGGCGCGGCGCCTATCTCGCGCTGCTGCAGCAGTACCCGCACGCGTTGCAGCGCGTGGCAGACCTGATGAGCGCATCGAGTTGGGCCACCGAATACCTGACACGGCATCCGGTGCTGCTCGACGAACTGCTCGACGATCGTCATCTGGACGAAACCCCCGACTGGGCCGCCTTCTCGGCCGAACTGGGCGAGGCGCTCGACGCCATCGAGCCGGACATGGAGCATCAGATGGACATGATGCGCGAGCATCACCATGCGCAGGTTTTCCGTCTGCTCACACAGGACATCGCCGGCAAGCTCACGGTCGAGCGGCTCGCCGACCACCTCTCGGCACTCGCCGATGTCATTCTCGAGCGCACGCTGCCGCTGGTATGGCGCAAGATGCGCAAACGCCACCGCGACGACCCGGCCTTCGCGGTCATCGCCTATGGCAAGCTCGGCGGCAAGGAACTGGGCTACGCCTCGGACCTGGACATCGTCTTCCTGTTCGACGACGACGAGCCCGAGGCGATGGAAATCTACTCTCGCTTCGCGCAGCGCGTGAATACCTGGCTGTCGACGCGCACCGCGGCCGGCATCCTCTTCGAGACTGACCTGCGCCTGCGTCCGAATGGCGACGCCGGACTTCTGGTCACCTCGATCGAGGCCTTTCGCAAGTATCAACTCGAAGCCGCCTGGGCCTGGGAACACCAGGCGCTCACACGTGCCCGTTTCGCCGCCGGCGACCCCCAGGTCGGCGAGGCTTTCGAAACCATTCGCCACGAGGTACTGTGTCGGCAGCGCGATCTCGGCAAGCTGCGCAGCGACGTGCTCGAGATGCGCCACAAGATGCGCGGCGCACACGCGGGCAAGGGCGAGGGCTTCGAGCTCAAGCACGATGCCGGCGGACTGGTCGACGTCGAATTCATCATCCAGTACCTGGTTCTCGGCCACGCGCATGAACATCCCGAGCTGGGGCGCAACCTCGGCAACATCGCGCTGCTCGGCCTGGCCGGCGAACTCGGCCTGATCCCTGCCGATCTCGCCGCAGGTTGCAGTGACAGCTATCGCCTGTTCCGGCGTCTGCAACACCGCGAGCGTCTCAACGGTCGCCCCTCACGCGTGGCGACCGACGAGGCCGAGGCCGCCCGCGAGCCGGTCATTGCGCTGTGGCGTGAAGTGTTCGAAGCTGACACCAGTCAAGACCGACCCCGCACGGACGAATAGTCATGGCCCGCGAGATCGAACTCAAGCTGAACCTTCCCAAGCGCTCGGTGAACGCGCTGCGCCGCCATCCGCTGCTCGTCGCCAGTGAGCAGCTCGGCCGCGCCGTGACGCTCGACAACGTCTATCACGACACCCCCGACCTGGCCTTGCGCAAGGCCGGCGTTGCCGTGCGCATCCGTCTTGCCGGCAGACGCCGCCTGCAGACCGTCAAGGCCGCGAGCGCCTCGACGGCCGGACTGACCAGCCGTCCGGAATGGGAACAGGCGTGGAATGGCGCCTTTGATTTCTCGGACATCGACGACGCACGCATCCGCGCCCTGCTCGAGCGTCACGCCGCCGCGCTGGTGCCTGTGTTCTCAACCCGCTTTCGTCGCACGACCTACCGCCACGCACCGAATCCGGACACCGAAATCCTGCTGATGATCGACAGCGGCCAGATCACCGCCGGGCAGCGGCAAGAGCCGCTGTGCGAACTCGAACTGGAGCTGGTGCACGGCAAGCCCATCGATCTCGTTGAACTGGGCGCCCGCCTCGCCGAGGACCTGCCGCTGCTGCCCGATGACCGCAGCAAGGCCGAGCGCGGCTACCGCCTGCACAGTGGCAAGCCGCCGCGCCCGCTGCGTGCCGCAGCCTCTGCGATCACGCCGCACATGGACCCGCTGCAGGCGTTCAGCACGCTGGCCTTTTCCTGCCTGCGTCAGTGGCAGGCCAACGCCACCGGCGCGCTTGCACACGAGGGCCCGGAATTCATTCATCAGTTGCGCGTCTCGCAGCGACGGCTGCGCTCGCTGATGCGCGTGTTCCGCGCGGTTCTGCCCGAAGGATTCGCCGCCGACTGGTCCGTACGGCTCAAGAACAACGCCGAGCGCTTCGGTGAGGCGCGTGACCTGGATGTGCTCGACGAAGAACTGCTGGCACCGGTAGCCACCTGGTCCGCGACCGAGACTGCGCGTTTGGCACGCCTGCGCAGGACGATCGCCGATGCGCGCATTCAGGCACGGACGCACGCAGAGAAGGCACTCGACGCGGCCGAGCAGGGTCGCCTGCTGCTCGCGCTGGCCGAGGCGCTGATGCGCTTGCCAGGCAACGACCTGATCGACAGCGTCGACCTGCGCGGATTCGCCGCCCTGCAGCTCGAACGTCTGCGCAAGCGCGTGCGCCGTCGCCACCGCGCCGCCCTGGACCGCGTTCCCGAGCACATGCACGCGCTGCGCATCGCGTTCAAGCAGTTGCGCTACGCCGTCGAGTTCTTCGCCCCCTTGCTGCCGCGCAAGGCCGCACGCAATTACCTCGCGGCTCTCGCGAACACGCAGAACGCGCTGGGCTTCATCCATGACCTCGACATCGCGCGTGAACGCTTTGCCGCCTTGGCTTCGACGGACGCGGAACTCGATGCGGCCGCCGCCTACGTGTGCGGCTGGCACGGTCCGCGCTACGCCGAGATGACCGAAGCCGTACTGGCCGACAGCCGGGCCCTGCTCAAGGCGGACAGGGTGCCGTGGGCGAAGCTGTGCCGAACGCACGGCGCGTAACCGGCCTGCAACGACGATGCCCGACAATGCGCCGGTCTTGTTCCTGGAACCCGCAATGGACTTGCTTCTCTGGCGTCACGCCGAAGCCGTAGACGGCACTCCCGACCACAGCCGCGCACTGACGGAGCGCGGTCACAAGCAGGCACGCGCAATCGCTGCGTGGCTGCAGAAGAACCGGCCGCGCAAGCTGCGCGTGCTGGTCAGCCCGACCGTACGCACGATCGAGACGGCGCGCGCATTCACCAATGAGTTTGAAAAAGTCGCCGCACTGGGGCCCGACGGCAATGTCGCCGGCATCCTCTCGGCCACCGGCTGGCCGGATGGCGGCGACGCAGTGCTGGTCGTCGGCCACCAGCCATCGCTGGGGAGACTGGCGGCCCTGTTGCTGTCCGGCCAAGAGGCCGACTGGACAGTCAAGAAAGGCGCGCTGTGGTGGTTTACCAATCGCGTGCGCAATGGCGAGACCCAGACCGTGCTGCGCGCGCTTGTTCCGCACGATCTGGCCTGAATCCCTGCATCGGGATGGTGCGCGAGCGCCCAAGCGCAACGGGTTGACCACAACTGGCGGACTTTCGCGATCGCGCTAGAATGTGGCACCCTCAGGTGCGGCTCATGATCAAACGCTACATCCCGTCCCGTGAAGCCATCAAGCAGAATCGCTTGCTCAGTTGGCTTGGACCACGCATCCACGATCCATTGCTGTGGCACGTCAACCGCAATTCGGTCGCGCGCGGCGTCGCAATCGGCGTGTTCTTCGGCTTCATGCTGCCAATCGCGCAGATTCCGGCCGCGGCTGTCTTCGCGCTGACCTTGCGCGCCAATCTGTGGGTCGCCACGCTGACCACGCTGGTCAGCAATCCGTTCACCTACGGGCCGATCTATCTGATCGCCTACCGCATCGGCTCGAGCATCCTGCCACCGGCCGCGAACGCCTCCCCCGTGGTCGACGAGCAGACCGCCGCCGCCCTGCAGTGGTTGATCGAGTCCGTCAACTGGCTCACCGGCATCGGCCGGCCGCTGGTGCTGGGCACGCTGATCATGGCCGTGATCGGCGCAATCGTCGGCTATTTTGGCGTTCTGCTGGTGTGGCGCATCAATGTCTTGCTCAAGCTCCGCCGCCAACGCCGCGAACGCTCTTCGGCGCGGCGCGCACCCAACAGCCCCTGATGAACGACAAGCCCATCGAAAATGGCGTCGTGCGCGAGATTGACGGCGTCCTACGCGTCCATTACGACGGCTACTGGATCAAGGCCTATGATCCGCCGGCCGACTCGCTCCGCGAAAAGCGACATCTCATCGAGGCGCTGACGAGGCGGCTGTTCAACCATGTCGAGCACGGCATCAACGTGCCCGGCGAGCGGCTCGGCGAGGCACGCGCAGCCTTCGAAGCCGAGACCGTACCCGAGCGCAAGCGGGTCAAGGGCGCGATGCTCGCGGGCGCACTGTTCAACCGCGGCACCGACATCTTCACCAAGCTCGTCGACCTGCAGGCCAAGGGTGTGGACGTCGCACAGGACAGCGCGCTCATGCGCGAATGCGGTCAGTGTCTGCAGGAGGCCCTGTCCCTGGGCAAGATGGTGTTGCATCGCAGCGGCGAAGAAGGCATCGACGAGCTGTGGGGCGAGCCGTTTCGCGCGTTCTCGATCCCGATCGAGGCCTTCTACGAAAGCCGCTACATCAAGATCGCCCAGGCGCTGCGCTGCATCGACCGCATCGCCGCCGCCATGATCACGGCCTTCGGCAACAGCGCCCTGTTTCATGGCGTGGAGGACGACATCGCGGCGCTGTGCGAGGCGGCCAAGGTCAAGTGCGAGACCCTGCGCACCGACGAGGCCGTATTCGATATCTGGACCGATTTCGCCGTCGCCGGCGAACATCTGTCCGCCTTCGCACCGCGCCTGGTCAATGCGCCGACCCCTGAACTGATGCAACTGGCGGCGGACGGCAGGCAGCTCATCGTGCGCGGAGGAGATCTGATCAGCGACATCGCCCGCGCACGAGTGGCAATGCCCAAGAGCACGCGCGACTATGTGGCGCGCTGCGAAACCTGGGCCGAACGTGACCGGGCCCGGCTCAACTCGCTGATCGCCGGCGCTTGACGCCGACGCGTCGGCGTCAAGCGATGATGCCGCCGCCCAGACACACCTTGGACTCATAGACCACGACGCTCTGGCCCGGCGTCAGAGCCCATTGCGGTGCGGCGAACACGATCTCCGCGTGCTCGGCATCGACGATGTCGATATGGCACGGCTCGTCGGGCGAACGGTAGCGTGGCTTAGCGGTATACACCCAGTGCGTGTGCGGGGCGCGACCGGCGATCCAGTTCAGATCGATCGCGGTGAGGCGCTCGCGCAGCAGTGCCGGGTGATCATGGCCCTGCACGACATGGAGCACGTTGGCTGCGACATCCTTGGCCGCGACATACCAGGCCTCATGCTCGCCTGCCGCGTCCTGCTGTCCCCTCACGCCGCCGATGCGCAAGCCCTTGCGCTGGCCGATGGTGTGGTACATCAGCCCTTGATGCTCACCGAGTACGCGGCCATCGTCGAGCGAGCGGATCTCGCCGGGCTGCACGGGCAGGTAGCGCATCAGGAACTCGCGAAAGGGGCGCTCGCCGATGAAGCAGATGCCGGTCGAGTCCTTCTTTTCCGCCACATGCAGCCCGGCCTCGGTCGCGATGCGGCGCACGTCACGCTTGTACAGGCCACCCAGCGGGAACAGGGTCTTCGCAAGCTGCTCCTGGTTCAGTCGATACAGGAAATAGCTCTGGTCCTTGGTGCCGTCCTCGGCCTTGAGCAGCTGGTGTTCGATACGACCGTCATTATTCCAGCGGCGCACCCGCGCATAATGACCAGTGGCGATACGCTCGGCCCCGAGCCCCATCGCGTGATCAAGGAAGCAGCGAAACTTGATTTCCGAGTTACACAGAATGTCCGGATTGGGCGTGCGACCGGCCTGGTATTCGTGCAGGAAATCGGCGAACACGCGCTCCTTGTACTCGGACGAGAAGTTTACGACTTCCATGTCGATGCCGATCACATCGCAAACCGAAGCGACATCGACCAGATCCTGACGCGACGAGCAGTACTGATCGTCGTCGTCATCCTCCCAGTTCTTCATGAACAGGCCGGTCACCTGATAGCCCTGCTGCTTGAGCAACCAGGCGGTCACGGACGAATCCACGCCGCCGGACATGCCGACCACGACGTGCATGCCCGCTGCGTCACGCTCTTCAATAGACATTCGGACCTCCCCCGTTCATCCATTCGTCCAGCGGCATCACGATCGCCGGCTCGGCGTGGTCTACGAACCAGGTATCCACGACCCAGGCCACCCCGCTCCCTCGCTCCACAATCACTGCGCTGCGGTGCTCGCTGAAGAGTCCGTTACGGCGCACGGCAATGTCGTTCACGTCATGATGACGCAGCCAGTCCCGCGCCTCGATGAGCCGCAGCAATGCGTCGGTCGTCGTCGAGTGATCGATGCAATCCATGCGCCCGTGCACACCCGCGTCGCGCAAGTTGCCGGCACGGTCGGCGGCGATCGGCGTCTGGCGACCCGCGAGGCGGTAGAGTAGCGCGAGCGCCTCGCGCAAGGCCTCGCGCTCGGATGCCGCATCGACGGCGGTGGCGAGCCGGTCGCCCGCCAGTTCGAACTCGAACTCGCCGAAATGCACGTCGGCGCGCTCATTGCATCCATAGTTGAAGCACACTTGCGTGGAGACGTTCGCCGCGAAGGTCGGCGCACTCGCCAGCAGCGCAACCAACACCAGCGCGCGGCGCATCATCGCCCCTCTCCGATCAGTTCCAGCGAGGCACGCCGACCGCCGAGCCAATCCTCGAGCGAGCGCAGCACCAGCGGACTGCGGTGGCGCTGCGCGCACTCGCGCAGCTCGTCGGCAGTGAGCCACAACGCGCGCACGATGCCCGTATCGAGCCGCGCTCCCGGCACCGCCTCGCCGACCACGCCGCTGAAAGTGAAGCGCAGATAGGTCACGTCGTCCTGCGGCCGGCGCCATTGATAGATGCCGACCAGTGCGTCCGGTTCGAATCGATGGGCGGTTTCCTCGAAAGTTTCACGCCGCACAGCGTCGACCAGGGATTCGCCCGCCTCGAGGTGGCCGGCGGGCTGGTTGATGCGCAAGCCCTCGGAGGTCTCCTCCTCGACCACGAGAAAACGCCCGTCGCGCTCGACGACGGCTGCAACCGTGACGTTCGGCTTCCATTCCCTCGACATGAATCCGGTCCCGAAAAAGGGGCGGATTGTACCGCGCGAGCGGCGGACTTGCCCGCCTTTGCAAGGCTGCGCCAACGCACCGTCCGACATCTTGACCAAGGTCAATGATCACCCCGATTTCTATGTCGAAAGTGGCATCACCATTTGATGTAATCGGCCCGGCACAGTAACATTCCCCTGTTTTGTTCAGCCGACCCAAAACGCTTCCAGACAACTGCCGCCCGGCATTCAGGGAGGTTGCACCGGGCAGCAGCTTCAATCGGGATTCCGGTCGGCACCCGACAACCAGGACAGACCTCTATGCTTATAAAGATCAAGAAAGGGCTGGATCTGCCGATCAGCGGCAAGCCTGAACAGCGGGTCGAGGACGCTCGGGCGGTCAGGCACGTCGCAGTGCTCGGCGTGGATCACGTCGATCTCAAGCCCACCATGCACGTAGCGGAAGGTGACAAGGTCAAACTGGGACAGCCTCTCTTCGAACACAAGAAGCTTCCCGGGGTGTTCATCACCGCGCCGGGCGCCGGCGAAGTCGTCGCGATCAACCGCGGCGCACGCAGGATGCTCCAGTCCGTCGTCATCCGACTCGACGACGAAGAGGAGGCGGAAGTCTTCGCCTCCTACCCGCGCGAACAACTCGGCTCGCTCAACGCCGAGCAGGTCGCCGAGAATTTGCTGGCTTCGGGCGCATGGGCGACATTGCGCACCCGCCCCTTCGGCAAGATTCCCCATCCCGAATCCCGTCCGCATTCGATCTTCGTTACGGCCATCGATACCAACCCGCTCGCCGCCGATCCGCAGGTCGTGATCTCGAATCAGGAAGAAGCCTTCGCCGACGGCCTGGCCGTTCTCGGCCACCTGACTGAAGGCCCGGTCTGGGTCTGTAAGGCCGAAGGTGCGCGACTCGGCAAGCTGGCCGAGAGCGACAAGGTGCGCGTGGCCAGTTTCGACGGCCCGCACCCGGCCGGCCTGCCCAGTACGCACATCCACTTCCTCGACCCGGTCAATGCCGAGAAGACGGTCTGGCACCTGAACTATCAGGACGTGATCGCGATCGGCAAGCTGTTCACGACCGGCAGGCTGTCTACCGAACGCGTCATCTCGCTCGCCGGCCCGCGCGTCAAGAACCCTCGTCTGCTGCGCACCCGCATGGGCGCGTGCATCGACGAACTCATCGACGGCGAACTGGTCGACGGCAATCATCGCGTCATTTCGGGCTCCGTACTCTCTGGACGTCGTGTAGCGAACTGGTCGGCCTACATCGGCGCACACCATTTGCAGATCAGCGTCCTGCAGGAAGGCCAGACGCGAGAGTTCATGGGCTGGCTCAACCCGGCCGGGCACAAGTTCTCCTTCATGAACGTGATGTTTACGAGCTTCTCGCGCAACAGCACGCGGACCTTCGACTTCACTTCGTCACAGAACGGCAGCCCGCGCGCGATGGTGCCGGTCGGCGCCTTCGAGGACGTGATGCCGCTCGACATCCTGCCCACGCAGTTGTTGCGCTACCTGCTGGTGCGCGACACCGACATGGCTCAGAAGCTCGGCTGTCTGGAGCTCGACGAGGAAGACCTCGCGCTGTGCTCGTTCGTGTGCGTCGGCAAGTACGACTACTCGCCGGTTCTTCGTCAAAACCTTAGCCAGATTGAGAGGGAAGGCTGATGTCACGCATGCGACGCTTCCTCGACAGTATCGAGCCGCAGTTCCACAAGGGTGGTCGGTTCGAGAAGTACTACGCGGTGTACGAGATGGTGGATACGTTCCTGTATGCACCGCCCGACACCACCCGCACGGCGCCGCACGTTCGCGACGGCATCGATCTGAAGCGCATGATGAGCTATGTCGTCGTCGCGCTGATCCCGTGCATCCTTTGGAGCTGGTTCAACAGCGGTTACCAGGCCAACCTCGCACTGGCGGAACTCGACATCGTCCGTGAGGACTGGCGCGGTGCCCTGCTGTCCATGTTCGGCATCGGCTTCAATCCCGGCAATCCGTTCGCCAACATGGCGCACGGCTTCCTGTTGTTCCTGCCGCTATACCTGACGACGCTGATCGTCGGTGGCCTGTGGGAGGTGCTGTTCGCGACCGTGCGCAACCACGAGGTCAATGAGGGCTTCCTCGTCACCTCGATGCTGTTCACGCTGACGCTGCCGCCGGAGATGCCGCTGTGGATGGTGGCCGTGGGCATCAGCTTCGGTGTCGTCATCGGCAAGGAGGTGTTCGGTGGCACGGGCAAGAACTTCCTGAACCCCGCGCTGACCGGTCGCGCTTTCCTGTACTTCGCCTATCCCGCCGAGATCTCCGGCGACCAGGTGTGGGTCGCGGTCGACGGCTGGTCGCACGCCACCCCGCTGGGTCTGGGCGAAACCGGCGGCATGGCCGGCATCCTCGATTCGGGTCTGACCTGGTGGCAAGCCTTCGTCGGCCTGATGCCGGGCTCGATGGGCGAGACCTCGACGCTTGCGATCCTGATCGGCGCGGCGTTCCTGCTCTACACCCGCATCGCGAACTGGCGGATCATGGCCGGCGTGGTGCTCGGCGTGATCGCGACATCGCTGCTGTTCAACCTGCTCGCGAGCGGCACGCGCCCGATGATGGAAATGCCCTTCTACTGGCACTTCGTCGTCGGCGGCCTGAGCTTCGGCCTGGTCTTCATGGCGACCGATCCGGTCTCCGCTGCAATGACCAACGCCGGTCGCCTGTGGTTCGGCGTGCTGATCGGCTTCATGACGGTGGTGATCCGCGCGATCAACCCGGCCTTCCCGGAAGGCATCATGCTGGCCATCCTGTTTGCCAACCTGTTCGCACCACTGATCGACTACGTGGTCATCCAGATGAACATCCGACGGAGGGAGCGCCGCCATGTCAGCGCCTGAGAAGAAATCCGCCGGCGGCCCGCTGGCATCCATCCTCGCCCTGCCCAACGACAGCGCGAAGAAGACCCTGTTCATGGCCGTGGCCGTGTGTCTGGTCTGTTCGGTGGTCGTCGCTTCGGCCGCCGTGGGCCTGCGCCCTATTCAGGTCGCCAACCAGGAACGTGACCGTATCCGCAACATCGTCGATGTCGCGGGCGTCGCCCAACCTGGACAGTCGGCCGCCGAGGCCTTCAACGAGAAGGTCGAGCCGCTGCTGATCCGTCTCGAGGACGGTAGCGAGAGCGACGAGTACGACGTGTCGACCTTCGACATCGAGAAGGCGTCCAAGGACCCGGCGATGTCGCGCCCCCTTCCCAAACCGGAGGACAAGGCCAACATCAAGCGCCAGCCGACCCACATGCCGGTGTTCATCGTGCGCGGCGAGGCGGGTGAAATGGAACGCCTGATCCTGCCGGTGCACGGCGCGGGCCTGTGGTCGACCCTCTACGGCTTCCTTGCCCTCGACGGCGACCTCAACACCGTGAGCGGGCTGAAGTTCTACCAGCATGCCGAGACCCCGGGTCTGGGTGGCGAGGTCGACAACCCGAATTGGCGCGCGATCTGGGATGGCAAGATGATCTACGACGATCAAGGCAACCCGGTGATCCAACTGGTCAAGGGCTCGGTCGACGCTTCGACGCCGAACGCCGAGCACAAGATCGACGGCCTGGCCGGCGCCACGCTGACCTCGCGCGGCGTAGAGAATCTGATCAACTTCTGGCTCGGCGAGGACGGCTACGGCCCGTTCATCGAGCGCCTGAAAAACGAGAGGGGGTAAGCCATGGCGAACGCAACCAAAAAGCTCGTCTCCGCCCCGGTCGCGGACAACAACCCGATCATCCTGCAGGTGTTGGGCATCTGTTCGGCGCTGGCCGTCACGACCAAGATGTCAACCGCCTTCACGATGTGCATCGCGCTCACGGCCGTGCTGTGCTGCTCGAACGTGCTGATCTCGATGATCCGCAATCACATCCCGAGCAGCATCCGCATCATCATCGAGATGACCATCGTTGCCTCGCTGGTGATCCTTGTCGACCAGCTTCTGAAGGCGTTCGCCTTCGGACTGTCCAAGGAACTGTCGGTGTTCGTCGGCCTGATCATCACGAACTGCATCGTGCTCGGTCGTGCCGAAGCCTTCGCACTGAAGAACCCGCCGCTGCCCAGTTTCTGGGACGGCCTGGGCAACGGTCTCGGTTACAGCGCCATCCTGCTCATCGTCGGCTTCGTACGCGAACTGTTCGGTTCGGGCTCGCTGTTCGGCGTGCAGATCCTGTCACTGGCCAAGGACGGTGGCTGGTACGTGCCCAACGGCATGATGCTGCTGCCTCCGAGCGCATTCTTCCTGATCGGCCTGATCATCTGGGCCGTGCGCAGCTGGAAGCCCGAGCAGGTCGAGAAGCCTGACTTCCAGATCCAGACTCATCGCCCCGAGGTGTCGTAATGGAAGCTTTGTTCAATCTCTTCATCAGCGCGGTTTTCGTTGAGAACCTGGCACTGGCGTTCTTCCTCGGGATGTGCACCTTTCTCGCCATCTCGAAGCAGATCGGCGCAGCCTTCGGGCTGGGCATTGCGGTGGTCGTGGTGCAGGCCCTGACCGTTCCGGTCAACCACCTGATCTACTACTGGCTGCTGCGCGACGGCGCGCTGGCCTGGGCGGGACTGCCGGACGTCAATCTCAACTTCCTTGGCCTGATCGTCTATATCGGCGTCATTGCGGCCCTGGTGCAGATTCTCGAGATGTTCCTCGACAAGTACGTTCCGACGCTCTACAACGCGCTCGGGGTGTACATGCCGTTGATCACGGTGAACTGCGCCATTCTCGGTGGCACGCTGTTCATGGTCGAACGTGACTACAACTTCGCCGAAAGCGTGACCTACGGCGTCGGCTCCGGCGTCGGCTGGGCACTGGCGATCACTGCGCTGGCGGGCATCCGGGAGAAGCTCAAGTACTCCGACATCCCGGCCGGACTGCAGGGTCTCGGCATCACGTTCATCGCAACCGGCTTGATGTCCCTGGGCTTCATGGCCTTCTCCGGCATCCAGCTCTGACGCGACGAGGTAAACGCACATGATTGAAATCATTCTCGGTGTCTTCTTTTTCGTCGCGATCGTCATCATTCTGGTGTACGTGATTCTCGCGGCGCGCTCGAAGCTGGTCGCGACGGGCAACGTGAAGATCAACATCAACAACGAGAAGACGATCGAAGTACCGGTCGGCGGCAAGCTGCTCGGCGCGCTGGCCAACGCCCAGTTGTTCGTCGGCTCGGCCTGCGGCGGGGGCGGTACCTGCGCCCAATGCAAGGTCAAGGTCTTCGAGGGCGGCGGCGCCATCCTCCCGACCGAAACCGGCCACATCAACAAGCGTCAGGCCCGTGAAGGCGAGCGTCTGTCCTGCCAGGTCGCGGTCAAGCAGGACATGAAGATCGAGGTTCCCGAAGAAGTCTTCGGCGTCAAGAAGTGGGAGTGCACGGTGCGCTCCAACCACAACGTCGCGACCTTCATCAAGGAACTGATTCTCGAACTGCCCGAAGGCGAGAGCGTCGACTTCCGCGCCGGTGGCTATATCCAGATCGAGGCGCCGCCGCACAAGGTCGACTTCAAGGACTTCATCATCGAAGAGCGCTTCCGCGACGACTGGGACCGCTACAACGTGTGGCAGTACAAGTCCAAGGTCGACGAGGAAGTCACCCGTGCCTACTCGATGGCGAACTACCCCGATGAGAAAGGCATCATCATGCTCAATGTGCGCATCGCCACCCCGCCGCCGCGGGCCGAGGGCGTGCCGCCGGGCAAGATGTCGTCGTATATCTTCAGCCTCAAGGAAGGCGACAAGGTCACGATCTCCGGCCCGTTCGGCGAGTTCTTCGCACGCGAGACCGACGCCGAGATGGTGTTCATCGGCGGTGGTGCGGGCATGGCGCCGATGCGTTCGCACATCTTCGATCAGCTCGACCGCCTCAAGACCAAACGCAAGATCAGTTTCTGGTACGGTGCACGCTCCAAACGCGAGATGTTCTACGTTGAGGATTTCGACAAGCTGGCCGCCGAGAACGAAAACTTCCAATGGCATGTCGCACTGTCGGACGCGCTGCCGGAAGATGAGTGGAAGGGCTACACCGGCTTCATCCACAATGTCCTGTACGAAAACTTCCTCAAGGACCATCCGGCACCGGAAGACTGCGAGTACTACATGTGTGGACCCCCGATGATGAACGCGGCGGTCATCCAGATGCTGCTCGACCTCGGCGTGGAGCGCGAGAACATCCTGCTGGACGACTTCGGCGGCTGACGTTCTCCCGGCCCGGTCTCGTACCGGGCCGACGCCCCACCCCTTTGGAGGCCAAATGACCATCTACATCGTGACTTTCCTGATCATGGGAATCGCCGTACTTGCCATGGCTGTCGGCGTGCTCGCCGGCCGCAAGCCGATCGCGGGAAGCTGTGGTGGCCTCGGAAAGTTCAACGTCGACTGCGTTGCCGGCTGCGACAAGCCCTGTCCCAAGCGCGAGGCTCGCGCGCAGACCGAACATCAACACTAGAAAAAACGCGAAAGGGAGAGCCATGCTCAAGTCGCTGCTCGTCAAGGACTACATGTCCGGGGATCCACTGGCTTTCAAGCCGGACACGGAAATCCTCGACGCGATCCACCTGCTGCTCAAGCACGAGATGACCGGTGCGCCGGTCATCGACAACATGGGTCGCGTGGTCGGCTTCCTGTCGGAAAAAGACTGTATCAAGACCTCGCTCAACGCCTCGTACCACGAGGAGCGCGGCGGTCGCGTGAGCGAGCTGATGTCGCCCAACGTGATCACGCTGGAACCGGATTCCTCGCTGATGGAGGCGGCCGAGATGTTCGTCGGCAGCGCCATCCGCTGCTATCCGGTCGTAGAGAATGGTCGCCTGGTCGGCCAGCTCTCGCGTCGTGACGTCCTGCGCGCGCTCGAGAAGCTCTGGTAAGCCGCACGCGGAACGGATGAAATCGAAGCCGGCCTCGAGCCGGCTTTTTTCATGCACCTGCAACCGGTAACGGTGGGCCTGTTTGCGCTAGAATCGGCGTTTTTCCGCCGGTCTCGCCGGCGCACTCGCTGGAGAATTCGAAGATGTCCATGGCCGACCGTGACGGTTTCATCTGGTACGACGGAAAACTCGTCCCGTGGCGGGATGCGACCACCCACGTCCTGACGCACTCACTGCATTACGGCCTCGCGGTGTTCGAAGGCGTGCGCGCGTACAAGACGGACGACGGCCCGGCGATCTTTCGCCTGCCCGAGCATACCCAGCGTCTGCTCAACTCGGCCAAGATCTACCAGATGCCCATCCCCTACTCGCTCGACGAGCTGATGGCCGCACAGTGCGAGGTGGTTCGCGCCAACAAGCTCGAATCATGCTATCTGCGCCCGATCGCCTTCTACGGTTCGGAGAAGATGGGCATCTCGACGCGCGGCGCGACCGTGCATGTGTCCATCGCCGCCTGGCCCTGGGGTGCCTATCTCGGCGACGAGGGCATCCAGCACGGCATTCGCGTGAAGACCTCGTCCTACTCACGCCAGCACGTCAACGTGACGATGGCCCGCGCCAAGGTCTCCAGCACCTACGCCAACTCCATCCTCGCCAACCTCGAAGTCACCGCTCACGGCTACGACGAGGCGCTGCTGCTCGACACCCAGGGTTTCGTCGCCGAAGGCGCGGGCGAGAACCTGTTCGTGATCAAGGACGGTCGCATCTTCGAACCCGAGATCGCCTCGGCGCTGACCGGCATCACGCGCGATTCGGTGATTCGCATCGCGCGCGAGTTCGGTTATGAGGTCGAGTCCCGTCGCCTGACGCGTGATGATCTCTACATCGCCGACGAGGCCTTCTTCACCGGAACCGCGGCAGAGGTCACGCCGATCCGCGAACTCGACGATCGCATCATCGGCAGCGGCTCGCGTGGCCCCATTACCGAGAAGATCCAGTCGCGCTACTTCGACATCGTCGTCGGCCGCGCACCCGAATACGCCGAGTGGCTGACCCACGTCTGATGGGTTTGGCCGCGCAGGCTCGATGAGCACGCGCTACACCGCACCCTGGTGGCTCCCCGGGGGGCATCTGCAGACGATCTGGCCGCTCACGCGCAAGAGCGCCCTGCCCCCGCTCAGACGCGAGCGAGTCGACACCCCCGACGGCGACTTCGTGGATTTCGACTGGCTTGCCGACGCGCCGGACGACGCTCCGTTGCTGGTGCTGTTTCACGGCCTCGAAGGATCGAGCCGTTCGCACTACGCACGCAGCCTGCTGCTCGCTGCCGCGGCTCGCGGCTGGCGCGCGGTCGTGGCGCATTTTCGCGGTTGTTCGGGCGAGGCCAACCGTCTGACACGCGCCTATCACTCGGGTGACAGCGACGAGATCGACTGGATGCTCGCGCGCTTTCGACGTGATGCAGGAAGCGCTCCGCTGTTCGCGGTCGGCGTATCGCTGGGGGGCAATGCACTGCTCAAATGGCTGGGCGAACGCGCCGACAGCGCTCACGACCGGCTGAGCGCGGCCGCCGCAGTCTGCCCGCCACTCGACCTCACGGTGTCGGGCGACGCGCTCGCGCGCGGATTCAATCGCATCTACACCCGTCATTTCCTCGCCACCCTCAGACCCAAGGCGCTGGCCAAGCTCGCACTCGAGCCCGGTCTGTTCGACCGCGAGCGCATGCTGCGCGCGGCGACACTGCGCGACTTCGACGACGTCTATACCGCGCCTGTCCATGGCTTTCGCGACGCCGACGACTACTGGACACAAGCCTCGAGCCGTCCTTGGCTGGCGCGCATCGCGGTTTCCACATTGTTGCTGACCGCCGTCAACGACCCCTTCGTGCCAGCGCCTGCGCTGCCGTCGGAGAGCGAACGCTCGTCGGCCGTGCACCATCACCACCTCGCCACCGGCGGTCATGTCGGTTTCGTCTCGGGGCGCTGGCCAGGCCATCTGGACTGGCTCCCGGAAACCGTACTGGAGTTCTTCGTCCGCACGCATCTGCAATAATCCCCGATCTGCCACGACATCACCCACTCATGACACAGAACCCGTATCCCGTTCCCGCCCCCGAGATCTTCAAGGCCTACGACATCCGCGGTGTCGTCGGGCGCACGCTCACGCCCCTGAGCGTTCGCGCAATCGGCCACGCACTGGGTTCCGAAGCGCTGGCGCGAGGTCAGCGTGCGATCGCCGTGGGGCGCGACGGACGCCTGTCGGGCCCGGAGTTGGCCGGAGCCCTGGCCGACGGCATTCGTGCAGCCGGCATCGACGTGATCGATATCGGCGCCGTACCCACGCCGGTGATCTACTTCGCAGCCCACCACCTGGGCACCGCCTCTTGCGTCAGTGTCACCGGCAGTCACAATCCGCCCGACTACAACGGGCTCAAGCTGGTGCTCGGCGGGGAGACGCTGCACGGTGAACAGATTCGCGACCTGCGCCGCCGCATCGCCGAAGGGGATCTCGCGCACGGCGCCGGGCAACTGACGCGGGCCGACGTCGTCGACGCCTATGTCGAACGAGTCGTCTCCGACGTCAAACTCGCGCGGCCGATGAAGATCGTCGTCGATTGCGGCAACGGCATCGCGGGTCGCGTCGCGCCACGACTGCTGCGCGCGCTCGGCTGCGAGCTCGTCGAGTTGTTCTGCGAGGTTGACGGCACGTTCCCCAACCACCATCCCGACCCGTCGAAACCGGAGAACCTGCAAGACGTGATCGTCGCACTGCGCGATTCGGGCGCCGAGCTCGGCCTGGCCTTCGACGGCGACGGCGACCGCCTGGGCGTGGTCACGCGCGGCGGACACATCATCTACCCGGATCGCCAGCTCATGCTCTTCGCCGCCGACGTGCTCGAACGCGTTCCCGGCGCCGAGATCATCTACGACGTCAAATGCACGCGCCTGCTCGACCCGTGGATCCGCGAGCATGGCGGCAAGCCAACCATGTGGAAGACCGGCCATGCGTTGATCAAGGGCAAGCTCGCCGAGAGCGGCGCGGCACTGGCCGGCGAGATGAGCGGCCACGTGTTCTTCAAGGAACGCTGGTACGGCTTCGACGACGGCCTCTATGCCGCCGCACGCCTGCTCGAAATCGTCTCGCGCCACGCGGATGCGGGCGCGGTGCTGCAAGCGCTGCCCGAGGCGGTCAGCACCCCGGAACTCAACATCGCCATGAACGAGGGCGAGCCCTTTACCCTGGTCGAGCGCCTGCGCGAGCACGCCGCATTCAAGGGCGCCGAGCGTATCGTGCGACTCGACGGCGTGCGCGTCGAGTACGCCGACGGTTTTGGACTCGCGCGTGCGTCAAATACCACACCGGTGGTCGTATTGCGCTTCGAGGCCGACGACGATGCTGCGCTGGCGCGGATACAATCGACATTCCGCAGTGCCTTGCAGGACGTCTGGCCAGGCATCGAGCTGCCCATCTGATGGAAACCGCGTGAATAACTCCTCCGACGTATTTCTCGGACGCCAGCCCATCCTCGATCTGCGTCAGAGATTGTTCGCCTACGAACTGCTTTTCCGCAGCGGCCACATGGGTTTCGCCGAAGCCGGCGACAACGTGCAGATGACGGCCACCGTCATCGTCAACACCTTCAACGAACTCGGCGTCGAGACCGCACTCGGCGACCGGCGCGGCTTCATCAACGTCGACGAGGCATTCCTGTTCAGCGACACGCTCGAACTGCTGCCCCCGCATGCCGTGGTGCTCGAGATCCTCGAAACCGTCCCGGCCACCGCGGAAGTCGTCGCGCGCTGCCGTGAATTGCGCACTGCCGGCTATACGCTCGCACTGGACGACGTCACGCAGATCCGCCCCAGCTACGGCCCGCTGGTCGAACTGGCCGACATCGTCAAGGTGGACATCGCGCCGCTCACCGACGCCGAAATCGCACGCATCGCCGATGAACTGCGTCCTCTCGGCAAGCAGTTGCTCGCCGAGAAGGTCGAAACGCGCGAGCGCATGGAAGTGTGCCGTGAACTCGGCTTCACGCTGTTCCAGGGCTATTACTTCGCGCGCCCGTCGGTCATCGCCGGGCGTCGCGTCGATTACGGCAAGCTTTCGCTGGTAAGGCTGCTGAGTCTTGCCATCGGCGACGCCGATACGCCCGAGATCGAGAACGAACTCAAGCGCGAACCGGGCCTGGTACTGAAGATGCTGCGCATGATCAATTCGGCCAGCACCGGCATCGCGACCACCATCACCTCTCTGCGCCACGCCATCACCATGCTCGGCCGGCGCCAGCTCATGCGCTGGCTGCAACTGCTGATCTTCGCGTCCAGCGGAGAGGAAGGCGGCGGCAACCCGCTGCTCGCCACGGCCGCCGCGCGCGGTCGACTGCTCGAACTGCTGGCCACCGAACTCGTACCGCAGGATGCCCCACTCGCGGACCAGGGCTTCATGACCGGCGTGATGTCGATGATGCCGGTGGCCTTCGGCATTCCGATGGACGAGATCATCGCTCCGTTGAACCTGCCCGACGAAGTCGGTGATGCGCTGTGCCTGCGCGCCGGCCGCCTCGGTGCCATGCTCGATCTGGCCGAGGCGGCCGAGGCCGATGACCTGCCGGCGGTCAAACGCCTGCTGAACACGCTCGGAGTCGAACTGGACACGTTCAACCGCGCCCAGACCGAGGCGCTGGCCTGGAGCAATCGCCTCGAGGACGAGGCGGACTGAGCAGCCCGCGTCAGATCAGAGCCTGGTCTCGACCCAACCCGCGACCGAGGCCAGCGCCGCCGGCAATTTCTGCGGCTCGCTGCCGCCAGCCTGGGCCATGTCGGGACGCCCGCCCCCCTTCCCGCCGACCTGTTGCGCGACCATGTTCACCAGTTCGCCGGCTTTGAGTCTCGCGGTCAGGTCGGACGTGACGCCCGCGATCAGGCTGACCTTGCCCTCTCCGGCCGAGCCCAGAACGATCGCGGCCGAACCCAGCTTGTCCTTGAGCTTGTCCATGGCCTCGCGCAGCGTCGGCACGTCCGCGCCCTCGAGGGTCGCGGCAAGCACCTTGACGCCCTTGATGTCGACCGCCTGTCCGGCCAGATCATCGCCCTGACTGGAGGCGAGCTTGGACTTGAGCCGCGCGATTTCCTTCTCCAGCGCACGCACGTTTTCCATGATGCCCGCCACGCGCTCCACGACTTCATCCGGCTGCACCTTCATCGCTGCCGACAGTCCGTGCACGCGGCGCTCCTGCTCCTGCAGGTAGCGCAGCGCGTTGTCTCCGGTGATCGCCTCGACGCGGCGGATACCGGCGGCCACGCCGCCTTCGGACACGATCTTGAACAGGCCGATGTCACCGGTGCGTGCCACATGCGTGCCGCCGCACAATTCCTTCGAGGTGCCGATGGAGAGCACGCGCACCTCGTCGGCATACTTCTCGCCGAAGAGCATCACCGCGCCGGATTTCTGCGCTGCTTCCAGTGCCATGATCTCGGCCTGCGTGGCGGTGTTGGCAAGCACCTCGCGATTGACGATTTCCTCGACCTCGCGGATCTCCTCGGTGCTCATGGCCGTGTTGTGCGTAAAGTCGAACCGCGTCTTGTCCGGATCGACCAGCGAGCCCTTCTGCTGTACGTGGGGACCAAGGACCTCGCGCAGCGCCTTGTGCATGATGTGGGTGACCGAGTGGTTGCGCGCGGTGGCCGCCCGCGCCCGCGTATCGACGCGGGCGCTTACCGCCTGCCCCTTGACGATGCTCCCGGTGGTGACGATGCCGTGGTGGCCAAACACGGCAGCCTGGATCTTCTGCGTGTCTTCGACCGCAAAGATGCCCGAGCCGCCACGCAGTTCGCCGCGATCGCCGACCTGGCCACCGGATTCGGCATAGAACGGGGTCTCGTCGAGCACGATGACACCGAACTCGCCCTCGTTGAGTACCTCGACTTCGCTTCCGTCACGATACAAGGCCAGCACCTTGCCCTGCTCTTCCAGACTGTCGTAGCCATGGAAATGCGTCTGCGGTCCGGAATACTCCAGTGTCGCGGCCATGCGGAACTTGCCGGCGGCACGCGCCTGCGTCTTCTGACGCGCCATCGCGGCGTCGAAGGCCTCGGCGTCGACGGCAACGTCGCGCTCGCGGCAAATGTCGGCGGTCAGATCCAGCGGAAAACCGTAGGTGTCGTGCAGTTTGAAGGCCGTCTCGCCGTCGAAGGTCTTGCCACCGGCCCTGACGATGGACTCGAGTTCGGCTTCGACGATGGCCATGCCGTTCTCGATGGTGGCGAAGAAGCGCTCTTCTTCCTGACGCAATACGGCCGTGATGCGCTTCTGCTCGGCAACCAGCTCCGGATAGGCCTGACCCATCTCGGCCACCAGATCGGCCACCATGCGGTGGAAGAACGGACCGCGTGCGCCGAGCTTCCAGCCGTGGCGGATGGCGCGACGGATGATGCGACGCAACACATAGCCGCGCCCCTCGTTGCCCGGAATCACGCCATCGGCGATCAGGAAGGAACAGGCGCGAATGTGGTCGGCCAGCACCTTGAGCGAGGGCGAATCCATGTCCGCCGCGGAAGTCTCGCGCGCGGCCGCTGCGATAAGCGTACGGAACAGGTCGATCTCGTAGTTGGCATGCACGCCCTGCAGTACCGCCGAGATGCGCTCCAGACCCATGCCGGTATCCACCGACGGCCGGGGCAGCGGATGCATCGTGCCGGCCTCGTCGCGGTTGTACTGCATGAAGACGTTGTTCCAGATCTCGATGTAGCGGTCGCCGTCTTCCTCGGGCGAACCCGGCGGCCCGCCCCAGATGCCCTCGCCGTGGTCGAAGAAGATCTCGGTGCACGGCCCGCAGGGGCCGGTGTCCCCCATCATCCAGAAATTGTCCGAGGCGTAGCGCGCACCCTTGTTGTCGCCGATGCGGATGACGCGCTCGGGCGGCACGCCAACCTCCTTCGTCCAGAGTTCGAAGGCCTCGTCGTCCTCGGCATACACGGTGATCCACAACTTGTCCTTGGGCAGCCCGAACACTTCGGTGAGCAGTTCCCACGCATACAGGATGGCGTCGCGCTTGAAGTAGTCGCCGAAACTGAAGTTGCCCAGCATCTCGAAGAAGGTGTGGTGGCGCGCGGTATAGCCGACGTTTTCCAGGTCGTTGTGCTTGCCGCCGGCGCGTACGCACTTCTGCGAGGTCGCCGCGCGCGTGTAGGGACGCTTGTCGAAACCGAGGAAGACGTCCTTGAACTGGTTCATCCCCGCGTTGGTAAACAGCAGGGTCGGGTCATCATGGGGCACGAGCGAACTCGAGGCGACCACCTGATGCCCCTTGGAGGCGAAGAAGTCGAGGAATTTCTGGCGGATTTCGGCGCTTTTCATGGCGTGATCTGGCCTGGCGAACGTGCTGTTCGAAAGTTTGCTGGAAAGCGCACAAGTCTAGCATGAGCACGACTTCCAGGACTTTTGCGCAAGTCCCGAGACACGGCATTGACACCATCTTGAGACGCACTGCGCTAGGCTTGCGCCAACGTACCCGAGAACCGTCCCCATGCCCACCCGCGTGCTCATCGTCGAAGACCAGTCCGCACTGGCGGCAAACCTCGAGGAGTTCTTCGATCCGGCCGACTACGTGCTGGATTTCGCCGCCGACGGCCTGAGCGCACTGCACCTGCTCGCCACCCAGGCGTACGACGTCGTCGTCCTCGACGTGATGCTGCCCGCCGTATCCGGATTCGAGATCTGCCGCCGCATCCGCGAGGACCTGCGCAGCAAGGTGCCGGTCATCTTCATGACTGCGCGCGGACAACTCAACGACAAGGAGGAAGGCTTCGGCATCGGCGGCGACGACTACCTGGTCAAGCCATTCGCGCTGCGCGAACTGCAGTTGCGCATCGATGCGCTCGCGCGCCGTGACACCGGCGGGCGCGACGGCGTGTTGCACGCGGGCCGCGTGAGCTTCGACCCGGATACGCTGATCGCACGCGTGGCCGGGCGCGGCGAGGTCATGCTCGGCGGCACCGCGGCGCGCATCTTCGAGCGCCTGGTGCGCGAACATCCGCGCATCGTCACGCACGAGGCGCTGTCGACCGCCATCTGGGGCACGGACGACGGTGACCCGCACACCTTGCGCACACACATCTACGTGCTGCGCCGAACGCTGGATTCGGCCTTCGGCGTTGCGCTGGTCGACACCGTACACGGTCGCGGCTACCGGCTGGTCGAGCCCACCGACGCGCAATGAAGCAAGCGAAGAGTTCTCTCGCGCGACGCATCTTTCTGACCATCTTCGCGATCGCGGCGATCAACGTGCTGGTCACGCTGATTGCGGTCGAGTACATCTACGAGGACATGGAAGACACCATCCTGAGTCTCGAACTTGCCGAGGAACGCGCCTTTCTCGAACGGCGCATCGACGCCGCCGAGGTGCGCAGGTGGAATTCGGCGCTGCTCACGGCGATCTATATTCCCGACGGCGACAGGGCCGAACTGCCCGCGCTGCTGTCCGATCGCCCGGTGCCGTTCTCGGCCGAAGTTGCCGATGGCGACAAGAGCTACTTGATCTCGGTCGAACGCACGACGGATCCGCCCGGCGCGCTGTACATCGCGCAGGACATCAGCCTGCTTGAGGATCGCGAGGACTTCATGCAGTGGGCGATTGCGCTGCTGTGCAGCGGCATGCTGGTGCTCGGCCTGCTGCTGGCGCGCCACGGCACGGCGCGCGTACTGCGTCCGCTGCGCGAGCTGACGCACGAGATCCGCCGCATCGAACCGGGCACAACGATCGATCGCATCCACGGTCGCTACGCCGAACGCGAACTGGCCGAAATCGCTGCCACGCTCAACCACATGCTCGATGCGCTCGACGCCTACGTGAGGCGTGAAAAGTCGCTGGTCAGCCTGGCCAGCCACGAACTGCGCACGCCCCTGGCGGTGATCGCCGGCGCACTCGACGTGATCGAGCGGCGCGGCTCCGCGGGCGAGGCCGACCGACGCACGCTCGAACGTATCCGGCTCGCGGCCGACGAGATGCAGAGCGACGTCACCGCCCTGCTGGCGCTGGCACGCCGCTCCGACACCCCCGCGTCGGAGACCTCGGATTTGGCCTCCTGCCTCGACGACGTGATTGCGGAGATTGAGGCCGACGTACCCGGTGCAGCGGGTCGCATCGTGTGCAACGCCACCGATGCGGCGACCGCAGTGCGTGTCGATCCTGCACTGGTGCGAATGCTCCTGCGCAACCTGGTACAGAACGCAGTGCGCCATACGCGTGGCGAAGTGCGCATCGATATCGACGCCACCCGGTTGACGGTCGCCGATGCCGGTAACGGGCTGCCCGAACACGTACGCGACCGACTCTCCGAACCTTCATCGTCGCGCCAGCTGCCCGAGGACGGCCTGGGCCTGTTCATCGTGCGCCTGATCTGCGAACGCCTGGGCTGGCGCTTTCGCGCGCTCGACGGCTCACCGCTGGGCACGGTATTCGAACTGAGCTGGGATACGGAAGCCCGCGGTGACGACCTATAATCAAACGCTTTCATGCCGCCTCGCACCAAACACCCACCGACACTTTCGGAGAATCTGATGGGCAATCGCCTGAGCAAGATCTACACGCGCACCGGTGACGCCGGCACCACCGGCCTGGGTGACGGCGGCCGCGTCTCGAAGAACAGTCTGCGCGTGCATGCGATGGGCGAGGTCGACGAACTCAACGCAGCCATCGGCCTGCTGCTTTGCGAACCCCTGCCGGAAGACGTCGACGACTTGCTGACCGGTGTGCAGCACGACCTGTTCGACCTGGGTGGCGAACTGTGCATTCCCGGCATGGCGCTGATCACCGAGGGCCACGTCGAGCGCCTCGAACGTGAGCTGGACCGCATCAACGAGGATCTTGAACCGCTCAAGGACTTCATCCTGCCAGGCGGCAGCCGCTCCGCGGCACTCGCGCACCAGGCGCGTACCGTGTGCCGGCGCTCCGAACGCGTACTCGTCGCACTGGCCGAGATCGAGGAGGTCAACAGCGCGCCGCGCCGCTACCTCAATCGGCTCTCGGATCTGCTGTTCGTGCTCGGCCGTGCGCTCAACCGCCACGCCGGATGTGGTGACGTGCTCTGGCAGAAGGGACGCAACGCCTGATCCGCTTCGCGCCCAGTCCGCACAATCCACAATAGCCGCTGCGCGGCCACCGGCCCTATTCTCCCGGCATCAAGCGCCCGTGTACCACAACGCGGGCAAAACGCATCGGTGGAGACTTCATGGCGGACGACGACAAGTCGCTCGAATCGCTCGACGAAGAGCAGCGCGATAAGGTCAAGGAACTTCTCGAGAAGGAAGCCAAGACCGAACGGCGGCCGACCGGCCCATGGCAGTGGCTGGTTGCCGCTCTGAGCGCGGCCTTGGTGCTGATCTACTTCTACGGCGCGGGTTTCCAGGCACTGCCGACCGAGTATCACCTCGGCGTCTACGTGCTGATTACCTTCATCCTGGTGTTCCTGCTCTATCCCGCCGGCAGTCGCACGGCGCTGGCGGCGATGTCGGTGTTCGCGGGCGGCCTGCTCGCGGTGCTGGCTTCGTGCTATCTGGTGTTCGAATCGCCCTTCGCGTTCTGGGACCAGCTCACCTATTTCCGCGAAACCTGGCTCTATGACGGCTTTGCGCAGGCATGGGAGCAGGACTTCGGCCTGCTTTGGGTGCCCTTCGTGATTGCCCTGCCGCTGATCGCGGTGCTGCTGCCGGTCGACCGCTGGCTGGCCGTACGTCATTCGCAGGTGCCGACAGCCAGCGACATCATCCTGGCCATTGCCGTCATCGTTTCCATCGTCTACTGGATCAGCCAGTTCGAGGCGCTCAACTACCGGGCCGGCGCCGAGCACCAGCTCGATCGCCTGATCGGCGTGGTCGGCGTGCTGCTCTCGCTCGAAGTGTGTCGCCGAGTTCTTGGCTGGTCGATCACGCTGGTCGGCATCGGCGCCATCGGCTTCGCGCTGTTCGGTCCCTACCTGCCCGAACTGTTCGCACATCGCGGCTTTTCGTTCGACCGGCTGGCGATCTCGCTGTTCATCACCACCAACGGTGTATTCGGCGTGATGGCGGGCGTGCTCGCGACCTACGTCATCCTGTTCATCTTCTTCGGGGCCTTCCTGCAGAAATCCGGCGCCGGCAAGTTCTTCATCGATCTGCCGCTGGCCCTGGCGGGCCGCTCGACCGGCGGACCGGCCAAGGTCGCGGTGATGTCCTCGGCGCTGTTCGGCTCGGTTTCGGGCAGCGCGATCGCCAACACCGTGTCCTCGGGGGCGTTCACGATCCCGATGATGAAGCGCGCCGGTTTCCAGCCGCACGTCGCCGGCGCAATCGAACCGGCCGCCTCGATCGGTGGTGCCTTTCTGCCTCCCATCATGGGCGCGGGTGGTTTCATCATGGCCGAACTCACCGGCCTGCCCTACACGCAAATCATGCTCTACGCGCTGGGACCGGCGCTGCTCTACTTCCTCGGCGTGTTCTGCATGGTGCATTTCGAGGCCAAACGTCTCGGCCTGATCGGCATCCCGGGCGAGCAACTGCCGCACTGGAAGGAGGTGCTGCGCCACGGCTGGTACTTCGCACTGCCGCTGGTGATCATCACCGTGCTGATGATGATGGGCCGTTCCCCCGGCAACGCCGCGTTCTGGGCGACGCTCTCGTGCATCGCCGTCAGCTGGGTCCGCAAGGACACGCGCATGGGACCGCTGGAGATCTGGCAGGCGATTCAGATCGGCGCGCGCAACACGCTGATCATCGGCGCCACGGTGGGTGTCATCGGCATCATCGTCGGCGTGATCTCGCTCACAGGCATGGGTCTGAAGTTTTCGGATCTGATCATCCAGCTCGCCGGCGACAGCCTGCTGCTGGCGATCGTGCTCATCGCGCTGGCCTCGCTGGTGCTCGGCATGGGCGTACCGGTCACGGCCTCCTACCTGATCATCGCGGTGCTGGCCGTGCCGGCGCTGGGCGAGTACGGCGTAGTCGCGATCGCCGCCCACATGATCGTCTACTGGCTGTCGCAGGACTCGAACATCACGCCCCCGGTGTGCGTGGCGGCCTATGCCGGCGCGGCAATTGCCGGGGCCGATCCGTGGAAAACCGGATGGACGTCATTCAAGTTCGCGAAGATGCTCTACGTCACGCCTGTGCTGTTCGCCTACGTGCCGGGGATCCTGCTCGAGGGTAGCGCCTTCCAGATCTTCACGGCTTACGTCTCGGCCACGCTCGGCACGATCGCCTTCGGCGCGCTGGCGATGGGCTTTTTGCGTCGCACCACGCGCATCCACGAATGGATCGTGCTCGCCGCCGCGACCCTCCTGTTGTACTGGCCGGGCTTCGTCACCGATGTGACCGGCGCTCTGCTCGTCGCCCTGGTGTGGTGGCTGCAACGCGACGCCTTGCCGGTACAGCGGGCGAACCCGTGACAGACGTGGCTATAACGTTCCACCACGCAGCAACACCAACCAAGAGGAGACCCTCACTATGATGACTCGACTGTTCAAACTCCCGGCCACATTCGGCAGCTTCGCTGTCGCGGCCGTGGCTGCCGCAACCCTGAGCATATCGCCGAGCGCCGACGCCCAGACCCAGCGCCTCGGCTTCTCGGGCGGTCCGGACGGGGGTACCTTCCAGTACTTCTCCAACGGCATCGCGACCCTGCTGTCGCGCAACATCGATGGCGTCGATGTCTCGAACATGGCCTCGGCCGGTTCGGTCGAGAACCTGCGTCGCGTCAATTCGCGCGACGCCGACTTCGGCATCACCTATTCGGGTGACCTGTATCTGGGTCGCAACGGCCGCCTGACCAACGACACCAACAAGTATCGCAACGTGCACGTGGTCGCTCACCTGTACGGCGCACCCGGTCACCTGATCGTGCGCGAGGACTCGGGCATCAAGGAAGTTTCCGAGCTCGCAGGCCTGCAGGTCGCGGTGGGTCCCGCCGGTTCCGGTGCGGCTGCCTCGGCACAGCGCTTCTTCGAAAGCGTCGGGCTGTGGGACAAGATCAAGCCCTCGTTCATCGGCTATTCGCAGGGCGCCTCGGCGCTGGGCGACAAGCAGATCGAAGCGCTGTGGGTCTTCGCCGGTTTCCCGAACGCTTCGGTGATCCAGGCCGCAACCAGCTACGACATCCGTCTGCTGCAGGTGTGGGACGCAGCCCAAAAGGGTACGCTGCCCAAAGAGCATCCGTACTACTCCAAGACCACGATCCCGGCCGGCACCTATCAGGGCGTCGACTATGACGTGCATTCGATCTCGGATTCGGCCCTGTGGACCGCCGGACGCCACGTCTCGGAAGAGGACATGTACAAGTACGTGTCGAGCATCTACTCCGACGACGGTCTGAAGTACATGCACTCGGTGTCCAAGGCCGCCGCCACGATGGTCGTCGACAACGCCCTGCTCGGCGTCGTCACCCCGGTACACGCCGGCGCGGCCAAGTTCTGGATGGAAAAGGGACTGGAACTGAACGACGATCAGAAGCCGTAAGCACGCCGCGGGGCTCTGCCCCGCTTGCAGCAAACAAAAAAGCCCGACCTTGCGGTCGGGCTTTTTTCATCGACGTGCGCACCGCCGATCATTCCTCCGAGGCGCGGCGGATACGGCGGTTGCGCACGCCTTCGGCGAGCGCGTCGAGCACCGGCACCGTGTCTTCCCAGCCGATGCACGCATCGGTAATACTGCGGCCGAACTCCAGCGCCTTGTCCGGCACCAGGTCCTGACGCCCTTCCTGCAGGTGTGACTCGATCATCAGGCCGATGATGCGCTCCTCGCCGGCAGACAGTTGACCGGCGACGTCGCGCGCGACCTCGATCTGAAGCGCGTGCTGCTTGCGGCTGTTGGCGTGCGAGCAATCGACCATGACCTTGGCCGGCACGCCGGCCGCGGCGAGATCACGACAGGCTGCGTCCACACTGGCTGCGTCGTAGTTGGGCGCCTTCGCACCACCGCGCAGGATGACGTGACAGTCCTCGTTGCCGCGCGTCGACACGATGGCCGAATGGCCGGCCTTGGTCACCGACAGGAAATGGTGCGGCGACTGCGCAGCCTTGATCGCGTCCACGGCGATCTTCACGTTGCCGTCCGTACCGTTCTTGAAACCCACCGGGCATGACAGGCCAGAGGCCAGTTCGCGGTGCACCTGGCTCTCGGTGGTGCGCGCGCCGATCGCGCCCCAGGAGATCAGGTCCGCGACGTATTGCGGCGTGATCATGTCGAGGAACTCGGTGCCGGCCGGCAGGCCCGTCTCGTTGATTTCCCACAACAACTTGCGTGCGATGCGCAGGCCGTCGTTGATGCGGAAGCTGTTGTCCAGGAACGGGTCGTTGATCAGCCCCTTCCAGCCCACCGTGGTGCGCGGTTTCTCGAAATACACGCGCATGACGACGAGCAGATCGTCCGACAGGCGATCCGCTTCGGCCTTGAGGCGACGCGCATACTCGAGCGCGGCATCCGGATCGTGGATGGAACACGGCCCGACCACCACCAGCAATCGGTCGTCGGCACCATGGATGATGCGGTGGATTCCCTGGCGCGCCTCATAAGCCGTACGAGCAGCCGTGTCGGTGGCCGGGAACTCGCGCAGCACGTGCGCGGGCGGGACCAGCTCCTTGATTTCCTGAATGCGGGTGTCGTCGATGGGATGACTGGGCGACGCGGACATTTTGTGCACCAAAACAAGATCGGGAAGCGACCGATTCTAACCCCGAAAGCGCACATGCGGCGAGCCCGTCCGCCGCAGCGCAACACGGCCGGACGGGACCGCGGGCATGCCCCGATCAGCCCTTGGGGCGCAGCGCATGCTTGGGACGGAACACCTTGATCACCGATTCGTCGGCCTCGACATAGGGGCCGCCGATCAGGTCGATGCAGTAGGGAATGGCCGCGAACACGCCGACATGCCCCACCTTGCCGTCCGCGTCGCGCAAACCTTCGAGCGTCTCGCGGATGGCGCGCGGCTGGCCGGGCAGGTTCACGATCAGCGATGTACCGCGCACCACCGCGACCTGGCGCGACAGGATCGCGGTGGGCACGAAGTTCAGGCTGATGCGGCGCATCTCCTCGCCGAAGCCGGGCATCTCCTTGTCGGCGACCGCCAGCGTTGCCTCGGGGGTGACATCGCGCGGCGCCGGCCCGGTGCCGCCAGTGGTCAGGATCAGCGAGCAGTCCGCGTTGTCGGCCAGTTCCTTGAGCGTGGCCTCGATGACCGGGCGCTCGTCCGGGATCAGCCGCGTCTCTGCCGTCCACGGCGAGGTCAGCGCGCGACCCAGCCAGTCGCGCAGGGCCGGAATGCCCTGGTCCTCGTAGGTGCCGTCGGAGGCGCGGTCGCTGATCGAGACCAGCCCGATGGTGATGTGTTCGCTCATGAATTCTCCGTGTCCGTGGATTCGTCGTCGGCCGCCTGCACGTCGTCGAGATCGCGCAGCACGCGGAACAGTTCGCGGTAGGCACGCGGCGGCTTGTCCTGCTCGCGCTCGCGAAGCGCCTTGCGACGCAGCGAGCGCAGGTGCTGCAGGTCGGCTGCGGGCCATTGCCCGACAATGCGCCCGGCCACCTGCTCGTCGGCGAGGAAATCCTCGCGCAGACGCTCGAGCCGGTGATGACGCGCCACTTCTTCCTTGGACACGCCGTTGAACGCATCGAGTGCAGCCTGCAGCGGCGCAGGATCGACGCCGCGCATCAGCCGGCCGATGAACTGCATCTGCCGGCGGCGTGCCTCGTGTCGCGTGAAGCGGCGTGCATCGAGGATCGCGGCACGCAGCTCGTCAGGCATCTCCAGCCGCGCGAGCTTGTCCGAGGAGAGCGCCACGAGTTGTTCTCCGATCGCCTGCAGCGCGTGCATCTCGCGCTTTTTTGCGCTCTTGCTGGGGGGCCCGTCAAAGACTTCTTCGTCGGGCCGTGCGTCGTGATCTTGCGGTGCAGCGCTCATACGGGGCAGCTCGACTGGAAAAGGTTAAGATTATAGCGTTTCAAAAGAGGTGCTCTCCCCCATGTCTCACAATGGTTTCTCCCAATCTTCCGAACGACTGCACGAAATCGCCGCCCGGCTGGTCGCGCTCGCCCGCGAACTTGGCGCCGACGCCTGCGAAGCAGAAGCATCGGAGGGCTTCGGGCTGACCGCCAGCGTGCGCAAGGGCGAAGTCGACACGCTCGAGCACAACCGCGACAAGGGCGTCGGCATTACCGTCTATCTGGGCCAGTGCCGCGGCCATGCGAGCAGCTCGGACTTCTCGGATGCGGCCCTGCGCTCGACGGTCGAGGCCGCGCTGTCGATCGCGCGCTTCACTGCGCCCGACCCGGCCGCCGGACTGCCCGACGAGGCGCTGATCGCACGCGACTGGGCAGACCCGCACCTGCACTATCCGTGGTCGCTCACGGTGGAGGACGCGATCGCGCTGGCCCACCGTTGCGAACAGGCGGCCTGGGATGCCGGCCCGCAAATCTCCAATTCGGAGGGGGCGAGTGTGTCGACGCAGCAGGCGCACTTCGTGCTGGCCAACAGCCTGGGCTTCGTCGGCGGCTATCCGAGTTCCCGCCACAGCGTGTCGTGTTCGGTCATCGCCGGCAAGGGCGACGCGATGCAGCGCGAGCACTGGTACGACTCGCGGCGCGAAGCGACCGATCTCGATTCCGTCGAGAGCATCGGCCGGCGCGCCGGTGAGCGGGCCATCCGCCGGCTCGGGGCGCGCAAGATCAATACCTGCGAGGTGCCGGTGCTGTTCGAGGCGCCGGTGGCGGTGACGCTGCTGGGCAACTTCACGCATGCGGTGTCCGGCGGCGCACTCTACCGTCGCTCCAGTTTTCTGCTCGATTCGCTCGGCGAACCGGTGTTCTCGCCCGTGGTGTCGATTGCCGAACGCCCCTTCGAACCCAAGGTGTTCGGCGCGAGCCCGTTCGACGGCGAGGGTGTGGCTACGCGCGAGCGCGACGTGGTGTCGGCCGGCGTGCTGCAGGGCTACTTCCTGTCGAGCTATTCGGCACGCAAGCTCGGGATGCAGACCACCGGCAACGCCGGCGGCTCGCACCATCTGGTAATGCGCGGCGGCGACGAATCCTTCGACGCGCTGCTGCGCCGCATGGGCCGTGGCCTGGTAGTGACCGAACTGCTCGGTCAGGGCGTCAATTACGTCACCGGGGATTACTCGCGCGGTGCGGCCGGTTACTGGGTCGAGGACGGCGAAATCCGCCACGCGGTCGAGGAAGTCACGATCGCCGGCAACCTGCGCGACATGTTCCGCGGCATCGTCGCGGTTGGTGATGACGCACTCGCACGCGGCGCCAAGCGCTGCGGCTCGGTACTGATCGACCGCATGAAGGTCGCCGGTAGCTGAAGCCACGCTCTAGCTGGAGCGGAACGGCTGACCGTGCGCACCGGCCGCACGCGGTAAACTGCGGCCCGCGGGCCGTCCGCTCCCGGGGCGCGGACGGCCCTTTTCATGTTCGTTCCGAAACCGTTCACGCACGCAAGGAAAACCGCATGGGATTCCTGTTGAGACTGTCCGGGCTGATCGATCGCGCCAATACGCTGGTGGGCCGCGCGGTGATCTGGCTGCTGTTCGCCGCGGCGCTGATCAGCGCCGGCAACGCCATCGCCCGCAAGACGCTGGCCATCGGCTCGAACGCCATGCTCGAGATCCAGTGGTATCTGTTCGCCGCCGCCTTCATGCTCGGCGCCGCCGCGACCTTCCTCAACAATGGCCACGTGCGTATCGACGTTCTCGCCGGACGCTTCCCGATGCGCGTGCGCATGCTCATCGACATCGTCGGCATCGTCGTCTTCCTGCTGCCGCTGTGCTGGTTCATGATCGATTTCTCGCTGCCCATCGTGCTGCGCGCCTTCGCCTCCGGCGAGGTCTCGTCCAACGCCGGCGGGCTGATCCGCTGGCCGGTCTACGCCCTTTTGCCGGCCGGCTTCGGGCTGCTCGCCCTGCAGTCGGCTTCCGAACTGATCAAGCGCGTGGCGTGCCTCAAGGGGCTGATTCCCGACCCGCTGGCCGCGGGCCGGCATGAGGCGGCCGCCAAGGTCGCGCCGATTCCGCAGAATCTGACCGACGAGGCGGGCAAGTGATCGAGTTCGTCACGGCCAACCTCGCCCCGATCATGTTCGGGGTCGTCGTGCTGTTCCTGCTGTCGGGCTTTCCGGTGGCCTTCTCGCTGGCCGCCTGCGGCCTGTTCTTCGGCTTCATCGGCATCGAGCTGGGGCTGTTGCCCGGCGCGATGTTCCAGGCCCTGCCCCTGCGCGTGTTCGGCATCATTCAGAACGAGACGCTGCTGGCGATCCCCTTCTTCACGCTGATGGGGCTGATTCTCGAGCGCTCGGGCATGGCCGAGGACCTGCTGGAGACGGTCGGCCAGGTGTTCGGCCCGGTGCGTGGCGGACTCGCGCTGGCCGTGATCTTCGTCGGCGCCCTGCTCGCCGCGACCACCGGCGTGGTCGCCGCCTCGGTGATCTCGATGGGCCTGATCTCGCTGCCCATCATGCTGCGCTACGGCTATTCGCGCCCCCTGGCCACCGGCGTGATCACCGCCTCGGGCACGCTGGCGCAGGCGCTGCCGCCGTCGATCGTGCTCATCGTGCTCGCCGACCAGCTCGGTCGCAGCGTCGGCGACATGTACAAGGGCGCTTTCGTGCCGGCCTTCCTGCTGATCGGCATGTACACGGTCTACGTCGTCGCCTTGTCGATCTTCGCGCCCAAGCAGGCGCCGGCGCTGCCGCCCGAGGCGCGCATCTACCGCGAGCCGAACGGCGCCTCGGGCATGCGCTCGCTGACCCTTCTGATGACGTTGCTGGCGACGGTCGGGTTCGCATTCGGCCACTTCTACGGCGACATCGCCAGCGCGCTGTTTTCGCGCGAGCGCACGCCGCCGACCGACGAGACCGTGGTCGTCGCGCTGTCGGTCGCGACCCTGCTCGCACTCGCGATGGCGCTGGCCAACCGCATGCTGCGGCTGGGGCTGCTGTCGACGCTGGCCGAACGCGTGGTGTTCGTGCTGATCCCGCCGCTGGCGCTGATCTTCCTGGTGCTCGGCACCATCTTCATCGGCGTGGCCACGCCCACCGAAGGCGGCGCGATGGGCGCGATCGGCGCGCTGGCGATGGCGCTGGCACGCCGTCGCCTGAGCTGGCTGCGCCTGCGCGAGGCGCTCGAATCGACCACCCGCCTGTCGGTGTTCGTGATGTTCATCCTGATCGGCGCGACGGTGTTCAGCTTTACCTTCACCGCGATCGACGGCAAGGAATGGGTCGAGCACCTGTTCGACAAACTCCCCGGCGGTCAGGTCGGATTCCTGATTTTCGTGAATCTGGTGATCTTCTTTCTCGGCTTCTTCCTCGACTTCTTCGAGATCGCCTTCATCCTGATCCCGCTGCTCGCGCCCATCGCCGACAAGCTCGGCATCGACCTGGTGTGGTTCGGCATCATGATCGCGATCAACCTGCAGACATCGTTCCTGACGCCGCCCTTCGGCTTCGCGCTGTTCTACCTGCGCAGCGTCGCGCCGACCCAGGCCTTCATCGACCGTGTCACGAAGCAGCGCATCGAAGGCATCAGGACCTCGCAGATCTACCGCGGCTCGATCGCCTTCGTACTGATCCAGATCACGCTGCTGGGCCTGCTCATCGCCTTCCCCGGGCTGGTCACCGGCAACCTGGACGCCAAGGTGGACGTGGATCTGGACAGCATCCGCATCGTCCCCGAAGGCGAAGGCTGGGGTACGACATCCGACAGCTGGGGAACGGCGCCCGACGACGCACCGGGCACACCGGCGCCCGAGCCCGGCTCCGGTGCCTGGGGTGGCAAGGGCGCATGGGATTGAGCGAAGATGCGCTTCTCCAGCCAGCCCGGACACCCGATGCCCACCACCACCGTTTGTCTGGTCCGCCACGGCGAGACCGCCTGGAACGCCGAACGGCGCATGCAGGGTCAGTTCGACCTGCCACTCAACGAGACCGGTCGCGCCCAGGCCGAGGCGCTGGCCGCCACGCTGGCCACGCAGCCCTTCGACGCGGTGTTCTCGAGCGACCTCGCGCGTGCGACCACCACCGCCGAGCCGGTCGCACGTGGCCTGGCGCTCGCGGTGCGCACTGATGCAGCCCTGCGCGAACGCCATTACGGGGTCTTCCAGGGCCTGACCTATTCGGAAGCCGAGCAGCGCTTCCCGCAAGACTATGCGCGGCTTGTCGCACGCGATCCGGACCATGCCCTGCCCGACGGCGGTGAGAGCCTGGCCGGCCTCGCCGCGCGCGTGCGCGAAGCGCTCACGCGCATCGCGATGGAACATGCCGGTGGCCGCGTGCTCGTGATCACCCACGGCGGCGTGCTCGACGCCGCTCATCGAATGGCGACCGGCAAGGCGATCGACGCCCCTCGCGATTTCGTCGTCGCCAACGCCGCGCTGAACTGGATCGAACACCGCGACGGAAGCTGGGCGCTGCTGTCCTGGGCCGAACGCGGGCATCTGGACACCACGAATGACGAACTGCCGCGCGGCTGAGTACGGCGATTCCGCATGACGCGCGCCTGCGGTAACCTTGGCGGCCACCGCGCCTGCGACCCAAGTCAACGAGGAGACCCCCACCCATGAGATCGCGCCGACAGTTTCTGCAGGGCGCCGGCATCGCCGGCATCCTCGCCGCCGGCACCGCACCCGCCATCGTCCGACCGCAGGAAGTGCTGCGCTGGCGGCTCGCATCGAGCTTCCCGAAGTCGCTCGACAACCTCTACGCACCGGCCGAGCGCTTCGCCAAGAGCATCTCGGACGCGACCGGCGGTCGCTTCCAGGTCAGCGTCTACGCCGGCGGAGAGCTGGTACCGCCGTTTTCCATCGTCGACGCGGTCCAGAACGGCACCGTCGATTGTGGCCATACCGCGGCCTACTACTACTTCGGCAAGGACGAGACCTTCGCCTTCGACTGCACCATCCCCTTCGGCATGAACTCGCGCCAGCAAACCGCGTGGATGTTCGACGGCAACGGCCTGGAGCTGCTGCGTGCCTTCTACGCGAAGTACGACATCGTCAACTTTCCGATGGGCAACACCGGCGCACAGATGGGCGGCTGGTATCGCAACCCGATCAAGTCGGCGGACGACCTGAAAGGCCTGCGCATGCGCATCGGTGGCTTCGGCGGGCGCGTGCTCGAGCGCCTCGGCGTGCTGCCGCAGAACATTCCCGGCGGCGAGGTGTACTCGGCACTGGAAAAGGGCACGATCGACGCCACCGAATTCGTCGGCCCCTACGACGACCTGCGCCTGGGCCTGTATCGCGTCGCGCCCTACTACTACTTCCCGGCCTGGTGGGAAGGCGGCGCGCAGCTCACGCTCTACGTCGGCACCCAGGCCTGGAACGCGCTCTCGCCGGAGTACAAGGCCATCCTGCAACAGGCGGCGAGCGACGCCCACGTCTACATGCAGGCACGCTACGACGCGCGCAACCCTGCCGCGCTCAAGCAGCTCATCGCCGAAGGTGCGAAGCTCTCGCGCATGCCGCGCGACGTGATGGACGCGGCCTTCAAGGCCTCGCGCGAGGTCTATGCCGAACTCAACGATCGAAACCCCGAGTGGCGCAAGATCTACGGCGACTACGCACGCTTCCTCGCCGAGCAGTACCAGTGGGAACCCATCGCCGAGGGGAGCTACAACCAGTACATGGGCGCAATGCGCCTGTGACCGACTTGCGATGAGTTCGCGTCGCCGATTCCTGCAACACGCCGGCCTGGGCGGCATCGTCGCCGCCGGCGCGGCACCCGCCGTGGTCGGCGCACGCCCCGCCGTCCGCTGGCGGCTGGCGTCGAGCTTCCCGAAGTCGCTCGACATCCTGCACGGCAGCACCGAGCGATTCGCCCGCAACGTCTCGGAAGCCACCGGCGGGCGCTTCACGATCTCGATCTACGCCGCCGGCGAACTGGTGCCACCATTCTCGGTCCTCGACGCCGTGGGCAACGGCACGGTCGATTGCGGTCACACCGCGGCCTACTACTACTTCGGCAAGGACGAGGCCTTCTCCTTCGACTGCGCGATCCCCTTCGGCATGAATTCGCGCCAGCAAACGGCATGGATGTTCGACGGCAATGGGCTGACGCTGCTGCGCGAACTCTACGCCGAGCACGGCGTAGTCAATTTCCCGATGGGCAATTCGGGCACGCAGATGGGCGGCTGGTACCGCCGTCCGGTGCACTCGCTCGACGACCTCAAGGACCTGCGCGTGCGCATCGGCGGCTTCGGCGGCATGGTGTTCGAACGCCTGGGCGTGCTCACGCAGAATATTCCACTGTCCGACGTCTATCCCGCACTCGAAAAGGGCACGATCGACGCCACCGAGTTCATCGGCCCCTACGACGACCTCAAGCTCGGCCTGCACCGCGTCGCACCCCACTACCACTATCCGGCCTGGTGGGAAGGCAGCGGGCAACTGTCGCTGTACGTCGGCACCGAGGCCTGGAACGTGCTGCCCGCCGAATACAAGAGCATCGTCGAACGCGCGGCGAGTGACGCCCACGTCCTGATGCAGGCGCGCTACGACGCGCGCAATCCGGCCGCGATGAAGCGCCTGCTCGGCGAAGGCGCGCGACTCACGCCGTTTCCGCGCGAGGTGCTCGACGCGGCATTCACCGCATCTCAGGAACTCTACGCCGATCTGGATGCACGCAACCCCCGGTGGCGACGCATCCACGCCGAATACCGGCGCTTCCTCGCCGACCAGGTGCAATGGCACGCGACCGCCGAGGCGCACTACAACGCGTACATGCGCACGCTCGATCTCTGAGACTCCGCTGGCGGAACCGGCTGCAGCGCCCGATTTCGGGCAGACGCGCATGGTAGAATTCGCAGTCTGGATCAACCCTTTGCGAGCACTGCGGATCATGTTTTCTGCGCACGACACCATCGCCCGGACCGACCCCGAACTGTGGGCCTCGATCGAGGCCGAGAATCAACGCCAGCAAGACCACATCGAACTGATCGCCTCGGAGAACTACGTCTCCCACGCAGTGATGGAGGCGCAAGGCTCGCAACTGACCAACAAGTACGCCGAAGGCTATCCCGGCAAGCGCTACTACGGTGGCTGTGAGCACGTGGACGAGGCCGAACGCCTGGCCATCGAGCGCGTCAAGCGCCTGTTCGGCGCCGAGGCCGCCAACGTGCAGCCCAACTCCGGCTCGCAGGCCAACCAGGCCGTGCTGATGGCCTTCGCCAAGCCCGGCGACACCGTGCTCGGCATGAGCCTGGCCGAAGGTGGCCACCTGACCCACGGCATGGCGCTGAACATGTCGGGAAAATGGTTCAACGCGGTCTCCTATGGTCTCAACGACAAAGAGGAGATCGACTACGACGCGCTCGAGCGCGCGGCCCACAAGCACAAGCCGCGCATCCTCATCGCCGGCGCCTCGGCCTATTCGCTGCGCATCGACTTCGAGCGCTTCGCGAAGATCGCCAGGGACGTCGGCGCGATCTTCTGGGTGGACATGGCGCACTACGCCGGCCTTATCGCCGCCGGGCTGTATCCCAACCCGGTGCCGCACGCCGACGTGGTCACCTCGACCACGCACAAGACGCTGCGCGGCCCGCGCGGCGGCATCATCCTGATGAAGTCGGAACACGAGCGCGCGCTCAATTCGGCAATCTTTCCGGGAATTCAGGGCGGCCCGCTGATGCACGTCATCGCCGCCAAGGCGGTGGCCTTCAGGGAGGCGCTGGAGCCGGGCTTCAAGGCCTACCAGCAGCAGGTACTGACCAACGCCCAGGCGATGGCGCGCGTGCTCGCCGAGCGGGGGCTGCGCATCGTTTCGGGGCGCACCGAGAGCCACGTCTTCCTGATCGACCTGCGCGCCAAGAAGATCACCGGCCGCGACGCCGAGGACGCGCTCGGTCGCGCCAACATCACCGTCAACAAGAACGCCATTCCCAACGACCCGGAGCGCCCGATGGTCACTTCCGGTCTGCGCATCGGTTCGCCGGCGATGACCACGCGTGGCTTCGGTGAAGCCGAGGCCGGCGAGGTCGCCCACCTGATCGCCGACGTGCTCGAGGCGCCGAACGACGAAACCGTAGCCGCGCGTGTGCGCGACAAGGTCGCGACGCTGTGCGCGAAGCATCCGGTGTATGGTGCGTAATCTCCCCAAGACGGCGGCGCGCGGATGAAGTGTCCTTTCTGCGGTGACCCCAATACCCAGGTCACCGACACCCGCGAAAATGACGAAGGCGACGTGGTGCGCCGCCGCAGACGCTGCGTGGCCTGCGACAAGCGCTTCACGACCTACGAGCGCATCGATCTGAAGATGCCGCACATCGTCAAGCGCAACGGCGCGCGCACCGAGTTCGACCACGACAAGCTCGCCGACAGCCTCAAGCTCGCGCTGCGCAAGCGCCCGGTCGCGCTCGAAGCCATCGAGGCGGCCATCGAGCGGATCGAGGCCCGTCTGCTGTCGCTGGGCGAGCGCGAAATCGCCAGTGCCAGACTCGGCGAGCTGGTCATGGACGAGTTGCGCAGCCTCGACCAGGTCGCCTACGTGCGCTTCGCATCCGTGTATCGCAACTTCGCCGATGTCGACGCCTTCGCCGAGCTGATCCGCGAGGTCAAGACGCGACCGCGCCGAGGCCGCCCGCCGGGCAAGGGCAAGTCGGCCACCCCTGCTGAAGATGACCTTTTCCACGATTGACCACGCGATGATGGCGCGCGCGCTGCAACTGGCCGCGCGCGGGCTGGAGACCACCACGCCCAACCCGCGCGTGGGCAGCGTCGTGGTGCGCGACGGCCGGATCGTCGGCGAAGGCTGGCATGAGTGCGCCGGCAGTGCGCACGCCGAGGCCGCCGCACTGGCCGCCGCGGGTGAGGCCGCACGCGGTGCGACCGTCTACATCACGCTCGAGCCCTGCGCCCACTACGGGCGCACCCCGCCCTGCGCCGAGGCGCTGGTACGCGCCGGCGTGGCGCGCGTGGTCGCGGCGATGTGCGACCCCAACCCCAAGGTATCCGGCCGCGGCTTCGCGCTGCTCGAGGAACACGATATCCGCTGGGAGTGCGGGCTGCTGGAGGGCGAGGCGCGCGAACTCAACATCGGCTACATCTCGCGCATGACGCGCGGCCGACCGTGGCTGCGGCTCAAGGCCGCCAGCACGCTCGACGGCAAGACCGCACTGGAAAACGGCGTCAGTCAGTGGATCACCGGAGCAGCCGCGCGACGCGACGGCCACCGCTGGCGCGCGCGCGCCTGCGCGGTGCTCACCGGCTACGGCACGGTGCGCGCCGACGACCCGCAACTGACCGTGCGCGACGTGCCCTGCAGCCGCCAGCCGCTGCGCATAGTCGTCGACGCGCGCCTCGAAACCCCGCCCACCGCGCGCATCCTGCAAGGCGGCAACGTGCTCATCGCCTGCGCCGCACGTGACGAAGCGCGCGCCACCATGCTGGAGCAGCTCGGCGCCGAAATCGTGGTGCTGCCCAACGACGCAGGCAAGGTCGACCTCCCTGCCCTGCTGCATGAGCTGGCCGCACGCGGCATCAACGAGGTGCACGCCGAGGCCGGCTTCAAGCTCAACGGCTCGCTGCTGCGCGAAGGCTGCGTCGACGAACTGCTGCTCTACATGGCCCCGATGCTCGTCGGCGACGCCGCCCAAGGCATCTTCAACCTCGCCGCGATGACCGGGCTTGATCAGGCGTTGCGCCCCACCCTGCACGACGTGCGCCGCATCGGCAACGACATCCGCATCATCGGGCGGTTGTCGCCGCTGCCCTGAATCCCCTCAGAGCGCGTTGAGCGGAATCTTCAGGTAGGAAACGCCGTTGTCCTCGGCCGGCGGCAGACTGCCGGCACGGATGTTGACCTGCACGGATGGCAGGATCAGCACCGGCATCTCCAGCGTCGCGTCGCGCTTGGTGCGCATCGCGACGAATTCCTCCTCGGAAATGCCATCACGTACGTGGATATTCCCTTCGCGCTGGTCGGCGACCGTGCACTCCCAGCTCGGGCCGCGCCCGGACGGCGGGTAATCGTGACACATGAACAGCCGCGTCTCGGGCGGCAGCGACAGGATGCGTCGCGCAGAGCGGTACAGTGCGTGCGCATCGCCGCCGGGAAAGTCGCAGCGCGCCGTACCCACGTCGGGCATGAACAGGGTATCGCCGACGAACACCGCGTCACCGATGTGGTAGGCCACACAGGCTGGCGTATGGCCGGGCACGTACATGACCTGCGCCTCCAGTTCACCGATGCGAAATACCTCGTCATCAGCGAACAACTGGTCGAACTGCGAGCCGTCCATACGGAACTGCGACTCCAGGTTGAAGATGTCGCGAAACACCTTCTGCACCCTGCGGATGTTCTCGCCGATGGCGATACGCCCGCCGATCTGCTGCTTCAGATACGGTGCGGCTGACAGGTGATCGGCGTGGGCATGGGTTTCGAGGATCCATTCGACACGCAAGTCATAGTCGCGCACGAAGGCGATGACCTCGTCGGCCGTGCGATGCGAGGTCCGCCCGGACTTGGGATCGTAGTCGAGCACCGAATCGATGATCGCGCAGGCGCTGCCGCGCCCGGCGTGAACGATGTGCGTGACGGTACCGGTGATCTTGTCGTAGACCCCATGGACATGCGGGTGGCAGGCGACTTCGGACATGTCGAACCTCCTTTAAATCAGTACTCGGTAATGTATTGACTTATACTTTCGGTGTCAATATATTATGTTTTTCTGAATTACTGGCCTCCGATGATCACCACGATTCCGCCACCCGAGGCGCTGCACGATGGCGCCGAACGTGCGTGCCGACTGCTCAAGGTGCTGTCCAACCCCGACCGCCTGATGATTCTGTGCGAACTTGCGCAAGGCGAACGGCGCGTCGGCGAGCTCGAGACGCGCCTGGGCATCGTCCAGCCGACGCTGTCGCAACAGCTCACGGTGTTGCGCGCCGAAGGACTGGTCGACACGCGCCGGGAGGGCCGTCACATCCACTATCGGCTGATCAGCCCGCAGGTCGGCGCGCTGATCGGCGTACTCCACGAGCAGTTCTGCCAATCCACGGAGACATCGCTATGAGCATCGACTGGGCAAACTTCACGCCGTGGGCATCACTCGCCGGCGGCGTGCTGATCGGCGTCGCGGCCGCACTGTTCGTGCTCGCCAACGGCCGCATCCTCGGCGTCAGCGGCATTCTGGGCGGACTGCTGCGCCCCGCTGCGGGCGACGCGGTGTGGCGCATCGCCTTCCTGCTCGGCATGGCCGCATCACCATTTCTCTACATGGTGCTCGCACCGGCCGGCTGGGCGATGGCGCCGACCATCGACGCCGGTCTGGTGACGCTGATCGTCGCCGGTCTGCTGGTCGGCTTCGGCACACGCCTGGGCTCGGGCTGCACCAGCGGTCACGGCGTATGCGGGCTGTCACGCCTGTCACCGCGCTCGCTGGTCGCCACGCTGTCGTTCATGGCGGCCGGTTTCGCGGCCGTCTTCGTCACCCGTCACGTTTTCGCCTGAGGAGAGCGCCATGCAGCGTTTGACCGAATTTCTCGTCGGGCTGATCTTTGGCCTTGGACTCATCCTCTCGGGCATGACCGACCCGTCCAAGGTGCTGGGCTTTCTCGACCTGTTCGGCGCCTGGGACCCGTCGCTGGCTCTGGTGATGGGCGGCGCGATTGCGGTCGGAGCGTTCGCCTTCGCGCTGGCCAGGGATCGCACGCAGAGTGTTCTCGGCGGCGCCATGCACTTGCCCCGCGCAACGCAGATCGACAAGCGACTGGTGGTTGGCGCGCTGATCTTCGGCGCCGGCTGGGGCCTGGCCGGCTTCTGCCCCGGTCCCGCGCTCGTCGCTTCCGCCTCGGGCGAGATCAAGGCTGCAATCTTCGTCGTCGCGATGCTCGCCGGCATGGGGTTGTACGCCCTGGTCGAACGTCGCATCGCCTGACGTGCGCCGCCCCGCCCTGCCTGCCCTGGAGTGGCTGCGCGACTATCGTGGCGAGACCTTCGCCGCCGACGCCGTCGCCGCGTTGATCGTCACGATCATGCTCATCCCGCAGAGCCTCGCCTACGCGATGCTCGCGGGCCTGCCACCCGAAGTCGGGCTGTATGCGAGCATCGCGCCGCTGGTGGCCTATGCGATCTTCGGCACCAGCCGCGTGCTCGCCGTCGGCCCGGTGGCGGTCGTTTCGCTGATGACCGCCACCGCAATCGGCGAGCATGCCGCAACCGGCTCACCCGACTACTGGGCCGCGGCGATCACACTGGCCTTCCTGTCGGGTGCGATGCTGCTGATCATGGGCTGGCTGCGGCTGGGTCTCATCGCCAACTTTCTCAGCCATCCGGTCATTTCCGGCTTCATCTCGGCCACCGGTCTGCTCATCGCCGCCGGTCAGCTCAAGGTCATCCTCGCCATACCGGCCAGCGGCCACGACTTCGTCGCCCTGGTCGTCTCGCTGGCGCGGCATCTGACCGAAACCCACGCGCTGACTGCCGTGATCGGCCTGTCGACAATCGCCTTCCTGCTATGGTCGCGCCGCCATCTCAAGTCACTGCTCGCACGCTCAATGCCACTGCGCGCAGCCGACATCCTCGCACGCAGCGCGCCGGTGGTCGCGATTGCCGTGACCACGCTGGCGACCTGGCACTTCGACTGGAACGATGCCGGTTTGACGATCGTCGGTAGCGTGCCCCAGGGCCTGCCACCGCTGACGCTGCCCGTCTGGAATCCGGCGCTGTGGCAGCAACTGGCGCTGCCGGCACTGCTGATCAGCGTGGTGGGCTTCGTCGAATCCGTTTCGGTCGGCCAGACACTCGCCGCGCGGGCCCGTCAGCGCATCGACCCGAACCGCGAACTGATCGCGCTCGGCGCGGCCAACGTCTCGGCCGGCTTCACCGGCGGCTATCCGGTCACCGGTGGCTTCGCGCGCTCGGTGGTCAATCACGATGCCGGCGCGCGAACCCCTGCAGCCGGCATCTTCACCGCGGCAGGCATCCTGCTCGCCGCACTGCTGCTCACCCCGGCGCTGTACTACCTGCCGCAGGCGACGCTCGCCGCAACCATCGTCGTGGCCGTGCTGTCGCTGGTCGATCTGGGCGTGCTGCGTCGCACCTGGAGCTACTCGAAACCCGATTTCATCGCGGTGCTCACCACGCTGCTCGCAACACTGGGCCTCGGCGTCGAAACCGGGCTGATCGCCGGGGTCGGCATCTCGCTGGCGCTGTTCCTGCTGCGCACCAGCCGCCCGCACATCGCCGAGGTCGGCCTCGTTCCCGGCACCGAGCACTTCCGCAACATCCACCGTCATCAGGTGCTGACGACTCCGGACGTGGTCAGCCTGCGCGTCGACGAGAGTCTCTACTTCGCCAACGCCCGCGCGCTCGAGGATCGCATCAACGAGGCCGTCGCAGCCAGGCCAAAACTGCGCCATCTCGTGCTGCTGTGCTCGGCCATCAACGACATTGACGCCAGCGCGCTCGAAAGCCTGGAGACCATCAACCGCCGCCTGCGCGACGCCGGCATCCTGCTGCACCTGTCCGAAGTGAAAGGCCCGGTCATGGACCACCTGCAGCGCACCGACTTTCTGGATCGCTTGTCGGGCGATGTGTTTCTGACCCACTTCCGGGCCATATGCGAGCTCGCCCCCGAACTGAAGCATTCGCCAGGAACGGCAAACGATCAGTCGGCCCGCGCGACCGACGCCACGTAATCGGCGGCCTCCGCAATCAGGACCGCCTCGTCGGTGATCGCCATCGCCTGCACGTCGTCGGGCAGCGGGCGCAGCGGGATGCAGAAGCGCACCGTCGGCTTGTGGTCGGTCCTGAAGTAGCAACTGTGGCAGGTCGGCATGCCGCCCCGATCCAGAAACCCCTTGCGCAGTGACAAGGCTCTCGGGGAGCGCCACAACTGTTCGAAGGATTCGTTCACAAGCGACCCGAAGAACTCCTCTTCGTGGCTGGCATAGCTGCAAAAACTCAACCGCCCGTCGGAATTGAGCGTCGGGGCGCGCAGCGGCTTTCCGCAACGCAGCCGCCCCGCCACGCGGGCCTTCTCCAGCCCTTCGGTGGGCTTGCCCCGGGTCAGTTCGTAGCGGGAGAAATTCGCCTTCAACGGGACGAACTCGCGCGACACGTCGTGCCCGCGATAGTCGAAAGGCCGGAAATCCTTGAGCGTAAACAGATCCGCGCCGACCTCCTTGGCCATCTGCAGCAGGCGCGGAATCTGCGGCACCGTGTCGCGCGTTGCGAGCACGCGAAAATTGATCACCGGGTGCTGCACGCCCAGGCGCTCCTTGGCCTCGCGCAGCAGCTCGATGGTCTTGAGTGCGTCCGCGAGCTTGCCACCCACGCGATACTTCTCGAAAGTCTCCTGATCGGCTCCATCCACGCAGACACAGATCAGCGTCAGACCGCTCTCGACCAGTTCGCCCATGAACTTCGGGTTCACGCGCACCGTGCCGTTGGTGCTGATCAGGGTCTTGATCCCGGATTTACCCGCGTGCGCCACCATGTCCGTGATGCGCGGGTGCAGCAACGGCTCGCCCCAGTCCCAGAACAGCGTCAGCATCAGGTGCTCGCGCATCTCGTCGATCACCCGTGCGTAGGTGTCGTAGTCCAGATGTTCATTGGGCCGGCCGAGCGTGTCGTTTCCGGTGGGACAGGCGGGACACTTGAGATTGCATACCGTCGTCACCCCGACGTGCAGCAGATGCGGCCTGGCACTGCCCTGCGAAACGGGATCAACCGCCTGCGCCGCGAGATTGGCGCACTTCGCCCGATCCAGCCGGCAGTGATACAGAACGCTCTCCTCCTGCAAGGAAAAGGTCGAGGGCAAGCGGCGAAGCCGGTCCACCATCAATCCGAAACGCGACAGCCAGCGCATCATCCGTTCTCCATCGATTCGAACAGAAACCGGCGCTCGGCCGGAGGCCGTTTCGCCGCACCGACCAGTGCCCAGAAATTCGGGTTCGACGCCCGGGTCGCCGTCAGCGGATCGACCCAACTCGTCGCACCGACCCGCTCGCTGCTCAGCACCCGGCAGCCGCAGGCCTGCGCTTCGACCGCCAGCCGACCGAAGGCATGGTACATGACCGGATCGACGACGACAGCGGCATAACGATTGAGCAATTCGGGCATCTTTTCGTACGGCACGCTGAGATAGGGCAGCACCTCCGGAACGTACCCGGCACGCCGGGCGCGCTCCACCGAGCTCGGCGCCATGCGCGCCGGGCAATCGAAGATCAGTGCCCTGGCAGGACGTTGCTCGGGCGGGGTCAGCACCCGAAAACGGGACAGGTCGATGGGCGGCGCGATTAGCACCGTCGGACGCACGACGTTCACCAGCGCCCGGATCACCTCCCGATGGCCCGGCGAGAGAAACTGCACGACATCGAAGGCATTGAAGAACGCCTGATACACCCCCGCGAGTTCCGACGGACAGTCGCACGGCGTGCGCATGGCAGGCCTCGACCCGACGCACACTCCGTTCCGCCGCCCGCAGGGATGGAGGTCACGCTCGCTGCGGATCGCAAACCCGTCGTAACCCGCAAGCGCTTGCGTCCAGCGGACGACGAGCCGCATCTGCTTCTTCCAGTCGCGATAATAGCCGGGCGGTCGGACACTACCGACGATCACCACGTCGAAACCGGACAGATCCGGCGCATCCTCCGCATGCGCCACGACCACCTCCGTGTCCGCTGGCGCCAACTCGACATGCCGAAGCAGGCTCAGCTCCGCCCCGCCTCGGACGTCTTGGACCCAGTAATGAACCAACAGCACGCGCAGGCGCATCACCCATCATCCCGGTCAGTCGTGAGGAACTACGAAGTGAGCAGCTTATCGTTCGATCTGCGGCCGCGTCAGCTCAGGCAGACACGCCATCCACGAAACCTGGATTCGCGACGACCCCCTCGCCCAACCCACGCTGAAGTGCCCCGACGCCGCAGCCGGCCGCAGATAATTCAGTTCAACGATCGAACACAGCCACTTGGGCCAGAGCGATCACTGCGGCGGAAATCGCTACAAACAAATAGCTGGGTATGATCGTTTCAAACCAGCGAGGCTTCAATCGCGCTCCAGTTGCGGTCCTTGAGCATGACGAAACGGCAACGTCCGCCCGAAAGCTCCGCCCACAAGCCACCAATCAGACGGTCGTCCTCAGCCGCGATCCAGCGGTCCGCACCTTTGTACTCGACGGCGAGCACTGCGCCGGGCTGATCGTCGCGCTCGGGCAATTGGCACAGGAAGTCGGGATAGAAGCGACCGTCGGCCCTCTGCAGAAAGAAGGAGCAGCCTTCGCGGCGGACGAGGTTACGCACCCAGAAGCGAATGCGACCCTTCTGGGCAAGCATGTCGAGCTGGCAAGCGCATTCAAACTCTTCCTTGCTGTCGAAGTCGCCGATACGGCCATAGAAGTGACTGCGAAAGTCGAAATGGCCAAAACGCCCGTCGTAATCGCGTGAGGGGGCGTAGGCCTGAGCGTGAAACTCAAACGGCCAGGCGTCCGTTACCGTGACCCGTTCGGCCGCGCCTTCACCGAACAGGGCCTGCTGCCATGCCTTCGTTACGGCGTTCTTGCGCAATTCACGAATGCGCCGCTCCACCACACCACGCAGCATGAACTTCTGCTGATTCAGGCGTGCCAGAGAAAAACCCTCTGTGCCGAGCAATTTGCGCAGCCATTCCACCACAAAGGCTTGCTTGACCGCATGTGTCAGCGACGGTTCGGGCAGATTGCGGCACAGCCACGCCGCCAGCCGAACCTCATTCCAATGTTCGGGCCGATAAGCCAGCCCCAGATCACGCTGTAGCTCCGGCAGGAAGCGGGTAATCACCCGGCCCGAATCGTCGATGTCGATCTCGCCGCCTTCGGAGACCCTCATGCCCTCGTTAAGCGCGTCAAGCTGCTCCTGCGTCGGCACCGCATCATAGGGCGACAGATCCCACGGGTACTCCAGCACCTCGGGGTCGTCGAACAACTGCAGTTCGCCCTGCATACGCAAGGCCAGCTGAGGCACGCAGAAACGCTCACCCAACTCCGCCGGGGTCTGGAAGAACTCGACCGCGCGGGTACGGCTCACCTCGGCCGCCTCTTCGATGGCTGCTACTGCCGACGCCTCACTCACGGACGCCTTCAGCACCTCGGTTTCGTCCTCGGTCAGCGGCGCGCGGATGGTCAACGTATTGAGCTTGCTATCCCACTCCACCTTGTCGCGCACAGGCTTCGGTACGCCCTTGAGCACCGGCTTTTCACTCAGCGTAATCGCGACCGGATGCACCACGACACGCCCCGCATGCCCTTCGAGATCAAAGCGCGCTTGCTGCGGCAGGGCAGCCTTCACAAACTCGGAGACCTCGCGACGCTCGAAGCCTGCGCCTGCAACCAAGCGGTCGCGCAATGCTGCGGCCGTCTGCGCGAAGTCGCGCGAAACCACAAAGGCATAGGACTGGTTCAATTCCCGCGCAACGCGCTGACTCGCGCCGGGCTGGCGCAGCACGCGGCCCAGCAACTGTTCGACGGCGGTAGCCGACTGCAGTGACGCCATGCTCACCAGAATGTAGGCAAACGGGCAGTCCCAGCCTTCGGCCAGCGCGCGCTGGGTGATGACGAACTTCACCGGGCAGGCAGGGTCGGCAATGCCCAGGCGGTAATCGGATTCGATCTGCTCCAGCCCACGCTCGTCGCCCGTGGCGATCACTACCTCGTCGGGCTGCACGCCGTGATTGGCCAGCAGTTCCGCACGTACCCGCTCGAAATCAAGTGTTTCCACCCCGGCCCTGCGCGGCTCGGACTGGATCAGCACCACCGGCCGCAGATACGGCGCTCCGGCGCGCTCCTCGGCAGCGGCAAGCTGCTGCAACTCGTTGCGCCGCGCAATCGCATCGGCCAGGCATTGCTGCCAATCCGGCTCTGTTTCCAGCACCACCGGCAGCTTGATCATCTCCTCCGCCTTCAATTCGGCGGCGGACACGCTGTGCAGCACGTTGCTGGGCGTACGCTCCAGATCCGGCGTGGCGGTCAGCTCCATGATGCCGCTGGGTCGGAAGCGCTCCAGCATGCCGAACGCCAATTCGGTGCGGCTGTTGTGCGCCTCGTCCACAATCACAAACGGGCGACGCAGCCGCAGCACATTGACCAGAGAATATGGCGTCGTACGCTCCGCACCCTCGCCCACGCCCTCGCTGAGCAAGGTGGCTCGCTGCTCCGGCGTCAGATTGTCGAAGTGATGCTGCAGCGCGCCGCTGGACTGATACACCTTGCGGCACTCCTCCTCTTCCACCTGAAAGGCCTGGCGTGTGGCCACAATCACCGTGGTCGAGGTATCCAGCGTCGCGCGCGTCAGGCTCTTGGCTTCGTCCAGGTCGAGCACCGTCACCGGCCCGGCGTCGCGCAAGGCGGCGTGGTAGGGGTGACGCAGATCGCGCAGGGCACGCAATGTCTGTTCGCGGATCGACTTGCTCGGCACCAGCCACAGAATCACCGAATGCTCCACCCGCAACAGGTGCGTATTCACCGACTGCACACTCTTTGCCGCCAGCCAGGTCTTGCCGCCACCGGTTGGCACACGCAGGCAGATATACGGCATTTCGGAGGGGAAGCCCGCCAGCGGCGTGTAGGCCAGCCCTCTTCCCCACAGTCTTTCGGTAGTCGCGGCATACGCTACCGAAGCGCTCGGATACTCGTGGCAGGCCTTGAAATAGGCCTCGACACTTTCGAGTACCTGTTGCTGGTAATTCTTAGGGGTGAATGCAGTCATGGCGTCCCTTTTCCGGGCGATCCTCTAACCCAATCCTCATCCCCCGCGTTATCCGGAACATCTTCACCCAGGCAACCCGCAAACCGAGCCAAAAACTCGTCGGTGCTCATCCGGGGTTCTCGTGCCTCCATCGCATGGACATCGGCGAGCGTGGGATACACATACTCCAGCGCGCCATTTCGCTCCACGACGATGGGCGTCCCCTTGCTCGCTGCAATCGCGCGCGCGCGACGCCCGGCCTCCAGCAACGCAGGCCACGAATTGCGCAAATCGGAACTCAGTGCCGTTTCGATCGGCTTCGGCTTCTTCATCGTTCACTCCAATCCAGCAAACAAGGCAGCTCGCCGGAATTGTCATAGAGCACCCAGCGATCAACCGCCGGGGCATAACATTGCTCGAAGTTCTTCAACCCGGCTGAAAAGCGCCGGCGGATCAGCGTCTCGGGGATATGGTGGCCGCCTTCCCTCACCCGCAACGCCACACGCCTCACCGCCTCGTCCACACGGTTCAGGCGCAGGAAGAACAACTCCACCAGATAGCCCGCATCTTGCCAGCGCCGGATATGCCGAAGATAGGCACGTCCCGATAATGTGGTCTCAAACGCGAAGCTGCGCCCCTCAACAAAGTGTCGCTCGATCTCCTGCAACATCAGGCGTCCCGCTCTCACGGCAGCAGACTCCGGTTCAAACGGCGCCAGACCGGCAGCGATCAAGTCTGCATTCACGAACACCGGGCAAGCAGCGTACGTGGGCAGGAAGGCCCGCGCGAAGGTGGTCTTCCCCGCCCCGTTCGGGCCGGCGATGATGATCACCTTCCTGCCCTCATCCGCCATCTCAGACCTCCAGCGCATACGGCGTCTGCTTGAACGTCACGCCCTCTCGCGCTGCCCGCCCGCCCATGCGATTGGCCCCGGCATAGATCACCTTCGGCCCGGCGAACTTCGGCAGCACGTCGAACACCGGCCCGGTCAGCACGTTGCCGCCGCCAATCGAGCGGTCTTTCAGGATGCCGTTGTAAAGCAGATAAATCGCCCGCCCTTCGTGCACACCCAGCAGCGGCCCATCCATCGCGCCCGCATAGCCGGCGCCGGTCTCGGCAAACCACACGAATTCCGCCAACTGCGCATAACTCACGTCCGGGCGAATCTGTCCGTCGGGTGCGAACAGCGGCTCGGCCGACAGGCGGCAGAACTGGAAGCCACCACCGAGGCCGGGCACCGCTTCGCCCTTGGCGTTGGTGTAGCCCCCGGCCACGCGGCGCACGCGTTCGGCTGTGACTTTGCGGGCAATCTGGTCGTCCATCTCGACGAGGATGAAACGACGGTTGCCGCCGTCTTCGGCGTTCTGTTTCAGCACGGCATGAGCCGTGGTGCCTGAACCGGCGAAGCTGTCGAGAATGAGGGAATCCTTGTCGGTGGCGATTTGCAGGATGCGTTGGATCAAGCGGGTTGGCTTCGGCGTAATGAAAACATCGTCCGAAGAATCAAACTCGACAACTTCCAACAACTCTTTCTTTGCTTCTTGCGTGTGGCCAACATCCTTGTAAAACCACATCGTCTGAGGAACTACGCCATCTTTTACATCAGACAAATAACGCTTCAGACGAGGCATGTTGTTCCCGGACTCGCCCCACCAGATGCGGCCCTCTTGATCAAGTCGATCGAAATTCGATTTCGACACCCGCCAATACATGCCTTTCCCCGGACCAGAAATGATCCGCCCTGAAGGACAAGTGACCGGATAAGTACCCTCGGAGTAGTAGTTCCGAGCCTGAAGGTCTCCGGAAGTCCAAGCCCCCCGAGAGTCGCCGTCGGGATTTTTGTAGCGCGCTACAGCATCCTCACTTCGTGGCAACAATGCGGGCTGCCAACCTCCCGCGTCTTTTGCGTACAGAACAACGTAATCGTGATCCTCGGAAAAGTGCCGTGCAGAGTTCTTTGGCGAAAATATCTTTTGCCAAAGGATGGTTGTAATGAAGTTCGCGGCCCCAAAAACCTCATCCATCAGCAACCGCAACGTTGCCACTTCGTTGTCATCAATCGACACGAAGATCACCCCGTCCTCCCGCAAGAACTGCTTCAGCAACACCAGTCGCGGATACATCATGCACAACCAGCGGTCATGCCGGTCCAGCGTCTCGCCTTCCTTGCCGACTGTCTCGCCCAGCCATTTGCGGATTTCGGGGCTGTTGACGTTGTCGTTGTAGGCCCAGCCCTCGTTGCCGGTGTTGTACGGGGGGTCGATGTAGATGCACTTGACCTGGCCGGCATAGCGCGGCAGCAAGGCCTTGAGGGCGTGCAGGTTGTCGCCCTGCACGATCAGGTTGCCGCTGTCGGCCGCGCCGCAGGACAACTCCGGCACGGGTTCGAGCAGGCGAAACGGGACTTGCTTGTGATGACGGACAACGGCTTCCTTGCCGATCCAGTTGAGCGTGGGCATGCCTTATTCCGGTTGGATGCTGCATTGTTGCGAACCGCGCAATCGTATAGCGCTGTGAAGCCTCGGGCCAGCGTCTGGCGGTGGATGATTCGCCACGCATGGCTCAGCAGGTAAGCCCTGGACAAGCAGAGGCAACACCGCTTCCAACGGGCTCAATCCAGCCAATTCTCCGCCTTCAAACCGGGATACCGGGCAAAGTCCCGCAGATTGTTGGTGACCAGCGTCACACCCAGCGCCACGGCATGAGCCGCAATCAGTTTGTCGAGGTGGTCTTTCTTGCTCGCGCGCGCGGCGAGGCGAATGGGGCCGTAGGCGCTGGCTGCATGGGAATCGAACGGCGCAACCGGGATGTCTTCGACCAGCGCCGCGAGGTTCTGGCCCTCACGCTCGGGATTGGCGGCGGCCATCACGCCGTAGTTCAGTTCAGCGTGGGTAATGGCTGACATGACCACGTCTCCCACGTAGCACTGGGCAAACCGGCGCGCGACCGACTCGGGCTGGTTCTTCATCAGATAGATGCACATATTTGTATCGAGCATGTAGCGCGCCATCAAAGCGCCTCCCGCTCTTCCTGCTCATGCTCGTCACGCCCCTCACCCATGAATCCAGGCGAGAAACGCGCGAACTTGTGCAGCACACCGGACAGCGATCGCCGTGCCGGGCGAATGCGGATCTCGTCGCCGACGCGCTCGATTTCCAGTTCGATATCGGTGCGCTCGAAAGCCAGGTCTGCCGGGATGCGAACGGCCTGGGAGTTGCCGTTCTTGAAGACGCGTGTGGTTTGCATGAGGACCTCCGATACGGGTACCTGATGGATACACCATACCGGCCCACGCCGAGTATGTAAATACACGGATGTACAGTGTTTTTGGGGCACTCCAACCCGGGAGACAAAAAGCAAAAAGCCCGACCTCTTCAGGTCGGGCTTTTCTTTGTGTGGGTGGTGGACCGAATGAGGATCGAACTCACGACCTCCGCATTGCGAACGCGGCGCTCTCCCAGCTGAGCTATCGGCCCACGAAGGCCCGCATTATAGCCAGCACCTCTGGCTTTGTGAAGCACCCGGTCAGGTTTCGTCGTCGGACCCCGAGCCGGTTTCGGCTCTCCCCAGACGGTCGGCCACGGCTTGCCACTCAGGCGTCGGCGGCGGGGCTTCGACCAGAATCAGGTCGGCGGCAAGAGCATCGAGCGCGCGCAGGGTGCCGTACAACTCCTGGGCGTAAGCCACCGGCCCGAACGGGGCCAGATGCCACTGCGGCGCACCATCGGGGGGCGACACACTGCGCGCCAGAACCACGACGCGATCACCGCGCCCGACGCGGCGCAGCGCTTCGTCCGCAAGGCGCTCGGCCGGGACCAGCAGCAGCGCGCTGCTTGGAGCATAGTGCGCGGCGAGCGCACCGGATACGCGCGGAGCCTCGCCCTGCTCTTCTTCGCGCATGCGCGGCCTTCGGCCAATGATGGCGGCGATCGCTTCGGCGCTGATCGCGCCGGGACGCAGGAGCACGGGCGTGTTGCGCGACAGATCGAGGATGGTCGATTCGATGCCGACCTCGCAGGGACCGCCGTCGAGCACGATGGACACCTGCTCGCCCAGTTCCTCGACGACGTGTTGCGCGGTCGTGGGGCTGATGCGGCCGAAACGGTTGGCGCTGGGCGCGGCGATGCCCGAATCGAAGACGGCGAGCAGCGCCAGCGCAACCGGATGGCCGGGCACGCGCACGCCGACCGTGTCCTGCCCGCCCGTGACCTCATCGGGTACGTCTTCGGCGCGTTTGAGGATCATCGTCAGCGGGCCGGGCCAGAAAGCGCGCGCGAGCGCGACAGCCTCCTTCGGGATGCTGCTCGCCCACTGCGGCAGATGCTCGATCGAGGGCAGGTGTACGATCAGCGGGTGGTCGGCCGGACGGCCCTTGGCGGCGAAGACGGCGCGCACGGCGTCCGCGTCGAGCGCGTCGGCGGCCAGGCCATAGACCGTTTCGGTGGGCATGCCCACCAGCGCACCGGCACGCAGCGCATCGGCCGCGCGGGCGATGTTCTCGGGTGTCGGCGCGAGGATGCTCACGTCGCGCTGCGCTCCAGCTCGGTGCTCATTCGTCGCGGATGCCGATGGCTGCACGGGCGCGCATGGCGCGCTCGAACACGTCGTCGGCGTCGGTGCCGATCACGGTGAAGTGGCCCATCTTGCGGCCACGCCGCGCGTGATGCTTGCCGTACAGGTGCAGGCGCAGGCCGTGCTCGCGGTGCAGAACGGCCCAGTCCGGCTCGCGGTAGCGGTCGCCCTCGTACCACAAGTCGCCGAGCAGATTGACCATGACCGCGCAGGAATGCTGACGCGGCTCATCCAGCGGCAGACCGGCAAGAACGCGCACCTGCTGGTCGTACTGGCTGGTCACGCAAGCGTCGATGGTGTGGTGACCGCTGTTGTGCGGGCGCGGCGCCATCTCGTTGACCACGAGCCGCCCGTCGGTGACGAAGAACTCCACGCCCAGGGTGCCGATGTAGCCCAGGCGCTCGGCCACGTTTGCCGCAATGCGCTGCGCCTCGTCGGCAAGCGCGGTGTCCACGCGCGCCGGAGCGAGGGTCACGTCGAGGATGCCGTTGCGATGGCGGTTCTCGGCGGTAGGAAAGCAGCGCACGGTGCCGCCCTCGTCGCGCGCGAGCACAACCGAGACCTCGCTGTCGAGCGGCAGCATCCTCTCGAGCACGCAGGCCTCGCGATGAAAGGCATGGAAGGCGCGCAGCGCCTCGTCACGCGAAGCCACGCGCGCCTGCCCCTTGCCGTCGTAGCCGAAGCGGGCGATCTTGAGGATGGCCGGAAACAGCGCCTCGTCGGCACCGAGCACATCCTCGTCCGAACGGATCACCGCAAACGGGCCATGCGGGATGCCGTTCTCGGCCAGGAAGCTCTTCTCACGAACGCGATCCTGGCACACCGCGACCGCAGCGGCGGCCGGATGCACCGGGATGAATTTGGACAGGTATTCGAGGGTCGCCGCGGGAACATTCTCGAACTCGGTGGTCACCGCAGAACAGGCTTCGGCGAGGACGTCGAGTGCCGCAAAATCCTCGAACGGCGCCACCAGATGATGGTCGGCGATCAGGCCCGCCGGGCTGTGCGGGTCGGGGTCGAGCACCCACACCTTGAAGCCCATTTCATGCGCGGCCGCGACGAAGAAACGGCCGAGCTGGCCACCACCGAGCATGCCGAGAGTCGCAGGGGGCAGGATCATTGGAGATCCAGCTTCATGTCGAGTACACGCTGGGTCTGCGCTGCGCGATAGTCGTCGAGCCGGTCGGCCAGTTCGGCGTCGTCGATGGCCAGCAGCGCGACGGCGAACAGACCGGCATTGGCCGCACCGGCTTCGCCGATCGCGAAGGTCGCCACCGGCACGCCGCGCGGCATCTGCACGATGGAGAGCAGCGAATCCTTGCCCGACAAGGCCTTGGACTGCACCGGCACGCCGAGCACCGGCAAGGTGGTCTTGGCGGCCACCATGCCCGGCAGATGGGCCGCGCCGCCGGCGCCGGCGATGATGACCTTGAGTCCGCGCGAGCGGGCAAGGTCCGCGTACTCGAACATCAGGTCGGGCGTGCGGTGCGCGGAAACCACGCGCGCCTCGAAGGGCACGTCGAACTCCTCGAGCACGCGGGCTGCGGCCTGCATGGTCGGCCAGTCCGAGTTCGAGCCCATGATGATGCCGACTACGGGTTTGTCGCTCATCTTCATCCTCGCTTGCGTGCGGCACGCTCGGCCGCTTCCAGGGTGTTCTCGAGCAGCATCGTGATGGTCATGGGGCCGACACCACCGGGCACCGGGGTGACCAGCGAAGCGACCTCGGCGACCGACGCGAAATCAACGTCGCCACACAGTTTGCCTGCTTCAGGCCCGGACTCGATGCGATTGATGCCCACATCGATCACTACTGCGCCGGGCTTGACCATGTCGCCGGTGACGAAGCGAGGCCGCCCGACAGCGGCCACGACGATGTCGGCGTGGCGCGTGTGCGCCGCCAGGTCACGCGTCTTCGAGTGGCACACGGTGACCGTGGCGCCGGCGTTTGTGAGCAACATCGCCATCGGCTTGCCGACGATGTTGGAGCGCCCGATCACGACGGCCTCCGCGCCCTGCAGGTCGACGCCCTCGGCCTCGAACATCTTCATCACGCCATGCGGCGTGCACGGAATGAAGCATTCCTGGCCTTGCGACAACCGCCCGACGTTTTCGGCATGGAAGCCGTCGACGTCCTTCTCCAGCGCGATCGATTCGAGTACCGCCTGCGCGTCGAACTGCGCGGGCAGCGGCAATTGCACGAGGATGCCGTGCACTGACGGATCTGCGTTGAGCGCGGCGATGCGCGCGAACACCTCATCGGGAGAGACCTCGGCAGCGTAGTCGAAACGCAGCGAGCGAATGCCGGCGGCCTCGCACGCGGCTACCTTGTTGCGCACATATACGGCCGAGGCCGCATTGGCGCCCACCAGGATCACGGCCAGGCAAGGCTGTACGCCGCGCTCGGCGAGCGCGGCCACGCGCATGGCGATGTCGTTGCGAACGCGCTCGGCCAGCGCCTTTCCGTCGAGAGTGCGAGCCGTCATGGGTGGCGGGGCTCCGAAAAAGGGCGTGATTTTACAGCAGCATCAGCGCCTTGTGCGAAACCGCGTCAGAGCACTCGCGGGCACTTGAGGCCAACCTGATCGATCTCGCCGCGACTGTCGGTGTGGCGCACGGTCAGTTCGAAGGCATTGATGCGCACGCGGTCGCCCTCGACCGCATGACGACCAAGACGCTGGCGGATCAGCATGCGAATGCTCAACGATGCCTCGTCCGGCCTGAGCTGCAGGCCGTAGGCAGCCGCCAGATCGCCCGCCGGACAATCCGGATCGACCGTGAATTCGCCGAAGAAGCCGGCGTTGATCGACAGTTCGTCGTCGCGCCCGGCGGCAAAGGCCGCGGCCAACGGTTCGGCCATGCCGTCAGGCGCGATGAGCCACACGGCGTCGCCCTCCTCCAGCGCGACGGTGTCGTCCAGAGGCACCAGCCTGCCGTCGCGCAGCACTGCAGCACAACGCACACCCACGATGGCTTCGGTGCGCGTAAGCGCGTCCGGGTGCAAGCCCTGCGCACGGGAGTTGCGGCCCACGTGGTACTCCATCAGATCGAGCGAGGCGTTTTCGCTCACCCACACCTCGATGCGGTCGACCGGCTCGTCTCGTGGCGGCACCACGACCCCGAGCACGCGTGCCGCAATCGGCACGGTCGCGCCCTGCACCAGAAGCGATACCAGCACCACGGCGAATGCGACGACGAAGAGCAGGCTGGAGTTCGGCACACCCATGATCAACGGGTAGATCGCGAGCACGATCGGCACCGCGCCACGCAGACCCACCCAGGAGATGTAGACAAGTTCTCGCAGCGAGAAGCGGAACGCGAACAGGCACGAGGCCACTGCCAGCGGCCGCGCGACGAACATCAGAAAGCCGGCCATCGCAAGCGACAGCGGCGCATGCTCGACCAGATGGGATGGGGTCACCAGCAGGCCGAGCGTCAGGAACATGCCCGCCTGGGCCAGCCATGCCAGGCCGTCCATCACGCGCAGCACGTGCTCGGTCGCATGCGAACGCCGGTTGCCGACGATCAGGCCGGCCAGGTAGATCGCCAGGAAACCGCTGCCGCCGACGGCGTTGGTCGCGGCGAAGATCATCAGCCCGCCGGACATGATCAGCAGCGCGTACAGGCCTTCGGCCAGCCGCAGACGCGAGAGCAGGCTCGCGAGCACCCAGCCACCCAGCCCGCCGGCAAGCAGGCCCAGCGAAAACTGCTGCAGCAGCATCACGAGCACGGTCCACACATCGGTGTCGCCCGGCGCCATCAACGTCTGGATCATCACCGTGACGAGCAGGATCGCCATCGGGTCGTTCGCACCCGATTCGATCTCCAGCGTGGCCTTGACGCGGTCGTTGAGACGCACGCCACTGTTGCGCAGCAACGAGAACACGGCGGCCGCGTCGGTCGAGCCGACGATCGCCGCCAGCAGCAGCCCGACGCGCCAGTCGACGTCGAACAGCCAGGTCGCAAAAGCGCCCAGCAAGAGCACCGTGGCGACGACCCCCCAGGTCGCCAGCAAGGCCGCCGGTGCGAAGGCGACGCGAAAGGTCGACACCCGCGTACGCAGGCCGCCGTCGAGCAGGATGATCGCCAGCGCGAGCTGGCCGATGAGCATCGCGCTCTCGAAGTCGTTGAACTGGATGCCGCCCAGACCTTCCTCGCCGGCAAGCATGCCGACGATCAGGAACAGCAGCAGCAGTGGCAGCCCCAGGCGCGCCGACAGCGTGCTCGCCAGCACGCTGACGAACAGCAGGAAGGCGAGCAGGAGAAACAGCAGGTTGCTGGCGATCATGAACGCGTGCCGGATCCGAAGTGGCTTGTGCCCGGACGATAGCAGAAAACATGCCAGCGCCGCGGGCGCCGACCGGCCTCAACCTTCGAGCAGCGAGGGGGCGACGCGCACGACGTTCTGCACCAGCTCGGCGAGCGAGCCGGCTTCCATTTTCTCCATCACACGGGCGCGATGGACTTCGACGGTCTTGATGCTGATCCCCAGCTGATCGGCGATCTGCTTGTTGAGCTTGCCGGCAAGGATCAGGCGCAGGACCTCATGCTCACGCTGGGTCAGGTCGCCGATGCGCCGCTCCACGTCGGCACGGTGGCGCAACTGCTCGCGCTCTTCGCGCTCGGTGCGCAGGGCCGACTCGATCAGGCGCAGCACCTCGCGATCGCCGAAGGGTTTCTCGATGAAGTCGTAAGCGCCGCGCTTGAGCGCTTCAACCGCCATCGGCACGTCGCCATGGCCGGTGATGAATATCACCGGCAGCACGCAGTTGTGCGTTCGCAGCAGTTCGAACAGCTCCAGCCCGCTCATGCCCGGCATGCGCACGTCGAGCAGCACGCAGCCCGGCATCGCCTCGTCGCAGACCGCGAGAAAGTCCTCGGCCGAAGCGTAGGAACGCACGCGGTGGCCGCTGGATTCGAGCAGCCAGGCGAGCGAATCGCGCAGCGCCTCGTCGTCATCGACGATGTGGATGCACTGGTCGTTCATGGTCTTCTCAGGCGACTTGCTCACGGACCGCACCCGTCGGCAGCACGAAGCTGAATACGGTACCACCTCCGGGGTTGCCCGCGAATTCGAGATGGCCGTCGTGGTACTCGACGATGGAGCGGCAGATGTTCAGGCCCATGCCCATGCCTTCGGGCTTGGTGGTGTGGAACGGGGTGAACAGGCGCTCGCGCTCATCCTCGTCAATACCCGGTCCGCGGTCGGCCACCGCCACCTCGACAGCGTGCGCATCGAGCGCGCGAGCGCGCACCTCGACGATGCGCTTGCCCGGAGGCATGCCGGCCATCGCTTCGAAGGCATTTCGCACCAGATTGACCACGACCTGCTCGATCATGATGCGATCGGCAAAGACCGGGGGCAGATCCGGCTCGATCTTCAACACCACGCGCCCACTGCCGCGCCGTGCATCGATGTCTGCGAACGCGAGCGCGTCGTCGAGGATCTCGGCCACGGAAATGCTCACCGGCCGCGGCTCGCTCTTGCGCACGAAATCGCGCACCCGGCCGATGATCTTGGCGGCGCGCTCGGCCTGCATGCTGGCTTTGGTCATGGCCGCCAGCAGTTCCTCGTGACGGGCCTTGCCGGCCTCGATGCGCGTCACGCAACCCATGCAGTAATTGGAGATCGCCGCCAGCGGTTGGTTGAGTTCGTGCGCCAGGGTCGAAGCCATCTCCCCCATCGTGACCAGGCGCGCGGTGTGCTGCAGACGCTCTTCCTGGCGCCGGGCCAGCTCCTCGGTCTGGCGGCGGTCGGTAATGTCGGTGGCGATGCCCATGCGCACGACGCGCCCGTCGACCCAGCGCGAGGCGTGCTCGCGCAGGTGGTACCAGCGCCCCGACAGCGGATGTTGCAGTTCGCCGTCGAACAGCTCCATCGGCAGTGCCACAGCGTCGATGACGCGTGGGTCGACCCGGTATTCGCTGCGCTCGGGCTGCGGCACGGACACGCGCAAGGTGCTGCGGCCGACCACGTCGTAGCCGTGGATCTTCATGAATGCACGGTTGGCGTAAAGAATCACGTCGGTGGCCGCGTCGGCCACGAATACGGCCGCGTCGAGTCCGTCGAGCACGGCTTCGAAGCGCCGCTGCGACTCCTCGAGCGCAGCGCGCACCCGCTTGGGCTCGGTGATGTCGGCAACCGACGCCATCCAGCCGGTCTGGTGGCCATTGACGTCGATCAGCGGCGACAGATAGAAGCGCACGTCGATGCGTTCGCCGTCGCGACGCCGGATGCCAAGATCGAAGCCGCTCGCCGGCGCCCGCCCCGAGGAGGACATTTCCAGTTCGCGCCGACACTCGTCGTACGCATCCTCGGGCCAGTAGGGGAACGGCGGCACCGCGCCGAGCAGTTCGTCCTCATCGAAGCCGACGGTGCGGCAGAAGGCCGGATTGACGTAGATGATGCGCCCCGACAGGTCGATCGCGCGCAGGCCGGTAATGACCGACTCCTCCATCGCCTTGCGGAAGGCCGACTCCTCGCGCAATGCGTCCTCGATGGCGCGCCTCTGGCGCACGTGGTCGCGCAGCAACCACAGGCTCCACAACACAATCATCGCCAGCCCGGCAATGACGATCAGGAAGAACGCGTGTGGCGCCGCGCCCGGCGTCTGGAAGGCCACGGCGCGCAGGGTCAGGCCCGCTCCGGGCAGGTCGAGCGGAACCTCGAAGGTCGTATGTTCATCGAGTGCCAGGCTACCTTCGCTGACCGCCAGGATCTGTCCGCGCGCATTGACCAGCGAGGTCTGGTAGCGCTCCACGAACCACTCCGGGACCAGTTCGGCGAGCATGCGCTCGGCCGAGAAGACGCCGACGATGGTGCCGAGGAATTCTTCTGCCTCGCGCACCGGCACATGCACCTGGAAAACCGGCAGGCCGCTGGTGCGCGGCTCCCCGTAGCTGACCAGCCCCAGCTCACGTGCGCGTGCGAACGGCACGCGATCCTCGGGTGCGAGCACTTCGCCAGGCCGTGCCGCAGCGGTCGCGGCCGGTGCCGCCCAACGCACGTGCGCGTCCTCGCCCACCCACACGACTTCCACCATCTGCCCCTGGCTGGCGATATGCTGGGTCACGCGCTGGTCGAAACTGACCGCGTCAAGCGTGCCCGCGACCAGATCGGAGACGACTTGCTGCAGGAAGTTTTCCGCCCCTTGCTTGTGCAGCCGGATCGTCTTCTCCGCCCACTGCACGTCGCGCACGATCATGTCGCGCTGCGCTTCGGTCTCGCGCTGCTGGAGCATCCAGACGATCGCCAGGGCGGTCACGACCAGGACCGCAATCGCGACATAGGGCGCGGTCCAGTACCAGCTATGGGAGACGGCAGGAACAGGGCGAGAAGATTCGGTCATGGCCGGGCACGGTGAGTGAGGACGCATTGTCGCAAGCGCACACCTTGGACGGAATCGGGTTTTTCCCCTACGCTTGGACGGCGCGCAATACGTGCGCCTGCGAGACGCTACCCTCGGATTCGCCTTGCATTTGATTGCGCCTAACGAAACATCGTTTTATATTACGAAACGAAGGTCGGCCGACCTACCCGTCCGGACACGACCTGGAACAAACCGTCCCGCCCCGACCGGGCCGGGTCCGAAAAACACGGCATGAGGAGACAATCCATGACCGCGACCCACAACGCCCTCCTGCAAGATGACCCGGACGCGCAGGAGACCCGTGAATGGCTCGACGCCCTCGAAGGCGTCCTGCAGGCCGAAGGCCCCGCGCGCGCGCATTTCCTGATCGAACACCTGATCGACACCGCGCAGCAGCACGGCGCCGACATGCCGTATTCGGCCAACACGCAGTACATCAACACCATTCCGGTCGATCTTCAGCCGCCCTATCCCGGCGACGCGGACATGGAACTCAAGATCCACGCCTACATTCGCTGGAACTCCATGGCGATGGTCGTGCGCGCCAACAAGCACACCAACGTCGGCGGCCACATCGCCAGCTTCGCCTCGGCCGCTGCGCTCTACGATGTCGGCTTCTCGCATTTCTGGAATGCACCCAATGACAAACACGACGGCGACCTGATCTTCTTCCAGGGCCACGCCGTGCCGGGTGTCTATGCGCGCGCCTACATGCTGGGTCGGTTCACCGAAGAACAGATGGACTATTTCCGCCAGGAGGTCGACGGACGCGGCATCTCGTCCTACCCGCACCCCTGGCTGATGCCCGAGTTCTGGCAGTTCCCCACCGTGTCGATGGGCCTGGGCCCGATCCAGGCGATCTATCAGGCGCGCTTCATGAAGTACATGGCCAGCCGCGGCCTGATCGACGCCGAACGCGCTGCGCCGCGCAAGGTATGGGCCTTCCTCGGCGACGGCGAGACCGACGAGGTCGAATCGCTCGGCGCCATCGGCCTGGCCGCGCGCGAACGTCTGGACAACCTGATCTTCGTCATCAACTGCAACCTGCAACGCCTGGACGGTCCGGTGCGCGGCAACGGCAAGATCATCCAGGAACTCGAATCGGAGTTCCGCGGTGCCGGCTGGAACGTCATCAAGATCGTGTGGGGTACGCACTGGGATTCCCTGTTCGCCCGCGACAAGAACGGCATCCTGAAGAAGCGCATGATGGAGGTCGTCGACGGCGAGTATCAGACCTACAAGTCCAAGGACGGCGCCTATGTGCGCGAGCACTTCTTCAACACGCCCGAACTCAAGGCGCTGGTGGAAGACTGGACCGATGACGAGATCTGGAACCTGAACCGCGGCGGTCACGACCTGTTCAAGATCTTCTCTGCCTACAAGTCCGCCGTCGAACACCAGGGCCAGCCCACGGTGATCCTCGCCAAGACCATCAAGGGCTTCGGCATGGGCACGGCCGGCGAGGCAATGAACATCTCGCACCAGCAGAAGAAGATGGACGTCGAGGCCATCCGCCGCTTCCGCGACCGCTTCGACATCCCGGTGCCCGACGACCAGCTCGAAAAGCTGCCCTATCTGAAGTTCGCCGAGGATTCGCCCGAGTACAAGTACATGCTCGAGCGGCGCCAGAGCCTGGGCGGCTTCCTGCCGCAGCGCCGCACCAAGGCCGACCCGCTGCCGGTGCCCGAGCTTGCGACCTTCGAGCCGCTGCTCAAGGCCTCGGGCGACGGGCGCGAGCTGTCGACCACGATGGCCATGGTACGCATCATGAACACCTTGCTGCGCGACAAGAAGCTGGGTCGCCATATCGTGCCCATCGTGCCGGACGAGTCGCGCACCTTCGGCATGGAAGGCATGTTCCGCCAGTACGGCATCTGGAGTCAGGAAGGCCAGAAATACCTGCCCGAAGACCACGACCAGCTGATGTTCTACAAGGAGAGCGTCGACGGTCAGGTGCTGCAGGAAGGCATCAACGAGGCCGGCTCGATGTCCGACTGGATCGCCGCCGGCACCGCCTACAGCGTGCACGGCGTGCAGATGGTGCCCTTCTACATCTTCTACTCGATGTTCGGCATGCAGCGCACCATGGACCTGTGCTGGGCAGCGGGCGACCAGCGCACGCGCGGTTTTTTGATCGGCGGCACGGCCGGTCGCACCACGCTCAACGGCGAGGGCCTGCAGCACGAGGACGGCCACAGCCAGATCCTCGCCGGCGCGATCCCGAACTGCGTCAGCTACGACCCGACCTACCAGTACGAACTGGCGGTGATCGTGCAGGACGGCATGCGTCGCATGTTCGTCGAGCAGGAGGATGTCTATTACTACATCACGGTGATGAACGAGAACTACGAACATCCCGAGATGCCCAAGGGCACCGAGGCCGACATCCTCAAGGGCATGTACGCCTTCCGCAAGGGCGGCAAGGGCAAGGGCGCGCGCGTGCAGCTGCTCGGTTCGGGCACCATCTTCACCGAAGTCGTCGCTGCCGCCGAACTGCTCAAGAAGGACTGGGGCGTCGAGGCCGACCTGTGGAGTTGCCCGAGCTTCAACGAACTGGCACGTGACGGCCACGCCGCCGCACGATGGAACCTGTTGCACCCGACCGCCAAGACGAAGAAGAAGTCGCACGTCGAGACCTGCCTGGCCGGCGCCAAGGGGCCGGTCGTCGCCGCAACCGACTACGTCAAGCTCTTCGCCGACCAGATTCGCGCCTTCGTGCCGGGTCGCTACGTGGTGCTCGGCACCGACGGCTTCGGCCGTTCGGACACGCGTGAGCGCCTGCGCCACTTCTTCGAGGTCAATCGATACTGGGTCACGGTCGCCGCACTCAAGGCGTTGGCCGACGACGGCGAGGTCGATGCCGCCAAGGTTGCCCAGGCGATCGAGAAATACGGGCTCGACGTCGACAAGCCCAACCCGCTGACGGTCTGAGGAGGACGACGCGATGAGCCAGTTGATCGAAGTGAAGGTACCGGACATCGGCGATTTCGACGAAGTCCCCGTCATCGAACTGTTCGTCAAGGCCGGCGACACCATCGCCGAGGAAGATCCGATCTGTACGCTCGAATCCGACAAGGCCACGATGGACGTGCCCTCGTCCGCCGCCGGTGTGATCAAGGAAGTCCTGATCAAAGTGGGTGACAAGGTCGCCGAAGGCAGCGTGCTGCTCAAGGTCGAGAGTGCGGACGCGGCCGCCAAGGAAGAGCCCAAGGCCGCCGCTGCCGAGAAGCCCGCACCCGCGCCGGACGCCGGCAAGGCTGCACCGGCACCCGATGCGGCCAAAGCCGCCGCGCCGGCCGCCAAGCCTGCGGCTGGCGGCACCGTGCAGGTCAAGGTGCCCGACATCGGCGACTTCGACGAAGTCCCGGTGATCGAGATGTTCGTGCAGGTCGGCGACACCATCAAGGAAGAGGACGCGATCTGCACGCTCGAGTCCGACAAGGCGACGATGGACGTGCCCTCCTCGGCCACCGGCACCGTCAGGAAGGTACTGGTGAAGGTTGGCGACAAGGTTGGTGAAGGCAGTGTGTTGCTGGAAGTGGAGAGCGAGGCGTCGGACGCTGCGTCGGGCGAGAAACCCGCGCCTGCACCGGCCGAACGTGCCGCACCGGCACCGCAACCCGCTGCTGCCGAACAGTCCGCACCGGCCCCGCAGTCGGCCCCTCAGCCTGCAGCGGCCGAATCCCCGGCCGCAAACAGCCCGACGCCGGTCAAGCTCGGCGGCACCGTGCATGCCAGCCCCTCGGTGCGTGGCTACGCACGCGAACTGGGTGTCGATCTGACCCAGGTGAAAGCCACCGGACCGAAGAACCGCATCCTGCGCGAGGACGTCACCGCCCACATCAAGGGGGCGATGACCAGCGGCGTGGTGCCGGGCAAGTCCGCCGCGCCGGCCGCTGGTGGCGGTGGCGGAGGCGGGCTCGATCTGCTGCCGTGGCCCAAGGTCGATTTCGCCAAGTACGGCGAGGTCGAAGTGCAGCCGATGAAGCGCATCAAGAAGATCTCGGGCGCCAACCTGCACCGCAACTGGGTGATGATCCCGCACGTCACGCAGTACGACGAGACCGACGTCACCGATCTCGAGGCGCTGCGCAAGGAACTCAACGAAACCCGCGAAGCCAAGGCCCAGGGCGTGCGCTACACGATGCTCGCCTTCGTCATCAAGGCCGTGGTCGCCGCGCTCAAGAAGTACCCCCAGTTCAACACCTCGCTCGACGGCGACAACCTGGTGTTCAAGAAGTACTACCACATCGGGTTCGCCGCCGACACCGAGAACGGTCTGGTGGTGCCGGTGATCAAGAACGCCGACCAGAAGAGCGTCACCGACATCGCGCTGGAAATGGCGACGCTGTCGAAGAAGGCGCGCGATGGCAAGCTCGGCTCGGCCGACATGCAGGGCGGCACCTTCTCGATCTCCAGCCTCGGCGGCATCGGCGGCACCTACTTCACGCCGCTCATCAATGCACCGGAGGTAGCCATCCTGGGTCTGTCCAAGCTCAGCATCAAGCCGCTGTGGGATGGCGAGAAGTTCGTGCCGCGTCAGGTACTGCCGCTGTCGCTGTCGTATGACCACCGCGTCATCGACGGTGCCGAGGGCACGCGCTTCGTCGACTACATTTCCAAGCTGCTGGCCGACATGCGTCGCGCACTGATCTGAGCGGAGGAACCATCATGGCAACGATCGAAGTGAAGGTTCCGGACATCGGCGATTTCGACGAAGTCCCCGTCATCGAACTGTTCGTCAAGGCCGGCGACACCATCGCCGAGGAAGATCCGATCTGCACGCTCGAATCCGACAAGGCGACGATGGACGTGCCCTCCTCGGCCGCCGGCACCATCAAGGAAGTGCTGATCAAGGTCGGCGACAAGGTCGCCGAGGGCAGCGTGCTGCTCAAGGTCGAGAGTGCGGACGCGGCAGCCGCCAAGGAAGAACCCAAGGCCGCCGCCCCGGCCGAAAAACCCGCGCCCGCGCCCGAGACGGCGAAGGCTGCCGCCCCGGCCGCGGCCAGCCACGCTGGCGGCGCCGACATCGAATGCGACGTGCTCGTGCTCGGCGCCGGCCCCGGCGGTTACTCGGCGGCCTTCCGCGCGGCCGATCTGGGACTCAAGACGGTGCTGGTCGAGCGCTATCCGACGCTGGGCGGCGTGTGCCTGAACGTCGGCTGCATCCCGTCCAAGGCGCTGCTGCACGTGGCGGGCGTCATGGACGAGGTCGCCCACTTCGCCGATCTGGGTGTCGCCTACACCAAGCCCAAGCTCGACATCGACAAGCTGCGCGGCCACAAGGAAAAGGTTGTCGGCAAGCTCACCGGCGGGCTGGCCGGCATGGCCAAGGGGCGCAAGGTCGAGGTGGTGCGCGGTTACGGTGCCTTCCTCGACCCCAACCACGTCGCGGTCGAACTGACCGACGGCGACGGCCAGGACAAGACCGGCAAGAAGAAGGTCGTAAAGTTCGCGAAATGCATCATCGCCGCCGGCAGCCAGGCCGTGCGCCTGCCCTTCATGCCGGAGGACCCGCGCGTGGTCGATTCGACCGGCGCGCTGGAACTCAAGTCGGTGCCCAAGCGCATGCTGGTGATCGGCGGCGGCATCATCGGGCTGGAAATGGCCACGGTCTATGCCGCACTGGGTGCGAAGATCGACGTCGTCGAGATGATGGACGGACTGATGCTCGGCGCCGACCGCGATCTGGTCAAGGTCTGGGAAAAACACAACAAGACGCGCTTCGACAACGTCTGGCTGTCGACCAAGACGGTCGGTGCCGAGGCGAAGAAGGACGGCATCCACGTGTGCTTCGAGGGCAAGAACGCGCCGGACAAGGCGCAGGTCTATGACCTGGTGCTGGTCGCCGTCGGGCGCAGTCCCAACGGCAGCAAGATCGCCGCCGACAAGGCCGGCGTGGCGGTCACCGAGCGCGGTTTCATCGAGGTCGACAACCAGCAGCGCACCAATGTCGGCCACATCTTCGCAATCGGCGACATCGTCGGCCAGCCCATGCTCGCCCACAAGGCGGTGCATGAGGGCCATGTCGCGGCCGAAGTGGCTGCTGGCCAGAAGGCCAGCTTCGACGCGCTGCAGATCCCGTCGGTGGCCTACACCGACCCGGAAGTGGCCTGGGCCGGACTGACCGAGATCGAAGCCAAGGAGAAGGGTCTCAAGATCGAAAAGGCCGTGTTCCCGTGGGCCGCGTCGGGCCGCGCAATCGCCAACGGCCGCGACGAGGGCTTCACCAAGCTGCTCTTCGACGCAGAGACGCACCGCATCATCGGCGGCGGCATTGTCGGCACGCACGCCGGTGACCTGATCGGCGAGGTCTGCCTGGCCATCGAGATGGGCGCGGACGCGGTGGACATCGGCAAGACCATCCATCCGCACCCGACGCTGGGCGAATCCATCGGGCTGGCGGCCGAAGTTGCCCATGGCAGCTGCACCGACCTGCCCGCGCCGCGCAAACGCTGAACGAGCGAGGATTCGAAGCATCACGGCGGGGCGCTCAGGCGCCCCGCCGCATTTCGATGACCGCCGATCGCATTGCGACTCGCGCATCGCAGCCAGTCCTGCGAAAATTGAGATCCGTGCTCACCGGACCTACAGGAGACTCCCATGAAACTGCGCAGCGACAGCCTGTCCGCCGACGCGCCGATCCCGGACGAATATGCGTTCTGCAATCCGGCGGTCGAGGGCCACGTCTGCCTCGGCGCGAACCGCAACCCGCATCTGGCGTGGAGCGAGGTGCCCGAAGGCACGAAGTCCTTCGTGCTGATCTGCCACGATCCGGACGTTCCCAGTCGCGGCGACGACGTCAACAAGGAAGACCGCGAGGTCCCCGCCGACCTGTGGCGCGTCGACTTCTTCCACTGGGTACTGGTGGACCTGCCCGCCGATGCCCGTGAAATCGCGGAAGGAAGTCATTCGTCCGAAGTCACGCCAGGTGGCAAGAGCGGCCCGCAGGCTCCTGGCGGCGCGCGCCACGGCATCAACGATTACACGGCGTGGTTCGCCGGCGACGAGAGCATGGCCGGCGACTATCATGGCTATGATGGCCCGTGCCCGCCGTGGAACGACACTCTGGTGCATCGCTACGTGTTCACGCTCTACGCGCTGGACATCGAGCATTGCGGGGTCGGCGATCGTTTCGACGGCAACGGCGTGCGTCAGGCGATTGCCGGCCACATCCTGGCAGAAGCTTCGATCACCGGCACCTTTACGCTCAATCCGCGGCTCAGGGGCTGACCGCCTCGGCCACCCCTTCACGGCGGGGATCGGCCGCGCCCACCCAGCCATCGCCGTCGCGCACGATCAGCGCGAGTCCGCTGGTCATGTCCGCGAGCATCACTTCATGCCCGAACATGGCTTCCAGGCGATGCGCCAGGCGGCGACCAGCGGTCGTATCCTCGACTTCAGTCGGGCCGTTGCGGCTGCCCGCATGCGCGCGCGCCAGCGTCACGTTCGGCGCCAGCGCCCAGTCCACGACCGCAACAATGCTCGCCGCCACGTAATTGATGATGCGACTGCCACCCGGAGCACCGCTGACCGCGAACAGCCGCCCCGCCCCGTCGAATACCAGCGTCGGCGCCATCGAACTGCGCGGCCGACGTCCCGGCGCGACGCGGTTCGGATGCGGCGTGCCATCGGCCTTGCGCGGCACGAAGGAAAAATCCGTGAGCTGATTGTTGAGCAGGAAGCCATGCACCATGCGCCGGCTGCCGAAAGCGTTCTCGACCGAGGCGGTCAAGGACACCGCATTGCCCTCGGCATCGACGACGGATACGTGACTGGTGGCGGGTCGCTCCGGCGAGATCGCAGGACCCGGCAATTCGGTCGTATCGGGGCGCCCGGGACGAGCACGCCCCATCGTGTCAGCAAGGGAAATCAGTGCAGCGCGCCGGGCGAGGTAGGCACGCTCGATCAGGGCCGTGGCACTTACCGGCATTGCTTCCGGATCGCCGTACCAGGCGTCGCGATCGGCGAAGGTCAGACGCCCGGCCTCGGCGAACAAATGGGCGACAAAGGCCGAATCCGGATCGAGCGCGCCCAGTTCAAAGCGCTGCAGCACGCCCAGCAGCGCCAGCACCGCCCCGCCACCGGCGCTCGGCGGTGGCATGCCGCACACGCGCATCGCGCGGTAGGGAGCGCACAGCGCTTCGCGCCGAACCGGCCGGTAGGCGGCCAGATCGGATTCGGACAGCAGGCCCGGATTGGGCGAGGTGCGCACCGCAGCGACGATGTCGCGCGCAATCGGGCCATGGTGGAGCACGTCCGCGCCGTCGTTCGCGATGCGGCGAAACACCCGTGCCAGCGCCGGATTGCGTACTCGCGCGCCGACCGCCAGCGGCTGCCCCGCCGCGTCGTAGTACAGCGCGCGCGCTGCCGCATCATCGGCCAGATAGCGATCACGTGCGAGCAACGAGTGCAGCCGCGGCGAGATTTCGAAGCCGCCTTCGGCGAGCTCGATGGCGGGCCGCAGCAGACGCGCCCACTGCAAGCGACCATGTGCGCCATGCACGGCCTCTAGCATGCGCGCCAGCCCAGGCACGCCGACCGAACGCCCACCGACCACTGCGTCGAAGAATCCCATCGGCTCGCCCTTGGGCCGGAACAGGTCTTCGTCGACGGCCGCCGGCGCGCTCTCGCGCCCATCCCACGCGAGCACGCGCGACGCGGCCGCATCGTAGTGCAGCAGGAAACCACCGCCGCCGATGCCCGACGACTGTGGCTCGACAACATTGAGCGCAAAGGCCGCCGCGATCGCCGCGTCGGCCGCCGTACCACCGTCGCGCAACACCTCGGCGGCAATGCGTGTGGCGTGGGGGTTGGCGGTCACGACCAGGGCTGCGTCGCTGCGCACCGCCGGCTTTTCGGAAAATCCGCTGGCACCCTCGGGACGCGCGCGCTCATCGGCAAGCGCGAAGGAACCGAGCAGCAGCAAGACGAGCAGTATGGATGTACGCATCGCGTGCGTTTCAGGTCACGACGGTAGAACCGAGCAGGTGTACGAAGGCGTCGGGCTGCACGGGCGGGCTGAACAGAAATCCCTGGTACAGGTCGCAGGACTGCCCCTTCAGGAACTCGAGCTGATCGCCCGTCTCCACGCCTTCGGCGACCACGCGCATGCGCAGCGTGCGCGCCATCGCGACGATGGCCGAGGCGATCTCCATGTCGCTCACATCGTGCGGCACATCGCGCACGAACTCACGGTCGATCTTCAGCACATCGATGGGAAAACGCTTGAGGTAGGCAAGGGACGAATAGCCGGTGCCGAAGTCGTCGATGGCCAGCGTCACGCCCAACACCTTGAGCGCACGCAGACGTTCTCCGGCCAGGTCCTCATGGCCCATGATGGTGCTCTCGGTCAGCTCCAGTTCCAGACGCGAGGGATCGATGCCGGTCTCCTCGATGATGAGCGCGATGCGTTGCGGCAGATCCGAATGCCATAGCTGCCGACCGGACAGATTGACCGCCATCGTCATCGGCGCGTGTCCGGCATCGGTCCATCGCCTCGCCTGCTCGCAGGCCGCACGCAGCGTCCATTCGCCCAGCGGCACGATCAGGCCGTTGCTCTCGGCGATCGGAATGAAGTCGCCAGGGAAGATCAGGCCGCGCTCGGGATCGCGCCAGCGCAGCAAGGCCTCGCAGCCGACGATGCGACCACTCGGGACATCGATCTGCGGCTGGTAATGCAGTTCGAATTCGCCGCGTTCGAGCGCGCGGCGCATGCGTGTTTCCAGCTCAACGCGCTGTTGCGCGGCGCGGCTCAGTTCGGCCGTGTAGAAACGGAACGTACTGCGCCCTTCGGCCTTGGCCTGGTAGAGCGCTGCATCGGCATGCTGGATCAATTCGGTCGGGTCGGCACCATCCTGCGGGTAGATGCTGATTCCCACGCTCGATCCCACGTAGACCTCCTGCCCACCCGACAACTCGAAGGGGTCGTCGAGCAGCCGGATCAGCGTCATCGCCACGCGCGCCGCCTCCTCGGGCTGATCGAGGCGCTCCAGGACCATCAGGAACTCGTCGCCGCCCAGTCGCGCGAGCGTATCGTCGGCGCGCACGCGGCTCCTGAGACGCAATCCGATCTGCACCAGCAGTTCGTCACCGACCGGGTGCCCGAAACTGTCATTGACGTCCTTGAAACGGTCCAGATCGATGAACAGCACTGCAATCGCGTGCCCGTGTCGTGCCGCGTGGTCGATCGCATGCTCGAGCCTGAGATTGACGAGCACGCGATTGGGCAGACCGGTGAGCGGGTCGAAGTGCGCCAGCCGCTGCAGTTCGGCCTCGGAATTCTTGAGCTGGCTGATGTCGGTCATCACGCCGACGTACTGTGTCGCATTGCCGTGATCGTCGCGCACCGTCGAGATCGACAGCCAGGTGGGACTCAGCTCGCCGTCCTTGCGCCGGTTCCAGATCTCGCCTTGCCAATGACCGCGCTCGTGCAGGGTCTGCCACAGATCGCGATAGAAGCGCTCGCTCTGGTGCTCCGAGTGAATCAGGCTGGATTTGCGCCCAAGCGCCTCCTGCTCGGAGAAGCCGGTGATTTCGGTATAGGCGCGATTGATCGCGACGATCGAGCCGTTCAAATCGGTGATGACGATGCCGTCGCGCGTACTCTCGAACACCGCCGCCGCGCGGCGCAGGCTGTCGAGCGCGATCTTGCGCTCGATCGCGGCCGAGATCCCGGTCGCGACGATGCGCAACACACTCTCGTCCGAAGCACTCCAGTGCTGACGGCGTGCTTCCGTCTCGATGCCCACGCAGCCCCACAGACTTCCGTTGCAGAACAGGGGCAGGAGCATGATGCTCGCCACGGTCTTGTCGTCGAAGAAGGCGCGCTCCGGTGCGGGCAAGTCTTCGATGTCGGCGGCGATTGCCTGCCCGCGGCCCAGACACTCAAGCCAGCGGGACAGGCCGACTTCGTCGATGCGCAGGTTTGTCACGTCCGCATCGGGAACGTGATGTTCCACACCCTCCGCCTCCCAACGATGGCGGATACTCGCTGCCCGATGGCCGTCATCGGGGTGCGCATGGACCTCGAACACATAGGTCGAATCAGCGCCCACGTGACGACCGACCGCTTCGAGCACGTTGCGCAGGCCAACGTCCAGATTGTCTTCGCGCAACAACTCGAGCGCGGCGCGGGCCGCCATCTCGAGCGCATCCTCGCGCTGGCGCACCGCATCGGCGACGCGACGCTTCTGCACCGCCAGGCTCGTCAGGCTGGCGAACTCGGCGAGGATCTCACGCGCGCCCGCATCCGGCTCCCCCCCCACCTCGCGCGACACCGCGAGCGAGCCGATCACCTCGCCGGCCTCGTCGCGCAAAGGCGTCGACCACAGCGCGGCAGGATCATCGTCGCCCGCATCCGGCAGGTCCACGAACAGCGAACGCGCTCCCGCTGTCACGCAGCGCCGTGCGAGCGCGTCGCCGAGCAGCGGCAGGCGATGGCGTCGTACGTCGGCCAACACACCACCACCGGGTCCGAAGAACAGCACGTCCACACGCTGCGTGCGCATGAGCAGCGCCTGCACTTCGCCGACCACGGTACCGAGCACGGCGTCGAGCGGATCGTCGGCCGCGATGCGGTTGAGCACCTCGGTGCGCGCCTGCTGCAGGCGGCGCTTGGCCACGCGTTCGCTCATGTCGATGTCGACGCAGTAGATCTCCTTGTCGCCGTGCGCATTGGTGAAGGTGACGAGGCTGGAGAACACGTGCAACGGTGTGCCGTCGCGATGCTGCAGGGCCAGTTCGGCGGCGGGAATCGGGACACCCTCGTCGATCCAGCGCAAGACTTCGGCCCGCACCGCGTCGCGCTGCCCCTCGGGCACGATCAGGTCGGCCAGGTCGCGCCCCTGTGCCTCCTCCGCCGTGTAGCCATAAAGATCCTCGCTGGCGCGGTTCCAGTACAGCACGCGACAGTGCCGGTCGTAGCCCTGCACAGCGATCGTCGGCGTGTGCTCGAACAGGTTGCGGAAGCGCTTCTCGCTCTCGGCCAGTTCGGCGCGCTCGCGCCGCAGCTCGGCCTGGCTTTGCAGCTTTTCCAGCGTGACCACCAGTTCGAACAGATAGCCTTCGCGCTTGGGCAGATAGTCATCGACCCCCAGACGCAGCGCCTTGGCGGCGATCTCGCCGCTGCCGTGGCCGGTGAGCAGCACGATCGGCACATCCAGGCCGCGCTGACGACGCAGAATGCGAACGAGTTCGAGCCCGTCGATACCCGGCAGCCGATAATCGAGCACGACGGCATCGTAGCGCGTGCCGCCATCGAAGATGGTCAGCACTTCGTTGGCGATGCTGACCAGATCCAGCCGGATGTGCGGTGCGTGCCGGGCGAAATGACGACGCGTCAGGTCGATGTCGAAGGTGTTGGGCTCGGCATAGAGTACACGCATGCGCCGGGAACGCCGCTGGGCGTGCTCACGGTGGCGGTCCATCGCCGCAGTCAGCGCCGCGGGCAGTTGCGCGAGATAATCGTCGCGTTTGGTGACGTAATCGTCTGCACCGGCCTTGAGCGCGGACAGCGCGACATCCTGCTCGCCCGAGCCGGTGAGCACCACCACAGCCGGTGAGACCACCGCCTCGTCGAGTTCGGCGAGAAAATCGAAACCGCTTCCGTCAGGCAGGCCCAGATCAAGCAGAACAACGTCGTAGGCGTTCTCGTTGAGGAGCGCTCGCGCCGAGGACAACGTAGTCGCGATGTCGAGCTCCAGCGTCGGCGCCGAGCGACGCAGTGCGCGCCGCGCAAGATCGGCATCGGCCGCGGAATCCTCGACATAGAGTGCGCGCATCGGTCCGTCACCTCGGCGCGCGGTTGAGCACGCACCAGAAGAGTTCGATCTGCTCGGCCACTTCCATGAACTTGCCGAAGTCGACCGGCTTGACGATGTAGGAATTGGCGCCCAGATCGTAGGCCGCCTGCAGGTCGCTGTTCTCGGCCGACGAGGTCAGCATGACCACCGGAATGAGCCTGAACCGCTCGTGCGCCTTGAGGCGGCGCAGCACCTCGAGACCGTTGACGCGTGGCAGCTTGATGTCGAGCAGAATCACCGCCGGCAGTGCCTCGCCCTGGTCCCAGCGCCCCATCCAGGCGACCGCCTCTTCGCCGTCGCGCGCGACCTCGACCGGGTTTCCGAAGCGCCGGCGACGAAAGGCGCGCATCGTCAGATCGAGGTCGACCGGATTGTCCTCGACCAGCAGGATCGGCTGCGGCAGGCTCTCGGTCGTCATTGCGGAAGCTCCAGGAAGAAGGTCGCACCTTGGCCGACCTCGCTCTCGGCCCACACCCGGCCGCCCATGCGCGAGACGGCCTTCCTGACCAGTGCAAGCCCCACCCCGGTGCCCGGATAGTCTTCGGCGCGATGCAGACGCTGGAAGATGTCGAAGATGCGGTCATGGTACTGCATGTCGAATCCGATGCCGTTGTCACGCACCCACAGCAGGACCCGCGCGTCGCTCTCGCGCGCACCGATCTCGACGCGAGGCGCAGCACTCGCGCAGCTGAACTTGATCGCGTTCTCGAGCAGATTGCGCAGCGCCAGCGCGAAACCGTCGCGATCGATACGTGCAGCAACGTTTGCTTCCATTTCACAGACGATCTCGACACGCTGCGGATCGTCTGCCGCGGATGCCACGGTTTCACGCTGCTCGACGATACTGCGCGCAATGGGTTCGAGCGGCATCACGCGCGCATCGAGCGCACACCGTTCCATTCGCGAGTAGGCCAGCATGTCCTCGATCAGTACATGCATCTGCGCCACGCCGTCCCGAATATTGCCGATCAGCTCCCGCCCCTCGTCGTCGACTTGCTCGCCATGATCGAGCAGCAGGATCTGACTGTAGCCATCAACCCCGCGCAGCGGCGCTTTCAGGTCATGAGAGACGGAATACGAGAAGGATTCGAGTTCGCGATTGGCCGTCTCGAGCTGGGTCGTACGTTCGGCCACGCGATGCTCGAGGTCCACATTGAGTGCGTTGAGTGCGACCTCGGAGGCAAGCTGATGTTCGAGCGTGCGGCGCACGATGAAGTACAGCAGCACGGCCATCACGAGCACGTAGAAGGCGCCCTTCCACGCTCGCAGCCTCGCCAGCAGGTCGGCGTCTTCGCCCGCCAGACCAACCGCCAGGCGATCGGAGACGAACACCCACAGCAGGCTCAGCACCAGATACCCGATCGCGATGCGTGCGGCTTCGCGTCCGGGCCTCGTTTGCTCGTTCATGACTACCCCGTGCGACACGGTCGGAAATCCCGGCACGGCATCGCGCAAATGGAACCGCGCGGCGCCGTGCCGTCAAGGCAGGGCATTGGCCGGATGTTACAAAATTCACACCCTGTCGCGATACGGAATCCTCACAACAATCGTGCGGTGCCGCGGAAAGAATGCACAGTTGCGCGCAGATCAGCCACTGGCAAGGCGGCGCAGGACACACCCAGGATCGTGTTCCGCGCAACGAGACAGCACGTGTCCCCCCGTGCTAGAGCCGGAAGCGCGAGGAAACGGAATCCAACTGATCGGCATAGCCCGACACTTGCTGCGACACGCTGGCCGACACGCGCGCCTCGTCGACGCTGGTCTGTGACATCGACGACACATGCTCGACGCTGCGCGCCAGTTCGCGTGCGGCGTTGCCCTGCTCGAGCAGGGCGTCGCGGATCTGGGCAATTGCTTCATCGGCCCGCCCGGCCAGATCGCGGATGCGGCCCACGACGTCGCCAGCCGCGTGCGCTTCGCGCGCACCCGCGCGCACTTTCTCGCTGTTGGCCGCGACCTCACGCGCCACCGCGCCGGCGATCGACTGAATGCCTTCGATGCTACTGGCGATGGTCTCGGTCGACTGCGAGGTGCGCTCGGCGAGTTTGCGCACCTCGTCGGCGACGACCGCGAAGCCACGCCCCGACTCGCCGGCCCGCGCCGCCTCGATTGCGGCGTTGAGCGCGAGCAGATTGGTCTGCTCGGCAATTTCCCCGATCAGGTTGACCACCTTGGAGATCTCGCTGGTCTTGCCGGCCAGCTCGGTCATTGTCGCCTCGGTTGCCGCTACCGCCGCAGCCGCCTCGTCGATGCTCGTGGCGGCGCGATGCACGGCGCGCTCGCTCTCATCCGCCGCCGCACTCGATTCACGCCCGGCCTCCACCGCAATACCGGCGTTGTCGCCGACGTGATCGACCGACACACTCAACTGCTCGATCGCCGCGGCCATCGCGGCCACTGCCTCGGACTGACTCTCGGAGGCGCCGACCGAGCGGCCCGCCGCTCCCTCCAGATCACGGCTTGCACCCGAGAGCTTCTGCGAACTCTGGTGAATCAGCGCGATGGCCTCGTGCAGCGCATTTCGCAGCACCGCACCCGATGTCAGGCAATCACCGATCTCGTCGTGTGCGCCGGTCGGCACGCGGGCCTTGAGCTCGCCCGCAGCGATGCCGCGCAGGATGCCCAGCGTCTCCTCGGAGCGACGCCGGGTGCGCACGGCCATCAGCACCGTGAACACCAGGGCGACGACAAACCCCGCTGCAGAGGTGGCCAGCGCCGCAGCGACGCGTGCATCCAAGGCACCGCTTCCGGCCATCAACCAGGCCAGTGCGCCGATCTGCGGCAGCGCCGCGAGCGCCAGCACCAGAAACAGCTTGGCACCGAAGCGCCGGTCATCGAGCTTGCGCAGCAACCAGCCGCCGACGCCTGCGAGCCCCCCGCGAACGACCCGGCCCTCGTACAGCCGGATGGACCGGCTGCGGTTCATGTCACGGTACAGGGCGTCCGCGCCGGCCACCTCCTCGCGCGTGGCCTTGATGCGCACTGACGTAAAGCCGCCCGAGGGCTGCGGCGTGACCGTCGCCCTCACCCAGTAGTGGTCGCCGTTCTTGCAGCGGTTCTTGACGATTCCCATCCATGGGCGGCCGCTTTGCGCCGTAGCCCACAGATCACGGAAGGCCTCGGCCGGCATGTCCGGATGGCGCAGAATGTTATGCGGCTGCCCGATGAGTTCCTCGCGCGTGAAGCCGCTGGCTTCCAGGAAATCGTCGTTGCAGAACTCGATCATGCCGCGCGAATCGGTATGGGAAATGATCGCGATGTCGTCGCGAAGCGGTCGTTCGGTGCCGGTCACCGGCAGGTTGTTTCGCATCGGTATCCTAGTCTTACGATTGCTGTTTCCAAACCCCTTGCGGGGTCTCTACTGACCGCTAACGTTCGCTTCGCGACAAACTTGAACGCGCGACGCGGGCACCCCCTTGTCCATCCATGGCTTTTCACGGATTTGAAACTCCCCTCCTGCCAAGGACAACTCTTCGGTACAACGGAGAGTCGGGATCAACCTTGCCGGAATGCTTGTAGGCTGAATCCTGGACGAGACGAACGACGAGAAGAAAGCGATGACATCCAAACCCGACGAGCACCCACCGAGCCAGAGCGAGCAGATCACCCAGGCCTTGGCGCAAGGGCGCAACAAGCGCGTACGCAAACTGCTCCATCGCACGCATCCGGCCATGATCGCGGCGCTGCTCGAGCGCCTCGATGCCGGCCAGCGAAGCGCGCTGTGGCAACAGGTCGACGCATCGCGCGAGGGCCGCATTCTAGCCCACCTCAAAGGCGATCTGCGCCGATCGCTGGCGGGCGAGTCGCATGACGAAAACACTGACGAGGCCGACACCGTGGCACCCGAGACAGCGCCTCGCGAGGGCATCAGCCAACTTGAAGCCGTTCGTCACGCGCTCGAGCTGGGCAAACTCAAGCGCGTCGGAAAACTGCTGCATCACATCCATCCAGCCAAAGTCGCCGGCCTGCTCGAGGCGCTGCCGCCCGCCGAGCGCAGCGAGGCCTGGAGCATGGTCGAGACCGAGCGCGCAGGCCGCGTGCTCGCCTATCTTCATGACGAGATCAGCGCCGCGCTGGCACAGCAACTCGATCTGGAAGACCTCATCAGCGCGGTCGAACACCTGGAGCTCGACGACCTCGTCGACCTCATCCAGACCCTCCCCCACGAACTCGGCAGCCGGCTGGTGCATGCCACCGCGGGCGCACGACGCGAGCAGCTCGAGTCGATGCTGTCCTATCCGGAGGAATCTGCGGGCGGCCTGATGAACGCGGACGTGATCGAAGTCCGTGCCGACGTCCAGGCCGGTACCGTGCTGCGCTATCTGCGTCTGCTCGAAACGCTGCCACCCCAGACCGACATGCTCATGGTCGTCGACCGTTCGGGTCGCTACCAGGGCGCCTTGCGCCTGGCCGCATTGGTGACGGCCGATCTCGAGACCACCGTCGCGAATCTGATGCATACGGACTTGGCCGGCATCCCGGTCGATACCCCGAGTCGCGATGTCGCGCTCCTGTTCCAGGACCTCGACCTGCTCTCTGCACCGGTCGTCGATGACCAGCAGCGGCTGCTCGGTCGAATCACCGTCGACGACGTGGTCGATCTGATTCGCGAGGAATCAGACCGAACCGTCATGCAGATGGCTGGCCTGGACGACGAAGCCGACATGTTCGCGCCCGTGCTGGTCAGCTCGAGACGACGTGCGGTCTGGCTCGGCATCAATCTGATCACCGCGTTTCTTGCCGCCTGGGTCATCGGCCAGTTTCAGGGCACGCTCGAACAACTGGTCGCACTGGCCGTGCTGATGCCCATCGTCGCCAGCATGGGGGGCATTGCCGGCAGCCAGACGCTGACATTGGTGATCCGCGGCCTCGCCCTCAAGCAGGTGCAACGAGGCAACATCCGCGTGCTGCTCAATCGTGAAGTCGGCGTTTCGGTTCTCAACGGCTTGCTTTGGGCGCTGGTCGTCGCGGCACTTTCCGTCGTCTGGTTCGGCGACTGGGGCATCGGTGGCGTAATTGCCGTCGCGATTCTCATCAATCTGCTGTGTGCCGCACTTGCCGGGCTGGCTATCCCGCTCGTCCTCGAGCGCATGGGCATCGATCCGGCGCTTGCGGGCAGCGTCATTCTCACCACGGTGACCGATGTCGTCGGATTCTTCGCGTTCCTGGGCCTTGCAACCGTGCTTCTGCTATGAATCACCGGAGCATGCCGCAAATGCAGGGCCGAAACAGCGGCCTTGCGCACGAAACCGTCCCCACGAAAACAAAAAGCCCTGAATCATCAGGGCTTTTCGAAGTGCGTGGCGGAGAGGGCGGGATTCGAACCCGCGTCAGGGGATTACCCTGAACACGCTTTCCAGGCGTGCGATTTAAACCACTCATCCACCTCTCCACGCCGAGCGCGGCATTCTAGCAGAACTCTCGCCGCACGGAACCCCGATCTCAGTGCAACGAGGCGTCGTCGGGCTCATCGGACTCGGGAGAGCGCAGTCGCTGCACAAACGCGCCGGCCACCTTCGAAGGCGGTGGCGTGAGCAGACTGACCACGACGATCACCGCAAATCCCAGCACCACGCCGAAGGCGCCGGCCGAGATCGGACGAATGCCGAACCAGGCGTTGGTCGCATCGCCACCAAAAAACGGGTGCGTGTGCACCACATAGAACATCGTCAGTGCCAGTCCGGAAAGCATGCCCGCGATCGCACCCGCGCGGTTCGCACGTCGCCAGAAGATGCCCAGGACCAGCGCCGGGAAGAAGGCAGAGGCGGCCAGGGAAAAGGCCAGACCGACCAGGAACAGAATGTTGTCCGGTCGCAGCGAGGCCACCCATGCCGCCGCGATGGCGACCAGCAGCAGCGCGGATTTGGACATCAGCAGCCGACGATGGGACGGGGCCGACGGCCGGATCACGCGATAGTAAAGGTCATGCGAGAGCGAGTTGGAAATCGTCAACAGCAAGCCGTCCGCCGTGGACAGGGCCGCAGCCAAGCCGCCCGCGGCGACGAGTCCCGCCACTACATAGGGCATCCCGGCAATCTCGGGCGTGGCCAGGACGATGGCGTCGGTGTTCAGCCACAACTCGGCCAACTGGAGGATGCCGTCCCCGTTGATATCCTCGAAGCGCACCATGCCGACCTTGCCCCACGAGGCCACCCACGAGGGCAGCGCCGAGATCTCGGTGCCGACCACGTTGCTGTAGACCTCCCACTTGGCGAAGACCGCATAGGCCGGGGCCGCCAGATAGAGCATGAGGATGAAGAACAGCGTCCAGAACACCGAACTTCGCGTCTGCGTCACGCCCGGCGTGGTGTAGTAGCGCGCGAGGATGTGGGGCAATGCAGCGGTGCCGATCATCAGCACGAACACCAGCGCGATGAAGTTGTTGCGCGACTCGGCCTCCTGTTCGGGCAATACGCCTGGATGGGCCTGGGCGAAGCGGTTGGGCACCTCGGCGCGTCGCAGAGCCTCGTCGCGCGCCTCGCTCCAGGACTCGCGCGCCGCCTCGGGCGTGGGCGGAATGTCGCGCAGCGCGCGTTCGAGCTGCACGATCTCGCGTGCCGGCGCATCGCGCGCGAGCAAGGCCTTGAGCTCGGCGGCACGCTCGCGCCGCTCTGCCTCCAGAGACCCGGGCAGACCCGCGATGCGCTGCACGTAGTCTTCAGCACGCTGACGGTACAGTTCGCGCGCCTCGGCCTCGCGCCAGTCCCAGATCAGCTCGCCTTCGCGCTCGGAAAGTTTTTCCATGACCGGGCCGTACATGAGTTGCGGCACGGGTACGCCAGTGCTCTTGTAGGCAAGCATGGTCACCGGCACCAGATAGGCGACGATCAGCACCAGGTACTGCGCGACCTGGGTCCAGGTAATCGCCCGCATGCCGCCCAGGAAGGAACACACCAGAATGCCCGCCAGACCGATGAACAAGCCGATTTCGAACTCGACGCTGACGAAGCGGCTGGTGACCAGGCCCACGCCGTAGATCTGCGCGACCAGATACACGAAGCTCGCGAGCACCGCGGCGGCCAGGCCGACGATGCGCACCACATGCCCTTCGTAGCGCGCGCCGAGAAAATCCGGAATCGTGTACTGCCCGAAGCGCCGAAGGTAGGGCGCGAGCAGCAGCGCCACGAGCACGAAACCGCCGGTCCATCCGGTGACGAACGCCAAGCCCTCGAAGCCCGAGTAGTACAGCGAGCCGGCCAGCCCGATGAAGGACGCCGCGCTCATCCAGTCGGCCGCGGTGGCCATGCCGTTGAACACCGCCGGCACGCGCCGCCCGGCGACGTAGTATTCGTTCAGGTCGGATGTGCGGCTGGCCACGCCGATGCCGGCGTAGATGCCCACCGTGCCAAACAGGAAGATCAGTCCGATGGTGGCCTCCGACAGGCCGTGGCGCTCGCCTACGGCCAGCGCCACCAGCAGCGCGACGAAAACCAGCGCGTAGATCAGGTAGTTGCGCAGCAGCCTGCGCGCGAAGCCGTCGCGCCCCGCCATCAGTAGCGAATCCGCGCGTAATAGGTGCGCTCGCTCGCCTCGCGCAGCTCGCCCAGCGTGCGGATGCCTCGCTCGGCGAGCAGCGGCAGCATGCGGATGAATACCTCGGCGGTGACGATGGCGTCCCCCAGTGCCGTATGGCGCGCGGTCACCTTCACCCCCAGGCGTTCGGCAATGGCCTCCAGCCGATGGGATTCCTGGTTCGGATGCAGCAGCGCCGAGATCAGCAGGGTGTCGAGCACCGGCCGGTCAAACACCACACCGGTGCTCGCCTCCTTGAGTTGCAGGAAGCGCATGTCGAAGGCCCCGTTGTGGGCCACCAGCACGGTGTCGGCAACGAAGGCACGAAAAGCCGGAAGAACCGCGTCGATGCTCGGCTGGCCTGCCAACATCTCCGGCACGATGCCATGCACCGCGACCGATTCGGGTCGCAGCGCGCGACGCGGGTCGACCAGTTGCTCGAACGACTCGCCGCGCAGCAACTTGCCGTTGACGATGCGCGTGGCCCCGATCTGGATGATTTCGTCACCGTCGGACGGATTGAGGCCGGTGGTCTCGGTATCGAAGGCGGTGTAGTTGAGCGCACACAGCGGCGTGTCATCGAGTACGCGCGCATCCTCCGCCCAGTCGAAAATGTCGAAGTCGTAGAACTCCGGGCGACCGCCCGCGAGCGGCGCACCGCGCGCGCCGGTCTCATCCGACCTCGATGTAGCCTCGCGCAGCACGAAGCCCAACCAGCTGCGGCCGCGCACGCGATCCCGTTCGAAACGAAGATCGCCACCGTGGCGTTCGATGACCTCGCGCACCGTCGTCGGCAGAACGCGATCTCCGGCGCGCATCGGCTCGATCTCCCAGCCGGCCGCGGTCTCCTCGCTGACTGGATGCCCGCTCCAGCCCAGGTCGAGACACACCTGCCGATCGAGTCTGATCAAACGAATCGCCAAGGTGTCGGCTTCGGAGGCTTCGCAGATACGCCAGGCGAGAAAGGCCGCCGCCTGCAACAGCGAGAAGCTGTCGGCCTCGAGCCATAGATCATCGACCTGCTCGACCTCGACCGCTACCGTAGCTGCGATGCGCACGCGCACGGCATCGACCAGATCCGTCGCGTGCACGTCCTCGAGCGGCCAGCGCGCGCGGCGCGCCTCGGCCAGTTCCGCCGCGGCGGTGTCGAAGCGCTCGCCCATGCGCGCCGCCTCGCCGCGAATCTCGGCGATCCGGCGTGTGCGTTGCGACGCGTCCACTCCCTCCGTGGCGAGCTGCTCGGCGGCCGAACACAGCAAGGCGAGCGAGGCGCGGTTGTCGTCGGTCAGCGATTGCATCAACCGGTCGCGCCGGGCCTCGCTGACGAACTGGCTGGTAATGTCGTCGAACAAGAGGATGAAGCCACCCGGCTCGCGTCCGCTCTCGGGTAGCACGGGCGACATGCGCATCCGCAACAAATGCCCCTGGCCGCAGCCCAGAACGAAGTTCGCCACGGCCGGGTCGTCGCCGCGCGCCAGGCGTCGGCGCATGGTTTCCAGGCCGTGCGCAATCGCGTCGCGGTCGAACACCGCATGGATCGAGCGCCCGAGACCGATCAGCTCGCCCCCGTCGGCCACCTGCGGGCTCGACGACAGGCTGCGGAACTGCTCGCGCGCCCGAGCGTTGTAGAGCAGGATGCGGCCGTCCAGATTGCACACCACGACGCTCTGCGCCAGCTCGCCCATCAGCGCGGCCAGGCGGTTGCGCTCGGCCTCGATGGAGCGCTGCGCCTGCGCGACCTGATCGGCCACATCGGCGCGCAAGGCTTCACGCCGCGCCGCCAGGGCATTGACGGCTCGTTCGATGGCACGCAGCGACGCCGGGCCATGTTCGCGAATGCGCAGTTGCTCGCCCGCGTCGGCGATCAATTCGATCTCCTCGGCGAGCGTGAAGGCCTGACGCACGTAGCTGCGATGCAGCCAGCAGGCAAGCATCGCGCCCATGGTCAGAAGCAGTAGCAGCGCGAACAGCACGACGCCGAGTCGTCCCTGAACAGCCTCGATCAGATGCGCGCGCACCGCCTCGTCGCCGAGATGCCAGATCAGACCGAGCAAGAGCGCGAGCGGCGCGAGCATCAGCGCAATCAACCCGCCCGCGAACAGCACCGGCCCCGCTCTGCGCATCATGCGCGACGCCTCCCGCGGACGCGGTGGCGCGAGCGCACGCCACGCCACGCCGAGCTGGCGCGGACAAAACGGAGTGTCGGCACGGAAAACAAATGCGTCGCGGACATGCGCTCTCCCTGATCAGTCGCTATTGTCGCGCGAAGAACCGGACTGACAAAAGGAAACGCAGCGATTCGCCCGCGCAGCAGCTTATTCAGTGTTCTCAAAAAAAAAAGCGCGCTTTCGCGCGCTTTCCCCCCTGTCTGAGCGGACGTCTGTGTGTCGGTGTCCGGCCTTGGCAAACGGCCATCGTCTCGGGACGACGTCGGTTTGCCTCGGAACGGCCCCTCCATCTCGCGCCTTTGTGCCCAGCCTCCTCCTGTAAATCGTTGCCCCGGGAACTCAGCCGGTGCCCTTGAGCTGGTCGAGAATCGCCGGATTTTCAAGCGTGCTCGTATCCTGCGTGATTTCCTCGCCCTTCGCAAGCTGACGCAGCAGGCGACGCATGATCTTGCCCGAACGTGTCTTGGGCAGGTTCTCACCGAAGCGGATGTCCTTGGGACGCGCGATCGGGCCGATCTCCTTGCCGACCCACTGCTGCAGTTCCTTGACCTTCTGGCTGGCGGCCTCGCCGGTCGGGCGTGCGCCCTTGAGCACCACGAAGGCCACGATCGCCTCGCCGGTCAGCTCGTCGGGGCGGCCGACCACGGCCGCCTCGGCGACCTCTTCGTGCGCGACCAGGGCCGATTCGATCTCCATCGTGCCCATGCGGTGGCCGGAGACGTTGAGCACATCGTCGATGCGCCCGGTGATCGTGAAGTACGCCGTGTCCTTGTCTCGCACCGCGCCATCGCCGGCAAGATACAGCTTGCCCTTGAAATCCTCCGGGAAGTAGGTCTTGCGGAAGCGATCCGGATCGCCCCAGATGGTGCGGATCATCGACGGCCACGGACGCTTGACGACGAGGATGCCGCCGTGGCCGTTGGGCACGTCGGCGCCGGTCTCGTCGACGATCGCCGCCTGGATGCCGGGAAACGGCAGCGTGCACGAACCCGGCACCATCGGCGTGGCACCCGGCAGCGGCGTGATCATGTGGCCACCGGTCTCGGTCTGCCACCAGGTATCGACGATGGGACAGCGCGAACCGCCGACATTCTCGTAATACCACTCCCAGGCGGCCGGGTTGATCGGTTCGCCAACCGTGCCGAGGATGCGCAGACTCGACAGGTCGTACTGCGTCGGAGCGCAGTCGGGGTTGTTCTCGGAGGCCTTGATCAGCGAGCGGATCGCGGTCGGCGCGGTATAGAAGATGCTGACCTTGTGGTCCTGCACCATGCGCCAGAAGCGCCCCGGATTCGGATAGGTCGGCACGCCCTCGAAGACGATCTGGGTGGCGCCGCAGGCCAGCGGCCCGTAGGCGACGTAGGTGTGTCCGGTAACCCAGCCGATGTCGGCCGTGCACCAGAAGACGTCGTCGGGCTGGATGTCGAAGGTGTAGCGCATGGACATCACCGCCTGCAGCAGATAACCGCCCGACGAGTGCTGCACGCCCTTGGGCTTGCCGGTGGACCCGGACGTGTACAGGATGAACAGCGGATGCTCGGCTCCGACCCATTCGGGTTCGCAGGTGTCGGGCTGAGCCTCGACGACCTCGTGCATCCAGTGGTCACGTCCGGCGACCATGTTCACGTCGGCACCGGTACGCCGCAGCACGATGACGTTCTTGCACGACTTGGCCGCATCCGAATCAAGCGCCTCGTCTGCGATGGACTTGAGCGGCAGCGTCTTGCCGCCGCGAAACTGCCCGTCGGAGGTGATCAGCGCGACCGCGCCGGCGTCCTCGATGCGATCGCGCAGCGCGTGCGCCGAGAAGCCGCCGAACACCACCGAGTGGGTGGCGCCGATGCGCGCGCAGGCCTGCATCGCGATCACGCCCTCGACCGACATCGGCAGGTAGATGATGACGCGATCCCCCTTCTTCACGCCCATTTCGCGCAACGCATTGGCGAAGCGGCACACGCGCACCAGCAGGTCCGCGTAGCTGACGCGGGCGACCTTGCCGTCGTCGGATTCGAAGATGATCGCGGTCTTGTTGCCGTCGCCACGCTTGACGTTGCGATCCAGACAGTTGTACGAAACGTTGAGCTTGCCGTCGGCGAACCACTTGAAGAACGGCGCGTCACGCTCGTCCAGCACCTGATTGAATGGCGTCTGCCATTCAATCAGTTCGCGCGCATGGCGCGCCCAGAAGCCTTCATAGTCACGCTCGGCCTCCGCGCACAGCGCCTCGTAGGCGTCCATTCCTGACACCCTCGCGCGCGAGACCGCCTCTGCCGAAGGCTGATACACACGGGCCTGCTGTTCGCTCGACATGTTGTCGTCTCCTTGCTTGTTCTGGCTCTGACACCGGCCTGTCGCGGGCCGGAACCGGCGCGGATGCCGGTCGGCAGACTGGCCTTCATTTAAGAAGATGTGTCTTACATACGACTTACGGCCTAGTCCGACGGCACCCTGCCCTGAGCACATGATACCCCCGGCAACCGCGCTGGTAGAATCCCGCAGGCCGCCGAATTTCCGGGAGAAACACCATGACCGTCATCCGCCAGGACGACCTGATCCAGTCCGTCGCCGACGCCTTCCAGTACATCAGCTACTACCACCCGCTCGACTACATCCAGGCACTCGGCAAGGCCTGGGAACGCGAGGAGAGTCCCGCGGCGAAGGACGCCATTGCGCAGATCCTGACCAACTCGCGCATGTGCGCCGAGGGCCACCGTCCGATCTGCCAGGACACGGGCATCGCCGTGGTCTTCCTGAAGATCGGCATGAACCTGCGCTGGGACGCAACGATGAGCGTGCAGGAGATGGTCGACGAAGGCGTGCGCCGAGCCTACAACCACCCCGACAACAAGCTGCGCGCTTCGGTGCTGCTCGATCCGGCCGGCGCGCGCCGCAACTCCAAGGACAACACCCCGGCCGTGGTGCACGTCGAAATGGTGCCGGGCGATGGCCTGGAGGTCACCTGTGCGGCCAAGGGCGGCGGCTCGGAGAACAAGTCCAAGCTCGCCATGCTCAACCCGTCGGATTCCATCGTCGACTGGGTACTTAAAACGCTGCCGACCATGGGCGCGGGCTGGTGTCCGCCGGGCATTCTCGGCATCGGCATCGGCGGCACGCCCGAGAAGGCCATGCTCATGGCCAAGGAATCGCTGATGGCGCCCTGTGACATTCATGATCTGCGCGACAAGGCCGCCTCGGGTGCGCAACTCACGCGCGTGGAAGAATTGCGTCTGGAACTGATGGACAAGGTCAATGCGCTCGGCATCGGCGCGCAGGGCCTGGGCGGGTTGACCACCGTGCTCGACGTCAAGATTCTCGACTACCCGACCCATGCCGCCAGCCTACCGGTGGCGATGATCCCCAACTGTGCGGCCACGCGCCACGTGCATTTCCATCTGGACGGTTCTGGCCCGGCGCATCTGGAAACCCCGAAGCTCGAGGACTGGCCGGCGGTGACCTGGCAGGCCGACACCGAGGTCGCGACCCGCGTGAATCTCGACACGCTGACCAAGGAAGAAGTCGCCTCGTGGAAGCCCGGCCAGGTGCTGCTGCTCAACGGCAAGATGCTCACCGGCCGCGACGCGGCGCACAAACGCATCGCCGACATGCTCGCCAAGGGCGAGAAGCTGCCGGTGTATTTCACCAACCGCATCATCTACTACGTCGGCCCGGTCGACCCGGTGCGCGAGGAAGCGGTCGGCCCGGCAGGCCCCACCACCGCCACGCGCATGGACAAGTTCACGCGCATGATGCTGGAGCAGACCGGGCTCATCGCCATGGTCGGCAAGGCCGAACGCGGCCCCACCGCCATCGAGGCCATCCGCGACAACCGCTCGGCCTACCTGATGGCGGTCGGTGGCGCGGCCTATCTCGTCTCCAAGGCCATCAAGACGGCGAAGGTCGTCGGCTTCGAGGATCTCGGCATGGAAGCCATCTACGAGTTCGACGTGGTCGACATGCCGGTCACGGTGGCCGTCGACGCGCAGGGCACCAGCGTGCACGAGACCGGCCCGAAGGAGTGGGCGGCGAAGATCGCCGGCATCCCGGTCGCCATCGCCTGAGCCGTGCGTTCAGGTGCGAGGCCTTGCGCTATAATCCGCCCCGCGCCGCTTTAGCTCAGTTGGTAGAGCAACCGCCTTGTAAGCGGTAGGTCGTCAGTTCGAATCCGACAAGCGGCACCACGAATATCAAGCAGAAACGCCAGCCCATCCGGGCTGGCGTTTCTGCTCTGCCCTTGCAACGGCGGTGGCGCTTCAGCCTCTGCCGTATTTCCTGAACACCGTACGCGCATCCTCGTGAGCGCGCTCCAGCGTGCACATCGACGGGTTATCGTCGTGGCCGCAGAAGAACTCATCGGCCTGGGCACGCATCACCATCGCGATCGCATCTTCGTCGCTGGCGTCGTACTTCTCGGTGATCAGGGTGGTGACTTCGTCCAGATGTTCTTCGTAGGTCATCGCTCGGGCGTCCGGTTGCGGTATCGGCATCGTCGATCGCCACGCTGCGCCGATCGACGATCCGATTGTAGCGTCCCGCGCCACGCGAGCGCCCCGAGTGGGCGCCCGTCAATCAGTAGCGATAGGCGACATCGTTTTCGATGCGCACGCCATCGCCCACGGCGAAATCGGCATCGGGCTGGCGCGACAGCGTCCGGTATGAACCATCCTGCATGCGCACGGTGAGTCTGGAGAAATTCGTAACTCCCGGCTCGTCCCGATTGCGCTTTTCGATCTGATGCCCGACATAGGCGCCGCCGGCCGCACCCGCAACGGTCGCGATGGTCTTGCCACTGCCGCCACCTACCTGATTGCCCGCTACGCCACCGATGACGGCGCCCGCAACGGTTCCGAGCCCATAACCGCTGCCGCCGATGCCACCCTTGTCCGCCGTCTCCTGCGTGTGCTCGATCGAATGCACCACTCCGTACTCGGAACGCGCCTGATCCTGGATGACCGTGCCGCTATCGGCACGGGGACTGGGGCCGGACGATGAGCACGCGCCCAGCGTCAATGCCGCAACGGCACTCAGGACGAGCCCGCACTGCTTGATTGTTTTCATGACGATCTCCAGATGGTTGCCTGCAAGGTCGGGCACCGCGGCGATGGGCCGTGGGATACGGCGACTGAATGCATGGTGCTGCAAACGCCACCTTCCATCGAGACGGATGTTCGGGCGTTACGACGACGATGATGCGGCAGGGACGCGCGCCCGTCTGTCCGCTAACAGACAGACGACTCGCAGGACCGTCAGCGACGAACCCCGGGGAGCATGTAGCGGCGTTCCAGCCAGCGTGCGATGAGCACGATCACCGAGACCATGAGCAGGTACACCAGGCCGGCGGCCAGATAGGCCTTGAAGTACTCGAAGCTGCGCGTGGCCAGTTCCTGCACCTGGGCGAAGAACTCGGTGTACTGGATCAGAAAGGCCACCGAACTGTCTTTCAGATTGAGGATGGCCTGATTGGTGAGCCCCGGAATGGCCAGCCGCAAGGCCTGCGGCAGCGTGATCAGGCGGAACACCTGCAGGTCGGAGAAGCCCTGCGCGCGCGCGGCTTCGAGCTCGGCCTGATCGAGACCGTTGTAGGCCGTCATCAGGTAGCGTGCGTTGTAGGCAGCCACGTTCATCGTGAAGCCGATCACCGCCACCGTGAATGGCGACATCCTCACGCCCCATTGCGGCAGGCCGTAGTACATCAGAAACAGCAGCACGATCAGCGGCGTGCCGATGAAGAACGAGATGTAGGCGTTGGTGATGCGCCGCACGAGGCGGCGTTCGCTGAGCGCGAAATGGAACACCACGATGCCCCACAGCAGGCCGGTGACCGTGATCGTGCCGGCCAGCAGCAAAGTGTTGCCCAGGCCATCGAGGATCTGCGGCCAGTAATCGAGCACCTCGGCGATGAAGAAGGACCAGTCGCCCATCACGACCGCCTGTCACGCGAGAAGAAGGCGCGGATGCGCGGGTCCTCGTGATCCTCGAAGAGCGCGTTCGCGCCGCCTTCGGCACGCACCATGCCCTCGTCGAGGAAAACCACGTTACCTTCGATGGCGCGCGCCAGATCGACGTCGTGGGTAACGCAAAGCATGGTCACGTTGTCGGCGCACAACTGGTCGATGACGCCGACGATCTCGCGCGACATCAGCGGGTCGAGCGCCGAGGTCGGCTCGTCGAAGAACAGCACGGCCGGGTCCATCGCCAGCGCGCGCGCGATCGCGACGCGCTGCTTCTGCCCGCCCGACAGTTGCGACGGGTACTTGGCTGCGTGCTCGGCCATGTTCATGCGCGCGAGCTCCGCCATGGCCTTGTCGACGGCGTCGGCCCGACCCATGCCGCGCAGCTTGCGCAGGCCGAGCGTCACGTTGTCGAGTGCGGACAGATGGCGATACAGCGCAAAATGCTGGAACACGAAGCCGATGCGCTGGCGCAACAGACGCACATCGGTGTCGGGTCGCGTGACGTCCTCGCCGCGGAAGATGATCTGCCCGGCGCACGGGTCGATGAGGCGGTTGATGCAGCGCAGCAGGGTCGATTTGCCGCAGCCCGACGGCCCCATCACCATCTTGATCTGCCCTTCCGGCAGCACAAGGTCCACGCCGCTGAGCACGGGTTTGTCGTCGAAACGCTTGATCAGGCCGCGCACCTCGAGCAACACGGCGTTTTCGGAGGTTTGCGTCATGCTTCAGTCACGGTGAAAGCCAGGGATGGCGTAATGGCGCTCGATCGCGCGCACGCCGGCGAGCATCAGCTTGTAGATGGCGAAGTACAGCAGACCGATGGCGAAATAGATCTCGACCCCGCGCAAGGTGGTCGAGGCCAGCACCATGGCGTGCTTCATGATCTCGGGAATGCCCACCGTGTAGGCGAACGGCGAGTATTTGAGCACCGTCGTGAACTCGTTGATCATGCCCGGCACCGCAAAACGCAGCATCTGCGGCAATTCGATGGAAACCAGGATCTGCCAGCGACTCATGCCCATGGCCTCTGCCGCGACGATCTCGTTGGCGTCGACCGACTCGAGCGCACCGCGAAAGACTTCCGCCAGATAGGCGCCGGCGATCAGGCCGAGGCTGAGCATCATCGACACCAGCGGGGGAACGCTCATCCCGAATGCCGGCAGACCGAAGAACACGATGAACAGCAGCACCAGCACCGGAATGCCGCGAAACACGTAGGTAAACACCGACAGCACGACATCGAGCGCACCGATGTGCAGACGCGTCGCCATCGCCACCGCGAGGCCGACGACGAGCCCGGTGGCGATGCACGAGAAGGTGACGAGAACGGTGTAGCCGGCGCCGGCGGCGAGCAGGCTGAGGATGTCGAGAAACGTCATCGGTCCGCGCCGCCGTGCCGGTTTAGTTCATCCACTTGTCGATAATCTTCTGCAGCCCTTCTTCACCCAGCTCGTCCAGATATTTGTCGAAATCGGCGCGCAGTGCCGAGCCCTTGGGGAAGGCAAAACCGAAGCGGTCGAAGCCGGAGAACACGTAGGCGTCCTGGATCGACATGGTCTTGCGATACACCGAGGCCACGGTGCCGTCGAGGAAGGCCAGGTCGAGGTTGCCGTTGCGCAGGTCGGAGAGCACCTCGTTGTAGGTCGGATAGAGCTTGACCTTGTCGAGCGAATACACGCCCTTGGGTTCGAGATCGCGCTTGATGAAATCGGTATAGGCCATGCCGCGCGGATAGCCGACGGAATACTTCTTCATCTGCTCGAGGTCGTTCATGAACTCGATGTCGCGCTCCTTCATGCTCACCAGATTCCAGGTGTTCTCCATATAGGGCTTGGAGAAATCCATTACGCGCTGGCGCTGCTCGGTGATGGAGATACCCGAGAAGGCCACGTCCGCCTGCTTGCTGACCACTGCGCCGAGCATGCCCTGCCAGTCGTAGGCGGTAATGTCGAGCGTGCAGCCACGTGCCTTGCAGTAGCCCTCGAAGATGTCCAGGTCCAGTCCCTTGGTCTGGCCACCCTCCTCGTACAGGTTCGGCGGCGATGCCGGCGAAACGGCAACCTTGATGACTTCGGCCTGGACGCCCGCGGCAGCGAGCAGGAAACACAACAGTGCGGCGAAACGTTTCATGATGGTCGTCCTATGGATGGGATCGCGCGAAACGGCCCTGTGCCGGGCCGCGGGGTAAATGGATGCGCTATATGCTACCGGTTTTTACACCCTGTGCCTGCGTCGAACCGACGCGCCCGGGCACCGGCGAACCGGGCAGCAGACGCGCGCGCGCGAAGTCGAGCTTCTCGCGCGCCAGCTCGAGCGAACCGACCAGGAAGTAGTACGACTGGTTGCACCCCTTTGGCACCCAGGTTTCCTCGACTTCCTGCGTCAACTGCCGATGGGTCTGTTCGAGCGCGTCGAGCTCACGTATCGAGCCGACCGTCTCGGATTCGCGCGCCACCGTGAAGATCTGGTCGTACTTGAAGCTGGCGCCGATGTCGAACATGGTCTTTCGGTAGCTGGGCACCATGCGCAACAGCGGATAGAGCACCGCGATCAGCGCCAGGATGCCCACCCAGGCGGTGTCGAAGAAGCTCGCCACCCAGTACGGCGCGTAGTCTTCGAGCATCGGCGCACCATGCGTGGTGTAACGCTGCGCCACCTCGCTGCGCGGAATGTGCTTCTCGGTAAATGCCGGAAAGCCTCCGGCGCGCTCGAAGAACACGTCTTCGGACTGGTACAGCTCGGTACTCGCACGCATGAACAGGTATTGCAGCGCCGGGTGCAGCGATTCGCGCGCGAGAATCGTCGTGGTCGTGGCAATCATGTGCACGTCGGCCTCGGGACGCGGCGGCGTGACCTCCAGTCCACCCTTGGGCAGCGTCACCACTTCGGTGTATTCCAGATGGCGCGTGAGCGCCTCGGCCACCGGAAAGTCGAGCAGGTGCACGTGGCTGCGCCGCAGCAGACGCTGGGCGTTGCCCGACTCGATACCGGCGAGCAGGAACATACCGTCGATCTCGCCGGCGAGCAGCGCATCGATGCTCTCGCCTGCCGGCATCTCGTACTTGCGGATGCGATTGACCGCGGCCTCGGGCAGCACGCCGAACAGGGCATCGACCACCGGGCGCGTGCCGCTGCCCGGCAAGGCAATCGAGATGCGCTTGCCCTCCAGGAAGGTCACGAAGTCCTCCCCGGTGAAGCGCTCGCCGCGGTGGAAGAACCATAGGGGCTGATAGCCGATGCTGCCCAGCGACACGATGGCTTCGTCTCGCGAGAGCGGCAACCCGCCCTGCGAGAAGGCGACATCGACCTTGCCCTCGCGCAGCGCCTGCAGATTTTCCGCTGCGCCGCGCGTCGTGAAGAATTCGACATTCACCCCGTGCGCAGCAAAATACTCCCCGTAGCGCGCGGCAATCTTCTCCAGCGTCGAGTTGGGCTGGCCCGAAGCCACGCGGATCGTCGACGGCGGGAACGGCGAAACGTAATACAACGCCAGCCCCACGGCCAACGCGATCGCCACCACCACATACCATTGGTGACGGCAGAACAGCAGCAGCGCAAGGAACTCGTCCTTGGCGCTCTTGAGGATGTACTTTTCGACCTTCGGGCTGGTTCGTTTCATCGGCAATGACCTGAGGGGTGGGCGCTTACGAGTACTTCGCCACCATGTGACGCTTGAGCGCGCCCAGGGCGAGGCTGAGCGGATAGCACAACGCGAAGAACAGACACAGGGCGTAAACATAAATCGGAACGAGGTAGGTCGTCCCGGTCGCACCGATCACGGTGTTGCATTGACCCACCAGTTCACTGACCCCGACCAGGGACGCCGTGCTTGACGCGAGCAGCGTGATCAGCAGGCCGCCCAGCCAGTTGGGGATGAACAGCATCGCCGCTCGCCGCTGCCCTTGTCGCCAGTGCAGAATCGAGGTGTGCAGATTCAGCGCGGTGAAGCCGGTCGGCGAGCCGGCCAGCGCGATCGAGGCCTTGAGCCAGTCGGGGATGTTCACGACCATCCCGCCGAGTTCGATCTGGTTCGGAATCAGCGTCGCTGCATAGAACAGCAGCACCAGACTCGGCACGTTGCGGAAGAATGACACGACGAAGCCGACGACACGCGCGATAAAGCGCGACGGCGACAGGTGCAGCACCGCCAGCACTCCGCCCACGAAGGTTCCCAGCATCGTCGCCAGGATGGCAATCACGACGTTCCAGTACAGCCCTTCGAGCAGGAACGGCGTCCAGGTCCACAGCACTTCCAGGGTTTCGCCGATCATGTCAGACCCGCCCGTTGCAGCCGCCGTTCGAAGCGCCCGAACACATGGATCCAGAAAGCGGTCATCAGGTAGAACACGACCAGCAGCGCATTCATCATCAGGAACACGTTGCCGCGATCCGCGATGATCGCGATGGTCGCCGAGAGCAGCTCAGGCACCGCAATCGCCGAGGCGATGGAGCTGGACTTGACCAGGTTGGTCAGCGTATTGCGCACCCCCACCGAAGCGGCGCCCAGCAGCTCGGGCAGATGCGCCGGCGTGAAGCGGAAATCGGGTCGCGAATGCTGCAGGTGCTCGGCCGCGTCGAGGAATGCGAAGGCAATGATCGAGCCGTGATACAGGGCCAGACAGGCGATGGCGATGAGCACCGGCGGTACGCTGATGCCCAGGCTCGACCAGGCCAGGCTGGAGAGCCAGAAGAACACCAGATACATCTGCAGCAGCACCGGCGTCATGCGCCCGAAGTTGCCCAGAGCCGCGACCAGCCGGCTGAGCAACGGGATGCGCGCGAAGATCACGGCCGCGCCGCCGAACGCGAAACCCAGGCTCACAACGATGGTGCTCGCACACAACACCAGCGTCCACAGGATACCGACGAGATAGCGCTCACGATCGAAGGGGTCGTAGATGAACGAAAAGTCCATCCCCAAAGTCTCGCGCACCCACAGCCCGATACCCTCCAGGCCGCCGACGTCGGCCGACGTGACGAAGGCCGCATTGCGACACGCCGCGGGCCACTGGCCGCTGGCATCGCGCGCGCACAACAGGCTGCCATCGGCCTTACGCTCGTTCCACAGCCGCTTGGCCTCCTGCAGGAAGCGGTTGGGCTGGATGTCCCAGGCGGCCTCGAGCTCGATCAACGTGCCCTGGCGATGCCATTGCGCGACGATATCGCCCACCCGTCGCTCGAACTCGGTACCCATCTCCGAGCGCGGAATGCTGATCGCCCACGGAATGATCAGTGCCGAAGGCAGGGGCGCGGTATAGCCCGTCCACTGCGGATCCTTGAGGTACTGCTGTATCGCGACATCGGTGTACAGAAATCCGGTGCAGCGCCCGTCGCGCAGCGCCAGTTGCGCGTCGCGCACGCTGCGGTACATCTGCAGCTTGACCAGGTGACGCTGCATGATCGGCTTGTTGAAGTAGCTGCCCTGCAGCGCGCACAGTTCGACTCCGCGCAGCGCCTGCCAGTCGTCGTGGAAAATGCCGGGTCTCAGGAACACGCCGACCCCGCCACCGTAGTAGTTGGGCTCGATCACGGTGGCGACCTGCCGACGCTCGGCGGTATCGGCGGCGGTGGCGATGAGCAGATCCACCGCACCCTGCTCCAGACGCTGGAAACGGTTCTCGGTGCTCACGCTGACCGGCACTGCTTCGACGCCCAGCGCCTCGGCGAGCCGACGAGCCAGATCCACCTCGAAGCCGATCGGTCGCCCGCCGCTGTCGAGCATGCCAAAGGGCGGGAAATCGGTCTTGACGCCGATGCGGATCTCGCCGACCGCACGGACACGCTCGAGCACCGGACTGGGCTCGAACTGCGCAACCGCCGCTGCGGCGAACAGTGCAAATGCGCACGACAGCAGTGCGCGAGCGCGTCGCGCCATGCCTGCTGCGCCGATCATGCCGGTCCAATCATCTTGGCCAGTTCACGCGCGGCCAGACGGGCGGCGATCGGCGAGGAGCGCTTGTGCATGTCCACGACACCTGCGCCGGCCGGGATCGCGATGCGTTCGGAGAAGGCGCGCAGCGCCCCCGTATCGAAACCGTCATCGACCTGATGCATGGCGATCACGCAGTAGTTCGCACCGTCGTAGATCAATCGCTGGAAGGGATTACCGCCAACGTAATGCGACGGCCAGCCATCGTCCTTGCACGGGTGCAGATTGAAGAAGCCCAGGCGCGGGAAGCTGTACAGGCGCGCGTCGATCTTTTGCCCGAAGGTCGCCATGATCACCACGTCCGGCCGCCAGTGCTGCTCGAAGCGTGCGTAGAAGCTCGGCGTCTTTACCCGGCCGCTCCAGCACTCGATTCCGTGCTCGGCGGCCAGGCGCGCGACCATGGTGCGCTCGTGCGCCTCGTGCGGGTACTGCCAGACACGCTTGCCCGGGCTCACGAAAGACTGTTCGGGGTCGTCGGTCGCCACGCCGACCACGCACACGCGGGCAGCGAGTTCGCCGTAAAGAAGTTCGTGCAACACGTGATAGCCACGATAGAAGCTTCCGAAAACGGCTACACGCAACACGTCCCCTCCGGCGAAGTGGATAGCGCGCAAACCTTGCAAAGGCGCGGCATCCGATCGATCACGTCACGACTTTATCGTCTTCTCGGCCCGGCGCGAAGCCCCGCCCCAATCTCGCCGATCCGAAAAGCACAAAGGGCCGACCCTTGCGGGCCGGCCCTTGGCGGTGTTCGATTGGTCGGGGCGGCGGGATTCGAACTCGCGACCCCTTGCACCCCATGCAAGTGCGCTACCAGGCTGCGCTACGCCCCGACACAGCCGCGCATTATAGCAGCCTGCCGACGCTTTACCAGTGCCGCGTCAATCGCGCAAAGAGGTGAGCAAATCCTCGATCTCGCCACGCACCTCGGCGATGACGCCGCGCAGGCGATTGGCCTCCTCGGCCTCTTCCTGTTCATGGATGGCGGATTCGCCCAGACGGTTGCGCGCACCGGAGATCGTGAAACCTTCGCGGTAAAGCAACTCGCGGATGCGGCGGATCAGCAGCACCTCATGGTGCTGGTAATAGCGCCGGTTGCCACGCCGCTTGACCGGCTTGAGCTGCGTGAACTCCTGCTCCCAGTAGCGCAGCACATGCGGCTTTACGCGACACAGATCGGCGACCTCGCCGATCGTGAAGTAGCGCTTGGCCGGAATCGGCGGCAGCGGCTCCTGATCGGGTTCAGTGGCGGGATTGTGCATGCGTGAGCTGCTCCACGGCGGCCTTGAGCTTCTGGCTGGCGTGGAAGGTGACGACGCGACGCGCCGAGATCGGGATTTCCTCGCCGGTCTTGGGATTGCGCCCCGGGCGTTGGGGCTTGTCGCGGAGCTGGAAGTTGCCGAAACCGGAGAGCTTGACGGTCTCGCCCTGCTCGAGCGCCAGTCGGATTTCCTCGAAGAAACCCTCGACCATGTCCTTGGCCTCGCGCTTGTTCAGCCCCACCCGTTCGAAAAGCAGTTCGGCCAGTTCGGCCTTGGTCAATGTTGCGCTCATTTCCCTTATCCGCGCAGCGTCGCGCCAAAGGAAGCGTCCGCCTCGCGCACGATGGCCGAAATGGCTGACTCTACTTCCGAATCTTCAAGTGTCCGCTGAGTATCTTGCATCAACACCCTGAATGCAAGACTCTTTTTGCCTTCGTCCACGCCCTTGCCCTGATACACATCGAATAGCTCCACCCCCTGCACGATGGCCGGAGCGACTCGTCGCAAAGCGGCCAGCAGGTCGGCAGACGCAACCGCAACATCGACGATCAAGGCGATATCACGGGATACCGCCGGGAATCGCGACAGTTCGCGGTAGGACGGCACCCCGGTGGCAAGCACGGAAGGCAGATCGAGTTCGAACACGATCGGTGCCGTGCCCAGATCATAGGCCTCGACCCACTTCGGATGGAGTTCTCCGATCACGCCGATCCTCTTCCCGTCGACCGATACGCTGGCCGCACGCCCGGGGTGCAGTGCGGGATGTTCGAGCGGGCTGAACAACGCGACCTGCGGTGCGAGCAAGGCTTCCAGATCAGCCTTGAGATCGAAGAAATCGACACGGCGCGTGGCCGTACCCCACTGTTCCGGCAACGCCGGTCCGGCCGCCAGCGCGGCGACGCGCAGCGGCTGGTCGAAACCGGCGACCGGCGTATTTCCTGTCGTCGGCAGGAAGCAGCGCCCGGTCTCGAACAGGCGCACGCGGGTGAGCTGGCGATTGCGGTTCGCGATCAGGTTGTCGACCAGGCCACCGATCAGGCTGGTGCGCATCACGCCCATCTGGCTGGCGATGGGGTTGGCGAGCTTCACCGGCGTCTGGTTGTCGCCGAAATCGCGCTCCCAGGCCGAATCCACGAAGGCATAGTTGATGACTTCCTGAAAGTCTCGCCCCGCGAGCAACCGGCGCAGCGTCCACACGCTGCGCTGACCCTCATCGCGTGCGAGCATCTTCATGGCACCGAGCGGCATACGGGCCGGAATGTCGTCGTAGCCGTGCAGACGCACGATCTCCTCGATCAGATCGGCCTCGATGGCGATGTCGAAACGCCAGCTCGGCGGCACGACGGACAGGCATTCGCCGTCGCGACGCACTTCGAGATGCACGCGCTCGAGCAACTCGGCCATCGCGTTGTCGTCGATCTCCAGACCCAGCACGCGACGCGCGCGTTGCGGACGCAGGGCGACCGGCGCGCGCACCGGCAAGTGGGTCTCGGAAACGGCTTCGACCACCGGGCCGGCGGCGCCGCCGCACAGATCGAGGATCAGGCGCGTGGCGCGTTCGATGGCACGGCGCGGCAACTCGAAATCGACGCCACGCTCGAACCGATGCGAGGCGTCCGAGCTGAAGTTGTACTGACGCGCACGCCCTGCAATGGCATTCGGCGCGAAGAACGCGCTCTCGAGAAACAGGTCGGTGGTGTCCAGCGTGATGCCGCTCTCCTCCCCACCCATGATGCCTGCCAGTGCGAGTGCGCGCGCTTCATCGGCGATCAACAGGGTATCAGCGGCGGGCTTCACGCACTGTTCATTGAGAAGCAGCAGTTCCTCTGCTTCGCGCGGCATGCGCACGTGGATGGCGCCATCGAGCTTCGCGTCATCGAATGCATGCAGCGGCTGGCCGAGTTCGAGCATCACGTAGTTGGTGATGTCGACAAGCACGCTGATCGAACGGATGCCGCTGCGCTCCAGGCGTCGCACCATCCATTCCGGCGTGGCGGCTCGCGCATCGACGCCGCGCACGATGCGCCCGCAGTAGCGTGGGCAGGCCTCTGGCGCGTCGAGCACGATCTCGCGCGCGTCGGCAATGCCTGCCGCGACCGGTGACGTATCGGTCAGCGACAGTGGTGCGCCGGTCAGTGCGGCGACCTCGCGCGCCACTCCAGCCAGGCTCAGGCAATCTGCACGATTGGGCGTGAGCTTGATCGTGAACGAGTGATCGTCCAGACCCAGCGCTTCGCGCACATCCGCGCCCACCGGCGTGTCTTCGGGCAGCGCCAGCAGGCCTTCATGGGCGTCCGAGATGCCCAACTCGCGCGCCGAGCACAGCATGCCGGACGACTCGACGCCGCGCAGCTTTGCCTTCTTGATGCGCAAATCACCCAGGTTGGCGCCGACGCGCGCGAGCGGCGCCTTCATGCCGGCGGCCGCGTTCGGGGCGCCGCACACGACCTGCAGCATCTCGCCACTACCGTCGTCGACCGTGCACACCTTGAGCTTGTCGGCATCAGGATGCGGCGCGGTGTCGACGATGCGTGCGACGACCAGGCCCTGGAAATCGGCGGCGACCGGATTGCACTCCTCGACCTCAAGGCCGGCCATCGTCAGCAGATGACCAAGTGCCCCGGTGTCGAGCTGCGGATCGACAAACTCGCGCAGCCAGTGTTCGGAAAATTGCATGTCGTTAATTGATGCGCGAAAGGATTAGCGGAACTGCGCAAGAAAACGTAGATCGTTCTCGAAGAACAGGCGCAGGTCATTGACGCCGTAACGCAGCATGGTGAGTCGATCCAGTCCCATGCCGAAGGCGAAGCCGGTGTATCGCTCGGCGTCGATGCCGCCGAATCCCAGCACCTCCGGATGCACCATGCCGCAGCCGGCGATCTCGAGCCAGCGCCCTTCGAGCGCGCCACCCATGAAGGCGACGTCGATCTCGGCGCTGGGCTCGGTAAACGGAAAAAAGGACGGACGAAAACGCACCTGCAGTTCGTCGGTCTCGAAAAAGCTGCGCAGGAAGTCGGCGATCACACCTTTCAGATCCGCGAAGCTGACGTCCTCGCCAACCCACAGCCCCTCGACCTGGTGGAACATCGGCGAATGCGTGGCGTCCGAATCGACGCGATATACACGCCCCGGCGCGATCACGCGCAGGTCGGGCATGGCATCGGCACCGGAATAGCGCTCGACATGGGCGAGCATGGTGCGAATCTGCACCGGACTGGTGTGCGTGCGCAGCAGCACATCGTCACGCCCCTCGATGTAGAAGGTGTCGTGCATCGAGCGCGCCGGGTGGTTGTCCGGCGTATTGAGCGCGGTGAAGTTGTGCCAATCGGTCTCGATTTCGGGACCGTCGGCGACGACAAAGCCGATCGAGCCAAACAGTTGTTCGACACGCTCGAGCGTGCGGCTGACCGGATGCAGCCCACCTACGCCGATGCCACGACCGGGAAGTGTCACATCGAGCGCCTCGGCGGCAAGCTGTCCGGCCAGGCGCTCGTCGCGCAGAGCCTCACGTCGTGTCTCGAGCGCGGCCTCGACGGCCTGCTTGGCGCGGTTGATCTGCGCGCCGGCCGTGCGTCGTTCCTCGGGCGGAAGCTTGCCCAGCGTCTTGAGCAGTCCGGTGAGCGAGCCGGTCTTGCCCAGATAGCGCGCCTTGGCCTGCTCCAGCCCGTTGGCGTCGCGAGTGGCCGAGAATTCGGCAAGGGCCTGCTCGACCAGGGTATCCAGATTTTCCATGTGCGGATCTTCGTCGATTGCAGAAAAAAAAAGGAGGCCAGGCCTCCTTTTTTTATGCCGCGCTGCTTCAGGCGGCGAGTCGGGACCGGGCCTGTTCCGCGAGCGCCGCAAACGCGGGCTTGTCGAACACGGCCAGATCGGCCAATACCTTGCGGTCCACTTCCACTTCAGCTTTCTTCAGGCCGTGCATGAAGGTGCTGTAGGTCAGACCCAGTTCGCGCGCGGCAGCGTTGATACGCGCGATCCACAGGACACGGAACTGACGCTTGCGCTGACGACGGTCGCGGTAGGCGTACTGACCGGCCTTCATCACCGCCTGCTTGGCGATGCGGTATACGTTCTTGCGGCGGCCGCGGTAGCCCTTGGCGAGGGCAAGGACCTTCTTGTGACGGGCGCGGGCGGTTACACCACGTTTAACTCGGGGCATGGTGTTCTCCTATCAAGCGTACGGAAGCATTGCGCGAATCAGCTTGGTGTCGGCGTCATGAACTGCAGTCATGCCGCGCAGCTGGCGCTTGTTCTTGGTGGTCTTCTTGGTCAGGATGTGACGCTTGAAGGCCTGCGACCGCTTGATCCCGCCGCTTGCGCGGATTTTGAACCGCTTGGCGGCACCGCTCTTGGTTTTCATCTTGGGCATTGCTGCAACTCCTGTTATTGGATGCCACCGGGTAGCCCGCAAGGACGTTTGAGACCCGGCACCACTTGTCGTCCGGCCGTTTCCGGCCGTCGTTTCCCGCCGCGATTCATGTGCGATGGGAAATCCTGCCGTGATCAGCTCGCTTTTCGCGGAGCGATCACCATGATCATCTGACGCCCTTCCATCTTGGGCATCTGCTCGACCAGACCGAGCTCGTCGATATCGGAGCGGATGCGCTCAAGCTGGCGCATGCCAATCTCCTGGTGCGCCATCTCGCGACCACGAAAGCGCAACGTCACCTTGACCTTGTCACCCTCGTTAAGGAAACGCACGAGGTTGCGCAGCTTGATCTGGTAGTCGTTCTCGTCCGTACCAGGGCGGATCTTGACTTCCTTGACCTGTACCTGCTTTTGCTTCAGGCGCGCCTCGTGAGCCTTCTTCTGTTCCTGGTACTTGAACTTGCCATGATCCATGATCTTGCACACTGGCGGCTGCGCCATGGGTGCAATCTCCACCAGGTCCAGGCCGGCCTCTTCGGCCTGCTGCAGGGCGTTTTCCAGCGAAACGATACCGAGCTGTTCTCCGTCATCCGCAACGAGTCGGATTTCGGGCGCGTTGATGTCGTTGTTGACGCGCTGCTTCTTGTCTTGAGCGATGGTTCAGTTCTCCGAAAATTCAATATCAGACCGTGCCGGCCTTGGCGTCGACTTCACGCCGCCAGCTCTCGATCAGCGACTCCAGGGACATCTGGCCCAGATCCTGGCCACCTCTGGCGCGCACAGTGACCAACCCCGCCGCCTTTTCCTTCTCGCCAATGACGATCTGGTAGGGGAGCTTGTGTACGCTGTGCTCGCGGATTTTATAGTTAATTTTCTCGTTTCGCAAATCCGCTTCGACCCGAAAGCCTGCATCCACAAGGCGTCGGGCCACATCGGCGGCATATTCGGACTGTCCTTCCGAGATGTTCAGCACGACCGCATGCAACGGCGCGAGCCACATCGGCATCGCGCCGGCGTGATGCTCGATGAGGATGCCGATGAAGCGCTCCATCGAGCCCAGGATCGCGCGGTGCAGCATCACCGGATGCTTCTTGCTGTTGTCCTCGGCGACGTATTCGGCACCGAGGCGCACCGGAAGATTGAAGTCCAGTTGCAGCGTGCCACACTGCCACACCCGACCGATGCAGTCGCGCAGGGAGAACTCGATCTTGGGTCCGTAGAAGGCGCCCTCGCCCGGTTGCAGCTCGTAGGCGAGTTGCTGCGCGTCAAGCGCCGCGGCCAGCGCGACCTCGGCCTTTTCCCACTGCTCATCGGTGCCGACGCGCTTTTCCGGGCGCGTGGACAGCTTGACCTCGACATCGGTGAAGCCGAAGTCGGCATAAACCTTCTGAAGCAGACGGATGAACTCGGCCGACTCTTCCTGCACCTGCTCTTCGGTGCAGAAGATGTGGGCGTCGTCCTGCACGAAGTTGCGCACGCGCATAATGCCGTGCAGCGACCCCGAAGGCTCGTTGCGGTGGCAGGAACCGAACTCGGCCATGCGCAGCGGCAGGTCGCGGTAGCTCTTGAGACCCTGGTTGAAAATCTCGATGTGGCACGGGCAGTTCATCGGCTTGATCGCGTAGTCGCGCTTCTCCGACTGCGTCGTGAACATCAGGTCGGCATACATGCCCCAGTGGCCCGACTTCTCCCACAGGCTGCGATCGACGATCTGCGGCGTCTTCACCTCGTGATAGCCGCGCGCCCCGATGGTGCGACGCAGGTACTGCTCCACCTGCTGCCACAGCGTCCAGCCCTTGGCGTGCCAGAACACCATGCCCGGCGCCTCTTCCTGCATGTGGAAGAGATCGAGCTGGCGACCGAGCTTGCGGTGGTCGCGCTTCTCCGCCTCCTCGAGCATGTGCAGGTAGGCGGCCAGATCCTCCTTGCTGCGCCAGGCGGTGCCATAGATGCGCTGGAGCATCTCGTTCTTGGAGTCACCGCGCCAGTAGGCGCCGGCCACCTTGGTCAGCTTGAAGACCTTCAGCCTGCCCGTCGACGGCACGTGCGGACCGCGGCACAGGTCGATGAAATCGTTCTGACGATACAGCGACACGTCCTCGTTCGTCGGGATCGAGGCGATGATCTCGGCCTTGTACAGCTCACCCTGCTGCTTGAAGAAATCGACCGCAGCGTCGCGCTCCCACACTTCGCGATGTACCGGGATCGCCGCCTTGGCCAGCTCGGCCATGCGCTGTTCGATCTTCTCCAGATCCTCGGGGGTGAACGCGCGCTTGTACGAGAAGTCGTAATAGAAACCGTTGTCGATGACCGGCCCGATCGTGACCTGCGCCTCCGGGAAGAGTTGCTTGACCGCGTGCGCGAGCAGATGCGCGGTCGAATGGCGGATGATCTCGAGACCTTCCTCGCTCTTGTCCGTGATGATCGCCAGATCCGCGTCGTCCTCGATGCGGTGCGACAGGTCGACCTCGCGCCCGCCCACCTTGCCGGCGAGCGCTGCCTTGGCAAGCCCCGGCCCGATCGAGCTTGCAACCTCTTCCACCGTCACCGGGTGATCGAAGCTGCGAACGGAACCGTCGGGAAGAGTGATGTTGGGCATCGCTGTCTGACCTCTCGCGGGTTGATTCGACTGGAAAACGCGGACGAAAAAAAAGTGCGGCCGCGCCGCACTTTCTTTAACGGAACCCTGCTGCGCCCGACCTAAACATTGACCTGGAAGGTAGTGGTAGTTCGGGACATCGACATGGCTCCGGGGTATTGGTAGGCGCGATTGGATTCGAACCAACGACCCCCACCATGTCAAGGTGGTGCTCTAACCAACTGAGCTACGCGCCTGCTAAGAGCGGCGAATTATAGCGGCCCAATTCAGGTTGTCAAAGTTTTTCGCTCGACCACGCATCCAGAAAGGCGCTCCAGTGGGGCGCATCCAGCGCTCCCAGCTGCTCGCGCACGAAGGCGAGTTCTGCAGCGTGGTCCTCGGCACTGCGTTCGCCCCGCATGCGTTGAAAGCCGAGCAACACCAGGTAGGTGTTGACCACATCCGTCTCGCAGTAGTCGCGGATGTCCGCCTGCCGCCCGTCCTGCCAGGCCTGCCACACGGCCGAACCGTCCATGCCGAGCTTGCCCGGACAGCCCATCAGCTTGGCCAGTTCGTCCAGGCGCACGTTCGCACGTGGCTGGTACAGCGCGAGCAGATCCATCAGGTCGAGATGGCGTGAATGGTAGCGGCTGATGTAGCTGTTCCACTTGAACTCGCGCGAGTCGTGATAATCGCCCTCGCCTTGGTCCCAGTAGCGTGGCGCCGACACACCGTGGATCAGGCCACGGTAGTGCAACACCGGCATGTCGAAGCCGTTGCCGTTCCACGACACGATCTGCGGCGTATACCGCTCGATACCGTCGAAGAAGCGCTGGATGATCTCGCCCTCGCCGCAATCGGGCTCGGCCAGCGAGAACACACGAAAGTTTTGCGCGTCACGCAGCACGCAGGAAATCGCGACCACGCGCTGCAGATGCAGCGGCAGGAAGTCGTTACCGGTCACGGCGCGTCGTTGCTGGAAGGCGAGTTCGGCGACCTCGGCATCGTCGAGATCGGCCGACAACTCGTTGAGCGAACGAATGCCGGCGACGTCGGGAATGGTCTCGATGTCGAAGACGAGAACCGGCGTCACTTGCTCTTCCAGCCGCCCTGCGTCTCGACCCACCAGCCGGCCTTCGCACGATCGATGAAACGCTGCGCGAAGGTCGAGCGGATGTCCGACTCCCATTCGGGATGCCCGTTGGCGCGCGCGATTTCGCGATACAACGCGGCGCGATCATCATTTTCGGCGGCGATCAGCGTATTGGCCCGTCCGCGCTGGGGCAATGGCACGGCCGAGGCATCGCGCAGCTTGACCGTGCCGTCACGTGCAAAGCCCACCGCGCCGGAATCGTACAGCGGTACCAGCTCCGAATGACGCTGCTGCATGGACTTCTTGAGTGCCCCGATCGCCGGGGTGTCGACATCGAGGTTGCCCTGCGCCGATACGACGCTTACAAGACCCAGCAACAGGACCGCGAACAGAACGTGGAAGAAGCGGGACGGAATCATTGCGTACCTCCTTGCGCAGGCGCCGGGGCGGGCTTGGCGGCGCGTTCGCGCTCCTGCCAGACCTCGTCGATGATGCGGTCGGCGGCTTTTTCGGCAGCAGCCGCAGGGAAATAGATGTTGATCGTGACGCAGCCACTGGCGACGACGGCGAGCGCCGCAGTCAGGGCCACCCGGTGGATTGTGCTCATTTTCGCTCCTCGTCGCTGTTTCAGCGTATGACCGGCGCCGCGTTCGATTCGATCACGCGTTGCAGGCGATCAATCAGTTCGTTCCAGTCCACGCGACGATTGTAGCCGATCACGTTGAGCGCCGGGATTCCGCCCCCGCGTACGATATCGAAGCTGCCCGTGGTCTCGTCGCCGATGCCGCCCATGATGCACACACCGCCCTCGAGGCGGCACGACAGGCCGATCTCGCGATAGCCGAAACTGTCGAAAAACCCCAGGATACCGCGCTGCAGCGCCGCGCCAGCGCCGGGTCCGGCGAGTGCGCCGATGTTCTGTACTGCACGCTGGCTGATGCGCTTGCGGTAACGGCCCGGACTGCTATGGATACGCGCATCGAAACCCACCGGTCGCCAGTGCGCCAGTTCCAGCGCGTGCACGTCGGCGTCGATGAAGCCGGTGATGCTGCCGAACTCGAAGGTGCTGGTGAGTTGTTCCAGATCGAGATTGCGCGCCTCGACGTTGGAATACAGCCGCGAAGAAACGCCGTAAGGCTCATACGCGCGCAGCTCGGTCACGCGCAGATAGCCGTCGAAGACCGAGACCACCAGCGCACCATCGAGCGCAATCTCGCCCGGCGACACCGTCAGCCCGGGCATGGAGGCCGACAGCACGCCGGCCATCTCGGGCAGACCGAGGGCAGCAGTCAAGAGCGGCATCGAGATCGGCTCGATGACCGCCGCGCCACTGCCCGACCAGCCTTTGCTGCTGCGACGCAAGGCCAGATCGCTGAGCACGACCCGACCGTCGAGCACCGGAATCGCGAGCGTGGCGATGTCCACCGCGGGACCATGCAGGTTTGCCGAAACCTCGAACGCGCCCAATTCGAGCTTCTCCCAGCGCCCGCCCTGGAAATCGAGTTCGGCCTCGGTGGCCTCGTTTTCGCGCCACGGCACCACACCGGAGAGCGGCCCGACCGCCAGCGTCGTGTCCGCGTCGGCGTAGCTGACGCCATCGAGTGCGACGTCGAGCCCATGCATGCGCCCGCCCTCGATCACCACACCGGCGCTCACACGCCCGTCGAAACTCAGCGACCCGGGACGCCCCGGCGCGATCAGCGGGGCGACGAACTGCGGCCCGACCACGGCCAGATCGGCCCGGGCAATCGTTGCCGCGAGACGATCGATGGAAAGATCCGGACGTTTGAAGCGGGCGCGCGCCTCGATGCCGTCGACGCCGTCGATGACGAGCGAAACACGCGAGAATTCGACGAAGGCATCGCTTACAGTACCGCGCAGCAGGGCGCGGATGCCTGCCTTCGTGTAGATCGGATGGACGTAGGCTTCGCCGTCGGTCCAGTCGGCCTCGACCGCAAACGCCCAACCCTCATCCTTTCGCTCAAGCGTGGCGACCAGATCGGCACCCACGCCTTCGGCGGCATGCAGACCGTCCGCGCTGGAGAACGCCGCCGCGGACACGCGCCCGTCCAGGCGCATCGTCACCGGACCGTCGGCCACAAGCCGGCCCGCGACGCGACCGTCGAAGCGTCCGGAGAGCGCAAAACTGGATTTCGGCATCCAGCGCGCAATGCGCTCCAGATCAAAGCCGGCAAGCTGTCCCGAGAGACTGCCGTTGGCCGACACATCCAGATCCAGCCGGTCCCCCGCCGACGAGGTGAATCGCAGGCGCCCGGAGCGCTCGAACGGCGCGTACTCGACATCGATGCTCAGGCGCTCGCCGAGCCCTTCCGCCACCAGTTCGCCGCCCCGACAGGCCAGCCGCGGCAGCGCGATTCGGGTTTCGGTGCAGGAGAAACGCACGTTCTCGAAGTGATGACCGCCTACCTCCAGGCGCTGCATGGACACGCTCGCCGATGCCGCGTCGTCTGCCAGTTCGACGACGAGCCCCTCGACCTCGAAGGCGGGATGCGCGATCGACCCGAGCTCCACCCTCAGCGCCGCCGCCGCAGACGTTCCGCAGTAAGCGACGGCCAGACACGCGAGCGCGAGGCGTCGCATCCGCCTCAGCCGGGAAAAACGCCAGTGGACAGATAACGGTCGCCGCGATCACAGACGATGGAGACGATCACCGCGTTCTCGACCTGTTCGGCGATGCGCAGCGCGACATGCATCGCCCCACCCGAAGAGATGCCGGCGAAGATGCCTTCCTCGCGCGCCAGACGCCGGGTCATCTCCTCGGCGTCGGCCTGGCCGACGTATTCGAGCGCATCGACCGCGCTCTTGTCGTAGATGCGTGGCAGGTAGGCGTCCGGCCACTTGCGGATGCCCGGAATCTGCGAACCCTCTTCGGGCTGGCAGCCGATGATGCGGATATCGGGATTCTTCTCGCGAAAGAAGCGCGAGCACCCCATGATGGTGCCGGTGGTGCCCATGCTGCTGATGAAGTGGGTGATCCGACCACCCGTCTGCTCCCAGATTTCGGGGCCGGTACCTTCATAGTGCGAGAGTGGATTGTCCGGGTTTGCGAACTGGTCGAGGATGATGCCGCGTCCCTCGTCGCGCATGCGCTCGGCGACGTCGCGCGCCATCTCCATGCCGCCCTGTTTGCCGGTAAGCACCAACTCGGCGCCGAAGGCGCGCATGCTCTGTCGGCGCTCCACGCTCTGGTTCTCCGGCATGACGAGAATCATGCGGTAGCCGCGCATCGCCGCGGCCATCGCCAGAGCGATGCCGGTGTTGCCACTGGTCGCCTCGATGAGCGTATCGCCGGGCTTGATGTCGCCACGCGCTTCGGCGCGCACGATCATCGACAGCGCAGGACGGTCCTTGACCGAACCGGCCGGATTGTTGCCCTCGAGCTTGGCGAGGATGACGTTATCGCGGCCGGCGTTGATGCGCTTGAGGCGCACCAGCGGGGTGTGGCCGACGTAGTCTTCAAGGCTCTTGTAGTCCATGGCGATGGATGATCCGAACGGAGATGCAGTGTACGCCCGTGACCGGGCGCTTTGAAGCAGATGCGAAGCCCTTGTTCATGCCCCGCACCCACCATTCATGGTGCCAGATCGAACTCCTCGGTCCGACGTGGCGGATAGGTCTCCCAGCCACCGCAGGCAGGGCAGCGCCACTGAAAGTGGCGCGACTTGAACCCGCAGCCTGCGCAACGATAGCGGGCAACGCGTCGCGTATGGTCGTGGATGAGCTGACGCATCAGCTCGGCGTCCTCGCGCCGCTCGCCCTCGGCCTCGCGTGCGGCAGCATCGAGCAGTTTCTCGAGTCCCTGTAGCGTGGGATTGCGGCGCAACTGTTCGCGCACCAACTGATAGGCCGCGCGCGGGCCGCCGACTTCGAGCTCACGCCGATAGACCTCTTCGAGCAGGTCCAGCGAGGGGTTGCGCTCAAGCCAGGCACGCAACAGGGTCTGACCCTGCTCTACGCGACCGAGCCGACCATGGGCGTCGAGCACCCGCTCGGCGACCAGCGACAGGTACACCGGATCCTGCTTCTCGACGCGCATCCAGGCTTCGATGGCGTCCTCGACCCGTCCTTCGGCAAGCAGCAGGTCGCCGAGCACGATGCTCGCGCGCACGCAGCCACGGTTCGTCGCGAAGGCTTCATCGATATAGGCACGCGCCTCGTCCAGGCGCGAACATGCCAGCGAATCGGCCCCCAGCTCGCAATAGAAGTTCGCGATCTCGCGTCGCCACTGCACACCCTCGTGCCCGGACAGCGTGCGCGCGATCTCGACGGCCTTGAGCCATTCGCGCTCCTGCTGATAGATTTCCAGCAGATATCGCGTCGCGGCTTCATTGTGGCGCGTGCCACGCAGTCGCGTGAAAATGGCCTCGGCGCGGTCGAGCAACCCGGCGCGAAGATAGTCCTCGCCAAGCGCGGCCAGTGCATCGAGACGCGCCTCTTCGGGAATATCCTCGCGGTCAACCAGGTTCTGGTGAATGCGGATCGCGCGTTCGGTCTCGCCTCGGCGCCGGAACAGCGCACCGAGCGCGAAGTGCAGCTCGATGGTGTCCGGGTCGATGCGCATCGCCTCGGTAAAGGCATCGACGGCCTTGTCCTGCTGTTCGTTGACGAGGAAATTCAGGCCATTCAGATAGGTTCGCGGCAGCGCGCGGGACTCTCGCACGACCTGGCGGATGTCGATGCGGGCGGCCAGCCAACCCAGTCCGAAGAAAAGCGGCAGGGCCAGCAGCCACCAGAATTCGATCTCCATCAGTTCAAACGACCTTACCTGCAGCGGCGTCGCGGTCACGCTCGGCACGCGCCAAGTCGCGGCGCAGGCGGGAGATCTCGCGGCGCTTGCCGAGCAACGAGGCGAACGTCGCGGTGACGCCGAGTATCGCCCCGGCCGCGAACGCAGCGAGGATCACGAACACCAACGGCAGACTCCACTGGCTTTCAAAGAAGAAGTGCACGTCGACGAGTTGGTCGTTCTTGACCGCGAAACCGAACAAGAGGAAGAACAGCAGGATTCGGAGAACCCAGATCAGTATGCGCATGGAACGGTCTTCCTCCAGTTCAAAAAAAAGGCGGCACTGGCCGCCTTTTCGGGATCGAATCGGCTTGGAGCCGATGCTTGCATGCTCAGCCGACGATATCAACCCGCTCGCGCAACTCCTTGCCGGCCTTGAAATGCGGCACGTACTTCTGGGGCACCTGCACACGCTCTCCGGACTTGGGGTTACGACCCACACGGGGCGGGCGATAGTTCAGCGCAAAGCTGCCGAAACCGCGGATCTCGATGCGATCACCGCGCGAGAGCGCGTCGGTCATCGCATCGAGCATCATCTTGACCGCGCAATCGGCATCCTTCGCGACCAACTGGGGGAAGCGGCCCGCCAGCTTCGCGATGAGTTCCGATTTGGTCATCGGTTGCCGCGGCTTACTGCTTGTGCTCGTTGAGCTTCGCCTTGAGCAGCGCACCGAGGTTGGTGGTACCGCTCGCCGCATCAGCCGACAGCTTGGTCATGGCTTCGCTGGTTTCAGCCTGGTCCTTGGCACGAATCGACAGGTTGATCGAGCGCGTCTTCCGGTCGACGTTGATGATCACCGACTCGACCTCGTCGCCTTCCTTGAGGACCGTGGTCAGATCATCGACCCGATGCGGCGCCGCTTCGGAGGCACGCAGATAGCCTTCGACTTCCTCGTTGAGCTGAATCACCGCACCGCGCGCATCAACGGTCTTGACGGTACCGGTGACGAGCGTGTTCTTCTCGTGCGTAGCGATGAAGTTCGTGTACGGATCGCCCTCGAGCTGCTTGACGCCCAGCGAGATGCGCTCACGCTCGACGTCGATGGCCAGCACCACGGCCTCGACATCATCGCCCTTCTTGAAGCGGCGAACCGCTTCCTCGCCTGCGTCGCTCCACGACAGGTCAGACAGGTGCACCAGACCGTCGATGCCGCCTTCCAGGCCGATGAACACACCGAAGTCGGTGATCGACTTGATCTGGCCGCTGACCTTGTCGCCCTTCTTGTGATTGAGCGCGAAATCGTCCCACGGATTGGACATGCACTGCTTCATGCCCAGCGAGATGCGGCGACGGTCTTCGTCGATTTCGAGGATCATCACCTCAACCTCGTCGCCCAGCTGCACAACCTTGGTCGGATGGATGTTCTTGTTGGTCCAGTCCATCTCGGACACGTGCACCAAGCCCTCGATGCCCTGCTCGACCTCGACGAATGCGCCGTAGTCGGTGATGTTGGTGACCTTGCCGAACAGACGGGTACCCTGCGGGTAGCGGCGCGAGATGCCGACCCACGGGTCGTCGCCGAGCTGCTTGAGGCCGAGGGAGACACGCTGACGCTCCTGGTCGAACTTGAGAACCTTGGCTTCGATCTCGTCACCGACGTTGAGCACTTCGGTCGGGTGACGCACACGACGCCAGGCCAGGTCGGTGATGTGCAGAAGGCCATCGATACCACCGAGGTCGACGAACGCACCGTAGTCGGTGATGTTCTTGACGATGCCCTTGATGATGGAGCCTTCCTGCAGCGTCGCGAGCAGCTTCTCACGCTCTTCGCCCATGGTCTCTTCGAGCACGGCGCGGCGCGAAACCACCACGTTGTTGCGCTTGCGGTCAAGCTTGATGACCTTGAATTCGAATTCCTTGCCTTCGTACGGCGTGGTGTCCTTGACCGGGCGCATGTCGACCAGGGAGCCCGGCAGGAACGCGCGGATGCTGTTGGTCATGACGGTCAGACCACCCTTGACGCGACCGGAGACCACACCCTTGACCAGCAACCCCTCGTTGAGCGCCTTCTCGAGATCGTTCCAGGCGGCGATGCGCTTGGCCTTCTCGCGCGAGAGGCGCGTCTCGCCATATCCGTCCTCGAGCGCATCGATGGCGACGTGCACGAAATCGCCGATCTCGACCTCGAGTTCACCGCGGTCGTTGCGGAATTCGTCGATGGGGACGTAGCTCTCGGACTTGAGTCCGGCATTGACGACCACGAAGTTGTGATCGATGTTCGCCACTTCGGCGGTGATCACCTCGCCGGCGCGCATCTCCTGGCGGGCAAGGCTCTCTTCGAACAGATCGGCAAAACTTTCCATCGACTCGGAAACGGGGTTGGCAGTATTCATAAAAGTTGTGGATCCACATGCCGCACGCCAAGCGCACGACAACCTGTAGGTTGGCAAAATAGGGCTGGGCGCAAATGCGCTTCAGCCGACCTCGCGCGCCTGACGGGCACGCACGTTCTCCAGAACGAAGGAAACGGCCTCTTCGACCGTCATCGACGTGGTTTCGACGAGCACCGCATCGGCAAGCTGCCGCAGCGGAGCGACAACACGTGCCGCATCGCGCTCGTCACGCGATTGAAGATCGTTCCGAAGGTCGTGGAGTGTAGCAGCGATCCCCTTGTCGATCAACTGCTTATAGCGACGCTGCGCGCGTGCATCAACCGACGCGGTAAGGAAGAACTTGTACGCCGCATCGGGGAACACCACGGATCCCATGTCGCGCCCTTCTGCAACCACGCCAGGCGCGCGCCGGAAGTCACGTTGCCGGTCAAACAGCGCGGCGCGCACCGCCGGCAAAACGGCCACGCGCGAGGCGCCGATGGCGCAGTCCTCCTCGCGGATGCGGTCGGTCACGTCCTCGTCGCCGAGCAGGATGCGCGCGTGCTCGAAGCGCACCGGCAATTCACGCGCCAGCGCCTCCAGTTCGGCCTCGTCGTCGAAGGGCACGTCCTCGCCGATCGCCGCCAGCGCCACCAGTCGGTAGAGCGCACCACTGTCCAGATAATGCCACCCCAGCTCGGCCGCCACGCGCGCGGCAACTGTGCCCTTGCCGGAGGCCGAGGGACCGTCGATCGCGACCACCGGTACCGGCTGCGCGATGGAAGCGAATGCGCGGAAATACTCTGGGAAGGTCTTGTTCACGCATTTTGGATCGTTGATGCGCACGCGACAGTCGCCCAGCGTAACCAGCGAGAAGCACATCGCCATGCGGTGATCGTCGTAGGTGTCGATCGCTGCCGGACGCAGCCGTGCGGGCGGCACGATGTACAGATAGTCGGCACCCTCCTCGACCGTCGCACCGACCTTGCGCAGTTCGATCGCCATCGCCGCGAGACGGTCGGTTTCCTTGACGCGCCAGCTCGCGATGTTGCGCAAGCGACACGGGCCGTCGGCGAACAGCGCGGCCACGGCGAGCGTCATTGCCGCATCGGGAATGTGGTTCAGGTCCAGGTCGAAGGCCTTGAGGCGGCCACCTCCAGGGGCACTCGCCTCGATCCAGTTGTCGCCCATCTCGATATGCGCACCAAGTTGCGCGAGCGCCTCGGCGAAGCGTACGTCACCCTGGATGCTGTGACGCCCCACCCCTTCGACACGCACCGGGCCGCCGCCGATCGCGCCGGCTGCGAGGAAATACGACGCCGACGAGGCATCGCCCTCGACGAACAACTCGCCCGGGCTGGTGTAGCGCGCACCGGCAGGGATCGTGAAGCGGCGCCAGTCCTCGCGCGCGACCTCGACACCGAAGCGCGCCATCAGATCCAGCGTGATCGCGACATAGGGTCGGGAAATCAGTTCGCCGACAACCTCGATGACGGTCTCACGCCCGCCCAGCGGCAGCGCCATCAGCAGCGCGGTCAGAAACTGGCTGGAGACGTCGCCGCGCACGCGCACCACGGCGCCCGCGGCCTGACCTGGGTGGATCGCCAGCGGCGGATAGCCCTCGTTGCCCAGGTATTCGATATCGGCGCCGATCTCGAGCAGGCCGTCGACGAGGTCGCCGATCGGCCGCTCGTGCATGCGCGCCACGCCCGACAGGCGATACTCGCCGCCGGACAGCGCCAGCGCGGCGGTCAGCGGCCGGAAGGCGGTGCCGGCGTTGCCCAGGAACAGGTCCGCCTGCTTGACCGGGAAAGGTCCGGCCACGCCGCGCACGCGACAAGCGCCATCGGCCTCACGCGTGCACTCGACGCCGAGCGTGCCCAGCGCCTCGAGCATGCGTTCGACGTCGTCCGAGTCGAGCAGATCGCGGATCATGGTCTCGCCCTCGGCCAGCGCCGCGAGCAGCAGGGAACGGTTGGAAATGCTCTTGGAGCCAGGCAGGCGCAGCGTCCCGCGGGCGCCAAGCAAGGGCGGAAGATCGAGAAATTCCATGCTCATTGCATTGAACCCGGATCGCTGCGAAAGCGCTCGCCCCAGGCCAGCCGCGCATCGCGCGCTTCGGCGAAGAGCCGTTCGAGCTGCTCGCCGTCGGCCGAGAGCAGCAAGGCGCGCAGATAGGCCAGTTCAGCCAGATACTGGTCGAGCTCGGCGAGCAGCGGTTGGCGATTGGCGATGCAGATATCGCGCCACATTTCGGGGCTGCTGCCGGCGATCCGCGTGAAATCGCGGAAACCGCTCGCCGCGAAGCCGAACAACTGTTCGGCATTGGCGCGCTCGGCCAGATCATGGACCAACCCGAAGGCGAGCAGGTGTGGCAGATGGCTGACCGCGGCGAAGATGCGGTCATGATCGTGCGGCGGCACCTCCTGCACCACTGCACCGCATGCTTCCCACACCTCGCGCACGCGCAGCACCGCCGACGGCTCGTTCTCGGGCAGCGGTGTGAGCACCACCTTGCGATCCCGGTACAGCGACGCGAACGCGGCATCCGCCCCGCTCTTCTCCGCTCCGGCAATCGGATGCGCCGGCACCACGTTGGCCAGCCGGTCGCCGAAATTGCGGTAGATCGCTTCGATGACGTCACGCTTGGTGCTGCCCGCGTCGGTGACCACCGTATTCGGACCCAGATAGGGCGCCATTGCCTGCATGATGGCATCCATCTGGCCGACCGGTGCGGCGAGCAGCACGAAGTCGGCACCGTCGAGCGCATCGGCCCAACCGTCCGCCACCTCGTCGATCACCCCCAGCACCTGCGCGCGATCGAGCGCCGCGCGCGTGCGACCGATGCCGACCACGCGACGCACCAGCCCCACCTCGCGCAGCGCGAGCGAAAACGAGCCGCCGATCAGCCCGACACCACACACCACCAGCTTGTCGATCATTGTCATTGAGCCGATCTCCCTTGCAGCGCGAGCGACAGCGCCTCGATGAAGCGTGCATTCTCTTCGGGCAGGCCGATGGACACGCGCAACCACTCCGGCATGCCATAGCCGCCGATGGGACGCACGATCACGCCCCGGCTTAGCAGGCCAAGATTGACCGCTGCCGCATCCCCCACGCGCAACGCGACGAAATTGCCCGCGGACGGAATCCATTCGAGATCGAACCGGGCGAACGCCTCGGTCAGTTGACGCATGCCGCGATCATTGAGCTCGGCGCTGCGCGCGAGAAATTCCTCGTCGCCCAGCGCGGCTTCGGCCGCGGCAAGCGACACGCTGCCGACATTGAAGGGCTGGCGCACACGGTTGAGCAGATCGATCACCGCCGGATGCCCGATGCCGTAGCCGACGCGCAGGCCCGCCAGGCCATAGGCCTTGGAAAAGGTGCGCGTGACCAATAGGTTCGAATATCTGGCGGTCCACGCGATGCTGTCGTAGCGTCGCGCCGGCTCCAGGTATTCGGTATATGCCTCGTCGAGTACCACCAGCACATCCTGGGGCACACGCGCAACGAAGGATTCGATCACATCGCCATCGATGAAGGTGCCGGTGGGATTGTTCGGGTTGGCGACGAAGAGCACCCGCGTGTCGGGCCGGATCGCGCCACCCATGGCATCCAGATCGTGGCCGTAGTCGCGCGCGCCGACCTCGATTCCGGTGGCGCCGGCGGCACACGTGGCGAGCGCATAGACTGCAAAGCCATATTGCGAGTACACCGAGGTGCGCCCCGGTGCGAGCAACGCGCGCGCGGCCAGTTCGAGCACGTCGTTGGAACCGTTGCCGAGCACGATGCGCTCGACGCCGACACCCAGGCGACTCGACAGCGCGGCCTTGAGCGCGAAGCCATTGCCGTCCGGGTAGCGCGCGACCTCGGCCAGCGCGGTGCTCGCCGCGTCGCGCGCGGCCGGGCTCATGCCAAGCGGGTTCTCATTGGAGGCGAGCTTGACGATGTCGCGCTCGGCCAGCGCCATCTCGCGTGCGAGCTCCGAAATCGGCTTGCCAGGCTGATACGGAGAAATCGCGCGGATGTTGTCGGGGGCCTGCACGACGATGCCGTGCTCAGTCTGAATGTCCTGACGGGGCATTCGATTCACCTCGGATTTGCGATGAAGTTCAGATCACCGCGACGGGATAGGAGCCGAGAATCTTGACGAAGGACGCGCGCTCGGCCAGTTCGGCGAGCGCCGCGGCCACCGGAGGATCGGCCTGATGACCTTCCAGATCGACGTAGAAGACGTATTCCCACATGCCACCGCGTGCCGGGCGCGACTGTAGCTTGCTCATGCTCACGCCATGGCGTGCGAACGGCTCGAGCAGCCCATGCACCGCGCCGGGCCGATTCGGCGCCGAACACACCAGCGAAGTGCGGTCCTGCCCGGAAACGCCCGAATCGTGCTGCGCGATCACCACGAAGCGCGTGGTGTTGCGCGGGTCGTCCTCGATATTCGCGGCAAGTATGCGCAAATCATACAGTTCGGCTGCGGCTTCGGCACCGATCGCAGCCGTGCCGTCCTCGCCGGAGGCCAGGCGTGCCGCCTCGGCGTTGCTCGCCACCGCCACGCGCGGCAGCGTGCGCAGATTGCGGTCGAGCCACTCATGACATTGGGCCAGCGACTGCGCATGCGAGTACACCTTGGTGACCGCGCCCAGATCGGGCGCACGCGACATCAGATTCTGGTGGATGCGCAGCCTGACTTCGCCGCAGATCTTGAGCGGCGATGCGAGCAGCAGATCCAGCGTGCGGCCGATCACCCCCTCGGTGGAGTTCTCGACCGGCACGATGCCGTAATCGGCATTGCCCGCCTCGACCGCGCGGAACACGTCGTCGATTGCGGCCAGCGCGCTGAAGGCCGGGGCCGCACCGAAATGCTTGCGCGCAGCACTTTCGGTGAAGGTGCCGGCGGGGCCCAGATAGGCCACGCGCAGCGGCTGCTCCAGCGCCAGGCAGGCCGACATGATCTCGCGGAAAATGCGCTGCACGGCATGATCGGGCAGCGGCCCCGGATTCTCGTCCGCGAGACGGCGCAGCACCTGGGCCTCGCGCTCGGCGCGGTACAGATTGCCCTGCTTGATCTCGCCCACGCGCTGCGCGCAGCGTGCCCGCTCGGACAATCGCGCGAGGATCTCGGCGTCGAGCCGGTCGATCTGGTCGCGAATCTTCTGCAGTTCGTCGCTCATCGGCGTTCCCCGGATTTCAGCCGCGCGTGCGCGCGAACTCGCGCATGTAATCGAGCAGCGCCTCGACACCCTCGAGCGGCATCGCATTGTAGATGGACGCACGCATGCCGCCGACCGACTTGTGCCCCTTGAGCTGGACCAACCCGGCGACCTCGGCACCGGCCAGAAAGTCGGCCTCGAGCGCGACATCGGCAAGCAGGAAGGGCACGTTCATGCGCGAGCGCGCTCGCGGCTCGACCTCGTTGCGATAGAAGCCGCTGGCATCGATGTATTCGTACAGGCGCCGCGCCTTGTCGACGTTGCGACGCTCGATGGTCGCCAGCCCACCCTGACGCAGCAGCCACTGGAAGACCAGTCCGGCAACATAGATCGAATAGGTCGCCGGCGTATTGAGCATCGAGCCGTTGTCGGCCATCGTGCGGTAGTTCATGACGGCCGGTGTGCCCGCCCAGGCGCGGTCGAGCAAATCCTCGCGCACGATCACGACAACCAGACCCGACGGGCCGATGTTCTTCTGCGCACCGGCGTAGATCATGCCAAAGCGCGAAACGTCGATCGGGCGCGACAGGATGTGCGAGGACATGTCGGCGACCAGCGGCGCGGCCGTGTCTGGCAGTTGCGCAGGATCGAGAAACTCAACGCCGTGCACGGTCTCGTTGGTGCACAGATGCAGATAGGCCGCCGCATCGTCGCAATCGAAGACCTGCGGCACGTCGCGGAAACCATCCCCGGCCGGGGTCGCGGCCAGGCGCACACGAGCGCCGATGTGCGGCGCGAGCACGCTGGCCATTTCGAAGGCCTTCTGCGACCAGCCGCCGGTCACCACGTAGTCGGCGGACGCGCCGCCGAGCAGGTTCATCGGAATCTGCGCGAAGTGCTGGGTCGCGCCGCCCTGCAGGAACAGCACGCGGTAATTGGCGGGCACGGCGAGCAGCTCGCGCAGGTCGGCCTCGGCGCGCTCGATGATGCCGGTGAAATGCTGACCGCGATGGCTCATCTCCATCACGCCACAGCCCGCGCCGTGCCAGTCGAGCATCTCGTCGGCGGCCTGTCGCAGCACTTCTTCGGGCAGGGCCGCCGGCCCCGCGCTGAAATTGAACACCCGGCTCATGCCCCGCTCCCGCGCATCAATCCTCGGCTACCTCGTCACCTTCGACGAGCTCGTCAGGGTCGGACTCGACCACCTGTTCGATGCCGGCCAGATACGTACCGTCGTCCAGGTTGATCAGCGTCACGCCCTGGGTTGCGCGGCCCAGTTCGCGGATGTCGGCCACACGCGTGCGGATCAGCACGCCGCCGGTCGAGATCAGCATGACCTCGTCACTGGGCTCGACCAGGCAGGCGCCGACCAGGCGGCCGTTGCGCTCGGAGGTCTGGATCGCGATCATGCCCTTGGTGCCGCGCCCGTGGCGGGTGTACTCGGCCACCGGCGTGCGTTTGCCGTAGCCGTTCTCGGTCGCGGTGAGCACGCAGCGCGCGTCGTCCTCGGTCACCAGCATGGCGATCACGCGCTGGCTGTCCTCGATGTTCATGCCGCGCACGCCGCGCGTATCGCGCCCCATCGGGCGCACGTCGCTCTCGGCGAAGCGCACCGCCTTGCCGGCATCGGAGAACAGCATCACGTCGCACTTTCCGCCGGTGATCGCCACGCCCACCAGACGGTCGCCGTCATCCAGGCTCACCGCGATGATGCCGGCCTTGCGCGGATTGGCGAAGGCGGTGAGCGCGGTCTTCTTGACCGTACCCTGGGCCGTGGCCATGAATACGAAGTGGTCGTCGTCGAAGGTCTGCACCGGAAGCACGGCAGTGATCTTCTCGCCTTCCATGAGCGGGAAGAGGTTGACGATGGGCTTGCCGCGCGCGTTGCGTGCCCCCTCCGGCACCTCGTAGACCTTGAGCCAATAGACACGGCCGCGGCTCGAGAAACACAGGATGTAGTCGTGGGTATTGGCGACGAACAGCCGGTCGATGAAGTCGTCGTCCTTCATGCCGGTGGCCTGCTTGCCGCGGCCGCCGCGCCGCTGCGAGCGGTAGTCGGTCAGCGGCTGACGCTTTACATAGCCGCCGTGCGAGAGCGTCACCACCATGTCCTCGGGCGCGATCAGATCCTCGATACTGATCTCGGAGGTGTTGAACACGAGCTCGGAGCGGCGCGGGTCACCGTACTGGTTCTTCACCGCCGCCAGTTCCTCGCCGATGATCGTCGAGATCCGTTCGGGGCGCGACAGGATGTCGAGCAGGTCGGCGATCAGTTCCATGACTTCGCGGTATTCGCCGACGATCTTGTCCTGCTCCAGGCCGGTCAGTCGCTGCAGACGCAACTCGAGAATGGCCTGGGCCTGCGAATCGGACAATCGGTAGCCCTGCTCGGACAAGCCGAATTCCGGCGCCAGACCTTCCGGGCGGTAATTGTCGGCCGCTGCGCGCGCGAGCATCTCCTCGACCAGCGGGCTGCGCCAGCGACGCGCGAGCAGATCGCGCTTGGCATCGGCCGGCGTCGGCGCAGCCTTGATCAGGGCGATCACTTCGTCCACGTTCGACAGCGCAACCGCCAGGCCTTCGAGCGTGTGGCCGCGATCGCGTGCCTTGCGCAGCTCGAATATGGTGCGGCGCGTGACCACCTCACGGCGGTGCGACAGGAAACAATCGAGCATCTCGCGCAGGTTCAGCGTGCGCGGCTTGCCGTCGACCAGCGCCACCATGTTCATGCCGAAGCTGTCCTGCAACTGCGTCTGCTTGTACAGCTTGTTGAGCACCACTTCGGGCATTTCGCCGCGCTTGAGCTCGACGACCACGCGCATGCCCGACTTGTCGGACTCGTCGCGGATTTCGCTGATGCCGTCGATCTTCTTCTCGTTGACGAGGTCGGCGATACGCTCGAGCAGCGTGCGCTTGTTCACCTGGTAGGGAAGCTCGTCGACAATGATGGCCTGGCGAACGCCCTTGTCCAGATCCTCGAAGTGGGTGCGTGCACGCATCACGCAGCGTCCGCGTCCGGTACGGTAGCCGTCGTGCACGCCCGACAGGCCGTAGATCAGACCGGCAGTCGGGAAGTCGGGCGCCGGCACGATCTCGATCAGATCCTCGATGCTGGCGTCCGGATGGGCAAGCAGGTGCAGGCAGGCGTCGACGACTTCGGTCAGGTTGTGCGGCGGGATGTTGGTCGCCATGCCCACGGCGATCCCCGAAGAGCCGTTGATCAGCAGGTTCGGGATGCGCGAGGGCAGGATCAGCGGCTCACGCTCGGAGCCGTCGTAGTTGGGCCCGAAATCAACGGTTTCCTTCTCGATGTCGGCCAGCAGATCATGGCCGATGCGCGCCATGCGGATCTCGGTGTATCGCATCGCCGCGGCATTGTCGCCGTCGACCGAACCGAAGTTGCCCTGACCGTCGACCAGCATGTAACGCAGCGAAAAGTCCTGCGCCATGCGCACAATCGTGTCGTACACCGCAGAGTCGCCGTGCGGGTGGTACTTACCGATGACGTCGCCGACGATACGCGCCGACTTCTTGTACGGCTTGTTCCAGTCGTTCGACAGTTCGTGCATCGCGAACAGCACGCGTCGATGCACCGGCTTGAGGCCGTCGCGGGCATCGGGCAGCGCGCGGCCGACGATGACGCTCATCGCATAGTCGAGGTAGGAGTGACGCATCTCCTCTTCGAGACTGATCGGCAGGGTTTCTTTGGCGAACGTGGTCATCTCGGCTCGGCTTGACGGCGCCACTCGGCGCGTTGAAAAAAACACGCAATCTTACCATGCCGCACGCACCGCCCGCGCCCACCGCAAGCGGCTTCGGACGGCTGCGGTAGGCGCGCTATGATGTGCGCCCGCCTTCACGCACCGGAGCCCGACACGATGACCGAAGCCGTCGACCTGCTGATCAACGCCCGCTGGGTCGTGCCGGTAGATGACGCCGGATCAGTGCTCGACCACCATGCCGTCGCAGTGCGCGATGGCCATATCCACGCGGTGCTGCCGCAGCACGAAGCGCGCAGCTCGGTCACCGCGCATCGCACGGTGGATCTGCGCGACCATGTGTTGATCCCCGGACTGATCAACGTACACACGCACGCGGCGATGACGCTGATGCGCGGTCTCGCGGACGATCTACCGCTGATGCGCTGGCTGCGGGAGGCGATCTGGCCGACCGAGAGCAAGCACGTGAGCGAGGCTTTCGTGCGGGACGGATCGCTGCTTGCGGCGACCGAAATGCTGCGTGGCGGGGTCACGACCTGCCATGACATGTATTTCTTTCCCGACGCTGCCGCCCAGGCCTTCGAGCGCGCCGGCATGCGCGCGGTGCTGGGCGTGACGGTGATCGATTTTCCCACGCCGTACGCTGCGGACGCAGACGACTACTTCCGCAAGGGGCTCGAAGCGCGCGATCGCTGGCGCGGTCATCCACTGATCAGCTTCTCGATCGCCCCCCATGCGCCGTATACGGTCTCCGACGCTTCTCTCGAGCGCGTCGCAAGCCTCGCTGCCGAGCTCGACTGCCCAATCCACATTCACGTACACGAGACGGCGCACGAAATCGAGGAATCCCTCGCCCGGCACGGCATACGCCCGCTCGACCGCCTGGCCTCCCTGGGCCTGCTCGGACCGGCGTTCCTGGGCGTGCATGCGGTGCACGTCGACGAGCACGACATCGCGCTGCTCGCGCACCACGGATGCTCAATCGCGCACTGCCCGACTTCGAACATGAAGCTGGCCAGCGGAATCGCCCCGGTCGTGGCAATGCAGGAAGCGGGACTGCGCATCGGCCTTGGCACCGATGGCAGCGCAAGCAACAACCGGCTCGATATCTTCGAGGAAATGCGTCAGGCGGCACTGCTGGCCAAAGTGTCGAGCGGCGACGCCTCCGCCCTGCCCGCCCGCCGCGTGTTGCGCATGGCCACGCGCGACGCGGCCGAATCCATCGGACTGGGCGAACGCATCGGAACGATCGAACCAGGCAAGCTCGCCGACTTATGTGCGGTAGACCTCGGACGGGCGGACATGCAACCGTGCTACGATCCGATTTCGCACCTGGTTTATGTTGCAGGCAGACAACAGGTCTCGCACGTCTGGGTTGGCGGCGAAAGCCGCGTCCACGACGGCGTACTGCAGTTGCATTTAGACAACAGCGAATTGATCGCAACTGCGAGCTTGTGGCAAACTAGAATAGAGTCGTGACCGAGAAATGGACGGGCACAGAGCTGCGTCCAGACCGGCTCGGAAAATGACAGATTTGCCCCAGACATCCCATTTGATGGACGAACAAGACATGAGCAAAAATCTCAAGAACAAGATGCTTGCACTGGCAGCCGCCGCTGCTATCGGCATCTCCGCCGCCCCGGCCCAGTCCAACGACGTCGTGATCACGTATACCTACGATGATCGCGGTGTGGTTCCCTACGTCATCGACAACCGCAAGGCAGTTGCGACGAGTGGCACGGGCCTGTGCTGGCGCACCGGCTTCTGGAGCCCGGCGGTGATTGAGACGGCCGTGGCCGGACAGTTCCCGGTCGGCTGCAGCTGCGACGCCGACATCATCCCGGCTGACAAGTGCGCGGTCGTCGACCAGACCGGCGGCGGAGCCAAGGCCGCACCGCAGCCCACCACCGAGAAGATCAAGCTCTCTGCCGACGCCCTGTTCGACTTCGACAGCGCGATGCTGCGCCAGGAAGGCAAAATGGCCCTAAACGATCTGGCTGCCAAGGCTTCCAACGTCAATCTCGAGGTCATCCTCGCCGTCGGACACACCGACCGCATTGGTTCGGACAGCTACAACAAGGCCTTGTCCGAGCGTCGTGCGACCTCGGTCAAGAACTACCTGGTATCCAAGGGTATCGACGCCAAGCGCATCTACACTGAAGGCAAGGGCGAGAGCCAGCCGGTCACCGGCACGGCCTGCGACAATGTCAATGAGCGCAGCGCGCTGATCTCCTGCCTGCAACCCGACCGTCGCGTCGAGGTCGAAGTCATCGGCACGAAGTAAGCCGAAGCGTCGCGGCAACGCGACCATCAAAGGCCCTGCTTCGGCAGGGCCTTTTGTTTGTATGACACCCGATGACAGGGAGACAACCCAATGAATTCCAACGCGGATCCTGCGGAACTGCAGAAATTCAGCGAACTGGCCCATCGCTGGTGGGACTCGACGTCCGAATTCAAGCCGCTTCACGACATCAATCCACTACGACTGGGCTGGATCGACGCACGCAGCCAACTCGCCGGGAAGCACGTCATCGACGTCGGCTGTGGTGGCGGAATCCTGTCCGAGAGCATGGCCGCAGCGGGTGCCACCGTCACTGGCATCGACCTGTCGGACAAGGCGCTTGGCGTGGCCCGACTGCATTTGCTTGAAAGCGGCCTGAAGGTGAATTACGAACTGGCGGCAGCAGAAGACTATGCCGAGCGGAACGCGGGCCAGTTCGACGTCGTCACCTGTCTCGAGATGCTCGAGCATGTACCGGACCCGGCCAGCACCGTCGCAGCCTGCGCGCAACTGGTGCGCCCGGGAGGCGACGTGTACTTCTCGACGCTCAACCGCAATCCCAAGTCTTACCTGTTCGCAATCATCGGCGCCGAATATCTGCTCCGGCTGCTGCCACGCGGCACACACGAATACGCCCGTTTCATCAAGCCGTCCGAACTTTCGCGCGCCTGCCGTGCCGCCGGACTCGATGTCGTCGAACTCACCGGAATGAGCTACAACCCGCTCACCAAGACCTATTCGCTCGGCCGCGACACCGACGTCAACTACCTGATTCATGCCCGTCGCGATGGCTGAAGCGATCCTGTTCGACCTCGACGGCACGCTGGCCGACACGGCCCCCGACCTGGCAGCCGCCGTCAATCGACTTCGCGCTGATCACGATCTGCCACCACTACCATTGCAGGCGTTACGAGCGCACACGTCCTCGGGAGCACGCGGCATGCTGCGCGCGGCCTTCGGCCTGCAACCCGAGGACGACGCCTATCCCGCCATGGTGGCCGGCTTCCTCGCGCACTACGCCGGCGCACTGTGCGTGCACACCCGCTTGTTTGATGGCATGGGTGAATTGCTCGACGCACTCGATGCTGCAGCCATCCCCTGGGGCATCGTCACCAACAAGCAGACTCGCTTCACACTGCCGCTGGTCGCGGCACTGGGACTCGACAAGCGCAGCTGTTGCACCGTATCCGGTGACACCGCTGCTCGGGCCAAGCCGGCTCCGGATCCCTTGCTGCATGCCTGTGCTCAGGCTCGCCTCGATCCAGCGAGCACGCTCTACGTCGGAGACGACCTGCGCGACATCGTGGCCGGACGCGCAGCCGGCATGCCGACCGTGGCCGCCGCCTGGGGCTATCTGGGAGACGAGGGCCCTGTCACCACTTGGCAGGCCGACCATGTCATCTCGAATCCGATGGAACTTCGATCCCTGGTCGGACTCTGAGTTGGGCGCATGGCGTGGTAGCATGCGTACTTGAAAAAGGCGTGTCCGGCGCCAACTACCGGAACAGATTCACAGGGGCCGACCTGGCTTCGACGTGGGTCGCAAAGCAGTGCAGTGCATACCGAGGACCAGAAAACCTCGTAAATCCAGCTGGACCGCAAATAAACGCCAACGACGAGCGTTTCGCTCTCGCCGCTTAAACCCGGCGGGCGCTGCACCGGCATGTCTCTGGGCCGGGTGGGCTTAGCGTAAGCTGAGTCCTCGCAGTGTCATTTACAGAGACTCGCGAGCAGGGTCGGGTCGCTTGGCCCTGCAGCTAAAGGTAAGGTGACTCGCTCCCGACCGGCCTGCCGACCGGCCAAGGCGGGAGTCAAATAAAAATAGGTCGGCTAAGTATGTAGATCTGTCTGTGGAGGGCTTGCGGACGGGGGTTCAATTCCCCCCGGCTCCACCAATACCGAACCCCGGCCGAACGGCCGGGGTTTTTTTTTGGCAATCGCGTGCTCGATCAGTTGCCTTCGAGCAACAGCTTCAGGTCGGCGGCGATGTTCTCGGCCGATTCGGCGTGGCGAACGTACAGGCGCAAGCGCCCTTCGGGGTCGAAAACGTAGGTCCCAGCGGAGTGGTCGATGGTGTAGTTCATGCCGTTGGTGTCGCCGCTCTTCTGGTAGAAGACCTTGAACTCCTTCGCCACGTCGGCCGTCTGCTCGGCATTGCCACGCATGCCGAGGAATCGCTCATCGAAGTTCGGCACATAGTTCGCTAGCAGCTCTTGCGTGTCGCGCTCGGGGTCCACGGTAATGAACAGGACCTGCACGCGTTCGGCATCCGGACCCAGTTCGCGCATCACGTCGCTCATCGTCGCGAGCGAGCTGGGGCACACGTCCGGACACTGCGTGAAACCAAAGAAGATCGTCACGACCTTGCCGCGAAAGTCCTCGAGGCTGCGCTCCTCACCGGTGTGGTCGGTCAGTTCGAAACCTCTGCCGTAGTCCGCTCCGGTGATGTCGGTGTTGCGGAACTGCGGCGGCTGCTCGCCGCTGCATGCCGCGAGAACGATCGCGGCGACAGCGACGGTGAGTGCATGAAACAGGCGTCGGAACATTTCAGAATCGCAGGTAATGATCTACCAGCAATGCAGCGAACAGCAAGAACAGGTAGAGGATCGAAAAACGGAAGGTTCTGCGCGCGAGCGCATCACTGTAGTTCGTGTACAACCGCCAGGCGTAGGCGATGAAGACGCTTCCCAGCGCGATGGCGGAGACGAGGTAGATCAGGCCGCTCATGCGCGTGGCAAACGGCAGGAGCGTCACGCCGAACAGGATGAGCGTATACAGCAGCACCGACAGCCGCGTGTACTCGGAACCGTGCGTGACCGGCAGCATCGGAAGTCCGGCACGCGCGTAGTCTTCGGTACGGTACAGCGCCAGCGCCCAGAAATGCGGCGGCGTCCACGCGAAAATGATGAGGAACAAAATCAGCGCATCGGCTGTGACTTCGCCGGTCACCGCGGCCCAACCAAGCACGGGCGGCATCGCACCGGAGGCACCACCGATCACGATATTCTGCGGCGTGCGCGGCTTGAGCATGACAGTGTAGATCACGGCATAGCCAACGAAGGTCGCCAGCGTCAGCCACATCGTCAGCGGATTGACCCATTCGTAAAGGATCAGCAGGCCGGCACCGCCGAGCACGCTCGCGAAGACCGCTGTCTCGGCGCTGGAGATCTCGCCGGTCGAGGTCGCGCGGGCACGTGTCCGGCTCATGTTGGCATCGATGCGCGCTTCGATCAGGCAGTTCATCGCCGCTGCGGCCCCGGCGACGCATGCGATACCGACCGTCGCGGCCAGCACCAGCGCCGGGTCGGGCAAGCCCAAGGGCACCGCGAGAAACATCCCGATGATCGCGCAGAAAACGATCAGCGTATTGACCCGCGGCTTGGTCAGTGCATAGAAGGCGCGCAGCCTGCGACCGACCGCGAAGCGGTCAGGCGTAAGAGTTCTCGTGTGGTGCACGCTCATTGTCTCCTCTCCCTTTCTCCATCGTGACCGCTGTGTTGCGGACACGATAATTGATGCCAACCATGATGACCACCAGCAGGGCTGCGCCGGCATTGTGCGCGGCGGCGAGCAGAAGCGGCAGACTCAACAGCACGTTGGCGATGCCCAGCGCGATCTGCAGCGCCAGAGCCACCAGCAGCGCGTTGCCAAGCATACGCGTGGCCGACGTCGTACGTAGTCGAAGCCCCAGTGCGAGCAACGCCACTCCGGCCACCAGTGCGCCGACGCGATGCATCCAGTGGATCGCGGTGAGCGCTTCGTGCGAGAGCAGTTCGCCCTCGGCGGTCATGCCCAGCTCGCGCACGACGTGAAAGGCGTTCGAATAGTCCGCCTCTGGCCAGAAACTGCCGTGACAGGTCGGAAAATCCATGCAGGCCAGCGCGGCGTAGTTGGTACTCACCCAGCCGCCGAGAACAATCTGTGCAGCAAGCAGCACGAAGGCGACACGCGCGAGCACGCTAGCACCGCTGGCCTGGACACGCGGCCGCCCACGGGCGCGCTCATGCAGCCAGGCGAGCAGGCCGAGCGTGGTCATGCCTCCGATCAGATGCGCGGTGACAATGGCCGGCTTGAGCAACAGCGTCACGGTCCACATCCCCAACAGCCCCTGAAACACGACGACGCCGATCAGCGCGGTGGCGAGCACCGGGTCAGTGCCCGGATCCCGGCGGCGCCGCCAGGCCATCGCCGCAATCGCGATGATCAGCAGGCCTACGGCCGAGGCGAGGTAGCGGTGGATCATCTCCTTCCAGGCCTTGGGCATGCTCACCGGTCCGAACGGATCCGCCGAGTGTGCGTCCAGGATTTGCTCGGCGGCCATTGTCGGCGTGAGTTTGCCGTAGCAGCCCGGCCAGTCGGGACAGCCCAGCCCGGCGTCGGCCAGGCGTACGTAGGCCCCGAAGACCACCACGATGGAGGTCAGGATCAGGGTCCACAAGACAATTCTGCGATACAGATTCATTGGCGTCCCAACCCGGAATATTTGAGCAGACGACGCAAATCCTTGATCACGGCCTTGATGTCGGGATCGGCCGGAAAACGCATCATCGCGTTGCCCAGCGGGTCGATCAGATACAGGTGGGAAGCGGCCTGCGGCATCACAGCCAGCCACTCGGGCACGGCACGTGCAACCCGCAGGTCGCGCTGCTCGGCAAGCGTCTCGGCTCCCGGCTCAACCCCGTCGGTGACCAGCCACAAGCGGCCAAGCCGGCGCATCTCCTCGCCCTGCGCGAGCCAGGCCTGCCGCATCGCGTAGAGGGAACGGGCACAACTGTCTCCACAGGCACCCTCCCCGCTGTAGGCCAGAGTCCACTGGCCCTTGATCGCCGACAGATCGATCGCTGGCTGTCCAGCGAGCCCTTCACCTCGCCCTTCAGGCAACTCGATCGGGTCGAGCAGCTCGCCGTAATTGACGGTATCGCTCGGCTTCCAGAAATAGAACGTGATATAGGACGCGACCACGGGCAGCGTACACACCACGATCAGCGCGAACAGGGTCCACTTGGCGCTACGCTGCATGTTTCCTGAAACTCCTGAATACGTAATAGCCGGTCAATGCCGCCGCCAATGCGGCCAGCGAATACCATTGCAGCGCGTAGCCCCGGTGCGTGTCCTCGCCCAGATCCGGATCGGCCCAGCGACGCACCAGACCATCGGCCACCTGCGAATTCTGCTGCAATACCCAGTCGCCGGGAGCCAGACCGGACCACGCGCGATAGGCTGCAAGATCGATGAACTGCCACCGTTGCCCGTCGCGTGCCTCGTCGGCCAGCGAGAACGGGTCATGCTCGGGCACCATCACGCGCCCTGCCACTTCGATCGTGTCGCTCGACGTGACGATCTCCGGCAATACGGCGCGCTCGGGCCCGGCCGCGACCCAGCCGCGATTGACCATCACCACCGATGCGTCGGCAAGCTCCAGCGGCATCAGCACATGGTAGCCGGGGCGACGATCAAGCACCCGGTTGTCCAGATACATCGCCGCCTCGGGCAACCAGCGTCCACGAACGACAACGTGCGACCACTCCGGTGGTTGCACCCCGCGCACGGAGTCCAAGGCCTGCGGTGCGGTGCCGGCGTAGCGCTCGATGCGAGCCCCGATCTCGCGCTTTTCCTCGGCGCGGCGAACCTGCCAATTGCCCAGTTGAACGGCAACGATCACAACGACGATACCGGCGAGCAACGGAACCGGGTGCATCCCGTAAGCACGAATCATCGGCTCGCCGTCGCAGCTTCCACACGGGCCGCAGTTCGCGCGACAATGGTGGCAGGGACCGCGCAGGAAACGACCGAACTCCGGCGGCCCGTTCCCTCCAACCGGAGTCCATCCATGAAATTCGTCGTCATCCTGTTCCTGCTACTCATCGTGGCGAGCCTGGGCTCGGCACTGTTCTTCCTGATGCGCGACAAGGGCGGCGGCACCCGCACCGTCAAGGCACTGACGCTGCGGGTCGGCCTGTCCCTGGTCCTGTTCCTGATGCTGATGGGCGGGTTCGCCTCCGGCCTGCTGACAACGAACTTATAGCCAGTAGACGACAACGAACAGACCCAGCCAGACGACGTCGACGAAGTGCCAGTACCACGCCGCCGCTTCGAACGCGAAGTGGCTCTCGGGCGTGAAATGCCCTGCCCGCGAACGGAAGTACATCACCAGCAGCATGATCGCGCCGATAGTCACGTGCAGACCGTGGAAGCCGGTCAGCAGGTAGAAGGTTGAGCCGTAGATGCCGCTGGACATGCGCAGGTTGAGATCGGCATGGGCGTGGACATACTCGTAGATCTGAAAGCCCATGAAGATCGCGCCGAGCAGGATCGTCAGCAACAGGCCGGTCTTGAGCTGCCCGCGATTGTTCTTGAGCAGGCCGTGATGTGCCCACGTCAGCGTCACGCCAGAAGTCAGCAGGATCAGCGTGTTGAGCGCCGGGATGCCCCAGGCACCCATCGGTGTGAAGCCGTCGGCGTGGGGGTTGGGGCCGTCGGTCGGCCATGCCGCTTCGAAGCCCTGCCAGATCTGCGCCTCGGTTTCGCCCGAGCCCAGCCAGGGAACACTCAGCACGCGAGCATAGAACAGCGCCCCGAAGAAGGCGGCGAAGAACATCACTTCGGAGAAGATGAACCAGCCCATCGACCAGCGGAAGGAGCGGTCAACCTGCTTGTTGTACTTGCCCGACTCGGACTCACGCACCACCGTGCCGAACCAGCCGAACATCATGTAGATCAGCAGAGCCAGACCCAGAAAGAGCAGCACCGGACCCGCGCTCATCTTGTTCAGCCAGCCGACCGCACCGGTACCGAACAGCAGCAAGGCGATCGAACCGTAGATCGGAAACTTCGACGGTTCGGGAATGAAGTACTTTTCCAGAGCGTGACTCATTGACAACCCCCTATGTGATGACCGCTTTGTCGATCGCGGCCTTGCCACTGTTTATATGCTGCGCTTTCTTTCGAAGCCTTTCCGGATGACGCGCTCGGCGCCCCCACTCTCTCCCCCTGCCGGCTGAATACTGCTCAGTCCGGAAGGACCCAATTGACCACTGCGAGAATGCTCAGCACGAACACCGCACCTGCGAATATCCCCGCAATAATGACCGCCTTCGGGTCGAGCGATTTCGCATCGTCGCTGTAGGCGCTCTTCCTGCGAATCCCGATGAAGCCCCACAGGACCGCCCGTATCGTCGCCCAGAAACCCGCCTTCTCGTCTGACACCCGATCTCCTGTTACCCGTCCTGCGCCGGCGCACGAGCGTTAGCGGCGTTGCGCCCGGCGATCTCGAAAAACGTGTACGAGAGCACCACAGTACCCACGTCCTGCGGCAGATCCGGATCAATCAGGAAAGCCACCGGCATTTCGCGAGTCTCGCCTGCCTGCAACGTCTGTTGAGTGAAACAGAAACAGTCCATCTTGAGGAAGTACCGTCCCGCAAGTGCCGGCCCATAACTGGGCACGGCTTGCCCGGTCACCGCCCGGTCGCGCGTATTCGTCACCTCGTAGGTCACCGTGGTCAACTCGCCCGGATTGATTTTCACGACGCTTTGCTTGGGCTGGAAAGTCCAGGGCAAATCCTTGTGCGTGTTCGCGTCGAACTCGATGGTCACCAGCCGCGAGCGGTCGACCTGTGTGTTCTTCGGCTCGCTCGATGGCTGCAGGATGTTGTAGAACCCCGTGACCTCGCAGAACTTCTCGTAGAACGGAACGAGCAGGAATCCGAAACCGAACATCACCACTGCCGCAATCGCCAGGCGACCGAGCAGACTGCGGTTATCGTTGTGACTTTCGGTGCTCATCCGGCGACCCTGAACTTGAACAAGGCGTAGAAAAAGAAGAACAGCGCCACGGCCGCCAGCATGAGTCCGAGACGGATGTTCTTTGCCCTGCGTTGGTCCTTCATCGGGTGCTTCCTCGCTGCGTCCTGTCGACTCCGGGCCGGCCGCGTTCGCGGCCGGCCGCGGACCTCACTTCACCAACGGCGGTTCTTCGAAGGTGTGATGCGGCGCCGGAGAAGGAACCGTCCACTCCAGGCCCTCAGCGCTTTCCCAGGCCTTGGCGCCAGCCTTCTCACCGCCGCCGCTGGCCGCCTTGATCACTACCCACAGGAAGATCAGCTGGCTCAGGCCGAAACCGAATGCGCCCACCGAAGCCATCATGTTGAAGTCCGCGAACTGCAACGCATAGTCCGGCACGCGGCGCGGCATGCCGGCCAGGCCCAGGAAGTGCATCGGGAAGAAGGTGATGTTGAAGAAGATCAGCGAAGCCCAGAAGTGCACCTTGCCGATGCGCTCGTCAGGCATGCGTCCGGTCCACTTCGGCAACCAGTAATAGGCGCCCGCAAAGAGCGCGAACAGGCTGCCCGCAACCAACACGTAGTGGAAGTGCGCAACGATGTAGTAAGTATCGTGAATCTGGATGTCGACCGGTGCGATCGCGCAGATCAGGCCGGTGAAGCCGCCCATCGTGAACACGAAGATGAAGCCCACCGACCACAGCATCGGCGTCTCGAAGGTCATCGAGCCGCGCCACATCGTCGCGATCCAGTTGAACACCTTCACACCGGTCGGCACGGCGATGAGCATCGTGACGTACATGAAGTACAGCTGCCCGGTCGTCGGCATGCCAGTGGTAAACATGTGGTGCGCCCACACCATGAACGACAGGATCGCGATCGACGCGGTCGCATAGACCATCGACGCGTAGCCGAACAAAGGCTTGCGGGCAAAGGTCGGAATGATCGCGCTGACGATGCCGAAGGCCGGCAGGATCATGATGTAGACCTCGGGGTGCCCGAAGAACCAGAAGATGTGCTGGTAGAGCACCGGATCGCCGCCACCGACTGCGCTGAAGAAGCTGGTGCCGAAGTGGCGGTCCGTCAGCAGCATGGTCACCGCGCCGGCGAGCACCGGCATCACCGCGATCAGCAGGTAGGCCGTGATCAGCCAGGTCCAGGCGAACAGCGGCAGCTTCATCATGCTCATGCCCGGTGCGCGCATGTTGAGCACCGTCACGACGATATTGATCGCACCCATGATCGAGCTGATACCCATGATATGGACAGCGAAGATCGCCATGTCCATGCCCATGCCCATCTGGATGGACAGCGGCGGATACAGCGTCCAGCCCGCAGCAGTGGCACCGCCCGGCACGAAGAACGAACCGATAAGCAGCAGCGCGGCGGGCGGCAGCAGCCAGAAGCTCCAGTTGTTCATGCGCGCGAAGGCCATGTCGCTGGCGCCGATCATCAGCGGAATCTGCCAGTTCGCGAAGCCGACGAAGGCCGGCATGATCGCGCCGAACACCATGACCAGACCGTGCAAGGTGGTGAGCTGGTTGAAGAACTCGGGTGCGACGACCTGCAGGCCGGGCTGGAACAGCTCGGCCCGGATCGTCAGCGCCATCACGCCCCCGGCGAGGAACATGACGAAGCTGAAGATCAGGTACATCGTGCCGATGTCCTTGTGGTTGGTGGTCGTGATCCACCGCATCAGCCCGGTCGGGCCATGATGATCGTGGTGATGATCCACGTGTTCCGGGGTAACCGCCGCCATGCTGCCTCCTTCACTTGACCCCGCATGCAAGCCGCGCGCGGAGATGAGCTATCGAATTATTTTCTGGATTAGGGAAGGCGTGCCGGCACCGCCGGCACGCCGGATTCGCTCTGTCAGTTGCCGCGGCGCGCAGCGACGTCCTCGGGCGCGACCGCGTCGGCCGAGTTACCCCAGCTCGAACGCACGTGGGTCGCCAGCCCCGCCAGATCGGCGTCGGACAGGTGCGCGAAAGACGCCATTGCGGTTCCCGGGCGACCCTTGAGCAGCACGTCGAGCAGGGCTCCTGCGTCTCCGGTAACGACGTCGGCACCGGCCAGCGGCGGGAAGGCCGGCGGCATGCCCTGGCCGCCCGCCTGGTGACAGGCGACGCAGTTGGCCGCATACACCTGTTCGCCGCGCTCGGCGAGCGCTTCGGGTGAGGTGTCGACTTCCTGCGCCGGCGCCGCATCCGTATCCGCGGCATCGGAGGAAGTCTGTTCGCCGGCAGCGGCGCCGGCATCGGCAACGGTCGTCGGCTGCTGAGAAGCGACCCAGTCAGCGTAGGCACGTTCGGAAACGACATGCACGACGATCGGCATGTAGGCGTGATCGCGACCGCACAACTCGGCACAGACACCGCGATACACGCCCTCTTTGTCGGCACGGAACCACGCGTCGCGGATGAAGCCCGGAATCGCATCCTGCTTGATGCCCAGCGCCGGTACCCACCAGGCGTGGATCACGTCGTTGGCGGCCAGCAGCATGCGCACCTTCTTGCCGACGGGCACGACCAGCGGATTGTCGACCTCGAGCAGGTAGTCGCGCCCCTTGGCCTCGCGGTTCTCGATCTGACCGCGCGGCGTCGACAATGTGGACACGAAACTGATGCCCTCGCCTTCACCCACGACGTAGTCGTAGCCCCACTTCCACTGGTAGCCAGTCGCCTTGATGGTGATTTCGGACTCGGTCGAGTCGCGCATGTCGATGATGGTCTTGGTTGCCGGCCAGGCCATGCCGACGAGGATGAACACCGGAATCACGGTCCATAGAACCTCGACCGTGGTGTTCTCGTGAAAGTGCGCTGCGGTCGCGCCCTTGGACTTGCGGTGTGCGTAGATCGACCAGAACATCACGCCGAACACCGCGATGAAGATCACCAGACAGATGAGCATCATCAGGGTGTGCAGATCGTAGATCTGCGAAGCGACGGACGTCGCCGGCTCCTGAAGATTATATCTGGCCTGCGCCGATGCTTCCGACGCGGCGACCAGAGTCAAAAGGCCTGGTACTGCAAGGCGACCAGAAAGACTCATGCCCCAACTCCCCCGTTATACAAGCAATGCTTTTTACGGAACCTGCCCGTGCGCGACCGCTCCCGCACTCCGGGCGGAAGGCGACCTCGAAGCATTTTCGGACTCGACCCGGCCCCGCTCTCCCAGGAACCGTGTCGCTGCCGGACTTCCGGACGCGACGGACAGGTTTGCACGCCGTGATTCATTCGAACTCTTGTACGGGCGCGCTTTTCCGTATGCCGTGGCGGAGTGTGCCACAAGGGTTCAAAGTGCGGCAAGACGATTCTGGCCGCTCCCGCCCTGATCCAGATCAAGCCTTGAGCACTTCTTCCGACCGCCTCCACGGCCGATTTCAGCCCATCGCGAGATACGCGCTCAAGTCGCAGCAGCCGACATCCGGCGACCCAGCCAGCGCACCATCGGACCCACTCCCGGCAGTTTTGCATAGAGTTCCTCGGCCACATCCCAGTAGTCGCGGTGAGCACGCACGCGACCGTCCTCGTCGAAGTCGAGCACGCTGGCGCCGACGACCTCGAAGCGACGCGCCCGCAAGACGAACGTGAAGCGCCATTCGAGCGCCGCGCGCCGGCCATCCGCAATGCAGCCGGTAACGCGGAAAGAGGGCGCATCGAGGTGTTCGAACATGTGCGCGAAGATGCGCTCGATCGCGGCGTGACCGACGACATCGTTGAACGGATCGCGAAAGCGCGCGTCGGCAGCGTAGATCTCGCGCAGCCGCGGGATCGTCTCCGGCTGCAGCCCCTCGTAGAATGCGACGACGGCGTCGACGGCTCCGCTCACAGCCCGGTGGCCTTCTTCACCAGGGCGAAGGAAAGACGTCGCGGCAGGCACGCAATCAGCTTCATGACTCGGGTGAATCGTCGCGGAAAGTGGATTTCGAAACGCCCGGCGGCGAAACCCGCGACAATCTCGCGCGCGGCCTCTTCGGGCGTGATCAACGCAGGCATGTGAAAGTCGTTCTGCGCGGTCAGCGGCGTCGCGACGAAGCCCGGGTCAATCAGAAACACCGACACCCCCTTGGGCGCAAGGTCCAGATAAGCGACCTCCGCAAAGTTGATCAGCGCAGCCTTGGTCGGACCGTAGATCGCCGCCTTGGGCAGACCGCAGTAGCCGGCAACGCTCGCGACCACCGCCACTGCCCCGCTACCGCGCGCGAGCATGGGCCGCAGCACGCGCGCCATGCCTTCCATGGTGCCAGTCAGGTTGGTCGCGATCGTCGCGCGGATTTCTTCCGGGTCCAGTTCCCACGCGCGTACCGGCCGATAGCTGCCGGCCGCGAACACGGCCAGATCGATGCCGCCCAGCACCGCCACGACCTCGTCGACCGCACGCGCCTGATCCTCACTGCAAGCGACGTCCATCGGGACAATGACAGCGCCGGGACAGTCGGCGGCGACCGTCTCGAGTTGCTCGCGCCCGCGCGCCGACAGGGCCAGCCGAGCGCCCAGCGAGGCCAGCCGCCGCGCCAGTGCCGCGCCGATGCCGCTAGAGGCACCGACGATCCACACGCGGCGACCGGCCCAATCGCGAATCGGCTCGTTCATCGACATCATGCGTCCCGCTTGTAGAACGACAGCGTGACCTCGCCCAGGCGCACGCCGAATTTGCTCATCTCGGAGCGGTTGAGCATCACGCGCTCGTCCATCAGGAACATCCAGTCGTCGAAGTTCACGTGCCAGGTCTTGCCGTCGACGGGCAGTTCGAGCACGTAGCGCCAGCGCAACGCATTCCCGCGCGCCTCGCCCTTGGCCTCGCCGATCACGTCGCCGGCCGTGCCGGTATAGGTGTGCGCGTCGTGACGCACAATCGTCCACACGCGGCGCTGGGTCGTGCCGTCCGAATACGTGAAACGCTCGTCGAGCGTACCGGTATCGCCCTCCCAGCTCGCCTCGATGACCGCATGAAAGCGCTTGACGACCTCGCCCGAACGGTCCTGGAAGATGCCGTGGGCGTCGAGCGTCCCGTCGAAATACTCCCGCAGATCAAGCACCGGCGTCTCCTCGGCGTAGTGCTCCACGTCCACCGATCCGCAACCGGCCAGGCCCAGCATGCCCGCGAACACGCACAGCAGCTTCTTCATCGCATTGCTCCCTCGAAATCCAGTTCGTGTCTCAATCGCCACAGCAACGCCGCGGCACCGAGCTTGGCCACGCATGGCAGCACCGCATAGACCAGCGACAACGATGCGGCCGAGCCACCCTGCCCCGGCGTGTAGCCGAGCAGTGTCAGCGCCGGCAGCGCAATGCCGGCAGCCAGCGCGAGATTGGCCTTGGTGACGAAGTTCCACCAGCCGAACCAGGCGCCCGCGCGCGCTTCGCCACCCGGAAAGTCGCGCTCCAACAGATCCGCGAGCATCGCCGGCGGCAAGGCCAGGTCCGCCCCAAGCGCCGCGCCCGAGAGCACGCAGATCACGGCATAGGCGACGACGTCACCCGAGCCGAGCATCGCCGCCCATGCGAACACCGCCACCGACAGCAGCATCGCCGCAAGCCACGCACGCACCTTGCCCACGCGCGCAGCCATCCGCACCCAGAGCGGCAAGCTGGCCGCGCCGGCGACGAAGTACAGACCCAGGAACATTCCCTCGAGTGCCGCCGCATCGAGCACATCCGCGACAAAGAACAGCACCGTGGTCGCCGGAATCGCCGCCGCGATGCCGCTGGCTGCGAACACCGCGAGCATCCATGCGAAAGGCCGGTGCGACAGTGCCGCGCGCAGCGCCCCCAACAGCGGCGCCGTTGCATTGCGCCGCACGATCGGGCGCGGCGCGGACAGCAGTGTGATGGCCGCGCATGCGACCAGCACCGGCAGGAACAGCCATGCCAGCCGCTCCAGCCCCTGCGCCCCGCCACCCAGCACTCCGGGCAAAGCCGCAGCCACCACGACGCCGAGCAACGCACAGGCCTCGCGCGCGGCGACCAGCCGCGTGCGGTCGACCGCAACCTCGGCCGCTTCCGCACCCCAGGCGTTGTAGTTGATCGTCGCCAGCGAAAAACCCAGGGTCACCGCAATTACCGACGCGGCGAGCCAGAGCGCGCCGGCGCCGGCCGGCGGCGCGAGCAGCGCGAACATGCCCGCGGCGAGCAACGGCAGCGCTGCGAGCACGAGTATGCGACGCGCGCCGGACCGGTCGGAGAGCGCACCGATCAACGGATCGGTCACGGCATCGACCACGCGCGAGGCGAGCAGCACGCCGCCCACCAGGGCGAGCGACAGGCCCAGATCGCCGCCGTAGAGCTTGGGCGCGTGCACGTAGATGGGCAGCGCGGCGAAAGCCAGCGGCAGGCCGAGCGCGCCATAGGCCAGCACCGAGCGGACCGGCAGCGCCCCGGGTGCGTTCAGCGGAAGCGCGATCGCGCCCGGCTCAGCCATCGTCGCCGCGCCCCAGCAGGGCCTCGCGCAGCCCGGGCTCGCGCGTTCGCTCATCGAGCCAGATCGCAAAGAAGGCGTCCGCAAAATCGGCGTCTTCGATGCGCACGGTGCGCTGGCCGCGGTGGTAGAACACCGCGCTGCCATCGGTTTCGCGCACGCCGACGATCACGTCACCCGAGACGACGTCCGGAAAGGCTGCTTCGAGGTCGTCGCGCCAGGCCTCGATCGCCGTCTCGTCGGCCACACCCATGCGACGCATCTCGTCGAGGCTGGTGTCGACCAGCCGTGTCGAGGCGATGTCGCGGTGATAGCGGATCTCCAGCGCGAACGCCCCTTCGGTCGGCGCCGCGTCGTCCGTGGCCCACAGCGATGCGTCGTAGATGCGCAAACCCAGCCAGCGCATCTGCCCCTCGCCAACCATGCGCCAGGCCGCGTCGCGCTCGCCCAGCAGATCCGGCGTCTGCCATGTCGATGCGCCCGCGAGCGTCACGACGAACAGCAGCGCAAGCGCAGACAAGGCCTTACGCATGGCGGAACTCAAAGTGGTGGACATCGATGTCTCCGGCGGTGAAGCCCGCCTCGCAATAGGCCAGGTAGAAACGCCACATGCGCGCGAAGCGATCGGGAAACCCCTGGGCGCGCACTTCGGCCTGCCGGGCCACGAAGGTCTCGTGCCATCGCGCCAGCGTCGTTGCATAGTCGCGGCCGAAGGCGTGATCTCCGTCCGGCACGAGACCGGCCGAGCGTGCGTGCCGAGCGACAATCGACGGCGAAGGCAGCATGCCACCCGGGAAAATGTAGCGCTGGATGAAGTCCGTGCTGCGACGGTAGCGCGCGAAAAGCGCGTCATCGATCGTGATGGCCTGGATCACGCAGCGACCGTCGGGCGCAAGCAGTTCGCGAATGCGCTCGAAATAGGTGGGCCACCAGCGCTCGCCCACGGCCTCGATCATCTCGATCGACACGATGTGATCGAAGCGCCCTCGTGCGTCGCGGTAGTCGCGCAATTCGAAACGGGCGAACTCGGCGAAACCGCCCTCCTCGGCGCGGCGGCGCGCATATTCCAGCTGAGAAGGCGACAGGGTGAGTCCCGTCACGCGGCACCCGAATTCGGTCGCCGCGACCTCCGCGAAGCCTCCCCAACCACAGCCGATCTCGAGGATGCTCTGCCCGGGTCGTGCCCCGAGACGCTCCAGGATGCGCCGATACTTTCGCCGCTGCGCGTCGGCCAGCGATTCTCCCGATTCGGCGAACAGTGCTGACGAGTAGGTCATGGTCTCGTCCAGCCACAGGCGGTAGAAATCGTTGCCCAGATCGTAGTGGGCCTCGATGTTGCGCCGCGACCCGCGCCGCGTGTTCGCACGCAGCAAATGCCACAGGCGATACGCGGCGAGCCGCAGCATGCGCCCGTAGACGGCGCGCCCGAGCGCATTCCGGTTGCGGGCGAGCAGAGTCAGCAGCGCCGCTGGCTCCTCGCTGTCCCACCAACCCTCGATATAGGCCTCGCCCAACCCGATGTCACCGCGCGACAGCACGGCGTCGAAGCAGCGCACATCGCGCACCCGCCAGTGCGCGACCAGCGGCCCCTCGCTGCAGCGAAAGTCGGTACCGTCTGGCAGTTCCACGGCCAGCGCCCCCCCCTCGAACCCATTGAGCAGGTCCAGCGTCAGCCGGGCGGCACGCGACAGGTCGGAGGGGGCGCTTGCAGGGCAGGCGTCGAACAGTTGTTCCTGCGAACTCATCGAGTGGTTTCCTCCAGCGGAAGCGAGGGCTTGCGAAAGAACGGCACACGCTTGAGCCACAAGCGCAGCGCCTGCCAATGGATGCGTGCGATCACGCCCAGGGTCATCAGTGGAAAACGCGACAGCCAGCGGCGCATGGCCGCGGCATCGAGTGGCTGCGCCCGCCCGCCGATGCGGGTAGTCAGGCGCAGCGCACCGTCGACCCAATAGTCGATGCTCACGAAGTTCACGCTTTCGCGCTCGCCGAAGACGAAGCGGTATTCGCCCTCGACACCCATGAACGGAGAGACATGGAAGACCTTTCGCGCGCGCAGCACGTCGCCGCTTCCGATCGGACGCAGGTCCTCGTGATGCACAAGGTAGTTGTGGCGCTCACCGAAGGTGTTGGCCACTTCGGCGAGCACCACGCGCAACTGACCATCGGCGTCGTAGCAGAACCAGAAACTGACCGGATTGAACACATAGCCGAACTGGCGCGGCATGGTCTGAAGTACCACCTCGCCGCCGGCCGCGTGCTCCAGCCCATGCTCGGCGAGAAGCGCACGTATCCACGGCAGCAGCGGCGAGCCGTCGCGCGCGCCATGGTCGCGCGCGCGGATGGAGAACGCTGCAGTGCGCTCGATTCCGAGCAAGGGCACGTCGATCGCATCGAGCTGCGACAGCGGCAGACGCAGATAGGCCGTGCGGTAGGTGAAGCGGTTGTGCGCCGGCGTCAGACGCTCGTGCATCACTGCGCCGAAACAGGCCTGCGGGCGGAACCCCGGCGCGCTCACGCCGCCACCCTGGCCGTGGCACTACGCCACGGCGCAACCACGCCCAAGCCTTCGGCCACCTGCATCGCCGAGCGCAGTCCGTCTTCGTGAAAACCGTAGCCCGTCCATGCACCGGCAAACCAGCTGTGGCGCAGGCCCTGCAGCGTCCCGAGTCGGGACTGCGCGTCGATTGCGCCCTGATCGAACACCGGATGGGCGTAGTCGAACTCATCGATGACATGGCGCGGATCGGGTTCGCGGAACGGATTGAGCGACACCACTACCGGTCGATCAAACGGCACTGGCTGCAAGCGGTTGATCAAATAGCTGACGGACACCGGCCGCGCGGCGTCGCTGCCACCGGCCGAAAGATAGTTCCAGGCTGACCAGACCGATCGCCTGCGTGGCAGCAGCGCGGGGTCGGTGTGCAGCACCGCGCGATTGCGTTGATAGGGCACGGCGCCGAGAACGCGGCGCTCGGCCTCGCTCGCACCATCTCCGAGGATCGCCAGCGTCTGGTCGCTATGGCAGGCGAACACGACCTCGTCGAAGCGCTCGGCCGCCCCGCTGGCACGCAACCACGCGCCGGATGCGTCACGCGCGACGTGCTCGACCGGACACCCCACGCGTACGTCGTCGAGTGAGGCGAGCATGCGCCTCACGTACTCGCGCCCACCGCCGCACACGGTCATCCATTGTGGGCGATCGAGTACCTGCAGCAGGCCGTGGTTGCGGCAAAAACGCACGAAGGTTCCCAGCGGATAGGCCAGCATCGAGCGCGTCGGGCAGGACCAGATCGCCGCGGCCATCGGCAGCAGATACCAGTCCCGGAAGGCCTGCCCGTAGCGCGCGGCGTCGAGATAGGCGCCAAGCGAGACGTCCGGAGCCCCTCCCTCCCGGGCCATTGCCGTAGCCGCCCGGTTGAAGCGAACGATATCCGCGAGCATGCGCCACATCGCCGGGCGCGCAAGATTGCTCTTCTGGGCGAACACCGTCCCCAGGTCCGAACCGGCCCACTCCAGATCCGGCGCATCGAGGCTGACGGCGAAGGACATCTCCGATTTCGCTACGGGAACGCGCAATTCGGAAAACAGCGCGCAAAGATTCGGATAAGTGCGTTCGTTGAACACCAGAAAGCCGGTGTCGACCGGGTGGCGAACGCCGTCGAGTTCAACCTCGACCGTATTGGTGTGGCCGCCGACATAGCTTCCGGCCTCGAACAGCGTGACTCGATGCTCGCGCGCGAGCAGCCACGCGGAAGCCAGCCCGGCGATACCGCCACCGACGACGGCGATGCGCCTGGCGTTTTCGCCGCAGCCGAGACCGGACCGCGCATCAGGCGCGACCACGCGCCGCTCAGGAGCGTTCATCGCTCAGGCCCCGACACGCTGGGGGCCGGCATCGACCGCACCCTGATGCGGGTCACCCTGGAGGTGCACCCGCAGGCCGTTGCGGTGTACGAAGATCTTCAGATCCAGCGGAACGTGATCACTCGTGTCCTGGACAGATTCATGAGATGCTGCCGATTCTGCGCTCTCGGAGATTGCCCCCGCACGCCCTTCCCCGACGAACCAGAACGCGCAGGAAACGATGATCAGCGCGAGAAACAGCGCGATTTTCGAACGAGTGTGCATTGGTTTGTCATTCATTTTCTGTCCTGGACAAAATTTGGGTACAGGCCTAAGATAGAACTGTCGAATCCACAAGTCAAGGCTTTGTCCAGGACAAAATGAGTAAAGACGGTCAGGACGAGATCCTGTTGAACATTGCTGCAGTCGAGCGCGATACCGGCCTGGCCAAGGACACGCTGCGCGTCTGGGAGCGCCGCTACGGCTTTCCGATGCCGATCCGGGACGACCATGGCAATCGTCTGTACAGCCCTGCGGACGTAGAGAAGCTGCGCATCATCCGCCGTCTGCTTGATCAGGGGCAGCGCCCCGCGCGTCTGGTGCGTGCGAGTACTCGCGAGTTGCTCGATGCGCTGCAGGACCGTGAGACGCAGGACGGCGCGCATCCGGGCGCTGCTCTGCGCGAAGCCGAGTTTCTGCAACTGGTCAAGCTCCACCGTAGCGTCGAACTGCGCACGACCCTGCAGCAGATGCTTCTCAAGCACGGATTGCAGCGCTTCGTTGCCGATACCGTCTCCGAGCTCAATACCGCTGTCGGGCAGGCCTGGATGCGCGGTGAACTCGATGTCCCCGAAGAACACCTGTATTCGGAGCAGGTTCAGAACGTCATTCGCAACGCGATCGGCTCATACCCGGGTTCGGGCGAACGTCCGCGCGTGCTCCTGACGACCTTCCCGGATGAATTACACGGACTGGGCATCCTGATGGTCGAGGCGATGCTCGCGCCGGAAGGGGCGACCTGCGTGTCACTGGGGACGCAGACGCCGCCTGGTGACATCTGTCGCGCGGCCATCGACGGCCGTTTCGACGTGGTCGCGCTATCGTTCAGCAGCGCCTATCCGCAGCGACAGGCCGGCGACGGGCTGGCGCAATTGCGTCAGCAGCTACCTGACGGACTCGAACTGTGGGCCGGCGGTGCCGGCCTTTCGGGCAAGCCCCCGCGCATCGACGGCGTACGCGTGATCCGCACGCTCGACGAAGCCGTGCAGGCGCTGCGCGACTGGCGCAGCGCCCACGCGAAGACCTGAACGGCTACACTCTGGGCGAACACCGTCCCCCACCGAATCCAATGCAATCACCACCCAGTTTCGAATCCAAGATCTGCCCGCCTGGTGAACTGCCCGCGCGTGCAATTCACCTGCCCCGCCCGCTGGTGTTCACGAATGGCTGCTTCGACCTCCTGCACCGCGGGCATGTCACCTATCTGGCGCGCGCACGCGCGCTCGGCGCGGCCCTGATCGTTGCACTGAACAGCGACGCATCCGTGCGTCGCCTGGGCAAGGGAGACGATCGGCCAATCAACCCGCTGGCCGACCGCATGGCAGTCATGGCGGCGCTGGAGAGCGTGGATCTGGTGACATGGTTCGACGAGGACACGCCGATCGAGCGAATCAATGAGATCCGGCCGGAAGTACTCGTCAAGGGCGGGGACTGGACGCCGGAGAACATCGTTGGCGCGCCCGAGGTTCGCTCCTGGGGCGGCAGCGTGCATTCGATCGCATTCGAGCACGAGCGCTCGACGACGGCACTGCTCGAAAAGGTCAGGAAATCCTGAGCCCTCGTTCAGCCGTCAGCGAGGCCCCTGACGCTGGTTGGGATTCTGCTCCCACCACGAAACGCTCATCGGGTCGTCATCGAGGTGAGCATGGTCGGCGTCGTGTTCCTGCAGCAGCCGAAAGATCGTCGAGGCATGTTCGGGCGGAAAGCCCTGCCGTGTGCCTTCACGCGAGTCACTGAGCAGATCGTTGAGCAAATGGCGGCATTGCGGCGTGCCCCACATCTCGTCGATCTTCTGAAGATGAGGGTAGGCCGCGTACAGTTCGGAGGTGTCGGTCTTCGGTTTCATTCCCCGGTTTCGCTCGCTACATGGCACATGCTGACCGGAGCACTATCGAACATGATCCACAGCCCGTCAACCAAAGTCTGGAGCGGCGGAGGACGTTTCTCACGCCCGATGTAGAATCGCGTCGATGACCCTCGCGACTTCCACACCGAGCGCCCTGCACACGCTCCAACACGTATTCGGCTATGCCGCCTTCCGCGGCGAGCAGGAAGCCATCATCGGACACGTCACCGACGGCGGTGACGCCCTCGTGCTGATGCCCACCGGCGGTGGAAAATCACTGTGCTATCAGATCCCTGCGTTGTTGCGCGAGGGTACGGCAATCGTCGTCTCGCCACTGATCGCGCTGATGCAGGATCAGGTCAGCGCACTGCGCGAGGCCGGCGTCGCCGCTGCCTATCTGAACTCCAGTCAGTCGTCGGAGGAGATGGCGACAATCACGCAGGCCCTGCTCGCGGGCGAACTCGACCTGCTCTATGTCGCGCCCGAACGCCTGCTCAGCTCACGCACGCTGGGATTGCTCGAACGCCTGCGCGACCAACAGCGCCTCACCCTGTTCGCAATTGACGAGGCGCATTGTGTATCACAATGGGGGCACGACTTCCGCCCCGAATACCTGCAACTGTCGGTACTCCACGAACGCTTCGCGGGCGTGCCGCGCATCGCCCTGACCGCCACCGCGGATCCGCAGACGCGCGAGGAGATCGTCGCCCGCCTGCGGCTCGAATCGGCGCGGCGCTTCGTTTCGAGCTTCGACCGTCCCAACATCCGCTATCGCATCGAGGACAAGGACAATCCGCGCAACCAGTTGCTGCATTTTCTGCGCGATCACCAAGGCGAATCGGGCATCGTCTATTGCCTGTCGCGCCGCAAGGTCGAAGAGACTGCCGCCTGGCTCGCCGACCAGGGCGTCGCCGCCCTGCCCTATCACGCCGGACTCGGCAACCACATCCGTGCGCAGAACCAGACCCGTTTTTTGCGCGAGGACGGCATCGTGATGGTCGCCACCATTGCGTTCGGCATGGGCGTGGACAAGCCGGATGTGCGTTTCGTCGCGCATCTGGATCTGCCGCGCTCGATCGAGGGCTATTACCAGGAGACCGGGCGCGCCGGGCGCGACGGCCTGCCGGCCGAAGCGTGGATGGCCTGGGGCGCGCAGGACGTGGTGCAGCAGCGGCGCATGATCGACGAATCCGACGGCGCCGAGGACTTCAAGCGCCGCGCCCGCGCACGTCTCGATGCGCTGGTCGGCCTGGTCGAGACGGTCGGCTGCCGGCGCCGGCACTTGCTCACGCATTTCGGCGAAGACTCGTCCGACTGCGGCAACTGCGACAACTGCCTTTCCCCACCACGCACCTGGGACGCCACCCAGGCCGCACGCAAGGCCCTGTCTTGCGTCTACCGGACCGGACAGCGCTTCGGCGCCGGACATCTGATCGACGTGCTGCGCGGCGAGCGCACCGACAAGGTCGGCGAATGGTCACATCACGAGACCAGCACTTTCGGCATCGGAGACGACCTGGACGAGAAGACCTGGCGCACGCTGTTTCGCCAACTCGTCGCGCGTGGCCTGCTGGCCGTGGACCACGACCGCCACAACGCACTGGTGCTCACCGATGACGCGCGCCCGCTGCTGCGTGGCGAGCGCGTCTTCGAGATGCGCATCCCGCCCGAGCGCCGGCGCGCCCGCCGCGGCGCACGCCGCCTCCCGGATATCCCGCACGGCGTGCCGCAGACCCTGTTCGACCAGTTGCGAGCCTGGCGCATGGAGACCGCGCGAGAGCGCAATGTGCCTGCCTACGTGATCTTCCAGGACGCCACGCTGCGCGAGATCGCGATCGCACGTCCGGCCTCGCTGACCGAGCTGGCCGCCATTTCCGGCATCGGCGACCGCAAGCTCGAGGCCTACGGTCTGGACATCCTCAAGCTGGTGCAGACGGCCGGCTGATCCTCTCGCTCAGCCGCGGCGCTTGCGCCGCTGCGCGAACTTCTCGCGAAACTTGGCGATCTTCGGTGCCACAACGTACTGGCAATAGGGCTGATCCGGCTGGTGGCGGAAGAAGTCCTGATGCACCTCCTCGGCCGGCCAGAAATGCACCCCCGGCTCCTCGACCCGCGTGACGATGGCCGACGGAAACACGCGGTGTTCGCCCAGTTCCTCGATCATCGTCAGCGCCGCGTGAAGTTGTTCCTGACTCGTCGGGAAGATCGCCGAACGATATTGCGTGCCGACATCGTTGCCCTGGCGATCAAGCGTGGTCGGATCATGGATCGTGAAGAATATCTCGAGCAAATCGCGATAGCTCACGACGTCCGGATCGAACTCGATGCGCACGGCCTCGGCGTGGCCCGTGCCACCCTCGCAGACCTCGCGGTACTGCGGGTTCTCGACGTGTCCGCCGCAGTAGCCGGACGCGACCGAGCTCACGCCCTCGACGTCCCGGAACACCGCGTCCAGGCACCAGAAACACCCGCCGGCGAGAATCGCCACTTCGACCTGTCCGTGATGCGTCGAATCCGTCATTGAAACCTCCTTGCAATCCAACATACCGAGCGCGCGACGCGCGCCAGTTCTCCAACTCAGCGAAACTTGATCGTGTAAAAAACGTCCGCGGCGTTGTCCGTGCCGCCGCGCGCAACCAGCGAAATGCGTCGCGTGAGCTGGTACGTCAGTTTGACCAGGCTCTCGGCCCCACCCAGACTCTGCTCGAAGGACACGAACAGGTCGGGCGACAAGCGCTTGCCGATCGTAAACACCTGCGCTCCGACGCTGCCTTCACCCGCCGCGCGACCGCCGTCGACAACGCTGCTGCTGCGCATCGGCGCGCCGGTGTCGGCCTGCCCGATGCCGAATTCGTCGACCCCCAGACTGCGCGAGAGCTGCTCGGTCATGCCGCCACCCGGGCCGCCAAGCAGCGCTTGCGCAGCCGGCAACAACAGGCTCATGTCTGCCCCGCCACCGGCGCTGGGCGAGCGCCCCAGCACGATCCACGAGAGCTTCTCGGGGTCGGGCACCTCGGGCGTGGACACCAGCCGGATCACCGGACGACGCGCACTGCCGGAGACCGCGATGCCGGCCTCGACCGGCAGGCCCTTGCGCAATGCCACCACGTTCAGGCCCGGATTGTCGAGAGGCCCCTGGAAATTGATCAGGCCACGCTCGATGGTCAGGCTCTGGCCATAGCCCTTGTAGGAGCCGCCGACCGTCGAAATCGTGCCCGTCGCCGCCAGCGGCGAGCCGTCACGCAGGCGCAAGGCCAGTTCGCCGGCCAGTCGCGTCTCCAGGCCCAATGCGCTCAGATACAGCGCATTGCCCAGCGACACCGTCACGTCGGCACTCACGGCCAGCCCGCCACCGCCGCCGGCTTCGTCCTCTTCGCTGCCGACGATCACGACGTCGTCGGACAGCGTCGGCGGCGGCGTCTCGGCGAACTCGACGTAACCGGCGTCGGCACGGAAATCGGCCTGCACGTCAAGCGAAGTCCACGTGCTTCTCGCCCGCCCCTGTCCCGACAGCAGCAGCCAGCGATCGGGCCGTTGCAGCACCGGCATGCGATCGGCCTCGAAACGGAACTCGCCCTCGCCGCTCGCCAGGTCGATTTCGCCGTCGGCGGACAGCCGGCCCGGTTCGGCGGTGAGTGCATCAACCGGTACGCGCGCGTCACGCGGGCGCACGCGATTAGGCGTGACGAACTCGAACTGACGCAGACGCAAGCGGTCGCGCTCGAACTCCGCACGCAGCGTGCCACCGGACAGCTGCACGCCGTGTTCGACCAGGGTCACGCCCAGATCGCTGCCGGAAATGCGCCCGGTCGCGACCGGCTCGGCCGGCGTGCCGGTGACCGAAAATGCCGCCTGCAACCGCCCTTCGAGCACCGACTCGTCCTGCATCAATCGTGACATCCAGGCGATCGAGGGCATGTCGAACTCGATCGATCCGAGCAGCGCGGCATTCGGTGCCAACCGCCAGCCGGCCTCCTCATCGCGTTCGGCCAGCGTCGTCAGCGAGCCACTGATGCTGCCCAGCTCGCTGCCGCGCGCATCGATGGATGCGGCGAGACGATCGTCGTTCGCGACGACGACGACTTCCAGCTGCTCCAGCCCGAGTCGTGCGGAGAGCTCGCCGGGCACCGACAGGTCGCCGCCCTCGCGCACGATGCGCAACTGCCCGTTGGCGTGCTCGGCAAGCTTGAACTCCCATTCGGCACCCAGCGTGAGCGGGCCGGGCCCGCGTCGGCGCCGTTCGCCCAGCTCGACCACCTGCAAGCCGGACAGGCTGCCGCGCAACGTGGTCCGATCGGGCGTCCAGGCGGTCTCGTCGAGCACGATGCGCCCCTTTTCCCCGGCGTCGAAACCCGCACGCCCCATCGACACCTGTTGCGCGGAAGCCTCTATTTCGGCCGGCGCGAGCAACCGCAGCGGAAAGCGCCCGTCGGCTTCGAGCGAAGTCAGCTCGCCGAGCCAGCGCGGGGCGCCCGTCTGCGCGGCGTCAATGCCGCCACGCAGCGAGAGCACGACCCGATCGTCCTCGGGTGTCGCCACGCTTGCCGTGACGCGGTGCTCGCCGCGTGTGCCGTCGATGCCCAGATCCGCGCGTTCGATCCAGGCCTCCTTGGCGTCCGGACCCAACGCATCCAGCGCGATCTCGAGTTCGACGAGGCCGTTTTCACCGGCGCCCAGCCGGCCCTCGGCCGACAGGCTGCGCACGAACAAGCCGGGTGCGCTCAGGCGCTCGGCGCTCGCGCGCAGATCGCCCGCGAGCGCGTCGAGGCCACCGGTTACGCTTGCGGCCAATGTTGCGCGACCGCCCAGGCCATGGCCCAGGGCATCGAGATCGGAGAACTCGGCGTCGATCTCGATGACGTCGTCCGCACGGCCCCAGGCGCCACGCGCCGTGACCCGGCTGGGTCCGAGCGTGAGGGCGACATCGGCCTCGGGCACGCGCGTGCCATCGATGCTCAGGGTGCCGGTACCGCCCAGCGCCTGACCGAGCAAGCGGCTCTCGCCGAAGCGCCAGCGAATCCCCGCACGACCGTCGCTCGCGCCGTCGGCGTCGAACTCGAGCGCTATGCGTCCGGCCGGGGCTTCGCCATGCAAGGCCGCCGGATCCAGTTCTTCGATACGCGCGCTCATGCCGAAGGTCTGCAACGCGTCGTCCGCCGCATAGGTGGCGAAGCCGTCGCCGACCAGCCGCGCGCCACCGGCCAGCACGACTTCCATGCGCGCGATGTCGGCATCGCCAAGCGATGCGTCGATGTTGGCGAGCAACGACTCGACCGGCAGCCCGCCCTGGTCGATACGCCGCGGCGCGGCGTTGGTCACGCGTACCTCGCCGGCCAGGCGCTGCGTGGCGGCATCGCCTGCCAGATCGGCGTGGACGTGCAGTCGCGCCGATGGCGCGCCGGCGACGAACACGGACGGGTCGATCTCGCCCACTGCGGCGCGCAGTTCGAGCAGCGGCATGGCTGCAAAAGGCGCGACCACCGCGTCCGCCTCGCCCTCGAGGCCGGCGCCGTTTGCCTGTAGACGCAAGTTCAGACGCTCCAGATCACCGGAAATCTGCGCCGCCAATTCGACATCGTGGCCATCACGCTGCGTGACCACGCGGACCTCGGCGCCCACCGGGTGCGGGCTGCGCGTGGTGTCGATCGAAGCCAGCGCGGCGATCTGCCCCAAAGGCGTGGTCAGGGAAAACGCGTCGATGCGCTGCACGCCAAGCGCGCCCGAAAGGCGCGCATCGATGTCCGAAAAGGCCAGCGGCTCACGCACATCACGCGCATCCCAAGGCACGATCGCGAAACGTTCGATGGCGATGGCCGCACGCACGGCCACGGGCAATGCGATCTCCGGACGCGCCGGAGCACTCGCCGTGGCCTCCGGATCGGGCCGCGTCGCCACCACGATGCTTGCAGCCGAGAGCAGGTCGATGTCGAGCCGGCCATCGAGCAGCGACATCGGGCGCCATGCGAGCGAGAACGCATCGAGTTCGACACGCAGGTCGGGGGTCGCCACGCTGATGCGTTCGGCCGCGAGCGGGCCGATCAGCCGTCCGCGCAGGCCATCGGCCTCGATCGTGATGCCGGTGGTACGTCGGGCCAGTTCAAGGGCGGCACGCGCACCAGACTCGGTCGCAAGCAACCACCCGGCCAGCAGTAGCGGAAGAAGAACGATCGCGGCAAGCGCCGCAGCGATGATGCGCAGCCGTCCGCCAGAGCGTTTCGGGATTTCGCCTTGCGTCATTCACCCCGGCCGAACAGCGCGCGCAGCGCCGCACCGGGATCGTCGGCGCGCATGAAGACTTCGCCGACAAGAAAGGCGTGCACATCGTTATCGCGCATGCGCGCGACATCGTCCGGGCCGAGAATGCCGGATTCCGTCACGACGATGCGGTCAGGCGGGATGCGGTCGAGCAAATCGAGGGTGGTTTGCAAACTCACTTCGAAGGTGCGCAGATTGCGGTTGTTGATTCCAATGAGTGGCGTAGACAACTGCAGGGCGCGGTCGAGTTCCCGATCGTCGTGCACCTCGACCAGCACACCCATGCCCAGACTCTGTGCGATCGCTTCGAAATCCATCATCTCGGCCATGTCGAGCGCTGCGGCGATGAGCAGGATCGCATCAGCGCCCATCGCGCGCGCCTCGAAGATCTGCCAGGCATCGACGATGAAATCCTTGCGCAGCACCGGCAGCGCGCACGCCTCGCGCGCCTCGCGCAGGTATTCGGGCGCACCCTGGAAGAAGTCACGATCGGTCAGCACGGACAGACAGGCTGCACCACCGGCGGCGTAGCTCGCGGCGATCTCGCCGGGCCGGAAATCCTCGCGGATCACGCCCTTGGACGGACTGGCCTTCTTGATCTCGGCGATCACGGCCGCCTCGCCCGCGTCGATCTTCGCACGCATCGCACCCACGAAGGAACGTGGCGGAGCCGCCTCCTCGGCGCGCCGGTGCATGCGCTCGATCGGCATGCGGCGCTGACCGTCGGCGACCTCGTCGCGCTTTACCGCGAGGATGCGTTCCAGGATATCGCTCATTGCGCCACCTTCGCGCAGGACTGCGTGAAGCGCACGAAATCGTCGAGCTTCGCGCGCGCTGCGCCATTGGCGATAACTTCCCGCGCGCGCGCCACACCGGCACCGATGTCGTCGACGAGGTTGGCCGTATACAGCGCCACGCCGGCGTTGAACACGACGATCTCGCGCGCCGGACCGTCGCGGTTCTCGAGCGCGCCGAGCAGCATCTCGCGCGAGGCCTCGGCATCGGCGACCCGGATGTTGCGCGTACCGGCCATGGCCAGGCCGAAATCCTCGGGATGGATCTCGTACTCGCTGACCTCGCCGTCCTTCAGTTCGCCAACCCGGGTCGCTGAACCCAGGCTGACCTCGTCCATGCCGTCCAGACCATGCACCACGAGCACGTGATTGGCCCCCAGGCGCTGCATCACGCGCACCTGGATGCCCACCAGATCGGTGTGGAACACGCCCATCAGCGTATTCGGCGCACCGGCCGGGTTGGTCAGCGGGCCGAGGATGTTGAAGATGGTGCGCACGCCCATCTCGCGGCGCACCGGGGCGACGTTCTTCATCGCGCTGTGGTGGTTGGGCGCGAACATAAAGCCCACGCCGGTGGCCTCGACGCACTCGGCGACCTGCTCTGGGCTGAGCGCGAGGTTGGCGCCCAGCGCCTCGAGCACGTCGGCCGCGCCCGACTTGGACGACACGCTGCGCCCGCCGTGCTTGGCCACGCGCGCGCCGGCCGCAGCCGCCACGAAGATCGTCGCGGTGGAGATGTTGAAGGTCTGCGAGCCGTCACCACCGGTGCCCACGACGTCGAGGAAGTGCTCATGCGGCGGTGCGACGACGACCTTGGTGGCCATCTCGCGCATCACCGTGGCCGCGGCGGTGATCTCCCCGATGGTCTCCTTCTTGACGCGCAGACCGGTGAGGATGGCGGAAGTCATCACCGGCGAAACCTCGCCGGCCATGATCTGGCGCATCAGCGAGAGCATCTCGTCGAAGAAGATCTCGCGGTGGTCGATGGTGCGTTGCAGGGCTTGCTGCGCGGTGATGGTCATGATTTCAGTCCTTCTAGGAATCAGGCCGGGACGGTCTCGTCCAGAAAGTTCTTGAGCAGCGCGTGGCCGTGTTCGGTCAGGATGGACTCGGGGTGAAACTGCACGCCCTCGATCGCCAGGCTGGTGTGACGCACGCCCATGATCTCGCCGTCGTCGGTCCAGGCCGTGACCTCGAGGCAGTCGGGCAGCGACTCGCGCTCGATTGCCAGCGAATGGTAGCGCGTACACACCAACGGGTCGGGCAGGCCGTGGAACACGCCTCGCCCGTCGTGATGCACCGGCGAAGTCTTGCCGTGCATCAGGCGCCGCGCATGCACGATGCGCCCGCCGAAGGCCGCGCCGATACTCTGGTGGCCCAGACACACGCCGAGAATCGGAATACGGCCGGCGAACTCGCGGATCGCAGCGACCGAGATGCCCGCCTCGGCCGGCGAGCACGGCCCCGGCGAGATCACGAGTTGCGCGGGCGCGAGTTCGGCGATGCCCGCCAGGTCGATCTCGTCGTTGCGGAACACGCGCACCTCGGTACCCAGCTCACCGAAATACTGCACGAGGTTGTAGGTGAAGCTGTCGTAATTGTCGATCATCAGCAACATGGCTGCTCTCCGTCAGCCCCGCACGCCGAAGGCTTCGCGCACTTCGGTGGGCGTGGCAATCGTGAATCCCAGCGTTCGCAACACGGTGGCCAGACGGCCCACCTGCTCGGCGTTGTCGGCGAGCGGCTCGCCATGGGCGTTCACGACGTTGTTTTCGAAGCCGACGCGGCAATGCCCGCCGGCCAGGGCGGCCTGCACACTACAGGCCAGTTCGGGGGGTCCGAAGGCGCACAGTCCCCAGCGCCATCGCGCGGGGATTTCCGGCAGGTAGGCGAGGATGTCGGCCGGGCGGCTGACCGAACCGGCGTAGCGCCCCAGCACCAGCAGCACGAAGGGCTCGGCCTGCGGCAGCCAGCCGCGCGCATGCCAGTCGCGCAGCGTGGCGAGCTCGTCGTGGTTGTAGACGATGTACTGCGGCACGGTGCCCAGCGCTGCCAATTCGGCGAGAAAGTCGCGCGCCGCGTCGCGTTCGGCCTCACCGCCCCCGCCCAGCAACTCGGTGAGATTGAGCGACATCATCTCCGGCGCCAGTTCGCGGCCGACGCGCATCATGTCGGCCGGTGCGAACACGCCGACGCGCTCGGTGGTGGGCTGAATCACCAGGTCGCAGGCCTCGCGCACGGCGGCAATGGCCTCGCGGTACAGGCCCGGATCCAGGCTGTGGCGAGCATCGGCGTCGCGCACGTGCAGATGCAGCATGGCGGCGCCGGCATCGCGGCAGCGCACCGCCTCGGCGGCGATTTCGGCTGGCGTGAGCGGAATCGCGCGATGATCATGCTTGCCACGGCGCGCACCGTTGGGCGCGACCATGATGGACACCGCGCAGTCGAATACCGCGCTCATGAGGCGACCCTGGGTGCGAGCCGCGCGACGGTCTGGTCGATCGACTTGACCAGCAGCGTGACCAGCCGGCCGAGCTGCGCGCGCGTGATGACGAAGGGTGGCGCGATCAGCGCGTGATCGCCGCGTCGACCGTCCACGGTGCCGCCCATCGGGTAGATCACCAGACCGTTTTCGAAGGCCGTCTCGCGCAGCACGCGGTGGAAGGCCAGCTCCGGCTCGAACGGCGTCTTGCTCTCGCGATCGGCGACGAACTCGATGCCGACGAACAGGCCGCGTCCGCGGATGTCGCCGACGTGCGGGTGCAGACCCAGCGCCTCGCGCAGCCGGGTCAGCAACTCGTCGCCGAGCTTGCGGCTCTTCTCGACCAGCCGGTGCGCTTCCATGTATTCGATCACCGCCACGCCGGCGGCGGCCGCCAGCGGGTGACCCATGTAGGTGTGGCCGTGCTGGAAGATGTGGCGGCGGCTGCTGAAGGTGTCGACGATGCGGTCATGCACCAGGGTCGCGCCCACCGGCACGAAGCCGGCGGCCAGCCCCTTGGCCAGGCACAGCATGTCGGGCACCACGCCGAACTGACGGATGGCATACCACGAGCCGCAGCGCCCCAGCCCGGTCATGACCTCGTCGGCGATGAACAGCACGTCGTACTTGTCGCAGATCTCGCGCACGCGGCGGAAGTAGTCCGGGTGTGGTACCAGTGCCCCGGCCGTGGCGCCGACGACGGGCTCGGCGATGAAGGCCGCGACCTTTTCCGGGCCGGCTTCCAGAATGGCGCGCTCGAGATCCTCGGCGCATTCGATGCCACAGGATTCGGGCTTCTTGTCGTAGGGGCAGCGATAGCAGAAGCACGGCGCCACGCGCGGCGCCTTGAACAGCATGGGCTCGTAGATCGCCCGCCTCCAGCGGTTGCCGCCTGCGGCCAGCGCGCCCAGCGTGTTGCCGTGGTAACTCTGGTCGCGGCCGATCACCATCCACTTGTCGGGGCGCCCCATCTGCACCCAGTAGGCGCGCGCGAGCTTCATCGCCGATTCGACCGCTTCCGACCCACCGGACACGAAGTAGGCGTGGTTGAGCCCGCCCGGCGCGCGGTCGGTGAGCATCTTGGCGAGCTTTTCCTGCGCGGCATTCGTGAACTGGCTGGTATGCGCGAATTCGACGTGGTCGAGCTGTTCCTTGATGGCCGCGACCACCTCGGGCACGGAGTGGCCCAGCGACGACACCACGGCGCCGCCGCAGGCGTCGAGATAGCGTTTCCCGTACTCGTCGTACAAGTAGGCACCGTCACCGCGCGCGACCGTCGGGTAGTAGCTGAACGGATTGCGGTAGAAGACGTGGGTGTCGTCATTGACGTCCGCCTCGGGCGAGACGCCTCTGCGCTTCCTGCGCTGTGCCGGTTCGACCATGATCAGTCCGTCCGCGTGTCGAGTCCCGTCTCGGCCATTTCGGCCGCCCTGAGCATGGCGCGCGCCTTGCTCTGCGTTTCCTGCCATTCGGCGTCAGGGTCGGAATCGGCGACGATGCCCGCCCCCGCCTGCACGTGGATCTGCCCGTCCTTGACCACGGCGGTGCGGATCGCGATGGCCAGATCCATCTCGCCGTGAAAACCCAGATAGCCGACCGCACCCGAATAGATGCCGCGCTTGACCGGCTCCATCTCGTCGATGATCTCCATCGCGCGCACCTTGGGCGCACCCGACACGGTGCCGGCCGGGAAGGTCGCGCGCAGCACGGCCAGCGCGTCCAGCCCTTCGCGCAGCCGGCCCTCGACATTGGACACGATGTGCATCACGTGCGAGTAGCGCTCGACGGTGAAACGCTCGGTGACCTTCACGGTGCCGACCTCGGCCACACGGCCGGCGTCGTTGCGGCCCAGGTCGAGCAGTTGCAGATGCTCGGCGCACTCCTTCTCGTCGGAGAGCAGTTCGCGCTCGAGCGCCAGATCCTGCTCCACGGTGGCGCCGCGTCGGCGCGTACCGGCAATCGGGCGCACCGTGACGCGCCGGTCGCCGGTCTCGTCGTCGAGACGTACGAGGATCTCGGGCGAGGCGCCGACCACATGGAAGTCGCCCAGATCGAAATAGAACATGTAGGGCGACGGGTTGAGCGAACGGATCGCACGATACAAGGCCAGCGGACTGGCCGCGAAGGGCTTGCTCATGCGCTGCGAGAGCACGACCTGCATGATGTCGCCGTCGACGATGTAGCGCTTGGCGCGCAGCACCGCACTCTTGAAGGCTTCCTCGCCGAAGCTCGATACGGCCGGCGCGGGTTCGCTGCGCGTCTCTGCGGGAATCGCGACCGGCTCGCGCAGGCGCGCCACCAACTCACCCAGGCGTGCCCGCGCAGCGTGGTATGCCCCCGGGCGCGCGGGATCGGCATAGACGACGAGCGTGAGCTTGCCCGACAAGTTGTCGACGATGGCGATTTCCTCGGACAGCAGCAACACGATATCGGGCGTGCCCAACGGATCGGGCTTGTCGGCGCGCGCCAGGCGCGGCTCGATGTAGCGCACGGTCTCGTAGCCGAAGCAGCCCACCAGGCCACCGGCGAAACGTGGCAAGCCGTCGCGCGGCGGCACGTGGATCGCGTCCATGAAGCGCCCGACGAAGGCCAGCGGATCGTCCTCATCGACGCTTTCGACGACTTCGCCATCGCGAATCAGGCGCGCTTCATGGCCGCGCACCTCGATGCGCGTGGCCGCGGCGAGACCGATGATGGAATAGCGACCAAAGCGCTCGCCACCCTGCACGGATTCGAGCAGATAGGTGTGCGGCGCGTTGGCAAGCTTCAGGTAGATCGACAGCGGCGTGTCGAGGTCGGCAAAAGTCTCGAGCGTCACCGGGATGCGGTTGTAGCCCTCGGCGGCGAGACGGTTGAATTCCTGCTCAGACATGGTGACTCCACGAACATGGTGCTCATACGGGGGGTGCGCGGGCATCGCGCGCAGCGCTTGTCAGAGGCCAGACGGCCAGCACCAGCCCCGCCAGCGGCCGACGGCCGTCGCGCGGTTGCCAGATTCCCCGTTTTGCACCCGTTTGTCGTGAGTCACGATGATGATGTTCGGAAGGATTGATCAGTACTTGGCGCGACGCCTTCGGCCAGCAGGGGCAAGGCTTCGCGGGTATCCGATAGTAGCCCATCGCATTCGATGGTGTCCACCGGCATGCCCTCGCTATAGCCATAGGTAACGAGCAGTACCGGCACGCCGGCAGCGCGCGCAGCCAGCGCGTCGTTGGCCGAGTCGCCGATCATCAGCGCGTACCCTGTTCCAAGACGCTCGCAGGCGTGATGCAGCATGGCCGGGTCAGGCTTTTTCACCGGCAGGGTGTCGCCGCTGACCACGAGATCGAAATACGATGCCAGGCCGGTGCGATCGAGCAATGGCAGCGTGAACACTTCCGGCTTGTTGGTCACGCAGGCCAGCTTCAAGCCGCGCGCGCGCATTGTCTGCAGCGTCTCGAGCACGCCGGGATAGACCCGGCTGTACTCGCCGTTGACCACCGCGTAGTGGCGGCGGAACACGCCGATCGCCGCGTCGATCTCGTCGCGCGAGGCGCTCGCACCCTCCGTCAGGCAGCGTTCGACCAGCGTCGGCACGCCGCGCCCTACAAATCGGCGGATTTCGTCGATGTCGCGTGGCGATCGCCCCACTTCGACGAGCATGCGCCGCGCCGACTCGTGAATGTCCGGGAGCGAATCGACCAGCGTGCCGTCCAGATCGAAGAGCACGGCTTCGACCGCGAAGCGCGCCGCGCTCACGCGCCCGCCTTCGCGAGTTCTCCGCGCAGCGCGCCGATCACACTGTCGTAGCGATGCGCATCGGCATCCGAGCCCGCGCCGAACACGGCCGAGCCGGCGACGAAAGTGTCGGCCCCGGCACGTGCGATGTCGGCGATGTTGTCGATCTTCACGCCGCCGTCGACCTCGAGCAGGATGTGACGGCCCGTCTCGCGCTCGTAAGCGTCTAGACGCGCGCGCGTCTCGCGCAGTTTGGCGAGCGTGCCGGGGATGAACTTCTGACCGCCAAAACCGGGATTGACGCTCATCAGCAGCACGACGTCGATGCGGTCGAGCACATGGTCGAGATGGTGCAGCGGCGTGGCCGGATTGAACACCAGGCCGGCCTGACAGCCGTGCTCGCGGATCAGCGAGAGTGTGCGGTCGACGTGGTCGGATGCTTCGGGGTGGAAGGTGATGACGTTGGCGCCGGCCTTGGCGAAATCGGGAATGATGCGATCGACCGGCTTGACCATCAGGTGTACGTCGATGGGCGCGCTGGTGTGCGGCCGGATCGCCTCGCACACCAGCGGGCCAACCGTGAGATTCGGCACGTAATGGTTGTCCATCACGTCGAAATGAATCCAGTCGGCGCCGGAAGCGACGACGTCGCGGACTTCCTCGCCGAGGCGCGCGAAGTCGGCGGACAGGATGCTGGGGGCGATGCGGAACATCGGCGGCTCCTCGTTTCGGAAGCCGCGATTCTACCGCAGCACCCCGATACGCTCAGAACTCGAGCACGTCCCCGCGACACAGCCGCCGCGTTCCGAGCCGCGCAGCGTGCCCGCGAATCTGCTCGAGGATGCGCTCGCCAGCGCCCGGCTTGAGATGGCACACATGTACCTGTGGTGACGCATCGATTGCGTCGAGCACGCCGGTCAGCGTTTTCGGACACAGGTGGCTGGAGGCCTCGGCAAGCGCATGCTGCTCATCGGCGAAGGCCGTCTCGATGACCAGGTGGCGCAGATCCTCGACGGCGTTGAGCGCATCGACAAAACCCGGCTCGAAAGCCGTGTCGCCACTGAAAACGAGCCGCCCCGCACCACTGTCCAGGCACCACGCCAGCGCCGGCACGCTGTGATAGGCGGGCAGCGCCGTGACACGTCGTCCAGCGCCAATGTCGACGATTTCACCGACGGCGACCGGGCACAGACTCAATGCCGGCGCGTCGGGGCTGGGGATGCGCGTGAAGTCGGGCCACATCGTGCCGTTGAAGACGTGGTCCTTGAGCGCCGCAATGGTGCCTTGCGCAGCGTACACGCGGACCGGAGAATCGCGCCCGCAGGCGACCGAATCGGCCAGCAGAGGCAGCATCGCGACATGATCCAGGTGAGCATGGGTCACAAATACGTGATTGATGCGCCGCAGCTCGTCCAGGCTCAGGTCGCCCACCCCCGTGCCGCAATCGATCAGCGTGTCGTCATCGACGAGGAAGGACGTCGTGCGCCCGTCGTCGCCGCCGATTCCACCACTGCAACCGAGCACCGCGAATCGCATGCCGACCGTCTCCACAATGCGCACGCTCAGGCGTGCCGTTCAAATTCCATGCGCACGCCGGCCAGTTCAATCGTCGCGCGCTTGCCCAGCGCATGGGCTGCATCGACGACGGCCCCATCAACCCGTGGGCGCGCACCATCGATCGGCAATAACACGTAGCCATCCCGACGGCGGACGATCGCTGCAACCTCACCGCCGGGGCTGCCCAGCGTCGTACGCGCCTTGAGCAAGCGCAGCTCGCGCCCGGCGTGCGGTCCGTCAAGCACACGTACGCACGCCACCCCACTCGTCGGCGAGTCGCGCTCGATCGCGCTGCGCGCGGACGGCGCCGGGGTCGGTGCTTCCTCCTTGACGCGACGACGACCCAGCTCGATCGCCGACTGCGCCTCTGCCGGCGCGATGAAGCGCAGCCGGTACTTGCCCAGTTCGACGATATCGCCGTCGGCCAGCACACGTCGCGTCACCGGTCGGCCGTTGACGCTGGTTCCGTTGGTGGAATCCAGATCCTCGAGAAAGGCATCTCCGAGGATGGTCGTGATCCGTGCGTGCTCGCCACTGATCGAGAAATCCTCGATGCGTACGTCGTTGTGCGCCTTGCGCCCGATCGTCAGATGCTCGCGGTCGAGCACGATCTCGCGCAGAACCAGACCGTCCATGCTCAGGATCAGCCGCGGATGCGGGGTGCGAGGGGGGGAAACGGCGGACGACATGCGCAGATTCTAGACCCGTTTTGCGCTCCTGCCGTGCAAGCGTTTGCGGCAGTGCGCAAAAGTGCGCAAAAAAAAACGCCGGTCGGAACCGGCGTTCTTCTAAGTAGGCGGCAAGGCCGCTCAGATCAGAGACTTGAGCAGCTTGGCCATCACGGACGGGTCACGCGTGATCTTGAAGCCCGACTCTTCCATGATCGCGAGCTTGGCGTCCGCCGTATCCTCGCCGCCAGAGATCAGCGCACCGGCGTGGCCCATGCGCTTGCCCGCAGGCGCGGTCACGCCGGCGATGAAGCCCACGACCGGCTTGCTCATGTTCTCCTTGCACCAGCGAGCGGCCGTCGCCTCGTCCGGCCCGCCGATCTCGCCGATCATGATGATCGCGTCGGTGTCCGGATCATCGTTGAACATCTGCATGACGTCGATGTGCTTGAGACCATTGATCGGGTCACCGCCGATGTTGACCACGGTGGATTGGCCGAGACCGACATCCGACAACTGCGCAGCGGCTTCATAGGTCAGCGTGCCCGAACGCGAGACGACGCCGATGCGCCCCTTCTTGTGAATGTGGCCCGGCATGATGCCGATCTTGAGCTCTTCGGGCGTGATCACGCCCGAGCAGTTCGGCCCGATCAGCAGCGTGCGCTTGCCGCCGGCCGCTTCCTTGGCGCGCATCTTGTTGCGAACCGTCAGCATGTCGCGCACCGGGATGCCCTCGGTGATGCAGATCACCAGATCGAGGTCAGCGTCGACCGCTTCCTGGATCGCGGCCGCAGCACCGGCCGGCGGCACGTAGATGACGGAGGCAGTGGCGCCGGTGGCAGACTTGGCGTCGGCCACGGTACCGAAGATGGGCACGTCCATCAGCGACTCGCCCGCCTTCTTCGGGTTCACGCCGGCGACGAAGCAGTTCTTGCCGTTGGCGTACTCGATGCACTTCTCGGTGTGGAACTGACCGGTCTTGCCGGTCATGCCCTGGGTAATGACCTTGGTGTCCTTGTTGATCAGGATCGACATTCGGATGCTCCCTTACTTGACGGCGGCGACAATCTTGGTCGCAGCTTCAGCCATGGTGTCGGCGGAGATGATCGGCAGGCCCGACTCGGCCAGAATCTTCTTGCCGAGGTCTTCGTTCGTGCCCTTCATGCGAACCACCAGCGGCACTTTCAGATCAACTTCGCGCGCAGCCGTGACCACACCGTTGGCGATGGTGTCGCAGCGCATGATGCCGCCGAAGATGTTGACCAGGATGCCCTTGACCTTGGGGTTCTTGAGCATGATCGTGAAGGCTGCGGTGACCTTCTCGGTGGTCGCGCCACCGCCGACGTCCAGGAAGTTGGCCGGCTCGCCGCCGAACAGCTTGATGGTGTCCATGGTGGCCATGGCCAGGCCGGCGCCGTTGACCATGCAGCCGATGTCGCCGTCAAGACTGATGTAAGCCAGGTCGTACTTGGAGGCCTCGATCTCCTGCGCGTCCTCTTCGTCCATGTCGCGATAGGCGACGATGTCTTCGTGGCGGAACAGTGCGTTGGAATCGAAATCGAACTTGGCGTCCAGCGCCTTGACCGTGCCGTCGCCCTCGCGGATCAGCGGGTTGATTTCCGCCAGCGAAGCGTCGGTATCCATGTAGCAGGTGTAGAGCTTCTTGAGCGCATCGATGGCGTTTGCGCGCGCCTCGGCCGGCATGCCGATGCCGTCGGCCAGCTCGCCCGCCTGCGCGTCGGTCAGCCCTTCGAGCGGATCAACGAAGACCTTGATGATCTTCTCCGGCGTCTTCTCGGCGACTTCCTCGATATCCATGCCGCCCTCGGAGGACCCCATGATGACGACCTTCTGGCTGGCACGATCGGTCAGCGCAGCAACGTAGTACTCGTGCTGGATGTCGGCACCTTCCTCTACGAGCAGACGACGCACCTTCTGCCCTTCGGGGCCGGTCTGGTGGGTGACGAGCTGCATGCCGAGGATCGCATCGGCGTGCTCCCGCACTTCAGCAGGCGACTTGGCGAGCTTGACACCACCACCTTTGCCGCGGCCGCCGGCGTGGATCTGCGCCTTGACGACCCAGATCTTGCCACCCAGCTCTTCGGCGGCCTTGACCGCCTCGTCGACGGAGAAACAAGGAATGCCCTTCGGCGTGACGATGCCGAACTTCCTCAGCAGTTCTTTTGCCTGGTACTCATGAATTTTCATGTTTGCCCTTCGATCGGAGTTGCGGCCTCTGTCGGGCCGCGAACGGTTGATGGGACGAAGCGAATTTTCTCGTGTCTGGCGGATGACGTCGCCGGGATATCGACACCCTCCTGCGGCCACGCCTGATGGGCGGACCCTGTCATGACTCGCTCCCCGATCGGGAGCTTCCGTTGCCAAGAACCGCGCAGTTTATAACGGCAATTGGATTGTGGAAATCCCGTATACCTTCGTGCATGCCGCGTTGCGCGGCGCAACATCGCCACGACGAACCTCATACCGGGTTGTCGACATCGACGAATGACACCTCGAGCCCGAACTCGCTGGCGAGGTGATCGCCCAGTGCACGAATCCCGTAACGCTCCGTCGCATGGTGCCCAGCGCCGATATACGGAACGCCGGCCTCCCGCGCCAGATGCACGGTGGGTTCAGAGATTTCGCCCGAGACGTAGACGTCCGCACCCGCTGCGATGGCCTGCTCGAAGAATCCCTGGGCTGCTCCGGTGCACCACGCAATGCGCTGCACCATGCGCGATTCGTCGCCGACGAGCAGCGGTTCTCGCCCGAGAAGACGGCCGAGCGAGGCCGCGAGCTCGCCCGCGCTTGACGGATGTTCCGGACGCCCCACCCATCCGAGCTGCTGATCGCCGAAGCGCACCGTGTCCGCAACCCATCCGGCCAGACGCCCGAGTTGCGCGTTATTGCCCAGTTGTGGATGCGCGTCGAGCGGCAGGTGATAGCCGAACAGCGAGATGTCGTTCTTCAGCAATGTCGCGATGCGCCGCCTGCGCACGCCGGTGATGCGCCCGTCCTCGCCGCGCCAGAACCAGCCGTGGTGGACGAACACGGCATCGACACCCTGTTCCACCGCATGGTCGAGCAGTGCCTGACTCGCGGTGACGCCGCAAAGCACGCGACGCACCTCGGGGCGTCCTTCCACTTGCAGACCGTTTGGGCAATAATCGCGGAAGCTCGTCACGTCGAGCAGCGTATCTACGTATTCCTGCAGTTCGGTCAGTCGCATCGTTCCTCCGCGGCAGTGTTCCGACACCGATGATACCGGACCGGCATCGCCGTCCGGACCCGTGCCACCGGGGGTTTCCGTTTCATGAATCGTCTCTGGTTGATCTTCGCCCAGGCCGTCACCGTCGCCGTCGCCGTCCTTTTCGTGCTCGACACCCTCAAGCCCGGGTGGATCAACGGCGCGCCGCGCTCGGCGGTGGTGACGGTGCGCGAGGCGCCGTCCACGCGCACGCCACCCGACAGCGGGGGCAGCGCATCGTACGCCGCTGCGGCAGCCCGATCCATGCCGGCCGTCGTGCATGTATTCACACGCAGCGTGATCGAGGCCCCGCCCCACCCACTGCTCGACGACCCGCTCTTCCGCCGTTTCTTTGGTGCGCCGCCGGGAGGTGGCCCGCGTCAGCAGACCTCCGGTCTCGGGTCCGGCGTCATTGTCAGCGACGACGGCTACATCCTGACCAACAATCACGTGGTCGAGACTGCGGACCAGATCCAGGTCGCCCTGCACGACGGGCGCAAGTTCCCCGCCCGCGTCGTCGGCCTGGACCCCGAATCGGACCTGGCCGTGCTGCGTATCGACGATGCCGAGAATCTTCCCGCGATCACCTTCGCGCCGCAGGGAGAACTGCACATCGGTGACGTCGTTCTGGCGATCGGCAACCCCTTCGGCGTCGGACAGACCGTGACCATGGGCATCGTCTCGGCGCTGGGGCGCTCGCGCCTGGGCATCAACACCTTCGAGGATTACATCCAGACCGACGCGGCGATCAACCCCGGCAACTCGGGCGGCGCACTGGTTGACGCGGGGGGCAACCTGATCGGTATCAATACCGCGATCTATTCGCGTTCGGGCGGCTCCCTCGGTATCGGCTTCGCGATTCCGGCCCGACTGGCGCGTGACGTGTTCGACCAGATCGTTGCCAACGGTCAGGTCACGCGCGGATGGATCGGCGTCGAGCTGCAGGCGCTCACCCCGGACCTGGGTGAATCGTTCGGGCTCGGGAATGTCTCCGGCGCGCTGATCGCCGGCGTGTTGCGCGGCAGCCCGGCCGAGCGTGGCGGACTGCGCCCGGGCGACGTGCTTACCTCGGTCGAGAGCCGCCCCATCGACGACCCGCGCAGCGTGCTCGACTCGATCGCCGAACTGCGACCCGGACAGCACGCACGCCTCGAACTGCTGCGCGGCGGCGAGCCGATCGAACTGTCAGTGGAAATCGCACGCCGGCCGACGCCGGGCGGCCGCTGAGCAACGGTCGCGCCCGGACCTGATCACTTGGACTTCTCGGCTTCCTCGATGCGGTCCAGTTCGCCGTCCAGGTCCTGCTCGGTCGGCGCCGCATAGGGCGCTTCGTCCAGACCCTTTTCCTCGCGCTTCCTGGCAAACATGCGCGCCAGGAAGATGCCCACTTCGTAGAGCACGATCATCGGCACGGCGAGCATGAACTGCGAGATCACGTCCGGCGGCGTGATGATGGCCGCAATCACGAAGGCGCCGACGATGACGTAGGGCCGCGCCTCCTTCAGGGCCTGGATGCTGACCAGGCCGGCGCCGGCGAGCAGGATGACGACCACCGGCACCTCGAAGGTCAGCCCGAAAGCGATGAACAGCGTCATCACGAAGGACAGGTACTGCTCGATATCCGGCGCCACCATGATGCTCTTGGGCGCGAACTCGTAGATGAACTTGAAGACGGTCTGGAACACGAAGAAATAGCAGAACGCCATGCCTGCAAGGAACAACAGCGTCGTACCCACGACCAGCGGCAGACCAACCCGCTTCTCATGCGAGTACAGCCCCGGCGCGATGAAGGCCCACACCTGATGCAGGACGTAGGGCAAGGCGACCAGAAAGGCCGCGAGCAAGGTCACCTTGATCGGCACGAAGAACGGCGTGACCACCCCGGTGGCGATCATGTTGGTGCCTGCGGGCAGGGTGTTCATCATCGGCAGCGCGAGGATGTCGTAGATGTCGCTGGCCCAGGGCATCAGGGCGATGAAGACGACGAGCATCGCAACGACGGCCCGCAGCAGGCGGTCGCGCAGTTCAACCAGATGAGAGATGAAGGTATCTTCCACTTGCGTCAGCCCCCGCTACGTCCGCTCTCGGGGCTGGGCTCGCCCGACGCCGGTGAATCAGTGGCAGGCGTTTCAACCGCGGTGCCCGGCGCGGGCGCAGCCGGCTCCTCGGGCCAGGATTCTGTCGCGCTCGAAGCCGGACTCATCGGAGGAGCATCGGTCGACTCGCCTTCGATGCCCTGGCGCACCTCGGACGTGGTCTGGCGGAATTCAGATTCCACGCTATCCGCCTGCTGGCGCACCGAAGACTCGAGATCACGAGCCTGATCCTTGACCTGCTCCTGCAGCTTCTTGAGTTCCTCGAGCTGCATCTCGCGCGACACATCGGCCTTCACGTCCGACACGTAACGCTGCATGCGTCCGAGCAGGTGACCGACGGTGCGCGCGACCTTGGGAAGACGTTGCGGCCCGACCACAATGAGGGCGATGACCGCAACGAGGAGCATCTCGGAAAAGCCGAAATCGAACATGCAATGAAATCCGCGAAACCGGCGACGGCGGTCGCCACGCTAACGGGCCGCCGGTCGGCGGCCCGGGGCAGGCGCATGGTCAGGAATTGACCTTGTCGGACTTCTCCTTGACCTCGGCGTCGAGGGTGTCGGAATCCGCGATGCGATTGGTGTTGTTGTCGTCAGCCGACGTTTCGGTCTCCTTCATGCCCTGCTTGAAGCCTTTGACCGCACCGCCCAGGTCGGAGCCGACGTTGCGCAGCTTCTTGGTACCGAAGACCAGCAGGACGATCACCAGGACGACCAGCCAATGCCAGATGCTGAAAGAACCCATTACGCTCTCCTCAATGCTTCAACATGGCCGGCAGCACGTCCGGACCACCTAGTATATGGACGTGCAAATGATACACCTCCTGCCGCCCCACTCGCCCGGTATTGACGATCGTCCGGTAGCCTTCTTCGAGTCCTTGCTGGCGTGCGAGATCCGCAGCCACCGTCATGATCTTGCCCATCAGGGCGGCGTGCTCCGCGCGCACATCAAGCATCGACTCGATGTGCGCCTTCGGGATGATCAGCAAATGCACCGGGGCAGCCGGACGAATGTCATGGAAGGCGACGACATCGTCGTCCTCGAAGAGCTTGTTCGCCGGGATGTCGCCGGCGACGATCTTGCAGAAAATACAGTCGCTCACGCGCGCCTCCATGTCATTTGTTGCGGGCGTTCTTCTCGTCGATGCCGGAAATGCCTTCACGTCGACGGAATTCGGCGACGACATCGTCGACGCCCAACCCATGGTGCCTCAACAGCACCAGCGAATGAAACCACAGATCGACGACTTCGCGCACCAGATGCAGGCGATCGCCGTCCTTGGCGGCCATGATGGTCTCGGCCGCTTCTTCCGCGACTTTCTTGCAGATCGCGTCATTGCCCTTGGCGTACAGGCTGGACACGTAAGACGAGTCCGGGTTCGCGCTCTTGCGCGCCTCGAGCGTGTCGGACACGCGACGCAGCACTTCGAGATCGATCATTTGTAGATGTCCTTCGGCGACTTGATCACCGGCTCGACCGCTTCCCAGCGGCCATCAGTCATACGGCGCTGGAAGAAGCAACTGTGACGCCCCGTGTGGCAAGCGATCCCGCCGACCTGCTCGACGCGCAGCAACACGACGTCGTTGTCACAATCGATGCGCATGTCGAGCACACGCTGCGTGTGGCCGGACTCCTCGCCCTTGTGCCACAGCTTGCCGCGCGAGCGCGACCAGTACACGGCCTCGCCCAGTTCGGCGGTGCGCGCGAGCGCCTCGCGGTTCATCCAGGCGAACATCAGCACGTCACCGGAGGATGCCTCCTGCGCGATCACCGGGACGAGCCCATGCTCGTCCCAACGCACGTCGTCGAGCCAGGCCTCGCTCACAGGCGCACCTCGATGCCTCGCGCGCGCATGACTTCCTTGGCCTCGCGTACGGTGTGCTGCCCGAAATGGAAGATGCTCGCTGCCAGCACTGCGTCGGCGTGGCCGATCGACACGCCGTCGGCCAGATGGTCCAGATTGCCCACTCCGCCACTGGCGATCACCGGTACCGTCACGGCATCCGACACCGCGCGCGTCAGTTCCAGGTCGAAGCCGGACTTGGTGCCGTCACGATCCATGCTGGTGAGCAGGATTTCGCCGGCACCCAGCGCCACCACGTGCTTGGCCCATTCGACCGCATCCAGCCCGGTGTCGTTGCGCCCGCCGTGGGTAAACACGTGCCACACGCCGGGCGCCACGGCCTTGGCGTCGATCGCCACCACGATGCACTGGCTGCCGACCTTGCCCGAGGCATCGGCGACGAGCTGCGGATTGTTGACGGCGGCGGTGTTCATGCTGACCTTGTCCGCGCCGGCGTTGAGCAGGCGGCGCACGTCATCGACGCTGCGCACGCCACCGCCCACCGTGAGCGGGATGAAGACCTGGTTGGCGACTTCCTCGACCACGTGCAGGATGATGTCGCGCGCATCCGAACTGGCGGTGATGTCGAGAAAGGTCAGCTCGTCCGCGCCCTGCTCATCGTAGCGACGCGCAATTTCCACCGGATCGCCGGCGTCGCGCAGCTCGACGAAGTTCACGCCCTTGACCACGCGCCCGGCGCTGACGTCGAGACAGGGAATGATGCGCTTGGCGAGCATCAGTCGCTCGCGCCGTTGAGTTCGTCCGCGCGCGACTGCGCGGCGGCAAAATCCAGCGTGCCTTCGTAGATCGCGCGGCCGGTGATGGCCCCCATCACACCCTCGTCCTCGACGGCACACAGACGGTCGATGTCGGCCAGATCCGTAATGCCACCGCTGGCGATGACCGGAATGCGCAAGGCCTGGGCGAGCCGCACGGTGGCTTCGATGTTGACGCCCGAGAGCATGCCGTCACGACCGATGTCGGTGTAGACCACCGCCTCGACGCCGTAGTCCTCGTACTTCCTGGCCAGGTCGACGACGTCGTGACCGGTGATCTTGGACCACCCGTCGGTCGCCACCTTGCCGTCACGCGCATCCAGACCGACGATTACATGCCCCGGAAAGGCCGTACACGCATCCTGCAGGAATCCGGGATTCTTCACCGCAGCCGTGCCGATGATGACGTAGTGGATGCCGCTGTCGAGATAGGCCTCGATGGTGTCCAGATCACGGATGCCGCCGCCCAGTTGCACCGGCAGTTCGTCGCCGACTTCATCGACGATCGCGCGGATGGCAGCCTGGTTCTTTGGCTTTCCGGCAAAGGCGCCGTTGAGGTCGACAAGGTGGAGTCGGCGCGCACCCAGATCGACCCAGTGTCGCGCCATGGCGCCGGGGTCGTCGGAGAAGACGGTCGCATCGTCCATTTCACCTTGCTTGAGGCGGACACAGTGTCCGTCCTTCAGGTCGATGGCGGGAATCAGCAGCATAGGGGAATCTTGTTGTGCGGGTGGATCAACGGGATGGAATCTCGGGATTCCAGGAGACGAAATTGGCGAGCAGTTGCAGGCCTGAGCGGGCGCTCTTCTCGGGGTGAAACTGGACCGCGAAGATGTTAGCCCGCCCGACGGCACTGGTAAAGCGCACGCCGTAGTCCGTATGAGAGGTCGCGTCCGCCTCGTCGGTGGGCGCGACATGGAAACTGTGCACGAAATAGAAGCGTTCGCCGTTGTCGATTCCGGACCACAGCGGATGCGACGGGTCGACCTGGTGCACCTCGTTCCAGCCCATGTGCGGCACTTTCAAGCGCATGCCTTCGGGCGCGCTCATGCGCGCATCCGACGGGAAGCGCACGACGCGTCCGGGCAGGATGCCCAGCCCCGGCACATCGCCCTCCTCGCTGTGATCGAACAGCATTTGCTGCCCGATGCAGATCCCCAGGAATGGCTTCGTCGCGGCGGCCTCGATGACCGCCTCACGCGCGCCGCGTGCGTCCAGCTCGCGCATGCAATCGGGCATTGCCCCCTGGCCGGGGAAGACCACGCGGTCGGCGCGCGCGACCTCGCGTGGATCGGATGTGACGAGCACCCGCGCCTGCGGCGCGACATGTTCGATGGCCTTGGCCACCGAACGCAGGTTGCCCATGCCGTAATCGATGATGGCAATGTGCGTCATCGCTGCTTCGCTCACTGTTCGATGCTGGGGCTGCGCAAACGGATCAGAGCGCACCCTTGGTCGAGGGCACGCTACCGGCCGTACGCTCGTCGCGCTCTGCGGCCATGCGCAACGCACGACCGAAGGCCTTGAAGATGGTCTCGCACTGGTGGTGGGCGTTGTCGCCGCGCAGATTGTCGATGTGCAGCGTCACGGCGGCATGGTTGACAAAGCCCTGGAAGAATTCGCGCGCCAGGTCCACATCGAAGTTGCCCACATGCGATCGTGTGTACTCGACAAAATAGTGCAGCCCGGGACGGCCGGAAAAATCCACGACAACGCGCGACAGCGCCTCGTCGAGCGGCACATAGGCATGGCCGTAGCGACGAATGCCCTTCTTCTCGCCGAGCGCCTTCGCGAAAGCCTGGCCGAGCGTGATGCCGACATCCTCGACGGTGTGATGATCGTCGATATGCGTGTCGCCCTCGGCGCGCACATCGAGGTCGACCACGCCGTGACGGGCGATCTGGTCAAGCATGTGGTCGAGAAACGGGACGCCGGTCGCGAGACTGGACTTGCCGCTGCCGTCCAGATCGATCTTGACGGTGATGCGGGTCTCGAGCGTATCGCGGGTAACTTCTGCCTGCCGCATGGGATTCCGGTGCAAAGTGGGTCGGGTGTCACAGCGTGTGCCATAACCGCCCCATGATACCATCGCCGCGCACTCCGGCACGACTAGCGACGCGTTCGCAGGGCATCCGCGCAACACCGCCCCGGCCGGGTCGAAAACCCCCTTACCCGACTTCCGGATCCGTCCCATGAGCCGCTACTGGAGCGCCATCGTCCACGGCCTCGAGCCCTATGTGCCCGGCGAACAGCCGCGCGTCGAGCGCCTGAACAAGCTCAATACCAACGAAAGCCCGTATGGCCCGTCACCGGCTGCGCTGTCGGCCATCCGCGATGCCGCCGACGACGGTCTGCGCCTGTACCCGGACCCGCGCGGCCATGGACTGTGCGAAGCACTCGCCCGCCGCTTCGGCGTAAAACCGGAACAAGTCTTCGTGGGCAACGGCTCCGACGAAGTGCTGGCCCACATCTTCCAGGCCCTGCTCAAGCAGGAGCGCGCGCTGTGGATGCCCGACATCACCTACAGCTTCTATCCGGTGTATTGCGGGCTGTACGGCATCGAATACGAGACCATCGCCCTCGACGAGGATTTCTGCATCCGCGCCGACGATTATCTGCCGTGCGAAGACGCGCGCGCAGGCGCCATCATTTTCGCCAACCCCAACGCGCCCACCGGCCGGCCACTGCCGCTGACCGAGGTCGAACGCATCGTCGCTGCCAACCCGCAGTGCGTGGTCGTGGTGGACGAGGCCTACGTGGATTTCGGCGGCGAGAGCGCGGTCGCACTGATCGAGCGCTTCCCCAACCTGCTGGTGGTGCACACCTTCTCGAAGTCGCGAGCGCTCGCGGGCCTGCGGGTAGGCTACGCGATCGGCCACGCCGACCTGATCGAGGCACTCGAGCGGGTCAAGAACTGCTTCAATTCCTACCCGGTCGACCGCCTGGCACTGGCCGGCGCGATCGCCTCGGTCGAGGACGAAGCGTATTTCGTCGCGACCTGCGACAAGGTCGTCGCCAGTCGCGAACGACTGACGCAGGATCTGAAAGGCCTGGGTTTCGAGGTACTGCCGTCGGCGACCAATTTCGTCTTCGCCCGGCACCCCGACCACGACGCGGCGAAGCTGGCAAAGGCCCTGCGCGAACGTGCCATCCTGGTTCGTCACTTCACCAAGGCGCGCATCGATCAGTTCCTGCGCATCACCATCGGCACGGACGCACAGTGCGCAGATCTGGTCGCCGCACTGAAGGACATCCTGAGCACCTGAAGCATCTTCATGCGACGCAAACGAACGGGGCGCCTGATGAGGCGCCCCGTTTGCATTCAATGGCATGCCGACGACTACCTCAGTCGCATCTCCGCCGAGCGCGCATGCGCCTGCAGGCCCTCACCATGAGCCAGGATGGACGCCACACGGCCGAGCTTCTGCGCACCTGCCTCGGAAATCTCGATGATGCTGGTGCGTTTCTGGAAGTCATACACACCCAACGGCGACGAGAAGCGCGCGCTGCGCATGGTCGGCAGCACGTGATTGGGCCCGGCGCAGTAGTCACCCAGCGCCTCGACCGACCAGTGGCCGACGAAGATTGCACCGGCGTGGCGGATGTGATCGACCCACTGCCCGGCATTCTCCAACGACAATTCGAGGTGTTCGGGCGCGATCCGGTTGGCGATCGCACAGGCCTGCTCCAGCGAATCGACATGGATCAGCGCACCGCGGTTCTTCAGCGAGGTCGCGATCGTGTCGCGCCGCGGCATGGTCGGCAGCAGGCGCTCGATACTGGCAGCGACGGCCTCGATGAAGTCGGCATCGGTGCACAGCAGGATGGATTGCGCCAGTTCGTCGTGCTCGGCCTGTGCGAACAAGTCCATCGCCACCCAGTCCGGGTTGCCGCTGCCATCGGAGATGATCAGCACCTCGGACGGGCCGGCCACCATGTCGATGCCCACCGTGCCGAACACGCGGCGCTTGGCTTCGGCCACATAGGCGTTGCCGGGACCGACGATCTTGTCGACCTGCGCCACGGTCTGCGTGCCGTAGGCGAGCGCGGCCACCGCCTGCGCGCCACCGATCGTGAACACGCGGTCCACGCCGGTGATGGCGGCGGCGGCCAGCACCAGCGGGTTCTTCTCGCCGCCGGGCGTGGGCACGACCATGATGAGTTCCTTGACGCCGGCGACCTTGGCCGGAATCGCGTTCATCAGCACCGAGCTCGGGTAGGACGCGCGACCGCCGGGCACGTACAGGCCGACGCGGTCGAGCGGTGTGACCTTCTGCCCCAGACGCGTGCCGTCTTCCTCGGTGTAGCTCCAGGATTCGGCGGTCTGGCGCTCGTGGTAGCGGCGCACGCGGTCGGCAGCCTCACACAGGGCTTCGCGCTGCTCGACCGACAGGCTGTCGAGCGCTGCCTTCAGCTCCGAATGCGGCAACTCGAGTTGCGCCATGCCCGACACGTCAAGACGGTCGAAGCGGCGGGTGTACTCGATGACGGCAGGATCGCCCGTGGTACGTACCGCGGACAGGATTTCACTGACGGCGTCGTTGATGCGCGCATCGGCCCCGCCTTCAAAGGCGAGCAGCGCATCGAGATCGGTGAGAAAGCCCGGCTCGCGGGCATCCATGCGTCGAATGGTCATACGGCTTCCCTCTTGCCGATGGCGCCGGAAAAGGCGTCGAGCATCGGCTGAATCTGCCCGTGCTTGAGTTTCAGCGAGGCCTGATTCACCACAAGGCGCGAACTGATTTCGCGGATGTGTTCGACCTCCACCAGCCCGTTGGCACGCAGCGTACCGCCGGTGGAGACCAGGTCCACGATCGCGTCCGCCAGGCCGACCAACGGCGCCAGCTCCATCGAGCCGTAGAGCTTGATGAGGTCCACGTGCACCCCCTTCTCGGCGAAGTGCGCCTTGGCGCTCTCGATGTACTTGGTCGCGACGCGGATTCGACCGCCCGGACGCGACGCGGTTTCGTAGTCGAAGCCTTCACGCGTGGCCACGCTCAGCCGGCAGCGCGCGATTTCCAGGTCCAGCGGCTGGTAAAGCCCTTCCCCGCCATGTTCGAGCAACACGTCCTTGCCGGCGATGCCCAGATCGGCCGCGCCGTACTGGACGTAGGTCGGCGTATCGGACGCGCGCACGATCACCAGCCGCACGTCCGGCTGGTTGGTCCCGATGATCAGTTTGCGCGAGGACTCGGGATTCTCCACCGGAACGATGCCGGCGGCTTCGAGCAGCGGCAGGGTTTCGTCGAAGATGCGTCCCTTGGACAGGGCGATGGTGATACCGGACACGAAGCGCTTCCTTTGCAGGGTGCAAAGGGCTACATTGTAACCCGGCAGGGGAAGTGATAGCCTGCTTGAAAATGGCTGACCCGCGCTGGGCGCGGATCGGCCATTTGTCTTTTTGAAGCTGATCTCGTTACGGAATCCGCCATGAAACCCGAAATCATCGTCTCCAGCACCGACCTCGACCGCCTGGAGGGCTTGCTCGCCACGCCTGCCGCGCGCAATCGCCGCGACCTCGACGGCCTGCGCGACGAGCTTGATCGCGCCGAGATCGTCGAGCCGGAGGCACTGCCCGGCGACGTCGTGACGATGATGAGCCGACTCCGCATCCGCGAACTGCCCAGTGGACGCGAGCGCGAGCTGGTGCTCGCCTGGCCAGGCGACCGCAGCCATCCGGACGACGGCATCTCGGTGTTTACGCCGGCCGGCAGCGCCCTGCTCGGCCTGTCGACCGGACAGATCATCGACTGGCCGACCGTCGAAGGCCGCAGCACGCGCCTCGAAGTGCTCGAGGTCCTCTCGCAGCCCAGCGAACAGCCCGCCTGATCAGCTCTGACGGCGCACCTTCGCGCCCAGCGCTCCGAGCTTGTCCTCGAGGCGCTCATAGCCCCGATCGAGATGGTAAATGCGCTCGATGATGGTCTCGTCCTCGGCAACCAGGCCGGCGATGACCAAACTGGCCGAAGCGCGCAGATCGGTGGCCATCACGGTCGCGCCTTCGAGCCTGGCAACACCGCGCACGACGGCGGTATTTCCGTCGATCGCAATGTCCGCGCCCAGTCGTTGCAGTTCGACCGCATGCATGAAGCGGTTCTCGAAGATGGTCTCGCGGATCACGGCCGAGCCTTCGGCGACCGTGTTGATCGCCATGAACTGGGCCTGCATGTCGGTCGGAAAAGCCGGATACGGAGCCGTGCGCACATCCACGGCCTTCAGGCGGCGCGGTGCGCGCAGGCGGATCGCGTCGGACTCTGGCGTGATCTCGCATCCGGCCTCGACGAGCTTGTCGACGACCGAATCCAGATAGGCCGCCGAGGTGTGTGTGAGCCGTGCATCACCCCCGGTGGCCGCAATCGCACACAGATAGGTGCCGGTCTCGATACGGTCGGGCATGATGCGGTGCGTGGCACCGTGCAGACGCTCGACGCCGCGCACGCGGATCACGTCGGTGCCCGCCCCCTCGATACGCGCGCCCATGGCACTCAGACAATGCGCCAGATCCACGATCTCGGGCTCGCGCGCGGCGTTCTCGATGACTGACTCACCGTCGGCCAGCGTGGCGGCCATCATCAAGTTGGCCGTGCCGGTGACCGTGACCATGTCGGTGACCAGGCGCGCACCGCGCAACCTGGTGGCAACCGCATGCACATAGCCATGCTCGACACTGACCTGCGCCCCCATCGCCTGCAGACCGCGAATATGCTGATCCACTGGCCGTGCACCGATTGCGCATCCGCCCGGCAGCGACACGCGCGCCTCGCCGCAACGGGCGAGCAGCGGCCCGAGCACGAGAATCGACGCACGCATGGTCTTGACCATTTCGTAGGGCGCAACCGGTTCGGTGATGTGCGCCGCATCCAGCGTCACGGTATCCCCGTCGCGCTCGCACTTGACGCCCATGCGCGCGAGCAGCCGCAGCAGGGTGTCGATGTCGTTCAGGCGCGGCACGTTGGTGAAACACACGGGCTCGCGCGTGAGCAGGGCCGCACACAGCAACGGCAGTGCAGCGTTCTTCGCGCCGGACATCGCGACTTCCCCGCACAGGCGTGACGCGCCCTCGATCAGCAGCTTGTCCATCCGCGCTCAATACCCCAACGAAGAGCGCACCGCAGCCCAGCGCGCCGGCGTATAGGTCTTCAGACCCAGGGCGTGGATCTCACCGCTGTCCAGGCGGTCACCCAGCGTCGCCTTGACCATGCGGTGCTGGTCCGGCAACGACACTCCTTCGAAGGTGGGGCTGACCACGACCGCACTGAAATGCACGCCGTCGTCACCCTTGACCTCGATGAATTCGCAATCGAGCCCGTTCGCGATCAAACGCTCGACTTCCGATGCTTGAAACATGTTCTGCTATTCCTCTGTTGCGCTCAGTTGCGTAGTTTGTAGCCCCGCGCGAGCAGCGCGAGCGTGATCGCCGCCAGACCCGCCAGACTCACACCCACCACAGCGAGACTGAGCCACGGCGACACGTCGGACTGGCCGAAGAAGCCGTAGCGGAATCCGTCGATCATGAAGAAGAACGGATTGGCGTGCGAGACGCTCTGCCACAGCGGGGGCAGCGAATGGATTGAATAGAATACGCCGGAAAGCATCGTCAGCGGCATGATCAGGAAGTTCTGGAAAGCCGCGAGTTGATCGAACTTTTCCGCGACGATGCCCGCGATGACCCCCATCGAACCGAGGATCGCGCCACCGGCGAGCGCGAACATCAACACCCACAGCGGATAGGCCAGCGGCACATCAACCAGCGGCATCGAGGCCAGCAGCACGCCGGTGCCGACGAACAGGCCGCGCAGCATCGCCGCGCCGACATAGGCGCAGTAGAACTCCAGATACGAAATGGGCGGCAACAGCACGAACACGATGTTGCCGGTGATCTTGCTCTGGATCAGCGATGACGAGGTGTTCGCGAAGGCGTTCTGCAGCAGCGACATCATGATCAGGCCGGGCACCAGAAAGGTGGTGTAGCCAATGTCGCCGTACACGGTGACATGCCGGTCGAGCACGTGCGAGAAGATCAGCAGGAACAGAATCGCGGTGATCACGGGCGCCATCACCGTCTGGAAGCCGACCTTCCAGAAGCGCAGCACCTCCTTGTAGAGCAGCGTGCGAAAACCCGTCCAGCGCGAGGTTTGAGGGCGTGGCGAAAACTCAGGCACGACTCATGACCTCCACGAACACCTCTTCCAGATCGGGCTCGCCGATGCGCAGTTCCTCGACCGCGGCGCCGGCCTCGCGCAAGCGCGTGAGCAGTGGCTCGACGTCGGCGTAGGTATCGAAGCCGAAGCGCACCCAGCCATCCTCGGCCGAAGTTCCGCCCAACGACACGCCGATGCCGGGATTGCGCATGCGCACCGCCAGGCTGTGGGTAGCAAAACGCTGCAACAATGCACGCGTGTGATCGAGCGCGACCACGCGGCCGCCCTTGAGCATCGCGATGCGCCCGCACAAGGCCTCGGCCTCTTCCAGATAATGGGTGGTCAGCACAATGGTGTGCCCGTCTCGGTTGAGCTTGCGGATGAAGTGCCACAAGCCCTGACGCAGCTCGACGTCGACGCCGGCGGTCGGCTCGTCAAGCACGATCACCGGCGGACGATGCACCAGCGCCTGCGCCACGAGCGCGCGGCGCTTCATGCCGCCCGAGAGCGTGCGCATGTTCGATTCCGCCTTGGGCAACAGGTCGAGATTGTCGAGTACTTCGTCGATCCAGTCGTCGTTGTTGGCGATGCCAAAATAGCCCGACTGAATGCGCAACAGCTCGCGCACCGTGAAAAACGGATCGAAGACCAGTTCCTGCGGCACCACACCGAGCTGCATGCGCGCATTGCGGTAATCGGCGACGACATCGTGCCCCATCACCGCGAGCCGCCCCGACGTAGGGCGCGCGAGGCCGGCGAGCGCCGAGATCAGCGTGGTCTTGCCCGCGCCGTTCGGTCCGAGCAGGCCGAAGAATTCTCCCTGCTCGACCTCCAGGCTGACGCCGGACAGAGCTTCCAGATCACCGTAGCGCTTGGTGACCGATTCGATGCTGAGTGCGGGAACAGACATCAGGTGCTGACCGCTGCCTCGTCTCGCGGCAGCAGATCGGCCACACCGTAAAGGTCCGCGAGACTCTGCAGCCCGGCCGGCAAGCCTTCGACGCGCAGCTCGTGGCCGGCCGCTGCAGCGACACGCTGCAAGTCGAACAGCAGCGCAAGCGCGGCCGAGTCGGCTTCATCGACCTGCGAGAAATCGACCACGAGGTCGCCCTCCTGCGCCGCTGCGCGGCCTTCGGCCCGACATCGCGCCGCGTTGGCCATGGTCAGCGCACCCTGCGGTGCGAATCGACGCGCTTCGAACACGGTCAGGATTTCCCTTCGGCGCGCTTGGCGATCTCGCTGCCACGCGTCTCGAGCGCACGGATCAGCCCGTCGATACCGCCGGCGCGGATTTCCTGCGCGAAAGTACTGCGGTAGTTGGTCACCAGACTCACGCCGGCGATCACGACGTCGAAGACCTTCCAGCCATCCTGCTGACGCTCGAGCACGTAGTCCACGGCGACCGGCTGCCCGCCCGACTGCTCGATCTGCGTCTGCACGCGCACCGTACGATCGTCCGGGCTCATGCGCAGCGGACGAAAGTGCACCTTCTGGTCGCTGTACTCGGTGAGCGCATTCGAATAGGTGCGCACCAGCATGTCGTAGAACGCATCGATAAGACGTTCGCGCTGCGCCGCGGAGGCGTCGCGCCAGTCGCGCCCGACCGCCAGCATGGTCATGCGGGGAAAATCGAAGTGCGGCAGCACCGTCTCCTCGATCAGCTTGACCGCGCGATCCGTGTCACCGTTCTTCAACTGTTCGTCGGTACGCAGGATCTCGAGCACCTCGTCGGTCAGCGCACGCACCAGCTCATCGGGCTTGTCGGTCGGCACCGACGCCGTCGCGAACGAAGAAACGAGTGCAAAACACAGGGCCAGTAACAGATTCTTCATCGCAGTTCTCCCGCCATCGGTTCGAAGCGTTCGCGTTCGACAGCAAACGGTTCGATGAATTCGATTCCGGATACCGACGCGAACGCAACTTCGTCGGGCAAAGTCCGATAGAGCGCACCGCGCGACGAGGCTGCGTCGTTGAAATCCTCGTACTCGAGGGGCGGATTGCCATCATGCACTTTGAAGCGACGCTGCTGCAGATAGGCATCGCGCACGAAAGCGTACTTGTCGATCTGCTCGTCAAGCGTACGGTCGGCCCCGAGCAGCATCGAGCGTCCATGCACCACGCGCAGCGCAATCAGCGAGTTGCGGGTGCGGACGTGATCGATCGGGATCAGCGCTCCGCCCTGCATGTCGACCGGCGTCGCCACCGCGTCACGCGCCGTGCGCGGCCCGAGCAGCGGCAGCACCACGTAAGGTCCGTTGCCCACGCCCCATACGGCCAGCGTCTGCCCCAGATCTTCGTCGTGCTTGGGCAGACCCGCCTCGGTGGCCACATCGAAAATGCCGAAGATGCCGAACACCGTGTTGATGCCGAAACGCATCAGGTCCGACATCCCGTCGCCGACCTTGCCCTGAAGCAGGTTGTTGACGCCAACCCAGACGTCGCCGATGTTGGAGAACACGTTGCCCACACCGGTGCGCACCAGCTCGGGCGTCACCGCCTCGTAGGCCTGCGCGGCCGGTCGCAGCACGGCCTTGTCCACGCCTTCGTTGAAACTGAACATCGCGCGGTTGTAACCCTCGAGCGGGTCGTCCGGATTGTGCGGGCGCGACGCACAGCCGCTGACCAGCAGCACAGCGCAGGCCAGCAGCAAAAGCACTACACGGGATTTCGGGTTGTCTTTCATCACGTCTCTCGCTGGTTCTTGATTCGTTCTTGTTCGCAGCCCGCGGACCGGATCACTCCTGCGGTGACTGCGCCCGGTCGAACAGGAATTGTCCGATGAGCTTCTCGAGCACGATCGCCGATTGTGTGATCTGCAGCTTCTCTCCGTCGGCGAGCATCTCGATGTCGCCACCCGGATCGAGTCCGATGTACTGCTCGCCGAGCAGTCCGGACGTGAGGATCGAAGCGATCGTATCGCGCGGGAACTCGTAGTCGCTCGCGACCCTCATGCGCACCTCGGCGCGATAGCTCTGGGTATCGAAGTCGATCGAATCGACGCGACCGACGACCACGCCGGCACTTTTGACCGGTGCCCGCACCTTGAGGCCGCCGATGTTGTCGAACTGCCCGCGCACCACATAAGCGTTGGAAAGATCGACGCTCGACACGTTGCCCACGCGCAACGCGAGGAAAAACAGCGCGCCAATGCCGATCAGAACGAAGATCCCGACCCACAGGTCGAGGCTGGTACGGCTCATGACGTCCCCCGGAACATGAATGAGGTGAGGATGAAATCCAGCGCCAGAATCGCCAGCGCCGAGCTCACGACGGTGCGCGTGATTGCGCGCGAAATTCCCTCGGCGGTGGGGTGGCAATCGTAGCCTTCGAACACCGCGATCAGCGACACCGCAACCCCGAACACGACGCTCTTGATGACGCCGTTCATGATGTCGTAGCGAAAATCGACCGCCGCCTGCATCTGCGACCAGAAGGCGCCGGAATCGACCCCGATGACGACCACCCCGATCAGCCAACCGCCCAGAATACCCATTCCGGTGAAGATCGACGCAAGCAGCGGCATCGCAATCACGCCACCCCAGAAACGCGGCGCGACCACGCGCGCGATGGGATTGACAGCCATCATGTCCATGGCCTTGAGCTGCTCGGTGGTCTTCATCAGCCCGATCTCGGCCGTGACCGCCGAGCCGGCGCGACTGGCGAACAACAGTCCCGCGACCACCGGACCGAGCTCACGCGTCAGCGAAAGAGCCACGAGCACGCCCAGCGCATCGCCGGAGCCGAAACGCTGCAGCGTCTCGTAGCCTTGCAGCCCGAGCACCAGGCCGACGAACAACCCCGAGACGACGATGATCAGCAAGGAGAGCACGCCGCTGAAATAGATCTCGCGAATGGTCAGATGCACGCGGCGCAGCGACTGCCCCGAATACACCAGCAGCATCAGGAAAAAGCGCGCGGCAAACCCGAGCCGCCACACGCCCTCGGTGACCATCGCGCCAAGGCGGCGCACGGCCGCGACGGCGCTCATGTCGCGCTCCTCGTCAGCAGGCTGTCGCCGAAGGCGGGCGCCGGGTAATGGAAAGGCACCGGCCCGTCGGCCTCGGCGTTGATGAACTGATGCACGAAAGCGTCGCTCGAAGCGCGGATTTCCTCGGGCGTGCCCTCGGCGACGATCTTGCCGTCGGAAACAAAGTAGACGTAGTCGACGATCTCGAGCGATTCATGAACATCGTGCGTGACCATCACCGTGCTTGCGCCGAGCGCATCATTGAGGCGACGAATGAGCTGGCCGATCACGCCCAGCGAGATCGGATCGAGCCCGGCGAAGGGCTCGTCGTACATGATCAGCATCGGATCGAGCGCAATCGCGCGAGCCAGTGCAACACGACGCGCCATGCCGCCGGACAATTCCGACGTGGCAAGTTCCGCCGCACCGCGCAACCCCACCGCGTTGAGCTTCATCAACACCAGATCGCGCAGCATGCTCTCGGGCAGGTCGGTGTGTTCGCGCAACGGAAAAGCGACGTTCTCGAACACGCTCATGTCGGTAAACAGCGCGCCAAACTGGAACAGCATGCCCATGCGCCGACGCAGCGCATACAGATCATCCGTACCCAGCGCGCCCAGATCGCGCCCGTCGACCTCGACCTGACCACCGACCGCCCGCAACTGACCACCAATCAAACGCAGCAGCGTGGTCTTGCCGCAACCGCTGCCGCCCATGATCGCAACGACCTGACCGCGTCGCACCGACAGGTCGACGCCATCCAGGATGGTGCGCTCACCGTAGGCGAAACGGACCCCCTGAAGTCGTACGAGAGGTTGTTCTGAGGCGGATTGCAAGGCAGCGAAACCCGAGCAGGAAGTAGCGGCGAAGTCTAGCAGAGAAGCCCCGATGGACCGTTGTCCGGACGCAACACATGGCCTGCTCTCACAACACTTTCAAGCGCAGGACAGGAGCGTCGGCAGATTGCCCGCAAACGAGCTCCGGAACAGGCTTTGCTATACTCGCCCGATCCACTACCGGCGCCCTTTTCCGCATCAATGACCGATCCACTCCCAGCATCGCCGAAACACCGCGCGAGCGACATGGCACGTCGCGTGCTGCGCATCGAGGCCGACGCGATCGCATCAATGATCGAGCGCATCGGCCTTGAGTTCGAACGCGCCGTCGAACTGGTGCTCGCCCGCGATGGCCGGGTCCTGGTCACCGGCATCGGAAAATCCGGCCATATCGGCCGCAAGTTGGCCGCCACCCTCGCCAGCACCGGCACGCCGGCCTACTTCGTGCACGCGGCCGAAGCCGCACATGGCGATCTGGGCATGATCACCCATGACGACGTACTCATTGCGCTTTCCAATTCCGGCACCAGTGAGGAAATCCTGACCATCGTTCCGCTGATCAAGCGACGCGGTGCAAGTCTGATCGCGATCACCGGCAATGAGGACTCGCCGCTCGCCCGCGCGGCCGACGTGCACCTGGACGCGGCCGTCGCCGAGGAAGCCTGCCCGCTCAACCTGGCACCGACAGCCAGCACTACGGCCGCACTCGCCCTGGGCGACGCGCTTGCCGTCGCCTTGCTCGACGCGCGCGGCTTCAGCGCCGACGACTTCGCCCATGCCCACCCGGGTGGCGCGCTGGGTCGACGCCTGCTTACGCGCGTGTGCGATGTAATGCGACCGGCCGATCAGGTGCCGCAGATTCGTCCCGATGCCACACTTGCCACCGCACTGCTGGCAATGACCCGCGGCGGGCTGGGCATGACGGCGGCGGTCGAAGAGAACGGCCTGCTTGCCGGCATCTTCACCGACGGCGACCTGCGCCGCGCGCTCGAACGTGGCATCGACGTGCATGCCACACGGCTGGCGGATGTCATGACACGCGACGCACAAAGCATCGGGCCGGAGGCGCTCGCCGTCGAGGCGGCCGAGATCATGGAACGGCGACGAATCACGCAGATCCTCGTCGTAGAGAACCGGACAACCCTGCTCGGCGCGCTCAACACGCATGATCTGATGCGCGCGAGGGTGATCTGATGGATGCCGCCAACCGCGCCTCACGCGTGCGCTTGATGGGCTTCGACGTCGATGGCGTACTCACCGACGGCAGCCTGTACTTCACTCCGGGCGGCGACGAGATCAAGGCATTTTCCAGCCTCGACGGCCACGGTCTGCGCATGCTCGCCGAGGCAGGCGTCGAGATCGCCATCATCAGCGGGCGCGCCTCGCGCGCGCTCGAATTGCGCGCAGCCAACCTCGACATCGGGGAACTGCACATGGGCGTATCGGACAAGCGCAGCTGCATGCTTGAACTGCTCGCGCGCCGCGGGCTCGAACCCGAAGCCGCCGGTTACATGGGTGACGATGTCGTCGACCTGCCGGTGCTGCGTTGCTGCGGCTTCTCGACGGCGCCGGCCGATGCGCACCCGTTCGTTCGTGCCCATGTCGCCTGGGTCACCGGCCAGCCCGGAGGTCACGGCGCGGTACGCGAGGCGTGCGACTTCATCCTGCAGTCGCAAGGACGACTTGACGCGATGCTCGCGAGCTATCTGGACTGAACACGACGATGAACACCGACCGCATCTATCCCGTCATCGCCCTGCTCTTACTCGCGGCGCTCACCTTCTGGCTCGAGCGCATCACGCGCAGCCCCGACGAGGCGCCACGGATTGAGCGTACCGACCCGGACTTCATCGGATCCAACATCCGCATGACGAGCTTCGACCAGGCCGGTCAGCCACACTATGAACTGACCTCCGAGCGCATCGTGCATTACCCGCTGTCCGACGTGACCGACCTGGTCGAACCGCGCCTGCTCTACGAAACGGTCGAGGGAGAGCTGCGCATCCGCTCACGCGAAGCCGAGGCGGCAGCAGGCCTGGAGAATGTCCTGCTCAAGGGCGATGTCCAGGTCGAGCGCGATGCCACCGTCAGCGATCCGGCAATGCAAATGGAAACGGACCGGATGCGCTACTGGCCGGACAGCCAGCGCGCCTTCAGCGATGCCCCTGTCGTGCTCAAACACGGTAACATCACCGCGTACGGCAATGGCCTGCGCGCGGACAACATCTCGGGCGTCCTCGAACTCGTCGGCGATGCTAGAGTTCAAATGCCCCGTTCATCACGGAACCGACAATGACCAAGTCCTCTCCTTTTCTGATTCTCGCCGCATTCCTCGCCCTGGCGCCGCTGACGGCCCACGCCGAACGTGCCGACCGCGAGCAACCGATCAACATTGAAGCCGACAAGGTCACGGTCGACGACCGTAATCGCACGCACACCTTCGACGGCAACGTTGTCCTCACTCAGGGCACGCTGGAACTGCGCGGCGCGAAGATCGTCGTCGTACAGGGAGCGGACGGTTTCCAGACCGGTGTCGCGACCGCAGCCGAGGGGGAACTGGCGACCTTCCGGCAAAAGCGCGAAGGCGTGGAAGAATACGTCGAGGGCGAAGCCGAGCGCATCGAGTACGACGGTCGCAACGAAACCGCAACGCTGTTCCGCCGCGCCCAGGTCCGGGCCGGGGGCGACGTGGTTCGTGGCGACGTCATCGAATACGATGCACTGACGGAAAACTACACTGCCCACCGCCTACCCGCCGAGGGCAGCGGCGACTCGCGCATCCGCGTAACCATCCAACCCAAGACGTCCGGCTCCTGAGCGTCGCGATGACGTATTCCGCGATCGTCGCCGAAACGCGCGGCCCGGCCGGCCTGATCCGCCTGAACCGTCCCGAAGCGCTCAACGCACTCAACGACACGCTGGTCGACGAGATGGGCCACGCGCTGGACGCTTTCGAGGCCGATGACACCATCGTCGCGATCGTGCTGACCGGAACCGACAAGGCCTTCGCAGCCGGTGCAGACATCGCGGCAATGGCGGACATGTCGTGGATGGACGCCTATCGCGGCGACTACATCACCCGCAACTGGGAACGCGTCAAGACCTGCCGCAAGCCGGTCATCGCCGCCGTATCGGGTTTCGCGCTCGGCGGCGGCTGCGAACTGGCGATGATGTGCGACATCATCGTTGCCGGCGAGAGCGCGAAGTTCGGTCAGCCCGAGGTCCGTCTCGGCATCCCGCCGGGTGCCGGCGGCACGCAGCGCTTGCCGCGCGCAGCCGGCAAGGCCAAGGCCATGGACCTGTGCCTGACCGCGCGCTTCATGGATGCGACGGAGGCCGAACGGGCCGGGCTGGTCTCGCGCATCGTGCCTGACGAGCGCGTCGTCGACGAAGCGCTGGCCATTGTGGACACCATGGCGGGCTACTCCCTTCCGGTCCTGATGATGATCAAGGAATCGGTGAACCGCGCCTTCGAGACCACGCTCGCGGAAGGCCTGCTCTTCGAGCGCCGCAGCTTCCACGCCGCCTTCGGCCTGGAAGACAAGAAGGAAGGCATGAGCGCCTTCCTCGAAAAGCGCAAGGCGGACTTCCGCCACCGCTGACGCAGCGCGCAATATTTCGCGCCAGCCTGCCCTTCCCCCGTCACGCAAAACGCGCAACATGCGTGGCATCTCTCGCGCGCGTTCCGGATCCGGATCGCGGCGCATTGGGAATATAAAATCATTATTAAACAATGATTTTTTGAAGATCACGCTCGCCTCAAATGGAGTTTGTGCAGCGCAGCAAATAATCCTTGACATCGTGCCCCAGAACCCTATACTGGGATCCATGCTGCAGTGCGTCATAGAGATTGACCGCACGGTCAGCAGCCACTTCAATGAAACACAAGGAGAACTCCATGTTTGCTACTCCCGATCAAATCGCTGCTGCCAACAAAGCCAACCTCGAGGCGTTCGTGCGCATCGCTAACACGGCCTTCGCCAACGCCGAGAAGCTGACCGCCCTCAATATCGAGGTTGCGCGCGGCTTCGTCGAAGACAGCATCTCCAACACCCGCAGCCTGATGGGCGTGAAGGATCCGCAGGAATTCGTCAAGCTGCAGAGCGAACTGGCCAAGCCGTCGCTGGACAAGGTCGTGTCCTACAACCGCAGCGTCTATGAGCTGGCGACCGGCCAGCAGGAAGAAATGGCCAAGCTGTTCGAAGCCGGCGTCGCCGAGGCGAACAAGAGCTTTACCGCCATCATCGACAAGGCCGCCGAGACCGCCCCCGCCGGCTCCGACGTTGCCTTCGCCGCGATGAAGTCCGCGCTGGCCGCCAGCAACAGCGCCTACGACAACGTCAACAAGGCGGTTCGTCAGGTCGCCGAGATGACCGAAGCCAATGTTTCGGCCGCTACCGACGCGACGGTCAAGGCGGTCGGCACGACCTCCAAGACCCCGGCTGCGAAGAAAGCCGCTGCCTGAAGCTCAGGAAGCAGGGGCTAGCGCCCCGGCATCAAAAAGCCCCGGAAAATACGGGGCTTTTTTACGTCTGGATCTGGCGAAAGCGCCGATACCGAGCAACTTTGCCCTAAGCCTTTCCTTCGTAGTGCCCCGGAAACAGCCGTCGCATTTCGCCTTCGATCCAGGCTTCCGCCTCGGCGTTGACCTCGTCCGGTTCGCGTCCGGCAGCAAGGATCGGAGGACCGATACTCACGACAACCTCACCAGGGCGCTTGATCCATGCGTTCTTCGGCCAGAACTCGCCGGCGTTGTGTGCAACCGGAACGACGCTTGCGCCAACGTGCGTGGCCAGCCACGCGCCACCGATCTTGTAGCGGCGCGTGGTACCGGGGGCCACGCGCGTGCCTTCCGGGAACACCACCACCCAGAAGCCTTCGTGCAGACGTGCTCCGCCCTGATCGACGACTTGTGCGAGCGCATCCTTGCCCGCCTTGCGGTCGATCGCGACGACCGGCATCTGCGCCAACCCCCAGCCGAAGAACGGAATACGCAGCAGCTCGCGCTTGAGCACGAAGCAGATGGGCGGAAAGATCACCTGGAAGGCCAGCGTCTCCCAGGCCGACTGATGTTTGGCGAGAATGACCGCTGGCTCGTCCGGCAGATTCTCCCGACCGATGACACGATGGCGGATGCCGAGCACGTGGCGCGCCATCCACATCGCGATGCGGGTCCACGACCCGATGATGCGGTAGCGGGTATGCGCACGCAGCGGAAAGGTCAGGAACGCGAACAGCGCCCAGGGCGGGATCGTGACCACCAGGCCGAACGCAAAAAGCAGTGAGCGCAACGCGTTCATCGATCCAGCGTCAGGTGGGCGGCCACCGCAGCCAGGTCGGGAAACACCTGCGTGCCCTCGGGCAGCGCGTGCTCCGCCTCGGTTCGCTCACCCTTGCCGGTGAGCACCAGATAGGGCTGGGCACCGACCGCCGCCGCCGCCTCCAGATCACGCAGACTGTCGCCGATGACCGGCACCGTAGTCAGATCGACGTTGAAGCGCTCGCCGATCTCGCGGTACATGCCGGGCTTGGGCTTGCGACAGTCGCAGGTCGAATCGGCCGGGTGCGGACAGAAGAAGACTGCCTCGAGCCGACCACCGACCTGTGCGAGGCTCTTGATCATCTTGTCGTGGATGGCGTTGAGCATGTCCATACCGAACAGCCCACGTCCGATACCCGACTGGTTGGACGCAACCACCACGCGCCAACCGTACTGATTGAGTCGCGCGATCGCCTCGAGCGAACCGGGGATGGGCTTCCATTCGTCGGGTGACTTGATGAACTGATCCGAGTCCTGGTTGATCACGCCGTCGCGATCGAGGATCACGAGTTTCATCGTCAGCATCACGTCACCCCTGTGCGTTCAGCCGCGACAGGTCGGCGACGCGGTTCATCAGTGCGGCAAGTCGGCCCAACAGCGCCAGCCGGTTCTGTCGGGTAAGCGGTTCGTCGGCGTTGACCATGACGTTGTCGAAGAAGCTGTCGACCACGCCGCGCAGCCCGGCCAGTACCCGCAGCGCCTCGGTGTAGTTTTCGCTGTCTACATGCGAGCGCACCAGCGGCGCCACTTCCACGACCTGATGGAACAGCGCCTTTTCGGCCTCCTCCTGAAGCAGTGCGACATCCGGCTCGACCTCGGCCGCACCACTCTTCTTCAGGATGTTGACGATGCGCTTGTTGGCCGCGGCCAAGGCAGCGGCCTCGGGCAGCGCTGCAAACTCGCGTACCGCCGCCAGCCGCGCGGGGACCTGATCGACACGGGTCGGACGCAAGGCAAGCACGGCGTCGACCTCGTCGACAGGATGACCCGCGTCCCTCAACTGATGACGCAGACGTTCGAACAGAAAATCGAGCAGGCGCTCCGAGAAGCCCTCCTCGACCAGCACGCCGGGCGCGAAGCCGGAGGCGGCATCGGAGACAAGCTCTGCCAGATCGAGCGGCAGCGGCGACTCCATCAGGATGCGCAGCACGCCCAGCGCGGCGCGGCGCAGGCCATAGGGGTCGCGGTCGCCGGTGGGCATCTGGCCGATACCGAAGAAACCCACCAGCGCGTCGAGCTTGTCGGCCAGCGCCACCGCGCAGGCGACGTTTCCTGCGGGCAGCTCGTCGCCGGCAAAACGCGGCCGGTAATGGGCGGCGATGGCGTCGGCAACGACCTGGTCTTCACCATCGGCGAGCGCGTAGTGGCGACCCATGAAGCCTTGCAATTCGGGAAACTCGCCGACCATCTCGGTGACGAGGTCAGCCTTGGCGAGTTTCGCGGCACGCTTGGCCGCTGCGCTGTCGGCGCGCAGGCGCGAGGCGATGTGCCCGGCCAGGCGCTCCAGCCGTCCGATGCGCTCGAGCTGGCTGCCGAGCTTGTTGTGATAGACCACCGGGCCCAGGCGCGGCAGACGCGCCTCCAGGGGCTGACGACGGTCCTGTTCGAGAAAGAAGCGCGCGTCCGCCAGGCGCGGGCGCACCACGCGCTGGTTGCCCGCGACGATGTTGGACGGATCGGCCACACGCATGTTCGACACGATCAGGAAACGGTTGAGCAGCCGCCCCTTGTCGTCGAACAGCGGGAAGTACTTCTGGTTGGCGCGCATCGTCAGGATCAGGCACTCCTGCGGCACGGAGAGGAATTCGGCTTCGAATTCACCGACGTACACACTGGGGTGTTCGACCAGCGCAGTGACTTCGTCGAGCAGGTCAGCATAGTCGCCCAACGAGGCCTTCTCCTGCGCGGCGGTCGCCTGCAACTGGCGCTCGATTTCGTCGCGACGCTCGGCAAAATGCGGCACCACCTTGCCTTCGGCCAGCAGCGTCGGCTCCCACGCCTCGGCGCCGGCGATATCGATCGTGCCGCGACTCATGAAGCGGTGACCCAGCGAGGTCCGACCCGCTTCCAGTCCCAGCACGCTGCCCGGCACGACGCGTTCGCCGTGCAGCATCACGAGACGATGGACCGGCCGCACGAACTGCACGTCCGATGCGCCCCAGCGCATCAGCTTCGGAATCGGCAACGCGCGCACGGCTTCATTGACGATGTCGGCGAGCACCGCATCGAGTCGCGCGCCCTGCTCGGTGCGGGTATGGAACAGGGCTTCGGCCTTGCCGTCGACGCGGCGCTCGAAGCCTGCGATCGCATCCTCGGCAATGCCGCGCGCGGCTAGCTTCTTGAGCAGGGCCTGGCTCGGGCGGCCTTCAGCGTCAAAGGCTACCTGCACCGGCATGATCTTTTCGGTGACCTCCTGCTCGCCGGCCTGTGCTGCGACGTCAGGCACAAAGACAGCAATGCGACGAGGGGTCGCATAGGTTCTCACGCCCTGAGGGATGCGATCCTTGAGATGCAACCGCACAAGCCCGTTCAGGACTTTGTCTGCAAACACCTCAGACAGGTTCGCCAGCGCTTTGGGCGGCAGTTCCTCGGTGACGAGTTCGACGATCAGGTGAGCCTTGTCCATCACGCCACCTCCCGTGCCGCAGCCTCGGCCTTCGCGAGCATCGGAAATCCGAGCACCTCGCGCGATTCCAGATACGCTGCAGCCACGGCCCGCGACAGGTTGCGGATGCGGCCGATGTAGGTCGCACGCTCGGTGACCGAGATCGCGCCGCGCGCGTCGAGCAGGTTGAAGGTATGACCGGCCTTGAGCACCATCTCGTAGGCCGGCAGGGCCAGCCCCGCCTCAATCAGGCGCTTGGCCTCCGACTCGTAGTTGCCGAACTGCGAGAACAGGAACTCGACGTTGGCGTGCTCGAAGTTGTAGCGCGACTGCTCGACCTCGTTCTGGTGATAGACGTCGCCGTAGGTCACTTCGGTGCCATCCGGATACACGGTCCACACCAGGTCATAGACGTTCTCGACGTCCTGCAGATACATCGCGAGGCGCTCGATGCCATAGGTGATCTCGCCCAGCACCGGCTTGCAGTCGATGCCGCCAACCTGCTGGAAGTAGGTGAACTGCGTCACTTCCATGCCATCCAGCCAGACCTCCCAGCCCAGGCCCCAGGCACCCAGCGTGGGGTTTTCCCAGTCGTCTTCGACGAAGCGGATGTCGTGCACCATCGGGTCGATGCCAAGTGCACGCAGGCTGTCCAGATACAGCTCCTGGATGTCGGGCGGCGAAGGCTTGAGGGCCACCTGGTACTGATAGTAGTGCTGAAGTCGGTTCGGATTCTCTCCGTAACGGCCGTCCTTGGGACGACGCGAAGGCTGCACGTAGGCCGCGTTCCACGGCTCGGGACCGATCGCCCGCAAGCAGGTGGCCGGATGCGAGGTGCCGGCGCCGACCTCGATGTCGAGCGGCTGGAGCAAGGCGCAACCGCGCTCGCCCCAGTAGTTCGCGAGAGTCTGGATGATCTGCTGGAAAGTCGGTCTGGTCGCTGACATGGTCCCCGGTTCGGCAAGGCAAAGGACAGGATTTTACCGGCTATTCATGCTTCCGGGCGACGGCGCCAGACATGCGGGGTCGCGGCGCCGCCGAAAACGCGCATCACCATGCCGAAGGCAAGCGCCAGTGCGGCGAGCAGCAAGGGCGCATGATCGCCCCACCGCGCGTAGGGTGTGAGTCCAACGTATCCGCGTACCTCGGCGTGCAGCACGCCGCGCTCGAACTGCGGCAGCGCCGCCTCGACATGCCCCGTGGGCAGCACCACGGCGGTCATGCCGGTGTTGGTCGAACGCAGCATCGGCCTGCCGCTCTCCATCGCGCGCACCCGCGAAATCTGCAGATGTTGAGGCTGTGCGAACGAATGTCCGTACCAGGCCAGGTTGGACACGTTGAGCATCAGCGTCGCCTCCGGCAAGGCGTGGAGCAGCTCGCGCCCGAACAGATCCTCGTAGCAGATGTTCACGGCAATGCGCTGACCGGCCACCGCCAGCGGCGGCTGATCACTCGCGCCCGGCGTCTGGTCCGACATCGGAATGTCGGCCAGCGCGTAGAACCAGCCAAACAACGGCGGCGAATACTCCCCGAACGGCACCAGATGGCGTTTGGCATAGGACTGCGAGGGCGAGTCCCCCAGACTGGTCACGGCGTTGAAGATCCGCCCCTCGTCGTCGCGCAGGAAGACCCCGAGGATCAGGTCCGAACCGTTGCGGCGCGCGCGCGAGTCAAGAAAATCGAGATAACCCGTCGGCAGGCGCTCGGCGATCAGTGGCAGCGTGGACTCGGGCATCACGACCAGCTCCGCGCCTTCGACATCGGACAATTCGATGTTCAGATCCAGCCACTCGCGCACACGCTCGGGACGCCACTTGAGGTCCTGAGCAATGTCGGTCTGCACCAGGGCGACGCGCAGCGGGGGCCCTTCGGGAGCGACCCATACGCGCGTTGCGGCATGCATCGCGACGAAAATCACCGCAACGAAGGCAATCGCCGCTGCCGCGGCCGGCACGAAGCTGCGCCAGCGCACACTGGCGGCCAGCGCCGCGACGAAGGCGACCACCCCGCCGACCCCATAGACGCCGAGCACCGGAAACAGGCTCGCGAGCGGACTGGGCGGCGTCTGCGTATAGCCGACGGCGAGCCATGGAAAACCCGTGAACAACCAGCCGCGCAGCATCTCGGAGAGGATCCACAGGCCGGCGAAAAGCGCAGCCCGGCCTGCTGCCGGTCCACGGCGCAGATGCACGTAACAGCCGCCGACGAGCGCCGGATAGAGTGCGAGATAGGCGCAGAACAGCCCGATCGCCAGCCCCGCCACGGGTGCAGGCATGCCGCCGTAGCGATGCAGCGCAACGAACAACCAGGACACGCCAGCGACGAAGGCGCCCAGACCCCATGCAAAACCCAGCCACGCGCCCTCGCGCGTGGCCGATGCACGCTCGAGCAACCACACCAGGACTCCGAGGGCGGCGAAAACGACAAAAAAGGCTTGAAACGGCGCATACGCCAGGACCGAAGCCGCGCCGGCGAGGAAACACGCCGGAACCGCAATGGCCCTGCGCATCAGTCCTCGTCGGCCGCGTCGGCCCCGGTCGGCGCAACGCGTTCGATCAGCAGCGTATACACGCGACGACTGTCCGCGCGCATGACCTGGATTCGCAGACCGTCCAACTCCACGACCTCGCCACGCTTGGGCAGACGCCCCAGATGGCGGATGACGAGCCCACCAATGGTGTCGGTCTCGTCATCGCTGAAGCTGGTTTCGAAGGCGTGGTTGAAGTCCTCGATCTCGGTCGTGGCCTTGACGCGGTAGCGCCCGCTCTGGTCGAGCCGGATGCTGTCGCCGAGTTCGTCGAAGTCGTACTCGTCCTCGATGTCGCCGACGATCTGCTCGAGCACGTCCTCGATCGTCACCACGCCGGACACACCACCGTACTCGTCGACGACGATGGCCATGTGATTGCGGCTCACGCGGAACTCGCGCAGCAGCACGTTCAGACGCTTGGATTCAGGCACGAAAACGGCCGGACGCAGCATGCCGCGCAGGTCGAACTCGCGCCCCGCGTAGTAGCGCAGCAAATCCTTGGCGAGCAGGATGCCAACCACGTCGTCCTTGTTCTCGCCCACCGCCGGAAACCGAGAATGCGCCGTCTCGACGACGAAATCGGCGATTTTCTCGACAGGATCATCCAGGTGGACGACGTCCATTTGAGCGCGTGGAATCATCACTTCGCGCACCTGCATGTCGGACATCTGCAGGGCACCTTCGATGATGGAGAGTGCGTCCGGATCGATCAGGCTGCGATCGCAGGCCGAGCGCAGTCGCGCGAGGAGGTCATCGCGATCTTCCGGCTCGCGCGACAGCAGCGCCGAAAGTCGCTCCAGTAACGAGGGTTTGTCTGAGGGACTGTCCATTTTCCTTGGTGGAGTGAAGAACGGGGATTTGAGCGCATCCATCGCCCAAATCCTCGGCCTTCACGCACACTCACGCATAGGGATCGCCGTAACCGAGCGTTGCGAGAATCGCGGTTTCCAGCGCCTCCATCTCATCGGCCTCGGAAGCCGTCTCATGATCGAAACCCTGCAAATGCAGCATACCATGCACCATCAGGTGGGCGAAGTGCGCATCCAGCGGCTTGCCCTGTTCGAGCGCCTCACGCGACACCACCGGTGCGCACAGCACGATGTCCCCAAATAGCGGCATCCCTGGCACCGGAGCGTCGTCATAGACGAAGGTCAGCACATTGGTTGCATAGTCGCGTCCACGGTAGTCACGGTTGAGGGCTCGGCCCTCATCCTCGCCGACAACCCGTACCGCCACTTCAATCGAATGATCGCGTAGCGCCGCGCGGGCCCAGCGGCGCAACTCGGGGGCACGCGGCACGCCCGCGCGCTCATGTGCCTTGAGCGCGCGTTGCACCGTCAATGCGAGTGTCGGACGGCACTGTTGCAGCAAGGTGTCAGTGGAACTCATTCGCGCCCGGCGTCTTCCCGGCGCGCCTTCGCCGCCGCCTCGCGCGCGAGTTGCGCCTGCTCGTAGGCATCGACGATGCGCGCCACCAGCGGGTGGCGCACGACATCCTCGCGGCCGAACTCGGTGAAGGCGATACCACGCACGTCGGAGAGTATCTCGCGCGCTTCGCGCAGGCCGCTCTTCTGACCGCGCGGCAGGTCGACCTGGGTGAGGTCGCCAGTGACCACCGCGCGCCCGCCGATACCGATGCGGGTCAGGAACATCTTCATCTGCTCGGGCGAGGTGTTCTGCGCTTCGTCCAGAATGATGAAGGCGTGGTTGAGCGTGCGCCCGCGCATGAAGGCCAGTGGCGCGATCTCGATGCTGCCGCGCTCGAACAGCTTGGCCACGCGATCGAAGCCCATCAGATCGTAGAGTGCATCGTAGAGCGGCCGCAGATACGGGTCGACCTTCTGCGCCAGGTCGCCGGGCAGGAAGCCCAGTCGTTCGCCCGCCTCGACCGCGGGACGGGTAAGGATGATGCGCTCGACCATCTCGCGCTCGAAGGCGTCGACCGCGCTGGCCACCGCCAGATAGGTCTTGCCGGTACCGGCCGGGCCAATGCCGAAGGTGATGTCGTGCGCCTGGATATTGGCCAGATACTCGACCTGACGTGGCGTGCGCCCGTGCAACTCGGCCTTGCGCGTAAGAAGTTTCGGCGAGGCAGGCACCCCGCTCGGCGCATCGCCACGCACGGACACCTCGACCAGTCCCAGCTGGATGTCGTCGGTCGAAAGGTGTCCGTCGGCATGGTCATAGAAGCGGCGTAACGCGCTCGCGGCCAATTCGGATTTGGCGCCACTCAGGGAAAAACGCTCGCCGCGGCGCACGATACCCACATCGAAGGCGGATTCGATCTGGCGCAGATTCTCGTCCAGTGACCCGCAAAGGTTGGCCAGCCGCACGTTGTCGACCGGATCGAACACCACTTCCACGGCTGCAACCATCACGACTCCCGCAACACGATCTCGCCGCGCAGGCTGTGCGGCAGCGCGGCGGTAATCGTTACATCGACGAACTGCCCGACCAGACGCGGGTTGCCCGGAAAGTTGACCACGCGGTTGTTGGCCGTGCGACCGGCCAGTTCGCCCTCGCCCTTCTTCGCCGGCCCCTCGACCAGAATGCTCTGCACGCTTCCAACCATGGCTTCGCTGATCACCCGCGCCTGCTCCTCGATGCGCTTTTGCAAGCGCGCCAGCCACCGCAGCTTGGTGGTCTGCGGCACCGGGTCTTCAAGGTCGGCGGCCGGCGTGCCCGGCCGAGCGCTGTAGACGAAGCTGAACGAGGCGTCGAAGCCGACATCGTCGATGAGCTGCATGGTCTTTTCAAAATCATCCTCGGTCTCGCCCGGGAAACCGACGATGAAGTCCGACGACAACGAAAGGTCCGGGCGCACTGCCCGCAACTTGCGGATCAGCGACTTGTACTCGATCACTGTGTAACCACGCTTCATCGCCGCCAGCACGCGGTCGGACCCGCTCTGCACGGGCAGGTGCAGATGACTGACCAGCTTCGGGATCTTCGCGTAGGCATCGATCACGCGCTGCGTCATCTCGCGAGGGTGGGACGTGGTGTAGCGCAGACGCTCGATGCCCGGCACTTCGGCCACGCACTCGAGCAGAAAGGCGAAGTCGCCCTGCTCATCACCGCCCTTGGCGATCGGCCCGCGCCAGGCATTGACGTTCTGCCCCAGCAGCGTGATCTCACTGACGCCTTGCTGAGCCAGCCCGGCGATCTCGGTCAGGATGTCGTCGAGCGGACGCGATACTTCCTCGCCGCGCGTGTAGGGCACGACGCAGAAACTGCAGTATTTGGAACAGCCTTCCATGATCGATACGAAAGCGCTCGCCCCATCCACGCGCGGCGGCGGGAGGTTGTCGAACTTCTCGATCTCGGGAAACGTGATGTCGACCTGCGAGCGCCCGCTGCGGCGGCGCTCGGCGATGAGCGCAGGCAAGCGGTGCAGCGTCTGCGGCCCGAACACCAGATCCACGAACGGCGCGCGCGTAACGATCGCCTCGCCTTCCTGACTGGCCACACAGCCACCCACGCCGATGATCAGATCCGGGCGCGCCTGCTTGAGATGCCTTACCCGCCCGAGATCGTGAAACACCCGCTCCTGCGCCTTCTCACGCACCGAACAGGTATTGAACAGGATCACATCCGCCTCTTCCGGGTCGTCGGTCTTGACCAGGCCCTCGCCGGCCCCGAGCACGTCGGCCATCTTGTCCGAGTCGTACTCGTTCATCTGGCAGCCGAAGGTGCGGATGTACAGTTTTTTCATCAGTTCGATCGTGTTGCTTGACGTTGAGTTTGGACTACCGCTATATTAGCAGGCTTGTCGGTGATGTAGCTCAGACGGTTAGAGCGATGGATTCATAACCCATAGGTCGGCGGTTCGATTCCGCCCATCACCACCATGACACGAGGAAAGCCGCTGATCCGAAAGGGTCGGCGGCTTTTTTCATTTTCAGCGGGTCGAGGGTGCCGCACGGTTGCAAACCACCGCTCCAGCTCTTGCCACGAAACAGCGTATCACTTCCGCAGTCACCTGCCTGAGGACTGAGATCTCATCATCGGCCAGAGCGACCAGAAGGCAGTATCAGGACGTAAAAAAGCCCGGTCGCCCGGGCTTTCCTGCATCCTGCTACGCGCTGAACTCAGGCGGGCTGGATGTTTGCTGCTTGCTTGCCTTTCGGGCCATTGACGACGTCGAAAGACACAGCCTGGTTTTCTGCGAGGCTCTTGAAGCCGCCGCCCTGGATCGCGGAGAAGTGCGCGAAAAGGTCGTCACCGCCATCAGACGGGGTGATGAAACCAAAACCTTTTGCGTCGTTGAACCACTTTACGGTACCTGTTGCCATGATTGCTTCCTTGCAATGATTGGTGATGGACGAAATGTCCGATAACGAGGATCAAGGCGAGAAGCTGACTAACCAAGTTGCCGTTTTGAGGCTGCTTCGCTGCTGCTACTGACGTTCTTCATACACCCGCTGCGCGCAGTATCCAGACGCGGCGGGAAAATAGCAAGAACTATCTGAAAATAAATAAAAATCAGCTTGCACGCGGAGCGCCCTACTCTTCCTTTTTCTTGAACGACTCGTAGAACTCTATTGCGGCCAGGGAGACGCCGATCAACGCAACGACGACCAGCGACACCTCCTTGATCTGAATGATTGGAGGCAGAAGGAATCCGATCAGCAAACCCAGCCCCACGAAGCCGGCGATCAACTTGTACAACATGTCAGGTTCTCCTCGTAGGCTCGTCAGGCGAGCGTAGTCAGCAGCCAGCGTGCAGTGCGCAGCAGGCGCGCGTCGTCGCCGACACGACCGACCAGTTGCACGCCTACCGGCAGGCCGTTGCTGGCGGTCAGCAGCGGCAGGTTGATCGCGGGCATGCCGCAAAAGGTCCACAAAGTGCAGAACTGCGGACTACCGGTGGACTCCAGCCCCTGCGGTGCGGGTCCGAACGCAGAAGGCGTGATGATCGCGTCGAAGCGGTCGAAGATTTCGTCGAGAGACTCGGTGAGCGGATCGATGCGCGCCGCGGCACGCCGGTAGTCGACGACGGTGACGGCTCGCCCGCGCTCGATCTGCTCGCGCAGACTGGCCGACATGCGCTCCTTGCCGGTCTCGTAGTCACCCTCGTAGCTGGCCGCGATATCCGCTTCCATGATGGTCTTGTGCCATTCGAGCACCTGGGCCGAGGATGCGGGCAACTCGAACTCGCCGATGCGATCGGAAAGGTGTTCGATCAGCTCGCTGAAACCTTCCCTGGCATCCGCATCAAGCTCGTCCCACCACGGTGTGCGCACCAGCGAGAGCGTGGGCGGCAGCGGCGGCTCTTCCTCGCACACGCGCAGCAACGGTGGCGTACTGCGCGGACGCATGCCCTTCTGGTGCGCGTCGTAAGCCGACAAGGTCTCACCGAGCAGCGCCAGATCTTCGACCGTGCGCGCAAAACATCCCGGCTGATCGAGCAGTTCCGACTGCGCGAGAATGCCGCGGCAAGACACCGTACCCCGCGTCGGCTTGAAGCCGAACACCCCGCAATAGGCCGCCGGGCGGATCACCGAACCGTTGGTCTGCGTACCCAGCGCCAGCGGCACCATGCCCGCCGCCACCGCCGCGGCCGACCCGCTGGACGAGCCGCCCGGCGTATGCTCGGAGTTGTGCGGATTGCGCGTCTTTCCCGGACTGTAGGTGGCCATTTCGGTGGTCACGGTCTTGCCCAGGATGATCGCGCCGGCCGCACGCAAGGCATCGACGATCTTGGCGTCCTGCCACGGCCTGCGGCCGGAGTGCAGTACCGTGCCGTCTTCGGTCGGCATGTCGAGGGTATCGATGATGTCCTTGATGCCCACCGGCACGCCGTGGAGCGGCCCGGTGGGCTTTCCCTCGCTGCGATGCTTGTCCGCTTCGCGCGCCTGGGTCAGTGCATGTTCGGGATCGAGGTGCGACCAGGCCTGCACCTCGGGCTCTCGCGCCTCGATCTGCGCGAGGCACGCTTTCACCACGTCCTCCGAACTGAACACGCCGTCACGAATCCCCTGTGCAGCCTGACGGGCGGTCAACCAATTAAGTCCTTCCATATCGTTGTCGAGCCTCAATTTCCGTAAAACAGGTCCGGCAACCAGTACACCAGCTGCGGGAAGATATAAACCAGCGCCATCGACAGGAACACCAGCATCAGGAACGGCATGCAGCCCTTGAAGATCTCGACCAGTTCGATGCTTCCCCTGGGCACGACTCCTTTGAGGTAGTACGCGGCCATGGCCATGGGCGGTGTCAGGAACGATGTCTGCAGGTTAAGCGCGATCAGGATACCGAAGAACAGTGGGTCGACATCGAAGTACGGCAGCAGCGGCAGGAAGATCGGAACGAAGATGATGATGATCTCGCTCCACTCCAGCGGCCAACCCAGGATGAAGATGATGAGCTGGGCCAGCAGCAGGAAGGTAATGGTGTTCAGATCCAGCCCCAGCACGAACTCCTTGATCAGGTGCTCGCCACCGAGGTAGGAGAACACCGACGAGAAGGTCCAGGAACCGACGAACAGCCAGCACACCATCGCAGTCGTTCGCGCAGTCAGGAACACCGCTTCCTTGAGCCGGTTCCAGGTCATCGCCCGGTAGGCCGTGGCCAGCAGCGCGGCACCGGCAGCACCAATGGCAGCCGCCTCGGTCGGTGTCGCCAACCCGAACAGGATGGAGCCCAGAACGGCGAGGATCAGTGTCGCCAGCGGCACGACTGCCTGCAACATCAGCAGGATGACCTGCAACACGGACACCCCTTCCGTATCCTCACGCGAGAGCTTGGGCGCCAGTGAAGGATTGATCACCACGCGCGAGATGATGTAGGCCCCGTACAGGCTCGCAAGCAACATGCCCGGAATCAGCGCCGCCGCATACAGCTTGACGACCGATACGCCTGCGGTCGCGCTGTAGACAATCAGCATGATGGACGGCGGGATCAGGATCCCCAGCGTCCCGCCGGCCGCAATCACACCTGCCGAGAGCTTCTTGTCATAGCCCGCCTTGATCATCGCAGGAAAGGCCAGCAAGCCCATCAGCGTAACCACCGCGCCGACGATGCCGGTGGCGGTCGCGAACATCGCGCAGGTCGCCAGCGCGGCGATCGCCATCGAGCCGGGAACGAAGCGGAATGCCAACTGCAGGCTGAAGAACAGGCGGTCGAGGATGTTCGCCCGCTCGACCATATATCCCATGAACAGGAACAACGGTATCGCAGTGAGCACGTCGTTGCCCATGACGCTGAAGGTATTCTGCGTGAGCAGATAGAACACCCGGTTGTCGAAGAAGGCCTGGTCCGGCGTGAAATACGCGTAATAGCCGAAACCCACGCCCATCGCGATCAGCGTGAAGGCGATCGGGAAGCCCAGCAGAATGATGAAAATGAACGCCCCCAACATCAGGATGGCGACTTGGGGATCCGTCATTTGCTTGCTCCCGTGCTGTCATTGAGCCGCCCCGAGGCGCCCGCTTCGATTTCCTGGCCGTGCTCGCGTGCATCCTTGAGCACGGCGGCTTCCATCTCCTCCACGTCGTGCAGCCGCTCGGGCCAGGCGCCGGTCTTCAGACACACGATGCAGCGCAATACCTCTGCAATTCCCTGCAGGAACAGCAACGCGGCGGCTGCCGGAATCACCATCTTGAGTTGCCAGATGGGCACGCTCACCGGGCTGTAGACACTGCGCTCCACGATGCGCAGCGACTCAAAGCCGTAGGCCCAGCCGGAGATGCACAGCGCGGTCACGCCGGGGAAGAAGAAGAGGATGTAGAGCACCAGTTCGAGACCGCCCTGCACGCGCGGCGGCATCAGACGGTAGAACACGTCGCCACGCACATGGGCGCCGCGCGAGAGTGCATAGGCGCCGGCCATCATGAACAACGCGCCGTAGAGCATGTAGCTCAGGTCATAGGACCAACTGGTCGGGTCGTTGAGAACGTACCGGACGAAAACTTCAAAGGAGGTGCCCAGCGTCAGTACGACGATGCACCATGCAAAGGCATGGCCGACCGACTTGGATATCTGGTCGATGCCATGCAGCAGGGACTGGATCAACATTCAGTGCCGCTCCGGGAGACACGGCGGCAGGCCGGAACCCGCCGCCGTGTTGATGCGAGATGCCCGATCAGAAGCCGAGCTTGCCGAAGATGTGCTCGTAAGCGGCCTTGTAATCGGCGTTGTTGAAGAAGTGGTAGTAGCCGACACGCTCGGCCCAGTTCTTCTGCGACTCCCAGACCTTGGCAAACATCGGATCCTCGGCGACGAGCTTCGCCGTCACCGTGTCCCAGGCCTTGATCTGCGCGTCGAAGATGTCCTGCGGCGTGCGGATGATGTTGACCTTGTCCTCGTCGCGCAACTTCACGAGGTCGGACGAGTACAGATCCATCGCCAGCGCATAGTTGGCGGTCGAAGCCGCCTCGGCGCCGTACTTCAGGATGGCCTTCAGGTCGTTCGGGAGCGCCTCGTACTTCTTCTTGTTGAAGATGATCTCGAAGAACTCCATGGACTGGTGGTAGCTGCCCATCATGTAGTTCTTGGCCACGTCCTGGGCACCGAAACGACGGTCCGAGGTCGGGTTGTTGAACTCGAAGGCATCGATCACGCCGCGCTCCATCGCCGGCACGATCTCGCCGCCCGGAAGCTGGGTAACGCGCATGCCCAGTTCCTGCATCAGGTCGGCAGCCAGACCCACGGTGCGGTACTTGAAGCCGTTCAGGTCGGCGGCCGACTTGACCGGATTCTTGAACCAGCCCAGCGGCTGCGTCGGCATCGGCATCGCGAAGAAACCGACCACGTCCAGCCCGAGCTTCTTGACCAGCTCGTTGTAGAAGACCGTGCCTTCCTTGTGGATCCACGCCAGCGTCTGCGCGGCGTCGCAACCACTCACCGGACCGGAACCGAAGAGCGAAGCGACCTTGCTCTTGCCGTACCAGTACACGGCGACCTGGTGGCCGGCGTCGATCACGCCCTTGGACGTCGCATCCATGACCTCGAACGGCTTGACCACCGAGCCACCGACCAGATAGTCGATGCGCATGCGGCCTTCGGCCATTTCATTGACGCGCTTGACGTACTCCTCGGCCATCTCGTTGAAGACGTCTTTCGCGCCCCAAGCGCCCTGCATCTTCAGCACGACGGGCGACTGTGCCACCGAGATCATCGGAAAACCGGTGATCGCAGCGCCAGCCGCACCGACAGATGCCGTCGTCAGAAACTTGCGACGCGACGGCTTGCTGACGGCTGCGGACTCACTTTTCTTGACTTCGTTCTCCATTGATGCACTCCTCCTTGTAGGTACCACAAACAGTGCTTCGGTCATCATTCGCTCCGACGCCCGGCCGGAACGCCTGATTCGGGCTCTTGCGTCGACATCCGGTACACCGGCAGCAGCCTGTAACGGCCATCTTGTGGCACCGGCATCGTCGGTGGAACGAAACACGCGCCCACCGCAGCTCGACGTGAGCAGCGTATTCCCACGCACCGAAGTGAAACAATTGTGGATATCGCGGACAGCGCCGGAATTGCTTTTGCGGCTGACGCGGACCCGGAGTGAATGATTGGCGCCGCGCAGAACCTCTTGACCTGCCCCACGCTTCATTCGGAACACTGTGATGCCACCGCCACGCGAACAAGGATCCGGGCAGGCTGTGCCAGATGCTGAACAAGGCTCCCGGCAATGCCGCTGGTCTTCTCCGATGTTCCCGCACAACGCCAGCCCCTAGCGGCGCCGCGACACCAACCAGCTCAACAGAAACAAGGCGCCGGCGATCAACACCATGCCGACGCCTTCGGCCAGGCTTGGCTGCTCGCCCAGTTCAATCCATGCCGAGAGCACACCGACGGCCGGCACCGCCAGCGACGACAAGCCCGCCATGCCGGCCGACAGACGGTCGAGCACGAACAGCCACAGCAACCATGCCAGCGCCGTGGCGAGAATCGCGTTGTAGGCCAGGGCGCCGATGAAATACGGCGTCGGATCGATGGGGCGCGATGGCAGCAGCCAGGCAACCACCGCCAGCACGAGGGCGCCGAACAGCATCTGCCAGGCCGTCAACGAGACCAGATCGAGCCGCACCCGTGCACGCAGGCGCTTGGCGTAGATTGCAGCCGAGGCCCATACGACGCTCGCCAGCAGCGCAATCGCGTTCGACATGAGGCTCGCCTGCACGCTCCACGGCTCGAGCACGAATACCAGCCCCAGCGCCGCCATCGCCACCGCCACCCACTGCAGGCCGCGTACCCGCTCGCCGAGAAAGGCCCAGGCCATCGGCAGCAACCAGAACGGCATCACGTACACCAGTACCGCCGTCTTGCCGGCGCCACCATGCACCAGCGCGAGCTGGATCAGCACGCTGAAGGCCCCGCATTGCAGCAGGCCGAGCAAGATCGTCGGCCCCAGCGCGACGGGCCGCAGCGGCATGCGCCGCAACAGCATCAGCCCAAACAGCGCGACCGTGCCGAAGATCACCCGCAGCGCGGTGAAGTCGACCGGGTCGGCAAACTGCAGTACCTTCTTCATCACGACCCAGTTGTAGCCCCAGATCAGCGACAACAGCACGAATGCCGCCACCGCCGGCCAGGCGCGATGCGCGCCGCTCATCGTGCCCTCATTTCAGCCACGCCCGTAGAACGAAAACCATGCTCAAGACCCTCAAGGAACTCTTCGACAACGCGCTCGACCCCGGCATGAACCTGCCCAGCGAGCGCGGCGAACACAGCCTGCAACTGGCCACGGCGGTGCTGCTGGTGGAAGTCATGCGCGCCGACACCGATCTGCGCGAGGACGAACGCGATACGGCCATCGCCGCGCTGCGCGAGAAATTCGACCTCTCCGACGACGAGGTCGCGCGCTTGATGGAACTCGCGCACGAGACCTCGGAGAACGCCTACGACTATCACCGCTTCACCTCCGAGATTGTTCGCCGTTGCGACATGGCGCGCCGGGTGCGCATCATCGAATACATGTGGCAGGTGGCCTGGGCCGATGGCCACCTGTCCGCGCACGAAAACCACCTGATGCGCAAGGTCGCCAGCCTGCTCTACATCTCGCATGCCGACTACGTCGGCGCCAAGGCTCGCGCGCGCTCGGCCACAGGCGCCGATTGATTCAGTCGGGCTCGCGCCACAATCGCCACACGATCAACGCGCTGACGCTGGCGTTGGCGATCAGCAGCGCGGTCAGCAGCACGGCCAGCGTCACGGACGGATCGAAATGCGCGAGTACCAGCGCGAACGCGCCCGAGAGAGCCTGCACGACAACGAGCAACCAGAACAGAGGATGGCGCGGACGGATCAGACGGCTCGAGCTTCTCACGGCAGGGCGGCCTCCCCCTCCCAGTAGCCAGGCGCATTGTAGATGTGCCGCAGGTGCTCGATGAAGAAGCGCACCTTGGCCGGCAGGTAGCGCTGCTGTGGGTACACGGCCTGAATGTCGTAGTTGGGCATTGCGTACTCGTCGAGCACGGTTACCAACTCGCCACGTTTGAGTTCGGCCTGGATCTCCCACATCGAACGCCAGCCCACGCCCAGACCCTGCCTGACCCAGTCGAACAGCAGCTCGCCATCGTTGCAGTCCAGGTCACCGGAGACCTTCACCGCCACCAGTTTGCCCTCGCGCAGGAAGGTCCAGCCGCGCTGCTGGCCGCCCTGCAGGTTGAACGCCAGGCAGTTGTGGTGCGCCAGATCCTCGACGCGCTGTGGCTTGCCGTGACGCGCGAAGTATTCCGGCGTGGCGCAGATCACGCGGCGGTTCGGAAAGAGCCGGATCGCCACGTAGTTCGGATCGGTCACTTCGCCAATGCGAATCGCCATGTCGTAGCCCTCGCGCACCAGGTCGGCAACACTGTCGGTGAGGTTGAAGGACAGTTTCAGGTCCGGGAAGCGCGCGCGAAAGGCGGGGGCGTGCGGCGCCACATGGCGACGTCCGAAGGCCGCCGGCGCGGACACCACGAGATGGCCGCGCACCGTCTTGCGATCCGCCGTGATGCTCGCCTCGGCCTCGTCGAACTCGCGCAGCAAGCCACGCGCGCGCTCCAGGAACTGCTCACCCAGGTCGGTCAGCGACAGCCCGCGCGTGGAGCGATGCATCAGCTTCACGCCGAGACGCCCCTCTAGCGCATCGAGGCGCCGGCCCATCACCACGGGGGTAACGCCCTCGACCACGGAGGCGGCGGCGAAGGTGCCTTTTTCGGCCACCAGAACGAAACTGCGGATCTCGGTATAGCGATCCACCCGATACTCCTGATATCGACAGTCTTGAATTATGCGGCAGTTGCGATCACGTTCCCAAGCTCTTATCCTTGCCGGATTCGCCAAGAATTCCAACCCTTCCCACAAATTTCCAGACAAGGAGTCGCACATGGCCCGCATGAGAGCCGTAGATGCCGCTGTAGCAGTACTGCGCAAGGAAGGCATCGACACCGCGTTCGGTATCCCCGGCGCCGCAATCAACCCGTTTTATTCCGCCATGCGCAAGGATGGCAGCATCCGCCACATCCTCGGCCGTCACGTCGAAGCCGCTGCGCACATGGCCGAGGGCTACACCCGCGCCAACCCGGGCAACATCGGTGTGTGTATCGGTACCTCGGGTCCTGCCGGCACCGACATGATCACCGGCCTGTACTCCGCCGCGGCCGACTCGCTGCCGATCCTGTGCATCACGGGTCAGGCGCCGCTTGCCCGACTGCACAAGGAAGACTTCCAGGCCGTCGATATCGAATCGATCGCCAAGCCGGTCAGCAAGTGGTCCGTCACCGTGCGTGAAGCCGCGCTGGTCCCGCGCGTATTTCAGCAGGCTTTCCACGTCATGCGTTCGGGCCGCCCCGGTCCGGTGCTCATCGATCTGCCGATCGACGTGCAGATGGCCGAGATCGAGTTCGACATCGACACCTACGAGCCGCTGCCGGTGTATAAGCCCGCAGCCACCCGCGCCCAGGCCGAAAAGGCGCTGGCGATGCTCAACGAAGCCGAGCGTCCGCTGATCGTCTCCGGCGGTGGCGTGATCAACGCCGACGCCTCCGATCTGCTGGTCGAGTTCGCCGAGCTGACCGGCGTCCCGGTCATCCCGACGCTGATGGGCTGGGGCACCATCCCCGACGACCACAAGCTGATGGCGGGCATGGTCGGTCTGCAGACCTCGCACCGCTACGGCAACGCCACGATGCTTGCCTCCGACTTCGTGTTCGGTATCGGCAACCGCTGGGCCAACCGCCACACGGGTTCCATCCCGGTCTTCACCAAGGACCGCAAGTTCATCCACGTTGACGTCGAGCCGACCCAGATCGGCCGCGTCTTCGGCCCGGATTTCGGCATCGCCTCGTGCGCCAAGGCCGCGCTGGAGCAGTTCATCGCCGTCGCCAAGGAAATGAAGGCCGCCGGCAAGCTCAAGGACCGCAGCGCCTGGGCGTCCGAGTGTCTGGAGCGCAAGCGCGACGTCGGCATGCAGCGCAAGACCAACTTCGACGACGTGCCGATGAAGCCGCAGCGCGTCTACCAGGAGATGAACCAGGTCTTCGGCAAGGACACCTGCTACGTCACGACCATCGGCCTGTCGCAGATCGCCGCTGCGCAGCACCTGCACGTCTACAAGCCGCGCCACTGGATCAACTGCGGCCAGGCCGGCCCGCTGGGCTGGACCATTCCGGCTGCTCTCGGCGTGGTCGCTGCCGACCCCAAGCGTGAAGTCGTCGGCATCTCGGGCGACTACGACTTCCAGTTCCTGATCGAGGAACTGGCCGTGGGCGCGCAGTTCAAGCTGCCCTACATCCACGTGCTGGTGAATAACTCCTACCTCGGCCTGATCCGTCAGGCGCAGCGTGGTTTCGAGATGGACTTCTGCGTGCAGCTGTCCTTCGACAACATCAACGCGCCGGAACTGGCTGGCTACGGTGTCGATCACATCGCCGTGGTCGAGGGCCTGGGCGTCAAGGCGATCCGCGTGCGCGAGCCCAAGGAGTTCGCCCCGGCGGTCGAGCAGGCGCGCAAGTGGATGAAGGAATTCCAGGTGCCGGTCGTCATCGAGGTCATCCTCGAGCGCGTGACCAACATCCCGATGGGTACCGAGATCGACGGCGTCAACGAGTTCGAGCCGGTCGCCGAGACCGCCGAGGACGCACCCACCGCCAACGCGTAATGCCCGTGCGCCCCGCCTCGCGGGGCGCTTCGCCCGACAAGGGCGACGAGAGGATGGATCGCCGGGAATCGGCGTCCATCCTTTTGACTTTCCGCAATCAACGAACACACGGAGAACCGCAATGCCGAAATTCGCCGCCAACCTCACGATGCTCTACAACGAAGTCGATTTCATGGATCGCTTCAAGGCCGCCGCCGACGACGGTTTCAAGGGTGTCGAGTACCTCTTCCCCTATCCCTACGCGGCTGCCGACCTGGCCGCCAAGCTCAAGGAGCACGGTCTGACCCAGGTGCTGCACAACCTGCCGGCCGGTGACTGGGGCGCGGGCGAGCGCGGCATCGCGTGCCATCCGGATCGCGTCGAGGAGTTCAAGCAGGGCGTGGACCAGGCCATCGAATACGCCACCGCGCTGGGCTGCAAGCAGGTCAACTGCCTGGCCGGCAAGGTGCCCGAGGGCGTCAGCCAGGAACAGGCGCACGCGACCTTCGTGGCCAACCTCAAGTTCGCCGCCGACAAGCTCAAGGCCGCCGGCATCCGCCTGCTGATCGAGCCCATCAACACCTTCGACATCCCCGGCTTCTTCCTGTGCTACACGGCCCAGGCCGCCGCGATTCTCGACGAAGTGGGTTCGGACAACCTGTTCATCCAGTACGACATCTACCATGCCCAGCGCATGGAGGGTGAGCTGACCAACACCTTCAAGGCGCATCAGGCGCGCATCGCGCACGTGCAGCTGGCCGACAACCCCGGCCGCAACGAACCGGGCACCGGCGAGATCAACTACGCCTTCCTGTTCAAGGCCCTCGACGGCGCCGGCTACGACGGCTGGATCGGCTGCGAGTACAAGCCGGCGGGCAACACCTCGGCCGGCATGGGCTGGCGCGAGGCGCTCACCAAGTAAGCCGTTCCAGGCGCAGCGACGCGGCGGCGCTCCCCGCGCCGGCTCGCGCCGTGCAACAATCCCGACACGCGCCGCGCCACAAGCCGGCGCGTGTCGTACGTTCAACACCCCCAGGAATCTTCGACCATGTCCGATCCCCGTCAGTTGCTGCGCCAGATGTTCGACGCGGCCATCCTCGCCGCCCAGCCCGAGCACTGCATCCCGCGTTTCCTGCCCGAGCCGCCGCGCGGACGAACCATCGTCATCGGCGCCGGCAAGGCCTCGGCGGAGATGGCACGCGCGCTCGAAAAGCACTGGCCGGGAGAACTGTCCGGCGTGGTGGTCACGCGCTATGGCTATGCCGTGCCGTGCAACAAGGTCGAGATCCTCGAGGCCGCTCACCCGGTGCCCGACCAGGCCGGGCTGGACGCCTCGCGCCGCATTCTCGAGACGGTGCAGGGGCTGACCGAGGACGATCTGGTGATCTGCCTGATCTCGGGCGGCGGCTCATCGCTGCTGCCGTTGCCGGGTGAAGGCATCACACTCGAGGACAAGCAGGCCATCAACCGCGCCCTGCTGCGCTCGGGTGCCAACATCTCCGAGATGAACTGCGTGCGTCGCCACCTCTCGCAGATCAAGGGCGGTCGGCTGGCCGCGGCGTGTCATCCGGCACGGGTCGTAAACCTGCTGATCTCCGACGTTCCGGGCGACAACCCCATGGACATCGCCTCCGGCCCCACGGTACCGGACCCGACCACACGCGAGGACGCGCGCGACATCCTTCGCCGCTACGGCATCGACGTGCCCGCCGCGGCGATGCGCTACCTCGATTCCGAGGCCGGCGAGAGCGTCAAGCCAGGCGACGTGCGCCTGGCCGGCAACGTGACCCACCTCATCGCTACACCGCAGATGGCGCTGGAAGCGGCGGCCGAAGTCGCACGCAAGGGCGGCATCACGCCGTACATTCTCGGCGACACGATTGAGGGCGAAGCCAAGGACGTCGGCAAGGTCTTCGCCGGCATCACCCACCAGGTCGCCACGCGCGAGCAGCCGTTCAAGCGCCCGTGCGTGATCCTGTCCGGCGGCGAGACTACGGTTACCGTCAAGGGCGAAGGTCGTGGCGGGCGCAACGTCGAGTTCCTGCTCTCGCTCGCCATCGAACTCGACGGCATGCAGGACGTGTACGCGCTGGCCGGCGACACCGACGGTGTCGACGGACTCGAAGAAATCGCCGGGGCCATCGCCACGCCGGACACGCTCGCGCGCGCCTGGGACATGGGCATGCGCCCGCGCGACGCGCTCGCCGAGAACGACGGCCACGGCTTCTTCGAAAAGCTCGGCGACTCCGTCGTTACCGGTCCGACGCTGACCAACGTCAACGATTTTCGTGCGATCCTCTTGCCCTGAAACCCAGCTGCCCGGAGTCCGCCCGATGAAGACGCGCAAGATCCTCACTCTCGACGACGCCCGCACGATCGCCGCTGCCGCCGAGGCCGAGGCCGTTCGCAATGGATGGAACGTCGTCATCGCCATCGCCGACCATGGGGGCCACCTGATGTGGCTGCAGCGCCTGGACGACGCACCGCTGATGAGCGTCACCGTCGCGCCGGAGAAGGCGCGTGCCTGCGTGCATGCGCGCCGCTCCAGCAAGCTGCTCGAGGACATGGTCAATGGCGGACGCACCGCCGGCCTGCATCTGCCGGTACAGTGCATCGAAGGCGGCGAAATGATCGTCGTCGACGGGGAACTGGTCGGCGCGGTCGGCGTGTCGGGCGTCAAACCCTTCGAGGACGCGCAGGTCGCGCGCGCCGGTATCGAGGCCATCGGCGCGCGCTGCGAGTTCTGAGCACACCACAACCTGCCGCGGCACACGCGCCGCACCGGAGCTTCCATGCACGACTTCGATTCGCAGCTGCGCGCCTTCGGTGAGCGCATCGAGCGCGAGATGCTCGAAGGGCGTCTGAACTTCCCCACCGTGCTCGACCTGTCGGTGCGCATCAAGACCATTGCCGACGACCCGGACTCCTCGCTCGACGACATCGCCGTCGTCGTGCGCGCCGAGCCAGTCCTCTCGGCCAAGGCGGTGCGCATGGCCAACTCCGTCGTCATGAATCCCTATGGCAACCCGGTCACCGGGGTCAATGACGCAGTGCGGCGCATCGGGCTCGATTCGCTGCGCTGCCTGGCCTTCGCGGTGGCTGCCGAGCAGGTCGCACAGGATTTCCGCTCGCACACCATGAAGCTGATTGCCACCGGCCTGTGGATGCACTCGGTCGATGTCGCCTGTTGGTCCAACGTCATCGCACGCGAGACGCGCGCCGCCAATCCGGACACCGCGATGTTTGCCGGCATGATGGTCAACATCGGGCAGTTCTTCCTGCTCGCGCGCGCGGGCGAATACCCCGCGCTCGAGCAGGACATGGACCGCTTCGCCGAATTCATCAGCATCTGGCAGGCACCGGTCGGACGCGCGATCCTCGAGGTCTTCGGCATGCCCGAGGCCATCCTCGACGCATTCCGCCAGGAAACCCCGGTCATCGAAGCCTGGCCCCCCACTTCGCTCACCCACACGCTGCAGATCGCCCGTGTCGTGTCCGAATCGCCCAACCCCTTCGACAGCCTGCTCGGGCGTGGCACCCCCAGCCTGACCGACGCGCTCGCCGGCAGCCCCACCGAGCCCGAAGCCCTGCAGCAGATGCTCTCCGACGTCGACTCGGGTCGACGCGAACTACTCGCGTCGCTGAGCGGCTAAACGGGCTGACTGCGGACGCTGCGACACCCCCTCGCCCAACGCGACGCAACGGATCGCCTGCGGGCCATTCGTCCCTGCCATGCATGGCAACCGGCGTCGCGCGCCAGACGCCGTGTTCAACACTCCACGGCGGTCAGGATGCCGTCCTGCAGCCAGCAGGCCAGCCACCCACCCGGACGATCGGCGGCGGCCGGATCACGGCGCACAAGCTCGTCACAGCAGCGTGCGAAGGGCTGCCCCGCAACAAGGCCGCACAGCATCGCGTACTCGCCCGTCTCGAGGCTACGAAAGTGTGGGCGCTCGCCCTTGCGCCAGAACAGGTGCGCGACCGGCTCTGCCAGAAGCACGGGCGGAGGCGGCAGTTCATCCTTGTCGATCGCGTGCCAGATCTCGCGTGTATTCCACTCGAACCGCGCCAGCGACACCGACGGCTGAAAGCGCAGTCGCGCCCGCGCCCAGTCGTCCTCGGTGAGGGCGGCCAGAGACTGCGGCGCGAGTAGCGGCGCATCGAGCGCGTCGAAAGCGACGTGCAGATTCCAGTCCATGGTCGCCAGCTCGGCCGCCTCGGCATCCTCCGGCAAGCAGACGAGCACCATCTCCGGCAGGCTGCGGCCATAGTCGCGCAGGTTCGCCGACGACGACGGCGTGGCCTCGATGTAGCGTGCGCACAGCGCAGCGAAACGCGTATCGCCCAGATAGGCCCAGGTGTGCTCGAACACGCTGCCCAGCGCCTCGCGCAAACGTGCGCGGTAGGCGGCACGATAGACCTCGAAGCCGCGCCCGGCCCCCGTCGCGAGCACCTCGCCGGGGATGGCGCATGCCCCCTCCCCGGCGAGCACCGCATGTTGCACACGCTGTTGCAGTTCGGCCAGCGAACTCATGCGCAGACCTCCTCACGCAGTGCACGTCTGGCCACGCTGCGCGCGCGATCGAGCTCGGCGAGCAGCGCCTCCAGGGGCGGAATCGAGTCGTCACGCTCGATCATCGTGCTCACCGCGCCGAAGCGCCGGCATGCTTCGGCGTAGAGTGCGAATACCTCGTCGCGCACCGGCGCGTCATGCGTATCGACCAGCAAACCGTCGCCGACGCTGTGCCCGGCAAGGTGGATCTGCTGCACGCGCCCCGGCGGCATCGCGGCAAGAAATTCCTGAGCACTGAAGCCATGGTTGTGGGCACTGACGAAGACGTTGTTGACGTCGAGCAACAGCAGGCAGTCGGCCCGCTCGGCGACTTCGGCCAGGAATTCATGCTCGCTCATCGTCGAGTCGGCAAAGCGCACGTAGCTCGACACGTTCTCGATGACCAGACGCCGCCCCAGCACATCCTGCACCTCGGAGATGCGCGCGACCACATGCGCGAGTGCCTCCTCGGTCCATGGCAGGGGAAACAGGTCGTGCAGGTTGCGGCCATGGACACCGGTCCAGCATAGATGGTCGGACACCCACAGCGGTTCGATGCGGCGCGCCAGACGCGCCAGCTGCGCCAGGTAGTCGCGATCGAGCGGCGTACATGAACCGATCGACAGCGACACCCCGTGCATCGCCATCGGATAGTCGACGCGGATCGCGTCGAGCATGGCCAGCGGCTTGCCGCCCTGCACCATGTAGTTCTCAGAGATGATCTCCAGCCAGTCGACACGCTGGTGCGAGGCGAGGAAATCGGCGTAATGGACCGGCCGCAGTCCCAGGCCGAAGCCGGCACAAGGCGCGCGCGGGCCATCGATGCAGTGAGCGGGTGGATTGCCTGTCATGGATGCATGCTCCCGACGCGCGGTCGCGGCGCAGCGCCCCGACCGCGTCTTGAGGATCAACCGATGTCGCCGATCACGCCGCCTTTCTGCAGGCACTCGTCGGCTTGCATGGCCTTGAATCCGTGGCCCTTGCATGCGTTCTTGCCCTTGCATGCGTTGTCCGTGGTCTTGCAGTCGGACATGCCCTTGCATTCGTGCACGCCATAGCAGTGCACCTTGTCGGACGCGGCGATCGCCTTGCCCATCGACCCTGCGGGCGGCTCGGCTGCGCCGGCCAGTGACGTGACGGCGAAGGCCGCGGCGAGCGCGGCCATCCGCGCTCCGGAGAAAGTCGTGCTCATGTCATGCTCCTCACTATGGTTGGATCGGTTGCGGCAGCGGCCGGTGGGCCGATCTGCCTGCGGTCCACTCTGCGCGGCGCCGTCACGGCGAATCCTCACGAAAGCATCACGATTCGGTCATCGTTGTCCTATGCTCGGAATCCCGCCCCACAAGTCGCGTCGAACCATGAGCCATCCGTGATGAAACCGTGAGGATTCGACCCTCGGTGATGGGCGATCATGCGTCCATGCCCCGCGACGGCCTCGCTCGCAACGGAAAAAGCGCCATGAACACTGCCTGCAACGAACCCGACATCCTCGTCATCGAGGACGAGCACGATCTGGCATCACTGCTCGAACTGCACCTGAGCGAGTTGCCCGCGCGCATCGCGCTGGCCGCGGACGGGCGCAGCGGTCTGGATCGAGCCCTCGAGGAGGACTGGGACGCGATCGTCCTCGACCTGCGCCTGCCCGGCATGGGCGGGCTCGACGTGTGTCGCGAGCTGCGCGCGCAGGGTCGCCAGGTGCCGATCCTGATGCTCACCGCGCGGGCCGGAGAACTCGATCGCGTGCTGGGTCTGGAACTGGGTGCCGACGACTATCTCACCAAGCCCTTCAGCATCCTCGAATTGCAGGCACGCATCCGCGCCCTGCTGCGCCGCGCTGCCCGCCCGACCCGGCCCACCGATGACGACACCCCCACGCGTATCGAAACGGGCGCACTGCGCATCGACCACGAACAGCGCCGTGCCTGGCTCGCAGACGAGGAACTCACGCTGACGCCGCGAGAATTCGACCTGCTGTGGCACTTCGCCAGCCACCCGGGGCGCGTATTCACGCGCGCCGAGCTGCTGTCCACGGTATGGGGCTACGGACACGACGGCTACGACCACACCGTCAACAGCCACATCAACCGACTGCGCGCCAAGCTCGGCGAGGAACGCGTCGGCGCCTGCTTCATCCACACCGTGTGGGGCGTGGGCTACCGCTTCGAGGCCCGCTCATGAACATCCCGGCACTGCGTCGCCTGCATGTGCGCATCACGCTCGTGGCGCTCGCGCTGCTCGCGCTGATGGGTGCGGTGCTGCTCGGGCTGGCCCACCACTACGCCACCCAGAGCGCGCTCGAATCGACCCAGCGCCTGAACCGCGGACTGGCCGCCTACATCGTCGAACACCAGCCGCGCCCCCTGCTCGATACCGACGGCCGCCCCGATCGCGGGCTGATGACGGACATGGCCACCCAGGTGATGATGATCAACCCGGCCGTCGAGGTGTATCTGCTCGACGCCGAGTTCCGTGTCGTCGCCCACGCGCTCGACGACAGCGTGCCGCTGGGCCGACGCATCGACCCCGCACCGGTTCGTCGCTTCTACGCTGGCGGCGGCATGCTGCCGCTGGTCGGCGACGATCCGCGCCGTCCCGGCGCCGCAAACATTTTCTCGGCCGCGCCGGTGATGCTTGACGGCGAAACGCGCGGCCATCTGTACGTGGTCTTGCAGGGCCACCAGACCCTGACGCTGACCGAATCGCTCGCCGGGTCCAACGCGCTGCGCCAGATCGCGCTCGGCGTCGCCCTCGCGCTGCTGCTCTCGGCGCTGGTGCTGGTCGTCGCGCTGCGCACGCTCACCCGCCCGCTGGCCCGGCTGACCGCCGAGGTCCAGGCCTTTCGCGCCGGCGACGACGACGCCACGCCGGCGGGCGACGGCGACGAGATCGCCGTTCTGCGCGAGGCCACGAACGCGATGCAGCAGCGCATCGCCGATCAGTTTCGCCGCATCGAGGACAACGACCGCATGCGTCGCGAGCTGATCGGCAACATCTCGCACGACCTGCACACGCCCCTGGCCAGCATCCAGGGCTACGTCGAGACACTGATCCTGCGCGGCGACCAGCTCGACGCGGCCACGCGCGAATCGTATCTGCGCACCGTGATGCGCCACGCCACGCGGCTGGGCGCACGCGTATCGGACCTGTTCGAACTCTCCAAACTCGAATCGGGCTGCGTCGAGCCCCGATGCGAGGTCTTTTGCCTTTCCGAGCTGCTGCAGGACGTGATCCAGGGCTATCAACTCGAGGCCACGCAGCGCGGCGTGCGCCTGGAACTGGCCGGAAGCAGCCACCGCACGGCCGAAGTGGTCGCCGACATCGCACTGATCGAGCGCGTTTTGCAGAACCTCATCGACAACGCGCTCAAGCACACACCACAGGGTGGCAGCGTATCCATCGGCGTGCGCATCGATGGAGACCAGTGCCGCGTCAGCATCGCCGACACCGGCGCCGGAATCGCGCCCGAAGACCTGCCCCACATCTTCGAGCGCTACTGGCGCGCGACCCCCGCCGACGACACCGTACCGGGACCCAGCGCCGGTCTCGGGCTGGCCATCGTCAAGCGAATTCTCGATCTTCATGGCAGTGCCATGCGCGTCGAATCTTCGATCGCCCACGGCACGTGCATCGATTTCGCGCTGCCCCAGCCCGGCTGAGAACTCAACGCCACCCGGGCACTCGAAACCCCTGTTCCATTGGAGGACAAACCATCATGCAACGCAAACTCCGACGCCTCGTCACACCGCTGTTCGTCACGGCACTGACGATCGTGGCGTCTCCCGTTGCGGCCGAGACAGCTGCCGCATCCCCAAACACTGCCGTGGCAACCTTCGCGGGCGGCTGCTTCTGGTGCATGGAACCGCCCTACGACAAGCTCGACGGGGTCATTTCGACCACCTCGGGCTACACCGACGGACACAAGGAGAACCCGACCTACCGGCAGGTCACGAGTGGTCGCACCGGACACACGGAGGCCGTGCAGGTGGTCTACGACCCCGACAAGGTCGGTTTCGAGAAGCTCGTGGAGGTGTTCTGGAAGAACATCGACCCGACCGACATCGACGGGCAGTTCTGTGATCGTGGCAGCCAGTATCGACCGACGCTGTTCTACCACGACGAGGCGCAGCGCGAGATCGCCGAACGATCGAAGGCCGAGCTCGCGCGCAGCAAACCGTTCAAGGCCGACATCAACACGCCCATCGTCGCCGCCAGCACCTTCTACGCGGCCGAGGAATACCACCAGGACTACTACGTGAAGAACCCCATCCGCTACAACTACTACCGCAACGGCTGCGGGCGTGATCGTCGCCTGGAGCAACTGTGGGGCGAGCCGCGCTGACCCGAACCGGAGGAACCAACATGAAACGACGCACATTTCTAAACGGGCTGGCCGGCTTCGCCGCCGTCCCGTTCCTGCCCGCCGCCCATGCGGCTACCGAGGGAGGCACCACGACGATGATCGACAAGCTCGAACTAAGCGAGGACGAATGGAAGAAGCGGCTCACGCCCGACCAGTACCGCATCCTGCGCCGCGAAGGCACCGAGCCGCCGGGCAGCAGCCCGCTCAACGACGAGAAGCGAGCCGGCACCTACCACTGCGCCGGCTGCGACCTGCCGCTGTACACATCGGACATGAAGTACGACAGCGGCACCGGCTGGCCCAGCTTCTACACCCACCTGCCCGACGTGTTCGGCACCAAGCGCGACTTCAAGATGATCCTGCCGCGCACCGAATATCACTGCGCGCGCTGCGGAGGGCACCACGGCCACGTTTTCAACGACGGCCCGCCACCGACCGGCAAACGCTGGTGCAACAACGGCCTGGCGCTGCGCTTCGTGCCGGAAGCGGGCTGACGATCAGGACGGATCGCCGGTGATGTCCGGGGCGGCCGAACGCTTGAGCTCGACGTGCCAGAAGGCTTCGCGTAACTGTGCTCGAAGCTCCTCGTTGTCCCAGGGCTTGAGCAGGAACTTGTAGACCGCGCCGCGATTGACCGATTGCGTCACCGATTCCAGATCGGTGAAGCCGGTCAGCACGATGCGCAGGGTGGCCGGGTGCAGTTCCTTGACGCGCTCGAGGAACTCGCTTCCGCTCACGCCACCGCCCATGCGCTGATCCGCGATCAGCACGTGCACGTCCTCGGAGGCGAGGATGCGCAGCGCGTCTTCAGCGCTACCCGCGGTCAGGATACGGTAACCGTCCGGGCGCAGCAGTCGCGTGAGTGCGGCACGCACGCTCGCCTCATCATCGACGATCAGCAGCGTGCGCACCGCACACAGCGTCGGGGGCGGCTCGAACAGCGGCCGCTTCCGCGCGAGAAGTTCCGGCACACAACCGGCCGCAACCGGCCGACTCATGTGATAGCCCTGCAAGTCGTCGCAGAAGTGTCTCCCCAGATACACCGCCTGCGCCTCGGTCTCTACGCCTTCGGCAACCACACCGAGACGCAGGTTGTGGGCGACGGCGATGATCGCCCGACAGATGGCCGCGTCGTCTGGATCGTTGATGATGTCGCGCACGAAGGAAATGTCGATCTTGAGCCGGTCTACGGGCAATCGCTTGAGATAGGCCAGGTTGGAATACCCTGTGCCGAAATCGTCGATTGCGATGCGCACACCCAGATGCTTGAGCGCCTGCAGCAAGCCGACCAGGGTCTCATGCTTGTCCATCACCATGGACTCGGTAATTTCGAGTTCGAGCAGCGAGGGCTCCAGACCGGTGTCTTCGAGCACCTGCGCGACCGTGCGCACGAAGTCGTCACGTCGTAGCTGTGCCACCGAAACGTTGACCGACACCGGCAGACGGATACCGTGCTCGCCCTGCCATCGCACGGCCTGTCGGCAAGCCTCGGCCAACACCCAGGCGCCGATGGGCACGATCAGGCGACTCTCTTCGGCGATGTGGATGAACTGCCCCGGCGGGATCTGACCGCGCTCCGGATGATTCCAGCGCAACAGCACCTCGAGTCCGCTCACGACACCCGACACCGCATTGACCTGCGGCTGGTAATAGAGCTCGAACTGGCCGGCTTCGAGCGCACGCCGCAGCATGCCCTCGATCCGGATGCGATCGGACACGCGCTGGTTGAGCTCCGGCTTGTAGTACTGGAACTGCGCCCGGCCCGCATCCTTGGCCCGATACATGGCCAGGTCGGCGTTGCGCAACAGGGTCGCGACATCGTCGCCGTCTCGAGGATGGAAGGCCACCCCCATGCTCGCGCTCACCCGCAGACTCTCGCCCTCGAGCTCGACCGGTTCTCCGAGCGCAGCGTAGATGCGTTCGACCAGCGGCAACACGTCCTCTTCACGCAGGAGCGCGGGACAGACCACGACAAACTCGTCACCGCCAAGCCGCGCCACCGTGTCGCCCTCACGCGCACAGCCCAGAATGCGATCGGCGACGATCTTGAGCAGGCTGTCGCCCACATGATGACCAATGCCGTCGTTGATGACCTTGAACTCGTCCAGGTCGATGAACAGCAAGCCGACCGACTGCCCATAGCGCCGCGCAAACGCCAGCGCCTGCGATATGCGGTCGGCCAGCAGTGCGCGGTTGGGCAGGCCGGTCAGGACATCGTGAGTGGCCTGGTAGGCCAGTTCGGCTTCGTAGCGCTTGTTCGCGGTGACGTCGCTGATGACGCCGACGAAATGCGTGACCAGCCCCTCGTCGTCACGTACCGGAGCGATGAACATGTCGTTCCAGAACGCCTCGCCGTTCCGGCGAAAATTGGGCACGACAACGTGCACCTCGCGGTGCTCCTGAATCGCGCGCCGCACCTCGATAAGGGCCGGTTCGCCAGCGCTCCCCCCATTCAGGAAGCGGGGATTGCGACCAACCACTTCCTCCTCGGAAAAGCCGGTGATGCGCTCGAAGGCCGGATTGACGAAACGGATCGGCAGGTCCGGTTCGCGCGCGTCGCAGATCATGATGCCGTTGGCCGCCGACTCGATCGCGCGGCGATTGAGGCGCAGCGCCTCCTCGCGCTCCTCGAGGGCGAGCAGCATGCGCCGTTGCCCAACGGCATAACGCAGCGAGCGGTCCAGGCTGCGCGCGCTCATCTCCTGCTTGACCAGATAGTCCGAGGCACCCAGTTCGACGGCAAGCCGGTCGACGGCGTCATTCCCCTGACCAGTGGCCATCACCACGGCCGGACGCCGCGGCAAGGCGAGGATGCGACGCAGGACGTCGATGCCGTCCTCCCCTCCGAGCCGATAGTCGAGAAGACAGGCATCGAATCCTTGCGATTCGATGCACGCGAGCGCGGCAGCCGTATCGTTTGCCCAGCCAACCTCGTATGACGGGTAGTCAATATCCTCGAGATGATCGCGCACGAGGATGAAGTCGTCCTCATCATCGTCGATCACGAGAATGCGCAGGTGGGCGATCGGTGTCATCTTGCGGGTACCGAGAAGGGCATGCACGCCGGGGCAGATGTAGGGTTCATGACGGATCCGCGTCACGCACACCGGCGACGGGCGCGCAGGGTAGCACGAGGCGGAAACACGCGCCCTCCCCTGGACGCCCATGGGCCGAGACTTCTCCACCATGGCGCATCGCCACGCTGCGCACGATGGCCAGCCCCATGCCCGAACCGTCGGGACCCTGCGTCGTGTCGAGCCGCACGAAGGGCTCGAAGATGCGCCCCGCGTACGCCGGATCGAAGCCCTGGCCGTTGTCCTCGACCTCGATCATCGCATGGCCATCGGGTGTGGTGCGGCACCGGATCACGACGCGCGGCGTTCGCTCCGGATGCCGGTACTTGAGGCCGTTGGCGACGAGGTTTTGCAAGGCCTGACGAATCTGATCGCGGTCGGCTTTGAGCACCGGCAGTTCGCCGTCGACCACGACGCTGCCCCCATTCAATTCGAGGTCCTCGCGCACTTCCTCGACCACCTCGGCCAGCGCGACGGGTCGCAACGGGTTCTGATGCCGGACCACCCGCGAATAGCGCAGCAGCGCGTCGAGCAAGGCGTCCATGCGCGCAGCAGCCTGACCCATTCGCCGCAGATAGTCCGAGCGCTGAATCGCGGACATATCCGCCTCGCCGAGCAGGCGGTCCGCGAACACCTGCAGCTTGCGCAAGGGCTCGCGCAAGTCATGCGAGGCGATCGACGCGAAGTGCCGCAACTCCTGGTTGCTGCGCTCGAGTTCGGTCCGTAGCGCCGCCATCGCCACCTCATCGCGCTTGCGACGGCTAATGTCGCGAAAATACACCGCCAGTCCCTCCGGAGACGGATAGGCATGCACTTCGAACCAGGTTTCCAACGGCGGGAAGTAGAACTCCAGGTGTTCGGTCACGCCGGTCTCGAGCGCACGGTGATAGGCGGGATAGACCGGAGAATCGACGGCGTCCGGAAACTCTTCCCATACGTTTCGGCCAATCAGATCCTCCCGCGTGCGCAACAACACGCGTTCGGCTTCCCGATTGACATACGTGAAGCGCCATTCACGGTCGACGGTGAAGAAAGCGTCGGTGATGCTCTCCAGTGTCGTCGCCAGCCGCTCGGCCAGACGCTTGCTCTCGGCTTCGGCACGCTCGGCCGCGATGCGCGCCTCGTCCAGGCGCAGATTGCGCACGCGCAATTCCATCTCCAGCACGGTCTGCTCGGCGAACATGCGCAGCAGATCGCGCTCCGCAGTCGTGAGTTCGCGCGGCTGGTGGTCCATCACGCAGAACGTACCCATCACGCGTCCCGACGGCGCAACCAGCGGTGCCCCGGCATAGAAGCGGATGTGCGGCGGTCCGGTAACCAGCGGATTGTCCGCGAAACGAGCATCATTCCGCGCGTCGGCCACCTCGAGCACGCAGGTGTCACGGATCGTGTAATCGCAGAATGCAACCGGACGCGGCGTCTGCGGGACATCGATACCGATCCGGGCCTTGAACCACTGGCGCTCGCGGTCGACCAGCGTAACGGTGGCGATCGGCACGCCGCAGGCCTTGGCCGCGATTTCCACGAGTCGATCGAACGCCGTCTCCGGCTTCGTATCGAGAATGCCGTAGGACCACAGCTCGGACAGTCGCCGCTCTTCCTCCGCGTCCACTGCTTTCAATCTCCTTGCGAAACGGCTCGCCTAGGACAAGCGCAGACCCCGCCGTCCCGACGCCTTACCGAGAACGCTCCGAATCACGAGCGATGCGCGCGCGGGATCGACTCTTCCGGCGATCCCGGTGGCAGTTCGACGACATCGAACCAGTAATGGCCGAAGGCGCGCATCGCTTCGACCAGACCGGCGAAAGTCACCGGTTTGGTGATGAAGGAATTGCTGCCGGCCGCATAGCTGCCGAGGATGTCGTCGTCGGATTTCGAGGTGGTCAACACGATCACCGGGATATACCGCAACGTCTTGTCTGCACGAAGTCGCACCAGCGCCTCGCGACCGTCCATGCGGGGCATGTTCAGATCGAGCAGAATCAGTGCCGGCTCCGGACTGACCGCCGGCGCAGCATGTTCGCCTCGGCGCAGCAGATAGTCGAACAGTTCCACCCCGTCGGATACGGTGCGCAACTCGCACTGAAGGCCGCTTTGCGCGAAGGCGTCACGCGTGAGCAGGCGGTCGTCCGCATCGTCATCGGCGAGCAGTACGACTGGAATCTTGCGCGATGCGCCCATCGAAACCGTCTCCTGAGTCGAACGGAGAACCTCGCGTCCAAAAAAAATGCACTTGCGGGACCACGAGAACAATGGATTCATGGTCCGCAATCGGGTGCGCGATTGCAAGAGGATGCGACATCTCATCGCGTCGACACACGAATTAGGTTGCAATCCAGCCTGCTACGCTTCGCCAGCATTCGCAGATTTCGGAGCCGATGGCAGCTCGAAGCAGAAGCTCGCACCCCCGCCTTCGCGTGCAGCGGCCTCGACGCGGCCACGGTGGCGTTCGACGATGCGCCGCACCACCGCCAGCCCCAGCCCGCTGCCCTCGTATTCACTGCGTCCGTGAAGGCGCACGAAAGGCGCGAAGATGCGCTCCCCCACATCGTCCGGGATACCGATTCCGCGGTCGCGCACGCATACGCGCACCCATCCGGCGCGCGCCGCCTCGGCCACCACCTCGATCTCCGGAGCACTCCCCTCAGGCACGAACTTGAGTGCGTTCCCGATCAGGTTCTGCAGTACCTGACGGATCTGGGTCGCATCCGCGGTGACCGCCGGCAATCGTGAAACGCGCACGCGCGCGCCCGATTCCGCGATGTGTTCCTCGAGGTCGGACAGCACCTCGGCGACAATGGCGTCAAGTTCGACCCGGCGCATCGGTTGCGCACGCGTGTGCACGCGCGACATCTTGAGCAGGTCGTCGATCAATTGCTGCATGCGTCGCGCCGCGTCGCACATGCGCGCCAGATAATCGAGCCCGCGTGCGTCAAGCTGGTCAGCATAGGCCGATTCGAAACGGCCGGCGAAGGCCACCACCTTGCGCAGCGGCTCCTGCAGATCGTGCGAGGCGACATAGGCGAAATCCTGCAGTTCGCGGTTGCTGCGCCCAAGCTCCGCGACCAGTTCCTCGAGCCGCAAGGCCAGGCGCTTGCGTTCGTCGATATCCTCGTGCGCAACCACCGCCCCGCCCGCCGCACCGCGCAGCAGCGTTACGCGCATCTCGTACCAGCGCGCTTCACCCGCCTCCTCACGCGCGTACTCGACGCTCGCGCACGGCCCATTGCCCGGATCGCTCGCTTCGCCATCCTCGGCGCTCCGATGCGCGAGCACACCCGAGATCGCCTCGCACATCGGGTGCCACCATCCACCTTCGAGCAGGTCTCGATCCTCGTGCAGGGCGACCAGATAATCCACCCCGGTCGCAGGTGCGCCTCGATCGGCACCCCAGGCGGCGTTGGTCGCGAGCACCCGCCCATAGGCGTCGAGCACGACAATGCGCGCGCTGAGCGAATCGAGGATGGACGCGTTCAGTGCCCGCGCCGCCTCGAGCGCACGATTGGCCTGCAGCCAGTCGTTCTCGCGCTGCGCCAGTGCGTCGGCCATTGAATTGAAAGCCGATGCGATCAGATCGAACTCGTCACGCCGCCCGGCGTCCGGGCCCGGCGTCACGCGCGCGGACGCATCGCCGCGTTCGAGCGCCTCGGCGGTTGCGACGATATCGTCCAGACGCCGGCCGAAGATCCGCCCCGCACCGAACCACAGGATCGCGAATCCCGACAGCCCGACCAGCGCGATCGCGCCGACGCCAAGCGCGAAGGTACGCCCGGCTGCGTGCCCGATGGCACGCTCGTCGATGCCGATGGCGATTGAATAGGCATGCTCGCCATTGACATCGACGGACTGGAAGCTGAAGCGACGCGGCACGCCGTCGAGCGAGACGAATTCGTCGGCTCCATCCCGCCGTTCGAGGACTGCGCGCACCAGCGGATGTTCGGGAAAGCTGCGTCCGGTCCATTGGTCGTCATCCGGGAATCGGCCGATCACGGTGCCGTCCCGATCGAGCAACAGCAACAGATCGCCCGGATCGAGCGAGACGCTGCTCGCGACGCGATCAAAACCGGAAAAGCGTGTCGCCGTGAACACCACGCCCATCATGGTCCCGCCCTCGTCGAACACCGGCATCGCGAAAGCCACGCTGCCCACGCCGGTAAGCCGCCCACGGTAATAACCGCTGAACGAAAAGCCGCGGCGTTCGAACGCGCCGCGGAAGTATTCACGGTCGGCGATGTTGATCGGTGCTCCGCCGCGCGAGAGCGCACTGCAAACGATGTCGCCATCCAGATCGGCAAGACCGATATTGAGCACTTCGGGATGCTGGATCGCGATGCCCAGCATCAGGGGCGTGCAACCGGCCTCGTCCAGATCGACCACCACCGGCGCATGGGCCATCGTGAACAGCAGATCGCGCGTTGCGTCGATCGAGCGACTGAATTCCAGCCAGGCCAGACTCACGTAGCGGCGCGCCGACTCGCGCGAGACTTCCAGGGCTTCCAGGCGCTGCCGGTTACTCGCATACAGCATCAGCACGAAGGCCGGCACCAGAGAGAGCAGCATCAGCCAGGCCAGACGGCGTCGCAAACGGCTCGATCGCACTGGCAGACTCATCGCCGCACCTCAGCCGGCCACGGATGAATCGCCGACCGCGTCGTCCTGCGCGATGGGAAGCCAGACCCGGATGCGCGTACCGGTCCCGGGTACGCTGTCGACGTCGATACGCCCACCGTGCCGCTCGACGATGCCGTAGGACAGCGGCAAGCCCAGGCCGGTGCCCTTGCCCACCGGCTTGGTCGTGAAGAACGGATCGAAGATGCGCCGCTGCACGTCCGGCGTCATGCCGCAGCCGGTGTCCTCGATCTCGATCCACACTTGCTCGCCGGCCACGCCCGAACGCAGCGCGATGGTGCCGCGCTCGGCGATGGCGTGCGCAGCATTGACCAGCAGATTCATGAACACCTGGTTGATCTGCCCCGGCAGGCAGGCCACCAGCGGCAGAGGCTCGAACGCGCGCACGATGTCGGCCTTGTAACGCAACTCATTGTAGACGACGTTGAGCGTGCTCTCGAGCCCGGCGAGCAGGTCCACCGTCTGCCATTCGTGGCTGTCGACGTGCGCGAAGCTCTTCAGATCCTGGATGATCGAAGTCACGCGCGAGAGCCCCTCGCGACTCTCGCTGACCAGGTCGATAATGTCGTTGCGCACGTAGGCCAGATCGCACTCTTCGCGCATCCGGGCGAGATGCGCACGCCTCGCCTCGGGCAACGCCGACTCGGCCCCGACATAGGCGTCAAGCAGCCGCAGCAGATCGTCCAGGTAATGGGTGAGCGTGCCCAGATTGGAATTCACGAAACCGACCGGGTTGTTGATCTCGTGCGCAACACCGGCCGCAAGCTGCCCGATGGAGGCCAGCCGCTCGGACTGCATCAACTGGTCCTGCGCAGTTTCGAGCTGTTCAAGGCTCGCACGCAGCGTTTCGTTGCGTGCTTCCAGCTCTTGCGTACGTTTGGCCACGCGCTGCTCGAGCAGGCGGTTGGCGTTGCGCAGGCTGTCTTCGGCCTCGGCCAGCGCGACGTTGCGCGAGACGATCAGATTGACCATGTTGCCCAGCGTCTCGAGCAGGGTGCGCGCCGGCCCTTCGGCGAGCAGATCGCGCTCTTCCTCCAGATAGGCATCGACTGGAGAATGACCGCGGCGCACCGCCTTGATTTGGCGCGCCATCACCACGTCTTCGCCGCGCACATGGAAAGCGAACCAGCTCCGCAGGTATTCGTGCAGTGCACGCAATCCATCGCGCGTATCGAAGCCGCGCGAAGCATCGATGGCCTCGACATGCTTTACGAAGGCGACGTGCTCGGAGGCATGGCGCCGCAGGTGGCGCACGTCCAGACCCGAATCACGAATGAGTGCCTCCTCGGCAGCGAAGTGTTCGCGCAGCGCCACAATCAGGGCATCGAGGCGCTGGTGCACGGCATCGACGGTGGGCACCGAGCCCGCCGTCGCGAGCGTCGCGAAGGCATCGATGCACGCAACGATGCGGTCGTGCTCGGCGTCGCAGTCGGGCAGGCTCAACAAGGGCTCGCGGCCCCACATGGGATGCTGTGACGCGTGTGGCGCTTGCCCCGCCGGTTGCATCGGCTACGCCCCCGGCGCGATCGATGCGGGGTCGATGAGCACGGTCATGGGCATGCCCAGGCTTTTCTCGAGGCGGGTGAGTCGCGTGATCACGCGCTCGTCGACAACATAGCCGCGCGACAGCAGCAGGAAGCCGTCGATGTGGATGAGGTCACGCGCGAGCACCATGCCGGTGCGCAGTGAGCGCGGCCGCAACGCTTCCACCGGGCCATCGCCGGCCATGCCCGCCGCGCCGTCAGCGACGTCCGCCTCGATGTCACCGCGCAGAATCGCGGCACCGCGCGCCTTGCCCTGGACACGCGACGCGTGGGCTTCCTGCTCGGCCGTCCAGTGGCGCAGCAGCGAGCGCACCACGCGCGGATCGTAGCGCGCGCCGCGCCCCTCGACGATGTATTCGCGCGCCTCGCTCTGCGAGTACTTGCGCTTGAAGTGGTCGCCGTGCTGCACCGCGTCGAAGTCGTTGACCACAGCCAGGATGCGCGCGCCCAGCGGGATCGCCTCGCCCTTGAGACCGTCCGGGTAACCCTGTCCGTCGAAGCGTTCATGGTGGTGACGTATGATGCGCGCGGCTTCCTGCAACTGCTCGACCGCCATCAGCGCCAGCTCGCCGGTGACCGGGTGCTTGCGCACGATCGCGCGCTCGGGGTCGGACAGCTCGAGTTCGGGCTTGCGCAGCATGTCATCCGGCAGGCCGATCTTGCCCAGGTCATGCAGCAGGCCCGCAAGCATCACGTCCTGGGCGTCGGTGTCTTCCAGCCCCAGATCCTTCGCGATCGCGTGCGCCAGCTCCGCGACGCGCCGCGAGTGCCCGCCGAGGCGGCCCTCGCGCATCTCGATCAGCCCGGACAACACATGCACCGAATCGATGAAGCTCTTCTTGAGCTTGCCGTGCGCGCTCTGCAGTTGCTCCATCGCGCCGCGCAGTTCCTCGGTACGTTGGGCCACACGCGCCTCGAGGGAGGTGTTCAGATCCTTGAGCAGGCGGTTCTGTCGCTGGGTCACCTCCACCAGGCGCCGGTTCTCGAGGGCCAGCCGGCGCGTCTCGATCGCGTGACGCACAATCAGGCGCAGGTCGTTGTCGTCCCAGGGCTTGCTGACGTAGCGATAGATCTCGCCGCGATTGATGGCCTGGATGGTCAGTGCCACATCCGAGAAACCGGTCAGCAGGATGCGCACCACGTCGGGCCAGCGCTCCCGCACCTTCTCGAGAAAGGCCGCGCCATCCATGCCCGGCATGCGCATGTCGGAAACGACCAGATCGACCGCCTCGTCCTCGAGATATTCGAAGGCGATCTCGGCGCTTTCGGCCAGCAGTACGCGATGGCCGCTGCCGCGGAACAGGCGGCGGAGCGCATGCAGGATGTTGGTCTCGTCGTCGACGAACAGAACCACGCCGCCGTCATCAGGCGCGGCGGGGCTAACGTCTTCAAGGCTGTCGTGGGCGGCGGTCTCGTCGACCCCGGAGTCCGGCTCGACCGGAGAGTTTGCATTCATGCTTCAAGACTAGCGAAGCGGCGATGCGACCACAAGCAGGATTGACCCGCGGCAAGGCGCAACGCAGCGCGTAGAATGAACTGCTAATCTCAAGTCCGGCTCGGCGCATCCTGCCCCTGGCGGGAGTCTCAGGAGTTTCTCGATGAAGTCCCCGATCGTCGTACTGCGAGAGGCGGGCGGCGTGCTGTGCTGGAATCGCGACGAGACCCACCGTCTCGTCGCACTGTCACCTCCCGTATCCGGTATCGCGGCCAACTGGCGCGATGGCCTGCCCCCATGGCGCGCGCATGTGCATGCGGATGACCTGGAACACGTCGCCAGCGCCCGCGACGAACTCGCCTGCTCCAGCGCGAGCTACCGCATCGAGTACCGCCTGTACGATCCTGTCGCGGGCGACTGTGCCCATGTCGTCGAAATCGTCCACGGCCGCCCGGACGGCGGCGCAAACGGCGTACTGCTGATGCTCGACGGCGAGCGGGCGCTCGCCGCCAGCGATGCGCTCACCGGCATGCGCCGGCGCGAAGAGCGCTTTCGCGCGCTGACGCGGCTGTCTGCAGACTGGTTCTGGGAAACCGACGAAGAGGATCGCTTCGTCTACGTTTCCGACGGGGTCACGCGTGTGCTCGGCCTTACGTCTTCCGAGATTCTCGGGCGCACCCGCCAGGCGCTGATCGGCAGCGACGACCAGGCGGGCATCGCCGAAGCGCGTCGCAAGGTTGCCGCACACGAGCCCTTCCGCGGGCTGCGCTACCAGATTGTCGCCGCAGACGGTCAGCGCCGGCACCTCGAGATCGCCGGCGAGCCGCGTTACGAGGACGGACGCTTCACCGGCTATCACGGCATCGCCCACGACGTCACTGCCGACGTCGAACGCACCCGCGCGCTGCAACGTGCCAACCGCCGCCTGCGCGACGTCATCGAGACCACACCGGCCGGTTACGTCGAGGTCGGGGCCGACGGCCTGATCCGCAACGTCAATCCGGCGATGTGCGAGATGTGCGGACGTGACCAGCGCGCACTCATCGGCCACCCCGCGCACGCGCTGTTTCCCGACCTGCCTGATGCGGCGGACCTGGCCGACGCCGACGAGGTGGTGCTGGCCCACGGACTGGAGATGCGACTGCTCACCGACAACGGCGGGCAGCGCCACGTCTCGCTCAACGCGCGCATCGAGTTCGACGACGACGGCGGCATCGAAGCCATGACGGCCTTCGTCACCGACATTACCGCGCACAAGCAGGCGCAGACCGAACTCGAACGGCTCGCGATGAGCGATCCGGTGACCGGACTGTTCAACCGGAGCTTCCTCGAGCGACGCCTGCAGACCGTGCTCGAAACGGCACCGCGGCGCGAATGCAACGCCGTGATCTTCATCGATCTGGACCGCTTCAAGGAGGTCAACGACACGCTGGGCCACGAGGCCGGTGACGCGCTGCTGCGCGAGCTGGGCAACCGCCTGCGCCTGGAGACGCGGCCCGGCGACATCGTCGCGCGATTCGGCGGTGACGAGTTCATCGTCGTCGCCCATTGTGCCGACGGCGAGAACTCGGCGCAGCGCATCGCCGAGAAATTGTGCGCCGCCATCTCGCGTCCCGTCGTCCTCGACGAGGGCGCGGCCGAGGTCGGCGCATCGATCGGCATCGCCCTGTTTCCGCGCGACGGAGACGATGCAGACACGCTGTTTCGCAAGGCGGATCTGGCGATGTACTCGGTCAAGCGCTCGGGGCGCAACGGCTGGCGTGTCTACGATGCCTCGCTCGAGGAGGACACGGCGGACTGAGTCTCAGTCGGCCCAGCGCGCGCGGATCACGAGCATCTCGGGCAGGTGTTCGACGAACAGGTCGACCAGGCGCGCGTCGAAATGGTGGCCGCGCTCGCGTTGCAGCAGTTCAACGGCTTCGTCGACCGGCCAGGCGTGCTTGTAGGGGCGTTCGCTGGTGAGCGCGTCGAACACGTCGGCGATTGCAACGATGCGCGCCTCGATCGGGATGTCTTCGCCGGCCAGCCCGGCCGGATAGCCCGAGCCGTCCCATTTCTCGTGGTGGCACAGGGCGACTCGACGCGCCATTGCGAGCAGCCCGGTCTCGTGCTCGCCGATGATGCGACCGCCAATCTCGACATGACTGGCCATGATCTTCCATTCGTCCGCGTCGAGCTTGCCGGGCTTGCGCAGGATCGCGTCGGGAATGCCGATCTTGCCCACATCATGCATCGGCGCCGCGTGCAGGATCTCGTCGGCGACGCGCTCGCCCAGCCCGGCGGCGAGCGCCAGCACGCGCGAGTAGTGGCTCATGCGGATGACGTGGCGACCGGTCTCGTCGTCCTTGTACTCGGCGGCCACGCCCAGGCGCTGCACGATCTCCAGTCGTGTGGCGACCAGTTCCTCGACACGCACCAATTTCAGATGGGTGCGCACGCGGGCACGCACCACGGCAGGGCTGACCGGCTTGGTGAGGTAATCCACACCGCCGGCGTCGAAGCCGCGCGTCTCGTCACCGACCTCGGCCAACGCCGAGACGAAGATCACCGGAATCGAGGCGGTGGCCGCCTCCCCCTTGAGGGTGCGACACACTTCGTAGCCGGTCAGGCCGGGCATCATCACGTCGAGCACAATCAGGTCGGGGCGTGTGCTGCGCGCGATCTGCAGTGCGCGTTCGCCTTCACGGGCGAACAGCAGGCGATAATCCTCCTGCAGGATCTCGCGCAACACGTGCAGGTTCGACGGTTCATCGTCGACAAGCAGCAGGCACGGTCGCTCGTCACCTTGGCTCGATTCGCTCATCCTCTCCCCTCTCCTCGCGCGCAGCGACCAGTTCGCCCTGCAGGCAATCGACCGCGCAGTCGAAATCGAATTCATCGATCGCGGCGCACAGCGCGCCATAGCGTTCGACGCTCATGTGTTCGCGCAATGCACGCAGGTGATCGTCGTCGATGCCTCCGCCGCGCAAACGCATCAGCAGCGCTTCGCCATGATGCACCAGTGCCGCGTGCGACGCCGCATCACGCACGACAGCGACGGGAGGATCGGACGCCGCAGCCGCACCGAATTCATTCACGGCCTCGTCAAGCAGGGCAGACAGATCGGCCAGCCCGGCGCGCCACACATCTTCGGCCACCTCACCCTGCAAGGCCGTCTCCAGCGCCGCGGCGGCGCGAGCGACGCGCACCAGCGACAGGTTTGCCGCTGCCCCGCGCAAGCGGTGCAGTTCGGCCAGCGCGGCGCCCCGGTCGCCTCCTTCCATCCGGGCCGCGATCGTATCCGGTGCGTTGGAGCGAGTGGCGACGAAACGGCGCAGCGCATCAATCAGCGCCGCACGCGAACCCCAGCGACGCTCGCCGGCGGCCCAGTCAACCCCGCCGGCCGACGCCGTATCCTCCGGCGTGTGGCGCTCTCCGGCGAACTCGGAGAGGCCCAGCACGCGCGCGATCTCGCGTTGCAGCACGGGCCATTCGATCGGCTTGGATGCAAAGCCGTCCATGCCGGCCTCGCGCGCTGCATTGCGATCCTTGTCGAGCACGCTCGCGGTGAGCGCGATCACCGGCGTCGGTGCGCGTGAGCTGCCACGCTCGAACTCACGGATCATGCGAGTGGCCTCGGGTCCGTCCACACCGGGCATCTGCATGTCCATCAGCACCACGTCGAAGGCCTCACGACCGAAGGCGCGAAAGGCTTCCTCGCCGTCGGCCGCGGTCACGACCGTGTGGCCGGCGGCACCCAGCGCGACACGCAGCAGTTCCAGGTTGTCGGGCACATCGTCTGCCACGAGCATGCGCAAGGCCGGCAGTCGTGTCCCCGAGAACCCCCCTCGCGTTACGGTCGCACCCGACGCCAGCGGCAGGCTGACATGAAAGGTGGAACCCTCGCCGAGCCGGCTCTCTGCGCCGATCGTGCCGCCCATCAGTTCGACGAGCTGGCGCGCGATGGTGGTTCCCAGGCCGGTGCCGCCGAAGCGCCGGCTCATCGACGCGTCGGCCTGTACGAAGGGATCGAATATCTGGGCCAGACGCTCCTCGGCAATCCCGATGCCGGTGTCGGCAATCGCGATGCAAACACCGGGCTCGGCATCCGTGACCTCGATCTGCACGTGGCCGCGCTCCGTGAACTTGATCGCGTTGCCGACCAGGTTGATCAGTACCTGACGGATGCGCAGCGCGTCGCCACGGAAATGCTCGCCGCTCGCGCGGTAGTCGACTTCCAGCGCCACACCCTTGCGCTCGGTCTGCAGCAGGAACATGTCGGCGACGTGGCCGACCAGCTCGCGCAGCGAGAAGTCCTCCGTCTCGAGCTCGATCACGCCCTTCTCGAGCTTGGCCGTGTCCAGGATGTCGTTGAGCAAGCCCAGCAACGAGCGCGCCGCACCGTGCACCGTGCCCATGTGGCGACGCTGGTCGGCGCGCAAGGGGGTATCGAGCAGCAGCTCGGAAAATCCGATGATGGCGTTCATCGGCGTGCGGATCTCGTGGCTCATGTTGGCCAGAAAGGCGCTGCGCGCCTCGGCGGCATGCTCGGCGCGCTCCTTGGCGTCGCGCAGGTCCATCTCCATTTCGCGGCGCGCGTTGATGTCGACGATGACACCATCGAGCCAGCGCACTTCGCCGCGCTCGTCGAACACGCCGCTGGCGCTCTCCCATACCCAGCGGATGCTGCCGTCGCGATGCACGACGCGGTATTCGGTGACATAACCGCGCCCCTCGGCGAGCGCTTCGGCGATGCAGTCGAACACCGGCTCGCAATCGTCCGGATGCACGATGTCGGCCATGTTGCGCCGTCCGGCCATGAACTCCTCGGCGGGCCAACCGCTGATCTGCTCGACCGCATCACTGACGAAGATCACCTCCCATTCGCGCGTGGGCAGGCAACGGAAGGCCGTGCCGGGAATGTTGCGGATCAGCGACGCGTACTGCTCCTCGCGCTCGCGCAGCGAGGCCTCCATGGCCTTGCGAGCGGAAATGTCGGTGATGTAGCCGACGAACACCGGCCCGCCCGCCACGCGCGCCTCGCCGATCGCCAGCCGGATCGGCATCGCACTGCCGTCGCGGCGCAGCGCCGTGACCTCGCGCCCGACGCCGATGATGCGGGCCTCGCCCGTGCGCCGGTAGTGCGCGAGATAGCCGTCGTGCGCGCTCGCGTGCGGGTCGGGCATGAGCATGCGCACGTTGCGGCCGATCACCTCATCGGCCGTCCAGCCGAACATGCGCTCGGCCGACGCGTTGAAGCTGGTGATGACGCCGAAGCCGTCGATCGTCACGATGGCGTCGACCGCGGTGTCGACGACGGCGCGCATGCGCGCCTCGTCGTCATGCACCTGACGGTACAGGCGATGCAGGCGGATCAGCGCATTGGCCAACGCCACGAGCATCACCAGCCCAAGCGAGAGCGCGCCGATCCAAAGGGCCAGGTCGGAGGCCGAGCCGGCGCCGTTGGCATGCGCCGCCTCGCGCCGCCCCACGAACACCGCCGCGGCCATGCCGGTGTAGTGCATGGCTGAAATCGCCAACCCCATCACGACACCGCCGAGCATCACCGCGCGGGTCTCGTCGATGGAGTGGCGGCTCAGCGGACCGAAGCGAATCCACAGCGCGGCGACCGCGAACACCACGGCAACGACGATGGATGCGACAAACCACGACGCATCGAGCCGCAGCAGTGCATTCATGCGCATTGCCGCCATGCCGGTGTAGTGCATCGCACCGATGCCCAGGCCGATCGCAGTGCCGCCGATGAGCAACTGCCGCGTCTGAATGCGCCGACGCGCAAACAGACGCAGCGCGATCCACGCCGCAACGAAGGCCGGCAATGCGGAGGCCGCCGTCAGCCCCCGGTCGTAGCTCACCTCGATACCGACATCGAGCGCAAGCATGCCGACGAAATGCATGGCCCATATGCCACCGGCCAGCGCCACCGCCCCGCTGAGCACGGCGAAGTTGCGCGCGAAACGGTCGGGCGCAGTGCGCGCCAGTCCGCCCACCTGCAAGGCCATGGCGGATGCGGCGATCGCGATGAGGATGGAAAGTGCGGCGAGTCCCGGCTCATGATGGCCGGAGAGGATGGCTTCCGGGGGGTAGGCGTCCAGCGCGAAGAGCGAGAGGATGTCCATGCCGTTGCGCAGGCCTGTGTCGGGGATCAGATGCGGTTGTCAGCCACTGCGCCGTTCGGCGCCGGATTCGAGAAGGCTACGCAGACGCTCGCTGATGCGCCCGCGGCGCGCATCGAGCAACTCCCCACGCGCTTCCTCACGTCGCAGTCCGCGCTGAACCAGCACATCGAGCATGCGACCGAAATAGCGTCGCCTGCGCTCGCCGGCTTCGCTCATGTCGCGCCGGTCGTCGAAGGTCTCCATCAGCGTCGATCCGCAGGAACAGTTGCGGAACAGCTCGACGACCACGGCAGCCCCTTCCTCGTCGGCCGCCTCCTTCAAGCCACTGCCGCGCGGCACGGGCCGGGTCTCGCGCAGCCACTGCTCGGGGGTCTCGTACTCCCGGCCGCAACAGCTGCAACGGCGCGGAAAGCTTCCGGCCACCAGCTCGCGTAGTCCGGCGTAGAGCAGCCGGGCCTCGTCGCCTTGCAGACTCTGATTCATCGTCGTCCCCGCACATGCGCGCCCATGTTGCCATTCGACGCGGTGCAGGACAACGATTTTGCGGATCGGGGGAAAACGCTGACGGCGCACAACCACGCATCGCAAACAAAACGGAGCAATCCCGCACCGGCATGATTTGCATGCCGGTGCGGGATTGCTCCGTCACTGTGCTCCCGGCAATCGCCGGGTTCTCAGCGTCTTGCCGAGGGCTCAGACGTAGTAGTCCAGATCTTCCTGGTGCTTGAGCAGGTCGCGCATCGTGTAGGGATCCTCGCCGAAGAAATACACCAGACCCCAGTGCGTGCCGAAGGCCGTGCGCTTGGTGACGATCTCCTCCAGTGGCGCGGTCAGCTCGTGCGACTCGAAGTACGGGTGATCCTCGGTTTCGGGCGGGATCTCCAGCTGGCTGACGACACGGCGGCGCGGATAGACACCAAAGCAACCAGCGTGACCCTTGGCATCCACGACCTCGCGCGGGAAGAAGGCGGTGATCTCCTCCTCCGTTGTCTTGGGGTCGAAAGCCAGCACCAGGCCCTGATAGGCGTTGAAGCCGTAGGCGCGCTCGAGCAGTTCGAACACCTTGAAACCGGGCGGACGATAGGCGACCTCGCCCAGGTACATCTCATTGTCGCTGGTGACGAAGTACTCCGGGTGGATGAAGCCGAACTCGATGTCGAAGGTCTTGATCAGCTTTTCGATCTGCTTCTCGACCAGCGGGCGCAGCTTCTCCAGCTCGGGCGTGCCGGGCACGAACACCGAATAGCCCAGCGTCACGTACTCGGAGAGGTTGAGAAAGCGGATCTTGCCGTTGTGCACCCAGGCTTCGACCGCGAATTCCCAGCCATCGAGGTGACTTTCCATCAAGACCGGGAATTCCTCGTCGGGGATCGCATCGATCTCGTCCGGTGTGCGGATCACGCGGTGACCCAGGCAGCCAGCCTTGTCGAAGGCCTTGAGGTGGATGGGGTCGTTGGGGTCGCCATCGAGCTTGAGCAACGTCTGGTTGACGCGCTTGAGAAAGCGCACCACGTCGCTCTTGTCGTGCGCCTCTTCGAAAATGCCCACGCGGATGCCGCCAAGCTGCGCACGACGCTTCATCAGCGCCTTGTCGCGGAACAGGATGGACTGACCGAACAGACGCGGATTGTTCATCAACACCGAGTTGATCGCGCCCGCCCATTCCACGGTTTCCTCGAACAGCGGGATGGCGACATCGACGCCCATTTCCTTGAGCCGCTGCGCGATTTCCATCGAACGGTCGTTGATACGCTCGAAGTCCCAGGGGATGTAGGGGATCTCGTGCTGGGTGCAGTATTCCTCCGCCCACGGCGGCGCGACCACGACATAGCGCCGATCGAAGCGCTCGAGCGCGTCGATGGCATTCAGACTCCAGCCCAGCAGGGCCACATAGCCTTTATCGGGATTCTTTTCCATTGTTCGGACTCCTTGTCGGTTCGTCGCGACACGCAGAAACCTTCGGGCGGATGGCCCTCGATCGCGTCATGCCTGCGAATGCATCGGTCGGATGCGGGTTGTCGTCGGGCCGCTGGCGGACGACGGGGAGAGTCGGCAACGCGGCGAATGCTCGCCACGGCCGGATACTGCGGAAACCGGCCGTGGCCGGAACATTGACACCGGCGATTCGCCGGCCCTTGCAGCTTGAGAACATGAGATCGACGTCAGGCGCATCGACCACAGTCCGTCATTGCCTTTTAAGATGCCTTGCCGCGGGTCAGCCGTCAACCGGCGCCCGAATCACGCCACTCCCGGCGGATTCGGTGCGGCCGCCTGCAGCGCGTCCGCCTCCAGTTCGATACGGTCGCGCGCCCAGCTCTCCTCGGCCATGCGTCGCACCTCGGTCACCGCCTCGGCCGGAATGCCTTCCCGGCTACCCGGTTCGAGCGGATCGTAGTGAAAGATGTACAGGCGCGAGGCCAGTTGCGCGAACGGCAGTGAGGATTCACCGAAGTACTCGCCATTGCCTTCGGTCGATACCACCACGCCACAGCCCCAGTCCTGCCCGCCGTCGTTGTTGGGGTTGTAGAAATAGGCGCGCATTTCGCCGCGCATGTCGAGCGCGCTGCGGATCAGCGTGATCGCATGCCAGCCGACGAAGCGCCCGCTCGAATCGGTCACCGCCACGCCGGCCGGCTGCAGGTGAATCTGCGGCTGGTTGCCGTTGAAGAACGGATGGTAGGACGCATGGAAGGTGCGCACGAAATCATCGTATTCGTTGAGCCGACCACTGGCCACATCCACCGCGATGGCGAAGCCACGCCCCACCCACCAGCCGTGGAACTCGGGGTTGATCCACTTGTGCGGGTCCTCGGGTCGCGCCGCCGCCAGCCGGCCCATGCCAAGGTAGATGCGATCGAGATGCGGCACCAGCACCAACGACACCGCATCCAGATCCAGATGCAGGGCATCGACCAGCCCGGCCGGCAGTTCGGCCGAGTTCAGCGGCGAACCCTCGAAATGCATGGTGATCGAGTCATCGCGCGCAGCCCACGCCAGCAACTGCATCAGGTAGTCCGGGTCGTTGTAGGCCCACATCGAGATTGCACGCGCGCTCTGACAGGTCGGGTTGTGTCCCTGCCCGACGCCGAAAGGCTGGCCCAGCACGTTGAGCAGGCCGGCGAGCAACTGCACCGAGGGCGCCACCGCCGTGCCGAACACCCGCGCAATCACGTCGGCGGTGTTCGCATGCAGCGGCAGGCGAATCTGGCGCCACAACGCCGGCGCCACCGGCGGCGAGAACAGGATGCCGCGCTCGAGCAGACAGGACAGGCCGTAGACCGCCTGGGCGGTTTCCGGATGAATCGCCTCGTCGATCAGTGCGCGGATGAGTTCGACGTAGGTCAGGAAGGTGTCTGTCCCGGTCGTGCTCAGGCCCAGCGCCGAGGGCAGCAGATCCGCTTGCTGTTCGAGGAGCCAGCGCACGAGCACCGCGTGGTAGGTCGACACCAGGCCGGTATCGGCCATCGAGCGCGCGAAACCGCCCGCCTCCTGCTTGAGCGTCTGCGCGTCCATATGCGCCAGCGCTTCGCGGTAGGCGTCCAGCCCGGGATCGTACTGCGTGGCCTGGGTGGGGCCGAACAGCGCGCTGGTCAGCCGGTCGGCGCCGCGCAGGCTGTTGACGTCGGTATCGGGGTCGGCCAGCACCACCGCGAGCTTGGTGATCATGGTCTTGGCGCCGTCGACCTTCACGGGGCGCTGACGCAGGATGCGCCACACTTCCTCGACCAGCTGCTCGAGCATCGAGTCGTAGCCGATGCGCTCGGCGAGGAAGGCAAAGACCTGGCGCGCGGCGGCCGTGCGGCGCTCGCGCGAAGCCTCGGTGGCACGGTCGAAAACATAGTCCAGGTTGACCGCCAGCGCCTCACGCAGGAAGTACACCGCCTGCTCTGCGGAGATCCCGGGATGGCGCGCGCGGCTTTCGGCCAGCGCGAGCCAGCGCAGCAGGCTCAGGCATTCGACCGCGACGGTGCGCTCCTCGCCGAACTGCAGCGTCGACGGGATCAACTGCGCCTGCAGGCTCTCGGGTTCATCCCAGTCGCTGCCGGCGAACACGCCCGCGCCCTGGAACTCACCGGCACGCTCAGCCAGTATCTCGACGCCGCCAGGGATCATCAGCAGCCGGCGGGCGGCGTCGATCACCTCGATGGCGAGCGTTGGCTTGCCCACACGACTGGCCTGCTCAAGACGCGAAAAACAACGCTCGAAACGCGAAACCGCAGCCTTAAGGCGTTCGGAAGTATCTGTATTGGGAGGAGTTTCGGACATCGAAGAGAGAGTGGCGGGTGCCTCGAATGCGTGCGGAGCACGCCCGGAGCGGCACGACGGAGTCCAGCATACACCAGCGACACACGATGTGCCGCCGGTGTCTTGCGCCGAAGTATTACCCCGTCACGCGGTCTTCGAGAAACGGATAGTCGATATAGCCCTCGGGACCGCCGCCATAGAAGCTCGAGGGATCAGGCTCGTTCAACGGTGCGTTCTCGTGCAGGCGGCGCACGAGGTCCGGATTGGCGATGAACGGCACGCCGAAGGCCACCAGATCGGCCTCGCCGGTGGCGACCGTCTGCATTGCCAGCGCACGGTCGTAGCCATTGTTGACCATCCACGCACCGGGGAAGGCCTCGCGCAGCGCCGCGTAGTCGAAGGGCGGATCACAGTCCTCGGGTTCGCGCGCGCCGCCCGTTTCGCCCTCGATGACATGCATGTAGGCCAGGCCGAGCGGCGCCAGCGCACGCACCACATGGCCGTAGAGCGCCTGCGGGTCGCTGTCGCGCGGCGTGTCGTTGAAGGTGGTGACCGGGCTCAGGCGAATGCCGACGCGCCCTGCGCCAATCTCGTCGGCAACCGCCTGCATCACCTCGATCAGCAACCGCGCACGGTTCTCGATGCTCCCGCCATAGGGGCCGCTGCGATCATTCGCGCTGTCGCGCAGGAATTGTTCGAGCAGATAGGTATTGGCCGAGTGCACCTCGACGCCGTCGAACCCGGCCGCTATGGCGTTGCGTGCGGCGCACCGGTACGCCTCGATGAGGCCGGGAATCTCGTCGTCACGCAGTGCGCGTGGCGTAGAGGTGTCGACGAAGCCCTCGTGCGTGAAGGTCTTGGCATTCGGACGACGGTTCGTCGACGACACCGGCTGCGCGCCATCGGGCAACAGCGAGCTGTGCGAGATGCGCCCGACATGCCACAACTGCAAGACGATGCGCCCGCCCGCGGCATGCACGGCGTCGGTGACCCTGGACCAGGCTGCGACCTGTTCGGCGCTGTAGATCCCGGGCGTGTCCAGATAACCCTGCCCCATCGGGCTGATCTGCGTGGCCTCGGTGATGATCAGTCCGGCGCTCGCGCGCTGGCGGTAGTACTCGACGGTCATCTCGTCGGGCACCTGATCGCGAGAGCGGTTGCGCGTCAGCGGCGCCATCACGATGCGGTTGGGCAACTCGATGTCGCCGATACGTATGGGGTCGAACAGCGTCGTCATGAGGCTCCTTTGATGGTTGCTAAAGAGGCGGTTGGAGCACGTCCGCGCCGGAACGTTCGCAGCGGCATCGACAATCCCCGGCAGACGTCGCGCCAGCCGCTGCCCGGGGAACCGGGAGACCCGCGCTAGAATCCCACGCCGACACCCCTGGCCCGGAGAAGCGTTTGTCTACATCACCCGAGTGGCGCCGCAAGCTGCGCAAGATCCTCTTCGGCGAGAGCGACGCCGACCGCCTCGGTCGCAAACGCTTCAAACCGCCCAAACACGGCTTCCGGCTGTTGGGCCGCAAACACGACGAAGCGCCGGCGGCACCCTACGTGCCGCCGGACACGCCGGGTTTTCGGCGAATGTTCGCGCGCGACAAGCTCACGCTGGGCCTGTTCTTCGCCATCGACAACTATGCAGGCGACACGCCCGACATGAGCCGCCAGCTCGAACTCGCCAGGCGGGCCGACGAGCTGGGTTACGCCGCGCTGTGGACGCGCGACGTGCCGTTGCGCGACCCGAGCTTCGGCGACGTCGGACAGATCTACGACCCGTGGGTATGGCTGGGGCTGATCACCGGCCACACGCGCGACATCACGCTGGCGACCGGCTCCATCGTGTTCCCCCTCAATCACCCGATCACGCTCGCCAAGGCGGCGGCCTCGGTCGACAACCTGTCGGGCGGACGGCTGTTTCTGGGCATCGCCTCGGGGGATCGCGCGGTGGAGTTTCCGGCCTTCGGACTGGAGATCGAGCAGCGCGGCGAGTTGTTCCGCGAATCGCTGGCCTACTTCAATCGCCTGATCGGCGAGCGCTTCCCGCGCATCGATTCGCCATTGGGCAAGCTCGCCAACGCCGACCTGATCCCCAAGCCCCTGAACGGCCGCATTCCCATCGGCATCACTGGCAACTGCCGGCAAGACCCGGAGTGGATTGCAGCCAACTGCGACGCGTGGATCATGTACTCCAACGATCCCGTCACACAGCAGATCTTGATGAGTACCTGGCGCGACGCAGTTGCCGCAGCCGGCGCAGACTTCAAGCCCTTCGCCCAGCCGCTGCACGTAGACCTGTGCGACGACCCGGACGAGCGCCCCTCCCCGCAGCGTTCAGGCTTTCGCCTGGGTCGCAACGTGCTGATCGAGTTGTTGGAGAAGTACCGCGCGCTGGGCGTCAATCACATCGCGCTCAACTTCAAGCGCGGTCACCGCCCCGCGGCCGAGGTCATGGAAGAGATCGCGCAGGAGGTGCTGCCGCACTTTCCAAGCCACGGCCCCTCCCCGCGCGACTGAGGCGATTCACGCCAGCCGGACGACTTCACGCGGATCGAAGTCCGACCAGTCGCCGTTCTCGATGCGACCCTGTGCCTGTTCGATCTCCAGCGCATCGTGGTCCCGCAGCGCCTGGACCGCGCGGACCCGGGTCGTTTCGCTGTCCGGATCGATCCGCACCGCGACGCAGACGCCCGCGTGCCTGTCCGTGACGGGACCGGCATACTCTTCGGCGCCCTGATCCTCGACCTCGTCGCTGGTCTCTTTCATCGCGCCGGCGAGCGATCCAGTGTACGCACCGGTCGCCGTGCCCGCGATCAGCCCCGCGGCACCGACCACCGGCCCGGCAGCGAGCGCGATGGCCGCACCGACCAGGGCACCCGCGCCACCGCCGGCCATCGCGCCCAGGTCGGCAGCACGTGAGCCGGGCGAAGCGTCTTCGTCACCGCCGAGCGGGTGGAGCGCATGCTGTCCGGCCGGATTGACGAAGAACATCGATACGCCGTCCGCACCGAAGCCTTCATTCTTCAGCGCACCCAGCGCCTGTTCCCCCTGATCCTGCGTTTCGAAGCGTCCTGCGATGATCGTGCTCATGCTTACCTCCTTGGTGAAACGAACAGTCTTCACCCCCCCGACCACGGGAACTCCGAATGGTCACACTCGGGAACGTAACAAGACCTCTCCGGGGCAAACCTCTTTCGGCGTTGGAAAGAGCGGCCGACTCGCGCACGCAGGGAACGGGCGCGGATCAATCCGCGAGGAAACAACCGGCTGAAGGCACCCTCCCGCCTGTAGTCCGCCGGGGCATTGTGAACCGGCCCTAGCCCAGGCTCTCCGCCGCGTTCTGCTGCTCGACGAAATCGCGCACGGTATAGCAATCCGCCTTGCCGACGAAGCGGCATTCGGACACGTCTGGCGTTCGGCAGCCGTTGAACAGATGACAACCGTCGAACAACTCGGTCACCCAGTCGACGAAGGCGCGCACCTTGGGCGAGAGATGACGGTTGTGCAGGTACACCACCGAGATCGGCAACGACGCCGGCTTCCACTGCGGCAGGACCTCGACCAGCGCCCCGCTCCGCAGATGGTCATGCACCATGAAGCTCGGCGGCTGGATCATGCCGAAGCCCTGAAGGCCGCAGGCCAGGTAGGCATCGCCGTCGTTGACCGCAACCGCTCCGGTCACCTTGACCGGCACCGATTCGCCGTCGATGACGAAATCCCAGTCCAGCACGCGCCCGTTGCGCGTGAAGTAGTGCACCGCCTTGTGTCCGGCCAGATCCTCGATGCTTTGCGGCGCGCCGTGGCGCTGCAGATAGGCCGGTGACGCGCAGGTCACGCTCTGGAAGGTACCGATGCGCCGCGCGACCATCGTAGAGTCCTTGAGTTCACCGACGCGGATCACGCAATCGACCGCCTCCTCGACCATGTCCACCGGCCGATCACCCATGCCAACGACCAGTTCGATGTCCGGATAACGGGTCTGGAACTCGCACAGCATCGGCACCAGGATCATGCGCCCGACCACGGCCGGCACGTCGATGCGCAAGCGCCCCCGCGGCCCGCGACCGCTATCGACGAACGACGCCTCGGCCTCCTCCAGGTCCGCCAGGATCGACACGCAGCGCTCGTAGTAAGCCGAGCCGTCCGGGGTCAGGCTGATCTTGCGCGTGGTGCGATTGAGCAAGCGCACATGCAGGCGCTTCTCGAGATTCTGGATGGTCGTCGTCACCGTCGCGCGCGGCATTCCGAGGCTGTCGGCTGCCCGCGTGAAGCTGTTCGCCTCGACAACTCGCGCAAATACCTGCATGGCCTGGAAGCGATCCATTGCCTACTCCATCAATTATTCGGAATCGACGAACAGAGCATTCAATTCAACGACCTACGTTCGTCACACGCGAATATACGCCGACACGGCGTGCCGCGCACGCATCGTGCGTCACGCCCACAAGCGGCGGCATTCCGTGCTCGCCTCGAGCCATTTTCGCCCGCCTGGCATGAATGCCCCGACCCTGGCCGTTTCGACCCTCGAATCATGAGGGCGCACACGCGATATTTGCCACGCACACCCCGGTTGCACGAGCAATCGCCGCGATCCGCCATCAATTGTTCGTCAAATCTGAACAGAGTTAATGTCGAAAACGTATTTATTAATCCGACTAGATTACTCAAGATTCGCCCTCCGAAACCCGCCGTCATGAGCGGCGAGTATTCCGAATTCATCTCGAGGACCCATCGAAATGCCGCTGACACGAAAACGTCTCGTCATCGCGCTTGCCGCCGTCGCAATCGTCGGCGCCGCAGCATCCATCGCCTTGCGCGCCAATGCCGTCGTCGATCCGGACGCCGGCCAGACCCAGGCCGCGCAGGCGGTGCCGGTCGAAGTCGCCACCGTCGTGCATCGCGACATCGTCGACTGGCAGGACTACTCCGGCCGGCTCGAGGCGGTCGATCACGTCGAGATCCGCCCGCAGGTCTCGGGCACCGTCGTCGCCGTGCATTTCGCCGACGGCGCACTGGTCGAGCGCGGCGCGCCGCTGTTCACGATCGACCCGGCCCCCTACGAGGCCGCCGCGGCCCGCGCACGGGCACGCGTCGCTGCAGCCGAGGCGCGCGCCGCCTATACCGCGTCCGAGCTGGCGCGCAGCAAGCGGCTGATCGCCGACAACGCGATCGCGCAACGCGACCACGACCAGCGCGAGAACGCCGCCCGCGAGGCCGCCGCCGAACTGCAGGGCGCGCGCGCCGATCTGGCCGCGGCCGAACTCGACCTGGCGCACACCGAGATCGCCGCACCGGTCGCCGGGCGCGTATCGCGCGCCGAGATCACCGAAGGCAACCTGGTGTCGGCGGGCGAGAACGCCAGAGCCCTCACCACGCTGGTTTCGGTGGCCCGCATCTACGCCGCCTTCGATGTCGACGAAGACAGCTACCTGCGCCTGATCCGCCCGGCCACCATCTCGCGCAGGCCGATTCCGGTATTGCTGGGTCTGGCCAACGAGGACGGCCATTCGCGCATCGGCGAGGTCGGCTCGGTCGACAACCGTCTCGACCCGACCTCGGGCACGATCCGCGTGCGTGCGGTCTTCGACAACGCCGACGGTGCCCTGCTGCCGGGGCTGTATGCGCGCATCCGGCTGGGTGGGGCCGAACGACGTCCGGCCGTGCTGATCGACGAACGCGCGATCGGCACCGATCAGGAGAAGCGCTTCGTACTCGTCGTCGACGACGAGGGTCGCACCCACTACCGCGAGGTGCGCCCCGGCGCGATGCAGGACGGGCTGCGCGTGATCGAGCAGGGTCTTGCCGCTGGCGAGCGCATCGTCGTCAATGGCCTGCAGCGCACCCGTCCGGGACAGATCATCGACCCGCAGACCGTACCCATGGCCGGCATCGCGGGCGACGCGCCGTCCGCCGGTCGCTTTCTGCCCGCCACCGGCGCCGAAGACGACGGGCGGATCCAGTCATGAACATCTCGCGCTTTTTCATCGACCGCCCGATCTTCGCGGGCGTGTTGTCGATCGTGATCGTGCTCGCCGGCGCGATCTCGATGTTTCAGCTTCCGATCTCGGAATACCCCGAGGTCGTGCCGCCGTCGGTGGTGGTGCGCGCGCAGTACCCCGGCGCCAACCCCAAGGTCATCGCCGAGACCGTGGCCGCGCCGCTCGAGGAGTCCATCAACGGCGTCGAGGACATGCTCTACATGCAGTCCCAGGCCAACAGCGACGGCAACCTCGCAGTGACCGTGCACTTCAACCTCGGCGTCGATCCCGACAAGGCCCAGCAGCTTGTGCAGAACCGCGTCGCGCAGGCCATGCCGCGCCTGCCCGAGGACGTGCAGCGACTCGGCGTGACGACCATGAAAAGCTCGCCGACGCTGACCATGGTGGTGCACCTGACTTCGCCCGACGACCGCTACGACATGACCTACCTGCGCAACTACGGGCTGATCCACGTCAAGGATCGCCTGGCGCGCATCTCGGGCGTGGGCGAAGTCGCGCTGTGGGGAGCCGGCGACTACTCCATGCGCGTGTGGCTGGATCCGAACAAGGTCGCGCAGCGCAATCTCACGGCCTCCGACGTGGTGGCCGCGATCCGCGAACAGAACGTGCAGGTGGCCGCCGGCGTGATCGGGGCCTCGCCGAGTACGGCCGGCGTGCCGCTGCAGTTGTCGGTCAATGCCCGTGGCCGATTGCAGACTGAAGACGAATTCGCCGACATCGTCCTCAAGACCGCGCCCAACGGCGCGGTCACGCGACTGGGCGACGTCGCCCGCGTGGAGCTGGCCGCGGCCGAGTACGGTCTGCGCTCGCTGCTCGACAACCAGCCGGCCGTGGCCATCGGCATCATGCAGGCGCCGGGCGCAAACGCCCTGGCCATCTCGTCGGCGGTGCGCGACACCATGGACGAACTGGCGCGGGACTTCCCGCCGTCGGTGCAGCACCGCATCGTCTACGACCCCACGCAGTTCGTGCGCGCCAGCATCAAGGCCGTGGTGCTGACCCTGCTCGAAGCCGTCGCGCTGGTGGTGCTGGTGGTCATCGTGTTCCTGCAGACCTGGCGCGCGTCCATCATTCCACTGCTGGCCGTGCCGGTCTCGATCATCGGCACCTTCTCGCTGATGCATCTGTTCGGCTACTCGATCAACGCGCTGTCGCTGTTCGGCATGGTGCTGGCCATCGGCATCGTCGTCGATGACGCCATCGTCGTGGTCGAAAACGTCGAGCGCAACATCGAGGCGGGCCTGTCGCCACGTGACGCCACCTACCGCGCGATGCGCGAGGTCAGCGGGCCGATCATCGCCATCGGCCTGACGCTGGTCGCGGTCTTCGTGCCGCTGGCCTTCATGACCGGGCTGTCCGGCCAGTTCTACCAGCAGTTCGCGATGACCATCGCGATCTCCACGGTGATCTCGGCGTTCAACTCGCTGACCCTGTCGCCGGCGCTCGCCGCCCTGCTCCTCAAGAGCCACGACGCCCCACCCGACGCGCTCACGCGCATCATGAACCGGCTCTTCGGCGGCTTCTTCGCGCGCTTCAACCGCTTCTTCGGGCGCGCCTCGGAAGGTTACGGCCGAGGCGTCACCGGCGTGATCACGCACAAGGGCAAGTCGATGGGGGTGTACGTGCTGCTGCTCGCCGCCACGGTCGGCTTCGGCTACCTCCTGCCCGGCGGCTTCGTACCCGCGCAGGACAAGCAATACCTGATCAGCTTCGCCCAGCTCCCGGCCGGAGCCTCGCTCGACCGCACCGAGGACGTGATCCGCCGCATGGGCGACATCGCACTGGAACACCCCGGCGTGGAAAGCGCAGTGGCCTTCCCCGGCCTGTCGATCAACGGCTTTACCAACAGCTCCAGCGCCGGCATCGTGTTCGCCACGCTCAAGCCGTTCTCCGAGCGGCGCAGCGCGGAGTTGAAGGCCGGCGCCATCGCCGCCGATCTGAACGGAAAATACGCCGCCATCCAGGAGGCCTTCATCGCGGTATTCCCGCCACCGCCGGTGATGGGCCTGGGCACCATGGGCGGCTTCAAGCTGCAGATCCAGGATCGCGCAGCACTCGGCTATGCCGAACTGGAAGAAGCCACCCAGACCTTCCTGCAGGCGGCCGCGCAGGCACCCGAACTGGGCCCGACCTTCACCAACTACCAGGTGGATGTGCCGCAGCTCGACGTGGAGCTGGATCGCGTCAAGGCGCGCCAGCTCGGCGTGCCGGTGACCGAGGTGTTCGACACCATGCAGATCTACCTCGGCTCGCTGTACGTGAACGACTTCAACCGCTTCGGCCGCGTCTATCAGGTCCGCGCCCAGGCCGACGCGCCGTTCCGTGACCGCGCCGACGACATCCTGCAGTTGAAGACGCGCAACGCCAACGGCGACATGGTGCCGCTGTCCTCGCTGGTGCAGGTGCGGCCGACCTTCGGCCCGGAAATGGTGGTGCGCTACAACGGCTACACCTCCGCCGACATCAACGGCGGCCCGGCACCGGGCTATTCATCGGCACAGGCCGAGGCCGCCGCCGAGCGCGTCGCCGCCGAAACCCTGCCGCACGGTATCCGATTCGAATGGACGGACCTGACCTACCAGAAGATTCTCGCCGGCAACGCGGGCATCTGGATCTTCCCGCTGTCGGTGCTGCTGGTGTTCCTGGTGCTCGCCGCGCAGTACGAGAGCCTGCGCCTGCCGCTGGCCGTGATCCTGATCGTGCCGATGGGCATTCTCGCGGCGCTGGCCGGAGTGTGGGCCACCGGTGGCGACAACAACATCTTCACGCAGATCGGCCTGATGGTGCTGGTGGGGCTGGCGTGCAAGAACGCCATTCTCATCGTCGAATTCGCGCGCGAACTGGAGCTGCAGGGCATGGCGCCGATCCGCGCCGCGATCGAGGCCAGCCGCCTGCGCCTGCGCCCCATCCTGATGACCTCGATCGCCTTCATCATGGGCGTGGTGCCGCTGGTGCTCTCCTCCGGCGCCGGCTCCGAGATGCGCCAGGCCATGGGCATCGCGGTGTTCTTCGGCATGATCGGCGTGACCTTCTTCGGGCTGTTCCTGACCCCGGTGTTCTATGCCGTGCTGCGCTCCACGCGCCGCTGCGGAAAGCTGCACTCGGCCAGCGAGCACGAGGCCCCGCTGCTCGCCCCCGCCGGCGAAGCGTCCCGCCCCGCCCCCGAACCCGGAGCCTGACATGACGAGAACCCTGCAAACCCCTGCCCTGATGCTGTTCGCGCTGGTGCTGGCAGGCTGCTCGCTGGCGCCCAAGTACGAGCGCCCCGAAGTGGCCGTGCCGGATGCCTGGCGTCACGCCGGTGAAGTCGCCGGTCCCTGGAAGCCCGCGCAGCCGTCCGAGCACGCCGAGCGCGGTGAATGGTGGCGCGTGTTCGACGACGCACAACTCAACGCCCTGCAACACGAGGCCCTGTCGGCCAACCAGGACCTGCAGGCGGCCGCCGCCCGCCTGCGCCAGTCACGCGCGCTGCTCGGCAACGCGCGGGCCGACCGCTTCCCCACCGTCGAGGCCGGCTTCGGTCCCACCCGCCAGCGCCCCTCGCCCGCCTCGCAAGGGCTGGCAGCCGACACGGACGCCGCCACGCTGTGGCGCGCCCAGGCCGGCGTACGTTACGAGATCGACCTCTTCGGCCGCGTCGAATCCACGGTGAGCGCCGCCACCGCCAGCAACCAGCGCGACGAGGCCCTGTACCGTTCGCTGCTGCTCGCGCTGCAGGCCGATGTCGCCCAGACCTGGCTGACGATCCGCGAACTCGATGCCGAACAGGCGTTGTACGCCAACGCGGTGGACCTGCGCGCCGAGGCCCTGCACCTGATGGAGCGCCGCTTCGAGGAAGGGTTCACGAGCGAGCTCGACGTCGCCCGAAGCCGCACCGAACTGGCCACCGCGCAGTCGGAATCGCTGGCCGTCGCACGCCGCCGCACGCTGGCCGAGCACGCGCTGGCCCTGCTGCTGGGCAAGGCCCCGGCCGAGTTCACGCTCGCCCCCGACCCGCTGCTGCGCGTCGCGGTGCGCGTGCCGGCCGGCGTGCCGTCCGAGCTGCTCGAACGACGTCCCGACATCGCCGCGGCCGAACGCGCCATGGCCGCGGCCAACGCGCGCATCGGTGCCGCGCGCGCGGCCTTCTATCCCAGCCTGGTGCTCACCGGCTCGGCCGGTTACGAGTCCGCCAGCCTGGGCGACCTGCTCGACTGGTCCAGCCGCGCCTTCGTGCTCGGCCCCGTGGCCGGCACCATCGCCTCGCTGCCAATCTTCGACGGCGGCCGCCGCCAGGCCAACCTCGAGCGCAGCCGCGCCGAATGGGAAGAGGAAGTCGCCAACTACCGCCAGACCGTGCTCACCGCCTTCCGCGAGGTCGAGGACCACCTCGCCAGCCTCGACCTGCTCGGCCGCCGCACCGCCGCGCAGAACGAGGCCGTCACCGCCGCCCGCCGCGCCGCCGCCCTGTCACGCATCCAGTACCGCGAAGGCGATGTCGGCTACCTCGACGTGATCGAGGCCGAACGCAACGTGTTGCAGCAGCAACGCGTCGCCGTGCAGATCGACGCCGAGCGCGCCCGCTCCGTGGTCGGCCTGATCCGCGCGATGGGCGGTTCGTGGGATGCGCCGAGCGTGCCCGCCACGACCGACGACGGCTATCTGCGGCTGGCCGGCGAGACGCGGGGCTGACGCACGGGCCGGACCTTCACGCCCCGACGTCGAGCGCGTCCCAGCCCTGCTCTTCCACGAGCTTCTTCAACTGGGGCGGGCGATAGCCCGCATCCGCCTCGTAACGCACGCGCACGCTCGGGTGGATGCGTGTCGGCTTGTCGGGAACGATCAGCTCGCGCTCGCGCGGGCGCTTGAAGCGATGCACGTGGCGGCGGGAGTTGTGCGTGCAGCCGCGCACCCCGTCGGTAAGCGACGCGCGCAGATAGGCCTCGGTCGCCAGTCCGGCAGCTTCCGCCCCGTCCAGCATCCAGCCCAGCGGCACGTCGGCGGCGATGCAGCCGTTGTCCTTGTCCGGCGGATAGGAGCCGCCCACGTCCGAGTGCACGCCGGCAAACCAGACCTGCTTCAGGTCGACCTCGGGCCGCGGCGTCCAGATCGTCGGCTCGAAGTCCCGACGCTTCTCGTCGATGGACAGCGCATGGCGTGCGAACGCCACGTTCGCACCCATCTTGGTGTCGTAGAACTCGTCGTGGCCATCGAACCAGCCCATCAGCGAAACCGGAATGCCCAGCGCCCCGACCGTGTCCCACACGCCGACGAAATGCACAGCCCGCGACGCATGGCTGTGGTCGTCACGAAACTTCACCGCGGCCTTGCCGCTGGGGTGGAAATCCACCTTCGGATTCTTGTAGATGTGCCAGGCCTGCGCGATCAGCCGCGCATCTGGCCGGCGCACGATGCCGCAGTTGTTGATCAGCCCGCACAGCGCCCGCACCGTGTAGGCGCCGCGGCTGAAGCCGAACAGGAAGATGCGGTCGTCCTCGTCGTAGTTCTGCACGATGTAGCGGTAACCGTCGAGGATGTTCTTGTGGATGCCGCGCCCCGTCGCGCCAGCAATCGCGCTGTCGTGATACGAGCCCAGCCCCCAGTCGTAGAACACGTGCTGCTTTACGCCATCGGCCAGCGGGCTGACCGCCCGCGCCAGGCGCAACACGTTGGTCGGATGATCCTCGTCCAGATTCTCTTCCGGACGGTTCCAGGTGCCGTCCGCGCACACCACCAGATTCGCCATCGTTCGTCCTCCGCTTCGCCGGCCCTGCGATCACTGCGATCAATCCGGTCTAGCACCGCACAGACGATAATGCAATTGCCATATCCTCCGATGACGACGGACGCCCCGCGCGCCAGTACGTGAAAAACACAACTCCGATCCCCGCGCACGCGGCGTAAGCTCGGCCCGAGCAACCGTGAGGAGATTCCGATGACCACCCTGACCCCCGACCAGCTCGACCTGCAGGCACGCGCACGCGAACTTGCCCAGGGCTGCTTTGCAACCACCGCGGCCGCGACCGACCGGACCGAGGAATACCCCTGGGCCAACATCGCCCGGCTGCGCGACGCGGGCTTCGTCGGCATGACGCTGCCGCGCGCGCTCGGCGGACAGGGTCGTTCGTATCTGGACGCGGTGATCGTGGTCGAGGAAATGGCCAAGGCCTGCGCGACGATGGGCCGCATCACGGTCGAGACCAACATGGGGGCAATCGGCGCCATCGTGCGTTACGGCAGCGACGAGCAGGCCAAACTCGCCGCCGCGCTGGTGCTCGAAGGCGACAAGCCGGCGATCTGTATCACCGAACCCAATGCCGGCAGCGCGGCGAGCCAGATGAGCACCCGCGCCGACCGCAAGGGGGATCACTACATCCTCAACGGCGAAAAATACTGGATCACCGGCGGTGGCGTGTCACGCCTGCATCTGATCTTCGCGCGCGTGTTCGATGACGGCGTGGAACAGGGCATCGGCGCCTTCATCTGCGTGCGCGACGGCGACGAGCCCGAAGGCCTGGTCGTGGGCCGGCGCCTCTACGCGATGGGCGTGCGCGGCATTCCCGAGACCTACCTCGAATTCCGCGATCTGGCGGTGCACAAGTCGATGATGGTGGTGCCGCCCGGCGGCCTCAAGCGCGGCTTCGCCTCGCTGATGACGGCCTACAACGCGCAGCGCGTCGGCGCCGGCACGGTGGCGCTGGGCATCGCCCAGGGGGCTTTCGAGGAAGGCGTGGAATACCTCAAGCGGCGCGAGCAGTTCGGCCGCCCCATCGCCGAATTCCAGGGCCTGCAGTGGATGGTGGCCGACATGTCGACGCAGCTCGAAGCCGCACGCCTGATGCTGCACGACGCCGCGACCAGCGGCGAAGAGTTTCCCGATCTGGACCGCGCCGCGCGCGCCAAGCTGTTCGCCGCCGAAACCGCCAACAAGGTCACCAACGACGCCCTGCAGTTCTTCGGCTCGAGCGGCTACGGCCGCGACCAGCCGATGGAACGCCACGTGCGCGACGCGCGCATGTTCACCATCGCCGGCGGCACGGCGCAGATCCTGCGCACGCAGATCGCCTCGCGCGTGCTCGGCATGAAATTGCCGCAGACGCGCGACGGCTATCTGAAGCTGGCTGGCGAAGACAAGGGTTGAGGCTGCGGTCGGTCCCGCACGCCAACGCCGAGTGCGACTGAAGGCGGAGAAACCTCGCGTCTCCCCTAGCCGGCCATGGCCGCACGCTTCGCTCTTGCCACGTGCAGTTTCCTGTAGCTGTCGATCCGGCGCTGGTGCCGGTCCAGCCCTTCCAGTTTCATGCTGGTGGGGGTCAGGCCGAAGAAGCGCACGCTGCCGTCCACCGAGCCCATCGCCGCATCCATCTTCTCGTCTCCGAACATGCGGCGGAAGTTGGCTTCAAAGTCGTCCAGTTCCAGCTCGTCGTCCAGCACGACCTCGAGCACCACATTCAGGGCCTGGTAGAACAGGCCGCGTTCGAGCGTGTTTTCGTTGTACTGCAGGAAGGCACCCACCAGATCGTGGGCTTCTTCGAGCTGCCGCAGCGCGAGGTGGATCAGCAGCTTCAGTTCCAGAATCGTCAACTGCCCCCACACCGTGTTCTCGTCGAAGTCGATGCCGATCAACGTGATGATGTCGGTGT
>CAXBIS010000003.1:0-218075 GCA_963975885.1 uncultured Azoarcus sp.
TAACCCATTAAAAAGCCGCTGAATCTACAATAGATTCAGCGGCTTTTTTGCGTCTGGCGATACGTCATTGTTTGTCTTCACTGTGATGCTGGCTGGGCGCGTGCGTGAGCGTCTTTCAGATGCTGCAATCTGGTGCGAACGAGCTGGATGTGTTCACGCAAGGTATAGAGTTCATTGTTGTACGACAGTGGAATCCTTCGATGATTGGCACGCTCTTCGATGCGGTCGAGCTGTTCAATGTACTCGTCGATCTGAGCGTCTGATGCATCTGCGCCAATCCGGCGTTCGAGAAACTTCAGTTCGCCGTACCACCGATAGATGCGAGAGCGCATTCGCCAGGAATAGACGGCGGGCAGAATGCGCATGAGCGGGATCATGATCGCGACGAGCGGTAGCACGGCGACAAGGAGACGGTCCACAAGGATCGCTAGCCAGAACGGAAGATAGCGCTGCAGGAAGGGCGGGCCGGCGTCGTAGAGGCGTTGCGCTACGTTGCTTGGTGGAAGATCGCGTCCAAGCAGTACCGGGTACTCCCCGGCGCGCTGGAATAGTCCCGGCCCGCCATGGATGTCGCGCGCGGCTTGCAGAAGCAGGCTAACGATTGCAGGGTGAAGGTCGGTGCGTGCGACGAGATTGGCCGTTGCGCCAAGCAGTGAGACATCGCGCGGGGGGCTGATGTCCACGAGATCGATCGATCCGGCCGGCAGGACCACTGTTTCCAGATGAGGCATGCGGCGGGCGTAGGCCGGAGTATGAACCAGTTCAGCAAGCTGGATGCCGGGGGCGTGGAGCAGTTTGCGAACGACGGGGCTTTCTGCGCCTGAGATCACGAAGAGGGCGTCGATGCGAGCGTCGAGCAATGCGGATGCGGCTTCCTCGCCGCCTATTGTCGTCAGCCCCTCCTGGTTGAGGGCGATTCCGCTCGCGGAAAGCATCTGCAGCGAAAGCAAGTGGGTGCCACTTCCCGGTTCGCCGAGCGCGACGCGTCGGTCCTTGAGGTCCGAGAGTCGGTTCAGCGGGGTGTCGAGCCGGTGGAAGATCCACGCCGGTTCGAAATACATGCTGCCAAGAGAGACCAGGTCAGTCGAATCGGGCTCGTGCGCGATGCCGCTCTGAATGAAGGCGACGTCGACATCGGGGTCGGTCTTGAGCGCGCGAAGGTTCTCGACCGATCCGGAGGACGGGCGCAGCACGAGTTCTACGCCTTCGCGCTCCAGGGCTGCCCGATAGCGTTCGGCGAACATCGCGTACCCGCCGCCGGGGGTCCCGGTCATCATCGTCACGCTGCGCGGAGGTGCCGGGCGGACGATGCTGAACAGCAGCCAGAATGACATGACCAGTACGGCGAGTCCGACGAGTACCGTTACAGCCACGACCACGCCGGATTGATCCTTGAACCATCGCAGAGTACTCATGATTCGTCCGCTCCGGTGAGAGTTGCGGACCACCAGGCCCGCCGCAGCGTCAGCCGCGTCGCATCGCGTCGAAGAACTCCGCGTTGTTCTTCGTCGCCTTGACCTTGTCCAGCAGAAATTCCATCGCGTCCATGTCGTCCATGCCGTAGAGCAGCTTGCGCAGGATCCAGACCTTCTGGAGGATGTCCGGCTTCATCAGCAACTCTTCGCGTCGCGTGCCCGAGCGATTGACGTTGATCGCAGGATAGACCCGCTTCTCGGCCATGCGCCGGTCAAGGTGCAATTCCATGTTGCCGGTGCCCTTGAACTCCTCGTAGATCACGTCGTCCATGCGGCTGCCGGTGTCGATCAGCGCGGTGGCGATGATCGTCAGGCTGCCACCTTCCTCGATGTTGCGCGCGGCGCCGAAAAAACGCTTGGGTTTCTGCAACGCGTTGGCGTCGACACCACCGGTGAGTACCTTGCCGGAGGCGGGTACGACGGTGTTGTATGCGCGTGCCAGTCGGGTCAGGGAGTCGAGCAGGATCACGACGTCCTTCTTGTGCTCGGTCAGGCGCTTGGCCTTCTCGATGACCATTTCGGCGACCTGTACGTGACGCGAGGCGGGCTCGTCAAAGGTCGAGGCGACGACCTCTCCCCGCACCGAGCGCTGCATCTCGGTGACTTCCTCCGGACGCTCGTCGATCAACAGAACGATGACGGTGATGTCCGGATGGTTGGTGATGATGGCGTGGGCGATATGCTGCAGCATCACCGTCTTGCCGCTTTTGGGCGACGAGACGACCAACCCGCGCTGCCCTTTGCCGATCGGCGCGATCATGTCGATCACGCGGCCGGTGATGTTCTCTTCGCTGCGTATGTCACGTTCGAGTTTCAGGCACTCGTTGGGGTGCAGCGGCGTGAGGTTCTCGAACAGGATCTTGTGCTTGCAGTTCTCGGGTGGCTCCCCGTTGATCTTGTCGAGCTTGACCATCGCGAAGTAACGCTCGCCATCCTTGGGCGTGCGGATCTCGCCTTCGATGGTGTCGCCGGTGTGCAGGTTGAAACGGCGAATCTGGGAGGGCGACACGTAGATGTCGTCGGTCCCGGCCAGGTACGAAGTGTCGGGTGAGCGCAGGAAGCCAAAGCCGTCCGGCAACACCTCGAGCGCGCCGTCACCGAAGATCGGCTCGCCCTTCTTGGCCCGGTTTTTCAGCAGTGCGAATACGAGTTCCTGTTTCTTCAGCCGATTTGCGCCGTCGATGCCATTGGTGGTGGCCATTTCGAGCAGTTGGCTGACGTGGAGGGCTTTGAGCTCCGATAGATGCATGGCAGGTATGTGCGCGGTCGCGCTTCAGGTGAATGAGTGATCGGTGGGGAGACGGAGACGAATCTCGGTGTCGCCCGGCGGTTGCCCGGCGACAGGCGGGGAGCGCCCGGCAGGGCGCCCGCATGGGGAATCAGAGGTTGCTGTCGATGAAAGCCGTCAGTTGGGATTTGGACAGCGCGCCGACTTTGGTCGCCTCGACGTTGCCACCCTTGAACAGCATCAGGGTGGGAATGCCGCGAACACCGAATTTGGCCGGCGTGTCCTGGTTGTCGTCAATGTTGATTTTGGCGATCTTGAGCTTGCCGGAGTACTCGCCGGCAATATCGTCGAGGATCGGAGCGATCATCTTGCACGGTCCGCACCATTCCGCCCAGTAATCCACCAGAACCGGAAGAGGTTCCTGCAGGACTTCGGCGTCGAAGTTGCTGTCGGTGACGTGATGAATGTGTTCGCTCATGGTTCCTCGCGTGAGTGGATCTACGGACGTGAATGTGTTTCGTGTGCGACCGTGCCGCGCGCGGCGCACGCGGCAGGTAGAAGTCGGGGGTGTTCGGAGATAAACCGGATGATGCCGAAACTTATGCCATGCCGTGCGTTGCGTCAAGGTTTTCCCCTGCGCAAAGTTGGTATGGTGCCGCGAACGTGGCGAAAACCCCTTCTCGTCGGCTATATTGTCGGGCACTGCGGACGAAACGCTACGTCCTGAACCACTCCCGGAGAACTCTTTCCATGACCTATGTTGTGACCGAATCCTGCATCCGCTGCAAATACACCGACTGTGTCGACGTGTGCCCGGTGGACTGTTTTCGCGAGGGGCCTAACTTTCTCGTGATCGATCCGGATGAGTGTATCGATTGCACGCTGTGCGTTGCCGAATGCCCGGTCGAGGCGATCTTCGCCGAGGACGATGTGCCTGAAGATCAGCAGCACTTCACCGAACTCAACGCCGAACTTGCCAAGCAGTGGCCTGCCATCGTGGAGCGCAAGGACGCGCTTGAGGATGCCGACGAGTGGGCGCAGGTCAAGGACAAGCTGGGCGAACTCGAACGCTGAAATCCAGGCCGCCCGCTAAAGGCTGACGGAGCGAAGCGATGGAGCGGATCTGGTTGCGCAGCTACCCGCCGGGCGTACCCGCCGAGATCGAGCCCGAATACGCGAACCTGATCGAGGTCATCGAGGATTCGGTGCGGCGTTTCGCCGAACGACCGGCCTATGTCTGCATGGGGCGCAGTCTGTCCTACGCTGACCTGGACCGCCTGTCGCTGCATTTTGCCGCCTTCCTGCGTTCGGATTTCGGGCTCGAGCGCGGTGCGCGCGTGGCGCTGATGATGCCAAACGTGCTGCAGTATCCCGTTGCCTTGTTCGGTGCGCTGCGCGCGGGCTGCACTGTCGTCAACGTCAATCCGCTCTATACCGCTCGTGAGCTCGAGCATCAACTTGTCGATTCGGGCGCCGACACGCTTGTCGTGCTGGAGAATTTCGCCCATACGGTCGAAAAGCTCGGTAACGCCGTCCCGCGCAATATTGTAGTCACGGGTCTGGGTGACCTGCTCGGCGCTCCCAAGGGCTGGCTCGTCAACTTCGTGGTACGCCACGTGCGAAGGATGGTGCCCGCGTGGAGGCTCGAGGGCCATGTGCGTTTTCGCGACGCACTTACGCGTGGCGCGCAGCGCACTTGCGAGTCAGTCTCGCCCGCGCCCGACGACATTGCCTTCCTGCAGTACACGGGCGGAACGACCGGACGCGCCAAGGGTGCGGTGCTCACGCACGCCAACATCTGCGCAAATCTGGCGCAGGCGCATGCCTGGATCCGGCCTTGCGTGGAGGAGGGCAAGGAACTCATTGTCACCGCGCTGCCGCTCTACCATATCTTCTCGCTGACGGCGAACTGCCTGATGTTCGGCAGCCTCGGCGCGACCAATCTGTTGATCACCAATCCGCGCGACATTCCCGGATTCGTCAAGGAACTCGGTCGTCATCGGTTTACTGCGATCACCGGCGTCAATACGCTGTTCAATGCGCTGCTCGACCACCCTGACTTCGCGAATCTCGATTTCTCGTCGCTCAAGATCACGCTCGGTGGCGGTATGGCGGTGCAGCGCAGGGTTGCCGAGCGCTGGCAGGTAGCCACCGGAAATGCCCTGACCGAAGCCTACGGTCTGACCGAGACCTCGCCGGCGGTGAGCATCAACCCGCTCGATGTGGGCCACTACAATCATTCGATCGGCCTGCCGCTGCCATCGACGGATGTCTCCATTCGCGACGACGACGACAACGAGGTGCCGTCGGGAGAGCCGGGCGAGCTGTGCATCCGCGGACCGCAGGTGATGCGCGAATACTGGCAGAGGCCAGAGGAAACGGCTGCCGCCTTCACGGCGGACGGTTTCTTCCGCTCGGGCGACATCGCCACGATCAACGAGCGTGGCTACCTGACCATCGTCGATCGAAAGAAGGACATGATCAACGTGTCCGGTTTCAACGTCTTCCCCAACGAGATCGAGGATGTGCTCGTCGCGCATCCGCAAGTGCTCGAGGCGGCAGCGGTTGGCATGCCCGATGAGCGCAGCGGCGAACTGGTCAAGGTCTTCGTCGTGCGGCGCGAGCTCACGCTGACCGAGGAGGCGCTGATCGCTCACTGTCGCGAGAGCCTGACGGCCTACAAGGTTCCGCACCGGGTGGAGTTTCGCGATTCGCTGCCCAAGACCAACGTCGGCAAGATCCTGCGCCGGACATTGCGCGACGAAGGCTGAAGCGGGCGCGCGTGCTAGAATCCGCAGCCTCGAAACGACAGCCTGCGCGCGAGTTTCCCCATGTCCGGCAATACCCAAGGCAAGCTTTTCAGCGTTACTTCGTTCGGCGAGTCGCATGGCCCGGCCATCGGTTGTGTCGTCGACGGATGTCCGCCCGGGTTGGCGATCTCCGCCGAAGACATCCAGCGCGAGCTTGATCGGCGCAAGCCAGGCACCTCGCGTCACGTGACGCAGAGACGCGAGAGCGACGAGGTCGAGATTCTGTCCGGGGTCTTTGAGGGGGTTACGACAGGTACACCGATTTCGCTGCTCATCCGCAACCAGGACCAGCGTTCCAAGGACTACGGCAACATCGCCGAGACCTTCCGTCCGGGCCACGCCGACTATCCCTACTGGCAGAAGTACGGCATTCGCGACCATCGCGGTGGCGGGCGCTCTTCGGCGCGGGAGACGGCGGTGCGCGTCGCGGCCGGGGCGATCGCCAGGAAGTGGCTGCGCGAGCGCCACGGCGTCGTGATTCGCGGCTACATGGCTGCGTTGGGACCCATCGATATCGCCTTCGAGGACTGGGCGGAAGTCGACTGCAATCCGTTCTTCGCGCCCAACGCCGGCATCGTGCCGCAGCTTGAGGAATTCATGGACGGGCTGCGCAAGTCCGGCGACTCGGTCGGCGCGCGTATCAATGCCGTGGCCACGGGCCTGCCGGTGGGCTGGGGTGAACCCGTTTATGACCGTCTCGATGCAGACATTGCCTATGCGATGATGAACATCAATGCAGTCAAGGGTGTGGAGATCGGCTCAGGCTTCGCCTCGGTTGCGCAACGCGGCACAGAGCATTCCGACGAGATCACCCCCGAGGGCTTCCTGTCGAACAACGCCGGCGGCGTGCTCGGCGGCCTGAGTACCGGGCAGGACATCCTCGTGAGCATCGCGATCAAGCCGACCTCGAGCATCCGCCTGGACCGACGCTCGATCGACAAGCAGGGCAATGCAGTCGTGGTCAACACCCACGGTCGCCACGACCCGTGCGTAGGCATTCGCGCGACGCCGATCGCCGAAGCGATGCTGGCGCTGGTGCTGATGGATCACGCGCTGCGCCATCGTGCGCAGTGCGCCGACGTGCGAACGAGCACGCCGATCGTGCCGCGGCTCGCGCCCGCTGGGCAGCAGACGCCGCCGCCGCCCAAAGATTGATTCACACGCTTTGAGCGTCGGGCCAGCCTCGCCACAGGGGCGACGTCCGGCGCGGGACGGACCATGTTCCCGTACTGGCGGCTGTCCACCTACTATTTCTTCTATTTCGGCTTCGTCGGCGCATTTTCGCCGTACTTCACGCTGTATCTGCAATCGCTCGACTACGGCGCGACCGACATCGCGGTGCTGATGTCGGTGATGCAGGTCATGCGAGTGCTCGCCCCGGGTCTTTGGGGGTGGCTCGCCGAACGCACCGGCCTGCGTGTGCCCATCGTGCGCGCCTCGGCCATCGTGAGTCTGGCCGGCTTCTGCCTGTTCTTCTTCACGACCAGCTTTGCCGGCATGTTTCTCGCGATGGTGCTGATGGCCTTCTTCTGGAGCGCCGCGCTGCCGCTCGTCGAGAGTCTCACCTTCGCGCACCTCGGAGCACTCGGTCATCGCTACGGTCGCATCCGTCTGTGGGGTTCGCTCGGTTTCATCGTCGCGGTGGTCGGCCTGGGGTATCTGCTCGATTTCGTCGCGATCGACCGGGTCCTGGTGATCATCGCGCTGGTGCTGATCGGCATTGTCGTCTGCGCCTTCTTCCTGCCAGAGGCCGCGGCCCATACGGCCGTGCGCGGTCGCGCGCGACTGGGCGAGACATTGCGCCGGCCGGAGGTCATCTCGCTGCTCGGCGCGTGCTTCTTCATGGCGGCGGCGCACGGAGCCTGGTACGTGTTCTACTCGATCCATCTGGCCGATCACGGCTACGGCAAGGCGGTCATCGGCTGGATGTGGGCGCTGGGCGTGATCGCCGAGATCGGCGTGTTCCTGATCATGCCGGCGCTGGCCCAACGTTTCGGCATGCGTGCCATCCTGGTGTTCTCGTTCGCCGCGGCAGTGTTGCGTTTCATCCTGATCGGTTGGGGTGCAGACAGTTTCGCGCTGCTGCTGATCGGACAATTGCTGCACGGTGTGACCTTCGGCGCCTATCATGCGGCAGCGATTGCGATGATTGCGCGCTGGTTCCCCGGGCGTCTGCAGGCACATGGCCAGGCGCTCTATGGCAGCCTATCCTTTGGCGCCGGAGGCATGCTCGGTGGCTTGCTTGGCGGGGTGAGCTGGGACACTATCGGGGCGGCCTGGACCTTCACGTCGAGTTCGTTCTTCGCGTTGATCGGGCTGATCTGGTTGATGAGCGGTTGGCGTGCGTCGTCGGCTGCAATGCATGAGGAGAAACAGGAATGAAGCCTTCGCGTTCGGGACGGCTGGTTGCTGCGCTGGCTGCACTTTCGCTGGCCGCCTGCCAGAGCGTACAGACGACCGGTAGCGGCGAGGTCGGCGTCGAGCGCAACCAGTTGATGCTGGTCTCCGCCGAGGAGGTCGAGCAGGCCTCGGCCAAGCAGTACGCGGAAGTAATGGCCGAGGCGCGAGAGCAGGGTGTGCTCAATCGCGACGCGCGCCAGCTTGAGCGCGTGCGCACGATCACGAACCGGCTCGTCGCCCAGGTCGACAGCTTTCGACCCGATGCGGCCGCGTGGCCCTGGGAGATCAACGTGATCCGCTCCGACCAGCTCAACGCCTGGTGCATGGCGGGTGGCAAGATGGCCATCTACTCGGGCCTGATCGAACAGCTTGAACTGAGCGATGACGAGATCGCCGCAGTGATGGGGCACGAGATTGCCCATGCCTTGCGCGAGCATGCGCGTGAGCGCGTGTCGCGCTCGATGGCCACCGGCATCGGTGTGTCGCTCGCCGGCGCGGTCCTCGGGGCAGGGCAGACCGGTACCAATCTGATGGGGCAGGTCGCACGGGTGACCTTCGAACTGCCGCATTCGCGCCTGCACGAGACCGAGTCCGACCGCATCGGCGTGGAATTGGCCGCGCGCGCCGGCTACGATCCGCGTGCAGCCGTCAGCCTGTGGGACAAGATGTCGTCGCGCTCGTCCGGCGGTCCGCCAAAGTGGTTGTCGACCCACCCTGCGCACGACGAGCGCCAACTCGAACTGCGGCGGGCCAGCGAGCGCGTAATGCCTCTGTATCAGCAGGCACGACGTTGAAACGCCGCGCACGGCGGATTTGGCCTGTCGTCGCGGCATGTGAAATAATCAGGGACTTTTTCCCGCTGGAAAAGCACGCATGAAACCGCGCACCTTGTACGACAAACTGTGGGACGCTCACCTGGTTAGGCAGGAGGACAACGGCACGGCGCTGATCTACATCGATCGCCATCTCGTGCACGAGGTCACCAGCCCGCAGGCCTTCGAGGGGCTCAAGCTCGCGCAGCGCAAGCCTTGGCGCGTGCACTCGATTGTCGCCACGGCCGATCACAACACGCCAACCGATCACTGGGATGAAGGCATCAAGGATCCCGTCTCGCGCCAGCAGGTCGAGACGCTCGACGCCAACATCCGCGAGGTTGGTGCGCTCGCTTACTTCCCGTTCCGCGACGATCGCCAGGGCATCGTGCACGTGATCGGCCCGGAGAACGGTGCGACCCTGCCAGGCATGACCGTGGTGTGCGGCGACTCGCACACCTCCACGCATGGCGCCTTCGGCTGCCTCGCGCACGGCATCGGCACATCGGAAGTGGAACACGTGCTGGCCACGCAGTGCCTGCTGCAGAAGAAGTCGAAGAGCATGCTGGTGCGGGTCGACGGCGAATTGCCGCGTGGTGTGACCGCCAAGGACATCGTGTTGGCGATCATCGGCAAGATCGGAACGGCCGGCGGTACGGGCTACGCGATCGAGTTCGGCGGCAGCGCGATTCGCGCGCTGTCGATGGAAGGGCGCATGACGATCTGCAACATGGCCATCGAGGCAGGCGCACGCGCCGGCATGGTGGCGGTGGATCAGACCACGATCGATTATGTCGAGGGTCGCCCATTCGCTCCGAATGGCGAGGATTGGGACAAGGCCGTGGCCTACTGGCGCACGCTGCATTCGGATGACGACGCGGTTTTCGACCGGGTCGTCGAACTCGACGCTGCCACCATCGAGCCGCAGGTCACCTGGGGTACTTCACCCGAAATGGTGACCGAGATCGGCGGATTCGTGCCCGACCCCGCGACCATCAGCGATCCGGTTCGTCGCGAAAGTACCGAACGCGCGCTCAAGTACATGGGGCTGACCCCGAATACCCCGATGACCCGAATCGAGCTCGATCAAGTCTTTATCGGTTCCTGTACCAACTCGCGCATCGAGGATTTGCGCGAAGCCGCCGCAGTGGTGAAGGGTCGGCGCAAGGCCGATAATGTGCGCCGTGTACTCGTCGTGCCGGGTTCGGGGCTGGTCAAGGTTCAGGCCGAAAAGGAAGGGTTGGACCGGATCTTTCTTGACGCCGGTTTCGAGTGGCGCGAACCGGGTTGTTCGATGTGTCTGGCGATGAACGCCGACCGGCTGGAGCCGGGCGAGCGTTGCGCGTCCACCTCGAACCGCAATTTCGAGGGCCGTCAGGGAGCTGGAGGACGGACCCATCTCGTGAGTCCCGCGATGGCCGCAGCCGCGGCCGTGACCGGGCATTTTGTCGATGTACGCAACATGAACTGAAAAGGAGATTGCCATGCAGAAGAAATTCAAAATGATCGCTCTGATTCTCGCCGCAGGCCTGCTGGTCGCCGGTTGCAACACCATGGAAGGTGCCGGCAAGGACATCGAGAAAGGTGGCGAGGCCATCCAGAAGTCGGCCAAGTGATGAAGCAATTCGAGACCCTCAATGGTCTCGTCGCTCCCCTGGACCGGGCGAACGTCGACACCGATGCGATCATTCCGAAACAGTTTCTGAAGTCGATCAAGCGCACCGGCTTCGGGCCGAACTTGTTCGACGAATGGCGCTACCTCGATGTCGGCCAGCCCGGCCAGGATTCCAGCGCACGACCGAAGAACCCGGACTTCGTGCTCAACCAGCCGCGCTATGAAGGTGCGCAAATCCTGCTGGCGCGTGAGAACTTCGGCTGCGGCAGTTCGCGCGAGCATGCTCCCTGGGCCCTTGAGGATTACGGCTTCCGGGTGATCATCGCCCCGAGCTTTGCCGAGATCTTCTTCAACAACAGCTTCAAGAACGGGCTGTTGCCGATCGTGTTGCCAGTGCAAACGGTCGATGAGCTGTTCCGCGAGTGCGAGGCCACCGCAGGCTATCGGCTGCTGATTGACCTGGCCGCCCAGACGGTGACCCGTCCCGACGGGACAAGGATCACCTTCGAGGTCGATGCCTTCCGCAAGGAGTGCCTGCTCAACGGCTGGGATGATATCGGGCTGACCCTGCTCCATGGCGACGAGATCAAGGCCTTCGAGGCGCGTCGACGCGCCGAGCATCCGTATTACTTTTCCTGAGCCGTGAGCCGGCTCGGGACGACTGGAGAAGCACCCCGATGAAGATCTGCATTGCCCCGGGCGACGGTATCGGCCCGGAGATCATGGCTGAGGCGGTCCGCGTGCTCAAGGCGCTGGACCTGAAGATGGAGTTCGAGGAAGCCCTGGTGGGCGGCTGCGCGGTGGACGCCTCGGGCGATCCGCTGCCCGAGGCGTCGCAGAAACTCGTGCGCGAGGCCGATGCGATCCTGCTGGGCGCCGTCGGCGGTCCCAAATGGGACGCCAATCCGCGCGAGCAGCGTCCTGAGCGCGGTCTGTTGCGCATCCGCAAGGATCTCAACCTGTTCGCCAATTTCCGTCCGGCGATCCTCTATGCCGAACTCGCCAACGCCTCCTCGCTCAAGCCGGACATCGTTGCCGGCCTGGACATCCTGATCGTGCGCGAACTGACGGGCGACATCTACTTCGGTCAGCCGCGCGCGATCGAGATGCGTGACGGCGAGCGCTTTGGCTTCAATACCATGCACTACTCGGAGAGCGAGATCCGCCGCATCGGCCGCGTCGCCTTCGAGGCCGCGCGCAAGCGCAACAAGCGCCTGTGCTCGGTCGACAAGATGAACGTGCTCGAGACCTCGCAGCTATGGCGCGACGTGATGATCGAACTCGAGCCCGAGTACCCGGATGTCGAACTGTCCCACATGCTCGTCGACAATGCGGCGATGCAGCTGGTGCGCAATCCCAAGCAGTTCGACGTGATCGTCACCGGCAACATGTTTGGCGACATCCTGTCCGACGAGGCCGCGATGCTCACCGGCTCGATCGGCATGCTGCCGTCGGCTTCGCTTGATGAGAACAGCAAGGGCATGTACGAGCCCTCGCACGGCTCGGCACCAGACATCGCCGGCAAGGGGCTGGCGAACCCGCTGGCGACCATCCTGTCGGCGGCGATGATGCTGCGCTACACCTTCGCCCTCGACGAGCCCGCGCAGCGCATCGAGAACGCGGTGCAGAAGGTGCTCTCGCAGGGTTATCGCACCGCAGACATCCACGAGCCGGGGCTCAAGCGTGTCGGTACCACGCAGATGGGCGACGCCGTCCTCGCGGCCCTGTGATCCAGGGCGAAACGACAAAGCAGGGGAAGTGAAATGAACAAGGTTGGACTGGTCGGCTGGCGCGGCATGGTGGGTTCCGTGCTGATGCAGCGCATGGAAGAAGAGGGTGATTTCGCCCACATCGAACCGGTGTATTTCTCGACTTCGAATGCCGGCGGCAAGGCGCCGGCATTCGGCGGCAAGGCAGGCGGCACCCTGCAGGACGCCTCCGACATCGATGCGCTGGCCGCTTGCGACATCGTCGTTAGCTGCCAGGGTGGCGATTACACCAAGGAAGTCTTCGAGAAGCTGCGCGCGAGTGGCTGGAACGGACACTGGGTCGACGCGGCCAGCACCTTGCGCATGGCCGACGACGCGGTGATCGTGCTTGACCCGGTCAACCGCGACGTCATTGACGTGGCACTGAACAAGGGCAATCGCAACTGGGTCGGTGGCAACTGCACGGTATCGCTGATGCTCATGGGCCTGGGCGGGCTGCTGCGTGCCGATCTGGTCGAGTGGATCTCGGCCATGACCTATCAGGCGGCCTCGGGGGCGGGTGCGCAGAACATGCGTGACCTGATCACGCAGATGGGCATGCTGCGTGACGCCGTGGCCGACGAACTGGCCGATCCGCGTTCGGCGATCCTCGACATCGACCGCAAAGTCATCGAGACAATGCGTTCGTCCGAATTTCCGGTGCAGAACTTCCGCGGTGCGGCGCTCGCCGGCAGCCTGATCCCGTGGATCGACGTGCCGGTCGAGCACGGGCAGTCCAAGGAAGAGTGGAAGGGTGGCGCCGAGTGCAACAAGATTCTCGGCCGTCCCCCCTTCCGCAGCCCGGGCAGCGTGCCCATTGACGGCGTGTGCGTACGCATCGGTGCGATGCGCTGTCATGCACAGGCGCTCACGATCAAGCTCAAGCGTGACGTGCCGATGGCTGAGATCGAGCGGATCCTCGGCGAGGCCAACGACTGGGTCAAGGTCGTTCCGAACGAGCGCGAAGCCACCGAGCGCGCGCTCACGCCAGCGGCGGTCACCGGCACGCTGTCGGTCCCCGTCGGGCGTTTGCACAAGATGGCGATGGGGCCGGAGTATCTGAGTGCCTTTACCGTTGGCGATCAGTTGCTGTGGGGCGCGGCCGAGCCGCTGCGCCGCATGCTCGGCATTTTGCTCGGACGCTGAGTGGCCGGCGCGGCGTGTCGTCAATGCGACACACGTCGCATCGGCTGGGCGCCCGCGTGTTGCGTTCCAGTCTGCATTCGCGTATCAAAATGCCAATTGAAAGTGCAAGTTGCTGCGTGAAGTTAAAGAAGATGCTAGATTGCGCTGAACATGCGGGGCGAGTAGTCGTGTCCGCGTGTCCGGGCCTGAGGCCACTTTCCGTCCTACCGGGCGCTTGAACACGACGATCGCTATGAACAAATCGCTCAGGGTATCTGTCCTCGCAGCCGCTATCGCTGCGACGCTCCCGTCATGGGTCGGTGCCGCCGGACTCGGCGGCATCAATGTTTTCAGCGCCCTAGGGCAGCCACTGCGAGCCGAGATCGAGCTTCAGGCCGCATCGGACGAGCTGGACGGCATGACCGCGCTGGTGCCGGGGCCGGACATTTTCCGCGAAGCTGGCCTGCCGTACTCGAACCTGATGCAGGACCTCGAGATCACGATCGACCGCTCCTCGACGCGGCCGGTTCTGCGCGTAAACAGTCGACGCGCGGTGAATGAACCCTTTGTCGACATCCTGGTTGAGCTGAGCTGGTCTGCGGGCAGGGTGACGCGCGAGTACACCTTGCTGCTCGATCCGGTGGAGCGGCGACCGGTTGCTGCAGCGCGTGGCCAGACCCAGGCTCAAACCCAGGAGCCGACGGTAGCCGGCGGCCTCTCCGGTGTGCATCGCGTACGCAATGGCGAGACCCTGCATCGCATCGCGATGCAGTACATGCCGGAGGGTGCGCACCTTGAGCAGATGCTCATCGCACTGTTGCGCGCCAACGAGAACGCTTTTGCCGACGGCAACATCAATCGCCTGCTCGCCAATTCGCGACTGGACATCCCGGACGAGGATGCCGTTGCCGCGGTCGGCGTGATCGAGGCGCAAGAGCAAGTGCGCGCCCAGGCCCGGGCCTTCGAGGCCTACCGCAGGCGCGTTGCGGGTGCCGCAGCTTCACGACCCCCATCGTCTGAACCGACGCCTTCGACGCAGCGCGAGGGGCGGGTCGAACCTCGCGTCGAGGAAGTGGTGCGCGGCGAAGGTCCGCGCGATCAGGTCCAGGTTTCCGGCGCGCCGATTCCGCAGGCACCCGCACAGGCGGACGCTCCTGCGGCGGCGGATATTCCTCCGCCGGTAGCACCGGGTGCTGTCGCGGCCGAGGAAGATCTGGTCGCGATTTCGCGCCAGCTCGACGAAGCGAACAGTCGCATCGCCGAGCTTGAGACAACGATCCGGGACATGCAGCGCGCGTTCGAGATGAACAACCGGCTGCAGGCCGAACGCGAGGGCGCCTCGGTTGCCTCCGATGCGCCTGCGGCCGAGGAAAGTCGGCGACCCGCACCTCGTCCGGCCGCGCCGCCGCCGACTCCGGTTGCGGCACAGCCTTCGATGCTTGAATCGCTCGCCGCCAATCCGATGCTGCTCGCGGGGGGTGCGCTGGTGCTGGCCCTGCTGGCGCTGCTTGGCATCCGCATCGCACGGCGTCGGCGCGAGGAGGCCGAGTTCATGGACTCGCCGGCCTATGCGGAGCCGCATGGCGACTCGCCTTCGGCAGTGAGCGTGCCTGCCGGCGAGCGCGTCGATACGGATACTTCGTCCAACGGTCCGTCGAGCGTACTCGACACCGATTTCAGCCAGACGGGCCTGTCGGCGATCGACGCCAATGAGGGCGTCGACCCTGTCGCCGAGGCCGATGTCTATCTGGCCTACGGACGGGATGCCCAGGCCGAGGAAATCTTGCTTGACGCTCTCAAGGTCGATGCGTCGCGCCATGCGATCTACCTGAAGCTTCTCGAAGTTTATGAGCAGCGTGGCGACCGCAAGCAGTTCGAGGCGATCGCGACCGATCTGTTTGGCCGTACCGGCGGTGAGGGCGCGGACTGGCAAAAGGCCGTTGTGATGGGTCAACGCATCGACCCGGATAATCCGCTATACGGCGGTTCGGGCAGCACCACGGTGCCACCGGCCGGCGGCGCACTTGGAGGCGCAGCGGCAGCGGCTGTGGGGGCGGCAGCGATCGCGGAGGAGAGCAAGGCGGACGACGCACCGGATGCAGCTTTGCCGGAACTCGATGTGCAGCCCGATGGGCAGGACTTGTCGGAGCCGGAGGAGCAAGACGAACTCGCGTCGCTGGATTTCGATCTCGACTCGGTTGCCGAAGAGCCGGAGACCGTTGCTCCCGCCGATTCCGACGATACGACCGCGACGAGCAGCGATGATGAAAACATGCTCGCGTTCGATCTGGACCTGGGTGACGACACGCCGGCGGAGCCTCCCGCCGTGCCGGGGTCCGACATCGATCCCGACGCCGCGCCGATCGCATCCGAAGACGAGATGCCGTCGACCGAGGAGTCGACGTACATGGATCTGGAAAAGACCGAGTTCGACGCCAACGTGCTCGATTTCGATCTCGACCTGAGTTCGCCGGCCGACGATGAGGTCGGGCACGCGTCGTCGGAAGGCGACATGGATCTGTCTACCGTTGATCCGAATCTCGACGAGTTGCAGGCGAGCGCCCCGACGTCGGCGGACCAGGCGCAGGAGGACGAGTCGGTCGGCGTGGTGCCCGATTTCGCTGCGGAGGATGTTCAGCGCGAGATGGATACCAAACTCGAACTGGCCCGCGCCTATGACGAAATGGGCGATCGGGAGGGGGCGCGCGAGTTGCTAGAGGAAGTCCTCAAGGAAGGATCGCCCGAGCAGCGTGAGGCGGCCGAGCGCATGATCGAGAAGCTCGCATGATCGTTGTGCGCCATTCGGCCGGCGGCGCCTGCCACGCAGGTCCCGCCGGCTGATCTTTTTTCATCATGCATTCCGGTCTGCTGGTCTTTCTGTGGCTGCTCGCCGTTGCGAGCCTTCAATTTTTCGATCTTGCCGCGCTCACTGCGGTGCTCGTCGCGAGCGCAATCGCGACGGCGTGCTGCGCGCCGGTGCGTGGCAAGCGCCTGGTCAAGCGCGTGCGTTTCATCCTGATCGCGATCGTTATCCTGTTCGCCGGTTTCACCCCCGGCGAAGCCGTATTCATCGACTGGCCGAGCATCAGCCCTTCGCGCGAAGGTGTGGTGCTCGCCTATGAGCATGCTGCGCGGGTGGTCGTGGTCGTGCTGTTCGTCGCGCTGCTCATGGAGTACCTGCCTGCCACCCGTCTGGTCGGTGCGCTGCACGCGTTGTTGCGCCCCCTGCATGCCTTGGGTGTGCCGGCCGATCGCGTCGCCGTGCGCACCTTGTTGGTGCTGCGGTTTGTGGAGGCGGAGAAGCCGCCGCGCTGGGACCACTGGATCAGCGATGATTCGAACGATCTGCATGAGGCCATCGCGGTTGAACGGCAAAGTTTCGGCCCCTTTGATCGAGTCGTGATCGGAGTGCTTGTGCTGTTCGCCTGCGTGCTGCTGTGGTGGGGGCTGAAGTGAGGGTCGCGTTTGGTGTCGAGTATGCCGGGGATGCGTTCGAGGGCTGGCAGAGCCAGAAGCATGGACGCACGGTGCAGGATCACCTTGAGCGGGCGATTGCGCAGATTGCCAACCATCCGGTCCGGCTGCATTGCGCCGGCCGGACGGATACCGGCGTGCATGCCACGGCCCAGGTGGCGCACTTCGACACCGACGCTTCGCGTCCGGTGTCGGCCTGGGTGCGCGGCGTCAATACCCGGCTCGACGTGCCGATATCCGTGCGCTGGGCGGTCGAGGTTGCAGATGACTTCCACGCGCGTTATCTGGCGATGGCGCGCCGCTATCGTTACGTATTGCACAATGCAGCCACACGACCGGCCCTGCTGGCCCGGCGCGCGGGCTGGTTTCATCTTCCGCTGGACGTCGACGCGATGGCTCGCGCGGCCGCAAAACTGGTCGGCAGGCACGATTTCACTTCATTCCGGGCAACCGGCTGTCAGGCGAAGTCGGCCATACGCCTCATGCACGCCACGAGCGTCGTGCGCGACGGTGAGTTTCTGGTGTTCGATTTCTACGCCAACGGATTCCTCCATCACATGGTGCGCAACCTGGTTGGTGCGCTGGTCTATGTCGGCAAGGGAACACATCCACCGGAGTGGATCGACACCCTGCTGACCGTTTGCGATCGCAGCCAGGGTGCTCCGACCTTCCCAGCCGACGGGCTCTATCTGTGCGGTGTGGATTACCCGTCGCGATGGCCGCTGCCCGGGGATGGGCGTATCATCGCCATTCCGCGTTTTCCGCTCGTCTGAATGCACCGTACCCGAGTCAAGATCTGCGGCCTGACGCGCGTCGAGGATGTGCGCGCAGCGGTCGATGCCGGCGCCGACGCGATCGGTCTGGTCTTCTATCCGCCCAGCGCGCGCTGCGTGACGGTGGAGTGTGCGGCGGAGCTGGCTGCCGCCGTGCCGCCGTTCGTCAGCGTGGTGGGCCTGTTCGTCAATCCCGAGGAAATGTTCGTGCGTGAGGTGCTCACACACGTACCGCTGCATGTGTTGCAGTTCCATGGCGACGAGGCGGAGCCCGATTGCGCGCGCTTCGGCCGGCCTTGGTTCAAGGCCGCGCGGGTGAGGGCAGGGCTCGATCTGCTAGAATTCGACGCTCGCCATGGTCGCGCCTCCGGGATACTGCTCGACGCCTTCGTCGAAGGCTACGGTGGCAGCGGCAAGGTCTTCGACTGGTCGCTGATTCCACAAGGAATGAACCGTCGCCGGCTGATCCTGTCAGGTGGGCTGGACGACGACAACGTCGCCGATGCGGTGCGCAGGGTGCGTCCGTGGGCGGTCGACGTCTCGAGTGGCGTCGAAGTGCAAAAGGGTATCAAGAGCGCGGAAAGGATTGCCGCGTTCATCGCTGGAGTTCGAAATGCAGATGGCTGACACACCTTATTCGTTCCCGGATGCGAGTGGGCACTTCGGCCCCTACGGCGGTGCTTTTGTCTCCGAAACGCTGATCCCGGCGATCGCCGAACTGCGCGAAGCCTACGCGGCTGCGCGCGTCGATCCGGAGTTCATCGCCGAGTTCGAGTACGAACTCAAGCACTATGTCGGCCGACCCAGTCCGGTGTATTTCGCGCGCCGCCTCACAGAGCACTGTGGCGGCGCGCGCATCTATCTCAAGCGCGAGGATCTGAACCATACCGGCGCGCACAAGGTGAACAACTGCATCGGCCAGGCCATGCTTGCGCGCCGCATGGGCAAGCCACGCGTGATCGCCGAGACCGGCGCCGGCCAGCACGGGGTGGCCACGGCCACGGTGGCGGCGCGCTACGGCATGGAATGCGTGGTCTACATGGGGTCCGAGGACGTTCGGCGCCAGGCTGCCAACGTCTATCGCATGAAGCTCCTTGGCGCGACCGTGGTGCCGGTCGAGTCCGGTTCGCGCACGCTCAAGGACGCGCTCAACGAAGCCATGCGCGACTGGGTCACGAACGTCTCCGACACCTTCTACATCATCGGTACCGTGGCGGGCCCACATCCGTATCCGATGATGGTGCGCGATTTCCAGTCGGTGATCGGCCAGGAATGCCTGACCCAGGTGCCCGAGCAGACAGGACGCCATCCGGACTACGTCATTGCCTGCGTCGGCGGCGGCTCCAACGCGATGGGCATCTTCCATCCGTACATCGGGGTGCCCGAGGCCAAGCTGATCGGCGTCGAGGCAGCGGGCGAGGGCATTGCCAGCGGACATCACTCGGCGAGCCTGTCGGCCGGCCGGCCCGGCGTGTTGCACGGCAACCGCACCTATCTGTTGCAGAACGACGACGGTCAGATCATCGAGACGCATTCGATCTCGGCCGGTCTCGATTATCCCGGCGTCGGGCCCGAGCATGCCTGGCTCATGGACAGCGGCCGAGCCGAATACGTGGGCGTGACCGACGACGAGGCCTTGCAGGCGTTCCACGACCTGTGCCGGCTCGAGGGCATCATCCCGGCGCTCGAGAGTTCACACGCGATCGCCCACGCAATGCGTCTGGCGCCGACGCTCGACGCTGACAAGATCCTGCTCGTGAACCTCTCGGGGCGCGGCGACAAGGATATGCACACCGTCGCCGAGTGCTCCGGCATCCAGTTCTGAAACCGGGCCGTGTGCGGCCCGACCGACCCCAAGAGCTCATGTCCAGAATCCAGACCGTTTTCGAACGCCAGCGCGAGCAGGGCCGTAAGGCCCTGATTCCGTTTATCACTGCCGGCGATCCCGACGCCGAATTGACCGTGCCGCTGATGCACGCGCTGGTCGACGGTGGCGCCGACATCATCGAGCTTGGCGTACCGTTTTCCGACCCGATGGCCGACGGGCCGACCATCCAGCGAGCCTCTGAGCGTGCGCTCGAGCGCGGTATGACGCTGCGCAAGGTCATCGAGCTGGTGCGCCGCTTTCGCGAGAACGACGCCGACACCCCGGTGGTGCTGATGGGTTACGCCAACCCGATCGAGGCGATGGGGCCGCAGGACTTCGTCGAGGCCGCGCGGGACGCAGGTGTCGATGGCGTTCTCGTGGTCGATTACCCGCCGGAAGAGTGCCGCGAGTTTGCAGTGCGCGTGCGCGAAGCGGGTCTCGATCCGATCTTCCTGCTGGCGCCGACTTCGACGGATCAACGCTTCAGCGACATCTCCGAGGCCGGTAGCGGCTACATTTACTACGTTTCACTCAAGGGCGTGACCGGTGTCGGAGCCGTCGATTTCGATGAGGTCGGGCGCCGCATCGAGAGCATTCGCTCGCGCGTCGGTCTGCCGATCGGTGTGGGCTTCGGCATCCGTGATGCGGCCTCCGCGCAGCGCGTGGGCCGTTTCGCCGACGCGGTCGTCGTCGGCAGTCGCATCATCGAAGAGATCGAGGGGAGCGCACGCGAGGACGCCGCAGCGAATGTGCGCACCTTCGTGCAGGGTTTGCGCGATGCGCTCGACGAACTGCAGGAGAAGGGACGATGAGCTGGTTCAGCAAGCTGCTGCCGCCGCGCATCAACAAGTCGGCTGCAGGCGGAAAGAAATCCATCCCCGAGGGGCTGTGGAGCAAGTGTTCGGCGTGCGAGGCCGTGCTCTACCGTGCAGACCTCGACAGCAACCAGGCGGTCTGCCCCAAGTGCGCGCATCACCAGCGCATCCGCTCGCGCGATCGTCTTGATCGCCTGCTCGACGCCGATGGTCGCGAGGAGATTGGTCGTGAGGTCATTCCGGTCGATCCGCTCAAGTTCCGAGACTCCAAGCGCTATACGGATCGCCTGTCGGCCGCGGCCAAGCAGACCGACGAGGAGGACGCGCTGGTCGTCATGCGTGGCGCGATCTGCGGTCTGCCGGTGGTGGTCGCCTGTTTCGAATTCGAGTTCATGGGGGGGTCCATGGGATCGGTCGTCGGTGAGCGCTTCATGCGCGGCGTGCGCGCAGCCGAGCAGTTGCGCGCTCCGTTCATCTGCATTACCGCCTCGGGTGGCGCGCGCATGCAGGAGAGCCTTTTTTCGCTGATGCAGATGGCAAAGACCACGGCCGGCCTGACGCGGCTCTCCAAGCGCCGTCTGCCCTTCATCACGGTGCTGACCGACCCGACCATGGGCGGCGTGTCCGCGAGCTTCGCTTTTCTGGGTGACGTGGTGATCGCCGAACCGGGCGCGCTGATCGGTTTCGCCGGACCGCGCGTGATTGAGCAGACCGTGCGCGAGACCTTGCCCGAGGGCTTCCAGCGATCCGAGTTTCTGCTCGACAAGGGTGCAATCGACATGATTGTCGACCGTCGCGAGATGCGCGACGAACTTGCCCGCATCATCGCACTGCTGACCCGCCAGAACGCACCCGAAGCGTCCGCCGCCTGATCCCCGTCGCCTGCATGTCGTTGCCGAAGACGCTGGATGCCTGGCTGGGGTTGCTCGAGTCGCGCCATGCCCGCTCGATCCAGCTGGGGCTGGAACGCGTCGAGGTGGTGTGCTCGCGCATGGCGTGCGCCAGCGATGCGGTGATCATTACGGTCGGCGGCACCAACGGCAAGGGTTCGACCTGCGCGATGCTCGAAGCCGTGCTGCGCGCCGGCGGTTATCGCGTGGGCCTGTACACCTCCCCGCATCTGCTGCGCTACAACGAACGCGTGCGCATCGACGGCCGGGAAGTGGATGACGCAACACTGGTGGACGCCTTCGATGCGGTCGAAGCCGCGCGCGAGGATACGCCGCTGACGTATTTCGAGCACGGCACGCTCGCCGCGTGGTACGCGTTCTGTCGTGAGCCCCTGGATGTGATCGTGCTGGAGGTAGGGCTGGGCGGGCGTCTCGACGCAGTTAACGTGTTCGATTCGGACTGTGCGATCGTCACGTCGATTGCGATGGATCATCAGGACTATCTGGGCGACACGCGGGAGGCCATAGGCCACGAGAAAGCCGGCATTTTCCGAAAGGGGCGTGCGGCCATCTGTGCCGATCCGCAGCCGCCCGAGTCGCTGCTGCTCCACGCCGAACGCATCGATGCCGAGTTGTGGCTCATCGGGCGCGATTTCGGTCATTCGGGCGACCGCCAGCAGTGGTCGTGGTGGTGTGCCCCACGCGCACTCGAAGCGGCGCCGGTACGGCGCGCAGGCCTGGCCTTTCCGGCCCTGCGCGGCGTCAATCAGTTGCTCAACGCCTCGGCCGTGTTGATGTCGCTCGAGGTGTTGCGCGATCGCATTCCGGTCGCGATGCAGGCAGTTCGCGAAGGCTTGATGCATGTCGAACTGCCCGGACGTTTTCAGGTACTTCCCGGGCGACCGACCGTCGTGCTCGACGTTGCCCACAACGTGCAGGCGGCGGGCGTGCTCGCGGAGAACCTGTTTTCGATGGGGTTCTTTCCGGAAACCTGGGCGGTTGTGGGCATGTACGCTGACAAGGATGTCGAGGGCGTGGTCGGCCTGCTCGCCGGGCGCATCGATCACTGGTACGTGGCGAGTCTCGACGGGCCGCGCGGCCTGTCGTCCGAAGCCCTTGCGGCGCGAGTGCGTGCGACGGGTATCGACGCCGATATGCGCTGTTTCGACCGCCCCGAAGAGGCCTATCGTGCAGTGCGGAAAAGCGCCAGTGACGATGATAGAATCGTGGTCTTCGGGTCATTCATGACCGTGTCCGGCGTGATGGCCGCGATCGGGTCTTCTGGAGCGCATGCGCCGCGTGTCCGATAACGACAACCTCGAGTTGAAAAAGCGTTCGCGTCGTCGCCTCGTCGGTGCCGCCGCGCTCGCGCTGGTCGCCGCGATCGTCCTGCCGATGGTGATGGATAGCGAGCCGGCGACGAGCGTGCACGACATCCAGGTCAGCATTCCCGAACGCAGTCTGGACAGCAGCCCGATCTCGGCGCTGCCGGAGACGCTTCCGCCGCTGCCGGCGGACATTCCCGAGGTTCCCGCCAGCACCGCACCCGAGGTCGAGGAGGCGGTGCGCCCGGTTGAACCTTCGATCGATCCGGTGCCGGCTCCAAGTTCCAGGCCGTCGGATGTTGCGGCCGCGAAGAGTCCTGAGCCAAAGGCTGCAGCCGGGCGACCCGCCGGTGGGGCGCAGGCAGAATCGTCCAAGCCCGCACCGGACGGCGCCGCGGCGAGCGCAGATGGAGAGCGAGCGAAGGCGATTCTCGAAGGTCGCGCCGCAGCGCAGCCGGCTTCGGATGACGAATTCGTGGTCCAGGCGGGTGCGTTCTCGGATGCGGACAAGGCCGCCTCGCACCAGATTGAACTGGCTGCCCGTGGCTTCAAGTCCTACATCGAACGCGCCGAAGGCGTCTCGCGCGTGCGCATCGGGCCGTTCGCCTCGCGTTCCGATGCCGAAGCGATGGTGCGCAAGCTCAAGAATGCATCGCTCGACGGCGTCGTGTCGACGCGCTGACGACCATAGATGACCGTTTTCGACTACGTTCTGCTGGCGATTGTGGCGATGTCCGCGCTGGTCGGCATGTGGCGTGGTCTGGTCAGCGAGATCATGGCGCTGGTGGCGTGGATTGCCGCGCTGGGTGCGGCTTGGATGTATGCGCCCAGTGTCGCCGAAATGTTCGCCGACGTGATTGCCGAGCCGGCATGGCGTCAGGTTGCGGGTTTCGCCGCGATCTTCGTGGGCGTACTATTGCTCGCAGCGATTCTGCGCTTCCTGCTTCGGGAGTTGCTGCGGGCTGCAGGACTGGGACCGGCGGACCGAATGTTCGGTACGCTGTTCGGCGTCGCCAGAGGTGTGGCGATCGCATTCGCGCTGGTGCTGGTAGGTGGCATGCTGGGCATGGCGAAAGAACCCTGGTGGGTGAAGTCGTTGCTGGCCCCGCCGCTTGAGACGGCGGTCATTGCTTCCAAGCCATGGCTGCCGGATGTGGTCGCCGAGAGGATTCGGTTCAGATAGGTGCTCGTTCCATGTGCGGAATCATAGGGGTTGTCGCGAAGTCCCCAGTCAATCAGATGTTGTACGACGGTCTGCTGGTACTCCAGCACCGGGGGCAGGACGCCGCCGGCATTGCGACCTCGGACGGCTCCAAGTTCTTCATGCACAAGGCCCCGGGCCTGGTGCGTGACTCGTTCCGGACGCGCAACATGCGCAACCTCGTCGGCAACTCGGGTATCGGCCATGTGCGCTACCCGACAGCCGGTTCGGCCTGCAACCCGGCCGAAGCGCAGCCGTTCTACGTCAATTCGCCGTTCGGGCTGCTGCTCGCCCACAACGGCAACCTGACCAATTCGGAAGAACTCAAGCGCGAGATCTACCTGTCGGATCTGCGCCACATCAACACGACCTCGGATTCCGAGGTGCTGCTCAATGTGCTCGCACATGAACTGCAGGCCGCCGCCAATGGCTTCAAGCTTGATGACGAGGCGGTCTTCCGTGCGGTCGCGAACGTGCATCGGCGCTGTCGCGGCGCATACGCCGCGGTGGTGATGATTGCCGGCTATGGTCTTCTTGCCTTCCGTGATCCGCACGGCATCCGGCCGCTGGTGGTGGGCCGCAGGGATGTCGAAGAAGGTTCGGAATGGATGGTCGCATCCGAGTCGGTGGCGATCGATGTGTCCGGTCACCGCATGGTGCGCGATGTGGCGCCGGGCGAGGCGATTCTGATCGATCTGGACGGCAACTTCCGCAGTCGCCAGTGCGCGCAGAGCACGGTGCAGGCGCCGTGCATGTTCGAGTTCGTGTATCTGGCGCGTCCGGATTCGATCATCGACGGCATTTCGGTGTACGAGTCACGCGTCAAGATGGGTGAGTACCTTGCGGAGAAGTTCCGCCGCACCTATCCGCACGCCGAAGTCGACGTGGTCATTCCGATTCCCGATTCGAGTCGCCCCTCCGCGATGGAAATGGCCCACCACCTCGGGCTGTCGTACCGCGAAGGCTTCGTCAAGAACCGCTATATCGGCCGGACCTTCATCATGCCGGGTCAGGCCGTGCGGCGGAAGTCGGTGCGCCAGAAGCTCAACGCGATCCACCAGGAATTCAAGGGCAAGACGGTGCTGCTGGTCGACGACTCGATCGTGCGTGGTACGACCAGCCGCGAGATCGTCATGATGGCGCGCGAGTCCGGCGCGGTGAAGGTCTATCTGGCCTCGGCCGCGCCGCCGGTGCGCTACGCCAACGTGTACGGTATCGACATGCCCTCGCGCAGCGAACTGATCGCCGCCCATCGCGACGAGCAGGAAATCTGTCGCGAGATCGGAGCCGATGGTCTGATCTATCAGGATCTGGAAGACCTCAAGGCTTCGGTGGCGGCGCTCAATCCGGCAATCTCGTATTTCGAAACCTCCTGTTTCGACGGCAACTACATCACCGGGGACATCACCGAGGAATACCTGTTCGGGGTCGAGAACCAACGGGGCGAGGGACGTGGTGGCGAACTCGACGACGATGCCCAACTCGACCTGAATCTGGTCGTTGGCAATCAGGACTGACGGGCGCAACGCCCCTGCGAAAATGAATGATTTTGAATTCGACACCCTCGCGGTGCGCGCTGGCACGACGCGCAGCGATTTCGGCGAGCACAGCGAGGCGCTCTACCTGACCTCCAGCTTCTGTTTTGGCAGTGCGGCCGAAGCGGCTGCGCGCTTTTCGGGCGAGGAGCCGGGCATGGTCTATGCCCGTTTCACCAACCCTACCGTTTCGATGATGCAGGATCGGCTCGCCGCGCTCGAAGGCGGCGAGGCCTGCGTCGCCACCTCTTCGGGCATGTCGGCAATTCTCGCGTTGGTGATGGGCACCATGAAGGCCGGTGAGCACATCGTCGCTTCAGCCGGATTGTTCGGTGCCACGCAGCAATTGCTCGGCAACATCATGGCGCGTTTCGGCATCGAGACCACGTTGGTGCCGGCCACCGATGTCGAGGCCTTTCGCCGTGCGGTGCGGCCCGAGACGCGGCTGGTCTTTGTCGAGACGCCGTCGAATCCGCTTACCGAAATCGTCGACATCGAGGCCGTGGCGGCGGTAGCGCGAGAAGCCGGTGCGCTGTTCGCTGTCGACAATTGCTTCTGCACGCCGGCGCTGCAGCGCCCGCTCGAACTCGGCGCCGACATCGTCGTACATTCGGCCACCAAGTACCTCGACGGGCAGGGCCGCGTGCTCGGCGGGGCGGTGGTCGGCGCGGCGCCCGTGGTCGAGGAGGTGTTCAAGTTCCTGCGTACCGCCGGGCCGTGCATCTCGCCGTTCAATGCCTGGGTGATCCTCAAGGGGCTGGAGACGCTGCGCATCCGCATGCAGGCGCAGTCGGCTGCAGCGCTCGAACTCGCACGCTGGCTGGAGACGCAGCCGGGCGTCGCGCGTGTGCATTACCCGGGGCTGGAATCACACCCGCAGCATACGCTGGCGATGCGCCAGCAGCGTGGCAGTGGTGGCGCGATCGTCAGCTTTGACATCGAAGGAGGTCGTGAGAGCGCCTGGAAGGTTGTCGATTCGACGCAGATGCTCTCGATCACGGCCAACCTGGGCGACACGCGCACCACCATCACGCATCCGGCGACCACCACGCACGGGCGTATTTCGGCCGAGGCGCGCGCCGCAGCCGGTATCGGCGAAGGCCTGCTGCGCGTTGCCGTCGGGCTGGAGTCGGTCGAGGACATCAAGGCCGATCTGGCGCGCGGCCTGCGGACCTGAAGATTACGCGTAACGGCAAATGACAAGGCCGCCCGCGGGCGGCCTTGTTGCATCAGGCAGGTCGAATGCGGCCGGTCACGAAGCCGTGCCTGCCATCCCAGAGCAGATAGGGTGCATCATCGTGCCAGTCGGGCAGCACCCAACGTATGCATTCGTGGCCGTCGATGTGGTGCACGTGACGCGCGGGACGGTGCGTGTGGCCATGGATCAGCGTCGGGTGGCCGTGGGCGCGCAGCAGCGACTCGACCGCCGATGCGTTGACGTCCATGATGTGCATCGACTTGGTCTGCTTGGACTCGGCGCTTTTGGCGCGCAGGCTCTCGATGATCGCGCGCCGCTCGGTCAGCGGACGGGCGAGGAAGTCGCGCTGCCAGGCGGGGTCGCGCACCATTGCGCGATACTGCTGATAGGCGACGTCGTCGGTGCACAGCGTGTCGCCATGCGAGAGCAGCACGCACTGGCCATCCAGATCGATTTCGCTGGGTTCGGCGAGCAGGTGAAAGCCCGCGCGCGCTGCGTAGTCCTCGCCGATCAGGAAATCCCGGTTGCCCGCCAGAAACCAGATCGCGATGCCATCATCGGCCAGTGCGCGCAGGCGCGTCGCGACGTGACGGGCGAGTGGCGTGTCGTCGTCGTCGCCGGCCCAGTACTCGAAGAGGTCTCCGAGGATGTAGAGCACGTCCACACCGCGCGCCGGCCCGTCGATCATTGCGTCGAAGGCGGCGAGGGTTTCGGGATGCTCCTCGCCCAGGTGCAGGTCGGAGATGAACAGTGCCTTCACCGGGCCGGCCGCGCTCAGACGATCTCGGCGCGTTCGATCAGGACATCCTCCTTGGGGACGTCCTGGTGGAAGCCGCTGGAACCGGTGGGCACCGCGCGGATTTTCTCGACCACGTCCAGACCGTCGCTCACGCGGCCGAACACGCAATAGCCCCAGCCCTGCATGTCGGGCGAGCGGTGGTTGAGGAAGTCGTTGTCCGACACGTTGATGAAGAACTGGGCGGTGGCCGAATGCGGCGCCTGGGTGCGGGCCATCGCGACCGTGCCGAAGTCGTTCTTCAGGCCGTTGTCGGCTTCGTTCTTGACCGGATCGCGCGTGGGTTTCTGCTTCATGCCGGGTTCGAAACCGCCGCCCTGGATCATGAAGTTATCGATGACGCGGTGGAAGATCGTGCCGTCGTAATGACCGGCCTCGACGTAGGCGACGAAGTTGGCGACCGTCTCGGGAGCCTTGTCGGCATCCAGTTCGAGGGTGATCGCGCCGTGGTTGGTGTGCAGCTTGACGTTCATCGGTGGCTTCCGTGTGGGTTCATTCGGATTCGACGAGTACCGCGCGTTCGACGACGACGGGCTCGGCGGGGAGGTTCTGATGGGGACCGGCGCGGCGCGTGGGCAGCTTGCCAATCGTGCGTACGACATCCATGCCTTCGACGACGCGGCCGAACACGGCGTAGCCGTGGCCGTCCGGGCGCGGGCGATCCAGCCCGGTGTTGTCGACGAGGTTGATGAAGAACTGTGAGGTGGCCGAGTCGGGGACGTTGGTGCGTGCCATGGCGATGGTGCCGGCAGCGTTTTTCAAGCCGTTGTCGGCTTCGTTCCTGATCGGCGTGCGGGTGCTCTTCTGTGTGAGCTTTTCGTCGAAGCCTCCGCCCTGGATCATGAAGCCGTCGATGACGCGATGAAACACGGTGCCGTCGTAATGTCCGTCGCGCACGTATTGCACGAAGTTCTCGACGGTCACCGGCGCCTTTTCGGCGTCGAGCTCGAGGCGGATCGTGCCGCGGTTGGTTTCGAGATCGACGACGGGGTTTGCTGCTGCCGCGGCGAGGCTGGCGAGCGCGAACGTGCAGGCGAAGAGGGTACGGATCATGCGGGCTCCTGGGGCGGATTGTCGGGGTGAATGCGGTGCGTATGGGCGGTCGGGGAGGGTATGCGCTGTGCTATGATCGCGCGCTCCGGGCTGTCCGCGATTCTAGCAAATCCGCCCGCCTCGCACATGGACACGCCCGCCGCGACAACCACCGCAACCGGATGACGGCATGCTGCAGATCCACAACACCCTGACCCGCAGGAAGCAGGAATTCGTACCCATCGAAGCCGGCAAGGTCCGCATGTACGTGTGCGGCATGACGGTGTACGATTACTGTCACCTCGGTCACGCGCGTGTCATGGTGGTATTCGACATGGTTTCGCGCTGGCTGCGTGCGAGCGGTTTCGACGTGACCTATGTGCGCAACATCACCGACATCGACGACAAGATCATCCGCCGAGCCCAGGAAAACGGTGAATCGATTCGCGCGCTGACCGACCGCTTCATTGCCGCCATGCACGAGGATGCCGATGCGCTCGGCGTGCTGCGGCCCGATCACGAGCCTCGCGCCACCGACTACGTGGTCAGCATGCAGAGCCTGATCGAGCGCCTCACCGACAAGGGGCTGGCCTACGTCGCCGCCAACAAGGATGTCTGCTACGCGGTGCGCAAGTTCGACGGCTACGGCAAGCTCTCGGGCAAGTCGCTCGACGAGCTGCGTGCCGGCGAGCGCGTGGAAGTGGGCGGCGACAAGCACGATCCGCTCGACTTCGTGCTGTGGAAGCACGCGCGCGAGGATGAGCCGGGCGAGGTGAAGTGGGCCTCGCCCTGGGGCGAGGGGCGACCGGGCTGGCACATCGAGTGCTCGGCCATGAGCTCCGAGCTGCTCGGCGACCACTTCGACGTCCATGGCGGTGGCGCCGACCTGCAGTTCCCGCACCACGAGAACGAGATCGCCCAGTCCGAGGGTGCGCATGGACACGCGTTCGTCAATTACTGGATGCACAACGGCTTCGTGCGCGTCGACGACGAGAAGATGTCCAAGTCGCTCGGCAACTTCTTCACCATCCGGGAGGTGCTGAAGAAATACGACGCCGAGGTTGTGCGCTTCTTCATCCTGCGCGCGCACTATCGTAGCGCCTTGAACTATTCCGACGCGCACTTGGATGATGCACGCAGCGCGCTGACCCGCCTGTACACGGCGCTGAAGAACGCAGCGCCGGCGCCGTTGGCCGCGATCGACTGGAACGATGCGCATGCGGCGCGTTTTCGTGCGGCGATGGACGACGACTTCAATACCGCCGAGGCAGTGGCTGTGTTGTTCGAATTGGCCGGGGAGGTGAATCGCGATGGCAACGCCACCAAGGCGGGCCTGCTCAAGGCGCTGGGAGGAGTGCTCGGGCTGCTTGAGCGTGAGCCGGTGGTGTTTCTGCAGGGTGTTGCGGACGACGATGCGGGCGACATCGATGCGAAGATCGCTGAGCGCGCCGCGGCCAAGAAGGCGCGCGACTTCGCGACTGCCGACCGTATTCGCGACGAGTTGACGGCGGCGGGTATTGTCCTCGAGGACGGGCCTGCCGGCACCACCTGGCGTCGCGCCTGAGCGAAATCGGCTAGCATCGTGCTGACGGCCGCAAGTAGCGGCGAACCCCGGAGTGCGCACATGTCCTATATCGAGGAGTCATTGTCCGACGGCGAGCGCATCGAGGCCCGATTCAGGCTGCACTGGTTCTCGTGGATGCCGATGGTCGGCTGGATCCTGCTGGGCGTCGTGACTTTCGGTCTCACCTGGCTGGTGGCGATCTACGAATTCCTGCGGCTGAAGTATCTGGAGCAGGGCGTGACCACCAAGCGCGTGATCCTCAAGCGTGGCATCATCAGCCGCCAGACCGACGAGATGAAGCTCGGCTCGATCGAGACCGTCGAGATTGATCAGGGTGTGTTCGGGCGCATTTTCGGTTTCGGCAACGTCCGTGTCACCGGTCGCGGTATCAGCGATCTGGTGTTCAAGCGCATCGACGATCCGATGTCGGTCAAGCGTGCAATCGAGAACGTCAGCCACCCGGCGTCCTGAAGCACGCTGGGACACAAGCGAAAGGCCCGCCAACTGGCGGGCCTTTCGTCGTTTCGGGGAGCCCTTCGTTCAGGTTCCGAAGAAATCACGCACCTTGTCCATCCAGGACTTGGCCTTGGGGTTGTGCAGGTCGGGGCTGCCGTGGGTGGTGTCGGAGAACTCGCGCAGCAGTTCCTTCTGGCGATCGGTGAGCTTGACCGGGGTCTCGACGACGACATGGCACATGAGGTCGCCGGGAGCCTGCGAGCGCACGTTGCGGATGCCCTTGCCGCGCAGGCGAAAGACCTTTCCGGTCTGCGTCTCGGCCGGAATCTTGAGGCGTGCCATGCCGTCTAGCGTCGGGATTTCGATCTCGCCCCCGAGTGCGGCCGTGGCGAAGCTGATCGGCATCTCGCAATGCAGGTCATCGCCTTCACGCTGGAACACCGGGTGGGCACGGATGTGGATCTCGACATACAGGTCGCCCGGTGGGCCGCCGTTGACGCCCGGTTCGCCATGGCCGGCGTGGCGCAGGCGCATGCCTTCGTCGATGCCGGCGGGAATCTTCACTTCCAGCGTCTTGTTGCTCTTCACGCGCCCGGCGCCGCCGCAGGAGCGACACGGGTCGGTCACCATGCGTCCAGTGCCGTGGCACTTCGGGCAGGTCTGCTGGATCGAGAAGAAGCCCTGCTGCATGCGCACCTGGCCGACACCGCCACAGGTCGCGCAGGTGGTCGGCTGGGTGCCGGCCTTGGCGCCGCTTCCGTGGCAGGTTTCGCAGCTCTCGACGGTGGGGATGCGGATGGTCTTGTCGGTGCCGCGCGCCGCATCTTCGAGGCTGATCTCTAGGTTGTAGCGCAGGTCGGCCCCGCGATAGACGTTGGAGCGGCCACCGCGCCCGCCGCCGAAGATATCGCCGAAGATGTCGGAGAAGGCGTCTCCGAAGCCGTCGAAGCCGCGACCAGCACCCGCGCCACCCATGCCGCCCATGCCTTCCATGCCGGCATGGCCGAAACGGTCGTAGGTCGCGCGTTTCTGTTCGTCGGAGAGCGCCTCGTAGGCTTCGCTCAATTCCTGGAACTTCGCGGAAGCATCCTTGCTGTCCGGATTGCGGTCCGGGTGATGCTTCATCGCGAGCTTGCGATAAGCCTTCTTGATTTCGTCGGCCGAGGCGTCGCGGTTGACGCCGAGGACCTCGTAATAATCCCGTTTTGCCATTGTGTGCTGTGGGTCCTGGTTCTTCTGTCCGCCGAAAAGCCGAAAGTCGGAGGTGCCGCCGATCCGGTGGCACCTCCGACTTCAGACCATCCGCCGGAGGAGATTGCGGAAATCCGGAGCGCGGTGGGGTGTCGCGCTCCGGCCGGCAGGATTACTTCTCGTCCTTGACCTCGGTGAACTCGGCGTCGACGACGTCCGGATCGGCAGATGCGTTGGCGTCCGCGCCGCCACTCTCGGCGCCGCCTTCAGCGCCCGGATTCTGACCGCCATACATCTTCTCGCCAAGTTTCTGGCTGGCCTGGGCGAGTGCAGCGCTCTTGGCGTCGATCTGCTCCTTGTCGTTGCTCTTGATCGCCTCCTCGGCTTCCTGGATGGCCGTCTCGATCGCGGACTTCTCGCTCTCGTCGAGCTTGTCACCGTGCTCGGACAGCGCCTTCTTCACCGAGTGGATCAGCGCGTCGCACTGGTTATGGGCATCAGCCAGATCGCGGGCCTTCTTGTCATCTTCGGCATGCGCGGCGGCGTCCTGAACCATGCGCTCGACTTCCTCGTCCGACAGGCCGGAGTTGGCCTGGATCTTGATCTTGTTCTCCTTGCCCGTGGCCTTGTCCTTGGCCGAGACGTGCAGGATGCCGTTGGCGTCGATGTCGAAGGTGACCTCGATCTGCGGCATGCCGCGCGGTGCCGGCGGGATGTCGGTCAGGTTGAACTGTCCCAGGCTCTTGTTGCCGCTGGCGATTTCGCGTTCACCCTGCAGCACGTGAATCGTCACCGCGTTCTGGTTGTCGTCGGCCGTTGAAAACACCTGGCTCGCCTTGGTCGGGATCGTGGTGTTCTTCTGGATGAGCTTGGTCATCACGCCGCCCAGGGTCTCGATGCCCAGGCTGAGCGGGGTGACGTCGAGCAGCAGCACGTCCTTGACGTCGCCCTGCAGCACACCGCCCTGGATCGCGGCGCCGACGGCGACCGCCTCGTCCGGGTTGACGTCGCGGCGCGGCTCCTTGCCGAAGAACTCCTTGACCTTTTCCTGCACCTTGGGCATGCGGGTCTGGCCGCCGACGAGGATTACGTCGTCGATATCCGAGACCTTGACGCCGGCGTCCTTGAGGGCGACGCGGCACGGCTCGATCGAGCGCTCGATCAGGTCCTCGACCAGGGCCTCGAACTTGGCGCGCGTGATCTTTACCGCGAGGTGCTTCGGACCGGAGGCATCGGCCGTGATGTAGGGTAGGTTGACCTCGGTCTGCTGGCCGGAGGAGAGCTCGATCTTGGCCTTCTCGGCGGCTTCCTTGAGGCGCTGCAGCGCGAGCACGTCGTTCTTCAGATCGACGCCCTGGTCCTTCCTGAACTCGGTGACGATGTAATCGATGATGCGCTGGTCGAAGTCCTCGCCGCCGAGGAAGGTGTCGCCGTTGGTGGCCAGCACCTCGAACTGGTGTTCGCCGTCGATGTCGGCGATCTCGATGATCGAGATGTCGAAGGTGCCGCCGCCCAGGTCATACACCGCGACCTTGGAATCGCCCGGCTTCTTGTCCATGCCGAAGGCCAGCGCGGCCGCGGTCGGCTCGTTGATGATGCGCTTGACCTCGAGGCCGGCGATCTTGCCGGCGTCCTTGGTGGCCTGGCGCTGGCTGTCGTTGAAGTAGGCCGGCACCGTGATGACGGCTTCGGTCACTTCCTCGCCGAGGTAGTCCTCGGCGGTCTTCTTCATCTTGCGCAGCACTTCGGCCGAGACCTGCGGCGGCGCGATCTTCTTGCCGCGCACGGAAACCCAGGCGTCACCGTTTTCGGCCTTGCAGATCTCGTAGGGCATCAGGTCGATGTCCTTCTGCACTTCCTTCTCTTCGAAGCGGCGGCCGATCAGGCGCTTGACGGCGAACAGCGTGTTCCTGGCGTTGGTCACTGCCTGGCGCTTGGCCGGCGCGCCGGTGAGGATCTCATCGTCTTCCGCGTAGGCGACGATGGAGGGCGTGGTGCGCGCGCCCTCGGAGTTCTCGATGACCTTCGGTTTGCCGCCTTCCATGATGGCGACGCAACTGTTGGTGGTGCCGAGGTCGATTCCGATGATCTTGCCCATGTCGTTTCCTTTATGTGTTCGTTTCAATTCCGGTTCCGGCGACTGTGGCCGGGGTCTGTCCCGAATATGGGGCGGCAGGCGCAGCTTTCAAGCCCTGCCGTGCAATAGGGTCATTTCCCCTTGGAGACCATGACCAGCGCCGGACGCAGCACGCGGTCGTGAATCAGATAGCCCTTCTGCAGCACCTGCACGACGGTGTTCGGTTCGGCGTCGGATTCGAGCGTGCCGATCGCCTGATGACGGTTCGGGTCGAATTTCGTGTTGATCGGGTCTTCCTCGACGATGTTCGCGCCGTCGAAGGCCGAAATGAGTTGCCTGAGCGTCAACTCGACGCCCTCGCGCAGGCTCTCGACCGTCTGGTTCTCGGTGTTCAGTGCGGCTTCCAGGCTGTCCTTGACCGGCAACATCGAGCCGGCGAACTTCTCGGCGGCGAACTTCGCGGCCTTGGCCACGTCCTCGTCGGCCCGACGACGCATGTTCTCGGTCTCGGCCTTGGCGCGCAGCCAGGCGTCGTGGTGTTCCTCGGCCTTGCGTTCGGCGGCGCGGATCAGTTCCTCAAGCCGGGGCATGCGTTCGGCCTCGCCGGTGGTATCCGTCTCGGCGTCCACCTGGGGCTCGTCACCCTCCGCGGAAGGTTCTTCGCCAGCCCTGGCGGCTTGCTCGTAGGCTTCGAGTTCGGGCTTGTTCGGGTCCTGCATCGTTTGAAGCTCCTTGTCCATCGGATTTACCGCCAAATTGGGGCGTGCGACCGGATTTCAAGTGCAGACCGAAAAAAATGTTCGCGGCATCGTCGCAGCCGCAGGCGCGAGGCCGGTGTATGCTTGGCCGCGTTGTCCATTTCGCGTCGCGCACTCCAGATGAGCGAGCTTCCTTCACGCATCGGCAGGTTCGATATTCTCGAAAAGGTCGGACAGGGCGCGACCGCCTCCGTCTATCGGGCGGTGAGCGCCGACCACCCCGACGGGGTGGCGATCAAGCACGTGCGCTTCGGTCGTGGTGATGGAGAGGCGCGGCGCATTCGCCGGCTCAGGAAGCTGCTCAAGGCCGAGGCGGCAGTCGCCAAGCGGCTTGAGCATCCGAACATCATCGGCATCCACGAAGTCGTCTTCGAGGACGACGAGGCGCATGTGGTGATGGAGTATTTCCCGGGGCTGCCTCTGACCCGTCATTGCCGTTTCGATCAGTTGCTGCCATTGCATCGCGTGATGGGCATCGTGTTCAAGTGCTGCATGGCGCTCGATCATGCCTTCCGGCAAGGGGTCGTGCATCGTGACATCAAGCCCGACAACATCCTCGTCGATGCCGAGGACAACGTGAAGATCACCGACTTCGGACTGGCGCTCAATCTTGACCGCAAACAGCAGTCCGACTCGACCTTCATTGTCGGCGTCGGCTCACCGGCCTACATGAGCCCAGAGCAGATCAAGAGCTACCCCCTGAACCAGAAGACCGATCTGTATTCGCTCGGGGTCGTGCTCTTCCACTTGCTCACGGGGCGGCTGCCTTTTCGTGCGACGAGTCACGCGCAACTGATCTACAAGATTCTCAACGCGGATCCGCCGCCGCCGTCGCGTATCAATCCGGATCTGCCGCAGGGCGTCGATGGCGTGGTCGCCAGGGCGCTTGAAAAGGACTTGTACTCGCGCTACCGCAACGGTGCAGAGTTCGCGCAGGATCTCTCGGCGATCCGCTACAAGATCGTCGACGAGGGCCAGCGTCCGTCGGACGCCCGGCGTTTCGAAGTGCTTCGCCGACAGACGTTCTTCACGGAGTTCGATGACGTCGAGGTTTGGGAGGCCTTGCGCATATCGGCATGGAGGCGGGTCGATGCCGGCGTGGCGGTATTTCGCGAAGACGACGAGGATCCGCGATTCGCATTGCTGATCGACGGAGAGGTCGAGATATCGATCAGCGGGCGCCGCGTCGAGCGTCTCGGCCCGGGCTCGGCCTTCGGCGAACTGGCCTGGCTGGATGTGGGCACTTCGCGTCAGATGACGACCGCCGTGACGGTGGTCGAATCGATCTACCTCGAAGTGAGTCCGTCGGCACTCGCGCTCGCCTCCGAGGAAGTCCGCGACAAGTTCCGTGCGGTTGTCGGAGCGATTGCCGCGCGTCGCTGCGCCGAGGCCATGCGTACCATCGCCGCGGGGGGTGAGCAGGCATTGCCGGCGCGCCGCGCCGCGCCCGGGCGGCTGGATCTGCAACTGATCGATGACTGAGATCAGACCGCGAGGTCGATCTGGCTGATCGTCCCGGCCGTGCCGTCCTCGGACAGATAGACGCCGCTGGCGCGCAACTGACCGAGGGTGTCTCCGGCGCCGTCGCGCAGCGCGAAGGGTGTTGCCACCCGTGCGACCGACAGGGCGCCGACGCCGGCTTCGGCGAGTGTGGTGAGCGATCCCTTGCCGTTGACGTCGGGCTGCCACAGGCGCAGGTCGGCAAAGTGCGCATCGGCTTCGTCGATCCAGCCATTGCCGTCCGAATCGAGCGTCGCAAGTTCGGCGAAGCCGTCGCCGGTGGTCGGGCCGAACAACTCGCTTCCGTCGTCGATGCGGCCGTTGGCGTTGCGATCGAATGCGAGCATGCCGCGCCCGCCGATCGGCAATGGAATTGCGTCATCGGTCCCGTCGGCGTCGAGATCGAACGCGAAGCGCACGTCGGCCAGGCGCGCGCCGCTGCCCGCGAAGTCGAGAACCAGCGGATCCTGAAGGCGCCGCGGTTCGCCGGTGCGCATGTCGAGTTCGAAGCGTTCGGCGAAGCTGCGCTCCAGTTCGAATTCGACCTCGAACCGGATCTCGCGTCCGTCGGCCGTGCGCACCAGGCCCTTCGCGGCAAAACCGACATGCTCGTATTCGATGCGCTCGCTGCGCACGCTCAGCGACATGCCCGAAGTGTTCGCGCCCGTCGGCGTGCGCTCGGGCGGCGCATAGGCGGGCGTGGAATCAGGTTCGAGATCGGACAGGCGCAGCACCTGGATGCTGCGACCGAACATCGATTCGATCACCGCCCGCAGCAGCGTCATGCGTGGATCGTCGAGCGCCTCGTCGGCGCCGGCCGCGATCTGATCGAGTTGCGTGCTTTCGGTCGTGGAGGAGGGCGGGGTCGCCCGCGGCTCCCAGCGCTCGAGGCGCACCGAAACGCGCTCGCGCTCGAACGCGACGTGGGTGGACTGCATTGCGATCTGCGCGCTCTCGATTTTCATGGCCGGCCTGCGAACGGAGTGAACCGTGACAGGGCAGTTAACGGCGGCGCGCGGGATTTCTTGAGCGGCGTTCAGCGCGCGGCGCCGAGGTCCCGCGCGCGCAGTGCAGTCAGTTCGCGCTCCTGGGCGCTCGGCGGCGCGATCTCGAGCCAGTTGCCAAGATGCGATTCGGCCACCTTGCCGAGCGCGGCGATCCAGTCCGCACGTTCGTTCAGGCACGGGATGTAGTGGAAGGTCTCGCCGCCTGCCGTGAGAAAGGCTTCGCGGCATTCCATGCCGATCTCCTCGATGGTCTCCAGGCAGTCGGAGACGAAGCCGGGGCAGATCACGTCGACGCGGCGTACGCCTTCGCTCGCGAGCTTTTGCAGGGTGGGTTCGGTATAGGGCTGCAACCATTCGGCCTTGCCGAAGCGCGACTGGAAGGTGACGAGCCAGCGCTCGCGCGGCAGACCCAGGGCCTCGGCGAGCAGGCGGGCGCTCTTGTGGCACTCGCAGTGATACGGGTCGCCCAGGTCGAGCGAACGGCGCGGGATGCCGTGAAAGCTCATGACCAGACGCTCGGGCTCGCCGTGAGCCTGCCAGTGTTCGCGCACGCTGTTGGCGAGCGCGGCGACATAGCCAGGGTGGTCGGCGAAGTTTCTTACGAAACGCAATTCGGGCTGGTTGCGCCAGTGCGTGATGCAACGTGCCACGTCGTCCATCACGCTGGCGGTGGTGCTTGCCGCGTACTGCGGGTAGAGCGGCAGCACGAGGATGCGCGTACAGCCACGCGCGCGCATGCGTCCGAGCGCGTTTTCGATGGAGGGCTGGCCGTAGCGCATCGCCCAGTCGACGACCACCTCGCCGTGTCCGTCGTGAACGAGCTGCCCGGCCAGAAGCTTGGCCTGGCGTTCGGTATGCACGCGCAGCGGGGAGCCTTCGTCGGTCCATACCGTGGCGTACTTGGCCGCAGACTTCTTCGGGCGCAGGTTGAGGATGATGCCGTTGAGAATCGGCCACCAGACGATGCGCGGGATTTCCACCACGCGCGGGTCGGACAGGAATTGCTTAAGATATTTACGCAGTGCCGGCGCGGTCGGCGCTTCGGGGGTGCCCAGATTGGCAATGAGTACGCCGGTGAGCGGGCTCGTGCCATGAGTGTATTCGGGTTCGGGCCAGTATCGGGCCATCTGAAATCCTTGCTGTGAGGGGGAGCGCTCAGTCGTCGCTGTGCGACAGGGCACTGGAGAGCAGGCGGGCGGTGATGTCGACGATGGGAATCACGCGATCGTAGGCCATGCGCGTGGGGCCGATCACGCCCACCGAGCCGACGAGCTTGCCGTCGACTTCGTAGCCAGCAGTGATCACGCTGCAGCCATCGAGTTCCTCGACGCCGGATTCGTTGCCGATGAAGATCTGCACACCTTCGGCTCGGTTGGACAGTTCGAGCAACTGCACCAGGCCCGTCTTGCGTTCAAACAAGCGGAACAGTTCGCGGATGCGTGACATGTTCGAGGAGAAGTCCTCGACTTCGAGCAGATTGGACTCGCCCGAGAGCACGTAGGGATCTCCGCTGCTCGCGAACTCGGTGCTGGCCTCGACGGTGGCACTCATCAGTTCGGTGATGTTGCTGCGCAGTTGATGCAGTTCGTCACGCAGGCGATTGCGCATCTCGTCGAGCGCCTGGCCGGCGTAATGGGCGGTCAGCGTGATGCCGGCCTCGGTCAGTTCGGCGCTCGAATAGGCTCGCCGCGTGTGCAGGATGCGGTTCTGCACGTCGCCGGCCGAGGTCACGATGATGAGCAGCACGCGGGTATCGGACAGGCGCACGAATTCGATCTGGCGGATGCGCGCGCTTTCGCGATGGGGACTGACGACGATGCCTGCGAAATGGGTCAGGTTGGAGAGCAGTTGCGAGGCCGACGAGACCAGGCGCCGCGGCTGGTCCGGCAGCAACTGACCGCGCAACTGGCGCACGCGTGACGGATCGAGCGGTTGTACGGTGAGCAGCGAATCGACGAAGAAGCGGTAGCCGAGTGCGGTCGGCATGCGGCCAGCCGAGGTGTGGGGGCTGGTGATGAAGCCCATTTCCTCGAGTTCGCTCATGACGTTGCGAACAGTGGCCGGAGACAGTTCCAGACCGGAGTGTTTTGACAGCGTGCGCGACCCTACCGGCTGACCTTCGTCGATGTAGCGTTCGATCAGCGTCTTGAGCAGGATCTGCGAGCGGGTGTCCAGCGTTGGCTGCGTCATCGTATGCGTGATTCCGGGAGTCCGTGGAGCATTATCCGCCCCTTGCCGTCATCGCGGCAAACCCGTGTGCGCCGGGCCCTCGGGCATCCTCCGCGGCGCGGCCGATTATGGTTTAATCGGCGCATGGCAAACGACTTCCGTACCGTCGCCCTGGTCGGCAAATACCAGGATCCGGGTGTCGCCGACGCGGTGCTCGGGGTTGCCGCGTTCCTGCGTCGGCGCGGACTGGCGGTTTGGATCGAGGCGGGCACCGCGAGTTCGTTCGAAGGTGGCGACGCATGTGGCGAGGTGCGCGATTACGACGAGATCGGTGTCGGCTGCGATCTGGTGGTGGTGCTCGGTGGCGACGGAACGATGCTGCATGCTGCGCGGCGACTGGCCGCCAGTGGCGTGCCGCTGGCGGGCGTCAATCGTGGCCGCTTGGGCTTTCTCACCGATATTTCGCGTGATGAAGCGGTGCAGCGCCTCGACGAGATCCTCGACGGCCGTTACAAGTCCGAGGTGCGCTTCATGCTCGAGGCGGAGATCGTGCGCGAAGGCGAGTGTGTCGCGAAAATGCGGGCATTCAACGACGTCGTGCTCAGCAAGGGTGACACCGGCCGTTTGATCGAATTCGACTTGTTCGTTGATGGCGAGTTCGTCTATACGCAGCGCTCGGATGGCATGATCGTGTCCACGCCGACCGGTTCCACCGCGTATTCGCTGTCGGCCAACGGTCCCATCCTGCATCCGACCCTGCGTTGCATCGCGCTGGTGCCGCTCGCGCCGCATGCGCTGTCTGCCCGTCCGGTGACTCTGCCCGATTCGTGCTGTGTGGAGCTGGAACTGCATCCGCCCCATCATGCGGGCATCTTCTTCGACGGCCACGACCGGTTCGATGCGCGCGCGCGCGACCGCCTGCGCATTCGCCGTTTTCCCGAGCCCGTACGCCTGCTTCATCCCGAAAACTATAGTTACTTCGCGATGCTGCGCGAGAAGCTCCACTGGAGCGCCGTGCCGCGCTCACCCTGATTCGGTCCCGCGATGCTCAGACGTCTCACTATCCGCGACTTCGTGATCGTCGACCGGCTCGAACTGGAGTTCGCGTCCGGTTTCGGCACGCTCACCGGCGAGACCGGTGCGGGCAAGTCCATCCTGATCGATGCGTTGGGGCTGGCGCTCGGCGACCGCTCCGACGCGACCACGGTGCGCGCCGGTCGGGAAAAGGCCGATATCGTGGCCGAGTTCGATCTTCCGCCGGACGGCGCGCTTGCGACATGGCTCGAGGCGGCTGATCTGGCGGGCGAGGACGCGCTCGTGCTGCTCCGCCGCGTGGTCGATGCCGGCGGGCGTTCGCGCAGCTGGATCAACGGCGTGCCGGTCACGCTTGCGCAGTTGCGCGAAGCGGGCGAACGGCTCGCGGATATCCACGGACAGCACGCTCATCTCGCCTTGCTGCGTGCGGACGCCCAGCGCGCGCTGCTCGATGCCCATGCCGGGGCCGGCGCCCTTGCTGCGCAGGTCGAGCGCGAGCATCGCGAATGGCAGCGCATCGCGCGGCTGCGTGCGCAGGCTGAGCACGACGCCAGTGCATCGGCACGTCAACGCGAACTGCTTTCCTGGCAGATCGACGAACTCGAGCAATTGGCCTTTGATGCAAACGAGTGGGGCGAGCTCGACGCCGAACAGCGCCGGCTGGCACATGCGGCGACGCTGATCCAGGGGTCGGATGAGGCCCTGACGGGGCTTGTCGACGGGGAGTTGTCGCTGACCTCGCTGCTGGGACGGATCGGCGCGCGTGTGGATGCGATGCACGAACTCGACCCGGAAGTGGGGGAAGCCCGCGAATTGCTCGCCGCAGCCGCGATCCAGCTTGACGAGGCCGTGCACGCGCTGCGCCGCTACCATGAGCGGCTGGATCTCGACCCGGGCCGCCTCGACGAGGTCGAGCGACGCATCGGCGCGATCAGTGACCTCGCGCGCAAACATCATGTTGCGCCGAACGAGTTGCCGGAGCTGCTCGCAAGCTGGCAGGCCGAGCGCGAAGAACTCGAGGCGCAATCGGATCCGGCACGATTGGCAGAACTCGAAACCAGCGCACGGCAGGCGTGGCAGGAGGCGGCCGAACGCCTGTCCGGGCAGCGCCGGCCGGCAGCCGAGGCGCTCTCACGCCGCGTCACGGAGGCACTGCAGTCGCTCGCGATGGCCGGGGGGCGGTTCGAGGTGGCGCTGGTGCCGCGGGAAGAGGGTGGTGCGCACGGACTGGAAGACATCGAATTTCGCGTTGCCGCAAGCGGTGGCCAGCCATTGCGACCGCTCGCTCGGGTTGCGTCGGGCGGAGAATTGTCGCGCATCGGGCTGGCAATACAGGTCATGACAAGCCGCGACGCGGCCGTGCCGACGCTGATCTTCGATGAGGTCGATGTCGGGGTTGGCGGTAGCGTGGCCGAGCGGGTCGGGCAGTTGCTTGCCAGCCTCGGGCGTGATCGTCAGGTGTTGTGTGTGACGCATTTGCCGCAGGTGGCGTCCTGTGCCGACTGGCAGTGGAATATCGCCAAACAGTCGTGCGACGGCGAGGTGCTCAGCGCGGTGACGCCGCTGGATGCGCAGGCGCGCATCGATGAGGTGGCGCGCATGCTCGGTGGTCTCGAGATCACCTCAACCACGCGAGACCATGCGTCGGAAATGCTGACTCGGGCCCGTGAGCGCGCCCGTGGCGATTGAGATGCTTCACCCTGAGCGCGGCCGTATTGCCGCGTTGCGCGCTGCCCGGATGCGCTCCTGTCGCTCCTATAGGTGTCGCATCCGGTGGTCCATGCGCCTTGCACTCCGGGCGTTCGCTGCGGTTCTTCGATGTGTCCTTCAGTCGTGCTTGCCCAGGTTCGGGCAGTTCTCGCGCAGACAGTTTGCGTACAGATAGAGGGCGTGTTCCTTGACCTCGAAGCCGCGATCCTTGGCGACGAGATCCTGGCGGCGCTCGATCTCGGCGTCGAAGAATTCCTCCACGGCGCCGCACTGCAGGCAGACGAGGTGATCATGGTGGCCACCCTCATTGAGTTCGAATACCGCCTTGCCCGCCTCGAAGTAATGACGTTCGAGCAGCCCTGCCTGCTCGAACTGGGTGAGCACGCGATAGACCGTCGCCAGCCCGATATCCATGTCGTCGGCGATGAGCAGGCGGTAGACATCCTCCGCCGTCAGGTGCCGGTTCTCGGAATGCTGGAACAGGTCGAGGATGCGAAGTCGCGGGTAGGTCGCCTTGAGGCCGATGCTCTTGAGGTTCTGCGAATTGTCTGACATGGATCGTCGCCTCTCGTTGTCGGTGCCGGTCGGGGCACCTGGGCCGGTGGGATCCGGCTTCTGTTGGCGGCTGCCGAAGCAGCGTGGTGTGGCTGCCTATGATATATTTTTTGCCCTTCGATGAGAATTGCGCGCAGACCGCTACCGGTGCGGCTCGCGGTGTTCGCCGGGCTGTGTGCGCCGGCACCCAATGTACGTTCAAAGGCGATCCATGCGCTCGATTTCCGTTTCCGTCGCTCTCGTTGCCAGTCTGCTCCTGGGCGGCTGCTCGTTCGACTCTCTGGTCAGTCCTTATCGCATCGACGTGCGCCAGGGCAATTATGTCGATCAGCAGATGGTCGCGCAGTTGCGACCCGGCATGACGCGCGAGCAGGTGCGCTTCGTGCTGGGTACGCCGCTGGTCGTCGACATGTTCCGCGAGAACCGCTGGGATTACGTCTATCGACACACCGAGGGTTGGAGCGAGCCGCAGTCACGCAGGCTGAGCGTGTTTTTCGTCGATGACAAGCTCGACAGCGTCGAGGGCGACGTGGTCGCCGCCGGCGACGGCCCCGAGGATTCGGCGACGCCGCCGGTGCGTAGCCGTGTCATCGAGGTGCCGGGCAGCGCCCGCTGAACTTCCGGGGTCTGCGCGCCCCGTCACGATCAACGATTCACGAGAGGTTTGCATGACCAGACGTCGCATCGCGATCGCCGGCGCATCCGGCCGCATGGGTCGCATGCTTGTTGAAGCGACGCTTGCCGATCCACAGGCGGAACTCGTTGCCGCCTTCGACCGGCCCGACGCGCCGTTCATCGGACGCGACGCCGGGGAGTTCTCCGGCACGCCCTGCGGCGTGTCGATTACCGACGACGTGCGCACGGCCATCGCCGCCGCCGACTGCGTGATCGACTTCACCCGCCCCGAAGGCACGCTCGCTCATCTGGAAATTGCGCGCGAACTCGGTCGCGCGATGGTCATCGGCACGACCGGCATGGCGGGTGATGACAAGGCGGTCATCGCGCGCGCGGCCGAATCCGTCCCGGTGGTGTTCGCGCCGAACATGGCGGTTGGCGTGAATGCCGTTTTTCGTTTGCTCGAGGTCGCAGCGCAGATACTCAGTGCGGGCTACGATGTCGAAGTCATCGAGGCACATCACCGGCACAAGGTCGACGCGCCGTCGGGTACCGCATTGCGCATGGGCGAGATCGTCGCGCGAGAGCTGGGGCGTGATCTCAACGAGTGTGCGATCTTCGGCCGCGAAGGCGTGACCGGCGAGCGTCGTACCGAGACCATCGGTTTCTCGACAATCCGCGGTGGTGACGTGATCGGCGACCACACCGTGCTGTTCGCCGGGATCGGCGAGCGCATCGAGATTACGCACAAGTCGGGCGGGCGCATGCCGTACGCGCTCGGCTCGCTGCGTGCCGCGCATTTCCTCGCCGGGCGCACAAGTGGGCTGTTCGACATGCAGGACGTGCTCGGATTGCGTTGATTCCGGGGCTGTGGGCACCTCTGCGCGTTTGCGCGGGCGGCGCCTGAACGCTATAATCCGAAGAATTCGACAGCGGGATCGGCCGAACGCGGCTTGTCCCGTTTTTTTCACGTATGGGGGCGGCATCTTTGCCTTTGTGCCGTGCCCGTTACCGCTGAATCAGGAGTTCTCGTGGCTGCATCCCCGTCTGCTGTACTGGCGCTTGCCGATGGCACGGTTTTTCATGGCAAGGGCATTGGCGCGATCGGCAGTACGGTCGGCGAAGTGGTGTTCAACACGTCGATGTCCGGCTACCAGGAAATTCTCACCGATCCGAGCTATTGCAGGCAGATTGTCACTCTGACCTATCCGCACATCGGTAATGTCGGCGTCAACGCCGAGGACGTCGAGGCCGACCGCGTACATGCCGCAGGGCTGGTCATCCGTGATCTGCCGATCCTCACGTCGAACTTCCGCTGCGAGCGCACGCTCGACGCCTATCTGAAGGCGGAAAACGTTGTGGCGATCGCCGACATCGATACCCGCAAACTCACCCGTGTATTGCGCGAGCACGGGGCGCAGGGCGGGTGCATCGTCACGACCGAAGCGGGTCGTAGCCCGGATGTGGCCGCCGCGATCGAATCGGCCCGCAGTTTCCCCGGTCTCGCCGGCATGGATCTCGCCCAGGTCGTCAGTCGCGGCGATACCATCGGGTGGGAGCAGGGCGAATGGCGGCTGGGCAGCGGCTACACGCATCCGGCCGACGCGCGCTTTCACGTCGTCGCCTACGATTTCGGCGTCAAGTTCAACATCCTGCGCATGCTCGCCTCGCGCGGTTGCCGCCTGACCGTGGTGCCGGCGCAGACGCCTGCCGCCGAGGTGCTGGCGCTGCGGCCGGACGGTGTGTTTCTGTCCAACGGTCCGGGTGACCCGGAGCCGTGCGACTACGCCATTACCGCGATCCGCGAGATTCTTGCCGCCGGCATTCCGACCTTCGGTATCTGTCTGGGCCACCAGTTGCTCGCGCTGGCGTCAGGTGCACGTACCCGCAAGATGAAATTCGGCCACCATGGCGCGAACCACCCGGTCAAGGATCTGGACAGCGGGCAGGTGATGATCACGAGCCAGAACCACGGTTTCGCCGTCGACCCGGATTCGATGCCGGACAACCTGCGGGTGACCCACGTGTCGCTGTTCGATGGTTCCAACCAGGGCGTGGCGCGCACCGACGTGCCGGCCTTCTCGTTCCAGGGGCACCCGGAAGCGAGCCCGGGGCCACATGATGTGGCCTATCTGTTCGACCGTTTCGTGAGCATGCTCGAAGAGCAGGGGCTAGAGGCCAGGGGCTAGGGAAGACCTGCCCCTGTCGCGACGCTTTTCTCCTAGACCCCAGTCCCCAGTCTCCAGCCGCTGAAGAACAATGCCCAAACGCACAGACATCCAGTCCATCCTCATCATCGGCGCCGGCCCCATCGTCATCGGCCAGGCGTGCGAGTTCGACTACTCCGGCGCGCAGGCCTGCAAGGCACTGCGAGAGGAGGGCTTCAAGGTCATCCTCGTCAACTCGAACCCGGCGACGATCATGACCGATCCGGGCACGGCCGACGTGACCTATATCGAGCCGATCAACTGGCAGGTGGTCGAGCGAATCATCGCCAAGGAGCGCCCCGACGCGCTGTTGCCGACCATGGGCGGGCAGACTGCGCTCAATTGCGCGCTCGACCTGGCCAAGCATGGCGTGCTCGCCAAGTATGGCTGCGAGATGATCGGCGCTTCCCGTGATGCCATCGACATGGCTGAGGACCGTCTCAAGTTCAAGGACGCGATGACGCGCATCGGTCTGGGCTCGGCACGCTCGGGCATCGCCCACAGCTTCGAGGAAGCGCTGCAGGTGCAGGGCGGCATCGGCTTTCCGGTGATCATCCGCCCGAGCTTCACGCTGGGCGGCACCGGTGGCGGCGTGGCCTTCAACATGGAAGAGTTCGAGGAGATCTGCAAGCGCGGTATCGAGGCCAGCCCGACCAACGAGTTGCTGATCGAGGAGTCGATGCTGGGCTGGAAGGAGTTCGAGATGGAGGTCGTGCGTGACCGCGCCGACAACTGCATCATCGTGTGCGCCATCGAGAACCTCGATCCGATGGGCGTGCACACGGGAGACTCGATCACGGTGGCTCCGGCGCAGACGCTCACCGACAAGGAATACCAGATCATGCGCAACGCCTCGATCGCGGTTCTGCGCGAAATCGGGGTCGATACGGGTGGCTCGAACGTGCAGTTCGCGATCAACCCTGACGATGGGCGCATGATCGTCATCGAGATGAATCCGCGCGTTTCGCGCTCTTCGGCACTCGCGTCAAAGGCCACGGGTTTCCCCATCGCCAAGATCGCGGCCAAGCTTGCCGTGGGTTACACCCTGGACGAACTGCAGAACGACATCACCGGCGGCGCCACGCCGGCCTCGTTCGAGCCGTCGATCGACTACGTCGTCACCAAGATTCCGCGTTTTGCCTTCGAGAAGTTTCCGCTCGCCAATGATCGCCTGACCACGCAGATGAAGTCCGTCGGCGAGGTTATGGCGATGGGTCGCAGCTTCCAGGAATCGTTCCAGAAGGCGCTGCGCGGTCTGGAAGTGGGTGCCTACGGGCTGGACGAAGTCGAGACCGACCGCGAGAGTCTCGAGCAGGAGCTGGTCAGCCCCGGTGCCGAACGCATCTGGTACGTCGGCCAGGCTTTTCGCGAGGGCTACACGCTCGAGCAGGTGTTCAAGCTGACCAAGATCGATCCGTGGTTTCTTGCCCAGATCGAGGATATTGTCGCCACCGAGAAGACGATTTCTGGACGGTCGCTCAAGGCCATCGCCGCGGACGAGCTGCGCGGCATCAAGCGCAAGGGATTCTCCGATCGGCGCATCGCCAAGCTGCTGGGCGCGGACGAGACGGCCGTGCGTCTGCATCGCCACGCGCTCGGCGTGCGCCCGGTGTTCAAGCGAGTAGATACCTGCGCGGCCGAGTTCGCCACGTCCACCGCCTACCTGTACTCGAGTTACGAAGATGAGTGCGAGGCGCAGCCCACGGACAAGAAGAAGATCATGGTGCTCGGCGGCGGTCCGAACCGCATCGGCCAGGGCATCGAGTTCGATTACTGCTGCGTGCATGCGGCGCTGGCGCTGCGCGAAGACGGCTACGAGACCATCATGGTCAACTGCAACCCGGAAACCGTGTCGACCGACTATGACACCTCCGATCGCCTGTACTTCGAGCCGATCACGCTTGAGGATCTGCTTGAGATCGTCGCGGTCGAGAAGCCGGTTGGCGTGATCGTGCAGTTCGGCGGGCAGACGCCGCTCAAGCGGGCTCGTGCGCTCGAAGCCAACGGCGTGCCCATCATCGGTACCAGCCCGGACATGATCGACGCCGCCGAGGATCGCGAGCGCTTCCAGAAGCTGTTGCAGGACCTGGGTCTGAAGCAGCCGCCCAACCGCACCGCACGCACGCCGGAAGACGCCGTGCGCCTGGCCGCCGAGATCGGCTATCCACTGGTGGTGCGCCCAAGCTATGTGCTGGGCGGGCGCGCGATGGAGATCGTGCACGAGCAGCGTGACCTGGAGCGCTACATGCGCGAGGCGGTGAAGGTCTCGAACGAATCGCCGGTCCTGCTCGATCGCTTCCTCAACGATGCCACCGAAGTCGACGTCGATGCGCTCTCTGACGGCAAGCAGGTCATCATCGGCGGCATCATGGAGCACATCGAGCAGGCTGGCGTGCACTCGGGTGATTCGGCCTGCTCGCTGCCGCCGTACACACTGACGGCCGGGCTGCAGGACGAGTTGCGTCGCCAGACCGAGGCCATGGCGCGCGCGCTCGACGTTTGCGGTCTGATGAACGTGCAATTCGCGATCCAGGGGGAGGGCGACAACGCCGCGGTCTTCGTTCTGGAACTCAATCCGCGTGCCTCGCGGACCGTGCCTTTCGTGTCCAAGGCCTGCGGCCTGCCGCTGGCCAAGATCGCTGCACGCTGCATGGCGGGCCAGAGTCTGGCCAGCCAGGGCGTGACCGGTGAGGTCGTGCCGGAGTACTACTCCGTCAAGGAAGCGGTCTTTCCGTTCGTCAAGTTCCCGGGCGTCGATACCATCCTCGGACCGGAAATGAAATCGACCGGCGAGGTCATGGGCGTGGGTCGCAGTTTCGCCGAAGCCTTCGTCAAGTCGCAGATCGCCGCCAGCGTGCGTCTGCCCGAGCAGGGCACGGTATTCATCAGCGTCAAGCCGGCCGACCGACCGGCCGCGATCGAGGTCGCGCGCACGCTGTTCGACCTGGGCTTTTCGCTGATTGCCACGAGCGGTACGGCCGGCGCGCTGACCGAGGCGGGCCTTCCTGTCAGGATCATCAACAAGGTCACCGAGGGCCGGCCCCATATCGTCGACCTGATCAAGAACAACGAGATCTGCCTCGTCATCAACACCGTCGAGGAACGCCGCCAGGCCATCGTGGACTCGCGCTCGATCCGCACCAGCGCGCTGGCGGCCAAGGTCACCGTTTTCACCACGATCGAAGGCGCACGTGCCGCCTCGATGGGCATGCGCGACATTGCCGGACTGGAGGTCTATAGCCTGCAGTCCCTCCATGCCGAACTGAATCCAAGCTTATGAACAAGACTCCACTGACCGTGCGCGGCGCCGAGCTGCTGCGCGACGAATTGCATCGCATGAAGACTGTCGAGCGCCCGAGCGTGATCGCCGCGATCGCCGAGGCGCGATCGCACGGCGATCTGTCCGAGAACGCCGAATACGATGCGGCCAAGGAACGTCAGGGTTTCGTCGAGGGCCGCATCAAGGAACTCGAAGCCAAGCTCGCGAATGCGCAGGTGATCGATCCGGCTACGCTCGACGCGGACGGTCGCTGCGTGTTCGGCGCGACTGTCGAGCTTGAAGAAGTTGATAGCGGCGACGAAGTGACCTACCAGATCGTCGGCGACGACGAGGCCGACGTGAAGAACGGCAAGATCTCGGTCAGTTCGCCGATCGCGCGCGCCCTGATCGGCAAGTATGCCGGTGATATCGCGGACGTTCAGGCGCCGGGCGGCGTACGCTCCTACGAAATCGTCGATGTCCGTTACGTCTGAAGCTCCCGGAAGCATCGCGCGGAGCCTGTTCACGCGCCAGGCCGGGAACCTGTTGTTGATTCTGGTCACGCTGTGGGCGGGCGCGCTGTGGACCGTCGGCTTCGTGGTCGCACCGGCGCTCTTCGAGTTGCTGCCCGAGCGTGCACTGGCGGGCGCCGTCGCCGGCCATTTGTTCACCAGCGTGCACTGGATCGCGGCAATCGCGGGTGGCTACGTTCTGGTGTTCGCGCTGGTGCGCCACGGGCGGGCGGCGCTGCGTTCCAGCGTCGTGTGGCTGGTCGTCGCGATGCTCGCCATCGTCGCGGTCGGTGCGCTGGGGATCCAGCCCATGATCGCGGATCTGCGCAGCGGCATCGCGGATGACGCCACGCTGCGCGAGCGCTTTGCGCTATGGCATGGCGTGTCGAGCGCGTTGTACGCGCTCACCTGTGTGCTCGCCGTTGTCTTAGTGCTGCGCGTCCGACGATTGACGGCCTGAGTCTCAGCCCTTGCGCGGCGTGCGGCGTGCGGCCGCGCGTTTCTTGTCGGCAGCGGCCTGCATCAGCGCGGTACGGCGCGCGTTGGCGGAGAAGGCGCGTGCCGACTTGGCGACCGACGGACGCTTGCTGCCGCGCGCTCTGGTCTCTGGGGGCGCTGCGCTCGGGCGGTCTTCTTCACGGCGCTGCCGCCAGACGACCAGGATGTTGCCGATGGACTGCACCGGGGCAGCATCGAGTGCGTCGCAGATCTGCTGCATCAGGGCCGCGCGCTGTTCGCGTTCGGTGCCCTGGGTCTTGACCTTGATCAGTTCATGGGCCTGCAGCGAGCGGTCGATCTCGGCCAGCACGGCCTCGCTCAGTCCGTTGTCGGCGACAGTGACGACGGGTTTCAGGTGGTGTGCCGTGGCACGGAATTCGCGGCGCTGCGCCGGGGTGAGTGCAATCATCATGGGTCTCAATCAGTCAAGGGCGGAATTCTACTCCGATGAAGCGCACCAGAACCAGCAAGGCCTGGATGATGGAACATGTCAACGATGCCTGGGTGCAGCGCGCCAAGGCCGAGGGCTATCGTTCGCGTGCAGCCTACAAGTTGATCGAGATCGACGAACGAGACCACCTGCTCAGAAGCGGCGCGGTCGTCGTCGACCTCGGTGCCGCACCGGGTTCGTGGAGTCAGGCGGTGGCCAAGCGCGTTGGCGGCAAGGGCCGGGTACTCGCCCTCGACCTGCTGGAGATGGAGCCGGTGGCTGGCGTCGAATTCATTCAGGGCGACTTCCTCGAGGACGAGGTACTGGCTGAACTCGGGCGTCAGCTCGATGGCGCAGTGGTGGACGTGGTGCTCTCGGACATGGCGCCTAACATGTCCGGCATTGAACTGGTCGACCAGGCTCGCTCCATTCATCTGGCCGAACTCGCGCTCGATTTTTGCGAGCACCACCTCAAGCCGGGGGGCGCCTTTCTTGTGAAGGTATTCCAGGGCCCCGGATTCATGGAGTTTCGACAGGCCGTGCAGACACGCTTCAAATCGCTGCACGCGCGCAAGCCCAAGGCCTCGCGCGACCGCAGTCCCGAGGTGTATCTGCTCGGCACCGGCTTTCTCGGTGGCCGCTGAGGCGGCGCCAATCCTCAAAGGAGTCCCGATGACGCTCGACATCGACGTCGTTTCCGATTTCGTCTGTCCGTGGTGCCGGCTGGGCCGAGCGCGCCTCGAGCATGCGGTTGAGCACTTTCTCATCGACCGGCCCGACGTGCAGGTGCGTATCAACTGGTTGCCGTATTTCCTGAATCCGGACACGCCGCTCGCAGGCGAACCCTATCGCCCCTTTCTCGAGAAGAAATTCGGCAGCGCGCGGGCCGTCGATGCCTTGTTCGCGCGGGTGCGCGAGGCTGCCATATCGGACAGCCTGCATTTCGCGTTCGAAACCATTGGTGTGCGGCCGAACACCTTGCGTGCGCACCGGTTGATCTATCGCGCGCAGTCGCGAGGGGAGACCAACGAGCGTGTGCAGGCGCTGGTGGGCGCGGTGTTCGAAGCCTATTTTGTGGAAGGACGCGATATCGGTGATGTGCACACGCTGGCCGATCTGGCCGCGGCCTGCGGAGCGCGTCGCGAGCGCGTTGTTGAATACCTGGAGGGCGAGGAGGACGCGCCGGCGGTGCGACGCATCGCCGGTCAGCTGGGCCGACAGGGCGTCGAGGGCGTGCCGTTCTTCATCTTCAATCGCAGCCTCGCGGTCTCCGGTGCGCAGTCGGTGGCTGCGCTGGGTGCAGCGCTCGCGCAGGCGGCCGACGCGGCATGAGCATTGCGCCCGAACTGCTTGCATGTGCGAGGCGCATCGCCAAGGTGGCTGTGCCGCCGCGCGTGCGGGCACTCCACCGGCCGCCATATGGCGCAGATGGCAAACGATCTGCCTTCTGTGCGATCGAGCTCGAGGGCGGATGGTTCGGGCTGGCCTATGTATCGCTCGGCGATACGCGCTCGCGCATTGACGCAATCGCTGCTGATGCGCTTGCCGGCTGCGACGTCCTCGATCTCGTGGCCGGCTGCGCGAGTGAAGATGTAGCCGCACGTGCCCTCGGCATTGCCGCGCTGAATGCATTGAGCGCGTGGTTCTTCGATCGGGCCGGTTTCGTCCCGCCCGACGCGCAGGGTGTGCTGCCGGGCATTGCGCCGGCCCCGGACGAGCACGTCGGCATGGTCGGGCTGTTCGAGCCGCTGGTCGAGCCGGTGCTCGCCCGCGATGCGAGTCTCACCGTCGTCGAACTTGACGCTTCGCTTGCAGGCGAACGTCCAGGCTGGCGTATCACGCTTGATCCGGAGGCGCTGCGTGATTGCGACACGGTGATTTGCACGAGCACGACGCTGCTCAATCACACGCTCGAGAGCGTGCTGGCGCGGTGCGCGAGGGCGCGCGAATTCGCCCTGCTCGGGCCGGGTGCGGGCTGCGTGCCCGATGTGCTGTTCGCGCACGGGGTCACGCGAATCGCGGGTAGCCGTGTCACCGACGGGTCGGCGCTCGTCGATGCGTTGTCGAGTGGCCAGTCGTGGGGGCGTCATGCGCGCAAGTTCGACCTGGCGCGCGTCGATTATCCGGGGCTGGACGCGCTGCTCGAACGCCTCTGATCAGATGGCGCCGTCTTCGCGCAGCGCATGGATGCGCGCCTCGTCGTAACCCAGATCGCGCAGCACGTCGTCGGTGTGCGCGCCCAGCTCCGGGCCGATCCAGTCGATGTCGCCTGGCGTGTCGGAAAGTTTGGGCACGATGCCGGGCACCTTGAAATCACGCCCATCGGGCAGCTTCGCCGAGCGCAGCATTTCGCGCGCGAGAAACTGCGGGTCGGTGAACATGTCGGCGGCCGAATACACGGTGGTGGCCGGCACCTCCGCACGGTTGAGCGTGGCCATGACGGTATCGGCATCGTGCGCGGCGCACCAGGCGTCGATGACGGCATACAGTTCGTCGCGACGCGCGTCGCGGCCGGCGTTGTCGGCCAACTGCGGGTCGTCGGCAAGGTCATCGCGGCCGATGGCACGCATGAAGCGGGTGAAGATGGCGTCGCCGTTGGCGCCGATCTGGATGTGCTTGCCGTCGCGTGTGCCGTGGATGGCCGACGGCGTGATGCCCGGCATGATGTTGCCGGTGCGCTCGCGCACGAAGCCGAAGACGTCGAATTCCGGCACCATGGATTCCATCATCGCGAACACGGCTTCATACAGCGCCACATCGACGATCTGTCCGCGTCCTCCATTCACTTCGCGGTGACGCAGCGCCATCAGCGCGCCGATGGCGGCCCACAGCGCCGCGATGGAGTCGCCGATGGAAATGCCGGTGCGCACCGGCGGTCGGTCCGCAAAACCGGTGATGAAGCGCAATCCGCCCATCGATTCGCCGACTGCGCCAAAGCCGGGCTGCTCGCGATACGGGCCGCTCTGTCCGAAGCCGGACAGGCGTACCATGATCAGGCCGGGATTGTCTGCGGCGAGGCCATCGAAGTCGAGGCCGAACTTCTCGATCACGCCGGGGCGGAAGTTCTCGACGACGATGTCCGCGCGCTCGGCGAGCTTGCGCACGAAGGCCCGGCCGTCCGGGTGTTTGAGGTTGGCAGTTACCGATTTCTTGTTGCGTGCCTGCACGTACCACCACAGCGAGGTTCCCTCGTAGAGCTTGCGCCACTTGCGCAGCGGGTCACCGCCATCGGGGGATTCGACCTTGACGACCTCGGCGCCGAATTCGGCAAGGATACGGGTGCAGAAGGGGCCGGCAATCAGCGTGCCCAGTTCGAGTACGCGTACTCCTGCGAGCGGTCGGTCGGGGGTCATCGGGGCTCCGGGCTGTGTCGGTATGTAAGCGGCAATGTTGAGCGTTCGCCGTCAGCGCTTCAAGCCCCGTGCCAATCCCGGCGAGTTCGCGGGCACTTCGTGATCGTTCGCCGCGCGGCGATTGTCACCGGCGATCGCTCCGATTTGTTTACCTGCGGGAACGATCACTAATAGAATGGGTCATTGTTTTGCTGCCTGAAGACGGCACTTGCGCCATTCGATACAGGCTTTCAAGGAAAAGACGTTGAATAATCTGTTCAAGAATCTCGCGGTCTGGATGGTCATCGGCATCGTTTTGATGACGGTCTTCAACCAGTTCAACGAACGTCAGGTCTCCCCGAGCACGCTCGAGTACTCGCAGTTCATGGAGGAGGCGCGTTCTGGCCGTATCGCCGAGGCGACAATCGACGGCCGCGTGGTCAAGGCGACCACCAACGACGGGCGCAAGGTCACGGTCTATACGCCCGGTGTGCAGGACATCTGGATGGTGTCCGACCTGATGCGCGCGGGTGTGACGATCACGGCGGCCAAGCCCGACGACGATCAGTCCTTCCTGATGAGCATCTTCGTGTCGTGGTTCCCGATGCTGCTGCTCATCGCCGTGTGGATCTTCTTCATGCGCCAGATGCAGGGCGGCGGGCGCGGCGGCGCGTTCTCGTTCGGCAAGTCCAAGGCCAAGATGCTCGACGAATCGGCCAACTCGATCACCTTCGTCGACGTTGCCGGTTGCGACGAGGCCAAGGAGGAAGTCTTCGAGTTGGTGGAGTTCCTGCGCGATCCGTCCAAATTCCAGAAGCTCGGCGGCCGCATCCCCAAAGGGGTGCTGATGGTCGGCTCCCCGGGTACCGGCAAGACGCTGCTGGCCAAGGCCATCGCGGGCGAAGCCAAGGTGCCGTTCTTCTCGATTTCGGGTTCGGACTTCGTCGAAATGTTCGTCGGCGTCGGTGCCGCACGCGTGCGCGACATGTTCGAGCAGGCCAAGAAGCATGCGCCGTGCATCATCTTCATCGACGAGATCGACGCGGTTGGTCGTCAGCGCGGCGCCGGTCTGGGCGGCGGCAATGACGAACGTGAGCAGACGCTCAACCAGCTTCTTGTCGAAATGGACGGTTTCGAAGGCCAGAGTGGCGTGATCGTGATCGCCGCCACGAACCGCCCCGACGTGCTTGATCCGGCGCTGCTGCGTCCCGGCCGTTTCGACCGCCAGGTGGTCGTGCCGCTGCCCGATGTGCGCGGTCGCGAGCAGATCCTGCGCGTGCACATGCGCAAGGTGCCGATCTCGCCGGACGTCGATGCGCAGATCCTGGCGCGTGGAACGCCGGGCTTCGCTGGCGCCGATCTGGCCAACCTCGTTAACGAAGCAGCGCTGTTCGCCGCGCGCGGCAACAAGCGGCTGGTCGACATGGAGGATTTCGAGCGCGCCAAGGACAAGATCATGATGGGTGCGGAGCGCCGCTCCGTGGTCATGCCCGAGGAAGAGCGCAAGAACACGGCCTATCACGAGTCCGGCCACGCAGTCGTTGCCAAGCTGCTGACCAAGACCGACCCGGTGCACAAGGTCACCATCATCCCGCGCGGTCGTGCGCTGGGTGTGACCATGCAGTTGCCGGAGGGGGATCGCTACAGCGAAGATCGTGAGCGGCTGTTGCAGATGATCGCGGTGCTCTTTGGTGGCCGCATCTGCGAAGAAGTCTTCATGAACCAGATGACCACCGGTGCCTCGAACGACTTCGCTCGCGCGACCGATCTGGCCCGCCGCATGGTCACGCAATGGGGCATGTCCGACAAGCTCGGGCCGATGGTCTATGGGGAAGAGGAGGGCGAGATCTTCCTCGGTCGTCAGGTCACTACCCACCGCAACGTGTCGGAAGACACGATGCGCGAGGTCGATGCCGAGATCCGCCGCATCATCGACGAGCAGTATTCGCTGGCACGTCGTCTGATCGAGGAGAACCGTGACAAGATCGAGGCGATGACCGCCGCGCTGCTCGAGTGGGAAACCATCGACGCAGACCAGATCAACGACATCATGGACGGGCGTCCGCCGCGTCCCCCCAAGCAGTCGGCGACCCCGCCGGAGCGGCCAAGTGACGATGCGCCGGGCGGAGCGCCCGACGCGGCGGCCTCCCCGGCCTGATCGCCCGAACCGCCCCACGAAAGACCGGCCTGGCCGGTCTTTTGTTTGGGGCGCCCCGACATTTCCAGTGCTGCAACCCGTACTCCGATGAATCCGAATGCCGACTCCGTTGCAAGCGTCGAACTGTCATGCGGGCGCTTCCGCATCGACCTGTCCGAGCCTCGGCTGATGGCCATCGTCAACGTCACCCCGGACTCGTTCTCGGGCGACGGCCTGGCGCGTGACGTCGATGCTTCGGTCGCGCGCGCAGAGGCGGCGGTGCGCGACGGTGCCGAGCTTCTCGACATCGGTGGTGAATCCTCGCGACCGGGTGCGGAGCCGGTGTCCGAGCAGGAAGAGCTCGACCGTGTCATGCCGCTGGTCGAACGCCTGTCCGACTGGCCGGTGCCGGTGTCCGTCGATACGGTCAAGCCAGGGGTGATGCGCGCCGTACTTGCAGCGGGGGCCAGCCTGATCAATGACATCAACGCCTTTCGCGCACCCGGTGCGATCGAAGCAGTAGCCGATTCGGATGCGGGCTTGTGTGTGATGCACATGCGCGGCGAACCGCGCACGATGCAACGAGATCCGGTCTATGCCGACGTGCTGGGCGAGGTGACCGGCTTTCTCGATGAGCGCACCGCAGTGTTGCGCGCGGCCGGCGTGTCGGACGCGCGCATCGTGCTCGATCCGGGTTTTGGCTTTGGCAAGACGCTGGAACACAACCTCGCGTTGCTGCGCGAGATCGGGCGTTTCGGGAACGGACGGCATGGCGTACTGGTGGGCTTGTCGCGCAAGCGCATGCTTGGAATGATTACCGGACGCGCCGTGGATGAGCGCATGCCGGCAGGACTGGCAGCAGCGCTGCTTGCGGTCGAGGGGGGCGCGCGCATTGTGCGCACGCATGACGTGGCTGCTATGCGTGATGCACTGGCGGTATGGAAGGCGCTGCGCCGTTGACATCCGCTTGCCGCGCAGTCGCGGCACTCGGTCCATAATGCGGCCATTGCCGCTTCGAACAGGAAAACGATGGCACGCAAGTATTTCGGCACCGACGGGGTGCGCGGGCTGGTGGGCACCGAGCCGATCACGCCGGATTTCGTGATGCGGCTGGGCTACGCCGCGGGACGCACGCTGGTGCGTCGTGAGAACCTACCCACGGGCGAGCACCCGGCGGTGCTGATCGGCAAGGACACGCGGATCTCGGGTTACATGCTCGAGGCGGCGCTGGAAGCCGGTTTCGCTGCGGCTGGAGTGGACGTGATGCTGGCCGGGCCGCTACCCACGCCGGCCGTGGCCTACCTGACGCGCGCGCTGCGCCTGCAGGCCGGGGTCGTGATCTCGGCCTCGCACAATCCGTTTTTCGACAACGGCATCAAGTTCTTTTCGGCAGGGGGCATGAAATTGCCCGACAGCGTCGAGTCCGAGATCGAGGACTCGCTCGAGTTACCCATGAACTGCGTCGAGTCCGCGCGTCTGGGCAAGGCGCAGCGCATCGACGACGCGGCGGGTCGCTACATCGAATTCTGCAAAAGCACCTTCCCCAATGAACTTGACCTGCGGGGTATGCGCATCGTGCTCGACTGCGCCCATGGCGCGGCCTATGCGATCGCGCCCAAGGTGTTCCATGAACTCGGCGCAGAGGTGATCGCGGTCGGTGCCGAACCGGACGGGCTCAACATCAACGACGAAGTCGGTGCAACCCAGCCTGAACACCTGCGCCAGGCGGTGCTCTCGCACCGGGCGGATATCGGCATCGCGCTCGATGGCGACGCTGACCGCGTGGTCATGGCCGACGCTGACGGTGACCTCTATGACGGGGATCGCCTGCTGTACGTGATCGCCACGGCCCGTCATGCCGCCGGCCGGCTCGATGGCGTGGTGGGCACGCTGATGAGCAACCTGGGCCTTGAACATGCGATCGGCCGTCTCGGCGTGCCTTTCGACCGCGCGAAGGTGGGCGACCGCTATGTGCTGGAACTGTTGCAGGAGCGCGGCTGGAAGCTTGGCGGGGAGAGTTCCGGCCACATCATCTGCCGGGACTGCCACACTACCGGCGACGGCATCGTGTCTGCCCTGCAGGTTCTATCCGCGCTGCGGCTGCGCGGATGCAACCTTCGTGAAGCGTGCAAGGCACTCGTCCTCTACCCTCAGCGGCTCGTCAATGTGCGCATGCCGGTTGGTTTCGACTGGCGTGCCGACCCGGCGATCGTTGCAGCGCGCAGCCAGGCCGAGCGCGAACTGGGAGATGCAGGGCGCGTGTTGTTGCGCCCCTCCGGCACCGAACCCTTGCTGCGTGTGATGGTCGAGGGGAGCGACGACGCCCAGGTCGAGCGTCTCGCGCAACTCATCGCGCACGCGGTGGAGCAGGCCTTCGCCTGATGTTTACACAATCGCGAATTGATCGATTACGTTTCACGGAACTGTAATTTTAGAGTCGGATAATCCGTTTCGTTCCCGCAGCGGCGGGGGCGCCCCGTCAAGCGGGGCAGACTGAATTCACGAAACTGGAGATTCCGCACATGTTCAAGAAGCGCCTCATCGCGACCGCCGTCATGGCCGTCGCCGCGTCTTTCGCTGCCCAGGCTCAGGTCCAGGTCGATCCCGCTCTGCCGTCCTACGAGCCGGTCAGTGGCGTCTCCGGCAGCCTGAAGTCGATCGGCTCCGACACCCTGAACAACCTGATGACGCTGTGGGCCGAGGGTTTTAACGGCATGTATCCGGCAGTCAAGATCGAGATCGAAGGCAAGGGCTCGAGCACAGCTCCCCCGGCGCTGATCGCCGGTACCTCGCAGTTCGGTCCGATGTCGCGTCCGATGAAGTCCAAGGAAATCGACGACTTCGAGAAGAAGTACGGTTACAAGCCGACCGCCGTGCGCTCGGCCATCGATGCGCTGGCCGTGTATGCGCACAAGGACAACCCCATCGAATGCCTGACGCTGCAACAGGTCGACGCGATCTTCTCGAAGACGCGCAAGGGTGGCCTGGACAAGGACATCACGACCTGGGGCGATGTCGGCGTGACGGGCGAATGGGCTAGCCGTCCGATCTCCATCTACGGCCGCAACTCGGCCTCGGGCACCTACGGTTACTTCAAGGAAGTCGCGCTGTTCAACGGCGACTACAAGGACAGCGTCAAGGAGCAGCCGGGTTCCTCGACCGTGGTCCAGGGCGTGGCCTCGGACGTTGGCGGTATCGGTTACTCGGGCGTGGGCTACAAGACGGCCGACGTGAAGTTCGTCAAGCTGGCCACCGCGCCGGGCGAGACCTGCTACGAGCCGAACGCCGAGCACGCATCCAGCGGTGCCTACCCGATCTCGCGCTTCCTCTACATCTACGTCAACAAGAACCCGAACCGCGATCTCGAGCCGCTGCGTGGCGAGTTCATCAAGTTCATCTACTCGAAGCAAGGTCAGGAAGCGGTCGTCAAGGACGGTTACTTCCCGGTGATCAAGGCGCTTGCCGACGATGACCTGAAGCGTTTCGGTCTGAAGTAAGAGAATCGGTTCGCTTCACGACGGGCGGGTACGGGAGTCCGTGCCCGCCTTTCGCACTTCACGGAATACGGAAACTCCATGAGCGAAAACACCGACGATTCGACCGTCTCCGGCGGTGGCTACAAGCGCCTCCTGCCCACGGGTCGGACGACGCGCAAATCGGTACTTGTCGCGGATCGCTTCGCGGACGTGTCGATTACCCTGGGTGGGCTGCTGGTCATCATCGCGGTCTTCGGCATTCTGGCCTTTCTTGCACGCGAGGCAATCCCGCTGTTCCTCGGTGGGGAAATCAAGCGTCAGGACGCCTATGTGCTCGAAGCCTCCCCGGAGATGGTCTGGGCCAGCGCCGACGAATACCAGACGATGGGGCTGCGTATCGATCCGGACGGGCGGGTGACGACGTATCACATCGACACGGGTCGACCGCTCGCGGGCGTAGCGCTCGATTTCGGCGGTGCGCAGGCCACCGCGGTGGGGGCGACCAACAACCGCGAAGATCTGTTGTTCGGCTTCGCGGACGGCAGCGTGCGTTTCGCCCATGTGGGTTTCGAATCAAAGGTCATGCGCCCCGAGGACATCCCCGCGGTGCTTACCGAGCTCAATGAACAGGACATGACCGACGGCATCTCGGTGTTCCGTCGCGTGCCGGGAAATCAGATCCGGCGCATTTCGCTGACCGCCGAGCTGTCCGATGCGGAACAGATTGCTCCCGAGGGAGTGCCGATTGCCGCGGTCGGTTATGCACTGGGGGGTACGATCGAGCGTCCCACGCGCTCTTTCGTTAGCTTCGACTCCTTCGGGGTCGGGCGTCTGACCCGCGCGGATTCGCGCATCAATCTGATGACCGGGGCGGAGACCGTTACGACACGCACGACCACGCTGCCTTCCCTGCCGGCGGGGACGCCGGTCAAGAAGGTGCTCCTCACCGGCCAGGCCGACCAGGTGTATGTCGGCGTCGCCGACGGGACGGTGTTCCGCTTCGATACGAGGGACTTCGAGAATCCGGTGCTGGCGGAGTCGCAGCGCCTCACTCCGGAAGGCGTCGATCTGGGCGTGCTGGGCTTTCTGATCGGCGATCAGACCATTTTGGTCGGTGGCAGTGACGGCTCGGTGCGCATGTTCTTCCGACTGCAGGAGGAAGCGGCGCGCACTGAGGACGGTTACCGCATGGTGATGGCACGCGAGCTCGCGCCACAGCCGGCCGGCATCATTGCCTACGACGTGTCGCAACGTCGCAAGAGCTTTGTGACGCTCGATGCACAGGGCAATCTGTGGTACCGCCACGGGACCAGCGAGCAGGTATTGCTGCGCGTCGAGCAGAACAAGCCTTCGGGCGACGCCCCCGTTCAGGTCGTGCTGATGCCGCGTGACGACGGGGCCAGCGTGCTCGATCGTTCGGGTGCCGTCGATCACTGGAGCTTCTCGGTTCCTCACCCGGAAACGACCTGGCGTTCGATTTTCGGCGAGATCTGGTACGAAGGCTACGAAGAGCCCAACTACACTTGGCAATCGTCTTCGGGTACCGACCTGTTCGAGCCCAAGTTCTCGCTCGTGCCGTTGATCTTCGGCACGCTCAAGGCGACGGTCTATTCGCTGCTCTTTGCCGTGCCCATCGCGCTGCTCGCGGCAATCTACACCTCGGAATTCGTCCATCGCCGCGTGCGCGCGACGGTCAAGCCAATGATGGAAATGATGGAGTCGCTGCCCACCGTGGTGCTGGGCTTCATCGCCGCGCTGATCCTCGCGCCCATCGTCGAGAGCTGGATTGCGGCCGTGGTCCTGGGTTTCGTCGCGCTGCCTCTGGGGTTGATGATCGCCGCGCAGCTGTGGCAGATGCTGCCGCCGCACGTGGCGCTCAAACTCAATGGCATTCCGAAGTTCCTCTTCATGTTCGTTGTCATCGGTATTTCTGCCTTGGTCGCGCGCCTGCTGGGTCCGTCGTTCGAGCAGGCCTTCTTTGCCGGTGACTTCAAGGCCTGGACCAACCGTGATGTGGGTGGCGCTGTTCCATTCATGAGCCTGTTCCTGTGGCCGCTGGCCTTCGTGCTGCTGACCATGGCCTTCAACCGAACCGTCGGTACCGCCTACCGCATGCATCTGCGCGGCGTCAGCCGACAGCGTGCGGGCGTGCTCGATGGCGCGCGCTGGTTGTCAATGGCCGTCGCCTCAGCACTGCTCGCATGGATGGTTGCCACGGCGCTCGCCGCAGGAGGCTTCGACCCGCGTGGCGGTGTCGTCGACACCTATGTGCAGCGCAATGCGCTGGTCGTCGGCATGGTGATGGGTTTCGCGATCATTCCGAACATCTACACCCTGGCCGAGGACGCACTGAACGCCGTGCCCGGCCAGTTGCGCGCGGCCAGTCTGGCCGCCGGTGCCACGCCCTGGCAGACCGCGATATGGGTCGTGCTGCCAACCGCGATGTCGGGTGTGTTCGCGGCGTGCATGATCGGCATGGGGCGCGCGGTCGGCGAGACCATGATCGTGGTGATGGCCGCCGGCAACACGCCGGTGCTCGACTGGAACATCTTCAACGGTCTGCGCACGCTGTCGGCCACGATCGCGGTCGAACTGCCCGAGGCGGTGGTTGGAGGAACGCTGTATCGCATGCTGTTCCTCGCCGCGCTGACGCTGTTCATGATGACTTTCGTCATCAATACGGTCGCCGAAATCATCCGCCAGCGCTTCCGTAAGCGCGCCTTCCAGCTCTGAGCGCGGGGGTGAGCATGAGTACACGAGTTGATATCGAGACAACACAAATGAGCAACGAAAAGCAGGGCAGGGCCGTGCGTCGCTATACGGCTGACCTGTCGGCCGTCGGCGAACCCGCCCTGTGGGGATTCGGCGGTGCGCTGGCACTGGGCATCATTCTCATCTGCGGCTTCCTGTTGATGATCTTCTGGAACGGCATGAGTACCTTCTGGCCGAAGCCGATCGAGGTCGTCACGCTTACCAGCGGGGACAAGGTCGCGGGTGAGCCGTCGCGCCAGGGCTTCTACAAACCGCGCGAAGAACTGCTCCAGGACCTGTCGGCGGAAAAGCGTGAGGAACTCGATTCGAACGAGGGGCTGGTCAGCCGCACGCTCTACCGCACTGGCAACTACGACCTCTACAACGAGGATTTTCGCTGGGTCAGCGAGTATGAGGTCGAGTCGGTCGAGTACGACCCCGAGTTCCATTATTTCGAGCGCCAGGAATGGGGGCCGTTCGTCGGCAAGATCAAGAGCGTGATTATCGACGGGAGGGAGCACGATCCCGCGTCGCTCGGTTTTGATCGTATCGAGGATGAGCAGCAGGCCGCACGGGATCGCTTCGCCGAGATCCACCGTATCGAACGCGTCGAGATCGGCAAGATCAATTACGAGCTCAACCAGGCGCGTCTCGAATTGCGCCGCATCGAGATCAACGATGGCCGCGACAGCGAAGCCTATCGGAATGAGCTCGAACGCGTCGAGCTGCTCGATGTAGAGCTGCAGCGCGAGTACCGGCAACTGCAGGAGCGAGCGGATTCGATCAAGGACGAGGACGCTCGCTACCGTATCGTGCTCGAGGAAGTCGGGGGGATGACCAATGAAACGCCGTTGTCGCAAATCGTGCGTTTCTATCCGGCGAACGACTTGTCCATTTTCGGCAAGCTGGGGGTATACCTTTCACGCTGGGCCGAGTTCCTGACCTCCGAGCCGCGCGAGGCGAACACCGAGGGCGGCATCCTGCCGGCGATTTTCGGTACGGTCACGATGACGCTGCTGATGGTTGTGGTCGTCGCGCCATTCGGCGTGATCACGGCCTTGTACCTGCGTGAGTACGCCAAGCAGGGCAAGCTCGTTGCCATGGTGCGCATTGCGGTGAACAATCTCGCCGGAGTGCCATCCATCGTGTACGGCGTGTTCGGCCTGGGCTTCTTTGCCTATACCGTGGGCGGGTCGATCGACGCAATCTTCTATCCGGAGCGGCTGCCCAACCCGACCTTTGGTACCGGCGGTATCCTGTGGGCGTCGCTGACCCTGGCCCTGCTGACGGTACCTGTCGTGATCGTGGCCTCGGAAGAGGCTTTGAGTGCGGTTCCGCGCTCGATCCGTGAGGGGGCGCTGGCCTGCGGTGCGTCGAAGTGGCAGACCATTCGTACGATCGTGCTGCCGCACGCGATGCCCGGCGTGATGACGGGGCTGATCCTGGCGATGGCGCGCGGCGCGGGCGAGGTTGCGCCGCTGATGCTGGTCGGCGTGGTCAAGCTCGCCCCGGAGCTTCCGATCGACGGATTCGCACCGTTCATCCACCTGGAACGCAGTTTCATGCACCTGGGCTTCCACATCTTCGACGTGGGCTTCCAGTCGCGCAACTCGGAAGCCGGCAAGCCGATGGTGTTCGTCACTACCTTGCTGTTGCTGGGCCTCATCGTGCTGATGAATTCGTCGGCCATCTATATCCGCAACCGGCTGAAGAAGAAATTCGCCGGCAGTCAGTTCTGAGCATCGGGAGTCAATCAACATGAATACCGCCACCATCGAATCGCCCGAAGAACGCGCCGCCCACGAGGCGAAGACGGTTTATCACGTCGCCGAGTCGGGCCAGGGCGCGGCCATCTCGATCAAGGACTTCAATCTGTGGTACGGCGAGGTACAGGCGCTGTACGGAGTCGACATGGAGATCCAGCGCGGCATGGTCACTGCCCTGATCGGCCCGTCCGGCTGCGGAAAGTCGACCCTGCTGCGCTCGCTCAATCGGATGAATGACCTGATCGACACGCTGCGCATCCGTGGCGAGGTGCAGGTCAACAATCAGGACATCTACGCACCGGGGACCGACGTGATCGCGCTCAGGAAGCGCATGGGCATGGTTTTCCAGAAGCCCAACCCGTTCCCGAAGTCGATCTACGAGAACGTCGTATTTGCTCTGCGGGTCGAAGGCATCAGCGATCGCGCCATGCTCGACGAGGCCTGCGAGCGTGCGCTCAAGGGGGCGGCGCTGTGGAACGAGGTGAAGGACCGCCTACAGGAGAGCGCGCTGGGCCTCTCCGGCGGGCAGCAGCAGCGCCTGTGCATTGCGCGCGCGATTGCGGCCGAGCCGGAGATGCTGCTGATGGACGAGCCGTGCTCGGCGCTGGACCCGATCGCCACGGCCAAGGTCGAGGACCTCATCGGTGATCTGCGCGGGCAGTTCTCGATCGTAATCGTCACGCACTCGATGCAGCAGGCCGCGCGCGTGTCGGACAACACTGCCTTCATGTATCTGGGCAAGCTCGTCGAATACGGTTCGACCGACAAGGTGTTCACGAATCCGCTCGATTCGCGCACCGAGGACTACATCACGGGCCGCTTCGGCTGAGGGTTTCCGACGATGTCTGAAGGGCGGCGAAGGGCCGCCCTTTTTGCGCTTGTCGCGGCGCGCGCTTTACGCTGTCGAAGGCGGCAAGGTAGAATGGAATATTTCCCGAATCGCGCCGAATGAACCAGAAACTCGTTGTCGGCAACTGGAAGATGAACGGCCGACTTGCCGACAACCGGGAACGTCTGGGCGCATTGCGCTCGCGCGTGCCGGATGGTGTCGAAGTTGCCGTGTGTGCGCCGTTTCCTTACCTGGCGCAAGTCTTCGATCTCGTTGCGGGTTCGCGCCTGGAGTGCGGCGCGCAGGACGTGAGCGAATTCGCCGATGGTGCCTGCACCGGCCAGGTCAGTGCAGGCATGCTTGTTGAGTTCGGCTGTCGTTATGCGATTGTCGGCCATTCCGAGCGGCGCAGTCTGGCCGGCGAGGATGACGCAACAGTCGCCCGCAAGGCAGCCGCGGCTCTCGATGCGGGAGTCGTGCCGATCGCATGCATCGGCGAGACTGCCGGAGAGCGTGACGCAGATCGGGTCGAGGCGGTGTTGCGCCGCCAGCTCGATGCGTTCGATTGCCCGTCACTGGCCTCGCGGCTCGATGCGCTCGTGCTGGCCTACGAACCGGTGTGGGCCATTGGTACGGGGCGCGTCGCCTCGCCCGAGCAGGTTGCGCAGGTGCTCGGCCTGGTGCGCGCATGGCTGACCGAGCGCGTTGCGCAGCCCAAGCGTGTGCGCATCCTCTACGGCGGCAGCGTGCGGGCCGACAACGCCGCAGCGTTGTTCGATCTGCAGGACGTGGACGGGGCGCTCGTCGGTGGCGCGTCGCTGGACGCGGAAGAATTTGCGGCGATTTGCCGGGCAGCAGCCCCGGCATCGCCTTGACGGTTTTGACTGGGAGTGACGAATACATGGGTGATTACCTGTTCTCCGTCGTGCTGACGATCCACGTGGTGGTCGGCATCTGCACGGTTGGTCTGGTGCTGATGCAGCATGGCAAGGGCGCCGACGCCGGTGCCGCGTTCGGCGGTGGTGGCGGCGGCGGTGGCGGTGGGGGCGCCGGCAGCGTGTTCGGCTCGTCCGGTTCGGCCAACTTTCTGAGCCGCACGACGGCCGTGCTGGCAACGGCGTTCTTCATTACCAGCCTGGGGCTGGCCTATCTGGCGAGCAAACCCTCGCAGGCACCGGAGAGCGTCATGGACAGTGCCATTCCATCGCTTCAAAGCGATGTTCCGGTCGTGCCCTCGAGTGAGGCGCCGCCGGCCGCGCCGGGGGCCGCCGGTGACGTTCCGGTGCCGACGCAGGAGAGCACGCCTGCACAGGCCAATTAAGCGTTATCGGCTTGCGCACAGCGCCTGAATCCGTATAATGCCCGTTCTTTCGAAGCCAGTGCCGACGTGGTGAAATTGGTAGACACGCCATCTTGAGGGGGTGGTGGCGCAAGCCGTGTGAGTTCGAGTCTCACCGTCGGCACCAACTGATTCGATGCAATGCCCGCGTTCGCGGGCATTGTCATTTCTGCGGCAGCAAAACCGCATCGGAGGCGCAGATGCGCAACGAGAAGTCTGACGCACTGGAAGAGCGGACGCTCGATTCCGAGCAGGTGTTTCGCGGCGTGCTGCTTGACGTGCGGCGCGATCGTGTGCGCTTGCCCGACGGCGCCGAATCGGTGCGCGAGTACATCCGTCATCCGGGCGCGGTGGTCGTCATCGCGCTGAACGAAGACGGTGGCATGGTGTTCGAGCGCCAGTTTCGCTACCCGCTGGGGCGAGTCTTCCTGGAGCTGCCCGCCGGCAAGATCGATCTGGACGAGGATATCGAACTGTGCGCCCGGCGCGAGTTGCGCGAGGAGACTGGCTTCGAGGCCCGCGAATGGACTTACGTCGGTGTTTTCCACCCGTGCATCGGCTATTCGGACGAGCGCATCGAAGTCTTCGTCGCGCGCGGCCTTGAGCAGGTCGGCCGCGCACTCGACGACGGGGAGTTCCTCGAGGTATTCACCATGAGCGCCGACGAACTCGACGCCGCGGTGCGTGAAGGCCGCATCACCGACGGCAAGACCTTGTCGGCACTGTTCCTGGCGCGCGGCCACCTGGAGTGATGGCGAGCACGCTGGTCGCGCCCGCCTGCAGAGAACTGATCATCCGCAAGAGTCGTTTCATCTGCTGCGTCGAACCGATCGCCGACCGCGATGCGGCGCTCGTGCGCGTGGCTGCACTGCGCGTCGAACATCCTGGCGCGGCGCACGTGTGCTGGGCGCTGCTCGCCGGCGGTCAATCGGCGGCGGTCGATGATGGCGAACCGGGAGGCACGGCCGGACAGCCGATGCTGCGCGTGCTGCGCCATCACGATCTGGACGGCGTGCTGGCCACCGTGGTGCGATACTTCGGCGGGGTCAAGCTCGGTGCCGGCGGTCTGGTGCGCGCCTACACCGATGCGGTCGCGCGCGCGCTCGACGATGCGCACAAGATTCCGCTGCGCGCACGGAGGGTGGTCGAGTGCGAGATTCCGTACGAACTGGAAGGGCTGTTTCGCCGCGAGATCGAGCTTCTCGGCGCACGACTGGAGGCCGCCACGCATGGTGCCGCAGTGAGGTTGGCGGTGGCGGCGTATGTGGACGACCTGCCTGCGCTGCGCGCGCGTCTGGACGAGGCGGGGCAGGGACGTATCCGCTGGATAGCGGCCAGCGACTGATCAAACCTGCAGGGCGTCCTCGATCTCGCGCTGGAGTCGCACGGTTTTGCGCTCGTCGGCCAGGGGCTCACCGGAGAGCAGGAAGGTGTCCTCGATGCGCTCGCCCAGTGTCGTGATCTTTGCCGTATGCACGATGATGGCGTTGCGCGCGAGGATTTCGGCGATCGCGAACAGCACGCCCGGTCGGTCGGCCGCGGTGATCGACAGAATGTGGTGACGGCCGGCGTCGTCGGGTCGGATCGAAACACCCGGCGTGACCGGGAAGTACTTCACGTGGCGCGACAGGCGTCCGCTGCCCGGCCCGTCGGGCGGGCTGTCGTCCTTCAGGCGTGTCTCGACCTCATGTTCGATGAGCGTGATCACGTCCCGGTAGTTTCCACCTTCGCCCCCCGGATCCTGAAGTACGAAGCTATCGAGTGCATAGCCGTGTCGCGTGGTCTGCACCTTGGCCTCGAGAATCGAAAAGCCGAGGCGCCCGAACAGACCGGTGAGGTGCGCGAACAAGTCCTTGCGGTCGCGCGTAAACACCATGACCTGAACGCCCTGGTACTCGCTCGATACACGGGCCTTGACGACCGGCTCCGCGCTGTCCGACCGGTGATAGAGCAAACGGGTGTGCCAGGCGATGTCGTCAGCCGAATTGCGCATGAAATACACCGCGTCGAGACGTGACCAGAGCTCGTCCTCGATGCCCGGGCGCAGGCCGTGGTAGCGCAGCAGGGAGCGCGCGTCGTCTTGCCGCTGGTCCAGCCCCAGGGCTTGTTGCGGCGTGGCGCCGCGCAGCAGGCGCTGCGTCGCGAAGAACAGATCTTCGAGCAGCTTGCCGCGCCAGCCGTTCCAGACCTTCGGGCTGGTGCCGCGAATGTCGGCGTGGGTCAGCAGGTACAGCGCAATCAGCCGTCGCTCGCTGCCGACGATGTCGGCGAATCGGCGCACCACCTCGGGGTCGGAGGTGTCCTGCTTCTGGGCTACCTGCGACATCGTCAGGTGTTGTTCGACCAGCCACACGATGAGATCCGTATCCTCGTCGGACAGACCGTGACGCTGACAGAACTGGCGCGCATCGGCCATGCCGAGCTTGGAATGGTCGCCGCCACGGCCCTTGGCGATATCGTGGAAAAGGGCTGCGATGTATAGCAGCCAATGACGCTCGAAGCCGAGCATCAGCCGCGTCATCAGCGGATATTCGTGGGCATGCTTGCCCATCGTGAACTGGCGCACATTGCGCACCACCATCAGGATGTGCTGGTCCACGGTGTAGACGTGGAACAGGTCGTGCTGCATCTGGCACACGATGCGGTGCCAGGCCGGCAGATAGCGCCCGAGGATGCCGTACTGATTCATGCGTCGCAGCTCGTGCACGATGCCGCGCGGCTGTTGCAGGATCTCGAGGAACAGGCCGCGATTGATCGGATCGGCGCGGAACCTGGCATTGATCAGCCGACGGCTGGTCCACAACAGGCGTAGCGTGCGAGCCGTCATCCCCTTGAGTTCGGGGTTCTGCTGCATCAGCAGGAAGGCTTCGAGCAGGGCGGGCGGATGGCGTTCGAAGACCTCGTCGTCGACGACGTCAAGCAGGTCCGAGACCGCCTGAAAGCGGTCGTTGATCGGCCGCGCTTCGCCGCTCTGTTCCGGAAACAGCACGTTGGCGAAGTTCTGAAGCAGCAAGGTGTTGATTTGCGTGACCTTCTTCGCGGTCACGTAGTAGCGCTGCATCATCACTTCGGACGCGCGTTTGGCGGCAGTAGCCTCGAAGCCGAGTTCCTTCGCAAGGCTCTCCTGGTAGTCGAACAGCAGGCGGTCCTCGGCGCGCCCGGCCAGATAGTGCAGGCGGATGCGCACGTGTTGCAGGAAACGCTGGATGTTGCGCAGCTCGCGCGCCTCGGCACCGGTGATCAGGCGCTTGCGCGCCAGATCACGCCAGTCGATCGCAAGATCCGAGGCGCGCGCGATCCAGCCGAGCATCTGCAAGTCGCGCAGCCCGCCCGGACTTTCCTTGCAGTTGGGCTCGAGTGCGTAGGGTGTGTCGTTGAAGCGCGCGTGGCGTTGCTGCTGTTCGAGCGACTTGGCCTTGAAGAAGGCGCGTGCATCGAGCCCGGTCCGATAACGCTCGCGCATGCGCTCAAACAACGTCGGGTCGCCGCGCAGCAGCCGTGCTTCGAGCAGGTTGGTCTGGATCGTGATGTCATCCTGCGCGGTCTCGACGCATTCGTCGATGGTGCGCACGCTCATGCCGATTTCCAGTCCGATGTCCCACAGGGCACTGACGAAGTCCGAAATACGCTCTTCGAGCTCGCCGGTCGGCCGTGCTTCGAGCAGCACCATCAGGTCGACGTCCGAATGCAGGAAGAGCTCGCCACGCCCATAACCACCGACCGCGACGATGGTTGCCTCACGGGGTAACTCGGTGAGCGCGCATAGATCGGTGACGGCCTTGTCGACGAGTTGCGCTCGACCGCGCAGCAAAGCGGCGGACGATGTGCCGGCCTCGAAGTCATCGCGCAGGCTGCGACATCCGCTCTCGAGGCAATCGCGGATGGCAGTCAGCGCGCACTGGCGTGGTTCGCGGGCGAGGGCGGTGTCGAGCATCGCTCAGTTCACGGTCGTGCGGGCGTCCACGATGGACGGAGCCGCGGGGCAGCCTTCCGATACGGTCAGCACTTCGTAGCCTTCTGGTGTGACGAGAACAGTGTGTTCCCACTGGGCCGACAGGCTACGGTCCTTGGTCACGATGGTCCAGCCGTCGGCAAGTTCCGAGATCGCGGCCTTGCCGGCGTTGATCATCGGCTCCACGGTGAAGATCATGCCGGCCTTCAGTTCCAGCCCGGTGCCGGGACGGCCGTAGTGCAGTATCTGCGGCTCCTCGTGGAAGGTCGAGCCAATGCCGTGTCCGCAGAATTCACGTACCACCGAGAAGCCGTTGCGCTCGGCGTAGCGCTGGATCGCATGCCCGATATCGCCCAGCCGTGCGCCGGGGCGGATCTCGGCGATACCCAGCCACATGCATTCGAAGGTCACGTGGCACAGTCGCCGCGCGAGAATGCTGCCAGCGGCTTCTCCGCCGACGATGAACATGCGGCTGGTGTCACCGTGGTATTGATCCTTGATCACGGTCACGTCAATGTTGAGAATGTCGCCCTTTTTCAGCGCCTTGTCGCCCGGAATGCCGTGGCAGACCTGGTGATTGACCGAGGTGCATACCGATTTCGGGAACGGCGTGTAGCCCGGCGGGCAATAGTTGAGCGGCGCCGGCACCGTGCCCTGGACTTCGACCATGTACTCGTGGCATAAGCGGTCCAGTTCCCCGGTGGTGATGCCCGGTTTGACGTGCGGCGTGATGAAGTCGAGCACTTCGGCGCCGAGGCGGCCGGCGATGCGCATCTTCTCGATTTCTTCGGAGGTCTTGATCTTGACGGTCATGGACTGGGGGCGCGTGCGCCGCAGGCTGGTTGCGACGCTTGCAGGAAAAGAGAGGGGAGCCCGCAGCATGCTGCGGGCGGGACGAACACCAAGGCTATCGCAAGCGGCCCCCTGGGGCAATTGCGCCGACGTGGGGCGCCTGCAAGTTTGCTTGCGCAATCCTTGAGTACGAGCCCGGTTCACCGCTATAATCGCCGGCTTGACTGTGTTTCACGGTCAAAATCCACACGCCCGCGGGAAGGCCCATGGGGTCCGGTTCTTCGACTGCAGTCCGAAGGCCGGTGCAGAGGCCGATTTCATGACCGGTGGGCGGAGGTCAAAACCCTTTGAATCGGAGTACCACAATGTCAGCAGTCACGATGCGCCAGATGCTCGAAGCGGGTGTCCACTTCGGCCACCAGACCCGTTTCTGGAATCCGCGTATGGCCCCGTTCATCTTCGGTCAGCGCAACAAGATCCACATCGTCAACCTCGAAACGACGATGGTCAAATACAACGAGGCGATGAATTTCGTCCGCAAGCTCTCGGCCAATCGCGGCACCATCCTGTTCGTCGGCACCAAGCGCCAGGCGCGCGAGATCATTGCCGAGGAAGCCGGACGTGCCGGCATGCCCTACGTCGACGAGCGCTGGCTCGGCGGCATGCTGACCAACTTCAAGACCGTCCGCCAGTCGATCAAGCGCCTCAAGGACATGGAAGCGATGATCGAGGACGGCTCGACCGCGCGCCTGTCGAAGAAAGAAGCCCTGATGGCCACGCGCGAGCTGGAGAAGCTGCAGAACAGCATCGGCGGCATCAAGGACATGAACGGCCTGCCCGATGCGCTGTTCGTGATCGACGTCGGCTATCACAAGATCGCCGTGTCCGAAGCGCAGAAGCTGGGTATTCCCATCGTCGCCGTGGTGGACACCAACCACTCGCCGGAAGGCATCGATTACATGGTTCCGGGTAACGACGATTCGTCGCGCGCCATTCGCCTGTATGCCCGGGGTGCCGCCGACGCGGTGCTCGAGGGTCGCAGCGCCGCGCTGCAGGACATCGTCGCCGCCGGGTCCGACGAGTTCGTCGAGGTCGAAGAAGAAGAGGCCGCTTCCGACGAGGAGGCCTGAGCGTAGAGGGCGGCCCAGGCCGCCCTTTCTCGGTCCCCACGGAATCCAACACAGAACCGAAATTCAGGAGTCAGCATGGCGGAAATTACCGCAAGCATGGTGAAGGAACTGCGCGAGAAGACGGACGCGCCGATGATGGAATGCAAGAAGGCGCTTACCGAGGCTGCAGGCGATATCGCCAAGGCCGAGGAAATCCTGCGCGTCAAGCTCGGCAGCAAGGCGAGCAAGGCCGCTTCGCGCGTGACCGCAGAGGGTATCGTCGGCGTGCATGTGAGCGATGACGGCAAGCTCGCGGCGATGGTCGAACTCAACTGCGAGACCGACTTTGTCGCCAAGAACGATGATTTCATCGCGCTCGCCGGTTCGCTGGCCGCGCTGGTTGCCGAGGCCAACCCGGCCGACGTGGCGGCACTGTCGGCGCTGGAGATGAACGGCGCGACGGTCGAGGCGGTGCGCACCGAGCTGGTCGGCAAGATCGGCGAGAACGTCTCGATCCGTCGTTTCGATCGCATCGAGGCGCAGGGTAAGGTGTCCGCTTATGTGCACGGTGGTGCGAAGATCGGTGTGCTTGTCGATCTGGTGGGTGCCGACGATGAGCTGGGCCGCGATCTGGCCATGCACATCGCCGCATCCAAGCCGCGAGCGCTGACCGCCGACGACGTGCCGTCCGAACTCATCGAGACCGAGCGGCGCGTGGCTGCCGAGAAGGCTGCCGAATCCGGAAAGCCGGCCAACATCGTCGAGAAGATGGTCGAAGGCTCGGTGCAGAAATTCCTCAAGGAAGTCACGTTGCTGGGTCAGCCGTTCGTCAAGGACGACAAGCACAGCGTCGAGACGCTGCTCAAGGCGCGCAGCGCTTCGGTCGCGCGCTTCGTGCTGTATCAGGTTGGCGAAGGCATCGAGAAGAAGGTTTCCGACTTCGCCGCCGAAGTGGCCGCCCAGGCCGCCGCAGCCCAGAAGTAAGGGGCGCGCCAATGACCGCCGCCTACAAGCGCATCATGCTCAAGCTCTCGGGCGAGGCCCTGATGGGTGACGACGCCTACGGCATCAACGATGACGTGGTTTCGCGCATCGTCAGCGAGATCGGCGAAGTGATCGCACTGGGTGTGCAGGTCGGCGTGGTCATTGGCGGCGGCAACATCTTTCGCGGCATGAAGGGCGCGGCAGCCGGCATGGATCGTGCGACGGCCGACTACATGGGCATGCTCGCGACCGTCATGAACGCGATGGCGCTGGCCGACGCAGTCAAGCGCGCCGGGCTGTCGGCGCGCGTGCAGTCGGCACTGCGCATCGAGCAGGTGGTCGAGCCCTACATCCGCGGTCGCGCGATTCGCCATCTCGAGGAAGGGCGAATCGTGATCTTTGCCGCGGGTACCGGCAATCCGTTTTTCACGACCGATACCGCGGCGGCGCTGCGCGGCTCCGAGATGGGTGCGCAGATCGTGCTCAAGGCGACCAAGGTCGACGGCATCTATACCGCTGACCCGAAGAAGGACCCGGACGCCAAGCGCTTTCACCGCATCAGCTTCGACGAGGCGATCGGTCGCAATCTCGAAGTGCTCGACGCGACCGCCTTTGCGCTGTGCCGCGACCAGAAACTGCCGATCAACGTGTTCTCGATTTTCAAGCCCGGCGCGCTCAAGCGCGTCGTCATGGGCGAGGACGAGGGCACGCTCGTTCATTCCTGAGGATTCGACGATGATCTCCGATCTGAACAAGACCACCGAGCAGAAGATGCAGAAGTCCATCGACGTGCTCAAGGCGGATCTGGCCAAGGTGCGCACCGGACGTGCGCATACCGGTCTGCTCGACCATGTCATGGTCGAGTATTACGGCAGCATGGTGCCGGTCTCGCAGGTTGCCAACATCACCCTGATCGACGCTCGTACCATCGGTGTCCAGGCTTGGGAGAAAGGCGTGAGCGGAAAGGTCGAGAAGGCCATCCGCGACAGCGATCTGGGCCTCAACCCGGCCGCGCAGGGCGATTTGATCCGGGTGCCGATGCCCGCGCTCACCGAGGAGCGCCGCAAGGAACTGATCAAGGTCGTACGCAACGAGGGCGAGTCGGCCAAGATCGCGATTCGCAACCTGCGGCGCGACGCCAACCAGAGTCTCAAGGACGCCGTCAAGGACAAGGAAATCTCCGAAGACGACGAGCACCGGGCCCAGGATGCGGTGCAGAAACTCACCGACAAGTATGTCGCCGAAGTCGACAAGCTGCTCGCCGAGAAAGAACACGAGCTGATGCAGATTTGACCCCCCGGGGCGACGCGTCTTCACACGCAGCAAACCTGGGGGCTCTCCGATGGCGAAAGCCACGTTCACCAGCTCGACCCGCGCGGTGCCCGAGGTCGGCGACGTGCCTGCCCACATCGCGGTCATCATGGACGGCAACGGCCGCTGGGCACGGAGCCGTTTTCTGCCGCGCATCGCCGGACACCGGCGCGGCGTCGAGTCGGTCAGGGCGGTGATCCGTGCTTGCATGGAGCGTGGCGTCTCCCACCTGACACTGTTCGCGTTCAGTTCCGAGAACTGGCGCCGGCCCAGCGACGAAGTCTCGTTCCTGATGCAGTTGTTCATGCGTGCGTTGCAAAACGAGGTGCGGCGACTGCACGAACACGGCATCCGATTTCGCGTGATCGGTGACCTTTCGCGCTTCGAGCCGCAACTCATCGAACTCATCCGCGATGCCGAGAAGCTGACTGCCGGCAATGCGCAGCTGACGCTGAGCATCGCCGCGAACTATGGCGGACGCTGGGATATCGTCGGGGCGGTCAATCGTCTCGTCGCCCGTCACCCGGGCCGCAGCGATTTCAGCGAAGACGAGATCGGTGCCGAACTGGCCATGAACTACGCGCCCGAACCGGATCTGTTCATCCGTACGGGCGGCGAGCAGCGCATCAGCAACTTCCTGTTGTGGCAACTCGCCTACACCGAGCTGTATTTCACCGATACCTTGTGGCCGGATTTCGACGAGGCGGCGCTGGATGCCGCGATCGCTTCCTATCGGGGACGCGAGCGTCGTTTCGGTCGCACCAGCGAGCAGCTCGGGCGGGCGTCGGGCGCGACTGAACGCCCGGATGGCGATGCTTAGGGAGCGCGTGCTCACCGCCGCGGCGCTCGTCGTGGGGCTGCTCGCAGCCCTGTTCCTGGCTCCGGCCGTCGTCTGGCTGATCGTGGTCGCCATCGCTTGCGCGCTGGCGGCACGCGAATGGGCCGTGCTGGGTGGGTTTTCCGCCACTGCAGGGGTGGGCTATGCCGCCTTCGTCGGGCTGGCGTGCGTCGTGGCCGGCGGTTATGTCGATGAAGTGCCTACACACGGCCTGTTGTGGCTCTACGTAGCGGCCGCCGTTTTCTGGCTGGTCGTCGCGCCGTTGTGGATGCGCCGCCGATGGACGCTGTCCGGGCGCGCGGCAGCCGCCGGGGTCGGCATGCTGGTGTTGTTGCCGGCTGGGCTCGCGCTGATACATCTGCGCGCCGTTGATGTCTGGCTACCGCTGGGTGCGATGGGGCTGGTGTGGGTAGCCGATATCGCCGCCTACTTCTGCGGCCGTCGTTTCGGTCGCGTCAAGCTTGCACCGTCGATCAGTCCCGGAAAGACGCGAGAGGGCGCACTCGGTGCGATCATTGCGGTGATGCTGGTCGGCCTGGTCCTGTACGGCGTTGGCGACGGGCCCATGCGCCCGCTGCCGCTCGTGGCCTGGGTTGCTCTGCTGGTGATGCTGACGCTGCTGAGCATCGGTGGAGATCTGTTCGAATCTTTGCTGAAGCGACAAGCCGGGCTGAAGGATTCGGGTACGCTGTTACCGGGCCATGGCGGCGTGCTCGACCGCATCGACAGCCTGACCTCCACCTTGCCGGTGATTGGCTTGGTGGTGGTGATCCACGATTTCCTGACATGAGTCTGCAAGCCGTGCGCAATCTCGTCATTCTCGGTGCGACCGGCTCGATCGGCGCTTCCACGCTCGATGTTGTCGCACGCCACCCGGATCGATTCGCAGTGTTCGCGCTAAGCGCGCACCGGCAGGTGGGGCGGTTGTTCGAGCAGTGCCTGCAGTTTTGTCCACAGTTCGCCGTAGTCGCCTCGGCCGATGATGCATGTGCGCTTGAGGGTCGGCTGCGCGAGGCCGGCAGCTGCACCCAGGTACTGACCGGCGAAGCCGCGCTGGCCGAAGTCGCCGCACACCCGCAGGTTGATGTGGTCATGGCGGCGATCGTCGGCGCTGCCGGACTGCTGCCGACGCTGGCCGCAGCGCGTTCGGGAAAGCGGGTTCTGCTTGCAAACAAGGAAGCGCTGGTGCTCGGTGGGGCCATGTTCATGGACGCAGTGCGCGCCGGCGGTGGCGCTCTGCTGCCGATCGACAGTGAACACAACGCGGTCTTCCAGGCGTTGCCTACCGACTATGCGCGTTGTCCCGACGGCGCCGGTGTGCGACGCATCGTGTTGACGGCATCCGGTGGCCCGTTCCGTGACTGGCCGGCCGAGGCGCTCGCGGGCGTGACGCCGGAGCAGGCCTGTGCGCACCCGAACTGGGTGATGGGTCGCAAGATTTCGGTCGATTCGGCGACGATGATGAACAAGGGCCTGGAAGTGATCGAGGCCCACTGGCTGTTTGGCGTGGCCGTCGATCGCATCGATGTGGTCGTGCATCCGCAGAGCGTGATCCACTCGATGGTCGAGTACGTCGACGGTTCGGTCGTGGCGCAACTGGGCAACCCCGACATGCGTACGCCGATTGCGCACGCACTGGGATTCCCCGAGCGCATCGACGCAGGCGTCGGCTCGCTCGACCTGTGCCAGATCGCGCGGCTGAGTTTCGAAGAGCCCGATTTCGTCCGTTTCCCGTGTCTCGCGCTGGCCTATGACGCTCTGCGCGAGGGCGGCGCAGCGCCAGCGGTGCTCAATGCAGCCAACGAGGAGGCGGTAGCCGCCTTCCTTGCCGGGCGCCTTGCGTTCACCCAGATCGCGGACGTGATTGCCGCAACCCTGGAACGTGCCTGCGACCTGTCGGTCGAATCCGCGCAGGCCATTCTGGACACCGATCGCCGTGCGCGGGTGCTCGCGCGCGCATCAATCAGCAAACGCGAGACGAAATGAATCTGCTTGAGTACCTCATCCCGTTCGTCCTCGCGCTTGGTGTGCTGATCTTCATCCACGAGCTGGGCCACTATCTTGTTGCGCGCTGGTGCGGGGTCAAGGTGTTGCGCTTCTCGGTTGGTTTTGGCCATCCGCTGCTCAAGTGGTCAGTGGGGCGTGACCGCACGGAATGGGTGCTTGCCGCGTTTCCGCTGGGCGGCTACGTGAAGATGCTCGACGAGCGCGAGGGCGATGTGGCGGCGGCGGATCTGCCGCGTTCGTTCAATCGTCAGTCGGTGTGGCGCCGCTTTGCGATCGTGTCGGCCGGACCGCTCGCGAACTTCCTCCTCGCGATTGTTCTGTACTGGGGTCTGTTCTCTTCGGGAACCGAGGAGTTGCGCCCGCGTCTGGCGGTGACCGAAGCGGTGCAGAGCGTGGCGCGCGAGGCCGGAGTGCGCGACGGCGACACGGTGCTGGCCGTCGACGGCGAAGGTGTCAGAAGCTGGACGGATCTTCGCTGGTTGCTGTTGCGCGAGGTGCTCGATCAAGGTCAGACCCAGGTGCATGTGCGCACCGAACAGCAGGTCGAGACGGTTCGCACGATGGATTTCAGTCAGGTACGCGTCGACGATGGCGATGGCGACCTGATCGAGCGAATCGGCCTGCGACCGTGGCGACCAGTGATTCCGCCGGTGGCCGGTCGGATTCTTGAGGGCGGTCCGGCCGACCGCGCCGGGCTGCGTGAAGGCGACAGCATCGTGTCGATCGAGGGGCGTGAGATCGAAACCTGGAGCGCGCTGGTCGAGGCGATCCGCGAGCGCCCCGGCGTGCCGCTGGCCACGCGCGTCGAGCGCGATGGCGCACAACTGGAACTGAGCGTAACGCCGGAGGTGGCCGAGGAGGGCGGCGAGCGCTTCGGGCGCATCGGAATCGGCGCCATCGATGTCCCCGAGTTGCGCGAGCAGATGTTCACAACGGTGCGCTACGGACCCGTCGAGGGGCTGACGCGTGCGATTGGCAAGACCTGGGACACGAGCGTGCTGACGCTCAAGATGATCGGACGCATGCTTACCGGCGACGTGTCATGGAAAAACCTCTCCGGCCCGGTCACGATCGCCGATTACGCCGGACAGACGGCACGCCTGGGATTGGCTCACTACCTGGGTTTCGTGGCATTGATCAGCATCAGCCTGGGGGTGCTCAACCTGCTCCCGATCCCGGTGCTGGATGGCGGGCATTTGCTGTATTATGTTGTGGAGATTTTGAAGGGTAGCCCCGTTTCCGAGCGCACGATGCAGATCGGACAACAGGTCGGCTTGGTGGTACTGGCGATGCTGATGGCGTTTGCGTTCTACAACGACATTTCGCGGCTGATTTCCGGTTGAGAGCCGAATGAGATTGAAACTCCTGAGCGGGCTGGTGGCAGCCCTTTTTGTTGCCGGCCCGGTTCTTGGCTTCGATGCGTTCGAGGTCAAGGATATTCGGGTGGAGGGCATTCAGCGCACAGAGGCGGGTACGGTCTTCAATTACCTGCCCGTGCGCGTCGGTGACACCTTTACCGAAGAGCAGGCGGCGACCGCGATCCGCGAACTGTTCGCGACCGGTTTCTTCAGCGACGTGCGCATCGAGGTCGAAGACGAGGTCATCGTCGTCATCGTCGACGAGCGTCCAGCCATTGCCGACATCACCTTCGTCGGCATTCGCGAATTCGATTCCGACGCGCTCAAGGCGAGCCTGCGTGCGGTGGGTCTGGCCGAGGCGCGTACCTTCGACCGCGCACTGCTCGAACGCGCCGAACAGGAACTCAAGCGACAGTATCTGGGGCGGGGCAAGTACGCTGCCGAGATCGTCACGACGATCACGCCGCTCGAGCGCAACCGCGTCGCGATCAACTTCACCGTCGACGAGGGGCAGTTCGCCAAGATCCGACAGATCCGCATCGTCGGGGCCAGCGATTTCGACGAGGAAGACCTGATCGATCTGTTCTCGCTGCGCACCCCCGGCTGGCTGACCTGGTACACGAAGAACGACCAGTACTCGCGACAGAAGCTCTCGGCGGACCTTGAGACGCTGCGCTCGCACTATCTCGATCGCGGCTATCTCGACTTCAACATCGATTCGACCCAGGTTTCGATCACGCCCGACAAGAAAGACATCTACATCACGGTAAACGTCACCGAGGGCGAAAAATACACGGTTTCGGACGTGAGCTTCACGGGTGATCTGATCCTGCCCGAGGAGGAATACCTGTCGCTCGTGCGCATCCGTCCGGGCGAAGTGTTTTCGCGGGCCAATCTGACCGAAACCACGGATGCCATCATCGACCGGCTGGGTAACGAGGGTTATGCCTTCGCCAACGTCAATGCCGCCCCCGAAGTGGACGAGGAAAAGCGCGAGGTCTCGTTCACGATCTTCGTCGATCCGGGTCGTCGCGTCTATGTCCGTCGCATCAACATCGGCGGCAACGTGCGTACGCGCGACGAGGTCGTGCGCCGCGAGATGATTCAGATGGAGGGTGCGTGGTATGACGCGGCGCTGATCAATCGCTCGCGCACCCGTGTCGATCGGCTGGGATACTTTGACGAGGTCACGGTACAGACGCCGGCCGTGCCGGGATCCACCGATCAGGTCGACGTCAACGTTACGGTCAAGGAGCGTCCGACCGGAAATTTGGCGCTGGGCGCAGGCTTCTCTAGTTCGGAGAAGCTCGTGCTGTCCGGTTCGATTTCCCAGGACAACCTGTTTGGCAGTGGCAAGTCATTGTCGTTGGGTGTCAATACGGCCAAATCGGGGCGTACGATATCGCTGTCGTTCACGGATCCGTATTACACGATCGACGGCATCAGCCTTGGTTACGACGTCTATCACCGCACTTACGATCCTTCGCGCACCTTGTCCGTGGCTCGCTACCGCTCGGTGTCGACGGGCGGTGGCCTGAGAGTTGGCTTCCCGGTCGGTCTCGACGACAAAATCAACTTAGGTCTGGCGATCGATCGTACAGAGATTACGACCTACGACGAAAGCCCTGATCTTTACAAGGACTTTTGCAGGGCTTTCGATTGCTCGTCTCCTTCCGGCGTTGGCAAGGTCACGGTCGACAGTCTGGTTGCTTCGCTTGGTTGGTCCAGCGATACGCGCGACAGCGTCGTGTATCCGCGTTCGGGTGTCTATCAGAGAGTGGCTCTCGAGGGCTCGATCCCACCGGGCGAACTTAGATTCTACAAGCTCAATTACCAGTACCAGTACTGGCTTCCGCTGGGTCGCGATAATGCTTTGATGCTGAACACCAATCTCGGCTGGGCCAAAGGCTACGGCGGCAAGCCGGTTCCGTTTTACAAGAACTTCTATGCTGGCGGTATCGGATCCGTGCGCGGCTTCGAGCAGAGTTCACTGGGTCGTCGAACGGCCGACGACGACCCGATCGGCGGTACCCGCCTGGTGGTGGGTAACGTCGAGTACTATTTCCCGTTGCCCGGATCGGGTTCGGACCGTACGTTCCGCACGTCGTTGTTCTTCGACGCCGGTTACGTTTGGGACGAGGACGAAGACCTGGACTTCGGACAGTTGCGCTACAGTACTGGTCTGGCGTTTTCGTGGTCGTCACCGCTCGGACCCCTCAAGTTCAGTTTCGGCTTCCCGCTCAATGCCGAGTCGGGCGACGACGTGCAGCGCTTCCAGTTCCAGTTCGGTTCGGTATTCTGAGCTCGCGCTGCCATCGGACATTCCGGAGGTCCAAGTGAAATTCAAGGCAATTCCCGTTCTTTTCCTCGCACTGCTCGGCGCGTTCCCGCTTGCCGCCGCTGCGCAGTCGAAGATCGGGTTCGTCGATTCCGATCGACTGATGCGCGAAGCCGCACCGGCGGTGCGCGCACAGCAGCGCCTCGAAAAAGAGTTCGAGCAGCGCGACCAGGATCTGCAGCGCATCGCGCGCGAGTTGCAGACCATGCAGGAAGAGCTTGAGCGCAACAGCCTGACCATGGGCGAGACCGAGCGGCGCGAGAAGGAACGCGCCTTCAATGATATGAGTCGCGATTTCCAGCGCAAGCAGCGCGAGTTCCGCGAGGACCTGAATCAGCGGCGCAACGAGGAGCTTGCCATGGTGCTCGATCGGGCCAACAGCGCGATCAAGGATGTCGCCGAAGCGAATGATTACGACATCATCCTGCAGGAAGCGGTGTTCGCCAGCCCCGGCATCGACATCACCGACAAGGTCATCGAAGCGCTCTCCAACGGGCGCTGAGCGCGTCCGTGATGTTTCGTCTCAATGAACTGGTAGAACGGCTCGGCGGCGAACTCGTCGGCGATCCCACCGTGACGGTTTCCCGCGTCGACACGCTCGAGCGTGCCGAAGCCGACGCGATCAGCTTTCTCGCCAATCCCAAGTACGCCGGCCAGCTAGCCACGACCCGTGCGGCGGCGGTGATTGTCGCTGCGCGTTCGCGCGATGCGACCACGCTCGCACGCATCGTGGCCGACGATCCCTACGTATATTTTGCGCGTGTATCGCAGTTGCTCAATCCGGCGCCGCGTCCGCCGGCGGGTGTCGCTCCGTCCGCCGATCTGGCATCGGTAGTGCCGGAGACGGCGAGTGTCGGAGCGGGGGCGTCGATCGGTGGCGGCGTGGTGCTGGGCGAAAATGTCGTGATCGGTCCGGGTTGCCACATCGGGGATCGCGTGCGCCTGGGCGACGCAACCGTACTTCATGCCAATGTCACGATTTATGCCGATTGCGAGCTGGGTGAGCGTTGCATTGTGCATTCGGGTGCCGTGATTGGCGCGGATGGTTTCGGATTTGCGCGCGAGCGCGACGGCGCCTGGGTCAAGATTCCGCAGGTCGGCCGTGTAATGGTCGGCAACGATGTCGAAATCGGTGCGAATACGACCATTGATCGTGGCACGCTAGACGACACCGTGATCGGAGATGACGTCAAGCTGGACAACCAGATCCAGATCGCCCACAACGTCAGGATCGGCGAGCACACCGCGATCGCGGGGTGCGTGGGTATCGCGGGCAGCACGACGATCGGGCGACGCTGCATGATCGGTGGCCAGGCGGGAATCATCGGCCATCTTCGGATCGCCGATGACGTCATCGTCTCGGCCGGTACGCTGGTCACCAAGTCGATCCGCGAGGCGGGCGTATATACCGCCAGCCTGCCGCTGCAGTCGCACGGCGACTGGGTGCGCAATTTCGCGCACCTGCGCCACCTGGACAGCCTCGCGGATAGAATACGCCGCCTCGAACAACTCCTGACCGAGCGCCCCGACGCCTGAGATCCCATGGACATCAACGAAATCCTCGAATACCTGCCGCACCGTTACCCGTTCCTGCTGGTCGATCGGGTGCTGGAGATGGAGGAGGGCAAGCGCATCGTCGCACTCAAGAACGTGACGATGAACGAGCCTTTCTTTCCCGGTCACTTTCCCGGCCATCCGGTGATGCCGGGCGTGCTCATCGTCGAGGCGATGGCACAGGTCGCCGCGCTGCTGTCGTTCAAGAGCATGGGCGTGAAACCCGACGAGAACTCGGTGGTGCTGTTCGCGGGCATCGACGGCGTGCGCTTCAAGCGTCAGGTCGTGCCGGGCGACCAGCTCATGTTCGAAGTCGAGATCCTGCAGAGCAAACGCAACATCTACAAGTATCGAGGCATCGCGCGCGTCGACGGCCAACTCGCTGCCGAGGCCGAACTGATGTGCGCGCTGAAGACGAAGTGATGATTCATCCCACCGCAATCGTTCATCCGGGTGCGAAGCTGGGCGAGAACGTCGAGATTGGTGCCTACTCGCTCGTCGGCGAACACGTCGAGATCGGCGACGGCACGCGCATCGGGCCGCATGTCGTGATCGAGGGGCGCACGCGCATCGGACGCGAAAACGAGATCTTCCAGTTCTGTTCCATTGGTGCCGCACCGCAGGACAAGAAATACGACGACGAACCGACCCGGCTCGAGATCGGCGATCGCAACACCATCCGCGAATTCTGTTCGTTCAATGTTGGCACGGCACAGGATGCCGGCGCCACGCGCATGGGCGACGACAACTGGATCATGGCCTACGTGCACGTGGCCCACGACTGTCAGGTCGGTGACCACACCATCTTCGCCAACAACGCCACGCTGGCTGGCCACGTGCATGTCGGCGACTGGGCGATTCTCGGCGGGTTCACCGGGGTGCACCAGTTCGTGCGGGTCGGCGCGCACAGCTTCTGCGGCGTCGGTACCGTACTGCTGCAGGATCTGCCGCCCTACGTGACCGTCGCCGGCAATCCCGCCAAGCCGCACGGCATCAACAGCGAGGGCCTGCGCCGGCGCGGGTATTCGCCCGACGCCATCGCGGCGATCAAGCGCGCCTATCGTGCGCTCTACCGATCCGGTCTGAGTCTGGACGACGCGCGCACACGCGTGGCCGAAATCGCCGCCGAAGCCCCAGAGGTGAACCCGTTCGAACGTTTCCTCGCCGCAAGTACGCGCGGCATCGTTCGCTGAAGCCGGCGCCATGGTCAAACGCATCGCCATGGTGGCCGGGGAGGCTTCGGGAGATCTGCTGGCCAGCCGGCTGATCCGCGCCCTGCGCGTGCATCATCCCGACGCCGAGTTCTTCGGCATCGGCGGGCCGCAGATGGAGGCCGAGGGCTTTCGCACGCTGTGGCCGTGCGAGCGCCTTGCGGTGCACGGCTACGTTGACGCGCTGCGGCGCTACCGGGAGCTGTCGGGCATTCGCCGCGATCTGCTCGCGCGCGTGCTCGCCGAGCGCCCGGACGCACTGATCGGCGTCGACGCCCCCGACTTCAACCTGTGGCTGGAGCAGCGCGTGCGCGAGGCCGGCATTCCGGCCATCCACTTCGTCAGTCCGTCGATCTGGGCGTGGCGGGGTGGTCGCATTCGGCGCATCGCGCGTTCGGTCTCCCACATGCTGTGTCTGTTTCCGTTCGAACCCCCGCTGTACCGCGATGCCGGCGTGCCGGTGAGTTACGTCGGCCATCCGCTCGCCGACGAGTTTCCACTGGTACCCGATCGTGCAGCGATGCGCGAGCGGCTCGGATTGCGTCCGGACGCGCGCGTGATCGCGATGTTGCCGGGCAGTCGCGACTCGGAGGTGCGCAATCTCGCGCGGACCTACATCGAGACCGCGCAGATTCTCGCCTCGCGCCATGCCGACGCGATCTTTCTGGTGCCGCTGGCGACACGCGAGACGCGTCGCATCTTCGAGCAGGCGCTGTACGACGCGGGTGCCGAAGAGCTGCCGCTGCGCGTGCTCTTCGGGCATGCGGCCGATGCCATGACGGCGGCCGACGTGGTGCTCGTCGCCAGTGGCACGGCCAGCCTCGAGGCGGCGCTGCTCAAGCGACCCATGGCCATCTGCTACCGCATCGGAAAATGGCAGTACCGACTGATGAAGCGCATGGCCTATCTGCCGTGGGTCGGCCTGCCCAACATCCTGTGCGACGAATCGCTGGTGCCCGAACTGCTGCAGGATGCGGCCACGCCCGAAGCCCTGGCCGATGCGCTCGATGGCTGGCTCGAAGATCCGGCCGCCTGTGCGCGGCTGGCCGAGCGCTTCACCGAACTGCATGTCGACTTGCGCCAGGACACCGGGGCGCGCGCGGCCGAGGCGATTCTGCCGTATCTCGAGCAGGTGACGGAGCGCAGCGCATGAGCACGCTGGTGTGCGGCGTCGACGAGGCCGGCCGGGGGCCGCTGTGCGGCTCGGTGATGGCCGCGGCGGTGATCCTCGATCCGGCCCGCCCCATCGAGGGCCTGGCCGATTCGAAGAGGCTGACCGCAAAACGGCGCGAGCGATTGGCCGCGCAGATTCGACAACAGGCGCTGGCCTGGGCCGTCGCCGAGGCCGGGGTCGAGGAAATCGATGAACTCAACATCCTGCATGCTTCTCTGCTGGCGATGCAGCGCGCCGTCGCGGCCTTGCCGCACACACCCGGTCTGGTCCTCATCGACGGCAATCGCTGTCCTGCGCTCGGACTGCCGTGCGAAGCGGTCGTTGGCGGTGACGCTACGGTGCCGGAGATTTCGGCGGCCTCGATTCTGGCAAAGACCGTGCGAGACGAAACGATGAATGCGCTCGACGCGCAGTACCCTCAATACGGTTTCGCGCGGCACAAGGGCTATCCGACGCCCGAACATCTGGCGGCCTTGCGCGTTCATGGCGCGCTGGAGTGTCATCGCCGCAGTTTCGGGCCGGTTCGGGCCATCCTGGCTCAAACCAGCCTTTTTCCGGGAGAAACGACATGAGCCTGCAACACCTGACGCTGTTCCTGCATCTGCTGGCCGTCATCGTATGGGTGGGCGGCATGGCCTTTGCCTATCTGTGTCTGCGACCCGCGGCGACGATGCTGCCGCCCGCGCAGCGCCTGCCCTTGTGGGCGGCCACGCTGGAGCGTTTCTTCACCCTGGTTTGGGGTGCGATCGTGCTGATCCTGGCGAGCGGCTTCGGCAAGCTCGGTGCGATCGGTTTTGCCAACGCGCCCGGCGCCTGGCACTGGATGATGCTCACCGGACTGGTGATGGTCGCGGTATTCGTCTTCCTGTGGTTCGGCCCGTGGCGCCGCCTCAAGGCAGCCGTCGCGGCCGAGGACTGGGCAGGCGGAGCGCTCGCTCTGGGCACGATCCGGCGTCTGGTGGGCTTCAACCTCGCACTCGGTCTGGTCACCGTCGCCATCGCGACGCTGGGTCTGGCCTGGTTTTGAAGCACGTCACCTCGCGCGACAATGCCTTGCTGCGGCGCGTGCGCCGGCTGGCCACGTCGGCACGCGAGCGACGCGAATCCGGGCTGACGTTGCTCGACGGCGTACATCTGGTCGAAGCGGCCGAGGCCGCGGGCGTTGTCTTGCAAGAGCTGCTGGTGAGCGAGCACGGCGTGCAACAGCCCGAGATCGATGCGCTGCTCGCGCGCCATCCCGAGGCAGCGGTGACGCTGGTGCCCGATGCACTGTTCGCGCAAGCAAGCCCGGTGGACACGCCGTCGGGCGTGCTCGCGCTCATCGCAACACCGCCCGAGACCGGTGCAAGTCTGTCGCCCAGCGTGATCGTGCTCGACGGCGTGCAGGATCCGGGCAACCTCGGCACCATCGTACGCACGGCAGCTGCGGCGGGAGTCGGCGATGCACTGCTCACCACGGGCTGTGCCCAGGCGTGGGCGCCGCGCACGCTGCGTGCCGGCATGGGCGGGCATTTTCGCCTGCGCATTCGCGAACGCGTGGATGCATCCACGGCGCTTGCGGATTTTCAGGGACGCATCGTGGCCACCGGCGTCGGTGCGGATGCACGATCGCTGTATGAGACGGAATTGACCGGAGCCGTCGCCTGGCTATTCGGAGCCGAGGGTGCAGGGCTGTCGCCCGCGGTGGCGGCACTGGCAACCGACGTCGTGACCATCCCGATGCCCGGTGACGTCGAATCGCTCAATGTCGGCGCGGCCGCGGCGGTGTGCCTGTTCGAGCAGGTGCGCCAGCGGCTCGGTTTGCCAGTCAGTCGATGAGTTTGCGGTAGGCCTCGGCGTCGAGCAGGGCGGGTTGCGCATCCGGTTCGGGGCGCATGCGGAACAGCCAGGCGTCGTAGGGGGCCTCGTTGACCGCTTCGGGCGCCTCGCTCACGCGGTCGTTGATTGCGACGATCTCGCCCGCGACGGGCGCGTGAATGTCCGAGGCGGTCTTGACCGACTCGATCATGGCGCAAACCTGGCCTGCCTCGAGAACGCGCCCGGTCTCGGGTAACTCGACGAACACAATGTCTCCCAGCGCGTCCTGCGCGTGGTCGGTGATGCCGATCGTCAGCGTACCGTCGGCTTCCGTGCGCACCCATTCATGCGTCTCGGCATAACCCAGCTCGGCGGGAAGATGGCTCATCTGTAGTTTCTCCGGTGATGTTTCGATACGGCTCGCGGATCGTCGCTCCGCGGCCGGGAACGAATGTTAGCGCGATGCGGCGCTGTGCGCGTGACCTGCAAGCCGGGTGCGCAAGTGTTTTTCGACCGGCTATGATCGACGTCATGAAGCCCTTTTCGAGTACTTACCATACGCTGCGCGGTGTGCGCATCCATGTCCGGGAATGGGGGCCGGCGAATGCGCCGGCCCTGTGGATGCTGCACGGTTGGTCCGACGTCTCGGCCACTTTCCAGTTTGTCATCGACGCACTCGATCACGACTGGCGTGTGATTGGACCGGACTGGCGTGGCCACGGTCGGAGCGGACGCGGCGCGGACGCCTACTGGTTTGCCGACTATCTTGGCGACCTGGACGCGCTGCTGCGCGTGTATTCGCCGCACGCACCGGTGCGCATGGTAGGGCACAGCATGGGCGGCAATGTGGCGCATCTGTTCGCGGGTGTGCGCCCCGAGCGCGTGCGGGCGCTGGTTACGCTCGAATCGCTGACCAGGGCGCAGCGTCCGGCCGAGGAGGCGCCGCAGCGTCTGCGCACCTGGCTTGATCAACTCGCCTCGCACGCGGCGCCTCGACGCTACGACAGCGTCGAGGCGCTTGCGCTGCGCCTGCGTCGTGCCAATCCCCGCCTGAGCGCGGATCGTGCGCACTTCATGGCGCAGCACTACACCGAAGCCGATGGCGAGGGCGGGAGACACATCGCGGTGGAGCCGGCGCACCGCAACGTGCATCCGTTCATGCATCGTCGCGACGAGGCCGAAGCGTGCTGGCGCCGCATCACTGCACCGGTGCTTTGGCTAATGCAGGAAGGGGTCGGCTGGCGCGAGATGCGCGGCATCGACGAGCTCGCATGGGAGCGAACCCGCGCCTGTTTCGCCGATCTGCGCGAAGCGGCGATCGCCGATTGCGGGCACAATATGCAGCATGACCAGCCCGAAGCCGTGGCCGCCGCGATCGAGGAGTTTCTCGCCGAGGTCGCGCCCTACCATGCCGGATGACATGAACAACGAACCGCGCAACGCCGATCTGCACTGCCATTCCAACGCCTCGGACGGCTGGATGTCGCCGACCGAAGTGGTGCGTCGCGCGCACGCCAACGGCGTGGACCTGCTCGCGCTGACGGACCATGACACGCTCGCGGGGCTGGACGAGGCGCTCGCCGAGGCCGCACGGCTGGGGCTGGACATGATCTGTGGCGTGGAGGTTTCGGTGACCTTCGCGAACGAAACGGTGCACATCGTCGGGCTGGGGGTCGATCGCGCCGACATGACGCTGGGCGAGGGGCTCGCCGGGCTGCGGGCGGGGCGCATCGAACGGGCGCGGCGCATGGGCGAGGCATTGGCCGATGCGGGTGTGCCGGGCGTGTTCGAGCGAGCGATGTGCCTGGCGAACAATCCCGAGATGATCGGCCGCGCGCATCTGGCGCGCGCCATCGTCGACGCCGGACATCAGCCCGATGTGGGCACGGTGTTCCGGCATTATCTTGCCAAGGGCAAGCCCGGCTACGTCGAGCATCGCTGGGCGACGCTCGAGGATGCGGTGGGCTGGATCCGCGCGGCCGGCGGCATCGCGATCGTTGCTCACCCGGCGCGCTATCGGCTCGATCCGATCGGCATGGAGCATCTGTTCGACCGCTTCGCCGCCTGCGGTGGCGAGGGTGTCGAGGTGGTCTCCGGTGCGCACGGTGACGACGAGATCGCCGAGTATGCACAACTGGCGCGCCGACGCGGCCTGCTTGCCTCGCGCGCCTCCGATTTTCATGGCCCCGGCGAGAGCCGCGTCGATCTCGGCGGCTGCCTGCCGTTGCCGGCTGGGCTCAAGCCGGTGTGGGCCCGCTTGCAGGGAGGTTAGATGTCCCAGTTCTTCAGCGTCCATCCGACGAATCCGCAACCGCGTCTGATCCGTCAGGCGGCGCAGATCGTGCGCGACGGTGGGCTGATCGTGTTCCCGACCGATTCGGCCTGGGCCCTGGGCGGACACATCGGCGACGCCGGGCTGCTCACGCGCATCCGGCGCATCCGCGGCGTCGACGATCGCCATCACTTCACGCTGATGTGCCGCGACCTGTCGGAGATCGGCACCTACGCGCGCGTCGACAACTCGCTGTTCCGCCTGCTCAAGGCAGCCACGCCGGGCACTTACACCTTTATTCTCGAGGCCACGCGCGAGCTGCCGCGTCGCGTCATGCATCCCAAACGCAAGACCATTGGCCTGCGCGTGCCCGATCATCCGGTCGTCTCGGCGCTGCTCGAGGAACTGGGCGAGCCGCTGTTGACCTCGACCCTGCTGCTGCCGGGCGAGGATCTACCTCTGAGCGACATCGACGACATCGTCGAGCGCGTCGGCAAGCAGGTCGACCTGATCATCGAGGCCGGCGCCTGCGGCCCCGAGGCGACCACGGTCATCGACCTGACTTCGGGTGTGCCGGAGTTGTTGCGCGCGGGCAAGGGCGACCCCTCGCCGTTCGGGCTGGAGGCTGGGTGAGCCGCTCCCCGGCGCGGGCAGGGCGTTCTCTCTGCTAGAATCGGACGCTTTGATGCGCGCGCTTTCATGGACACGCTGATTTCCACCCTCGCGATCTGGTCGCTGCCGGTGCTGCTTGCGATCACGCTGCACGAGGCGGCCCACGGCTATGTGGCGCGACATTTCGGCGATCCGACCGCGGCCGAGGCGGGGCGCATCACGCTCAATCCGTTCAGCCACATCGACCCGGTGGGCACCATCATCGTGCCGGCGGGCATCCTGGTGCTGTCGATGCTGGTGGGCAGTGCGGGCATCCTGTTCGGCTGGGCCAAGCCGGTGCCGGTCAATTTCGCACGACTCAACAATCCCAAGTCCGACATGCTGTGGGTCGCTGCGGCCGGGCCGTTCATGAATCTGGTGATGGCCATCGGCTGGGCGGCCCTGCTCAAGCTTGCGCATGCCGGCGTTGGCGGCGCGTATGCCGACCCGCTGATGCAGATGGCGCTGGCCGGCATCATGATCAACGCGGTGCTGATGTTCCTCAATCTGCTGCCGATCCCGCCGCTCGACGGCGGGCGCATCGCGGTCAGCCTGCTGCCCGACCGGCTGTCCTGGCAGTTCGCGCGGATCGAGCCCTATGGCTTCCCGATCCTGTTGCTGCTGCTCTTCTCGGGTATCCTCGGCGCGATACTGTGGCCCATGATCGCCATATTTCGCGACCTGCTTTCAACGATTTTCGGTTTCTAGACTTCCTCAATCATCATGTACGCTGAACGCGTTCTCTCCGGCATGCGCCCGACCGGGCGTCTGCATCTGGGCCATTATCACGGCGTGCTGCGCAACTGGGTGAAGTTGCAGGAGGAGTATCCCTGCCTGTTCTTCGTCGCCGACTGGCATGCACTCACCACCAACTACGATTCGCCTCAGGTGATCGAGGACAGCGTGTGGGACATGCTCGTCGACTGGCTCGCGGCCGGCGTCGATCCTGCGCAGGCCACGTTGTTCATCCAGTCGCGCGTGCCCGAGCACGCCGAACTGCACCTGCTGCTGTCGATGATGACGCCGCTGGGCTGGCTCGAACGCGTGCCGACCTACAAGGATCAGCAGGAAAAGCTCACCAACAAGGATTTGTCGACCTACGGCTTCCTCGGCTACCCGCTGTTGCAGTCGGCCGACATCCTCATCTACCGCGCCGACAAGGTGCCGGTGGGCGAGGATCAGGTGCCGCACGTCGAGATCACGCGCGAGGTCGCGCGCCGTTTCAATCACCTCTACGGGCGCGAGCCGGGTTTCGAGGAGAAGGCACGCGAGGCCGCGCGCAAGCTCGGCACCAAGCGTTCGCGCCTGTATTTCGAGTTGCGCACGCGCTTCCAGCAGGAGGGCGACGAAGCCGCGCTCGAGCAGGCGCACGCAGTGCTCGAAGAGACGCAGAACCTGAGCATGACCGACCGCGAGCGCCTCTACGGCTTTCTCGAGGGCAGCAGCAAGATGTTGCTGGTCGAGCCCGAGGCGCTGCTCACCGAATCGGCGCGCATGCCGGGCCTGGACGGGCAGAAGATGTCCAAGAGCTACGGCAACACGATCTACCTGCGCGAGGATCCGGATACGGTGGCGAAGAAGATCCGCACCATGCAGACCGATCCGGCGCGCGTGCGCCGCACCGATCCGGGCGATCCGGCCAAGTGCCCGGTATGGCAGTTCCACGTCGTGTACTCCGACGACTCGACCTGCGAATGGGTGCAGGAAGGCTGCCGCAGCGCAGGTATCGGCTGTATCGAATGCAAGCAGCCGGTGATCGATGCGGTCGTCGCCGAGCAGGAACAGATGCGCGAACGCGCCCAGCCCTACGTTGAGGATCCGGCGCTGGTACGCAACATCATCGCCGACGGTTGCGAGCGGGCGCGCAAGCTTGCGCAGGAGACCATGCGTGACGTGCGCGAAGCGATGGGGCTGTCGTACTCGTGATGCGCATCACGTATCGTAACCATGACGGGGCTTGCTCCAGGCACCGGCGTTCAGGCTACAATGTCGCAGCCGCTCGATCTCGTACCGGCTGATTCAGCCGATCGGCTTGATGCGGTGGCGCGTCTTTACGGCGCGCCGATGCTCGAATTGCCGAAGGACCTCTACATCCCGCCCGATGCGCTGGAGGTGTTTCTCGAGGCCTTCGAAGGTCCGCTGGACCTGCTGCTGTACCTGATCCGCAAGGCGAATCTCGACATCCTCGACATTCCGATGGCGGCGCTGACCGCGCAGTATCTCGGTTACGTCGAGGCGATGCGACAGCACAACCTCGAACTGGCGGCCGACTACCTGCTGATGGCCGCGACGCTGCTCGAGATCAAGTCGCGCATGCTGTTGCCGAGGCCGTCGAGAGTCGCGGATGATGACGAGCACGATCCGCGCGAGGAACTCGTGCGTCGCCTGCTCGAATATGAACAGATGAAGCTCGGCGCCCTGCGCATCGACGCGTTGCCGCGACTCGATCGTGATTTCGCCATGGTTGGTGTGTTCGTTGCCGAACGTGTCGTCGAGCGGCTGCCGGAAGTGAGTCTGCACGACTTGCAGCTGGCCTGGCTGGCGCTGATGAAGAAGGCGCGATTGACACAGCATCACACGGTCAGTCGCGAGGAGCTCTCCGTGCGCGAGCACATGAGCCGCATGTTGCGCTGTCTCGGGCGCGAGACCTGGGTGGGGTTGGAGACGCTGTTCGAACCGGAGCTGGGGCGCGCGGGGTTGGTGGTGAGCTTTCTCGCGATGCTCGAACTGGTCAAGGAAAGACTCGTGCTGGTGACCCAGATTGAGCCGCTCGCACCGATCTACGTGAAACTTGCCGATGCGCCTGCACACGCCTGAGGACTACAAGCGAGTCATCGAGACGGTGTTGCTCGCGACGACCGGTTCGCTCGAAGTGTCGGAGCTGCGTCGTCTGTTCGAACCGGACCCCGGCGCCGAACTGGTGCGCAAGCTCCTCGACGAATTGCGCGCCGATTGGGATGGGCGTGGGGTCGAGTTGGTGCGCACGGCCTCGGGCTGGCGTTTCCAGACACGGCTGGAATACCAGGTGTATCTGGAACGGCTCAGGGACGAGCGGCCGCCCAAGTACTCGCGGGCGGTGCTCGAGACGCTGGCGATCATCGCCTACCGTCAGCCGGTAACCCGCGGCGATATCGAGGATATCCGCGGCGTGGCGGTGTCTCCGAACGTGATCCGCACACTCGAATCGCGCGGCTGGGTCGACGTCGTCGGCCACCGCGACACCCCGGGTCGGCCCGCCTTGCTGGCGACCACCCGGCGTTTTCTCGACGACCTTGGCTTGCGCAGCCTTACCGAGCTGCCGCCACTGGTCGAAATCGAAAGGATGATGGACCTTGTCGAAGAACAGGAAACCGCGCACCCCGCTGCGCCCGCCGAGCAAGAAGAAGGCTGAACCGCAGAACGCCAACCCGGCAATGCGCCCGGACGCACACAAATCCGCGCTGGGCGTCATCAAGCGTGAGGGGCCGCCGCGCACGCGTCCCGGTCGTGGAGGCGAGCCGCAGCCCAAACCTGCGACCTTCGCCGAGCCCGAACGCCTGCAGAAGGTGCTCGCCCAGATCGGTATCGGTTCGCGTCGCGAAATCGAGGAATGGGTCGTTGCCGGGCGCATTTCGGTCAATGGTTTGCCGGCGGCGCTGGGGCAGAAGATCGGTCCGGGAGATCTCGTCAAGTACAACGGCAAGCCGATTCCGCTCAAGTTCGCCGAGCAACGCGAGTCACGCGTGCTGATCTATCACAAGCCAGAGGGCGAGATCGTCTCGCGCGACGACCCGGAAGGGCGTCCGTCAGTGTTCGAGCGCCTGCCCATGCTCAAGAAGGGGCGCTGGATCGCGGTGGGCCGGCTGGATTTCAATACTTCCGGACTGCTGCTTTTCACGAACGACGGCGATCTGGCCAACAAGCTCATGCATCCGCGTTACGAAATGGAACGCGAGTACGCTGTGCGCCTGCTCGGCCGACTCAACGATGAGCAACTGGCTGCGCTGACTGCGGGCATCGAGCTCGAGGATGGAATGGCCCGTTTCTCCAGTCTCAGGGATGAGGGTGGGGAGGGCGCCAATCATTGGTATCGGGTGATCCTGTCAGAGGGGCGCAATCGCGAGGTTCGCCGCATGTTCGAAGCAGTCGGACTGACCGTAAGTCGTCTGATGCGCGTGCGCTACGGCCCGGTGGAGCTGCCATCCAAGATCAAGCGCGGTATGTGGATGGAAATGCCCGAGGCGCAGGTCAAGGCGCTGACCGGAAACACCGCGCCGGGGCGCCAGCAGCGGCCGGAGGAAAAGAAGCGTCGCCGGCGCAACGAAGGCAAGGTCCACCGCACTGCTGCGCCGAGGCGTCGCGCCGCCGGTTGAGCGTGCGCGCCACGTTCCCAAATTGCCTGTTTTCGGTGCAGGCGTTATAATCGAAAAGCTCGACGCATCGCGAATGCGTATTGTGTCGACGTTCCGGTTGAATTCAACAGGGATGGGCGTTAACGCCCATTTTTCATTTGTAGGCGTCGAAAATGGATATCGAAGCGCTGGTCGGCCAGGTCGTCGAGGGACTCGGGTTCGAGTTCGTTGACTTCGAGAGCACTCCGAAAGGCCGGCTCATGCGCGTGTTCATCGATATTGAACGCGGCATCACGGTGGATGATTGCGCCGCGGTGAGCAACCAGCTCACACGGATGTTCGAGGTCGAGAATGTCGATTACGACCGCCTTGAGGTGTCCTCCCCGGGGCTTGATCGCCCGTTGAAGAAGGCCGCCGATTACGAACGGTTTACCGGTAGCGAGGTGCAGTTGCGACTGCGTATGCCCGTCAACAATCAGCGCAATTACATCGGCGTGCTCGCCGGCTTGATTGACGGCGAGGTGCGGCTCGAAACCGGCAAGGGAGAGGTCTCCTTTCCCCTGGAAGAAATTGAAAAGGCACGCCTGGTTCCCAGGTTCTGAGTTTCCGGATGTGGAGGTTTGTTAGATGAGCCGCGAAATACTGCTGCTTGTGGATGCGCTGGCACGCGAGAAGAACGTCGAGAAGGACGTCGTGTTTGCCGCGCTCGAATCGGCGCTCGCATCCGCGACGAAGAAGCGAATCAACGACGACGCCGACGTGCGCGTCACAATCGATCGCGAGACCGGCGACTACGAGTCGTTCCGGCGCTGGGTGGTGATGCCCGACGAGGAAGTCACCAATGATGAGGCGGAGATGGGCATCATCGACGCGCGCGAAGTCGACGCCGAGATCGAACTGGGCGATTACATCGAGGAACCGATTGAGCCGGTCGATTTTGGCCGCGTTGGCGCTCAGGCGGCCAAGCAGGTGATCCTGCAGAAGATTCGCGACGCCGAGCGCGAACAGGTGCTCAACGACTTCCTGGAGCGTGAAGAGCATCTTGTTTCCGGTTCGATCAAGCGTATGGAGCGTGGCAACGCGATCATCGAGGTCGGCCGTCTGGAAGCGGTGATTCCACGCGACCAGATGGTGCCGCGTGAAAATCTGCGCGTGGGGGATCGCGTCAAGGCCTTTTTGCAGCGCATCGACCGTAACGCGCGTGGTCCTCAGTTGATCCTGTCGCGTACCGCGCCGGAGTTCCTCGCCAAGCTGTTCGAACTGGAAGTGCCGGAGATCGAGGAAGAGTTTCTCGAGATCAAGGGCTGCGCCCGCGATCCCGGACTGCGCGCCAAGATCGCCGTGCAGTCGCACGATCCGCGCATTGACCCGATCGGCACCTGCGTGGGCCTGCGTGGTTCGCGTGTCACTGCCGTGCGAAACGAGATCGCCGGTGAACAGATCGACATCATCGTGTGGTCGCCCGATCCGGCGCAGTTCGTGATTTCCGCGCTGCAGCCGGCCGAGGTCGTCTCGATCGTCGTCGACGAGGAAAACCACGCCATGGACGTGGTCGTCGACGAGAACAATCTCGCGATCGCCATCGGTCGCAGTGGCCAGAACGTCAAGCTCGCCTCGGAGCTTACAGGCTGGACGATCAACCTGATGAGTGAGGAAGAGTCGGCGCAGAAGTCCGACGAAGAACGCGGCAAGCTGCGCGATCTGTTCATGAGCAAGCTCGACGTCGACGACGAACTGGCCGACATCCTGATCGACGAGGGATTCGCTTCGCTCGAGGAAGTCGCCTATGTGCCGTTGGCCGAGATGCTCGAGATCGAAGCCTTCGACGAGGCCACCGTCACCGAGCTGCGCGACCGCGCACGCAATGTGCTGCTGACCGAGGCGATCGTCACCGAGGAGCAGCTCGAACACGTATCCGAAGACATGCTCGGACTCGAAGGCATGGACAAGGCACTGGCAGCCAAGCTGGCGCAGAACGACGTGCGTACGCGCGACGATCTGGCCGATCTGGCTGTCGACGAACTGGTGGAGATGACCGGGATTCCGGAGGACCGCGCTGCGGCGCTGATTTCGCTTGCGCGCGCGCACTGGTTCGAAGAGTGAGGGGAGGGATTCGATGGATGAAATGAGCGTTACCCAGTTCGCCGGCGAGCTGAAGATGCCGGCCAGCGTGCTGCTCGAACAACTGCAGAAGGCGGGGGTGAGCAAGTCCGGCGTCGAGGACCTGCTCACCGAGCAGGACAAGGCGCGGCTGCTCGAGTATCTGCGTCGCTCGCATGGCGAGATGCAGCCCAAGGGCAAGATCACGTTGACGCGCAAGCAGACTTCGGAGATTCGCGCCACGGACTCGTCCGGTCGTGCGCGTACCGTGCAGGTCGAAGTGCGCAAGAAGCGCGTGTTCGTCAAACGTGACGAGATTGCCGCCGATGTGCCGGCCAAACCCGAGGTGGAAGCCGTAGAGTCGGCGCCGGTAGCGGAACCGACGCCGGTCCCCGCGCCGGTAGTCGAAGAAGCCCGGCCGGTCGAGAAGCCGGCCGAGGTCGAGGTCAAGGCCGAAAGCAAGCCCGAGCCGGTCGCCGAAACGCCTGAGTCTGTCGAGACGCCCGCGCCGGCGCCCGAGCCGGTCGCGCAGGAGCCTGCCGCCGCGAAGCCCGAACCCGAGGCCACTGCTCCCGCGGCCGAGAAGAAGTCCGAGGGCGAAGACAAACCGGTGCGCAAGCGTACCCGTGTGCCCGCCCAGGCCTACCTTTCCGCCGACGAGATCGCCTCGCGTGAGGCTGAAGTCAAGCGCATGAAGCAACTGCGCGAGCTTCAGGAGGCCGATCTGCGTGCCAAGCAGGAGCGCGAAGTGGCTGCCAAGGCCGCTGCGGCCGCTGCTGCGGTAGCGGCAGAACAGGTCACCGAAGAGGAGCCGGGGCGCGGCAAGGCGCCGTCGGGTACGCTGCATCGTCCGGCCAAGGTCGAAGGCGGGCGCGATGCCCGGCGTGGCGCACGCCCGCAGCAGGCCGACGACGCACCCAAGCCGCGTCGCGGCATGAAAACGCGCGGCGAGATCGGCGGTGGTGGCGGCAACTGGAAAGGTGCGCGCGGCGGTGGCCGTTCGCGCGGGGGCAATGCCAACCGCGATCAGTCGAACTTCCAGGCGCCGACCGAGCCCATCGTGCGCGAAGTGCATGTTCCCGAGACGATCACGGTTGCTGACCTGGCGCACAAGATGGCGGTCAAGGCCGCCGAAGTGATCAAGGCCCTGATGAAGATGGGCTCGATGGTCACGATCAACCAGGTGCTCGATCAGGAAACGGCGATGATCCTCGTCGAGGAGATGGGCCACAAGGCCTTCGCCGCCAAGCTCGACGATCCGGATGCCTTCCTCGAGACGACCGAGGAGGAGCACACCGATGCGACACTCATCGCGCGCGCTCCGGTGGTCACCGTCATGGGTCACGTCGATCACGGCAAGACCTCGCTGCTCGACTTCATCCGTACCTCCAAGGTCGCGGCCGGCGAGGCCGGCGGCATCACGCAGCACATCGGCGCCTATCACGTCGAGACGCCGCGCGGCATGCTGACCTTTCTCGATACGCCGGGCCACGAGGCCTTCACGGCGATGCGTGCTCGCGGCGCCAAGGCCACCGATATCGTCATCCTGGTGGTGGCGGCCGACGACGGCGTAATGCCGCAGACGCGGGAGGCCATCCACCACGCAAGTGCGGCTGGCGTGCCGCTGGTGGTCGCGATCAACAAGGTCGACAAGGAAGATGCCAACCCCGAGCGCGTCAAGCAGGAGCTGGTCTCCGAAGGCGTCGTACCCGAGGATTACGGCGGCGACGTGATGTTCATGCCGGTGTCAGCCAAGACCGGACAGGGCATCGACGAACTGCTCGAGGCTGTGCTGCTGCAGGCCGAAGTGCTGGAACTGCAGGCGCCGGTCGATACGCCGGCCAAGGGCCTGATCATCGAGGCGCGCCTGGACAAGGGGCGCGGCCCGGTCGCGTCCCTGCTGGTTCAGTCGGGTACGCTGCGCAAGGGCGACGCACTCCTGGTGGGTGCGACTTTCGGGCGCGTGCGCGCAATGCTCGACGAGAACGGCAAGTCCATCGACGAGGCCGGTCCCTCGATTCCGGTCGAGATCCTGGGCCTGTCCGACGTGCCGGCGGCCGGCGACGAGGCGATCGCACTGGCCGACGAGAAGAAGGCGCGTGAAATCGCACTGTTCCGTCAGGGCAAGTTCCGCGACGTCAAGCTCGCCAAGCAACAGGCAGCCAAGCTCGAAAGCATATTCGAGCAGATGGGAGAGTCGGAAATTCGCACGCTGCCGCTGATCGTCAAGGCCGATGTGCAGGGTTCGCAGGAAGCGCTGGTGCAGTCGCTCAACAAGCTCTCGACCGAAGAAGTGCGCGTCAATGTCATCCACGGTGCAGTCGGTGCGATCACCGAGTCGGACATCAACCTGGCGCAGGCTTCGGGCGCGGTAGTGATCGGCTTCAACACCCGCGCGGACTCCGGTGCGCGCAAGCTCGCAGAGACGTTCGGCGTCGACATCCGCTACTACAACATCATCTACGACGCTGTCGATGATGTGCGTGCGGCGCTGTCGGGCATGCTCTCGCCGGAGAAGCGCGAGAACATCATCGGCATGGTCGAGGTGCGCCAGGTGTTCCGCGTACCCAAGATCGGTGCGGTGGCCGGCTGCTATGTCACCGAAGGCACGATCAAGCGTGGCGCGCTGGTCCGCGTGCTGCGCGACAATACGGTGATCCACAGCGGTACGCTGGATTCGCTCAAGCGCTTCAAGGACGACGTCAAGGAAGTGCGCAGCGGTTTCGAGTGCGGCTTGTCGGTGAAGAACTACAACGAGATCGAGGAAGGCGACCAGCTCGAGGTCTACGAAATCCAGGAGATCGCCCGCACACTTTGAGCGGAGAGTCGGTATGGGCAACAAGGAATTTTCCCGCAGTCAGCGCGTCGTCGAACAGATCCGTCGCGAATTGGCCGAACTGATCCGCACCGAGGTGAAGGACCCGCGCGTCGGGTTCATCACGCTCACGGATGTCGAGATCAGTGCGGACTACGCGCACGCCAAGGTGTTCTTTACGTCGATGACCGGCGAGGAGGGGCTGCCCGAGATCCTCGTTGGTCTGCGTCGTGCCAGCGGTTTCCTGCGTCGTGAGCTGGGGCGCCGCGTGCGCATTCACACGACGCCGGAACTGCACTTCGTCTATGACAGTTCGGTCGAGAACGGCAGTCGCATGTCCAAGCTGATCGACGAGGTCGTCGCCGAGGACGAGGCCCGCGCGGCCGGTCGCGACACGAACGAATGAAGATTGCCTCGAATGGCCGTCGCGAGAGGCAGCAGTGCAAGGCGCACGGAGCACCAAGTGTGAGTCATACCGGATCGGTAGACGAGCATTCGAGCACGGCGCAACGCTGCAACCTGGCCGCGCATTAGGTTTTCGAGGTGACCTAAGTGAATCGTCCCCCACGCAGGATCCCGCGCGAGCGCATCGACGGCGTGCTGCTGCTCGACAAACCGCAGGGCATCAGCTCCAATGCCGCACTTCAGGCAGCCAAACGGCTGCTCAATGCGGCCAAGGCCGGGCACACGGGTACGCTCGATCCGTTGGCGACCGGGCTATTGCCGCTGACCTTCGGCGAGGCGACGAAGTTCTCGCAGAGCCTGCTCGATGCCGACAAGGCCTATGAAGCCACCATCCGGCTCGGAATCGAGACCGATAGCGGCGACGCTGAAGGCTGCATCGTCGCCACCGCGCCGGTCGCCGTGGATGGCGCATCGCTGGATGCGGCTCTGGATGGGCTGCGTGGCGAGATCGAGCAGGTTCCACCGATGCATTCGGCGCTCAAGCGTGACGGCAGGCCGCTGTACGAATACGCACGCGCCGGAATCGAAGTGGAGCGCGCACCGCGGCGGGTGAGCGTTCATTGTCTGGACCTGCTCGCCTTCGACGGTGCGGACATTCGAGTTTCGGTGCGCTGCAGCAAGGGCACCTACGTGCGCAGTATTGCGCACGATCTTGGACGCGCTCTTGGATGCGGGGCCCATCTGACCGCATTGCGTCGCACAGCCATCGGGCCGTTCAACGTCGCTGACGCAGTGACCCTCGACACGCTCGAGGCCGAATCCGGACCGGCGCGTCGCGATCTGCTCGCACCCGCCGACCGGCTGCTCTCGTGCCCGCCGCTCGAACTCGACGACGGCCAGGCGCAGGCGATCCTGCAGGGCAGGGCGCTACGAGCCGACTCGGCCCCCGCGGGCCCCGTTCGGCTGCATTGCAAGAACCGTTTTCTGGGGCTCGGCGAAGTCGGCCCGGACAGCATGTTGAGGGCGCGGCGACTGGTGGCAGCCGACCCCGCCGAATTTGCCCCGCGAGATTGAGTTCCGGGCCGAATTCCCGCTATAATCGCCCCCTTAGATTTAAAGATCGAAAAAAGAGTAAACACCCACATGGCTCTCGAAACCGTAACCAAGTCCAAGATCGTTTCCGATTACCAGCGCGCGCCGGGCGACACCGGCTCGCCTGAAGTGCAGGTGGCGCTGCTTACCGCCCGCATCAACGGCCTGACCGGCCACTTCAAGGCCAACGCCAAGGACCATCACTCGCGCCGTGGCCTGCTCAAGATGGTCAGCCAGCGGCGCAAGCTGCTCGACTACCTGAAGGGTCGCAACGCCGACAGCTATCGCAACCTGATCGAGCGTCTGGGCCTGCGCAAGTAAGTCGCCGGACGTGCGCACAGCACCCGACGCATCTTCCGCGCGACGAGCCGGCACGGTGGTTACCCACACCGTGCCGGCTTTGTCGTTTGTGCGGCCCGCCGGCCGCCGGTCGCAGTTGTCGTCTGCTGCGGCTCTTTTCTGAAAGGAATTCATCGTGCCTCAAGCCATCAAGAAGACATTCGCCTACGGTGCGCATACCGTGACGCTGGAAACCGGCGAGATCGCCCGCCAGGCAGGCGGTTCGGTACTCGTCAACATGGACGATACGGTCGTGCTCGCGACCGTGGTCGCGCAGCGTGAGCCCAAGCCGGGTCAGGACTTTTTCCCGCTTACCGTCGATTACGTCGAGAAGTTCTACGCTGCCGGGCGCATTCCGGGCGGCTTCTTCAAGCGCGAAGGTCGTCCGACCGAGAAGGAAACGCTGACCTGCCGCCTGATCGATCGCCCGATCCGTCCGCTCTTTCCGGAGGGCTTCTATAACGAGGTCCAGGTCATCGTGCAGGTGCTGTCGCTGAACCCGGAAATCGACTCCGACATTCCGGCGCTGATCGGTGCTTCGGCCGCGCTGGCCATCTCCGGCATTCCGTTCCACGGCCCGATCGGCGCGGCACGCGTCGGCTATGTCGACGGCGATTACGTGCTCAACCCGACGCGCAGTCAGCTCGAGCAAAGCCAGCTCGATCTGGTCGTGGCCGGTACCGAAACCGCCGTGCTGATGGTCGAATCCGAAGCGCAGGAGCTGCCCGAGGACGTCATGCTGGGTTCGGTCGTGTTCGGTCACGAGCAGATGCAGCACGCGATCCGTGCGATCAATGAGCTCGTCGAGGTCGCCGGCAAGCCCGAGTGGGACTGGCAGCCGCCGGCCCGTGACGAGGCCCTGATCGCGCGCGTGCGCGAGATCGCCTACGCCGAGCTCAACGAGGCCTTCAACCTGATCGACAAGGGACAGCGCAGCGCGCGTCTTAACGAGATCCGTGCCAAGGTCATGGGCGAGGTGATCGAATCGGCCGAAAATCCGCCGTCGAGCAACGTCGTCAAGGACGTCCTTCACGACCTGGAAGCCGAAATCGTGCGTGGACGCATCCTCAGCGGTGAGCCGCGCATCGACGGGCGTGACACGCGCACCGTGCGACCGATCGACGTCAAGGTCGGCGTGCTGCCGCGCACCCATGGCTCGGCGCTGTTTACGCGCGGCGAGACGCAGGCCATCGTGGTCGCGACGCTGGGTACGGGACGCGACGAGCAGATCATTGACGCGATCGCGGGTGAGTACCGCGAGAACTTCATGCTGCATTACAACTTCCCGCCGTTCTGCACCGGCGAGACCGGCCGTTTCGGCGGCACCAAGCGGCGCGAGGTCGGCCACGGTCGCCTGGCCAAGCGTGCCCTGGTAGCCGTTCTACCCAAGCCTGAAGACTTCGGCTATACGATTCGTGTCGTCTCCGAGATCACCGAATCGAACGGTTCGAGCTCGATGGCCTCGGTGTGTGGCGGTTCGCTCGCGATGATGGATGCCGGCGTACCGATGAGCAACCACGTAGCGGGTATTGCAATGGGCCTGATCAAGGACGGCAACCGTTTTGCCGTGCTCTCGGACATCCTCGGCGACGAGGACCACCTCGGCGACATGGACTTCAAGGTGGCCGGCACCGAGAAGGGTGTGACCGCGCTGCAGATGGACATCAAGATCCAGGGAATCACCAAGGAGATCATGCAGGTCGCGCTGGGCCAGGCCAAGGAAGGGCGCTTGCACATCCTGAACATCATGCAGACCGCACTGGCTTCGCATCGCGGCGAAGTCTCGGCCTACGCGCCGCGCATGATGTCGATGAAGATCAATCCGGAGAAGATCCGTGACGTGATCGGCAAGGGCGGCGCGGTGATTCGCGGGCTGCAGGAAGAGACCGGTGCGATCATCGACATCCAGGACGACGGTACCATCACGATCTCTTCGATCAGTTCGGAAGGCGCGCAACTGGCCATGTCGAAGATCGAGTCGATCACCGCGGAAGCCGAGGTGGGACGCGTCTACGACGGCACGGTGGTGCGCCTGCTCGATTTCGGCGCCATCGTCAACATCCTGCCGGGCAAGGACGGGCTGCTGCACATCTCGCAGATCGCCAACGAGCGCGTCAATGCGGTCACGGACTACCTTCAGGAAGGCCAGGCGGTGCGCGTCAAGGTTCTCGAGACCGATGACCGCGGCAAGATCCGTCTCAGCATGAAGGCCTTGCTCGAGGAGCAGACGACCGAGTGATCGGTCTGCCCATCACAAAAAAAGGACGCTTCGGCGTCCTTTTTTTGTGATGGCGCGCCTGGAGCTCATTTGCCCATCTGGCGTTCGCGGATTTCGTCGAGGGTCTTGCAGTCGATGCACAAGGTTGCGGTGGGGCGCGCCTCAAGGCGGCGCAGGCCGATCTCTACCCCGCAGTTGTCACAATACCCGTACTCGCCCTCACGGATGCGCGTAAGGGCCTCGTTGACCTTCTTGATCAGTCTGCGCTCGCGATCGCGGTTGCGCAGTTCCAGCGCGATGTCCGATTCCTGGCTGGCCCGGTCGTTCGGATCAGCGAAAACAGTCGCCTCGTCCTGCAAGGCATGTACTGTGCGGTCGATGTCTTCCATCATCGTCTGCCGCGCGGCTTCGAGAATCGAACGGAAGTGCGCCAATTGCGCTTCGTTCATGTATTCCTCGCCGTCATCGGCGGCGTAAGGGGCGAAGTTTCGATTCAGCGACTCGTCCGACATTCGATTTGACCGGTTTGTCAAGAGAAGGCGCTTTAATAGCAGAAAGCATCGCGCTGCACAAGCGCAATGACATTCCTTCGAGATCATCGCAAAAACGCTCCTGACGCGCATTTGCGCCTGATCGAGAAATGCCTCGGTGTCGTTTGACGTGCCTGTGGGTGCTGTGTAGAATGCGCGGCTCTCGGGGTGTAGCGCAGTCCGGTAGCGCGCTTGCTTTGGGAGCAAGATGTCGGGGGTTCGAATCCCTCCACCCCGACCAGCTCGCCCCGGAAGGCCCGGCCGGATCTGCCCGTAGCTCAATCGGATAGAGCACCGGCCTTCTAAGCCGGGGGTTGCAGGTTCGATCCCTGCCGGGCAGGCCAGAACAGGTTTTGGCATCGCGGTTTCCGGACTGCGTTGCACGCTACAACGGCGGCATTAGCTCAGTTGGTAGAGCACTGGATTGTGGCTCCAGGTGTCACGGGTTCGATTCCCGTATGTCGCCCCATCACATGTCAAACGGCACCCTGCGGGGTGCCGTTTGACGTTTTCGCGCATGCAAAAGAAAAAAGCCCGGGGGCCTTCGCTCCCGGGCCTTCCGCACGATGTGTCGCGGATCAGTCGAGTACCGGATAGGCGCCCGTGGCGTCGTGCTTCTCGCGTCCCGTGAGCGGCGGGTTGAACACGCACACCATGCGCATGTGGGTGCCACGATTGGCGCGCAGGATGTGCTTGTCGTGCTTGTCGAGCGCATACAGCGTGCCGGCGCGAATAGGGTGAATCTCGCCGGTGCCCAGGTCTTCGATTTCGCCTTCGCCCTCGATGCAATAGACGGTCTCGAGGTGATTGCGATACTCCATTTCCAGATTCGCACCTTCCTTGATGATGGTGTCGTTGACCGAATAGCCCATGCCATCGGGCTTGAGGATGAAGCGGCGGCTGTTCCAGCCTTCGGAATCGACATCGGCATCGGTGCCGATGATCTGGTCCAGATTCTTGACGATCATGAATGCTCCTTGTGGGTAGAGTGTCCCGCGCGGCGCGCGGGGCAGAAGGTTTACGCCGCGTCCTTCGACTGCGACTTGATGACCGAGGCGATGCTGCGCTCGATGATGTCGAGTCCGCGCACCAGTTCTTCCTCGCTCATCGTCAGGCTGGGCAGCAACTTGAGCACTTCGTCGGATATGCCGGCGGTCTCGATGATCAGTCCGTTGTCGAAACATTCGGCAGAAATCTTGCCTGGCAGTTCCGTGTCTTCGAACGCGACACCCCAGATCAGGCCGCGACCGCGCACCGTGGCGGCCAGGCCGAGCTTGTCGATGATGGCGTTCAGGCGGCTCGAGACGAGCTTCTCCTTGGCCGCGAGCGATTTCTCGAACCAGCCGTCGGCCCAGAACTCCAGCGCCGCGGTAGCGGTCACGAAAGCCGGGTTGTGACCACGGAAGGTACCGTTGTGCTCGCCCGGCGCCCACTCGTCGAGTTCGGGCTTCATCAGCACCAGCGCCAGCGGCAGGCCGTAGCCGGAGAGTGACTTGGACAGCGTGATGATGTCGGGCTCGATCCCTGCGTCCTCGAAGCTGAAGAACTTGCCGGTACGACCGCAGCCGACCTGGATGTCGTCGACGATGAGCAGCACGCCGTGCTCGCGCGTGACTTCGCGCAGGCGGCGCAACCACTCCATGCTGGCGACGTTCACGCCGCCTTCGGCCTGCACGGTCTCGAGAATCACCGCGGCCGGCGTGTCCAGGCCGCTGCCGTCATCCTCGAGCATGCGCGCGAGGTAATCGAGGGTGTCGATATCGTCACCCAGGTAGCCCTCGAAGGGCACGGCCAGCGTGTTGTTGAGCGGCACACCTGCACCGGCACGCTTGAAACCGTTGCCGGTGACGGCGAGCGAACCGAGCGTCATGCCGTGGAAGGCATTGGTGAAGTTGACGATACGCTCGCGTCCCGTGACCTTGCGCGCGAGCTTGAGTGCGGTCTCGACGGCATTGGTGCCGGTCGGTCCGGGAAACTGCATCTTGTAGGCCATGTTGCGCGGCTTGAGGATGACCTCCTGGAAGCGCTCGATGAAGTTGCGTTTGGCCACGCTGTACATGTCCAGCGAATGGGTGATGCCGTCGGCGGCCAGATAGTCGATCAGCGCGGCCTTGATGCGGTCCGGGTTATGGCCGTAGTTGAGCACACCGGCGCCGGCAAAGAAGTCCAGGTAGCTGCGACCGTTCTCGTCGGTCATCCACGCGCCCTTGGCGCTCTTGAAGACGGTCGGGAAGTTGCGGCAGTAGCTGCGGACCTCGGATTCGTACTGTTCGAAGATGTTCATGCTCGATCCTCCTTGTTATCGGTGATAGTCGGAATTCTTCACGGCTTCTCGAACGGCCCGATGCGATACAGGCGTTCGGCTTCATGCGGTTCCGGGAACAGGTTCTCTGTGAAATGCGCCTGATCCGTGCAATCGACACCCAGATCGCGCGCGACGGCCTTGAACAGCTTTTGAGAGGGCACGTTGTCGGCAGTGATCGTCGCTGTCATCCATTTCGCGTTCCGCACGCCCGGCAGTTTCAGCCACTCGCGCAACAGCTTCTTGCCCATGCCCTTGCCACGCATCTGCGGTGCCACGCCGACCTGCCAGACGAAGGCTGCGTCCGGATCGCGCGGGGGGCGGTAGCCGACAACTGCACCGACAGTCGTGCCGTCACGTTCGGCGATCAGGCAGGTCTCGCCGAAGTCGGTGGCGAAGACCAGATAGAAGTAGGCGGAATTCAACTCCAGGGTTCCGGCATCGCGCACGAGCCGCCAGAGTGCGGCACCGTCTTCCGGTGAGGCTGAACGGTAGGTAAGCGTGTCGTCATCTTGGGCGTGTGTCGTCATGGGCTTCCTGTAATCTGTTTGTCATATTTCGAAGCGAAGCAGACTCACCGGCAGGCGCCGGCTTCTAGAATCAATCGTAGTGGATCGAGGGCAAAAATCGACCAGAGCGCGAGCGAGCGCTGCGGTCAGCCTGCTTCAGGCCTGGAACGGAGGGTGCCCGGGCGTTGCCGGTCGGGGAAAAGCGGGAAAGGACTGTATCGGGTTCGTCTGTCGCGTAACCGTGCATCGATCTGCAAACGGCGCCAATACTGGTCGTTTGCGGCTGTGAATACCCGGCCACTTTAACATATTTGGGCGAAACTATCGAGTACGGCCCCGGCCACGCCGCCAGCCCTTACAATCCGGGACTCGAACGCAAGCTGACCGGAGATCCGACATGCAGCAGGTGCTGATCGCACATCGTAACGACGAAGGGCGTCATGCGGCCGACCGCATCCGCGGCGCGCTCGATGCCAGCCTGCATGTGCGCTGCACGAATCTGGACGAACTGGACGACGACCAGATCGAAGCGACCGTGCGGGCCTCGGATCGCGTGCTGGTGATCGTCGATCGAGATTGGGCAGACGAGGGCGCGCGTGCGCTTGACGATGAGCCCGGCCGACGTCTGCACTCGGCGGTCGCCGCGGCCCTTGCGCAAGGGCGTCCCCTGCTGGCGGTCACCATGGACGACGCCGGACTGCCGGCGGATGATGCGCTAGGCGACGAAATCGCACGCCTGTCTGCAGCGCCGGTGTTCCCGCTCTCTGCGGACGACTGGGCGGACGACATCGCCGGACTGATCGACGAGGTCTCGGCCGCGCCGCCTGTACCGGCCGGGCCGCTGCGCGACCAGAGTTCTCGGCAGATCCTCTTCGCCGCTGCGCTGGTCGGTATCGTCGTTTTGCTCGGCGGTCTGTTGGTCGCGAGCCGCATCTGGTTTGGCGACGCGCCGTCGGTGGTAGGGCAGTGGGTGGCGGAGGTCGATTACGGCCGCGGGGTGATACGCGAGGAGCGCTTCGAATTCCGCCAGACCGCGGGCGAGATCGCCGGCAGCGCAAGCTGGCAGGGCGCGCGTCGCGTGATCGAGGATGCGGTGCTCGACGGCGAGCGTCTGTCCTTCCATATCCGCACGCACGAGACACTGGGCAGCCAGCGTCGCGAACTGCGTCACGATTACGTTGCGGTGCCCGCGGGGCCCGATTCGCTGCGCTTCACGCTGCGCACCTCGGGCGGGTTCACGGAACGCGACGAACTCGGCTTCAAGGCGACGCGCACGAAATGAGGCCGGTCGTCGAAGCCTTCGCGGTACGCGCTGCACCATGAGTCCGACACCTCACCCTGGCGCGTGGACGTGCATCTTCCTGCCGTTCGCGCTGGGCTATTATCTGTCGTATCTGCTGCGTACCGTCAACGCCGTGATCTCGCCGGATCTTACGCGCGAGTTGTCGCTGTCGGCCGCCGATCTGGGGCTGCTCACCAGTGCCTACTTCCTGACCTTCGGCCTGGCGCAGATCCCGCTAGGCATCGCACTCGATCGTTTCGGGCCAAAGCGCATCAACGTCGTGTTGCTGCTGATTGCTGCCGGTGGTGCAGTCGTGTTCGCGTTGGGCGAGAGCCGCGGCGAGCTGACGCTGGCCCGTGGGCTGATCGGGCTGGGCGTATCCGCCTGCCTGATGTCCGGGCTCAAGGCCTTCTCGCTGTGGTTCCCGCCAGAGCGACAAAGCTCGATGACCGGCTTCATCATGGCCTCGGGTGCGCTGGGCGCGCTCACTGCGGCGACGCCGGTCGAGGCGCTGCTGCCCTTTGTTGGTTGGCGTGGCGTGTTCTGGGGCATTGCCGCGATTGCCGTCGTAGCGGCCGCCTACGTCGCGATCGTCGTGCCCGAGGCGCCGCACCAGTCCGGCGGGACGACGCTACGCGAGGCCGTGGCAGGATTGCGGGGCATCTTCACGTCGCCGGACTTCCTGCGTTTTGCCGGCACGGCGCTATTCTTCACCGGTGGCTTCATGGCATTGCAGAGCCTGTGGGCCGTCCCGTGGTTGATGGAAATGGACGGGCTGAGCCGCTCCGGGGCGGCAGCCTACCTCGTCGTGCTCAATCTGGGCATGTTCACCGGGCAGCTTGCGATCGGCTTCTTCGGCACGCGGCTGGTGCGGCGCGGCGTCCGACCGGTCAACCTGATGCAGGGTGGCTACTGCATGGTGCTGCTTATCGAACTGGCCATCGTGCTCGGTGGCGGCCCGTCCATCCTGCTGTGGTTTGCGATCGGCCTGCTGGCAGCCGTCAATGCGCAGGCCTATGTCGCGGCTGCCTCATGTTTCCCGCGCGAGGCCTTCGGTCGCGTCAGCACCGCGATCAACCTGATGGCCTTCGCCGGGGCCTTCACTGTGCAATGGGGCATGGGGCTGCTGCTCGACGGGCTCGCCGTCGCCGGCTACGCCGCGGGAGCGGCGCTGACCATGGCCTTCGGCGTGCTGATCGCGATCCAGTGCGTGGCGATCGTGCCGCTTTTCCTTGGTGCGCGTCGCCAGGGCGCTCACACGAACTGAGCTGCCGCGTGGCCCGACGACCAGGCCCACTGGAAGTTGAAGCCGCCCAGGTGACCGGTGACGTCCACGACCTCGCCAATGAAGAACAGGCCGGGGACGGTGCGCGCTTCCATGGTCTTGGACGACAGTGCGTGCGTATCCACGCCGCCGAGCGTGACCTCGGCCTTGGCATAGCCCTGGGTGCCCGATGGCGCGATGTGCCAGTTGCACAAGGCCTCGGCGATGGCATCGAGTTCGGCCGGCGCGAAACGGTTCAGTGGTCGCTCCCAGCCATACAGCGCGCACCAGGCATGGGCGAAGCGGCGTGGCAGGACGTCGGCCAGCAGGTTCGCGAGCAAGGCCTTTTCGTTTGCGCGCTCGGCGAGCCAGGCGCGCGCGTCCAGGCCCGGCAGCAGGTCGACCGACACCGGTTGCCACGGCGCGTCGGCGTAGGCCTGCTGCTGCCAGTAGCTCGACACCTGCAGGATCACGGGACCCGAAAGGCCGCGATGGGTGACCAGCATGGCCTCGCGAAAACGTCCGCCGTCACAGTGTGCAACCACGTCTAGCGACGCTCCGGCCAACGGCTTGAAGCGCTCCAGGGTCTCGGGCGCCAGCGTCAGTGGCACCAGCGCCGGCCGGGGGGGCACGATTTCGAGACCGAACTGTTCGGCGATGCGGTAACCGAACGGCGTTGCGCCGATCTTCGGGATGGACAGGCCACCGGTGGCGATCACCAGACTCTCGCAGCGCACCAGGCCGCTCGCGGTGTGCACTTCGAAGCGTGCCGCGTCCGCGTCGATTGCACGCACCGCGTCGACCGCGCACGGCATGGCCCAGTGGACGCCGCCCCATTCGCACTCGGTGCGCAGCATGGCGATGATGTCCTGTGCGGACTCGTCGCAGAACAGCTGGCCATGCTCGCGCTCGTGCCAGGCGATGCCGTGACGATCCACCATGTCGATGAAATCGGTCGACGTGAAGCGCGCCAGGGCCGAACGTGCGAAGTGCGCATTGCGCGACAGGAAGTTGCCGGGCTCGACGCGGCGGTTGGTAAAGTTGCAGCGTCCGCCTCCGGAGATGCGGATCTTCTCGGCGAGCTTCTCGGCGTGGTCAATGAGCAGCACGCGACGTCCGCGCTGTCCGGCCAGCGCGGCGCACATCATGCCGGCTGCGCCTGCGCCGATCACGATCGCATCGTAGTGGGATCCGTCGAGCTCGGGCGCGTTTGCATGGATGGGGGGCTTGCTGTGCACGGGCGTGTGCTCCACTGTCTACTGCACCGCGAAAGCGGCGCAGCATACGCGCAGGATTCACCCGCAGCAACGGAGGATAGTCATGAGCGACCGACTACAGGGCGAGGCCCGCAAGGACGCACTCGCCGAGCTCGAGAACTGGCAGGAAGTGAGCGGACGTGACGCGATCACACGCAGCCTGCGTTTTGCCGATTTCAACGCCGCCTTCGGCTTCATGAGCCGGGTGGCACTGAAGGCCGAGCAGATGGGTCACCATCCCGAGTGGTTCAACGTCTTCAACCGCGTCGACATCACGCTGTCGACCCATGACGCAGGCGGTCTGACCGCGCTCGACGTGAAACTGGCGAAGTTCATCGATTTGCTTGCCTGACGAATGGTCCTCACCGCCGCGCCGGTGAGGGCGACTTGCGCAGCGTAGCCAATCCCGTGGCAGTCACGAATCGCTTCGCTGCGCTCGCGATGGTGTCGTCTGTCAGGCCTTGTCCAGTGCCTGATCCAGATCGGCGATCAGATCGTCGACATGCTCGATGCCGATCGACAGGCGGATCATGTCTTCGGACACGCCGGCCTTTTCCAGCTCGTCCGGGCCGAGCTGGCGGTGCGTGGTCGAGGCCGGATGGCAGGCGAGCGTCTTGCAGTCGCCGATATTGACCAGACGCGTGACCAGTTGCAGCGCGTCCTGGAAGCGCGTACCGCCCTCGATGCCGCCACGCACGCCGAAGTTGAGAATCCCCGAGGCGCGCCCGCCCATGTATTTCTTCACCAGCGCGTGGTCCGCATGCTCGGGCAGTCCGGCGTAATTGACCCAGTCCACCTTGGGGTGGGACTTCAGATGGGTGGCGATCTTCAGCGCGTTGTCGCAGATGCGGTCCATGCGCAGCGCCAGCGTCTCGATGCCCTGCAGGATCAGGAATGCGTTGAAGGGCGACAGCGCCGCGCCCATGTTGCGCAAGGGCACGACCCGCGCGCGGCCGATGTAGGCGGCCGGGCCCAGCGCCTCGGTGTAGATCACGCCGTGGTAGGAAGCGTCCGGCTCGTTGAGCTGGCGGAACTTGTCCTTGTGCTCGGCCCACGGGAAGCGCCCCGAATCGACGATCACGCCGCCCACCGAATTGCCGTGCCCGCCCAGGTACTTGGTCAGCGAATGCACGACGATGTCCGCGCCGTGTTCGAAAGGCCGGCACAGATAGGGCGAGGGCACGGTGTTGTCGACGATCAGCGGCACGCCGTGGCGGTGGGCGACGTCGGCCAGATGGGCGAAGTCGGTGATGTTGCCCAGCGGGTTGCCGACCGATTCGCAGAACAGCGCACGCGTGCGCCCGTCGACCAGGCGCTCGAAGCTCGCCGGGTCGCGGTGGTCGGCGAAGCGTACATCGATGCCGTACTTGGGCAGGGTGTGGGCGAACAGGTTGTAGGTGCCGCCATAGAGCGTGCTCGAGGTGACGATGTTGTCGCCGGCCTCGGCGATGGTCTGGATCGACGCGGTGATTGCCGCCATGCCCGAGGCCATGGCCAGCGAGGCCACGCCGCCTTCCATCTCCGCCAGACGTTTTTCGAGCACGTCGTTGGTCGGATTCATGATGCGCGTGTAGATGTTGCCCTGGACCTTGAGGTCGAACAGGTCAGCGCCATGCTGCGTGTCGTCGAAGGCGTAGGAAGTGGTCTGGTAAATCGGTACCGCCACCGCGCGCGTGGTCGGGTCGGGCTGGTAGCCGCCGTGAACGGCGAGGGTTTCGATCTTCATGGGTCGTGCTCCCGGGGCTGCTTGGATTGGAACGCCCGAGTATAGCCGCGCTCAATCGCTCAGCGTGGCGTGCAGCAAGCCGCGCAAGGCATTGCCGACGAACACGCGTCGGGCTGTTGCCAGAAGCGCGCGATCGATCACGGCCTCGCGCGCGCGACCGCTTTCGATCAGATCGCGGCGCAGCACGCCGTCGAGCGCGCCGGCGGCGAGCGGTGGGGTGAGCAACGCACCGTCCTCACCTTCGATGAAAACCGAAGTGCGTGCGCCCTCGACCAGTTCGTCGCGCTCGTTGAAGAACAGCACGTCGAACAGGCCGGCCGCGGAGGCCTCGCGCAACGCCGCATCGTAGCGTGCGCGGGCAGTGGTCTTGTGACGCGCGAGCACGTCGTCGGAGTGCAGGCGTGTGGCTGAATAGCCGACGTGTACCGGTTCGGACATCGGCTCCAGCGGCCCGCCGTCGAGCATCAGACGTCCGTCCGGCGACAGTTCCAGGCGCACCCGATGCGGACCCTGGAGAGAGCCGGCGTGGGCACACAGGGCTGCACGCACCGTCGCGCTGTCGCAGTCGAAGCCGAAGAAGGCGGCCGAGGCCTGCAGGCGTGCGAGATGGCGCTCGAGCAGCGGATAGGGCGCATCGGATTGCGGCTCGCAGCGCAAGGTCTCGATCAGGCCGAAGCCCGGCCGCAGCCCGGTCAGGAAGCGCCCCTTGAGCAGGCACTCGTCCCATTCGCGCGCCGGTTCGGAATCGGCGACGATGCCGCTGCCCAGGCCGCAACGAAAGTGGCCGCGCGCATCGGTCTCGAGGGTGCGGATCGGCACGCTGAAGCGAAAATCCCCGTCCGGCGCGAGCCAGCCCAGTGCGCCGCAATACAAGCCGCGCGGCGCGGGTTCGAGCTCGCGGATGATCTCCATCGCACGGATCTTCGGCGCCCCGGTGACCGAGCCGCAGGGAAACAGCGCGCGAAAGATGGTCGCCAGATCGGCGTCGATCGGTTCGGCCGAAATCGTCGAAGTCATCTGCCACAGCGTCGGATAGGCCTCGACGTCGAGCAGGCTGTCGACCCGTACGCCGCCGGGCGGGGCCAGACGACCCAGGTCGTTGCGGATGAGGTCGACGATCATGACGTTCTCGGCACGATCCTTCTCCGAGGCGGTGAGTGCTTCGGGCCCGGCTTCGCGCGGCGCGGTGCCCTTCATCGGCCGGCAGGTCAGGCGTGGCCCGCTGCGTTCGACGAACAACTCGGGTGAGCGCGACAGAATGCAGCCGTCGGCGTGACGCAGATAGGTGCCGAAACGTACCGGCTGGCGCTCGCGCAGGGCGGCGTAGAGCGCCAGCGACTCGCCGAGGATGTGTCCGTGCAGCGCGAAGGTGTAATTGACCTGGTAGCAGTCGCCGGCCTCGATCAACGCACGGATGCGCGCCACGCCATCGCGGTAGGTGTTGGCGTCGAGGGCGCGACGCACGTCACCGACCGCGGCTACGCGCTGGTGTTCATCCAGGTCGGCGAGGGCCGCGTCGATCGCGATCGCGGTGTGGTCAGGCGACATCTTCGTGGCCTGCGAGAAGACCCAGGCGGTGATCAGCGGCGCGTTTGCCGCCCGTGCGGTGCGCGCCAGTCGCGGTTCGAGCGCTTGGCCCAACTCGTAGGCCGCTGCGATCGCGACCCATTGGCCGCGACGCCGGGCCGCCTCGATGCGTGCGAAGGCAACATCGATCTCATCCGCGCGGCGACACACGATGGTCTCGCACAAGCCCTCGAGCAGCAGGTCGCCCCCGCCGGAGAGGTTGTCGTCGAACAGCGCGAAGGTCGAGGTGATGTCGAGGGCGGACATGAAAGGGCCGGCGTCAAGAATGGCGCGATGGTAGCCGATCAGTGGAAATCGCGGCTGCGCGCGTCGAGCGTGCCGAGCAGTTCGGATCGATCCACGACACGCCCGGCGATCAGATGAACGACACGGCCCTCGCGCCGGATCTGGCCAAACACGCCCAGCAGTCGCGCGCCGAGCAGTTCGCGCCGCTGACGTTCGAGCAGTTCGGCGTGCACGACGACATTGACCAGTCCGGTCTCGTCCTCGAGCGTGATGAACATCGTGCCTTTCGCGGTGCTAGGGCGCTGGCGGCAGGTCACCAGCCCGGCTGCGCGCGCGATCTGCCGGTCGGCGCAGTCCATGATCTCGGCGGCGGGAACGAAGCGTTCGCCTTGCAGGCGTGCGCGCAGCAGCGCCAGTGGATGACGGCCCAGCGTGAAGCCGAGTCTGGCGTAGTCGGCGAGCAGATTCTCCGTTTCGGACGGCGCTGCCAGTTCGGCCTGCGTCTCATGTACCGGTGCGCCGGCCAGCACATCGTCGTGGCTGCGGATCGCGGCGGCCTGCCACAGCGCCTGACGACGATGACCGGCGAGCGTGGCCAGCGCGCCGGCTGCGGCCAGACGGCGCAGCGTCGCCGCATCCAGCCGCGCGCGCGCGGCCAGGTCGTCGACCGAATCGAAGGTCTGCTGGCGCCGCGCAGCGACGATGCGCGCGGCTGCTTCGCGCGCCAGACCACGCACCCGGTGCAGACCCAGACGCACCGCTGGCGCAGGGACGATGCCGGGAAGGGGTGTGGAGGGCGCATCATCACCACAGGCTTCGAGCGTGCATTCGCCGTCGCTGGCGGTGACGTCCGGGCCGCGTACGACGACGCCGTGACGGCGCGCGTCCTGGATCAGCTGTGCGGGCGCGTAAAAGCCCATGGGCTGGCTGTCGAGCAGACCGCACAGAAAGGCCGCCGGCTCGAAGCGCTTGAGCCATGCCGAGAAATACACCAGCAACGCGAAACTGGCGGCGTGCGATTCGGGAAAGCCGTAGCTGCCGAAGCCCTCGATCTGGTCGCACAGACGCTGCGCGAATTCGGGTGCGAAGCCGCGCTCGGCCATGCCGTCGAGCAGGCGCGCGCGGTACTGCTCCAGCTCGCCCTTGCGACGCCAGGCACCCATGGAACGGCGCAGCCGGTCCGCGTCGCCCGGCGTGAAACCGGCGGCCTCGACGGCCAGTTGCATGACCTGCTCCTGGAAGATGGGTACGCCCAGCGTGCGTTCGAGCACGCGCCGCACGCCGGCGTCCGAGCGCGCATTGCTCGAGCGCGGGTAGTCCACCGGTTGGCCGGCGGCGATGCGCTCGCGTGCGCGCAAGTAAGGGTGCACCATGCCGCCCTGGATGGGGCCGGGGCGCACGATGGCGACCTCGACCACCAGATCGTAGAAGCACGCGGGCTTGAGCCGCGGCAGCATCGTCATCTGTGCGCGCGATTCGATCTGGAACACGCCGATCGAGTCGGCCTGCGAGAGCATTTCATACACGGCCGGGATCTCGCGTGGAATGTCGGCCAGGCCGAAACGCCAGCCGCGCCAGCCCGAGACCATCGCCAGCGTGCGGCGCAGCGCCGTGAGCATGCCCAGCGCGAGCACGTCGATCTTGAGCAGGCCGACCGCGTCCAGATCGTCCTTGTCCCACTGGATCACGGTGCGATCGGGCATCGCCGCGTTCTCGACCGGCACCAGTTCGTCGAGCCGTCCGCGCGCGATCACGAAGCCGCCCACGTGCTGCGACAGATGACGGGGAAAGCCGGTCAACTCACGGGCCAGTTCGACGAGCAGACGCATCTCGCGCGCGTCCGGGTCGAAACCCGCCTCGCGCAGGCGCTCGGGCAGGTTCTCGCTGCGGTCGAACCAGCGCTGCTCGCGCGTCAACTGGTCGACGCGCTGCGCGGGCAGGCCCAGCGCACGCGCCACGTCACGCAGCGCGCCGCGCGTGCGGAAGCGGATCACCGTGGCGGCCAGCGCGGCACGTTCGCGGCCGTAGTTCGCGTAGATGTACTGGATGACTTCCTCGCGCCGCTCGTGCTCGAAGTCCACATCGATGTCGGGCGGCTCGTCGCGCTCGCGCGAGACGAAGCGCTCGAACAGCATGATGCCCAGTTCCGGATCGACCTCGGTGATGCCCAGCGCCCAGCACACGGCCGAATTCGCCGCCGAGCCGCGCCCCTGACACAGGATGTCGCGCTCGCGTGCGAAGCGCACGATGTCGTGCACGGTCAGGAAATAGGGCTCATATCCCAGTTCCGCGATCAGCGCCAGCTCGTGCTCGACGAGTTGCCGGATGCGTGCGCGGGCGGCGGCGCTGCGCGCGCGCTGGGTCTCGCGCCAGTCCAGCCCGCGCTCGACCAGCTCGCGCAGCCAGGTGGTGGGCGTGCGACCGAGCGGCACCAGGTCGTCCGGGTATTCGTAGCGCAGCTCGTCCAGGCTGAAGCTGCAGCGCGCGGCCAGGGTCAGCGTCTCGGCGAGCAGTGCGGGCGGATAGCGGCGCGCCAGTTCCGCGCGTGGCTGCAGGTGGCGGTCGGCGTTGGGCGCGAGCCGCAGGCCGGCCTCGGCCAGCGTGCAGCGCAGCCGGGTGGCGCTCAGCACGTCGGCCAGGCGTCGACGGGCGGCGTCGTGCATCAGCGCACCGGTGGCGGCCAGCGCCGGGACGCCGGCGCTGCGGGCTGCACGCAGCAGCGCGGCGAGCCGCCCTGCGTCGTCCGCGCCCAGATGCAATGCGACGGTGAGCCAGGTTTCGTTCGCGAAGCGCGTCGCGAGCCAGCGTGCGTCGGCCGCGATCGCGGCCTCGTCGAGCTGCGCTTCGTCAGGCGGCACGAGCAGTGCGCTGCAACCGGGCAGGCCGTCTTCGAGATCGGCACGGCACAGATGGTAGGTGCCCTTGTGGGCGGCACGACGGCCGCGCGTGATCAGCCTGGACAGTGCGGCGTAGCCGTGTCGATCGCGCGCGATCAGCACCAGGCGCGGACCGTCCGCGAGCGCAATCTCGCTGCCGATGATCAGCCGGATGGGGGTTTCATCGCGCCTCGCCTGCTGGTGCGCGCGCACGATGCCGGCGAGCGAACACTCGTCGGTGATCGCGATCGCCGCATAGCCCAGCGTGGCGGCGCGCTCGACGAGTTCCTCCGGGTGGGAGGCACCGCGCTGGAAGCTGAAGTTGCTCAGGCAGTGCAACTCGGCGAAACCGGGTGGAGCTGGGTGCTCCGAATGCGCTCGATGACTGTACATAAAAACAGTATAGCCGGGGCGGCGTCGTGAGCGCGTTAGAATGAAAGGCGTGTAAACGACCTAGCGAGGCACGATGACACCCGAAATCCGCTACACGATCACGCCGCATCATCCCGAGGCCCATCTGTTCCGGGTGAGCTGCACCGTCGAGCGCCCCGACCCGTCCGGACAGATTTTCCGCCTGCCGGCATGGATTCCCGGCAGCTACATGATCCGCGAGTTCTCGCGCAACATCGTGACCCTGTCGGCCGAGGCCGCCGGGCGCCGCCACTCGATCACCAAGATCGACAAGAACACCTGGCGCGCAGCGCCTCTCGCGGCCGGACGCAGCCTGACCGTGAACTACGACGTCTATGCCTGGGACCTGTCGGTACGTGCCGCGCATCTGGACCAGACCCATGGCTTCTTCAACGGCACCAGCGTGTTCCTGTCCGTCGACGGACAGACCGACCGCCCGTGCCTGGTCGATATCCGTGCTCCGGCCGGTGCCGACGACTGGCAGGTCGCCACGGCGATGACGCCGGCGAGCAGTCTCAAGGGTGGCGCGCGCATCGGCGGATTCGGCCTGTATCGCGCAGACAGTTACGACGAACTGGTCGACCATCCGGTCGAGATGGGGCGCTTCACGCAGGCGGTGTTCAAGGCCGGCGGCGTCGAGCACGAGATCGTGCTCACCGGGCGCCACGACTGCGACCTGGACCGCCTCACCGCAGACCTGACCAAGATCTGCGACTGGCACATCCGTCTGTTCGGCAAGCCCGCGCCGGTCGAGCGCTATGTCTTTCTCGCGACCATCGTCGGCGACGGCTACGGCGGCCTCGAGCACCGCGCCTCGACCGCGCTGCTGGCCAGCCGCAAGGATCTGCCCTACCGCGGCATGCGCGGCATGAACAAGGACTACCGCAATTTTCTCGGCCTGTGCAGCCACGAGTACTTCCACACCTGGAACGTCAAGCGCATCAAGCCGGCCGCGTTCACGCCCTACGACTACGCGTGCGAGAACTACACGCGCCTGCTGTGGGCTTTCGAGGGGTTCACGGCGTACTACGACGATCTCGCACTGGTGCGTTCGGGCGTGATCTCGGCGGCCGACTATCTGGAACTGCTCGGCCAGACCATGAGTCGCGTGCTGCGCGGCAGCGGACGCCTCAAGCAGAGCGTGGCCGAATCCTCCTTCGACGCATGGACCAAGTTCTATCGCCAGGACGAAAACGCGCCCAACGCCATCGTCAGCTACTACGCCAAGGGCGCGCTGGTCGCGCTCGCGCTGGACCTGCAGCTGCGCACCCAGACCGGCGGCAAGCGCAGCCTCGACGACGTCATGCGCGCGTTGTGGAAGCGCCACGGCAAGACCGGCATCGGTGTGGCCGAGGACGGTATCTTCGCCATCGTCGAGGAGATTGCCAGCGACCCCTCCGCCGAGGAAGGGCGCCGCCTTGCCGAATGGCTGCGCCGCGCGGTGAGCGGCACGGCGGATCTGCCGCTGGCGCGCCTGCTGCGCCCCTTCGGTGTCAACTGCCGTTCGGATACCTCGGCGAAAGCGCCGGTGCTGGGTGTGCGCATGGCCTCGGGCCCGGAAGCGAAGATCGCCAGTGTCTTCGACGGCGCCGCCGCGCAGGCTGCGGGCCTGTCGGCCGGGGACGTGCTGGTGGCTTTCGACGGCCTGCGTGTGGCCGCCGGCGACGTCGAGGACATGCTGACACGGCGCAAGGCGGGCGAGACGGTGCGCGTGCATGCCTTCCGCCGTGACGAACTGATGGAGTTCGATGTCACCTTGGCCGCGCCCAAGGCCGACACCATGAAGCTCACGCTGCAGGAAAAGCCCGAGCCCTCGGTGCGGACCCTGCGCAAGGGCTGGCTCGGCCTGTGACAGGGTGATACACGGAAAAGGCCCGGCACATCGCCGGGCCTTTTTCATTTCGGACGTGTGAGCTTGCGTCGCCAGTAATGCCAGGCCGGATAGGCCGCAGCCGCGGCGACGATGAGCAGAAAGCCCACGCCCTGCCAGAACGCGATCGGATCGGTGGCGAGCAGGTACTCGCGTGCCGGTCGGCGAAACGCGATCGAACCGGTCACGATGGCCTGGCCCGCCATGCCGGCCAGCGCCAGCGCCGGCGCGAACCACACGACGAGTCCGATCGCGTATAGCACGCGGTCGAACAGCGGCGTGGCGTGCGAGCGCGACTGCGCCACGCTCTCGACACCGTGCCACATTGCCATCAGGGCGGCGGCAACGGCGAGCAGCGGAGCGACGGCCATGGTCGCACCGAGCAGGGTTGCGGCGATCATGAAAGCAAGGCCTTCGAGCGGCTCGACTCGCACCCAGATCGGCTCGATGAAGAGAAAGGCCGCGAGCGCGATGGGCAAGGCCACCAGTGCAACGATGAATGCGCGCAGTGCCTTGCGGCGGCGCACGTCGCCTTCGGGTTCGTCGGGACGCGGGCGTGAGAACGGAAACATCGCAATGGACTCGGGGCCGGAGGGCCGGTCAGTCTATCCAAAATGACCGTGCAGGTACCAGCCGTCGTCGCTGTGGTCGCGGAACACCCACCACAACGCAGCATCCGGGGCGCGAACGACGAAATAGTCGCGTTGCAGATCCGCACCGTCCCACCAGCCGCTCTCGATGCGTTCGGGGCCGGCGACGAACTCCAGACCTTCGGCCGCCCCGATCGGTCGTGGGCGCTCGAGCAGCCAGGCCGGGCGGGGCGCACACGTTGTGGATTCATCTCCGGCCGGAGCGTCGACCGGCAGCATTCGGCTCGCGCGTTCGGGGCGGTGGTCTGGCCAGGGTGCGATGCGGCGCACGGCCTGTGGTCCGAGCCGGGCACGCAGACGATCGAGCAGCAGCACGGCGTTCTCGTGATTCCGGGCCGGATCACCGAACAGATCCGGCGTTCGCCCGGGGCGCAGTACCGGCGCATCGGCGATCAGACGCAGCGTATCGACCGGGGCCGGCAAGGTCAGCGCGGACAGGCGTTCGCGCGTGAGCAGCATCAACCGGGAGTTTTCGCGCAAGGGCTCTCCACTGATGATGACAAACGACGTCACGCTGTGGTCTTCGTGTACGAGTTCGAGCGTGAAGCGGTCGATTCCGGCGTGTCGTGCGGCCAGCCAGGCGATCAGACCGGCAACCAGGCGTGAAACTGCGAACAGCAGTGGTTCGGTATTCGCCGTCGCGACCGGCAAGGCGAGCGTGGACGCAAAGCGCGCTGGCGGTTCGTGCCAGCGTCGCGGATCGGGCACCTCGCCACGTGCGCGCGCCAGTGCGTCGAGTACTGCGCGCGCCTGACGCCGGGCCAGTCCCTCGCGCGGCAGACGACGCACCTGGGCGAGTCGCTGCAGACCCAGTTCGGCGAGCAGTTCCAGCGTCGCCGCACTCACATCGGTGCCGATGCCGAGCACCTCAAGCGGCAGTGCGTCGAGCGCATCCTGCCAGCCCGGCCCGACCGGAGCCGTCGTTGCGGCGAGCGCGAACCAGTGGGCGGCCAGCGGTGTGGGCGCAAGGCCGCTTCGCATGATCAGCCCGAGGCCGGTGAGTGTGTCGGCGAGTGCTTGCAGAAGTGCTTCACGTCCGCCGAACAGGCGCAGGCTGGCCGAGACTTCGAGCAGGATGGTGTCTGGTGGGGCCAGCGCGAGCGAGGGCGTAAAGCGCGCACAGGCGGCAGCCAGCTCGTCCAGTGTGGCCACCTCGAGCGCGGTGTCGCGAGCCCGGAATACGACGTCCGGAGCGATTGCGTGCGCGGCCATCAGCGCCTCACCGGAGTGTACGCCGAGTGCGCGGGCGCGGGTATCGGCCGCAATGACACAGGGGCGGCGCGCGTCATCGAAGACCGCACACGGCGCGGCTTCAGCCGTGGCGCGCGTGAACACCTGCACGCACAGCTCGGGCAGGTGCAGGGCGATCCACAGCATGGGCAGGGTCTCCGACGGATCTCGACAGTGGCAGGGTCAGTGGCTCGGTGGCCGGTGGGCCGCGACGCTTGAGGATGTCAACGTGCAGCCCCGCGCGGTCTCCGGCCAGCGCCAGGCGCAACACGGCCGGCGAGGGCTGGCGTGCGGCCTGCGGCGGGCGGTACAGGAACAGCGGCGTGGCCGAGTCCTCGGCGGCCAGTTGCAGGCGACGCAGCGCGGCCATGTCGATACGCTCGATCCAGGCCAGTACCGCGTGACAGGCGCCGGAGGCCAATGCCTGGCGCGTGGCCCAGATCGCTGCGGCCGCATCCTGTGCCACCACTACGGGCATGCGTTCGAGCGGTATGCCACTGTGAGCGAGTGCGGGCGCATACGGCAATCGCGGTGGGGCGACCCATACCACCAGGCGATCGACCCCGGTACGGGCGAGCAAGGGCAGCAGCAGTTCTATCTCGCCGATGCCGGGTGTGGTGGCGAGCAGTTCCACGATGCCTTCGCGCGGCCAGCCTCCGCCGGGCAACTCATGATCGAGTGCGGCAAAGCCGGTCGGCTCACCTGGCGTGGTGCCGCGGGCGAGGCGATCGGCACGCCAGACCAGGCCGGAGGGCAGTGCTTCGAGGGCGGACGAGGCGGCCATGTGCTTGCCTTCAGCGCGGCAGACCGTTGCGGATCAGGCCGACAGCTACGCCTTCGATGACCAGCGGCTCGACACGGGTGTCGACGACGATGGGTGCAAAGTCCGGGTTGGCCGGCATCAGGCTGACGACCGGTCCGCGTCGGCGCAAGGTCTTGACCGTGACTTCGTCGTGCACGCGTGCGACGACGATCTGCCCGGCACGCGCCTCGGGCGTGCGGTGCACGGCGAGCAGATCGCCGTCGAGGATGCCGGCGTCACGCATGCTCAGGCCGCGCACGCGCAGCAGGTAATCGGCTCGCGGGGAGAACAGCGCCGGATCGACGTTGTGGCGCGACTCGACGTGCTCGATGGCGAGCAGCGGCGAGCCGGCGGCGACGCGCCCGATCAGCGGCAGTCCGACGCCGTCGGCCAGCCGGATGCCGCGCGCCCGACCTTCCTCGAGCACGATCACGCCCTTGGCAGCGAGTGCGCGCAGATGACTCTCTGCAGCGTTGGGAGAGCGGAAACCGAAGGCCGTGCACAACTCGGCGCGCGTGGGCGGACGGCCGCTGTGCGATACGGTGTCGCGAATGAAATCGAGAATCTCGCTCTGGCGCCGCGTGAGCGGACGGTCGGGCGGGGTCATGGCATTCTCCGGGCAGGGAAGGGCGAGTGGCCGGGCAGACATTCTCGCCGACAACTGTATTTTTGAACAGCTATCGTAGTCTTGCAAGTCCGTGCCAAGGTGTATCCGGGCTTGAGGCGACCCGCTTCGTGGTCTATCCCTCAAGAACTTCGAACCTCCGCTGGGAGCACAGCATGCGAATCGATGCAGGGACCGACGCGGCTGGAGTTCGCCCCCGTTCCGGGCTAGAATCGCGCCCACGTCACGTGCCGGGAATCGGCGACCGGGCGCCGGTTTTTGCACTGCCGGACGCCGACATGGAAGTGTTCGACCTGGACGAGATGGTCGGCAGCAAGCACGTCGTGCTGTACTTCTACCCGCGCGACAACACGCCCGGATGCACGCGCCAGGCCGTCGACTTCAGCGACCATGCGCAGGACTTCGAGGAACGCGACTGCGTCGTCGTCGGCGTCAGCCCCGACGATTGTCCGACCCACGCCGAGTTCCGCGACGAGCATGGCCTGTCCGTGCGACTGCTCTCGGACGAGGACGTCGACATCTGTCGTCGCTACGGCGTGTGGCAATCGCGCGAGGCAGACGGCGTGCGGCGCACCGGCGTGACGCGCACCACCTTCATCATCGACAAGCGTGGCATCATCCGCCACATCTTTCGCAACGTCGCACCACGCGGCCATGTGGCCGAGGTCCTGGACACGCTCAGCCAACTGCAAACGGAACACGCACATGCAAATCCTTAAAGACACCGTCGTCACACTCGATTACACCGTCACCGACAGCGACGGCAATCTGATCGACGACGGCAAGAATCCGCTGGTGTATCTGCACGGCGGCTACGACGGCATCTTCCCGCTCATCGAGGAAACACTGCAGGGCAAGGATGTCGGCGAGACCTTCACCGTCAAGCTGCAGCCCGAGGACGCCTTTGGCGATATCGACGAAGAACTCGTGCTGATCGAGGAAGCCGCCATGTTCCCCGAGAACATCGAGGTCGGAATGGCCTTCGAGCGCGTCGGCGAAGACGATGAGGAAGACATGGTCTATCGCATCACCGACATCGCCGACGGCAAGGTCGTGGTCGACGGCAACCATCCACTGGCAGGTATGGCGCTGGTGTTCGACGGCAAGGTCGCCGACGTACGTGCAGCCACGCCCGAGGAGATCCAGCACGGACACGTGCACGGAGCGGGCGGACATCATCACTGATCGGCATGCACGCAGGTATGCTCAAGGGTCGCGCAAGCGGCCCTTTTTCATTTGCGGAGGCGTTTTGCGTCAATTTCCATGAGTACATTGTGGTTTATTTCACACCATGCGTTCATGCCCGATGTCGCCCGCAGGCGCTGTGGCACAATCGAGGCGGGAAAACCGGTTGAGACCACACATGGAGCTTGCGCGTAGCGGATGAAGGCACTGGTCATCGAGGACACCGTCACGAGCGCGACGCTCATCTGCCAGATGCTCGGCAAGATGGGACTCGATACGGTCAGGGCGCGCGACGGTCGTAGCGGCATTGAGGCCTTCGAACGCGAACGTCCCGACCTGGTGTTGCTCGACGTGATCATGCCGGATCTGGACGGTTTCCAGGTCGCGCGTCGCCTGCGTGCCATCGAGCAGGGCATCGACTGGACGCCGATCATCTTCCTGTCAGCACGCGCCAGCGACGACGATCTCGCCCAGGGGATCGACGCCGGTGGCGATGACTATCTGGTAAAACCGGTGTCCGAAAAGGTGCTCGGCGCCAAAGTCGCGGCGATGCGGCGCATCGTTCGTATGCGCGAGGTGCTGTTGCGCACCACCCGCAAGCTCGACGAGGCCAACCGCGAACTGGCACGGCGGAACGCGATCGACGGGCTGACCGGCATCGCCAATCGTGGTCGCTTCGACGAGGTGCTCGATCACGAGTGGCGCCGCGCATCGCGCAGCGGCCTGCCAATTTCGCTGCTGTTCATCGATGTGGACGAATTCAAGGCCTTCAACGATGGCCACGGTCATCTGCCCGGCGATGAATGCCTCAAGGACCTTGCCGGGCTGCTCGAACAGTCGCTGCGTCGTCCGTCCGATCTTGTGGCCCGCTACGGCGGCGAGGAATTCGCCGTGATCCTGCCCGAGACGGCCGCCGAAGGAGCAACCTCGGTGGCCGACAGCGTGATGCGCGCGGTACGCGAAGCGGCGATTCCGCACGGTTTCTCATCGGTCTCTCCATTTCTGACGATCAGCATCGGCATCGCCACGGCGGTGCCTGAACGCGGCGACGAACGCGGTTCCGATATCCTGCTGACGCTCGCCGACGAAGCGCTCTACAAGGCCAAGCGCGCCGGACGCAACCGCGTCGTACAGGCTGACTGAACGCGTCTCCTCAGAACTCGTCCTTCCATGCACGAAGGGCGGTGAAACAGGCCAGATCACTGGCAGGGCGCCGACCCGTGTGGCGTGTAACGGCCTCGATCACCGAGGCCGACCCGGTGCGCAGAAAGGGATTGATCGCACGCTCGCGCTCCATCGTGCTGGGCAGCGTAGGCTGTCCGTCCGAACGCAGACTCCGGCAATGTGCGAACCAGGTGTCGCGTTCGGCGTTGTCGGGCTCGGCGGCCTGCGCGAATTTCAGGTTGGCGAGCGTGTATTCGTGCGTGCAATAGACACGCGTGTTGCCTGGAAGTGGTTTGAGCCGTTCGAGCGAGGCGTGCAGTTGCATCGCGGTGCCACCGAGCAACCGGCCGCAGCCGGCCGAGAACAGCGTGTCCCCCGGAAACAGCAGTTCGTCTGCGAGGAACGCGATGTGGGTGGTCGTATGACCGGGCACTTCGAGCACCTCGAAGATCACATCGAGTTCGGGCAGATCGACGCTGTCGCCGTCGGCGAGTCCCACCGTCACGCCGGAGATATCCGCCGCTGCCGGGCCGTAAACCGGAATGTCGCGCCGCGCGGTCAGCGCGCCGATGCCACCGGTGTGGTCGGCGTGGTGATGGGTGATGAGAATTGCGGTAAGGTCGAGTCCTTCACGCGCCAGATACGACTCGACCGGGGCAGCGTCGCCGGGGTCGACGACCACCGCCTTGTCGCCACGGCGCAAGGTCCAGATGTAGTTGTCGTTGAAGGCGGGTAGCGGAAGGATTTCGAGGCCGGCATTGCCGGGTGCGTCAATGGTCATGTCGTGTACAAGCCTTTCGGAGTGGTTCTCGGGTACGCAGGGCGGATACGTCCTGCGCTGGGAGCAGGCGCACATCGACGCCATCGTCTCCGACGTGTTCGGTTATAACGCAATGCAGGTCGGCTTGCCAGGGCACGAGCTGCTGCGCGCAAGCCGCATCGCCCATCGTTTCAAGCTCGAAACGGAGTGTTCGCGCGGCGGGGCGGCGGTCTACGCCGAAGCGACCGGGCTGCCCATCGCCACCGCCAGCGTCGATCTCGTCGTGCTGCCTCATGTACTGGAATTCTCGCGCGAGCCACACCGTATCCTGCGCGAGGTCGAGCGCGTGCTGGTGCCCGACGGTAGCCTGGTGCTCACTGCCTTCAATCCGTTCAGCCTGTTCGGCGCCCGCCGTGTCTTCTCGCGCTCGTCGGGGGGCTGGCCGTGGCGCGGACATTATTTCTCGGTGCCACGGGTGCGCGACTGGCTTACACTGCTCGGCTTCGAGACGCCGCCGGGCGTGTTCGGCTGCTACGCGCCACCGGTGCGTACGCAAAAATGGCTCGATCGCTGGCAGTTCCTCGAACGCGCAGGCAACCGCTGGTGGCCGGTGTGTGGCGGATGTTTCGTGCTGCACGGCATCAAGCGCGTGCACGGCATGAGGCTGATTACCCCGCAATGGAAGGCCGAAGCGGTGCCGGCCAAGCGTCTCACGCCGGTATCCCGTCGCGGTCGCGGCGGCGTCATTACGCACAAGGACGAAGAATCAAGGACTCGATGCAGGAACTCGTAGACATCTTTACCGACGGCGCATGCAGCGGCAACCCCGGCCCGGGCGGCTGGGGGGCGATTTTGAGGGCCGACGGGCAGGAAAAGGAAATCTGGGGCGGTGAGGCCCGGACCACCAACAACCGCATGGAACTGCTGGCCGTGATTCGCGCCCTGGAACTGCTCAAGCGCCCGGTGCATGCGCGCGTGCACACCGACAGCCAGTACGTGCAGAAGGGCATCTCGGAGTGGATTCACAACTGGAAGGCTCGCGGCTGGAAAACCGCCGCCAAGGCCCCGGTCAAGAACGCCGACCTGTGGCAGGAGCTTGACCGTGCGGCCAGTCGCCACCAGGTCGACTGGATCTGGGTGCGCGGCCACGCCGGTCACGTCGAGAATGAACGCGCGGATGCGCTCGCCCGCCAGGGCGTTGCGTCAGTTCGCAGTGCCACCACAGCTCCCAGCCCCTAGCCATGCGACAAATCGTCCTCGATACCGAAACCACCGGTCTGGACTGGCGCAACGGACACCGCGTCATCGAGATTGGCTGCGTCGAACTGGTCAACCGCAGCCTGAGCGGCCGGCATTTCCATGTTTATCTGAACCCCGAACGCGCGATCGACGCCGAGGCCGAGGCCGTGCACGGCATCAGCCTGGATTTTCTCGCCGACAAGCCGAAATTCGAGTCTATCGCGGCTGACTTCGAAGCCTTCGTCGCCGGCGCCGAGTTGCTGATCCATAACGCCAGTTTCGACGTCGGCTTCCTCAACGCCGAACTCTCACGCTGCGGGCGCGACAATATCGACAGTTTCTGCCCCGGCGTGATCGACACGCTCAGGCTCGCCAAGGAACAGAATCCCGGCAAGAAGGCCTCGCTCGACGCATTGTGCGAGCGCTACGACATCGACAACGGTCACCGTACGCTGCACGGCGCTCTGCTCGACGCGGAGATTCTCGCCGAAGTCTACCTGGCGATGACGCGCGGCCAGGAAACGTTGGCGATCACGCTCGAGGAGCCGTCCAACGGGGCCGACATGCCCGCGCGCAGCGTTGCGCCGGACCGGCCGCGACTCAAGGTATTGCGTGCGAATGATGCCGAGCGCGCAGCGCACGCGGCGGTGCTGGCCGACATCGAGAAAGCCGCCGGACATTGTTTGTGGCTGGCGAAGGTCGAAGCGGCTTCGAAAGCCGAATCGTCCTGAGCTTCAGAAGATGAGGGTGTCGCCCGGAACGCGCCCGCTGCGTTCCAGGCGCGACAGCGTAGTCGTCAGATCCAGGCCGGTTCGCTCACGCAATGCGTCTGCACGCTCGTGCAATACATCCAGCGCGCATTCGATTGGCTCGCCCACTGCCGCCAGCACGATGGCGTTGCCACTGTTGCATGGGGGCAAGGCCAGTACCCGCTCACCAAAGGCGTGGCTGATGCGCGCAAGGCTCGCGTCGAAGCCATTGGCGTCTCCGAACAGGTTCACGGCAATCAACCCCTGCGGTGAGAGCCGCTCGCGGGCCGCGGCGTAGAAGCTGGCTGTGTCGAGCGCACCGGTGCGTGCCTCGGCGTCGTAGCCGTCGAGCAGGATGCAGTCGAAGGCCGGCCCATCGGCCTCGATGAAGGCCGCGCCGTCGCCGATCTCGATGGACAGTCGCTCGTCCGGCGCGGGCAGTTCGAACAGATGGCGCGCGGCGGCGACCACGCGTGCATCGATCTCGACCACGGTCTGGCGCGTATCCACGCAATAGCGGTGCATGAACTTCGTCAGCGATCCCGCGCCCAGGCCGATCGTCAGCGCCTCGCGCGGCCAGGGCGCGGGGCGCAACAGCAAGCCGCAGAGCATGTCGCGCGCGTACTGCAGTTCCAGCGCAACCGGGTCACGCAGACGCATCGCTCCCTGCACCCATTCCGAGCCGAAATGCAGGTAGCGCACGCCGTCCTGTTCACTGATGTCGATTGAACTCACAGCATCCTCTTGAGCAGATACAGGCGCTCGAGCGCCTCGCGGGGCGACAGACTGTCGGGGTCGATCTCGTCGAGCGCGGTGAGCACCGGGTGCGAGAGCGAGCGTGGCTCGTCCTCGGGCACGGCGGCGAACAAGTCCGGCTGCGGGCCGTTGTCGATCTCACGGTTTTCCAGCGCACGCAGGCGACGTCGAGCCTCGCGGATCACCGGTGCCGGCACACCCGCGAGGGCAGCGACCTCGATACCGTAGCTCTGGCTCGCCGGGCCTTCCTCGAGCGCGTGCAGGAACACGATGCGATGGCCATGCTCGATTGCGTCCAGATGCACGTTCACGCATTCGGGGAATTCGGTATTGAGGCGCGTCAGTTCGAAGTAGTGGGTTGCGAACAGCGTCATGCAGCGGTTGTGCGTGAGCAGGTGCCGCGCGATCGAGAAGGCCAGCGCCAGTCCGTCGAAGGTCGAGGTGCCGCGTCCGATCTCGTCCATCAGCACCAGGCTGTGCTCGGTCGAGCCGTGCAGGATGGCCGCTGCTTCGGTCATTTCGACCATGAAGGTCGAACGCCCAGAGGCCAGGTCGTCGGAGGCGCCGATGCGGGTGAAGATGGCGTCCACCGGGCCGATGCGCGCGGCCGCTGCCGGCACGAAGGCACCCACGTGCGCGAGCAGCACGATCAGCGCGACCTGACGCATGAAGGTCGATTTGCCGCCCATGTTGGGGCCGGTGACCATCAGCATGCGACGCGTCGCACCCAGGCGGCAGTCGTTGGAAATGAAGTCCTCGACTTCGCGCTCGACCACCGGATGGCGACCGCGCTCGATTTCCAGCCCCGGGGTCTCGACGAAAACCGGGCGCGCGTAGTCGTGGCGCAGCGCGATCTCGGCGAAGGCGCCCAGGCCGTCTAGCAGGGCCAGTGCGCGCGCAATGCGCTGCAGTGCCGGGATCTGGCTTGCCAGTGCCTCGAGTACTTCGTCGTAGAGCAGCTTCTCGCGCGCCAGTGCGCGCTCCTGCGCGGACAGTGCCTTGTCCTCGAAGGCCTTGAGTTCCGGCGTGATGTAGCGCTCGACGTTCTTCAGCGTCTGGCGACGGCGGTAGTCGTCGGGCACCTTGTCGGCCTGTGTGCGGCTGACCTCGATGTAGAAGCCGTGCACGCGGTTGTACTCGACCTTGAGACCGGCAATCCCGCTGCGTTCGCGCTCACGTGTCTCGAGCGCCATCAGGAACTCGCCGCAGTTGCTCTGAATGCCGCGCAGTTCATCGAGCTCGGCGTCGAAGCCCGACGCGATTACGCCGCCATCGCGCAACACGGCCGACGGTTCGGCGTCGATCGCGCGGGCGAGCAATTCGTAGGCCGCATCCGGGCGCGTCAGATCGGCGTGGATACCGGCCAGCAGATCGGCCTGGGCCACACCGATCGCGGCCTGCAGCGAGGGCAGGGCGGCCAGCGCCTCACGCAGTGCTGCGAGGTCGCGCGGGCGCGCGCTGCGCAGCGCCACGCGCGCGGTGATGCGGTCTACGTCGGCAATGCCGCGCAGGGCGGAGCGCACGTCTGCAAGGCGACGTCCGTCGCCGTCGCCGATCAGTTCGGCCACCGTGGCGTGACGCTGCGCGGCGTGCGCGCGTTCGCGCAAGGGATGATGCAGGGCGTGACGCAGCCAGCGCGACCCCATGCTGGTGGCGCAGCAGTCTAGCAGCGAGAGCAGGGTGGGCGAGGCCTCGCCGCGCAGGGTCTCGGTGAGTTCGAGGTTGCGCCGCGTGGCTGCGTCCAGGCGCAGGATTGCCGATTCGCGCTCGACGGTGAGCGTCGTGACGTGCTGCAACGCCTGGCGCTGCGTGCCACTGGCGTACTCGAACAGCGCGGCGAGCGCGGCCAGCCCGGTGTCGAGTTCATCGGCGCCGAATCCGGCCAGATCCTGCGTACCGAAATGGGCGGTGAGCAAACGCGTACCGTTGGCCGCGTCGAACTGCCAGTCCGGCAGGCGCCGGGAGGCGGGCGCGAGCGTGTCGAGCAGCGGCAGTGTGAGACCGTCGGGCACCAGCACCTCGGCCGGTCGCAGACGCTCGAATTGGCTCGCGAGCTGTTCGGCCGGGCATTGCATCGCACGCAGATCGCCGTTGGCCAGATTCAGCCAGGCCAGCCCCAGCGTGCCGCGTGAGAGCGTCAGTGCGAGCAGCAGCGCGTCGCGCCGGTCGTCGAGCAGGGCCGCGTCGGTGAGCGTGCCGGGCGTGACGATGCGGCTCACGGCGCGCTCCATCGGCCCCTTGGTCGCGCCGGGCTCGCCCACCTGCTCGGCAATCACGATGGATTCGCCCAGTTTCACGAGTCGCGCAAGATACTGCTCGACGGCGTGAAAGGGCACGCCGGCCATGCGGATCGGCGCGCCCCCGGATTGCCCGCGGGTGGTCAGTGTGATGTCGAGCAGCCGCGCGGCGCGCTCGGCGTCGTCGAAGAACAGTTCGTAGAAGTCCCCCATGCGGTAGAACAGCAGCAGGTCGGGGTACTGCGCCTTGATGCGCAGGTACTGCTGCATCATCGGCGTGTGGCCGGCGATGGAGGCTTCGTCGAAGGCGGGCGTGGCGGCGGCTCGGGACAAGGCGGGACGGGTGGCGTTCAGCGCGCGCGCATGTGTTTCTGCACGATGGGCAGCAGCTGCGCGAACAGCTTCGGGGGGGCAGCGACGACGCGGCCGCTGTCCAGATGAGCGGACTCGCCGTCGAAGTCGGTGACCAGGCCACCAGCCTCCTGGATCATCAGCGCGCCGGCGGCCATGTCCCAGGTCTGCAGGCCGGCTTCCCAGAAGCCGTCGATGCGACCGCAGGCGACCCACGACAGATCGAGCGCGGCCGCGCCCGGTCGGCGGATGCCGGAGGTCTTCTGCGTGAGTTCGCGAAAGGCGCCGATGTAGGCTTCCAGATCGTCGTCGCTGCGGAACGGAAAGCCGGTGCCGATCAGCGAGTCTGCCAGACGCGTGCAGCGTGACACGCGGATGCGACGGTCGTTGAGGAAGGCGCCCGCGCCCTTGGAGGCCGTGAACAGTTCGTTGCGCACCGGGTCGAAGACGACGCCGTGCTCGACCGATCCGTTCTTCGCCAGCGCGATCGAGATCGCGTACTGCGGGAAACCGTGGATGAAATTGGTCGTGCCGTCGAGCGGATCGATGATCCAGCAGTACTCGGACTCGCCGGATCGGCCCGACTCCTCTGCTAGAATCGCATGGTCCGGATAGGTGTCGCGCAGCACCTCGATGATGGCCGCTTCGGCGGCGCGATCGACCTCGGTGACGAAATCGTTGGGCGCCTTCGACTGTACGGTGACGAGATCGAGTTGCAATGATGCGCGATTGATCACGCTCGCCGCGCGGCGGGCTGCCTTTACTGCGATGTTCAGGATCGGATGCATGGGGGAGAGGTCTCTGCTGTGCGCCGCCCCGTAGCGGAACAGCGGCGCCGATGGGTATCGAACGACCGCGCATTCTAACCGTTTTCGCGCCGCGAATCTCCGCGCGGCGCGCACCAAAAGCATATTCCAGATGCCCCAATCCGGCCTGCTCGACCGCATCCGCGTGGTCCTTACCCGCACTTCTCATCCCGGCAACATCGGCGCCGCCGCGCGCGCGATGAAGACCATGGGTCTGACCCGTCTCGTGCTGGTCGCGCCTGAGTCCTTTCCCGACCCGGTTGCCGATGCGCGCGCCTCTGGTGCGCTCGATGTGCTGCACGCCGCGCGCGTGGTAGCCACGCTTGAAGAGGCGCTCGAAGGTACGGTGATGTCGGCAGCCCTGACCGCGCGCCGGCGCGAGCTGTCCGTACCGCTCGCGCTGCCGCGCGAGGCCGCCCCCGAGCTGGTTCGTCACGCACAGGCCGGAGAGGTCGCTCTGGTATTCGGCACCGAATCCTCGGGTCTGTCGAACGAGGACGTCGCGCTGTGCACGTTGCCGGTGACGATTCCTGCCAATCCTGCCTACTCGTCGCTGAATCTCGCCTCCGCCGTGCAACTGCTGTGCTACGAGCTGCGCCTGGCTGCGCTCGCCCCGGAATTGTCCGAGGCACCGACCGAGGCCGCACGCTTCGAGGACATCGAGGGTTTCTACGCCCATCTCGAAGAGGTCATGCGTGCCGCCGAGTTCTACGACCCGGCCACCTCCAAGCGGCTGTTGCCGCGCGTGCGTCGTTTGTTCGGTCGCGTGCGCCTGGAGCGCGACGAAATCAATATCCTGCGCGGCCTGCTGGCTGCATTGCAGCGCAAACTTGATTAAAATACTCGGCTATTGAAACACCACATCCGGCGACCAGTGCCGGATTTGCCGGGAGAAAACCGTCCATGTTCAGTCGACTGCGTGAAGACCTTGCCAGCGTGCGCGAGCGCGACCCCGCCGCGCGCTCCACCTGGGAGGTGTTGACGTGCTATCCGGGCGTGCATGCGCTGCTGATGCATCGTCTCGCGCACTGGGCATGGACGCGCCGTCTTTACTGGCTGGGGCGTTTCGTCAGCCACGTAGGGCGCTTCCTGACCGGCATCGAGATCCACCCCGGCGCCGTGATCGGTCGGCGCGTGTTCATTGATCACGGCATGGGGGTAGTGATCGGCGAGACCGCCGAGGTGGGTGACGAGTGCACGATCTACCAGGCCGTGACGCTGGGCGGCACCTCGCTGTATCGCGGCGAAAAGCGCCATCCGACGCTGGGCAAGGGGGTGGTGGTCGGCGCCGGCGCGAAGGTGCTTGGCGGATTCGAAGTGGGCGATGGCGCAAAGATCGGTTCGAACGCCGTAGTGATCAAGCCGGTGCCTGCCGGCGCGACCGCGGTGGGCAACCCGGCGCGCATTCTCGACAGCGAGCGTAGTGACCGCGGCGAAGAGCGTGAGACGCGCGACCCGCGAGACGTGGCGCGCGAGAAGAAGGCCGAAGAGATCGGGTTCTCGGCCTACGGCGTGACGCGCGGCATGGACGACCCGCTGGCCAAGGCCATGCATTCCTTGCTCGATCACGCGGTGGAGACCGATCGGCGCATCCAGGTGCTGGTCGAACAGCTCGAGAAGGCCGGCATCCAGCTTGACGCGACGATCGAAACCAGCGACGAATTCGACCCGAAGAAGGTGTCCAGGATGGTCGATTGATTAGTTGACCGTTTTTGTCGGGTACCTTATAGTTGACCGAAATGTTCGGGTATTGCCCCGACACGGCTTACAGCGCGAGGATCCACCATGAGACTGACCACCAAAGGACGTTTCGCAGTGACTGCGATGATCGATCTGGCGTCGCGCGAAGGCGACGGGCCGGTGACGCTCGCGGGCATCGCGGACCGCCAGAAGATTTCGCTCTCATATCTTGAACAGCTGTTCGGCAAGCTGCGCCGCTACAAGCTCGTCTCGAGCGTGCGCGGACCGGGTGGTGGCTATCGGCTGGCACGTGACATCCACGGAATCACGGTGGCCGACATCATCGTCGCTGTTGACGAGCCGCTTGATGCGACGCAGTGCGGCGGCAAGCTCAACTGTCACGACGAGCACCGCTGCATGACCCACGACCTGTGGGCCAACCTGAACAAACGCATGTACGAGTATCTTGATTCGGTGACGCTGTCCGCGCTCGTAAATCAGGAGGTCAAGGCCGATCCGGACGTCAACGTGATCAAGGACGTGCGCCGTCGCGCGACGATTTCGCTGCGCGAGGCGGCGGCGGTCTGAGGATGGGCAGAATGTTCGCTCCCGCGTATCTCGACTGGAACGCCACTTCGCCGCTCGCCCCCGAGGTGCGCGAGGCGATGCTGCCGTGGCTGGGCGAGCGCTTCGGCAACGCGTCCAGCCGTCACGAGTACGGCCGTCAGGCGCGCGCCGCGATCGACGAGGCGCGCGAGCGTGTCGCGGCAGCGGTCGGCGCACACCCCACCGAAGTGGTGTTCACGAGCGGCGGTTCGGAGGCGAACAACCTGTTCATCAAGGGTGCGGCTGCATGCATGAAGCCGGGTTTGGTCGCGATCAGCGCAATCGAGCACCCCTGCGTGCGCGAGCCTGCGAAGCAATTACGGCGCGCCGGCTGGGATGTGGTCGAGCTCGCGGTCGATACGGCCGGGCGCATCGACCGTAATCACTGGCAGGCGGTGCTCGAGCGTCGGCCGAAGCTGCTGTCGGTGATGTTCGCGAACAATGAATCGGGCGTGCTACAGCCGATTGCCGAGCTGGCTTCCGAGGCTCGTGAGGCACGGGTCTGGCTGCATACGGACGCCGTGCAGGCGCTGGGCAAGATCGAGGTCGATTTCCGCGCGCTCGGCGTGCATGCGATGACGCTCTCGTCGCACAAGATCGGCGGGCCGATCGGCGCCGGTGCGCTGGTGCTCGACAAGCGGGTGGAACTTGCGCCGCTGATCGCCGGCGGGGGCCAGGAACGTGGTCTGCGCTCGGGCACCGAGAACGTCGCGGCCATCGTCGGATTCGGCGTGGCCTGCCAACTCGCTGCGGCGAGGGCGGAGGACGAGCACCATCGATTGAGCGCCTTGCGTGATCGGCTGGAGATCCTGCTCGCCGAGACGGGCACGCGAATCTTCTCGCGTGAGGCCGAGCGGCTGCCCAACACCAGCTTCTTCGCGGTCGATGGCATCGACGGCGAGACGCTGGTCGGCAAGCTCGATCGCGCCGGCTTCGCCTGCGCCAGCGGTTCGGCCTGTTCCAGCGCCAACCCGGAGCCTTCGCACACCCTCACGGCGATGGGTGTGGATGAGACGCTGGCGCGCAACGCCGTGCGCGTGAGTCTGGGCCCGACGACGACCGCCGATGACATTGAACGCTTTGCCGAGACCTTTGCACGTCAGGTCAAGGAATTGAAAGAACTGGCCGCGGTAGCGGCCTGACGAACACGATCAACACAGGTTCTGGAGATACATGATGCTGAAGTTCCCGATCTATCTCGACTATTCGGCCACGACCCCGGTCGATCCGCGCGTTGCAGAGAAGATGATTCCCTGGCTGACCGAGCAGTTCGGCAACCCGGCGAGCCGCTCGCATGCGTTCGGCTGGGACGCCGAGAAGGCCGTCGAGGACGCGCGTGGCGAAGTCGCCGCGCTGGTCGGTGCCGATCCGCGCGAGATCATCTGGACCTCGGGCGCGACCGAGTCCAACAACCTTGCAATCAAGGGCGCGGCCCAGTTCTACAAGGGCAAGGGCAAGCACATCCTGACGGTCAAGACCGAACACAAGGCGGTGCTCGACACCGTGCGGGAACTCGAGCGACTCGGCTTCGAGGCGACCTATCTGGATGTGCAGGAAGATGGCCTGATCGACATTGAACAGTTCAAGGCGGCCTTGCGTCCGGACACCATCGTGGTGTCGGTGATGATGGTCAACAACGAGATCGGCGTGATCCAGCCGATCGCCGAGATCGGTGAAATCTGTCGCGACAAGGGCATCGTCTTCCACGTCGATGCCGCGCAGGCCACCGGCAAGGTCGCGATCGACCTGAAGGAACTGAAAGTCGATCTGATGTCGTTCTCCGCGCACAAGACCTACGGCCCCAAGGGCATGGGTGCGCTGTACGTGCGCCGCAAGCCGCGTGTGCGCCTGGAGGCCCAGATGCACGGCGGCGGCCATGAGCGCGGTCTGCGTTCGGGCACGCTGGCGACGCACCAGATCGTCGGCATGGGCGAGGCCTTTCGCCTCGCACGCCTCGAAATGGGCGCCGAGAACGAGCGCATCCGCATGCTGCGCGACCGCCTGCTCGACGGTTTCAAGGACATGGAAGCCGTGTATGTGAACGGCGACCTCGAGCACCGCGTGCCGCACAACCTGAACATCTCGTTCGCCTATGTCGAAGGCGAGTCGCTGATCATGGCAATCAAGGATGTCGCGGTGTCTTCGGGTTCGGCCTGCACTTCGGCGAGTCTGGAGCCGTCCTACGTGCTGCGCGCGCTGGGCCGCAACGACGAACTTGCACACAGCTCGATCCGCTTCACGATCGGTCGCTTCACGACGGTCGAGGAAATCGACTTTGCGATCGATCTGCTCCACAAGCGCATCGGCAAGCTGCGCGAACTGTCCCCGCTGTGGGAGATGGTTCAGGAAGGCATCGATCTCGATACCGTACAATGGGCGGCTCACTAAGAGCTGGCCGGATTCACCAGGAGAGACAGCAATGGCATACAGCGAAAAACTACTCGACCATTACGAGAACCCCCGCAACGTCGGTTCCCTCACGAAGGAAGACAATGACGTGGGTACCGGCATGGTGGGCGCTCCGGCCTGTGGCGACGTGATGAAGCTGCAGATCAAGGTCGGCACGAACGGCATCATCGAAGACGCCAAGTTCAAGACCTACGGCTGCGGTTCGGCGATCGCGTCGAGCTCGCTGGTCACCGAGTGGGTCAAGGGCAAGACCGTCGATGAGGCCTTGTCGATCAAGAACACGCAGATCGCCGAAGAGCTGGCCTTGCCGCCGGTCAAGATCCACTGTTCGATCCTCGCCGAGGACGCCATCAAGGCGGCCATCGCCGATTACAAGAAAAAGCACGAGGCCTGATCGAATGGCCGAGATCGCGACCCGTGGCGTGACGCTGTCCGAGCGGGCGGCGAAACACGTCGGTAACTATCTGACCAAGCGCGGCAAGGGCTTCGGCATCCGTCTGGGTGTGCGCACCAGCGGATGCTCGGGCATGGCCTACAAGCTCGAGTTCGTCGACGAGGCCCTGCCCGAGGATCTGGTGTTCGAAAGCCACGGCGTGCGCGTCGTCATCGATCCGAAGAGCGTGCCGTATCTCGAGGGCACCGAGCTTGACTTCGTGCGAGAGGGGCTGAACGAAGGTTTCAAGTTCAACAACCCCAACGTCAAGGACGAATGCGGCTGCGGCGAGAGCTTCAACGTCTGAGAGCGTTTGAAGAAAGAGCCTCGATGAGCAACGACCTGCAGCAGGACTTCTTCGCACTGTTCGGATTGGCGCGGCATTTCCGCATCGATGAGGCGACGCTGGAATCGGCCTATCACGAGCTGCATTCCACGGTTCATCCCGACCGCCACGCGCATCTGCCCGACGCCGACCGGCGCCGGGCGATGCAGTGGGCTACCCGCGTCAACGAAGCCTTCGACACGTTGAAGAAGCCCTTGTCGCGCGCACGCTATCTGGTCGAACTGGCCGGGCACGACGTTGGCGTCGAGACCAACACCGCGATGTCGCCCGAGTTCCTGATGGAGCAGATGGAATGGCGTGAAGCGGTCGAGGAGGCCGAACAGGCCGCCGACGCGAGCGCGCTCGAACACCTGCACCATCGGCTGCGTGGCCATTCACGCGATCTCGTTGATCAACTCGCCCATCAGCTCGATGACGAGGAAGACGTCGCCGGCGCGGCCGAGTCCGTGCGCCGGCTGATGTTCCTCGACAAGCTCAGACACGAAATAGACGACGCCCTAGAGGCGCTGGACAACTGACTCATGGCATTACTGCAGATCGCCGAACCGGGCGAGGCGACCGAGCCGCATCGGCATCGCCTGGCCGCAGGTATCGACCTCGGCACCACCAATTCGCTTGTCGCGACCGTGCGCAGCGGCAGCGCCGAATGCCTGCCTGACGCGCAGGGCGGCATCCTGCTACCTTCGGTCGTGCATTACCGTGCGGACGGAAGCGTGGACGTCGGCGTCGACGCGCTGGCGCATGCGTCGACCGATCCGGGCAACACCATCGCATCGGTCAAGCGCTTCATGGGGCGTGGTCTGGCCGACCTGACCCATCCCGAATCTCTGCCCTACGAATTCGCTGATGGCGAGGGCATGCTGCGATTGCGCACCTGCCAGGGCATCAAGAGCCCGGTGGAGGTCTCTGCGGAGATCCTCAAGTCGCTCGTGCAACGTGCCGAGGAGTCCCTGGGTGGCGCGCTCACCGGTGTCGTCATCACGGTGCCGGCGTACTTCGACGACGCACAGCGCCAGGCGACCAAGGATGCGGCCCGGCTGGCCGGCGTCGAGGTGCTGCGCCTGCTCAACGAGCCGACCGCCGCGGCCGTCGCCTACGGTCTGGACAACGCCTCCGAAGGCGTGTTTGCCGTCTACGACCTGGGCGGCGGCACCTTCGACATTTCCATCCTCAAGCTATCTCGCGGCATCTTCGAAGTATTGGCCACCAATGGCGACAGCGCGCTTGGCGGTGACGACTTCGACCACCGCATCTACGAGTGGATCGTCGAGACGGCCGGCATTGCCAAGCCGGATGATGGCGACGTGCGCACCCTGCTGCAACAGGCCCGCGCTGCCAAGGAAGCGCTGTCGACAAGCGAGCGCACGCAGGTGCGCGCGACGCTTGCCGACGGCCAGCAGCTCGACGTCGAACTCACGCGCGAGACCTTCGAGCGCGTCACGGCCGATCTGGTGCGCCGCACCCTTGCGCCGGTTCGCAAGGCCCTGCGTGACGCGGGCCTGGACCCCGAAGACGTCGCCGGTGTGGTGATGGTCGGCGGCGCCACGCGGATGCCGCACGTCCAGGCCGCGGTTGCCAGCCACTTCGGTCGCGCGCCACTCAACAATCTCGACCCGGACCGGGTGGTTGCGATGGGTGCCGCGATCCAGGCCAACGTGCTGGCCGGCAATCGCAGTGCCGACGAGGACTGGCTGTTGCTCGACGTGATCCCGTTGTCTCTCGGCATCGAGACCATGGGCGGGCTGGCCGAGCGCATCGTACCGCGCAACTCCACCTTGCCGACTGCACGCGCGCAGGAGTTCACGACCTTCAAGGATGGCCAGACCGCGATGGCCATCCACGTCGTGCAGGGCGAGCGCGAACTGGTCTCGGATTGTCGCTCTCTGGCGCGTTTCGAGCTGCGCGGCATTCCGCCGATGACGGCCGGTGCGGCACGCATCCGCGTGACATTCCAGGTCGACGCCGACGGGCTGTTGTCGGTGTCCGCGCGCGAACTGTCCTCGGGCGTTGAAGCAAGCATCGCGGTCAAGCCGTCCTATGGCCTGGGCGATGACGAGATCGCGTCCATGCTGAGGGCAGGCATGGAGCACGCCGGCGAGGACATGAACGCGCGCGCCTTGCGCGAACAGGTGGTCGAGGCCGAACGCGCAATCGAAGCCGTAGAGCAGGCACTGCGTGCCGACGGCGAGCTGATCACCGACAACGAGCGTGCGCGCATCGACACAGCGGTGGCCGAACTGCAGGGCTTGCGTGAGGGCGACGACCATCTCGCGATCAAGGCAGGCATCGAGCGTCTTTCGCAGGCGACCGACGAATTCGCTGCGCGACGCATGGACAAAAGCATTCGGGCCGCGCTTGCGGGCCGCAACGTCAACGAGATTTCCCTATGACCCAGATCATCGTCCTGCCGCATGTCGAACTGTGCCCGGACGGCACCGTCATCGAGGCCGAACCCGGCACCTCGATCTGCGACAGCCTGCTCGCCAACGACATCGAGATCGAGCACGCCTGCGAAAAATCCTGCGCGTGTACGACCTGCCACGTCATCGTGCGAGAGGGCTTCGAGGCGCTGAACGAGGCGACCGAGGATGAAGAGGACCTGCTCGACAAGGCCTGGGGCCTGGAGCCGCAATCGCGCCTGTCGTGCCAGGCACTGGTCACCGACACGCCGCTGGTGGTCGAGATTCCGCGCTACACCATCAACATGGCACGGGAGAATCACTGATGAAGTGGACTGACGTACAGGAAATCGGGATCCAGCTCGCCGACCGTCACCCCGATGTCGACCCGCTGCGCATCAACTTTGTGGACCTGATGAACTGGGTGGTCGAACTACCCGAGTTCGACGACGACCCCAAGCACTGCGGCGAACGCATCCTCGAGGCCATTCAGCAGGCCTGGATCGACGAGGCCGAATAGGTCGCAACGCGAGACACAAGAGAACGGCGCCATTTGGCGCCGTTCCTTTTTTCGAACTCGGATTTACCTCGGCGGCCTCACAAATCTCCTGCCTGTACCAGGAACACCATGTCGTCGCCGCCGGAGGTCGGCAACCAGATCAACGGGAGATCGGGGAAGGCCGCCTCGACGAAGGCGCGGTTGTGGCCGACCTCGACGACAAGCAGGCCGTCGTCGGTGAGGTGGTCACGCGCACCGGCGAGAATGCGTCGCACCACGTCCATGCCGTCGTCGCCCGCGGCCAGCGCCATGCGCGGCTCGTGCAGATACTCGGCGGGCAGGGCGTCCATTGCTGCTGCGGTGACATAGGGGGGGTTGGACACGATCAGGTCGAAACGCCGCCCGTGCAGGCCGTCAAAGACGTCCGAGCGCAGCAGTTCGACCCGATCATCGAGACCGTAGTCGTTGACGTTGCGTCGCGCCACCGCCAGGGCGTCCTCGGACAGGTCGGCGCCGACGACCTGCGCGTTCGGGAAGACATGCGCGATCAGAATCGCCAGGCAGCCCGAGCCGGTGCACAGGTCCAGCGCATTGCCGACCTCGCCGTGTTCGTGCAGCCATGGCGACAGGCCGTCGCTGAGCAGTTCTGCGAAGAACGAACGTGGCACGATTACGCGCGGATCGACGTAGAACCGGAAATCCCCCAGCCAGGCCTCATTGACCAGATAGGCCGTGGGAATGCGCTCGGACGCGCGCCGTTCGATGACCGCGTGCAGGGCCTCGCGTTCGTCAGCGGTGATCGACGCGTCGAGAAAGGGCTCGAGCCGGTCCAGCGGCAGCGACAGCGTGTGCAGAAGCAGCCAGGCGGCTTCGTCGAAGGCGTCATTGCAGCCGTGGCCGAAGTGCAGGCCGGCGCGGTTGAATCGGGTGACCGCGTAACGCAGCCAGTCGCGTAGCGTTACCAACTCGGCGAGCGGGCCGAAGTCATGATCGTGGTCGTGGTCGTCGTGGTCATGGTCGGTCATATCAGGCCTTGGACGCGAGCAGGTTCGAGAGCGTGCGTGCGTAGATCGCCGAGAGCGGCTCGATGGAATCGACCGGCACGCATTCGTTGAGTTGATGGATGGTCGCGTTGATCGGGCCGAACTCGACGACCTCGCGGCTGATGCGCGCGATGAAGCGCCCGTCCGAAGTGCCGCCGGTGGTCGATAGCTCGGTGTCGATGCCCGCGACGTCGCGGATTGCGCTGGAGAGGGCCTCGACCAGAGCGCCGCGCCCGGTCAGGTAGGGGTTGCCCGACAGGTGCCATGCAAGCTCGTACTCGACGCCATGGCGATCGAGGATCTCGTGCGTACGCGTTTTCAGTTCCTCGGCGGTGGTGACGGAGGCGAAGCGGAAGTTGAACAGCACTTCGCACTCGCCGGGAATCACGTTATTCGCGCCGGTGCCGGCGTGGATGTTCGACACCTGAAAGGTGGTGGGGGGGAAGAATTCGTTGCCGTCGTCCCAATGCGTCGCGGCCAGTTCCGCCAGCGCCGGCGCGAAGGCGTGTACGGGGTTCGTCGCCAGATGCGGATACGCCACGTGCCCTTGTTTTCCCTTGACGCGCAAGGTGCCCGACAGCGACCCGCGACGGCCGTTCTTGATCATGTCGCCCAGCGTCTTCACCGAGGTCGGCTCGCCGACGATGCAGTAGTCGAGCGTTTCGCCGCGCGCTTCGAGCGCATCGACGACGCGGACCGTGCCGTCGGTGGCCACGCCCTCCTCGTCGGAGGTGAGCAGCAGCGCAATCGAACCGGCGTGGTCCGGATGATCGGCGATGAAAGTCTCGATCGCGGTCACGAATGCGGCGAGCGAGGTCTTCATGTCGGCCGCGCCACGCCCGTAGAGTTTGCCGTTACGGATCGTCGGTTCGAAGGGGGCCGAGTCCCAGCGATCGAGCGGACCGGTGGGAACGACATCGGTGTGGCCGGCGAAGCACAGCACGGGCGACGCCGTGCCGCGTCTTGCCCACAGATTGCACACGCCCGCCGAGTCGATGCGCTCGAGGCGGAAGTCCAGTGCGGCCAGGCGTTCGCCCAGCAGTTCGAGACAGCCCGCGTCTTCCGGCGTGACGGAGCGGCGCTCAATCAGTGCACGGGCGAGTTCAAGCGTGGGGGTAACTTCCGATACGGACATGAAAACTCTCATGGGTCCCGGTGCGCGACCGGGTCGGGTCAGTGGGTCGACGAGTCGTCGTTGCTCAGATCGAAGCCGCTGAACGAGGCTCCGTGTGCGCCCGAGGCGGCGCCCGCTTCGCGCGGCGTGGTCGCGCCGCTGCGGCTGTCCTTGGCCTGGGCGTTATTGATCAGCCAGTTCAGGTTGGTCGGCGAATCGGCATTGGCGAGCGCCTCCTCGAGGCTGATGACCTTCTCGCTGTACATGCGGTACAGATCCTGCTCGAAGGTCTGCGAGCCCGGAGACAGGCTCTGCTCCATCGCTTCCTTGATCTCGTTGAGATTGCCGTTCTCGATCAGCTCCGCGATGTAGCGCGTGTTCATCAGGACCTCGACGGCGGGAATGCGCTCGCCGTTGGGCTTGCGCACCAGCCGTTGCGAGGCGATGCATTTGAGCGCGACGGCCAGGTCCAGATAGAGCAGCGATCGATTCTCCAGCGGGAAGAAGTTCACGATGCGGTTGAGCGCGTGATAGGCGTTGTTCGCGTGCAGCGTGCCCAGACAAAGGTGACCGGTCTGCGAATAGGCCAGCGCCGCCTGCATGGTCTCACGGTCGCGAATTTCGCCGATCAGGATGCAGTCGGGGGCCTGGCGCATGGCGTTGCGCAGCGCGTCGTGCCAGCTGTGCGTGTCGATGCCGACTTCGCGTTGATTGACGATCGACTTCTTGTGTGCGAACAGGTACTCGATCGGATCCTCGACGGTGAGGATATGGCCCGACTGACGCTGGTTGCGGTGGTCGATCATCGAGGCGAGCGTGGTCGATTTGCCCGAGCCGGTGGCACCGACGATCAGCACCAGGCCGCGCTTCTCGACCACGATGTCGGAGAGCACCTGCGGCAGGCCGAGCTTGTGGAGCGTCGGGATGTCGCCCTGAATGTAGCGCACCACCAGCGCGATGCTGTTGCGCTGCCAGAAGATGTTGATGCGGAAGTTGCCCAGGTTGCGCGCGCCGCGCGAGATGTTCAGTTCGCGCTCAACGTCGAAGCGCTCGAGCTGGTCGGGCGTGACCAGTTCCTCGACCATCTTGCGGATGCCTGCCGGATCCATCACCTGCTGGTTGACGGGGATGGTGTTGCCCTGGATCTTGATGTGGATGGGCGCGCCGGCACTGATGAAGATGTCGGAAGCGTTCTTTTCGGCCATCAGCTGGAACAGCTTGTCGAAGATCATCTCGGACTTGCTCCGGGCAACAGGGCAGGGCGGGGGCAGCGCCCCCGGTACGCGCGTCAGGCGCCGCGCAGCAGTTCGTTGATGCCGGTCTTGGAGCGCGTCTGCGCGTCGACCTTCTTGACGATCACCGCGCAGTACAGACTGTACTTGCCGTCGGACGACGGCAGGCTGCCCGGCACCACGACCGAGCCGGCGGGCACGCGACCGTAGTGCACCTCACCCGTCTCGCGGTCATAGATACGCGTGCTCATGCCGATGTATACACCCATCGAGATCACCGCGTTTTCCTCGACCACCACGCCCTCGACGATTTCCGAGCGTGCCCCGACGAAGACGTTGTCCTCGATGATCACCGGCCCGGCCTGGATCGGTTCGAGCACGCCGCCGATGCCCACGCCGCCCGACAGGTGCACGTTCTTGCCGATCTGCGCGCACGAGCCGACCGTCGCCCAAGTGTCGACCATGGTGCCCTCGTCCACGTAGGCGCCGATGTTCACGTAGCACGGCATCATCACCACGTTGCGCCCGATGAACGAGCCGCGGCGCGCGACCGCCGGCGGCACGACACGGAAGCCGCCCTCGCGGAACTGTTCCGGCGTGTAGTCGGCGAACTTGGTCGGCACCTTGTCGAAGTACTGCGTGGAGCCGCCCGGCATGGGCTGGTTGTCGGCCAGTCGGAACGAAATCAGTACGGCCTTCTTGACCCACTGATTGACCACCCACTCGCCGTCGCGCTTCTCGGCCACACGCAGCGTGCCCGCATCCAGCCCGGCGATGACCCTGGCGACGGCATCTCGCACTTCGCTCGGCGCGGAGGACGGGGAGAGGTTGGCACGCGCCTCGAAGGCGTCGTCGATGATCTTCTGCAGTTCTTGCATGGAATGGTTCCGTATCGATTCGGGTTTCACAGGGAGCGGCACAGCGCGACAATGCGCTCGGCGCCTTCGATGCATTCGGCCGGCTTGGCCACCAGCGCGATGCGCACGAAGCCGGCACCGGGATTGATGCCGCGCGATTCGCGGGCGAGGAAGCTGCCCGGCAGGACCGCCACATTATATTCGGCGACCAGCCGGCGGGCGAACTCGGTGTCGGAGATCGGTGTGCGGGCCCAGAGGTAGAAGCCGGCCTCGGGCAGTTGCACGTCCAGCCAGGGGGCGAGCATCGGGGTGATGTGGGCGAATTTTTCGCGATACAGGCGTCGATTCTCGGCGACATGCGCCTCGTCGTTCCAGGCCGCGATCGACGCTGCCTGCACGGCCGGACCCATGGCACAGCCGTGGTAGGTGCGGTAGGCATGGAAGGCGGCGAGCAGTTTCTCGTCGCCAGCGACGAAGCCCGAACGCAGGCCCGGCACGTTGGAGCGCTTGGACAGGCTGGAGAACATGACGATGTTGGCGAAATCCTTGCGTCCGAGTTCAGCCGCGGCCTGCAGCGCGCCCACCGGTGGCGCGTCATCGTCGAAATAGATTTCCGAATAGCACTCGTCCGAGGCGATCACGAAGCCGTAGCGGTCGGACAACTCGAACAGCCGTGCCCACTCGGGCACCGTCATCACGCGCCCGGTCGGATTGCCCGGCGAACAAACGTACACCAGTTGCACATCGCGCCACACGGCCTCGGGCAGCGCATCGAAATCCGACGCGAAGCCGCTCTCCGGGAGGTTGTCGATGAACACCGCCTCGGCCCCGGCGAGCAGGGCCGCGCCCTCGTAGATCTGGTAGAACGGGTTCGGGCACAGCACTTTCGCGCCGGCTCGCGTGCCGTCGATGACGCATTGCGCGAAGGCGAACAGCGCTTCGCGCGTACCGGTCACCGGCAACACCTGTCGCGCAATATCGGGGGCGGGGATTCCATAGCGGCGCGCGACCCAGGCGGCGATGGCCGTGCGCAAGGCGTCCGTGCCCTGCGTGGTGGGATAACTCGCCAGGCCGTCCAGGTTGTCGGCCAACGCCTTGCGGATGAAAGCCGGCGTGGCATGGCGTGGCTCGCCGATGGACAGGCGGATCGGCGCAAGATGCGACGCGGGCGTGACGCCTTCGAGCAATGTGCGCAGTTTCTCGAACGGGTAAGGGTGGAGGCGTTGTAGATTCGGATTCACGGCAATGGCGGAAGCATTTTGAAAGGCCGTCATCGTGCGGTTCGACGGGCGCGCAATGGTATCATGGCGCGCCAGCCCGGCCCCTCGTCGGCCCTCTTAGACCAGCCGGAAAAACGTGCGCCTGACCAAGCTGAAACTCGCCGGATTCAAGACCTTCGTCGATCCGACGACGATCATGATGCCGGACAACCTCGTCGGCATCGTCGGCCCGAACGGCTGCGGCAAGTCCAATGTCATCGACGCCGTGCGCTGGGTGCTGGGCGAAATGCGCGCCAGCGCGCTGCGTGGCGAATCCATGCAGGACGTCATCTTCAACGGCTCGACCACACGCAAGCCGGTGCAGCGCGCCAGCGTCGAACTGGTCTTCGACAACGCCGAAGGCCGCGCGCCCGGCGGCTGGTCGCGCTACGCCGAGATCGCGGTCAAGCGCGTGCTGGACCGCAGCGGCGAGTCGAGTTACCACATCAACAACACCCAGGTGCGCCGCAAGGACGTGGTCGACCTGTTCCTCGGCACCGGCCTGGGGCCGCGCGCCTACGCGATCATCGAGCAGGGCATGATCTCGCGCATCATCGAGGCACGCCCCGAAGACATCCGTGGCTTTCTCGAAGAAGCCGCCGGCGTCACCAAATACCGTGAGCGACGCAAGGAAACCGAAGGCCGGCTGTCGGATGCACGCGACAATCTCGCCCGCCTGGACGACATCCGCTCCGAGTTGAGCGAGCGTGTCGAGCACCTGCGCGAACAGGCCGAGGTCGCCGCGCGCTATCGCGAACTGCACGCCGCACACGAGCAGCGCCAGCATCTGCTGTGGCTCATGAAGCGCGAACAGGCGCGCGACGAACAGGGTCGCCTGGAAGCCGAACTGGCGGACGCAACACGCCGGCTCGACGCCGACAACATGCGACTCATCGAGCTCGAAGCCACGGTCGAGGCCGCGCGCGAACGTCATCACGAGGCCAGCGAGGCGACGCAGGCGGCCCAGTCCGAGCTGTTTGCGGCCTCGTCCGAAGCCAGCCGGCTGGAGAGCGAACTGCGCCATCTCGTCGACACGCAATCACGCATCGAGCGACGTATCTCGGAACTCGCCACGGAAGGCGCGGACTGGCAGGCACGCGAGCGCACCAGCCTCGACGAGCGCGGACGCTGGCAGGACTTGCTCGAGAATGCGGCGCATCGGGCGGCGCAGGCAAAGGCGCGGCACGAGGAGGTGGCGGGCCGTCTGCCCGAGGCGGAGTCGGCGGCGGCCGAAGCTGCCGCCGCCGTGACGAACGCGCGTCGCGACCTGGCCGAGACCGAGAAGACGCAACGCGTCGAGGAAACCCGACGTGCGGGCGCGCGCCGTACGCTCGATGCATTGGCCGCTCGTCGCGCGCGCGTCGAGCAGGAGCAGGGCGCGATTGCTGGGCCGGATGCGACACGCATCGCACGGCTCGAAGCGGAATTGGCCGAGCTCGACGCGGCGCTCGACGATCTGCGCAATGCCCAGGCCGATGCCCAGGCGCGCTGGCCCGAGGCACAGGCGACGCTACGCGCGGCGATCGAGGACGAAAAGCTCGCCCGACGTGCGCATACCGACGCACGTGCCCATCACGATGCGCTGGTCCGGCTACAGCAAGGCGTGCAGGCTCAGGGCAAACTCGGCGACTGGCTGCGAGAACGCGGGCTCGAAGGGCTGATGCCGCTGTGGCGTGCATTGGATGTCGACGCCGGTTGGGAGAGCGCAGTCGAATCCGTGTTGCGCGAACGACTGGCCGCACTCACCGGCGACACCGCTGCGGCCGTGCGCGCGCTGCTCGACGCCGCACCGCCCGAATCCCTGGCCGTGGTCCTGAGCGGCGGCGACGCGCCGACGCCCGAGGCCGCAGTCCTACCGGCAGGAAGCGAGCCGCTCACGCGATATGTTCGCAGTAGCGACGCCGCTCTCGCCGGCGTGCTCGACACCTGGCTCGCAGACTGCTTTGCGGTCGAGTCGGTCGCCGAGCGGATCGAGGATCGGCAGATGCTCGCACCACGGGCATGCCTGGTCGATCGCGGCGGGCGCATTCTCACGCGCGCCGCGTTGATTCACCACGCGCCGGACGGGCGTACGCACGGCGTCGTCGAACGCCAGCGCGAGATCGATGCCGCAGGCGAAACGCTAGGCGAACTCGAAGCAACCGCAGAACGCGCACATGCTGCCGTTACCGAGCGCGAGCAGGCCGCAAGCGCGCTGCAATCGAGCATCGAGCAGATGCGCCAGGAATTGCAGCAGTTGCAGCAGCGCCAGCATACAGGCCAGGTCGAGTTGCTCAAGCTGGTGCAGGCGGGCGAGCGCGCCGACGAGCAGCGCCGTCGCGCCGAGCACGATCTGGACGAAATCCGGCGGCTTGAGGCGGCCGAAGCGCTGCTGGTCGAGCAGGCGGACATCGAGCATGCCCGCCTGGGCGAACTGTCCGGGCTGCAACAGGCCGCGCTCGACGCCGCGACCGAGGTCGCGGCAGAGCGCGAGCGCGCCTTGCGCGAACTGCGCATGCTGGAGCAGGGCGCAGCGCGCGAAGCCCAGGAAGCTGCGTTCTCACAGCGCGAATGCGAGGCGCGCCTTGATGACATCTCGCGCGCACTCACACTCGCCGCCGAGCAGCTCGTGCGCATCGCCGAGGAGAGCGCCGAGCACGAAGAGACGCTTGCGGCAACCGACCGCAGCCGCAGCGAAGCGGCGCTGCAACAGGCGCTGGACCTGCGCGAACGGCGCGAAAGAACCCTCGCGGCCAGCCGCAATGCACAGGAAGAGGCTGCTGCACGCCTGCGTGAGACCGAAGAGTTGCGGCTGGCCACCGAACATTCCGTCGCGCCGCTGCGCGATCGCATCAGCGAATTGCGCCTGGCAGTGCAGGCTGCGACGATGGCGGCGCAGCAGTTCGACGAACGTCTGACCGAAGCGCAAGCCGACAGCGAGACCTTGCGCCCACTCCTGACCGATGACCTGCGCGAGACGGCTTTGACGCGTGAAGTCGCGCGACTGGCACGCGAGATCGAAGCGCTGGGCGCCGTCAACCTTGCCGCGCTCGACGAACTGGCGGCGTCCGAGCAGCGGCGAGACTATCTCGATGCGCAGTTCGAGGATCTGACCAGCGCGATCACCACGCTGGAAGATGCGATCCGGCGCATCGACCGCGAAACGCGCGAACAACTGCGCCAGACCTTCGACACGGTCAATGCGCGCTTCGGCGAACTCTTCCCGCAACTGTTCGGCGGCGGGCGGGCCGAACTGGTGCTCTCCGGCGAGGAGATCCTCGACGCGGGCGTGCAGATCATCGCGCAGCCACCGGGCAAGAAGAACAGCTCCATCCATTTGCTGTCGGGTGGAGAGAAGGCATTGACCGCGATCGCGCTGGTGTTCTCGATGTTCCAGCTCAACCCGGCGCCGTTCTGCATGCTTGACGAAGTCGATGCGCCGCTGGACGATGCGAACACCGAACGCTACTGCAACATGGTGCATCGCATGTCGGCGCAGACGCAGTTCATCTTCATCAGCCACAACAAGGTGACGATGGAAATTGCGCGGCAACTGGTCGGCGTGACCATGCAGGAGCAGGGCGTATCGCGCATCGTCGAGGTCGATATCGAGGAAGCATTGCGCATGGCCGAACCGGAACCGGCGTGAAGCACACGCGCGGACATGCGATGATCGGGTCTGACAACGGCTTGGCGGTGGTCGCCGGGCCCCGGGACGGGAACAACGATGGATAGCGATTTGCAGATCGGTTTGATCGCACTCGGCGTGGCGGCGGTGGTCGGCATCGTCGCCTACAACAAGTGGCAGGAGCGCAAGCATCGCAAGAGCGCCGAGGACGCCTTTCGTGGCGACCATCCGGACGTACTGCTCGAAAAGGCGCCCAAGAGCCGCATCGAACCAAGCTTCGATGGGGAGGAGCCGGCCGAGCCGGTGATCGGCGACGAGATGGATGAAATGATGGCCGACGACGACTCGATCGCGCCTGCCGCCTCGCACCAGCCGTCGGGTCGCCACACCACGCCCGGCATTCCTTCCGTACTCGATCCACGCGTCGATTGCGTGATCTGCATCGAGTCGATCGAACCGCTCGACGCGCCGCGCCTGTGGGCCGCTCAGCGTGAACCGCTGCAGGAGCTGTCCAAGCCCGTGCGCTGGTTCGCCTTCGACGACGCCGACAACCTGTGGCACGAACTGTCCGCGCACAGTGCCGGGGCCTATCACTGGTTCTGCGCTGCGATGCAGATGGTCGACCGGCGCGGGCCGATTGACGAGAACGATTTCCGCGGCTTCACGGACGGCATCCAGCGCGTGGCCGACCAGTTCCTCGCCGTGCCGGCCGATTTCCCGTTGCGCTCGGCCGCGCTGGCCAACGCGGCCGACATGGACAAGTTCTGCGCCAGCGTCGATGTCCAGGTGGGCATCAACCTGATCGCCGACGGTGAACCGTTTCCCGGCGCGCGATTGCGTGCGCTGGCCGAATCCTGCGGCCTGCGCATGGCCGACGACGGCAGCTTTCACGCGATCGACGCGGAAGGACGCACATTGTTCACGCTGTCCAATCACGAGGCCGAGCTGTTCGACGCCGACGGCATGGGCGACATCGTCACGCGCGGCGTGACCTTCGTCGTCGATGTCCCGCTGGTGGTCGACGGCGCCGATGTGTTCGAAGACATGATGCGCATCGCCGAGGCCATGTCCGAGTCACTGGGCGGGCGCATCGTCGATGACAACCGCGCTGCCTTCGGCAACGAGGCGGCAGCCGTGATCCGGACTCAGATCGACCGCCTCCAGGCCGAAATGGCCGACCAGGGGATCCCTGCGGGCGGATCGCTCGCGGCACGCCTGTTCTCGGCGTGAGCGGCAGGCCGCAGGCCGCTCACGCGGCCGAGCGTATCGAGCGCCTGCGTGGCGAAATCCGCGCCCACGATCACGCCTACTACGTGCTCGATACGCCGACCGTACCGGATGCCGAGTACGACCGGCTGTTCCGCGAGCTGCAGGCGCTCGAGGCCGAACATCCCGCGCTGGTCTCGCCCGATTCGCCCACGCAGCGCGTCGGCGGCGCGCCGGCCCCGGAACTCGCCGCGGTCGCACATGCCGTGCCGATGCTGTCGATCCGCACCGAGACCGACATCAGCGCCAACGGCGTGTACACCTTCGATGCGCGCGTGCGCAAGGCACTCGGGCTCGGGGCAGATGACGCGCCGGTGCGTTATCTGGGCGAACTCAAGTTCGACGGTCTGGCCATCAGCCTGCGCTACGAGCACGGCCTGCTGGTGCGCGCCGCCACGCGCGGCGACGGTGCGACCGGTGAAGACGTCACGCACAACGCACGCACCATCCGCCAGATTCCCATCCGGCTGGACGGGGACAATCCGCCACCGCTGCTCGAAGTGCGCGGTGAGATCTACATGCGGCGCGACGTGTTCGAGCGCCTCAACGCGACGCGACGCGAACGTGGCGACAAGACCTTCGTCAATCCACGCAATGCCGCAGCCGGCGCGGTGCGCCAGCTGGACCCGCGATTGTGCGCCGAGCGTGGCCTGTCCTTCTTCGCTTACGGCGTCGGCGCTCACGAGGATGCGGCGATGCCGGCCTCGCAGGGCGAACTGCTCGACTATCTGGCCACGTGCGGCTTTCCGGTCTGCGAGCATCGCGTGCTGTCCGATGGGGCGGAGGGCCTGGTCGTGTTCCATGCGCGCATCGCGGCAATGCGCGACGCGCTGCCCTACGACATCGACGGCGTGGTCTACAAGGTGGACGATTTCGCGTTGCAGCAGCGCCTCGGCTTCGTCAGCCGCGAGCCGCGCTGGGCGGTCGCGCACAAATATCCGGCGCAGGAGGAGATCACCGAGTTGCTCGGCATCGAAGTGCAGGTCGGGCGCACCGGCGCGCTGACTCCGGTGGCACGGCTTGCGCCGGTATTCGTCGGCGGCGTGACCGTGACCAATGCGACGCTGCACAACCAGGACGAGATCGACCGCAAGGACGTACGCGTGGGGGATTCCGTGATCGTGCGCCGGGCAGGCGACGTGATTCCCGAGGTGGTTGGTCCGGTGATCGAACGTCGTACGCGCGAATTGCCCAGATTCGACCTTCTGGCGCAGTATCCTCAATGCCCGGTATGCGGTTCGCACGTCGTTCGCGAGGAGGGCGAGGCGGTCGCGCGCTGCACCGGCGGGCTGTTCTGCGCGGCCCAGCGCAAGCAGGCGCTGCTGCATTTCGCCGGGCGGCGCGCGCTCGACATCGATGGTCTGGGCGAGAAGATCGTCGACCAGCTCGTCGACGCGGACGTGGTGCGCAACCCGGCCGACCTGTACCGCCTCGACGCGCAGCAACTGGCCGCGCTTGATCGCATGGGCGATAAATCGGCGGCGAACCTGCTCGCGGCGATCGCGCACAGCCGCAACACAACGCTGGCACGCTTCGTCTACGCGCTGGGCATCCGCAACGTGGGCGAGACCACGGCACGCGATCTGGCGCGCCATTTCGGCAGTCTCGAGTCGATCCTCGGGGCCGACGTGGATGTGCTGCAGACCGTGCCCGATGTGGGTCCCATCGTCGCACAGAGCATCGTCGAATTCCTCGATGAGCCGCACAACCGCGAGGTGATCGCCGCGCTGCGCGCAGTCGGCGTGCGCTGGGACGAGAGCGGCCCGGCCGAAGCCGCGAGCGGGGCGCTTGTGGGCAAGACGCTGGTGCTCACCGGTACGCTGCCGACGATGACGCGCGACGAGGCCAAGGCGCTGATCGAGGCGCACGGCGGCAAGGTTGCCGGGTCAGTGTCGAAGAAGACGTCCTACGTGGTGGCCGGCGCGGAAGCCGGCTCGAAACGGGTGAAGGCCGAGGAACTGGGCATCGCCATCCTCGACGAAGACGCCTTGGTGGCACTCGTCGGACAATCGCGGGACAGGGAGTCGAACAGCGAATGAACAAGATCACCAAGGCCGTATTTCCCGTCGCAGGCATGGGTACGCGCTTCCTGCCCGCGACCAAGGCCAGTCCCAAGGAAATGCTGCCGGTGGTCGACAAGCCGCTGATCCAGTACGCGGTCGAAGAGGCGGTTGCGGCCGGCATCACTGAACTGGTGTTTATCACCGGGCGCACCAAGCGGGCCATCGAGGATCACTTCGACAAGGCCTACGAACTGGAAACGGAACTGGAGGCACGCGGCAAGACAGCCTTGCTCGAGGTGGTGCGCAACACCGTGCCCTCAAACGTCAATTGCATCTATATCCGCCAGGCCGAGGCACTGGGGCTGGGGCACGCCGTGCTGTGCGCTTCGCACGTGATCGACAACAATGAGGCCTTCGCGGTGCTGCTCGCCGACGATCTGCTCGACAACCCGGACGGCGCTTCGGTGATGAAGCAGATGGTCGACGTCTACGCCTATCATCGCTGCTCCGTGCTGGGCACGATGAAAGTCGAGCGTGAGCACACGCGCCAGTACGGCATCGTCAGTACGGAAGGGCAGGAAGCTGCGGTGATGCGCGTTTCCGGGATCGTCGAAAAGCCGGACCCGGCCGACGCGCCGAGTACGCAGGCGGTGGTCGGGCGCTATATCCTCACACCGCGCATCTTCGACCACATCCGCGCGCTCAGGCCCGGAGCGGGCGGAGAACTGCAGTTGACCGACGCGATTGGCACGCTGCTGCGCGAGGAATCCGTGCTGTCCTACGAATTCGAGGGCACACGCTACGATTGCGGCTCAAAGATTGGCTATCTGAAGGCCAGCGTGGAACTGGCGTTGCGCCATCCGGAGGTGGGTGAGGCTTTCGCGGAGTATCTCGCGCAGCGTCGCTGAAGCGATCTTGTGCACGGCACAAAAAGAGACGGCGCCCGCGGGCGCCGTCCTTGCTTCATCAGGCCGCTTCGCGCGACGCACGCTTGCGCTCGTGCTCCTTGAGGTGACGCTTGCGCAGGCGGATGCTCTTGGGCGTGATCTCCACGACCTCGTCGTCGGCGATGAACTCGATCGCCGATTCGAGCGTGAGCTGGATCGGCGGCACCAGGCGCACGGCCTCGTCGGTGCCTGAAGCACGCACGTTGGTGAGCTGCTTGCCCTTGATCGGGTTGACCACCAGGTCGTTGTCGCGCGTGTGGATGCCGATGATCATGCCCTCGTACAGCGCCTCGCCGGGGCTGACGAACATGCGGCCGCGATCCTGCAGGTTCCACAGCGCGAAGGCCACGGCTTCGCCGTCATTCTGCGAGATCAGCACGCCATTGCGGCGCTCGCTCATGGTGCCGGCCATCGGACCGTAGTCGTCGAAGACGTGGCTCATCAGGCCCGTGCCGCGCGTCATCGTCATGAATTCGCCCTGGAAGCCGATCAGGCCACGCGCAGGAATGCGGTATTCCAGGCGCACGCGACCCTTGCCGTCGGGCTGCATGTCCTGCATGTCGCCACGACGCCGGCCGAGCTCCTCCATGACCCCACCCTGGTGGTTGTCCTCGACGTCGATGGTGAGCATCTCGTAGGGCTCGCAGCGCTGGCCGTCGATCTCCTTGAAGACCACGCGCGGGCGGCCCACGGCCAGCTCGAAACCCTCACGGCGCATGTTCTCGAGCAGGATGGTCAGGTGCAGTTCACCCCGGCCGGAGACTTCGAACACGTCCGAGTCCTGGGTGTAGTTCACGCGCAGCGCGACGTTCTTGAGCAACTCCTTCTCGAGCCGCTCACGAATCTGGCGGCTGGTGACGAACTTGCCCTCGCGTCCGGCCAGCGGCGAGGTGTTGACCATGAAGTTCATCGTCAGCGTCGGTTCGTCGACCGCAATCGGCGTCATCGCGTCCAGGTGGTCCGGGTCGCAAATCGTCACGCCGATGTTGACCTGGTTGATGCCTGCCACCAGTACGATGTCGCCGGCTTCCGCCAACTCGGACGCAGAGCGCTCCAGCCCCTTGAACGTGAGGATCTGGCTGACCTTGCCCTTGCCACGATTCTCGTCACCGTACATGACGACGATTTCCTGGTTCGGGCGGATGCTGCCGCGCTTGATGCGGCCGATGCCCAGCTGACCCATGTAGGTCGAGTAGTCGAGTGAGCAGATCTGCAGCTGCAGCGGGCCGTCGGCGTCGACCTCGGGCGGCGGTACGTGCTTGAGGATGGCCTCGAACAGCGGCCGCATGTCGGTGCGTTCGTCGTCCTGGTGCTCGATCGCGAAACCGTTCAGGCCGGAGGCGTAGATCACCGGGAAGTCGAGCTGTTCCTCGGTTGCGCCGAGCTTGTCGAACAGGTCGAAAGTCTGGTCGACGACCCAGTTTGCGCGCGCGCCGGGACGGTCGATCTTGTTGACCACGACGATCGGGCGCAGACCCAGCGCCAGCGCCTTGCGCGTGACGAAGCGCGTCTGCGGCATCGGGCCTTCCTGCGCATCGACGAGCAGCAGCACGCTGTCGACCATCGACAGCACGCGCTCGACCTCGCCGCCGAAGTCGGCGTGCCCCGGGGTGTCAACGATGTTGATGTGGGTCTCGCCGTACTGGATCGCGCAGTTCTTCGACAGGATCGTGATGCCGCGCTCCTTCTCGATGTCGCCCGAATCCATGACGCGTTCGGCAATCTGCTGGTTGTCGCGGAAGGTACCGGACTGGCGCAGGAGCTGATCGACGAGGGTGGTCTTGCCGTGATCGACGTGGGCGATGATGGCGATGTTGCGAATGGCGCGTGACATGAGAACCTGCAAATATTTGAAAAACCAACGATTCTAGCACGCCTATGTTGCGTTCCGGAGTCTTTTTCGCTAGACGCCCGCAGCGCGGGGGGCGCACCGCACCCATGCTAGAATCGCCGCCGTTTCCGAGGAGTTCCGCAATGCTCGCAATCATCGGTGGCAGCGGTCTTTCGCGCCTGTCGACGCTGGACATCGTGCGCCGCGAAGTCTTTCGCACACCCTACGGCGAACCGTCCGGGCCGATCGTGTTCGGACGCCTGTGCGAGGAGCCGGTGATGTTCCTCGCGCGCCACGGCTTTGGTCACACCATCCCGCCGCACATGGTCAATTACCGCGCCAACTTGTGGGCGCTGCGCGAGGCCGGCGCGAGCGCCGTGTTGTCGGTCGCCTCGGTCGGCGGCATTCGCGCCGACCTGGTTCCGGGTTCGCTGGTCGTGCCGCATCAGATCCTCGACTACACCTGGGGCCGGTCGCACACCTTCTTCGAACGCACGGACGAAGCGGTACATCACATCGATTTCACACACCCCTACGACGAGTCACTGCGTCAACGCATCCTGGCGTGCGCCCAACAGGCAGGCGAGGCCATGTTCGACGGAGCGGTCTACGCCGCAACCCAGGGGCCGCGCCTGGAAACCGCTGCCGAAATCGATCGCCTGGAGCGCGACGGCGCCGACCTCGTGGGCATGACCGGGATGCCGGAAGCCGCACTCGCGCGCGAAATCGCGCTGCCGTATGCGGCGATCAACGTCGTCGCGAACTTCGGTGCCGGACGCGCCGACAGCGCAGGCGGCATCGCCTTCGAATCCATCGAGGACGTATTGCACGACGCGATGTCGCGTGTGCGCAAGGTCCTCGAGCGCATCTGCGCCTGACGCGCGCGGTCGGCTCAACAGCCGGCCAGCGCCAGCGCGAAGCCGTCCTCGAAGTTCTCCCAGCACGCCTGCTTGACGAAGCCTGCCTCGCCGAGCAGCGCAAACACGCCTTCGCGCGTGTATTTGTGTGCGCTCTCGATCCAGATCGCCTCGCCCTCGGCCAGCGTCAGCTCAAGCTCGGCCGCGGGTATGTGCACGGTCTGTGCCCTGCGGCTGACCAGCCAGGCTTCGACGCGAGCGGCGTCGGCATTCCAGTTCACGCGATAGTCGAAGGCGGACAGGTCGAAATCGCCGCCGAGTTCGCGGTTGATGCGCAGCAGCAGATTGCGATCGAAAGCCGCCGTAACACCCAGCGGATCATCGTAGGCGAGCAGCATTTCCCGCTCGGATTTGACTAGGTCGGCACCGAGCAGCACCCGATCACCGGGGCGCATCGCGGCTCGCATGGTGCGCAGCATCGCCAACGCGCCGGAGCGATCGAAGTTGCCGATGTTCGAGCCGAGCATCAGCACCACTTTCGGCCCGGTGTCTGACTCCAGCGCCGCCAGGCCGGCCTCGTAGCTTGCTTCGTGCCGGAACACGGCAAGGCCGGGCAGGGTGGCCAGTCGGGCATTGGCCGCATCCAGCGCAGAGGCTGAAACGTCGATCAGATGCACGTCGAGCGGCGTCGCCTGCGCGCCTCGTGCGCCGAGCAGGCGCGCAAGCTTTGCGCCATTGCCCGGGCCCAGTTCGACGACTGAGCGCAACGGTGTACAGGCCGCCAGGATATCTGCGCCATGTCGTTCGAGCAGGGCGCTCTCGGCGCGCGTGAGCCGGTACCAGGGCAGGGTGCAGATCGCCTCGAAGAGGGCGGAGCCGAGCGTGTCATACAGATAGCGCGAGGACAGTCGCCGAGGCGACCCTGTCAGACTCCGGCGAATGTCGTGCGCGAACGCGGCGACCTCGGAATCGGGCGGCGTTCGTGCATTCATCGGCCGGCTCCATCGACGCAGCGAAAGCTTGCGAATACGTACGGATAACGCGGACGGAACCAGTTTCGAAAGGACGGGCGGATCAGCTCGACCACGGTTGCCGGCGAAGCGCCCTTCATGACGTAATGCTGGCCGTCGAAGAAATCCGCCGAATACTCCGGGTATTCGGGCATCGGCGCGAATCCGGGGAAGGGCGCGAATGGCGTCGAAGTCCATTCCCAGCCATTTCCGACCAGATCCTCGACGCCCCAGGCGCTTGCTCCGTCCGGGTGGCTGCCGGCCGGCTCGGGATCGTAACTATCGAAACCAAAGGCGCCATGACGTGCCTGCGGCGCCTCATCCCCCCAGGGAAAACGACGTTGCGGGCCGTCGGGATTTCCCAGCGCAGCCTGCTGGTATTGCGCCTCGGTAGGCAAGGTCATGTCGCGCCAACGCGCGTAGGCACTCGCCTCGGCGTGGGTGACCCACACTGGCCAGGCAGCGGGCAACCGCACCCGGGCGAACATGGCGAGCCAAGACCAAGACTGCCCGTCGCGTTGCCAGAAATGCGGATGCTCGATGCCGTGTTCCCGCAGCCACGCCCAGTCCTCGGAGTTCCACCAGCGTTCGTCCCGATAACCGCCGGCCTCGACGAACTCCAGGTATTCGGCATTGGTGACGTTGTGACGCTGGATGCGGAAAGCGGGCACTTCCTCGGCGTGGGCCGGCAATTCGTTGTCCCACGCGAACGGCAGATCACCGCGCGCCGCTCCCAGCCGCACGCGTCCGGCCGGCACTTCGACCATCGCCTGTTCGGGCGGTGTGTCGCCGATGTTCGGCGTGTAGCCCTGCGGAGAACACTTGTCGCGGTGTGGCAGGGCATGCCACAGATACATCAGCGTCTCGTGGTGCATGGTTTCGTGCTCGAGGATGCGATGCACGACGTCGATCGGTCCATCGGGGTCGCCCAGCACCGTTTCGATTGCTGCGCGCACGCGACGGTCGGCCTCGTCGCGGAAGGCGACGACCGTTGCCCGATCGGGCCATTCGTCGGCCTCGTTGCCGCGAGCCTTCGCATCGCTCGTCGCCTCATGTGGATCGATCCCGCGCGCGAAAAGGCGTTCGAGCGCTTCGTCGATGGCCGGGCCGCCGAGCGCGTTGCGCACCAGATGCGCATGGCTGAAGGCAGGCACATGACCTTCGTAGAAGACCAGTGGATTACGCAAGGGAATCGGACGTCCGAAGTAGGCTTTGTCGGACAGTGTTGCGTAGAGCGCGTGCATGCGGCGACGGTTGTGATCGAACTGGTCGAGCAAGTCGGGGCCGATGCGAAATTTCGTGGGCGCGTTCATGCGGCACATCCTCCTGACCATTCCGGCCTGCGGCGACCGGCGGGTTGCGATGACTGCAACGCTACACGTGCAATGTTGCCTGTTGTGTCGCCTGTACGCCAGTTCAGGGCGCTCGCGTTCGTTTCTACCGGCTGTTCATTCCTTGATTAAACCGCGATAATTTGTATTATGTAAACTTACAAACAACCCTGGAGTTCTTTTCAGCGAGAAAACTCAGAACAACGCGCATCGTACATTTGGGCCCGCACGGAGCGTCGACGCTCCTTGAGGCGTTCGGTGGACCGCTGACGTGCCGTCGCATCGATGCTTCTCAACTGACGTCGCAAGCCTTCGCAATGGGATGCTTCGCGCTCTTCCGTGCGCTCGATCGGAACGACCGACGAAGCGGAATCCTCCGGCGGACGCGCCGACCGCCGGTTCGACGGTATGGGGCCGGCTTCGATGACCGACAAACGATTCTCTATCTGTCGCTGCTGGGATGCGTCAGCGCACGGGCGGCTCTGATACGAGGTACCTGACGGCCCATCGCAACGATAGACCTGAGCGTCTGCACTCACCGGTGCGAAGACAAACGACCAGATCAGCAGCATTCGTGTGGCGCCCTCGGACTTCATCGCGGAAATCCTCATTTTTCGAGCACGCCGCCCCCAAGCGCGACGTAGAGATCCACAAGGCTTTGCATCTGCGCGCGCTTGGCCTGTATGAACGCCTGCTCTGCGTCGAACAGACTGCGCTCGGCATCGAGCACCTCGATGTAACCAACCACCCCTTCGCGGTAGCGTTTGCGCGCCAGTTCAACGACCCGGATCAGCGTCGCGCGGTTGCGTGCCTGTGCGGCAACTTGCTCGGTGAGGTGACGCCTTCCGGAGAGCGCATCGGATACTTCACGGAATGCCGTGCGGATGGCTTGTTCGTACTCGGCGACGGCGATGTTCTCACGCGTCTGCGCGACGTTCAGGTTGGCGCGATTGCGACCATGATCGAACAACGGCAGACTCACGGAAGGTCCGATACGCCAGGTTTCGTTACCACTATTGACGAGATTGTTCAGCTTGTCGGATGCATAGCCGAGGCTGCCGGTCAGAGATATTCTCGGGAAGAACGCCGCGCGTGCGACGCCGATGTTGGCGCGAGCCACGCGTAGTCGTTCTTCTGCCGCGAGAATGTCGGGTCGTGCCTCGAGCAGGCTGGAAGGCAGCCCCACTTCCAGCAGCGACGGCTTCGCTTGCTCCCCGAGCGGCAGTGCGGCCGGCAGCGCCGCGCCGACCGACGTCCCGGTCAGCAAGGCCAGCAGATTCTCGTTCTGCGCACGCGCCAGCCGGATACCGGCGAGTTGCGTTTCGGCCTGTGTCAGCAGAGCTTCCGCCTGGTTGTAGTCCAGCGCCGAAGTGATCCCCGCGTCGAGGCGAACCCGTGCAATGCGCAGCCCTTCGCGCCGGCTGCGCACGGTCGCCTCGGCCAGCTCGATGCGCTCGGCCGCTTCCCGCAGGCCCAGATAGGCGGTCGCCACATCGCGTATCAGTGACAGCCTGAACGCTCGCTGTGCCTCGATGCTGGCAAAGAACTGCGCGCGTGCGGCATCGGACAGGCTGCGCACCCTGCCCCAGAAGTCGAGCTCGAAGGCCGATACGGCTACGCCCACGGAGTACGTTTCCGAGACGCCCGCACTTGTGCCCGGAACGCTTCCTGTCGCAAAGCGGCCCCGCGCGGCTTCGGCACCGAGCGACAGCGTTGGCAGGCGATCGGCGGTCTGAATCCGGTACAGGCCGCGTGCTTCCTCGATTCGCAGGACTGCAACGCGCAGATCGCGGTTGTGTTCGAAGGCCTGGCCGATCAACTCACGCAGTCGTGGGTCCGCGAAAAAGTCGGCCCAGCCCAGGCGTGCGGCCGCCTGGGCGTGCGGCGAACGGTCCGGCACATCGCGGTAGCTTGTTGCTAGATCCACGTCGGGTCGTTGATGGATCGGCGCGAGGCTGCAGCCGCCGAGCAGCACAAACAGGACCAGGGGCAGGACTCTAGCCATGTGGCGCTCCCCTGCCCTGCGGTGCTTCGCTGTCTTCGCGCGGCGGATTCGAGCGTCCAAGCCAGCGCCGAACCGCGAGATAGAACAGCGGCGTGAAGAAAACACCCAGTAGCGTGGCGGTCAGCATGCCGCCCATCACGCCGGTACCCACTGCGATGCGGCTGGCGGCGCCCGGCCCGCTGGCGACGACCAGTGGCAGCATGCCCAGGACGAAGGTCAGCGACGTCATCAGGATGGGGCGCAGTCGCAGCTTGACCGCGTCGAGGATGGCCGGCATCAGATGTGCCCCGCGGGCCTCTTCGTCACGCGCGAACTCGACGATCAGGATCGCGTTCTTCGCGGACAGGCCAATCACCGTGACCAAGCCGACATTGAAATAGACATCCGCCGGCAGGCCGCGTGACATCGAGAACAGCACCGCACCGAGCACGCCCAACGGCACCACCAGCATTACCGCGAGCGGAATCGTCCAGCTCTCGTAAAGGGCGGCCAGCACGAGCAGCACGACGAGGATCGACAAGGCCATCAGCGCGCCAATCTGGCCTGAGGACTGTTTTTCCTCGAAGGACAACCCGGTCCACTCGAATCCGAAGCCCTCCGGCAGATCGGCCGCGAGGCGCTCCATCTCGGCCATGGCCTCGCCGGAGGAGCGACCCGGGGCCGCGCTGCCCGAGATGGTGGCAGCGGGATAGCCGTTGTAGCGCTGCAATTGCGGTGCGCCGGCCGACCACTCGACCTTCGTGAACGCGCCGAACGGCACGTTTTCCCCCTGCTGGTTGCGCACCGTCAGGTCGAGCACGTTCTCGGGGGTCATGCGGTGCCGGGCATCGGCCTGCAGCAGCACGCGATGGATGCGCCCCTCTCGGCTGAAATCATTCGCGTAGGCGCTGCCGAAGGTGATGCCCAATGTAGTGTTGATGTCGCTGATCGAGAGTCCGAGCGCCCGTGCCTTGATGCGATCGATGTCCACCTTCAGCCGCGGCGCGTTTTCCTCACCTTCCGGGCGCACACCGGCCAGCACCTCGCTGCCGGCCGCCGCCGAAAGGAGACGGTCGCGCTGCTCGAGCAAGGCCGTGCGCCCGGCGCCGCTGCGGTCCTGCAGTTTGAAAGTGAAGCCGCCGGCGAGGCCCAACGAGGGAATCGACGGCGGCGTGAGCACGAAGACGCTCGCCTCCTTGAGCGCGGACAGCGCGCCCATCGCGCGTTGCACCAGGCTCTGCGCACTGTTTTCCGAGCCCGGTCGCTGCTCCCACGGCACCAGCGTGACAAAGGCCATCGCGTGAGCTTGCCCCTGCCCGAAGAAACTGAAGCCATGGGCGAACACCACGTCACTGACCAGCGAGTCGTCGGCGAAATAGGCCTTGACCCGGTCGACCGCCTGTTCGGTGCGGTCCGCGGTCGACCCTGGCGGCCCCTGCAACGCCACCAGCAGCGAGCCCTGGTCCTCGGACGGCACGAAACTGCCCGGCAAACGCTCGAGCAGCGTCACGCCAAGACCCGCCATCACGACAAACAGTGCAAGAAAACGCAAGGGCCGCAGCAGCAGCGCTGCGACGCCGCCCCCGTAACGCTGGGTCACGCGCTCGAGCCAGCGGTTGAACGACGCGAAAACGCGCTTGCCCAACGGCACTCTGCTCCCGCCGTCCGGTGGGGGGCGCAGCAGCGCTGCGCACAGGGCGGGGGTGAGCGACAGCGCAAGCACGGTCGAGATGGCCACGGAAATGGTCAGCGTGACCGAAAACTGCCGGTAGATCGCACCGGTCGATCCCGGGAAGAAGGCCATCGGCAGGAAGACCGCGATCAGCACCAGCGTGGTGCCGATGATCGGCGAAGTCACCTGCCCCATCGCCTTTACGGTGGCATCCAGGGGGCCGAGCCCCTCCTCGTCCATGATGCGCTCTACGTTCTCGACAACGACAATCGCGTCGTCGACCAGCGTACCGATGGCCAGGATCATCGCGAACAGGGTCAGCAGGTTGATCGAAAAGCCGAACAGCCACAGCCCCATGCAGGCGCCCGCCAACGCGATTGGAACCACCGTGGTGGGAATGATCGTCGCACGCCAGCTCTGCAGGAACAGGAACATCACGAGGAAGATCAGCACCATTGCGATCGCCAGCGTCTCCAGCACTTCCTTGATGGATGCACTGATGAACGGCGTCGTGTCGTATGGAATGACCCAACCGATGTCCTCGGGGAAGCTGCGTTCGAGCACAGCCATGCGGTCCCTGACAGCCTGCGAGACCGAGAGCGCGTTGGCGCCCGGCGACAACTGCACGGCCAGGCCGGCAGCCGGTCGGCCGTTGATCTCCAGCCGTGACAGGTAGTTCTCGGCGCCCAGTTCGACCCGTGCCACGTCGCGCAGCCGGATCGAGGAACCGTCGGCCGTGGCGCGCAGGATGATGGCCTCGAACTGCTCGGGCGTGTTGAAGCGCCCGGCGGTCTCGAGGGTGGCGTTGATCTCGATATCGTCCGTCTTGGGCAGGTCGCCCAGCGCCCCACCGGCCGGCTGGCTGTTCTGCTCGCGCACGGCGGCCATCACGTCCGCAGCGGACAGCCCGAGACTGGCAAGGCGGTCGGGGTCCAGCCAGATGCGCATCGCGTACTCGGTGGAAAACTCCTGGATGTCGCCCACGCCCGCTACCCGCCGAAGTTCATCGACGACGTGGGTGGAGGCGAAATTGCCCAGTTCGAGCGAATCCGTCGTGCCCGTACGCGAGGTCATCGCCACGATCATCAGGAAGTTGGACGAGGCCTGCTCAACACGGATCCCCTGGCGTCGAACCTCTTCCGGCAGGCGCTGCTCGACCCGGCTGAGACGGTTCTGCACCTCCATCTGGGCCGCCTCGAGGTCGGTGCCGGCCGTGAAGGTGAGCTGGAGCGACGCGCTACCGTTGGAGCGGCTGGTCGACTGCATGTAGAGGAAGCCGTCGACGCCGTTGAGTTCCTGCTCGATGACCTGTGTGACGTTGGTCTCGAGCACCGAGGCGTCCGCCCCCGGGTAATTGACCGTGATCGTCAGTGACGGCGGCGCGATGGTGGGGTACTGCTCGACCGGGAGTGCTCGCAGGGCAAGCAGCCCGCCGATGGCGATGATCAGGGCGATCACCCATGCGAAAACCGGCCGGGTGATGAAGAACTGCGCGTTCATCTTGCGGCGCCGTGGCCGGTCTTGTCCCCGGCCGGCGCGTCACCGGCTTTTGCGGACGCCACGCGTACCTTCTGGCCATGACGCAGCTTCTGCAGTCCGTCAACCACCAGGCGATCGCCCTTCTTCAGGCCGCCGGTTACCACCCACAGGCCCTCGCGCTGATCGCCGACCTCGATTTCGCGCACCGCGAGCGTGTCATCACCATCGACGAGCATCACGGTGGCGCCCTGCTCGGTCATGATCACCGCGCGTTGCGGAATGGTCACGCCGTCCGGGCGCACACCGGCCTCGATGCTGGCGTTGACGAACTGCCCAGGCAACAGCATGCGGTCCGGATTGGGGAATTCGGCACGCAGCGCGACCGTGCCGGTGGTCTGGTCGATGGTCATCGCGAAGAAGTCCAGCTTGCCGGCCTGGGGATAGACGCTGCCATCCTCGAGCGTGAGATGCACCGGTACGCCCACGCCGCGTTCGGTTGGCCACTCCAGTGCGCCCGAGACCACCTGCGAACGGATGGACAACAGGTCGGAGCTCGACTGCGAAAAATTGACGTACACGGGATCGAACTGTTCGACCGTCGTCAGCAGGGTGCCGTTGGCCGCGCTGACCAGGGCCCCCTCGCTGACCTGCGCGCGTCCGGCGCGTCCGGCGATCGGCGACCGGATCATCGTGTAGTCGAGATCGAGGCGGGCCGACTCGAGCTGCGCCTGCGCCTGAGAAACATCGGCCTGCGCGGTGCGCAGTCGCGCGAGCGCCGCGTCGTATTCCTGCTGGCTGATGGCCTGCTCGGCCACCAGGCCTTCGTAGCGCGCGACATCCTGCGCAGCATTGGCCTTGGTCGCCTCGGCCCGGTCGAGGGCAGCCTTCACCGCGTTCAGATGGGCCTGCTTCTCGCGCGGATCGATCGAGAACAGCTCGGCGCCGGCCTCGACGTCGCTGCCCTCGCGATAGAGACGACGCTCGATGATGCCGTCGACCCGGGCACGGATCTCGGCCGTGCGCACCGCTTGCACCCGTCCGGGTAGATGAACGACGTTGTGCACCGGCTTCGTCTCGATGACGAGCACTTCGACGTCCGGCAAAGGTGCAGATCCCTTGCCCGGTGCCGCCGTTTCATTACCGCATGCACTCGCCATCAGGGCTGCCGCAGCCAGAACGGCCCAGATACGGAATCGACGTTTCATTCGAATTGCTCTCGTCGGAGGTCGGATTGCGCGGCCACCGCGATCCGCATACCGGGCAACGGAACGCCGATGATGTACGCATCGCCCGCCCGCAATCGGAGGACGATGCTCTCTTTTCTCATCAAATCACGCGAGGATCAATAGTGATCTGTCGTAGAAGTGCGACGCCACCCTCATTCAACCAGATCCCGTGCCTGCTCGATCGCTTCGTCGATGCGATCGACCGCGATCACCTGCATATCGCTCGGAGGCTGCTTGGGCGCATTGGCCTTGGGGATGATCGCCGTCGTGAATCCGAGCTTGGCCGCCTCGCGCAGACGTTCCTGTCCGCGTGGCGCGGGCCGGATCTCGCCGGACAGCCCGATCTCCCCGAAGGCCGCCAGCCGGCGCGGCAATGCGCGGCTGTTCAGCGACGAGACGATGGCAAGCACCACCGCAAGGTCGGCGGCCGGCTCGGCGATGCGCACGCCGCCGACCGCGTTGACGAATACGTCCTGATCGAAGCACGCCACGCCCGCATGCCGATGCAGCACCGCCAACAGCATGGCCAGCCGGTTCTGTTCGAGTCCGACCGTCAGTCTTCGCGGATTCGGACTGTGCGCGGAATCGACCAGCGCCTGGATCTCGACGAGCAGCGGCCGCGTGCCCTCCTGCGTGACCAGTACGCAGCTTCCGGGCACCTGTCGTTCGTGCTGCGACAGGAAGATTGCCGACGGATTGCTGACTTCGCGCAGGCCGCGATCGGTCATCGCGAACACGCCAAGCTCGTTGACCGCGCCGAACCGGTTCTTGATCGCGCGCACCAGACGAAAGCTCGAATGCGTGTCGCCCTCGAAATACAGCACGGTATCGACGATGTGCTCGAGCACGCGCGGGCCGGCCAGCGAACCGTCCTTGGTCACGTGGCCGACAAGAATCATCGAACAGCCGCGCGTCTTGGCAAACCGCGTGAGTTGCGCCGCGCACTCGCGCACCTGTGCAACCGATCCCGGTGCGGACTGCAGCGCATCCGAATACAAAGTCTGGATCGAGTCGATGACGGCAATGCGGGGACGTTCGCGCTCCAGGGTCGCGAGGATGGCTTCCAGCCGGATCTCGGGCAGCAGATCGAGCGACGTCGCCTCCAGTTGCAGCCGCCGCGCGCGCAAGGCCACCTGTTCGGCCGACTCTTCGCCACTGACGTAGATCGCCGCATTGTCGGCCGCGAGCGCACAAAGCGCCTGCAGCAGGAGCGTTGATTTTCCGATCCCCGGATCCCCGCCGATGAGCACCACGCCACCGGCGACCAGGCCGCCACCGAGCACACGGTCGAACTCGGCGATTCCGGTCGGAATGCGCGGTTCTTCACGCGCCTCCAGGCTCGCCAGCGAAGTCAGCTCGGAAGATGCCCCGCCAGCCAGCGAGGCAAAGCGCCCTGCTCCGGGCCCGGATGCTTCGGCCGGCATTTCGGAGAGTGTGTTCCATGCCTTGCACTGCGGGCACTGGCCCTGCCATTGCGGCGTACGCGCACCGCAATCCGCGCAGACGAAGCTGCTGCGTGCGCGTGCCATCAGCGCAGATTCCGCGCGATTTCCTCGGAACGGCGCGCAAGGTTTTCGACAGCATGCTCGGCGAAGGTCTCGATCAGCCGCGAGCAGAACTTGTCCTTGGGCATGATCACTTCCAGCGAGTTAAACAGCGGCGGCATCATGTGGATGGCGACCAGCGCGCCTTCGCGCAACTCGCGCTGAATGGCAGCACGTGAGGCGAACGCATACCCCATGCCGCGCACCACAAGCTGCTTTACGCTTGCCAGACTGCCCAGTTCGGCCGAAACCTCGAGTTCGCCGACATTGACACCGGCGGACGAGAACCAGTCTTCGGTCAGGTCGCGCACCGAATTGCCCTCGTCCCGATTGATCAACACGTGCGATACGAGATCCGATGGTTCCACACGCTCCAGCCCGGCCAAGGCATGTTGCGGAGTGCAGATGAGCATGATCTCGTCGCGGGCACCGGTCAGACGGCGAACATTGGGTTGATCCGCCGCGATCTCGATGAAGCCCAGATCCAGTTCGCGAGCGGCCACCCGCTCCTCGGTCAGCAGCGAATTGCCGACGACGACCCGCGGAATCACCTTCGGATATTTCTGCTTGAACTCGTCGATGATCTCCGGCAACCAGTAGCCCGCGATGGTCATGCTGGTGCCGATGTTGATCGGGCCGGCCAACTCGTCGGTGAGCTCGGCGACCCGGGACTCCATCTCGTCGGAAAGATCGAGAATGCGCTCGGCGAAGTTCTGGACGATCTGTCCGGCATGGGTCAGCGTCACCTTGCCATGCCCGCGGTCGAGCAGCCGGGTGCTGAAATGCTCTTCGAGCTGTTTGATCTGGAACGTCACCGCCGGCTGCGTCATGAACAGATGCTCGGCGGCGCGCGTGAATGATCCGTATTTCGCCACGGCGGCGAATACCTGGAGACGTCGATCGGCCACTTCCAACCCATAAGCTATGTTTATGGGTGGATCATACATCATGATGGTGGGTGTGCGAAACTTCCGTTCCGCGACGCGCCCATTGTGCGGGCTTCAGGACGTGCCGTCGAGCACGCGCCGGATGCGGCAAAGATCTTCCCAGGCTCGCGCCTTGTCCGCCTGGTTGCGCAGCAGATAGGCCGGATGATACGTGACCAGAACCGCCGTGCCGGCATGATCAAGGATACGACCACGCGCCGCATTGATGCGCACCTCCGGCTGGTTGAGCAGCACCTGGGCGGCGGGCCGTCCCAGCGCGACCAGCAGACGCGGTTGCACGAGCGCGATCTGGCGGTCGAGATAGGGGCGACACGCGGTCATCTCGTCGGCCTGCGGCGTGCGGTTATGCGGCGGTCGGCACTTGACCGTGTTGGCGATGTAGACGCCCTGCTCGCGCGTCAGGCCGATCGCGGCGAGCATCGCGTCGAGCAGCTTTCCGGCCGCACCGACGAAAGGCAGCCCGCGTCGGTCCTCTTCCCCTCCGGGCCCCTCACCGACGAACATGACTTGCGCCTGCCGATCGCCCATGCCGGGCACGGCGCGCTGTCGTTGCTCACACAGTCGGCAGGCCGAACAGGCCGCGATCTCCGTTTCGAGGGCATCCCAGCCCAGTTGGGCGATCCGGTCGACACGCGCCTCGGACAGCGGCGCTGACGGACGTACGACCGGGGGCGGCAGCGGATCGGCCGGAGTCGGCGGTACGACCGGCGCCGAGGGTTCCTCCGCAGTGCGTGGCGGCTCGATGGCCGCATCACGAGCGCGCACGCGCCAGACCGGCGTCAGACCCATCTCGCGCAGGATCGAATCGCGGCGCACGCTCACAGGGCAATCCTCATCAGCAGGGCATCCTCGCGTCCTCCGCCCATGGCAGGATAGTAGCGCTTGCGGCGCCCGACCGGAACGAAGCCGAGCCGTCGGTACAGGGCCAGCGCATGAAGGTTCGATGGACGCACCTCGAGGAACATCTGGCTCGCGCCCTGCCCTCGCGCAAGCTCGATCAGCCGGCGCAGCATGCGGGCGCCAATACCCCGATTCTGCAACCCTCGCACCACGCTGATGTTGAGCAGATGGGCTTCATCGAGAACACGGAACATGACAGCGTAGCCGGCCGGCTCACCGTCGATGCGCAATACGCGAGCGTCGTAGCCGGCATGCAGCGAATCGGCGAAATTGCCACGCGTCCATGGAAAGTCGTGCAGCTCGGCCTCGCGCGCAGCGACCCAGTCCAGATCGGACTCGGTCATCAAATCGAGGCGCTCTTCTACGCTCAAGCCCGTCCTCCGCGCGCCAGGCGCTCGGCCGTGGTCATCGCGACCTTGTCACGCACATACAGGGGCACGGCCAGTTCCGGCGCGAGCATGCCCTCACGTGCGGCGATGCCTTCGGCCAGTCTCGCGACCGATTCGGCCTGAGGCACTGCCTGCGCGTCGACACCAGACACGCGCGCAGCCGGCAGCCGCTCGAGCAGGTCGGGCCAGGCCTTCAACGCCGAGCCGAGCAGCCACCAGCGCTCCTGCCCTTCGGGCAGTTCGAATGCATTTGGGGCGAGGCAGGCGGCGGCGTGCAGTGGCACCGGACAACCGGCTTCAAGGAAATAGGCAGCCGTATAGATTTCGCCCATGCGCGCATCGGTCAGCGCGATCACGTTGCCGTCCGGCGCATCCGCCGCAAGTGCCGCAAGCGTCGGGACCGGGACCACACCGATACCGCCACCCATGGCCAGCCCTTGCGCCGCGCCGCAGGCCAGACGGAGACCGGTAAAGGCACCGGGTCCGGCCCCGAAGGCGACACAGTCGAGATCGGCGACCCGAAGACCGGCCTCGGCGAGCAGTGTCGCCACGGATGGCAATAGGCCTTCGGAGTGGTTTGCGTGGCCGCTTAGCACCCGTGCGATCGACGTCGTGCCGATACGCAGGGCGACCGAGGCCTGTTCGCAGGAGGTTTCAATCGCGAGAGTCTTCATGGCGGATCGCATTCTATCCGCTGTGAAGCCCTCCCGAGCGTCTGGCGATCAGCGCGTGGGCAGGTCGCCGCTGTTGGCGCCCAGCATCGCGTCGCGAAGTTCGCGCTTGAGTGCGCGGCGCTCCTCGCGCGTGAGATTCTTGCGCTGTTCGATCGCCGCCGCTTCGCTGCTGTCGGCCAGGGCGCGTTTGAGGCTACGATGATGCGTGCCGCCTTCCACTTCGTCAAAATCGGAATCCTTCGCCGATGAGCTCCCACTGTCCGCCAGATGGCGAGATTCTCGATCGAGACGGCGCTGTTCGCGCCGTGCGTCGCGCTCCAGTCTGGCTTTCAGATAGGCTTCGCGCTTAGCTTCACCGATGACCTGCGTCGACTGGATGTCTGTCGTCGCGCTCTGGCCGTTGGACGCCAACACCGGAACGCACATCGCGACACACAGCGCACCCACGACCACGCGCAGGCTGCCCGACGATGAATATTGACCCCGTAAGGTCCGGCTGACATTGTTCATGCTTTGGAGAATCCTCTGACGGCGTTGCTGCCGGATACCAACATACCCCGAATGCCGTCCCTGCGCATTGTCGGACTGTTCTTCAGGATGCCCGCTTTGTAAGCAGCTGTTGCATCATCGCCACCGTCTTACGAAGCCTTACCGCCGGCACGCCCGCGGCCATGCAGCTGCGGCTAACATGACATCCATCCCAACCACGCGGAACTGACCCTCATGACCGGCAAGACTCGATACAAGGTGCTGCTCGTCGACGACGATGCCCGCCTGCGCGAACTGCTCTCGCGCTATCTGCAAGAGCAGGGCTTCTCCATCAAGGCCGTCGCGGACGCTGCGACCATGGACCGCTCGCTGCATCGCGAACACTTCGATCTCATCGTGCTCGACCTGATGCTGCCCGGTGAAGACGGCCTGACCATCTGCCGACGCCTGCGCGCAGCGGAGAACAACGTGCCGATCGTGATGCTCACCGCCAAGGGCGACGAGGTCGATCGCATCGTCGGCCTCGAGATGGGTGCGGACGACTACCTTCCCAAGCCGTTCAATCCGCGCGAACTGGTCGCGCGCATCCACGCCATCATGCGTCGGCAGCCGGCGACCCTGCCCGGCGCACCAACCCTCGAAGAGGAAGTGGTGCGCTTTGGCCGCGTCGTCGTCAACCTGGGCACGCGGGCGCTTGCACGCGACGGTGAAGACATCGCCTTGACCACCGGCGAGTTCTCGCTGCTCAAGGTGTTGCTGCAACATCCACGTCAGCCGTTGTCGCGCGACAAGCTCATGGAACTGGCCCGCGGGCGTGAGTACGGCGTGTTCGATCGCGCCATCGACGTGCAGATCAGCCGTCTGCGCAAGCTCGTCGAGGACGATCCGTCCAAGCCGCGCTATCTGCAGACGGTTTGGGGGTTCGGCTACGTGTTCGTGCCGGACGAGGCTAGAAACGACGGTACGGAAGCGGCGGATACGGCGGGAAGTGACGAAACCTGAGAACACTGCCGCGGGATCGCGGGGCAACGCAGGGGCGCGCTGGCTGCCGCGCTCCCTGCTGTGGCAGACCTTTCTGCTCATCGCGCTGGTGCTGATCCTTTCGCTGACGGTTTGGTCGGCGATCTTCCGCCATTTCCATGAGCCGAGTCGCGCGCGCGACCTCGCGCAAATGGCTGCCAGTGTGGTCAACCTGACGCGCACCGCGCTGATCAACGCGGAGACTTCGCGACGCACCGACCTGCTGATCGATCTGGCCGCACTCGAGGGCATCCGCATCTATCCGTCGGAACCCACGGACGAGATTCGCCCGCTGCCCGAGACGCGTCCGATGCAGTTGCTCACCCGCGAAATCAAGAGCCAGCTTGGCGAACACACGCGGCTGGCCTCGCGCTGGAAGACCCTCGACGGTTTCTGGATCAGCTTCCGTCTCGACCCGGAAGACCCCGACGACTTCTGGGTGCGCCTGCCTGCCGAGCGCCTGCAATCCTCGGGCACGGCAGACTGGCTGGGTTGGGTCTTCGCGGCCTTTTCGGTTTCGCTGCTCGGCGCCTTCCTGATCGTCTCGCGCATCTCGACACCGCTGCGCAATCTCGCGGATGCGGCCAAGATGGTCGGGCGCGGACGCACACCGCCTCCATTGCCCGAGAACGGTCCGCAGGAATTTTCCATCGTGTCGCGCGCATTCAACCAGATGGCGGGCGACCTGGCGCGCAACGAAGCGGAGCGCGCCGTCATTCTCGCCGGCGTCTCGCACGATCTGCGCACGCCGCTCGCCCGCCTGCGCCTGGGCATCGAGATGAGCGGCTCGCCCGAAGAGGACATCGTGCCGATGAACGCCGACATCGAGGAGATGGACCGCATCATCGGTCAGTTCCTCGACTTCGGGCGTGGCGAGCCGCACACGCCGACCGAGCCCATCGACCTCGCTGCGCTGGTCACGGATGTGGCCGAACCCTATCGTCTGCGCGGCGTCGACCTGAGCATCGACACACCCATCCGATTGACGGTTTCCGCCCGCGCCCTGCCTGTGCGGCGCGCGGTGGCCAACCTGATCGACAATGCGATCCGCTACGCGCCCGACCGCCCGATCGAGGTCCGTGTGCACAACGATCGTGCCGAGGCCCACATTGAGGTCCTCGATCGCGGACCGGGCATCCCGCCCGATCAGATCGATCGCTTGCGCCAGCCTTTCACGCGGCTCGAGGCAGCGCGCTCGGACACCAAGGGCGCAGGGCTTGGTCTGGCGATCATCGATCGCGTGATGCGCAGCCACGACGGCCGTCTCGACCTGCTCGAGCGCGATGGCGGTGGCCTGCGTGCAGTGCTGTCATTGCCCTTGCGCAAGCCGCGAGCGAGAATGCGCGCCGTCGCACACGCACCGAACAAGCAATGACCCCTTACGACCAACTCGGTGGCGAGGCCGCACTGCGCGCCCTCGTCACGCGCTTCTACCGTTTCATGGATACCCTGCCCGACGCAGCTGCAATCCGCGCCATGCATCCGGCCGATCTCGCGACTTCCGAGGAAAAGCTGTTCATGTTCCTGTCCGGATGGCTAGGCGGGCCGAGCCTGTACATCGAACGCTACGGCCATCCCTTTCTGCGCAAACGACATCTGCCCTTCGCCATCGCCACGCCCGAAGCAGACGCCTGGATGCTTTGCATGCGCCGCGCACTGGCGGACACCGTCGCCGATGCACCTCTGCGTGACGCCCTCGAACAGGCTTTCGCCGGCATGGCGGCCCACATGCGCAACCGCCCCGACCCGGCCGGCTCGCCAGTCTGAATCCGCTATACTGATGCGCTTTTCGAACGCGCCGATGGTGGCGCGCGAAACAGCACAACCGGAGGACCACAGCGCATGCTCTACGTACTGATCGGCGAAGACGCCCCGAAAAGTCTCGACGCCCGGCTGGCCGCCCGCCCCGCCCATCTGGCACGCCTCGAAGCGCTGCGTGACGAGGGCCGGCTGTTCGTCGCCGGGCCAATGCCGGCCATCGACTCTCCCGATCCGGGCCCGGCCGGCTTCGCCGGCAGCCTGGTGATCGCCGAATTCGATTCCCTGCAAAGCGCTGAAGCCTGGCTCGCTTCTGATCCCTACGTCGAGGCCGGCGTGTTCGCGCACACCCGCGTTCACCCGTACAAGAAGGTCCTGCCTTGAATCGCGTCGAGCAGATCCGCGAACGTCTGGCCGAGCTCAACCCTGTCTCGGTCGACATCCGCGACGACAGCGCCCTGCACGCAGGGCATGAGGGCGCCAAGAGCGGCGGCGGCCATTATCATCTCGTCATCGTTTCGGATTGTTTCCGCGGCCATGGCACGCTTGCCCGCCATCGTATGATTTACGCCGCGCTCGGCGACATGATGCGCGGCCCCATTCATGCGCTCGCGATCCGGGCGCTCACGGCCGACGAGGCCGATTCACCATCCAGCCAAAAGGAATCCCGATGAAACTCACCCGCTGTCGCATCGCCGTCGCTCTGGCCACCGGCCTCCTGTGCCAGACGGTGTTTGCGGCCGACCCGGTAGCCACGGTCAATGGTCAAGCGATTCCCGCAGAGCGCCTGGAGATCATCGTCAAGGAGCAACGCGGTCAGGGACAGGCCGATTCGCCGCAACTGCGTGAAGCCGTGCGCGAAGAACTGATCCGCCGCGAAGTGCTCGCCCAGGCCGCGCAGGCCGCCGGCACCCAGGACAAGCCCGCCGTGCAGACGCAGCTCCAGCTGGCCACCCAGGCCATCGTGATCCGCGCCTATCTGCAGGAGTACATGACGGCCAATCCGGTCACCGACGAGGAGATCGAAAAGGAATACGAGTCGATCAAGGGCCGTCTGGGCGGCACCGAATACAAGCCCCGCCACATCCTGGTCGAGACCGAGGATGAGGCCCAGCAGATCATCGACCGCCTGCGCGCCGGCGAAGTCTTCGCCGACCTGGCCAAGGATTCGATGGACCCGGGCTCGCGCGACAAGGGTGGCGAACTGGGCTGGAGCACGGCCGATCTCTACGTGCCGCCGTTCGCCGAAGCATTGGCCTCGCTGGAAAAAGGTCAGATGACGATGGAGCCGGTGCAGAGCGATTTCGGCTATCACATCATCGAACTGCTCGACGTGCGTGAGGTCGAGCCGCCGCCGCTTGCCGAGGTCCGCCAGGAACTGAAGCAGCATCTCGAGCAGCAACGTGTCGAAAACCACATGACCGCGCTGCGCGAGAAGGCCACGATCGAGTAATTGCCGCGATCCGGGCGGTGCAGCCCCTGGAGGCTGCGCCGCCTGGCGCATCAGGGCCTGCCCAGGTAGCGGCGGTCGTCGAAGGCTGCCACCCACTCGGGCTTGTAGACCACGAACATGGTCGTCACAGCCCCGCCGATCCACGCCTCCGAGAAGCCCAGCAGCAGGAAATACGGCAGATACTCGGAAGCGAGCTTCCACCACGGATAGGCCCCGGCCAGTGCCAGCAGAGCCGTGGCGAAAGCGCCGCCGGCGAGAACCACCAGGCCGGATCCGGCGAACGCCATAACGAACACGAATACGAAGAAGTGCGCCGGCAGCAGCCATTCGACGGCTCGCCGGATTGCGTGCGCGAGCATCACCGGCACCAGCACCATCACGACGAAATTGATCGGCCAGGCCGCCCATTCGATCGCGCCATTGGCGGCCACACCGCACAGCGACAACGACAGCGCGAACAGCGCAAGCCGTGGGCCCAGCAGAAGGCACGCAGCCATCGCACCGAACAGATGCAGGTTGAGTCCCGGCAGCACGCCGGCACGCAGACTCCACAGCAGCGCCATCACCACTGCCAGCCCGAAGGCGAGATTGAGTCGCATGCCCGAGGCGAGCAGTGCGCGCCAGTCGATGCCCCGCGCCGACACGGCCAGCGCGGCAAGCGTGAGCAAGGCAGAGATCACGTGCCAGGACAGCGGGAACAGTTCGACCGGCAGATCCATTCAGCCGTCCCGCTCGAGCGCATCGAGCAGCTCGGGCACGGCCTCGAACAGATCGGCCACCAGTCCGTAGTCGGCGACCTGGAAGATCGGCGCCTCGGCATCCTTGTTGATCGCGACGATCACGCGTGACTCCTTCATGCCCGCCAGATGCTGGATCGCACCCGAAATCCCGATCGCCACATACAGATCCGGCGCAACGATCTTGCCGGTCTGTCCGACCTGCAGATCATTGGGCACATAGCCCGCGTCGACCGCCGCACGCGAGGCACCCAGCGCCGCGCCCAGGCGTTCGGCCAGTGGTCCGAGCACGGCTTCGAAGCGCTCCGCACTGCCGAGCCCGCGCCCACCCGAGACGACCACGCGCGCGCTACCCAGTTCGGGCCGTTCGGAGCGCGTCAGCTCGCGCGATACAAAACGCGACAGCGCAAGATCCGGGCCGGCCGTAATCGCCTCCACCGGTGCGCTCGCGCCCTGCCCCACTGCTTCGAACGCCGTGGGCCGAACCGTGAGCACGCGCACGGCGTCCAGGCTGCGCACGGTCTCGAGCGCGTTGCCGGCATAGATCGGACGCAAAAAGGTATCCGGTGCGCACACTTCGACGACATCGCCGATCTGCGCGACGTCGAGCAGCGCAGCGATGCGCGGCATCAGATTACGGCCGAACGTGGTCGCCGGTGCGAGCAGATGAGTGCGTCCCTGCGCCTGGGTGAGCACCAGTGCGGCGAGGTTTTCGGCCAGTTCATGTTCGTAGTGCGGGGCATCGGCGACGAGCACGCGAGCGACGCCGTCCAGCAAGGCGGCTTGCTGCGCCACCGTGGCGCAATCGTGGCCGGCAACGAGCAGCACCACTTCTCCGCCGATCGCGCGCGCGGCAGCCAGCGTCGGGGCCGTGGCCGGTCGCAGCGACTGGTTATCATGTTCAGCTATGACGAGAACGCTCACGGGATCACCTTCGCCTGGTTACGCAATCGGTCGACCAGCGTCGCGACATCGGGCACGCGTTCGCCGGCACGGCGCTGCGGCGGCTCGGCCACCCCCAGCACCTCGATGCGCGGTGTCACATCCACGCCCAGCGCCTCGGGACTCGTACGCTCCAGCGGCTTGCGCTTTGCCTTCATGATGTTGGGCAGCGTCGCGTAGCGCGGTTCGTTCAGACGCAGATCGGTGGTCACCACGGCCGGCAACACCACCGAGACCGTCTCCAGCCCGCCGTCGATCTCGCGCGTGACTTCGGCGCGGCCATCGACAACCGCCAGCTTGGAGGCGAAGGTCGCCTGCGGCCAGCCCGTCAGCGCCGCGAGCATCTGGCCGGTCTGGTTGGCGTCGTCGTCGATGGCCTGCTTACCGCAGATCACCAGATCGGGCACCTCCTGCCGGACGATCTCGCGCAGCAGCTTGGCCACCGCCAGAGGCTGCAGCGTGGCGCCGGTCTCGATCAGGATGGCACGGTCGGCGCCGATCGCAAGCGCCGTGCGCAATGTCTCCTGACACGCATCCGTGCCGCAGCTGACGGCAACGACCTCGGTGGCCAGGCCGGCTTCGCGCTGGCGCACGGCCTCTTCGACGGCGATCTCGTCGAAAGGATTCATCGACATCTTGACCCCGGCCAGATCGACGCCAGTGCCGTCGGTCCGCACACGGATCTTGACGTTGTAATCGACCACGCGCTTGACGGGTACGAGGATCTTCAACGTTCTCTCCCTGAATGTTCGCCGTGCATTATCCCATCGGTTGCACTTGCCAGTCGCGGCAACGCAGCATGCGCATTGGCGGCCGTGGCCGCAGCCAGCTCGTTCACGTCGATTCCGCGCAGTTGCGCGATCACCGAGGCGATGCGCGGCAGGTTGGCCGGCTCGTTGGGGATATCCTGTGCCCACTCGGGCCGGATGTCGGGCGAATCGGTCTCCAGCACGATGGACTCGAGCGGCAATTCCGTGGCGAGCCGGCGGATGCGCGTCGAGCCCGAGAAGGTCGCGGCACCGCCGAAGCCCAGACGGAAGCCCATCGCCCGGAAGATGTCGGCCTGCTGGCGACTGCCGTTGAAGGCGTGGGCGATGCCGCCGGGTACCTCGATGCGCCGCAGCTCCTTGAGGATGGCGTCGACCGCGCGGCGCACGTGCAGGATCACCGGCAGGCCGAAGCGGCGCGCCAGCTTGAGCTGCTCCACGAAATAGTGGCGCTGGGTGTCGGGATCGATGTCGTCGACATAGTGATCCAGACCGATCTCGCCGACCGCCACGGCCGTGCCCTCGCCCAGGCGCTCGGTGAGCACTTCGAGGTCGGCTTCACGCGCGCGTGTCACGAACAGCGGATGGATGCCGTAGGCGTGACGTACGTCGGCGTGCGCATCCGACAGTGCGCGCACCGCGGCGAAGTTCCCGGCCCCGACCGCCGGCACGACGAAGGCCCCCACACCGGCCGCGCGGGCCGCATCGAGCATCGCCTCGCGCCGGCCGTCGAATTCGGCGGCATCGAGATGGCAGTGCGTGTCGATGAGCATGGTCCTGATCCTCGCGTCGCTCGGGGCCTCAGGCAGTCACGCGCCCTGCGTCGGTGACCTGCACGGCCAGCCCGCGCCCGACTGACAGCCACTGGTGCTGTTCGTCCTCGAGCGCGGCAGCGGTGAGCGGTCGTTCGTCGAGCCAGTCGCGCTCGAGGCTGACCGCGAAACCGGCCGAAGTACGCGCCAGCGACACCGGCGGCACGCCGCGTCCGTCGCGCGCCCGGTGCAGCAGACAGGCCAGACGCAGACAGGCGATCAGCAACCAGTCGGGGCTCTCGTCGGGCAGCGAGGCCACACGCGCGAGCTTGCCTCGATGACCCAGCGCGATGCGCGCCAGGCGGGACTGGTCCAGCCGCGAGAAGCCGGGCATGTCGGCATTGCCGAGAATGTAGGCGCTGTGCTTGTGATAGCTCGCATGAGCTACCGAAATGCCGATCTCGTGCAGCGTCGCCGCCCAGCGCAGGAAACGGTGGTCGGGATGGTCGGGATCGGCCGTTTCGGGATCCAGGCAGGCGAGCAGATGGCAGGCAGTATCGGCGACGGCCTCGGCCTGACGCGGATCGATGCCGTAGCGCGAGACGAAGGCCGACACCGTCGCATCGCGCAAGTCGTGATGGTGATAGCGGCCAAGCAGGTCGTAGAGCACACCCAGGCGCAGTGCGCCGTCCGAGAAAACCATGCGCTCGATGCCGAACTCCTTGAACACGGCAGACATGATCGAGAAGCCGCCGAGGATCACCGGAAGACGATCATCCTTCAGACCGGCGAGCTTGAGGCGATCGAGCCGACCGGCGCGCACAAGCGCGTTGCGCATGCGCTCCAGCCCTTCGACGGTGATCGCGCCCTCGGCCCAGCCGTTTTGCTCGAGCACATCGATCAGCGCCTTGGCCGAACCGCTCGAACCCACCGCGACTTCCCAGCCGGCCTCGCGGTAAGGCAAGGCGATGGTCTGCAGTTCGCTGCGGGCAGCCAGCTCGGCCTCGCGCAAGGACTCACGGTCGATGCGCCCGCCCGGGAAGTAATTCAGGCTGTAACCGACGCAGCCCATGTAGAGCGACTCGAGCAGGATGGGCTCGAAACTCTTGCCGATGATCAGTTCGGTCGAGCCGCCGCCGATGTCCACCACGAGTTGCTGACGATGCGGTTCGGGCAAGGTGTGAGCCACACCGACGTAGATCAGACGCGCCTCTTCCCGGCCCGAGATGACCTCGATCGGCACGCCGAGCACGTCCTCGGCCTGATCCAGAAAGGTACGTGCGTTCTTGGCCACGCGCAGGGTGTTCGTCGCGACTGCACGCACCGCTTCGGGCGGAAAGCCGCGCAGACGTTCGTTGAAGCGACTCAGGGCATCGAAGCCCCGTTGCAGGGCCGCTGCATCGAGCTGCTTGTCGGCGGTCAGGCCAGCGGCCAGGCGCACCGGCTCCTTGATGCCGTCGAGTGGATAGATCTGATCATTGACGATCTTGCCCACCTGCAGCCGGAAGCTGTTCGAACCGAGGTCGATCGCGGCGATCAGTTCATGCATGATGTTCGGATAGGCCAGAGAGGCGGGATTCGGATGCCCGGATTCTAGCATCCGGGCCGCTGCGCCCGGCGCTTGAACGCACATCGGCGTCGGCACTGAGGTAAGCTTGGACACATCATGCCCGTGTCACCGAAACGTAATACTGGTGCCGCACGATGGCGGGCCACGCGCCGGCGCGCAACTCCGGAATCACGATGAAACTGCCTCCGCGAACACAGAACTTCCCGTCCGAGCACTTCCTCAACCGCGAGCTTTCGCTGCTGCAGTTCCAGCGGCGCGTGCTCGCCCAGGCAGCCGACCGCGACATGCCACTGCTCGAGCGACTGCGCTTTTTGTGCATCGTGTCGAGCAACCTCGACGAATTCTTCGAAATTCGCGTATCCGGCATCAAGGAACAGATCCGCCTGGGCATCCGCACGCCGGGCATCGACGGCAGGACACCGGAGGAACTGCTCGGCCGCGTCAGTAAGGAAGTGCATTCGCTGATCGCCGACCAGTACGAACTGCTCAACGACGACATCCTGCCGGCGCTCGAGCGCGAAGGCGTGGTGTTCCTGCGTCGCGGCGAATGGAGCGAAGCGCAGAACGCCTGGATCGAGGAATACTTCGACCGCGAAGTCATTCCGGTACTCACGCCGATCGGGCTGGATCAGGCGCACCCGTTTCCGCGTGTGCTCAACAAGAGTCTGAACTTCGCCGTCGAACTCGAAGGGCGGGACGCCTTCGGGCGTGATTCGGGCGCGGCCATCGTACAGGCGCCGCGTGCGCTGCCGCGCGTGATCCGCCTGCCGCGCGAGATCTGCGAACACGAATACACCTTCGTGTTCCTGTCTTCGGTCATGCACGCCAACGCCAACAAGCTGTTCACCGGCATGCGTGTGCTCGGTTGCTACCAGTTCCGGCTGACGCGCAATTCGGACCTGTTCGTCGACGAGGAAGAGGTCGAGAGCCTGATGGCCTCGCTCAAGGGCGAACTGCAACAGCGCCACTTCGGCGACGCGGTACGCCTGGAAATCGCCGACACCTGCTCGGACGAGATGGAGCAGTTCCTGCTGCACCAGTTCCGCCTGTCCGAGGGCGACGTCTATCGCACGCCTGGCATCGTCAACCTGGTGCGCCTGATGCAGGTGCCCGATTGGGTCAATCGGCCGGATCTGAGCTTTGCACCATTCACACCGGGCATGCCGCGTGGCATCGACCCGAAGCGCGCTGACATCTTCGCCGCAATCCGCCGTCAGGACGTGCTGCTGCACCATCCGTTCCAGAGTTTCGAGCCGGTCATCGAGATCCTGCGCCAGGCGGTCGACGACCCGCAGGTACTGGCGATCAAGATGACCGTCTATCGCACCGGCACCGAGTCCGTGCTGATGGAGCTGCTTGCGCGTGCCGCGCAGAAGGGCAAGGAGGTCACGGTGGTGCTCGAGCTGATGGCGCGCTTCGACGAAGAAGCCAACATCACGCTCGCCAACCGCCTCGAGGAAGTCGGCGCCCATGTCGTGTATGGCGTGGTCGGCTACAAGACCCACGCCAAGATGCTGATGGTCGTGCGCCGCGAGAGCGGGCGTTTGATGCGCTATGTGCATCTGGGCACCGGCAACTATCATCCGCGCACTACGCGCTTCTACACGGACTACGGCCTGATGACCTGCAATGAGGAGATCGGCGCCGACGTCGCCGAGGTCTTCAAGCAGCTCACCGGCCTGGGAAAGGCGAGTACGCTGCGCCACCTGTGGCAGGCGCCATTCGCGTTGCAGCAGAACGTGGTCGCGGCCATCCACGCCGAGGCCGAGGCCGCACGCGCCGGGCGCAAGAGCCGCATCATGGTCAAGGTCAACGCGCTGCTCGAATCCGAGACCATCGAGGCGCTGTACGCCGCTTCGCAGGCCGGCGTGCCCATCGAACTGATCGTGCGTGGCCCGTGCGCGCTGCGCCCCGGCGTGCCGGGCTTGTCAGAGAACATCCGCGTGCGCTCGATCGTCGGCCGCTTCCTCGAACACCACCGCATCTTCCACTTCCATGCCGGGGGCGAGGACAAGGTCTATCTGTCGAGCGCCGACTGGATGGATCGCAACTTCTTCCGTCGCATCGAGATCGCTTTCCCCGTCCTCGACCCGAAGCTGCGTCGGCGCGTGCTGCGCGAGGGCCTGCGTGCCTATGTCGCGGACAACTCCCAGTCCTGGGAGATGCTCTCCGACGGGCGCTACCGCCGCCGTCACGCACGCGGCATCCGGCGTTCGGCCCAGGAAATGCTGCTCAAGGATCTGGCCGGGGAGTGAGCTCTACGATTAGCTGCGGCGTGCGTCGATGACGCCGCCGACCCCGCGGATCAGACTGATCGCGTGCTGAATCTGCGCCACCCCGGCAACCTCGAACGTGAAACGCATGTGCGCACGCCCCTTCTTGGTCAGCGTGTTGACGGCGGTGACGTTGATCTTGTCGCGCGAGAGCACATCCGAAATGTCGCGCAGCAGGCCCTGACGATCACTGGCCTCGACGCTGACATCGACCGGGAACACCGACTGCGGGCCCTTGAAGGCATCTTCGCCCCATTCGGCCTCGATCACGCGTTCGGGTTCCTGACGCACCAGATTCTGGAAGGACGGGCAGTCGACCCGGTGGATGGAGACGCCACGTCCACGCGTGATGAAGCCCTGAATCGCGTCCGGCGGCGCAGGCTTGCAGCAGCGCCCGAGCGATGTGAGCAGCTTGCCCACGCCGACGATCAGTACCTTGCCGCTGGAGCCCCCCGAACGGCTGCGCCCGACGACGATCCCCGGATCGGCCTCGGGCGGCGGCTCTTCGGCCGCGCCGCGCAACGCGTTGTGCACGGCACGCGCGCCGATCTCACCGCGGCCGGCGGCGACGAACATCATGTCGGCGTTGCGAAAGCCCAGACGTTCGGCAAGTTCCTCGATGTTGGTCTGTGTCCGGCCCTCGCGTTGCAGCTCCTTGATCACGAAGCTCCGACCACGCGCCAGCATCTCGGATTCCTCGAGCTGGCTGAAGTACTGGCGGATCTTGGTGCGCGCCCGATGGGTCGTGGTGTAAGCCTGCTGAGCGTTGAGCCAGTCACGCGAAGGCCCGCCCTCCTTCGCCGCGACGATCTCCACCGTCTGGCCGCTCGCCAGTTGCGTGTTCAGCGGCACGAGCTGGCCGTCGACCTTGGCGCCACGGCAGCGATGCCCCAGGTCGGTGTGCAGTCGATAGGCGAAGTCCACCGGCGTCGCCCCATGCGGCAAGTCGATCACGCGCCCCTGCGGCGTCAGCAGGTAGATCGTGTCGTCTAGCGCGGCGCGACGCGACTGCTCGATCCAGTCGGCACCGCCGGCGATTTCGTCACGCCAGGACAGCAGGCTGCGAAGCAACGCGATCTTTTCGTCGTAGGCCTCGACCGCGCCGCCACCTTCCTTGTAACGCCAATGCGCGGCCACACCGAACTCGGCATGGCGGTGCATCTCGTGAGTTCGGATCTGCACCTCCAGCGCGCGTCCGTCAGCCGCGCGCACCGCGGTGTGCAGCGACTGGTAGTTGTTGCCCTTGGGCTTGCTGATGTAGTCGTCGTACTCCTCGGGAATCGGCTCCCACAGGCGATTGACGATATCGAGCACCTTGTAGCAATGATTGACCTTGCGCACCAGCACGCGCACGGCACGGATGTCATAGACCTGCTCGAAGTCGAGCTTCTTGTGCCGCATCTTGTTGTAGATGCTGTAGATGTGCTTGGGTCGTCCGTACAGGTCGGCGTCGATGCCAGCCGCATCGAGTTCGCGCCGCAGTGCCGACAGGGCCTCCTCGATGAAGGCCTCGCGTTCGGTGCGGCGCTCGTCGAGCTTGCGTGCGATCTGTTTGTAGGTGGTCGGCTCGAGAAAGCGGAAGGACAGGTCTTCGAGCTCCCATTTCAGCTGCCCCACACCCAGCCGGTTGGCCAGCGGCGCGTACAGATCGAGCGATTCGCGCGCCAGCTCCGAAGGCACCGGACTCTTGGTGTCGGCGTAATGGCGCAAGGTCTGCGTGCGTGACGCCAGCCTCAGCAACACGACACGGATGTCGGCCGCCATTGCGAGCAGCATCTTGCGCAACGACTCGGTCTGGGCATGCACGTCGGGCGAGTCCGACTTGCCCCGCATGCGCGTGACCACGCGCAGGCCGTTGAGCTTGCGAAGGCCCTCGACGATTCCGGCCACGGAGTCGCCGAAACGCTGCGCGACCTGTTCGAGGCTTCCGGTGCGATACACCGGCACTGCGAACAGGATGGCAGCGACGCGCGCCTCGGTGTCGAGCCGCAACGAACTGCTGATCAGCGCCATCCCCAGTGCATGCGTCCACACCGATTCTCCGGTGCCAAGCACTTCGTCGCCATAGATGTCACGGGCGAGTTCGAGTGCTTCCTCGATCTGCTCGCGGGAGTCGAGTGCGAGCCCCTCGACAAGCAGTTCGATCGGTGCGGATTGAGCGTCCGGGGAAACGGCGTGAGTGACGGAAACCATGGCGGCGATTATCCCACAAGCACCGATGTCCCAAGGTGGGTGCCGTGCGGGCACCCGCACGATATGCGATCATCCACAGCCGCTTGTCCGCCGCCATGCGAATCCCGATGCGCTTTTCCGCCCCGAGTCCCTACCTGCTGCTGACGCTGACCGTGTTGTTCTGGTCCGGCAACATGGTCGTCGGCCGTGGCATCCATGAGTCGGTGCCGCCGATCGCGCTCGCGTTCTGGCGCTGGAGCATCGCGCTGGCCTGCGTGGCTCCGCTCGCCCTGCCGCATCTGCGCACCGAATGGCCGCTGATCCGCCGCCACTGGCGTGCGCTGGTGGCACTCGGCCTGCTCGGCGTGGGCGGCTACAACACGCTGGTCTATGTGGCGCTTGAACATACGACCGCCACCAACGCATCGCTGCTCAATTCCTTCATCCCGATCGCAACCATCGCGCTGGCCTTCGCGCTGCTGGGCCGGCGCCTGAGCCGCATCGAGGCCATCGGCGTGGTGGTCTCGCTCGCCGGCGTGCTGACCATCGTTGCGCGCGGCGATGTCCACACCCTGCTCGCACTCACGCTCAACCGCGGCGACCTTTGGATGCTCGTCGCGGTGATGGTGTGGGGGCTGTATACGGTCGGTCTGCACTGGCGCCCGGCCATCCATCCGATGCTCTTCTTCGCCGTGTGTGCGGTGGTCGGGCTGAGCGCGCTCGCGCCGCTGTACGCGATGGAACTGGCTGCGGGCGAGCGCATCGACTTCAGCCCGCGCGCGCTTGCCGCAATCGGCTACGTCGGCGTGTTCGCCGGCTTTCTCGGCCATGTCTTCTACAACGCCGGCGTACGCGCGGTCGGTCCCAGTCAGGGCTCGCTGTTCATCCACCTGATGCCGGTGTTCGGCACGGCGCTGGCCGCCGTCTTTCTCGGCGAGCGCCCGCAGTGGTATCACTTCGCCGGCATCGCGGCGATCCTCTCCGGCATTTACCTGACCACTCGCTACCGCCGTGCTTGAATTCCTGCGCCGCTGGTTCGGCCATCATCGGCCACTGATCCCGCCCGAGACCTGGGAACGGGTCGAGGCGCACTTGCCGTTTCTCGACTTTCTCGAGGCCCGCGAACGCGCTCATCTGCGCGAACTGGCGACCGGATTCCTGGCGGAGAAGCAGTTCCACGGCGCACACGACCTGGCGCTGGACGACGACATGATGCTGGCCATCGCATTGCAGGCGGCGCTGCCGGTATTCCGGCTCGGTCTGAGCGCGTATCGCGGCTGGGTCGGCATCGTCGTCTATCCGGGTGACATCGTGATTCCGCGTAGCGAGGTCGACGAGGCCGGCATCGTGCACGAGTTCGATGACGAGGTGCTCGGCGAGGCCTGGGAAGCCGGGCCAGTGCTGCTGTCGTGGCACGACGACGAAGATCGGCCGCGGGGCGTCAATGTCGTGATTCACGAGTTCGCGCACAAGCTCGACATGGCCAACGGCGGTGCGGATGGCCTGCCACCGTTGCCGGCCGGCATGTCGGTCGAGGACTGGGCGCACGAGTTCGGCGCAGCCTACGACGCGCTGTGCCGTCAGCTCGACATGGGCCTGCCGACAGTGCTCGACCCGTATGCGGCCGAACACCCGGCCGAGTTCTTCGCAGTGGCTTCCGAAGCCTTTTTCGAGACCCCTCGCGAGCTGCGCACCGCCTACCCGACCGTACATGCGCAGATGGTTCGATTCTTTGGACTGAACCCTGCGGCCAACCTCGACCGACGCGACCGCTGAATTGCGCATTGGCCTCCATGGCGGCGTTGCGCCCGACTGCACGATTCACTGTTTGCCCCTTGTCAGCGAGGCGTCTACGCTGAGATTGCCGCGAATCGTCGCGGCGCAGGAATCCGAAAGAAGCCTGAGCGCGGTTAGCGCAACTCGCACCGGCCGCAACGGCCAACGGTGCAACCGGCACGGGGGAGCGGACGTACGCCGCTCCCCCGGGTCGTGCTTGGACCCGGCATCTTCGGACTGGAAACAAATGATCGGAGGAACACCCGATGGCAATTACCTGGATTCTGGTTGCAAACGCCAGCCTCGCCCGCGTGTACGAACATCTGGGGCCCAAGAAAGGCATCAGGCTGGTCAAGGAACTGATCCACCCGGAAAGCCGATTGAAGAATTCCGAGCTCGTCACGGACCGACCCGGCAACATGGCGACCCACGGCAACGGCAAAGGCGCTCACACGCCCCAGACCATGCCCAAGGACCATCAAGCCAGGGTCTTCGCGCAGGAACTTGCGCAAGAGCTCTATCAGGGGAGAACCAAAAACGCTTTCGGCCGCGCCATCTTCGTCGCGCCGCCGTCCTTCATGGGCATGCTCAATGCCGAAATCGACCATCCGACGGCGCAACTCGTCACCGATCGATTTGAAAAGGACTATACGAAGTCGCCGGAGCCCAAGCTCTGCGAGCACTTGTCGACCTGCCTGTTCGTCTGAAACCAGTCGACGAAGCGAAAAATCGGAGCGGGGCCAGCAGGCCCCGCTTTTCATTGCCTCGGCCAGCGGGCAAGCACCTCGTAACCCGCCCCCGTCGATTGCAGTCTTGACTCCACCAATACAAATCCATTGACCTGCCACTTCAGCGGGCACGCCAGCGCATTCCGACCGGTGTCGCAGTCCGCATTGCGCAGCAAGGTGACGTGCGGCACGAAGGGCCGACGCTCGAGCGCCATGCCCGCTTCTTCCAGCTCGGCGCGCAAGGACTCGACCAGCGAGACAAGCGCGACGCCCGGCTCGGCCGGGCCGGCCCACACGATGTGCTTCTTCTGCCACTGACCGAGCGTGTCGATCGACAGCTCGATCCGGGGCACGCGCACGCGATCGCCCGCCGCGACCAGATCCGCGATGCGCGTACGCTCGATGGTGCCGACGAAGGCCAGCGTCAGGTGCAGCGTCTCGGGGCGCATCAGGCGCCCGGCAAATCGCTTGTGTGCCTCACTCGCGATGTGCGCGAGCGATTCGGCCGTGGTCGTACCCGGCCACAGCGCGAAGAACACCCGGGCGCGTTCCGCCTCAGCCGCCATCCTCGAACTGCCGCTCGAGCAGCACGACGACCTGCGCTGCGATGCCTTCGCCGCGACCGGTGAAGCCGAGCCCCTCGGTGGTCTTGCCCTTGATGTTGACCGCCGAGCGCGCGATGCTCAGATCGGAGGCGATGTTCTCAACCATTTGTGCCGCGTGCGGCAGGATCTTCGGCGCCTGGCAGATGACTGTCGCATCGACGTTGACCACCGCATAACGCGCATCGCGCACACGCCCGAAGGCCGCACGCAGCAGTTCGCGGCTGTCCGCACCGGCATAGCGCGCGTCGCTGTCGGGAAACAGTCGTCCGATGTCACCCAGCCCCGCGGCGCCGAGGAGCGCGTCGGTGAGCGCATGCAGCAGCACGTCTGCGTCCGAGTGCCCGAGCAGCCCGAGAGGGTAGGGAATGGTCACGCCACCGATGATCAGCGGCCGGTCGGGTACCAGGGCATGGACATCGAAGCCCTGGCCGATACGAAGCGGAGTCGTCGTCATCAGTTCATCGCGCCGCCTCGCGGCGGCTCTCCAGAATGTGTTCGGCCAGGTACAGGTCGACCGGCCAGGTCACCTTGAGGTTGGACGCATCACCTTGCACCAGCTTCGGATGCAGGCCGGCGGCCTCGATCGCGCCGGCTTCGTCGGTGACCTCCGTGGCGTCTTCGAGCGCGCGGCGCAGCATCACGTGACGGAACATCTGCGGTGTCTGCGCCTGCCACAGGCGCTCGCGCGATACGGTTTCGAGCGCACGACCGTGGCCGTCGGCGCGCTTGAGCGTATCGGCCACCGGCAAGGCGAGCAGACCGCCGACCTCGTCGCCTTCGAGCGCGTCGATCAGCCGTTGCACGTCCCACGGCGCGATGCACGGGCGTGCCGCGTCATGTACCAGCACCCAGTCGCCCTGCTCGAGTTCGCCGGCGATCGCGCGCAGGCCGCCGAGTACGCTCGCCGCGCGCGTCGCACCACCGCAGAACAGCGGCACCAGCTTGGGGCCGAGCCCGCTCCAGTCGTGGCGCCCCCACTCGGGGTCGTCGACCGAGAGCACGACGAAGACCTTCTCGATCGCATCGACCGCGCACAGCGCGGCCAGCGTGTGCGCGATCATCGGGCGACCGGCCAGCGGCAGATACTGCTTGGGCAGTGGCGCGCCGAAGCGGGTGCCGGTTCCGGCGGCCGGGACAAGGGCGATGTGGCGACTTGCGTGTTCGTTCATTGGCGCGATTCTAATGCAGTGGCGAGCGCGACGCCCCGGCAAGCGTGCGCAGGCTTTCTATAATGAGTCTCGACCCGAAAGAAGTTCGACTTCGGAAGGAAGATCATGGCCATCGCATCGATTCGTCCGGCGGCAGTCGCCGGGCACTTCTACCCTGCCGACCCGGAACTGCTTCGTGCACAGGTCGGCGAACTGCTGACCGGCGCGATTCCTGCCGAGGAACTGACCGCCGCACCCAAGGCGGTCGTCGTACCGCACGCCGGCTACCTCTACTCGGGCGCGATTGCGGCCAACGGCTATGCGTCACTTCTCGGCTTGCGCGGCAAGATCCGGCGCGTGGTGCTGCTCGGGCCGCCGCACCGCATACCGGTCGCCGGCTTTGCGCTGGCGGCCGCCCAGGGGTTCTCCACGCCACTGGGTGTGGTGCCTGTCGACCGGGGCACATGGGCCATGCTGCAGACCCAGCCGGACGTCGCGGTGGACGACCGTCCGCACGCGCTCGAGCACTGCATCGAAGTCCAGTTGCCGTTCCTCCAGACCCTGCTCGACCACTTCGAGATCGTACCGTTGCTGGTCGGCTCGGTCATGCCGGAACGGGTCGCCGACGTGCTGGACATGCTGTGGGGCGGGCCGGAGACATTGTTCGTCGTCAGTTCCGACCTGTCGCACTACCTGTCCTACGAAGACTCGCGCGCACTCGACCGCGCCACGGCCCGCCAGATGCTCGAATTACGCCCCTGCCTGCACGGGGAGCAGGCCTGCGGTGCGCATTCGCTCAACGGATTGTTGCTGGCCTGCGCGCGACGCGGACTCGAACCCTATTTGCTGGATCTGCGCAACTCCGGCGACACCGCAGGCGACCGCAGCCGGGTCGTGGGCTATGCTAGCGTCGCCTTTGTCGAATTTCCCACGGACCGGCCCCATGCCCTCCGACACTGACCCCGGCCCGGCCCTCATTGCCCGTGCGCGTGCAGCAATCGCCGCGCATCTGGACATCGCAATACCGCCGGCACCCGAACACCGGCGATTCGGCGAACGTGGCGCGAGCTTCATTACGCTGCGGCGCGACGGGCAACTTCGCGGGTGTATCGGCAGCGTGCGCGCACGTCGTTCGCTGGGTGAGGATATCGACGAGAACGCGGTCGCTGCGGCCAGCCGGGATCCACGCTTCGCGCCGCTCACCGCCGACGAGTTCGAGACCCTGGACATCGAGGTTTCCGTGCTCTCACGCCCTGATCTGCTGTCCACGCCGGGAGAGGCGGCGTTGCTCGAAGTGCTGCGCCCCGGCGAACACGGGGTGATCCTGCATGGCGGCTGCCGCAACGCGACCTTTCTGCCCCAGGTCTGGGAGCAACTGCCCGAGCCGTCGCGCTTTCTCAGTGAGCTCAAGCGCAAGGCCGGGCTCGCGCCCGACCATCCGGGTGAGGATCTGCTGTTTGCGACCTTTACGGTCGACAAATGGAGCGAATGACACACTCTGCGGTCGAACCGGCATGAACGCTGCCCATCCCGCCCGCTACTGGCACGCCCTCGATGACGTTCGCATCCAGTGCGATCTGTGCCCGCGGCTGTGTCGCCTTCACGAAGGTCAGCGCGGCGCGTGCTTCGTGCGCCAGAGAGAGCACGACACGATGGTGCTGACCACCTGGGGGCGCAGTTCGGGGTTCTGCGTCGACCCCATCGAGAAAAAGCCGCTCAACCACTTCTTTCCGGGCTCCGGCGTGCTCTCCTTCGGTACCGCAGGCTGCAACCTCGCGTGCAAGTTCTGCCAGAACTGGGACATCTCCAAGTCGCGTGACATGGACCGCCTGATGCATTCGGCCACACCCGAGGCGATTGCCGATACGGCCGCACGGCTGGGCTGCCGCAGCATCGCGTTCACGTACAACGATCCGGTGATCTTTGCCGAGTACGCCATCGACGCAGCGCAAGCCGCACACGCGCGCGACATCCATGCGGTTGCCGTGACCGCCGGCTACATCGGCGAGTGCGCGCGCGAAGCGTTCTTTGCCCCGATGGACGCGGCCAACGTAGACCTCAAGGGATTCGACGACGCCTTCTACCAGAGGCTGTGCGGCGCGCGTCTGGCGCCGGTGCTCGAGACGATCGAATGGTTGGTGCGAGAAAGTGGCGTATGGGTCGAGCTGACCACGCTGCTGATTCCCGGGCACAACGACTCGGACGCCGAGATCACCGCGATGAGCGAATGGATCGTCGATCGCTGCGGCACCCAGGTGCCGCTGCACTTCACCGCCTTCCACCCCGACTTCAAGCTCGTCGACGCGCCACCTACGCCGCTGTCCACCTTGCGTCGCGCGCGCGACATCGCACGCGCGTCCGGGCTGCATCATGTATATACCGGCAACGTACACGACACCGAGGGCGGAACCACCCGATGCAGCGGTTGCGGCGCGAACCTGGTCGTGCGCGACTGGTACCGGATCCGCGACTACCGACTCGACGAGACCGGGCACTGCCCGGACTGCGGCAGCCCGCTGGCCGGGCGCTTCGGCCAGTTCGCGCCACCCTTGGGAGCGCGTCGCATTCCGGTGGTGATCGGCTCGCAGTGAATCGCCACTTGTCCCGCATGTCAGGCCGTGCGAAGCTGGCCCTGGCACTGTTTCGGAGGATCCCGTCTTGAAACTGCGCGACTCCCGCGTCGGCATCCCGTGCAGCGATCACTGGCTTGGCGCGCGACTGCGCCATGCGCCCGACGTGTTCGCCCTGGCGCTGCTGCTCGACGCCGGAACGCCGTCGGACACCACCGCCACCGATCGTCTGACTGCCCTGCTGCATGAGGCCGGATACGCGACGCTCGAGATCGAACTGCTCAGCGAGGCCGAACTCGCCCGCGACGGAGACGCCGCTTTCAATGTGCCCGAACTGGCCAACCGCGTGCTTGCCGCGCGCGAGTGGGCACGCCACCAGCCCGAACTGGCCTCGCTTCCGGTCCTGCCCGTGGCACGCGGCACAGCCAGTGGAGCCGCGGTGCGTGCGGCCTGGAAGCATCCGGCCGGCTTTGCCGGAGTGGTCTGCCTGGGCGGACGTCCCGACCTGGCCGGTGCGACTCCGCTGGGCGCGAACCGCGTGCCGACCCGCCTCATCGTTGGCGAGGACGACGACGAACTGCCAATCGTCAAACGCGCTGCCCAGGAGATGTCGGACCTGCACGAGCTGTGCGTGACGGTTCCCGGAGGCCTTTCGAGCGACGCCCTGGCGCTCGAATGGCTGGGACGCTGGCGCGATCGCATCCACGGAGACGACGAGGATGAGGATCCGGGCACCGTCTCCTGAGCGGCGCTCGATGCGTTTGCTGGCGCTCGCCCCGATCGCCCTCCTCGTCGCGCTCGCCGGCTGCTCTGCGCGCATCGTCCCTCCCCCCGCACCGCTTGATCCGGTCAACGTGTGGGTACTCGACCACGGTCGGCATTCCAGCCTGCTGCTTCCGTCCGAAGACGGCATCAACCGTTATTCCTGGGGGGACTGGCAGTGGTACGCAGAAGGCGTCACCGGCTTCGGAAGCGGCCTCAATGCCCTGTTCGCGCCCAGCGCATCGGCCCTTGGTCGCCAGCGCATGCCCGGCGCGACCGACCTGCACAGTGCGCTGTCGCGCATGTCGGTCGGCGTCGCGGACAGTACCGAGTTGCAGGTCGAGGCCGAAGATGCGCAGCGCCTGCGCGCTTCGCTGGACGCGCGCTTCGACGCGGCCACGCAACGTCGCTACAACGCCGACTTCGATCTGCTCTTCATCGCCGACCCGCGCCCCTACTCGCTCGCTGACAATTCCAACCGGCGCGTGGCCGAGTGGCTGACCGAACTGGGTTGCGAGATCCGTGGCAATCCGGTGCTGTCCGGCTGGCGGCTGGCCGATCCGCGCTAAAGCCTTACCACACCGGTTCGTGTAGCGACCGGTCGATCCCCTATAATTGCCGGCTCGCCCCAGCCTCCGAGCGTCTCTTCCCGATGCCCCTCAGCACCGATCCGCTGCTGCCCGATCTCGCCGCGTTGCCGATTCCCAAAGTCGGCACGCGCTTCACGCTGCCCCGCCTCGCCGGCTCGTCCGACGCACTCGCGATCGCGCATTTCGCCTCGCGCGGACGCACGCTGCTGGTGGTGTGCGCGAATCCGCCCGATGCCCAGCGCATGCAGGAAGAGCTCACCTGGCTCGCGCCGGAACTGCGCGCCCATCTGCTGCCGGACTGGGAGACCTTGCCCTACGACAGTTTCTCGCCGCATCAGGACCTGATTTCCGAACGTCTGGCGACGCTGTACTCGCTCACGCGCGGCGAGACCGACGTCGTGCTGGTTCCCGCCTCCACCGCGCTCTACCGCATGGCGCCCCCGTCCTTCCTGGCTGCCTACACCTTTTTCCTGAAGCAGGGCGAACGGCTCGACGTCGACAAGCTGCGCATGCAGATGGCGATTGCCGGTTACGCCCACGTCACGCAGGTGGTCAGCCCGGGTGAGTTCTCGGTGCGCGGCGGCATCATCGACCTGTATCCGATGGGATCGACCCTGCCGCTGCGACTCGACCTGTTCGACGACGAGATCGAGAGCATCAAGACCTTCGATCCGGATACCCAGCGCACGGTCTATCCGGTACCCGAGATCCGCCTGCTGCCGGCGCGCGAGTTTCCGCTCGACGAGAAGTCGCGCCTGGCCTTTCGCAGCCGCTTCCGCGAGACCTTCGAGGGCGACCCCTCGCGCGTGCAGCTGTACAAGGATGTCTCCAACGGCATCGCACCGGCCGGGGTCGAGTACTTTCTGCCGCTGTTCCATGACGAAACCGCGACGCTGTTCGACTACCTGCCCCGCGACGCCGCGGTGGTGCTGCACCACGACGTACCCACCGCGATCGACGAATTCTGGCGCGACACGCGTCTGCGCCACGACTTCTACAAGGGTGACCGCAGCCGTCCGGTAATGAAGCCCGAGGCGCTGTTCCTGGGCCAGGAAGACTTCTTCGTTGCCCTCAAGGCCCTGCCCGGCCTGGAAATCCACGCGCACGCCGCGGACGATGACGCACCGCGCGCCACCGAGCCGCCGCCGCCCATCGCCGTCGAACGCAAGGCCGCCAATCCGCTGCACAAGCTCGCCGCGCTGCTCGAAGGCGACTGGGCGCAGGCCGGCGGCCGCGTGCTGCTGCTCGCCGAATCGCCGGGCCGGCGCGAGACCATGGCCGAATATCTGGCCGAGTACGGCTTGAAGCCCGGCGCCTGCGAAGGCTTCGAGGACTTCGCCGCCTCGGGCTCCACCTTCGCCCTGGGCGTGTCCCCGTTGCTCAACGGCTTCATGCTCCCGGCCGCGCACATTGCCGTCGTCACCGAGGCCGAGCTGTACGCCGCCACGGCCCGTCCGCGTGGTCGGCGCGAGAGCCGCAAGGCGGCCACCGTCGAAGGCTGGTTGCGTGACCTGTCCGAACTCAAGCCCGGCGATCCGGTGGTGCACGTGTCGCACGGCATCGGCCGCTACACCGGCCTCGTGCACATGGATCTGGGCGAAGGCGACACCGAGTTCCTGCATCTGGAATACGCCAACGGCGACAAGCTCTACGTGCCGGTGTCGCAACTGCACATGATCACGCGCTATGCCGGCGCCGACCCGGAAGCGGTCACGCCGCACCGCCTGGGTTCCGGTCAGTGGGAAAAGGCCAAGCGTCGCGCTGCGCAACAGGTGCGCGACACCGCCGCCGAACTGCTCGTGCTCTACGCGCAGCGCGAATCGCGGCCGGGCCACCGCTTCGACTTCAAGCAGCACGACCTCGAGGCCTTCGCCGAAGGTTTCGGCTTCGAGACCACGCCCGACCAGCAGGCCGCCATCGACGCCGTCGTCACCGACATGAAGGCGGGTCGCCCGATGGATCGCCTGGTGTGCGGCGATGTGGGCTTCGGCAAGACCGAGGTTGCGCTGCGCGCGGCCTTCGTCGCGGTCGCCGACAGCAAGCAGGTAGTGGTGCTGGCGCCGACCACGCTGCTGGCCGAGCAGCACTATCAGACCTTCGCCGACCGCTTCGCCGACTGGCCGGTGCGCGTGGCCGAGCTGTCGCGCTTCAAGTCTGCGAAGGAGCAGAACGAAGCGCTGGCGCAACTGGCCGAGGGCAAGCTCGACATCATCATCGGCACCCATCGCCTGCTGCAGAAGGACGTGCGCTTTCAGCGTCTGGGCCTGGTCATCATCGACGAGGAACACCGTTTCGGCGTGCGCCAGAAAGAGGCGATGAAGCGCCTGCGCGCCGAGGTCGACGTGCTCACGCTGACCGCCACGCCCATCCCGCGCACGCTGGGACTTGCGCTGGAAGGCTTGCGCGAGTTCTCGATCATCGCCACCGCGCCGCAGAAGCGTCTGGCGATCAAGACCTTCGTGCATGCGCACAGCAAGGGCATCGTGCGCGAAGCGGTGCTGCGCGAGTTCAAGCGCGGCGGCCAGGTGTATTTCCTGCACAACGAAGTCGACACCATCGAGAACATGCGCAACCGTCTGGCCGAACTGGTGCCCGAGGCGCGCATCTCGGTCGGCCACGGCCAGTTGCCCGAGCGTGAACTCGAACGCGTGATGCGCGAGTTCACGCAGCAGCGCACCAACCTGTTGCTGTGCACCACCATCATCGAAACCGGTATCGACATTCCCAGTGCCAACACCATCATCATCAACCGCGCCGACCGCTTCGGCCTGGCCCAGTTGCACCAGTTGCGCGGCCGCGTCGGGCGCAGCCATCACCAGGCCTACGCCTACCTGCTGACCGATGCCGACGCCAAACCCTCGGCCGCCGCCAGGAAGCGACTCGAAGCCATCACCGCGATGGAGGAGCTGGGCTCGGGGTTCTATCTGGCGATGCACGACCTCGAGATCCGCGGCGCCGGCGAGGTGCTGGGCGAGAACCAGTCCGGCGAAATGCAGCAGATCGGCTTCTCGCTCTACAGCGAAATGCTCAAGCGCGCCGTACATGACCTGCAGCAAGGCCGCGAACCGAATCTCGCCGACCCGCTCGAGACCGTCTCCGAGATCAATCTGCACGTGCCCGCCCTGCTGCCCAGCGGCTACTGCCCGGACGTGCAGGAACGGCTCACGCTCTACAAGCGGCTGGCCAACTGCGACACCGAGGACGAGTTGCGCGACCTGCGCGAAGAGCTGACCGACCGCTTCGGCGAGATGCCCGAGCAGTCCCAGGCGCTGATAGAGACCCACCGCCTGCGCATCGCACTCAAGCCGTGGAACGTGCAGAAGCTCGACGCCTCCGAACACCAGATCGTCGTCCAGTTCGGCCCGGACGCACCCATCGATCCGGCCAAGGTCATCGCGCTGATCCAGCGCGACCGCAACACGCGCATGGCCGGTCAGGAGAAGCTGGTGCGCAAGATCGACCTGCCGCAGATCCGTCAGCGTGCCCAGGCCGTGCGCGAACTGCTCGAATCCGTGCGCGCCTGACGCCATCGCCGGCGACGCCGGAGCGACGAAGCAGATAGCGCTCGCTTATCCAGCTCATCCGGCCAAACAATTTTCCACGCCCCCTTCCGGTCCCTATCATCGGAGGACAAGCCGTTGCATTGCGCGGGAATCGGGAAATCCACAGCCCCTCGACCATGCTGACGGCGCGGTACAATGACGCCCTTGACCCACCAGACACCGGAAGCACGCATGTCCGCAGTCCAGACCGAAAACCTCAACATCGCCGCCTTCGACGCCATGCCCTCGCCCGACGAGATCATCGCGCGCGCGCCGCTGACCGAACGCGCAGCCGAGACCGTGCTGTCCGGGCGTCGAGCGCTGTGCGACATCCTCGACCGCAAGGACCCGCGCCTGTTCGTCGTCATCGGCCCGTGCTCGATCCACGACCCGGAGGCCGGCCTGGATTACGCGCGTCGCTTGAAGAGGGTCGCGGATGAAGTCGCCGACACCCTGCTGATCGTGATGCGCGTGTATTTCGAGAAGCCGCGTACTTCGGTGGGCTGGAAGGGTTACATCAACGATCCGTACATGGACGACTCCTTCCGCATCGACGAAGGCATGGAGCGTGCGCGCCGCTTCCTGCTCGCGGTCAACGAAATCGGCCTGCCGGCCGCCACCGAGGCGCTGGACCCGATCGCGCCGCAGTATTACGGTGACCTGATCTCCTGGACCGCAATCGGTGCGCGCACCTCCGAATCGCAGACACACCGCGAGATGTCCTCCGGCCTGTCTACGCCGGTCGGCTTCAAGAACGCCACCGACGGCGACCTGGCCGTGGCCACCAACGCCATCCTGTCGGCCTCGCACCCGCACAGCTTCCTCGGCATCAACGGCCACGGCGTGACCAGCATCGTGCGCACCCGTGGCAACCGCTACGGCCACGTCGTGCTGCGCGGTGGCGGCGGCCGGCCGAACTACGACTCGGTGTCGATCAAGCTTGCCGAACAGGCACTGGACAAGGCCAAGCTGGCGCAGAACATCGTCGTCGACTGTTCCCACGCCAACTCCTGGAAGAAGCCCGAACTGCAGCCACTGGTGATGAAGGACGTCGTGAATCAGATTCGCGAGGGCAACCGCTCCATCGTCGGCACCATGGTCGAGAGCTTCATCGAGGCCGGCAACCAGTCCATCCCCGACGACCTTACCCAGCTCAAGTACGGCTGCTCGGTCACCGACGGTTGCGTGGACTGGGCCAGCACCGAGACCATGCTGCGCGAGGCGCACCGCGTTCTGAGTGAATCCGGTGCGCTGGAGTCGCGCACGCGATGAGCCTCGTCGTGCAGGGCGCGCCGCTTGCGCCCGCAGCACTCGAAGAGCTGCGCGTCGCTGCCCGGGCGGGCGCCGTGCGCACCATCGGCGCACAGGCCTGGCGTCTGGAAGGCGGTCTGCCCACACCCGAGACGCTGGCGCTGTGCGAGCGTGACGGGCTGGACTGCGCCGTCGCACCCGGCCGCCGTCTGGAAGATTTCGGCCTGTTCGTCACCGACATGGACTCGACCCTGATCGACATCGAGTGCATCGACGAGGTGGCCGACCTTCAAGGGCTGCGCGAAGAGGTCGCTGCCATCACCGAAGCAGCGATGCGTGGCGAGATCGATTACACCGAATCGCTCACCCGCCGCGTCGCCCTGCTGCGCGGCGTGCCCGAATCCGCGCTGGCCGAGGTCTATGAGCAACGCCTCTCGCTCAACCCCGGCGCCGAACGCCTGCTCGACACGCTCGAGGCCGCGGGCATCTGCACCGTCCTCGTGTCGGGCGGATTCAGCTACTTCACCGAACGTCTCAAGACACGTCTTGGCTTCGACGCAGCGTATGCGAACACGGTCGAGATCCGCGACGGGCACCTCACCGGCCGCGTCACCGGCGCCATCGTCGACGCTGCCGCCAAGGCTGCAGTGCTGCGCGAAGCGCGCGAACGGCTTGGTCTGTCGCCCGAACAGACCATCGCCGTGGGCGACGGCGCCAATGACCTGTCCATGCTGCGCGAGGCGGGTCTCGCCATCGCCTGGCGCGCCAAGCCCGTGCTACGCGCCGCCGCCCACTGCACGCTCGACCACGCCGGGCTGGACGGCATCCTCAACCTGTTCGACTGAGGCCGCGGGCGGCAAGGCGTGCCGCTGGCTCGCCGTGGTAGATTCGGGCATTGCCCGTTACGGCCATCAACATGTCCCGCAAGCTCGTCCTGTTCGGCAACGGTGCTGTCGCCGAAGTCCTCCATCACCAATTCTCCCGCCACACCGACTACGAGATCGTCGGCTTCACCGTCGACCGCGATTACGTCGGTGACGGTCGATGTTGCGGACTTCCGCTGGTCGCGTGGGAAGACGTGGCCAGCGTGTGGCCACCCGATTCGCACGAACTGATGGTCGCCATCGGCTATGTGCGCGTGAACCGCCTGCGCGCCGAGCGCGTCGCCCAGGCCCGCGAGATGGGTTACCGGCTCGCCAGCTATGTGCACCCGCAGGCATCGCTGTGGGACGGCTTCATCCTCGGCGAGAACTGCCGCATCAACGAGAACGTCATCATCCAGCCCTTCGCGAGCATCGGCGACAACGTGTTCATCGGCGCCGGAAGCCTGATCGGACACCACACCACGATCGGCGACCACTGCCACCTGTCAGCCGGCGTGCATGTCGCGGGGCAGGTCGACATCGGAGCCTACTGCTATTTCGGCATTCATTCGACCGTGCGCAACCGCGTCAGTGTCGCGCCGCGCTGCGTGATCGGCGCGGGGGCCGTGCTTCTCGGCGATACCGTCGAGCGCGGCGTCTATATGGCGCCTGCCGCCGAATTGCTGCCCATCGACAGTGATCGCCTCACGCCCTGCTGAACGATGACGGAGCACGTCCTTCCGCCGCTCAGCGCGGAGCGTTCGATTCCGGCACGCATCGCGGACATCGTGGCCAAGCGGCCGCAGGACCTGGCGCTTGCGAGCGCTGCACACGCATGGTCGTTCGCGCGTCTGCAGGACGAGGCCATGGGTATCGCGCGCGCCTTGCTGCGTGACGGCACCGACGACGAAGTGCCGGTCGCGCTGATGATGCGCCACGACGCACCGCTGATTGCCGCGATCCTCGGCACCTTGCTGGCCGGACGTTGCTTCGCGGTACTCGATCCGGCCTTTCCCGTGGTGCGCAATCGCGCCATCGTCGACAACCTCGGCGCACAGGTTCTGCTGGCCGATGCCGCCAATGCAGCAGTCGCCGCAACTGTCGCCGGCCCGCTGCGCCGCATGCGCATTCTGGAATCCTTGCCCGACAGCCCGGCCATCGCACTGCCCGGCCTGGAGGCGTCACCCGACGCTTGGTTGGGCATCTTTCATACGACCGGCACCACCGGTGAGCCCAAGGGCGTGTTGTGGCGACAGTCGCTGAGTCTGCGCCGCGCGATGACCGACCGCGACGACGTTCCGATCATGCCGTGCGACCGTTTCGCGCTGCTGACTTCGCTGTGTTTTCCGGCCGCTGTATCGGACACCTTCAACGCGCTGCTCAACGGCGCCTCGCTGCATCTGTACGACATGCGCACACATGGTCCGACCTGGCTCGTCGACTGGCTGCGCCAGCAAGGCATCGACCATCTGCGCGCACCGGTCGCGCTGTTTCGCTTCCTGCAGGGCTCGCTTGCGCCGGGCGAGCGGCTGGCCGATCTCAGGTCGGTAGGGCTTTCCGGCGATGCACTCAATCGCCGGGACGTGCTCACCGCCTGGCCGGCACTACCGCCCGAGTGCCGCATCATTCACCGCTACTCGATGAGCGAGGCGGGAATGGTGGCGCGGGACGTGTTTACGCGTGAATCCGAGATCACTCGCGACATCGTTCCTCCCGGATTCGCGGCGCCGGCCAAACGCTTGTGCATTGTCGAGGACGACGGCAGTGCGACACCCGATGGAGTCTTTGGCGAGGTCTGTCTCGACCTGGACGGCTGTGCGGCCGGCTACTGGCGCAAGGGTTGCCTGGATGCCCTGCCCAGCATCCCCGACCCGCTTGCACCGGGGCGCCGCCTCTACCGCAGCGGTGACGTCGGCCGCATCGGCCAGGACGGCCGGCTGGAACTGTCCGGCCGTCAGGACCACCGCGTGAAGATTCGGGGCTACCGGGTCGAACTCCCGTCCGTCGAAGCCGCGCTGCGTAGTCTGGACTGCGTACGCGATGCGGCCGTCGCGATCGATGCCGACACCACCGGCGAGAAGGCGCTGACCGCGTTCGTCGTTGCAAGCGAAGGCGCCGGCCCGGACGAGATCCGAAGCGAGCTCGCAAGCGTGCTTCCCGATTACATGCTGCCCGGCCGTTTCGTGCTGCTCGAGCGCCTGCCCCTGGCCGGCAACGGCAAACTGGATCGCAAGGCACTACGCGCCCCGCAGCCCGAGGCAAGCCCCTCCTCGGAAGCCTCCCGAAGTGCCGCGTCGGATACGGCATCGAGCGTGTGTCGCATCTTCTCTGCGCTCCTCGGACGCCCGGCGATCGGCATCGACGACGATTTCTTCGCGCTCGGTGGCCACTCGCTGCTCGCCGCCAGGGCACTGGCACGCGTCGAGGCCACCTTCGGATGCCGGATCGCGTTGGCCAGCTTCTATCGCGCGCCAACCGCGGCGGCCCTCGCTGCAACCATCGAAGTCGGCCGCGATGAAACAGAGAAGCTGCCCGACGAGGTCGTGGCTTCGGTACGTCGCCAGGCGTTGTACAAGCTTGGGTGGCTACCATGAAGGGCTTTGAGCCGATGCGGGCAACGGGCGAGCCCTGCCTGTGGCGGCCGCCGCGCCAAGCCAGCCTCGGCCAGGACCGGCATCGGCGTCGACGTGACATACGGGCACGACTGCGCGAAAACTTCCACCATGGCGATGACCTGCCCGGGTCCGGTCATCACGAGGCGACCGCGTGGACTTGACCCGTCGCGCCGCGCGAGCGCCTTCGCCGTAGAATGGGCGCAGCTCGATGCTGGCAATGGGCCGGCAACGGATCCGCGGCGGTGCTTGCGACCTGGTGCCTCCGACTCATCGATCAAGATCATTGAAATGCCATGAGACTTTCGAACACGCTCCCCTGCCCCAGCCGGACATCGGTCGGCGAGAACCGCATCGTCATCGGCGTGCTCACCGGAGAAGGCATCGGACCCGAAGTCGTCCCGCTCGCGCTGTCGCTGCTCGAGCGGATCACCGATGTGACCGGACTCGAGTTCGAATTGCGCCACGGCGGCCCCATCGGCAAGCCGGCCATCGAGATGCACGGCACCAGCCTCAGTGACGAAGTGATCGACTTCAGCGAGCAGGTGTTCGCCGACGGCGGCGCGCTGTTCTGCGGTGCCGGTGGCGACCGTTTCGTGTACGACCTGCGTGCGCGCTTCGACCTGTTCTGCAAGTTCACGCCGCTACGTCCGCACCCGCCATTGCGTGACTGCGGCGCCGTGCGTCCCGACCGACTCGAGGCCGTGGACATCATCGCGGTACGCGAGAACACCGGCGGTCTCTATCTGGGCGAATGGTCGCGGCAGGACTCGGCGGAGTTCGGCCGCGTCGCGCACCATGGCTTCGGCTATCGGGAATCGCAGGTGGCACGAATCGTCGATGTCTCCGCGCGGCTGGCCGCCGAACGCCGTGGCCTGGTCACGATGACGACCAAACCGGGCGGTGTTCCGTCCATCAGTGCGCTGTGGCGCGAAATCGCCCACGAGCGTTGTGATGCAGCCGGCGTGCGGCTGGAGGAACTCGAGATCGACAACGCCGTGTATCAGCTCATCGCCGACCCGCGCCGTTTCGACGTGATCGTCTCGCCGAACATGTTCGGCGACGTCATCGCCGATTGTGGTGCGCTGCTGCTCGGCTCGCGCGGCATGTCGTATTCGGGCAACTTCTCGCCGGACGGCCACGGGGTATTCCAGACCGGTCACGGTGCCGCCCACGATCTGGCCGGCAGCGACCGGGCGAACCCGGTGGGCCAGATGCTCGCACTGGCGATGATGCTGCGCGAATCCTTCGCGCTGGATGCGCCGGCTGCGGCGATCGAGGCCGCAGTCGAGGAGGTGCTGGCGCGCGGCCTGCGCACGCCCGACGTCGCCGGACCCGGGTCGCGGGTGATGGGCACGCGGGAGTTCGGCCGACACGTCTGCGATGCGCTCTCGGACGGTCTGAGCAATCGACGGGCGACGACCCACCGCGCAGCCTGAACCGTCGCGATGTCGCCCGACCGCCGAGCCCTGCTGCTCATCGACCTGCAGAACGACTATCTGGCACGCGACGATCTCGTGCCTCCCAGGGCGGTGCTGCTCGAGCGTGTCGCCGAACTTCTCGCGCGATGCCGTAGCAACGGCGTCCCGGTCGTCCACATCCACACTCGTGTCGCAGCCGATGGCAGTGACCGCATGCCGCATCAGCGCGTCAATGATATCTGGTGCTGCGTCGCCGGCACGCCGGGCGCCGACGCACCCGAGGCTGCGTTTCCGCTGAAGGACGAGCCTCTCTTCACCAAGACCGTCTTCGATCCGTTCTCCAATCCTCGTCTGGCGGACTGGCTACATGACAACGGTGTGGAACATGTTCTCGTCGCTGGCGCACACACTCATGCCTGTGTGCGCGAAACGGCCCTGGGTGCCTACCAGCGAGGCTTTCGTGTCACCGTGGTGGACGACGCCGTCGCCTCCTACGATCCGCTGCATGCGGAACTGACACGCCGTCATCTGGATGCGCGCGCGATGCGCTTCGTCCCCGTCGTTGCACTGTTTTCACAGGATTCGCCCGGACAGGACGCGCCCGCCGCACGGGTCGGGGCACGTTGCGTCACGGCGCCGACTTACTGGACCCATCGAAACCCGGCGCGGCTGAGCGAGATCGTCGCTCGGGTCTCGCGTGCCGACGCATCCACCATGGACGCGGCCGTGCATCGCGCCAATGACGCCCAGCTGGCGTGGGCAACGCTGCCTCCGACCGCGCGGGGCGTCGTCCTGAACCGCATTGCGGACGCGATCGAGCGGCAATCCGATGCATTCGCCGACATGCTGGTGCGGAACATCGGCAAGCCGCTTACCGAAGCCCGCGCCGAGGTCGAGCGCGCAATCGAACTCGTACATGTCGCTGTCCGTTTGTTCTGCGGCGCGGAGAGTTGGCACGCCTGCGATCGCGACGTTCGCGTCCGTCGAGTGGCGCTCGGCACGATCGCCGCGATCACGCCGTTCAATCACGCGCTGGGCATCGCCCTCGGCAAGCTCGCACCCGCGCTCGCGCTCGGCAACGCCGTCGTCTGGAAGCCGTCACCCTACGGCGCGACGGTGGCAGAACGGGTTCTCGACGCGCTTGCCGACTCCGGCCTGCCGACGGATCTCGTCACCCTTGTTCATGGAGACGGCGCCACCGCACTGCAACTCGCCCGCCATCCGGGTATCGCGGCCGTCTCGGTGACTGCCTCAGAAACCGCGGGCCGCCAGCTCGCCTTCGTCTGCGCGGCCGACTTCAAGCCGTTGCAGGCCGAACTCGGTGGCAACAATGCCGTCGTCGTCGCGTCCGATGCCGATATCGATGCGATCGCACGCGATTGCGCGCGTGCAGCCTTCGGCTTTGCCGGCCAACGCTGCACGGCCGGCCGGCGCATCCTCGTCGCGCGAGACCGCGAAGCCGAACTGATCGACGCGCTGGCAGTCGCGACCCGCGCGCTGGTCGTCGGCGAACCGACCGACGAGCGCACCGAAGTCGGTCCGCTCATCGATGTCCGTGCGCGCGATCGCATCGACGCAGTCGTGAACCGTGCCCGCGCCGAGGGCGCAGGACTGGTGTGCGGCGGTGCCATCCCGAACGGTTTCGAACACGGCGCCTGGTACGCCCCCACGCTGCTGCGCGGTGTTTCGCCGCACAGCGCGGTCTTTCTCGAGGAGAGTTTCGGTCCGATCGCCACCGTCACCCCGTTCGCCAGCGTCGACGAGATGCTGGCTCTGGTCAATGCCGTACCGCAGGGCTTGATCGCCACACTGTATGGCGGCGACGCTGCGCTGCGCCGACGCTTTCTCGATGCCACGAAGGCTGGCGTGCTCAAGTTCGACTGCATGCCCTCCGGGGTTCACGCTGAAGCCCCGTTCGGAGGCTGGAAGACTTCCGGTTTCGGCCCGCCCGAACACGGTCGCTGGGACGCCGACTTCTACACGCGCACCCAGGCGATCTATGGGAACGCCCCGCGGCCGGATTAGCCCGCTTCCCGTTTGATCTGCGTCAAACCTCCTTCATGTCGCACGGCGCAGGCCGTTGCGCAGATCTAAATTGACAGTGCCTGCCCGGTTCCGGGACGCACGCCGGTGCGGATCGGGCACCGCACCGTGCGATCAGCCTTCATGCCTGAGGAGCGAATTCATCATGGCACTCGTCAAACACGACACCTTTCGCGACATGGAAGACTTCTTCGACCGCTATTTCCGCAACGCCGGTCTGCCGGTGTCGATGGGTCGGGAGTCCATCACCGGCGGCGACTGGTCGCCGCGCGTCGACATCTCGGAAACCAACAACGAGTTCCTGATCAAGGCCGAGCTGCCCGACGTGATGAAGGACGACATGCACGTGTCGGTAGACAATGGCGTGCTCACGCTGCGCGGCGAGAAGAAACAGGAGAAGGACGAGAAGGGAAAGAAATACCACCGCGTCGAGCGCCATTACGGCAGCTTCAGCCGCAGCTTCTCGTTACCCGAGAATGTCGATGCCGCCGCCATCAAGGCCGCCTTCAAGGACGGTGTGCTCAACGTCACGCTGCCCAAGACGTCGAAGAAAAACGCCAAGGCGATCAAGGTCGACGTGAGCTGATCGCGCTGCTCGCGCGGCGGACCGCTCGCGCGCGTCAATCCTGCCGGCGGCGGAACACCAGCCTGGCCTCGTCCGAGGCCTCGGGCGCGAAGGCGTAGCCCTCGGCGTCGAAGCCCTTCAGGCTCTCGACGTCGGTGATGCGGTGCCTGATGGCATGGCGCGCCATCAGGCCGCGCGCGCGCTTGGCGTAGAAGCTGATGATCTTGTACTGGCCGTTCTTCCAGTCCTGGAACACGGGCGTGACGATGCGCGCCTCGAGCTTGGCCGGCTTCACGGACTTGAAGTACTCGTCGGAGGCCAGATTCACCAGCACCGGCACCTCGCCGGCCTGCTCGCGCTCGGCGATGAGCTCGTTGAGCGCCGCGGTGATGCGCTCGCCCCACCATGCGTACAAGGTCTTTCCGGCCGGCGTCTCGAGCTTGGTGCCCATCTCCAGCCGGTAGGCCTGCATCAGGTCCAGCGGGCGCAGCACGCCGTACAGACCCGACAGGATGCGCACATGCTCCTGCGCCCAGTCCAGGTCCTCTTCCGACAGCGACGGCGCATCCAGCCCTTCGTAGACGTCGCCGTTGAAGGCCAGCACCGCCTGCTTGGCGTTTTCCGGCGAGAACGGCCGCGACCATTCCTGATAACGCGCCACATTCAGCGCGGCGAGCTTGTCGGACAGTCCCATCAGCTTCGAAACCTCTGCGGGCGATCGCTCCCGCAGGATGTCGATCAGCTCGGCCGAGGCATCGAGGTGGTCGGGCTGGGAATGTCTGGCAAGCGTGGGCGGGGTCACGTAGTCGAGGGCCTTGGCGGGCGAGAGGACGAAGATCATGGGCGCGGTCGAGTCGGTTGTGTGAGCACGGGATGTTAGCAAAGCGGCGCAGCCGCCGCGTCCTGCAGGACCGCGGGCACGCGCCAGGGTTCAGCGCCCGGGCCTTGCGGTTTGACACCCCCACCGGCTTGCCGGAACATCCTGAGGTTTCGCCGCAGCCCACCGGATCGCCATGCCCGCCCCGTCCCTGCTCGACCGTTCGCTCGCCAGCGTGTGGCATCCGTGCACCCAGATGAAGGAGCACGAACAGTTTCCGCTCGTGCCCATCGTGCGCGGCGAGGGGCCGTGGCTGATCGATGCCGACGGACGACGCCTGCTCGACGGTATCAGTTCGTGGTGGGTGAATCTGTTCGGCCACTGCAATCCGCGCATCAACGCCGCGCTGCGCGAGCAGCTCGACACGCTCGAGCACGCCATGCTCGCCGGCTTCACGCACGAGCCGGTGGTCGAGCTGTCGGAGCGCCTGGCCGCGCTCACCGGCCACCGCCTGGGTCACGCCTTCTACGCTTCGGACGGCGCATCGGCCACCGAGATCGCGCTGAAGATGGCCGCGCATTACTGGCGCAACCTCGGCCGTGCCGACAAGACCGGTTTCGTCAGCCTCGCCGGCAGCTATCACGGCGAGACGGTGGGCGCGCTGGCGGTGACCGACGTGGCGATCTTCCGCGACGCCTACGCGCCGCTGGTGCGCGCCGGCCACACCGTGCCGTGCCCGGATGCACGCAGCGCGAGCGAGGGCGAAACGGCCGCGGATGTCGCACGTCGCGCGGCCGCAGCGCTGGAGGCGCACCTGGAACAGCACCACGCCACCACCGCCGCGCTCATCGTCGAGCCGCTGGTGCAGGGGGCGAGCGGCATGGTGATGTACGACCCCGAATACCTGCGGCTGGCGCGTGCGCTGTGTGACCGCTATGAAGTGCTGCTCGTGGCCGACGAGATCGCCGTGGGCTGCGGACGTACCGGCACCTTCTTCGCCTGCGAGCAGGCCGGCATCTGGCCCGATCTGCTGTGCCTGTCCAAGGGTATCTCGGGCGGTTATCTGCCGCTGTCGCTGGTGCTGTCCACCGACACCCTCTACCAGGCCTTCTACGCCGACACGGCCAGCCGCGCCTTCCTGCACTCGCACTCGTACACCGGCAATCCGCTGGCCTGCCGTGCGGCGCTGGCCACGCTCGACATCTTCGCCGAAGACGACGTGCTCAAGACCAACCGCGCCCGCTCGGCCCTGCTTGGCCGCCTGCTCGACGAGCGCTTCGGCGTGCATGCGCGGGCGCGTCATCTGCGTCGGCGCGGCATGATCGCAGCCTTCGACGTGCCCTACACGCAACCGGATTTCCCGCGTCGCTTCTTCGCCGCCGGCATGGAGCATGGCGTGCTGCTGCGCCCCATCGGCAACACCGTGTATTTCATGCCGCCCTATGTGGTCGACGCCGACCAGCTCACGCAACTGGCCGATGGCGCACTGGCCGCGCTGGAGAAGGCATGAGCTTGCTCGATGACCTGCGCGAGCAATTGAGCGCACTCGATGCTCAGCACCTGCGGCGCGTGCGCCGCGCCAACCAGATTCCGTGCGGCGCGAAGATGCGCGTCGACGGCCGCGAACTGCTGTCCTTCTGCAGCAACGACTACCTCGGACTGGCGGCCGACCCCACGGTGGCCAAGGCGCTGATCGAGAGCGTCGTGCGATATGGCGTCGGCGCCGGCGCATCGCATCTGGTCAGCGGGCATTTCGACGTGCACGAGCGGCTCGAAGCACGGCTGGCGGCATTCACCGGCTGCGAGAGTGCGCTGTACTTCACCACCGGCTACATGGCCAACGTCGGCGTGATCCCGGCGCTGGTCGGGCGCGGTGACGCGATCTTCGCGGACCGGCTGATCCACGCCTCGCTGGTCGACGGCGCGCTGCTCTCGCGCGCCAACCTGGTGCGCTACGCCCACAACGACGTCGCCGCCCTCGCCAGGGCGCTGGAAGAATCGTCCGCAACGAACAAGCTGATCGTCACGGACGCGGTGTTCAGCATGGATGGCGACATCGCCCCGCTGGCCCAACTGCTGGCGCTGGCCGAACAGCACGACGCGTGGCTGCTGGTCGACGACGCCCACGGCTTCGGCGTGCTCGGCCCGCAAGGCCGTGGCACGCTCGCCGAGGCCGGCCTGGATTCGTGGCGCATCGTGCTCATCGGCACCCTGGGCAAGGCCGCCGGGGTGTCCGGCGCCTTCGCGGCAGGTCACGCCGACGTGATCGAATGGCTGCTGCAGAAGGCACGCACCGGCATCTTCACGACGGCATCGCCACCGATCCTGGCCGAGGCGCTGCTGGCCAGCATCGACCAGATCGAGCGCGGCGACTTCCGGCGCGAACGCCTGCACACCATGGTCGACAACTTCCGCGGATCGCTCAAGCTCCAGCGCTGGCAGTTGCTGCCCTCGCGCACGGCGATCCAGCCGGTGCTCATCGGTGACAACGCCGAAGCCCTGCGCGTGTCGGACGCATTGCGCGACGCCAGCGTGCTGGTACCGGCCATCCGTCCGCCAACCGTGCCGCCCGGAACGGCGCGGCTGCGCGTGTCGTTGTCCGCGCGCCACGAGGTCGAGGACGTGCTGCGCCTGGCCGACCTGCTCAACGCGCTCGAGGAGTTCTGATGGCCGACACCCCGCTGGTCCTGCTGCACGGCTGGGGCATGACGCCGCGCATCTGGAACGGCCTGCGCATCTGCCTGTCGCCGCGCATCGCTGCCACGCCCGCCCTGCCCGGCCACGGTTCGCCCGCCTCGCCCGGACCGGAACTGGCCGCGTGGGGCGACGCGCTGCTCGCGGAGTTGCCCGATGCCTGCGTGCTCGGTGGCTGGTCGCTGGGCGCGATGATCGCGCTCGACATCGCGCGCCGTCACCCGCAACGGGTGCGCAGCCTGGTGCTGTTCGGCGCCACGCCGCGCTTCGTCTCGCAGCCCGAAACCCTGCACGAGCCGGCCTGGGCGCACGGGCTGGATGCGGCCACTGTCGACGGCTTCATCGCCGGATTCGCCGCGGACGCCGAAACCACGCTGCGCCGTTTCCTCGCGCTGCAGGCCATGGGCGAGAGCCGTCGACGCGGCGTCGTGCATTCGCTGGGACGTGCCGTCGTGGCACCGGACGAAGCCGATGCCGCCACACTGGCCGACGGACTCGCCATCCTCGCCAACACCGATCTGCGCGAAGCGATCGCCGGCATCGACGTACCCACCACGCTGATCCACGGCCGTGACGACGCGCTGATGCCGCTGGGTGCGGCCGAATGGCTGGCGCGCACCCTCCCCGACGCGCGCCTGACGGTGCTCGACGACTGCGGCCACGCGCCCTTCGTATCCCGCCCCGAAGAGTGCGCCCGCGCGATGGCCGGTGCCCTCCCCGATGACTGAGCGCGAATCCCACCGCCGCGTGGTGCGCGATGCCTTCGACCGCGCCGCTCCCGGCTACGACGCCGCCGCCAGCGTGCAGCGCGAGGTGTGTACGCGACTGCTCACGCTGGCCGACGCCCATCCGCCGGCTTCACCCGCGCTGCGCGTGCTCGACGCCGGCTGCGGCACCGGCTTTGCGCTGACGCTGCTGGGGCGACGCCATCCGGCCGCTTTGCGCATTGCGCTCGATTTCGCCCCGTCGATGCTCGCGCGCGTGCCCTTCGCCGAACCTTCGGCGCTGCGCGTGTGCGCCGATCTGGAGGAGCTGCCCTTCCCGGCCGGCGCCATCGATGTGCTCTGGTCCAGCCTGTCGCTCCAGTGGTGTGACGCCGACCGTGCACTGCGCGAGTTCGCACGCGTGCTCACCCCCGGTGGCAAGGCCTGGATCGCCACACTCGCGCCGCGTACCCTGTACGAACTGCGCGAGGCCTTCGTCGCAGTCGACGACGACGAACATGTGTTGCGCTTCCTGCAGCCCCAGGACTGGCTGGACGCCGCGCGCGAGGCGGGTTTTCGCGTGGAGTACCATTCGCGCGAGGCCATCCCGGTGCTTGCGCCGGATCTGCGTGGCATCGTGCGTCACATCAAGGGCATCGGCGCGAACCGCATCGACACCCGAGCGCGCCGTGCGCTCACGCGCGCGCAGTGGCGTACGCTGGAAGCCGCCTACGAAGGCCACCGGCGCCCCGACGGCATGCTGCCCGCGACCTACGACGTGCTGCTGTTCGCGCTGGCCAGACCCTGAAGAAACCGCCCATCTCCATGAACACGACCGCCCGCGCCTGGTTCATCACCGGGACCGACACCGAAATCGGCAAGACCCATGTCGCCTGCGCGCTGCTGCACGCCGCGCGCCGCGCCGGCCTTAGTGCCGTCGCGATGAAGCCGGTCGCGGCCGGTGCCGACGAGATCGACGGCCAGCGCGTCAATGAAGACACCGCCCGCCTGATCGCGGCCGGCAGCGAGCCGCTGGAGCCGGCCGAGGTCACGCCCTACTGCCTGCGATCGGCGATCGCGCCGCACATCGCCGCGCGCGACGAGGGCGTGACCTTCGATTTCGCGCACATCGCGCACGGACTGGACGCCCTGCGCGCACGCGCCGACGTGGTGCTGGTGGAAGGCGCGGGCGGCCTGCTCGTGCCGCTGAACGAGCGGCGCGACTTCGCCGATCTGGCGCAACACCTGGATCTTCCGGTGATCCTCGTCGTGGGCATGCGCCTGGGCTGCATCAACCATGCCCTGCTCACCTGCGAGGCCGTCGCTGCGCGCGGACTGCACCTGGCCGGCTGGGTCGCCAACCGCGTCGAGCCGTACATGGCGCGCTTCGACGAGAACCTCGCCACGCTCGAAGCGCGCATCCGCGCCCCGCTGCTCGGCGTGGTGCCACACGGCGACCCGGCCGACGCCGCCACGCTGCACCTTCCCGATTAGGCAAGAAGCGCGGCCAGCACCAGCAGCACCGGCATCACTGCAACGCTGACCCACAAGCCGCCGACGATCATGCGCCGCTGCGGCACATGGCCGCTGCCGAACACGATGGCGTTGGGCGGGGTCGCCACCGGCAGCAGGAAGGCGCACGAGGTCGCCACCGCGACCATCACCGCGATAGCCACGCCGTCGACCTGCGGTGCCAGGCCGATGAACAGCGGAATCAGCAGCGCCGCGCTGGCCGTGTTGCTGGTCACTTCGGTGAGGATCAGCGCGAAGAGCATCATCAGCGCCAGCACGACGAACACCGGCATGGTCTCGACCGCGCCGCCAAGCTGCGCCGCGAGCCACGCAGCCGCGCCGCTCTCTCCGATCACGCGGCTGAGCGTCAGCCCGCCGCCGAACAGCAGCAGCACGCCCCAGTCCGCGCTCTTCTCGATGTTCTTCCACGTCGCCAGCCCCAGCGCATGCAGCAGCACCAGCGCGAAGATCGCGACGAAGCCTTCGTAGCCGCGCGTCACGCCAATCACGCCCGAAATCGGCCCGCCCAGCACCCACAGCGTCACGGCCAGGCCGAACACGCCGAGCATCGTCCAGTGCTTGCGCGTCCACACCAGGTCCGTTTTCGGGGGCTCCACCGCCACGTCGAAACGCGGTCGCAGACACGCGCGCAGCGCGAACTCCATGGCGGGCAGCATCACGATCACCAGTGGCACGCCCCAGCTCATCCACTGCGCGAACGAGATGCCGACGTTCGACGCGGCGATGGCGTTGGGCGGGCTGCCCACCAGCGTGCCGATGCCGCCGATGTTGGCCGCAAAGGCCACCCCCAGCAGCACGTAGATCCACGTCGCGCGGTATTCCCTGCCCTGCAGCGGAGCGAGGAGACCGAGCGCCAGCGGCAGCATCATCGCGGCGGTCGCGGTGTTGCTGATCCACATCGACAACACGGCCGTGACCCAGAACAGATAGCGTGCCGCCCGGTCCAGCCGGTTGCCCGCCTTCGCAACCACCCATGCGGCCATCCAGCGATCCAGCCCCTGTTGCTGCAAACCGGCCGCAATCGCGAAACCTCCCAGGAAGAGGAAGATCACCGGGTCGGCGAATTGCAGCAGCGCCTGATCGAACGCCAGTACGCCGCTGGTCGTCGCAAGCAGCGGCACCAGCAAGGCGGTGACGCTCACGTGCACCGCCTCGCTGACCCACAGCCAGGCAATGGTCGCCATGATCGCCAGCCCTGCGCCCGCGGGCCCGAGTGCCGCCTCCAGCCATGGCCCGAAAAGCACATAGATGCACAACGCGATCGTGAGGTTGACGATGCGCGACACGCTCAACCCCCGAGCAGCGCACGCAGCACGTCGAACCCTGCGACCAGACCCAGCACCCCGAAAGCCAGCGCCGCCACGAGAAAGCCGGCGCCGCGCGAGCTTGGATCACGCCGGTACGCCACCGCGTACCACGCACGAGCGCCAATCCACAACACACCCAGCACCGCCGCCACGCCGTCGCCGACGAACGCTGCCGCGATCCACAGGCAGGGCAAGACCATCACCACCCATTCGAGGGTGTTCATCTGCACGCGATACGCGCGCTCGAAGTCGGGATGTCCGGTGACCGACGGCGCGCGAATGTCGTGACGCTTGCGCGCGATCCCCACGGCGGCCGCCGTCGCGAAAATCAGCATCACCATGAACAGTGTGGTCAGTGCGGTCAGGGGAAGACTGGCCATGGTCGCCTCTCGGGTGCAGGAACGCCCGACTATAGCGCACGGTCAGGGCCGACCCGACGCGCGTCACACCAAATCGAACGCCCTCAGAGCCCCTGCGCGCCCCGCCTCAGCCACCCATGCACGAACGACAGTTTCTGACGGGCGTGGCTCGACAGCACGAAGGGGTAGATGTCCGACAGACCCATGGATCGATTGACATGGTTGATGCCCACGGTGAGCGCCGAGGCGATGCGGACCAGCCGCTCGGCATCAGGCTCCGAGTAGGGATCCCAGCCGCGCTCTGCGATCTGCGGGGAGGACAGGTCGGCGGCCACGAAGCTGTCGGAGATGTCGGTCAGGTGCAGCAAATGCGCCGCCGTTTCCGCCCAGTCCTCGTGCGGATGTGCGGAAGCGTAGCTGGTGAGATAGTGGTCCCTCCATTGCGGCGGCGGACCGTTTTCGTAGTGGTACTGGAGTGCGGCCGGATAATTGATCCGTTCGTCGCCGAACATGGCGCGGAAGGCATCGAGAAAATCCTCGCGAAGGCTCAACCGCCACCACAGCATGTGGGATATCTCGTGGCGCATGTGGCCGATCATCGTGCGATACGGCTCCTGCAGGGCCTCGCGGCGCGTCGTGGCCAGCACGGAATCGGCCTCGGCCACGCTGATTGTCACCACGCCGCCCACATGCCCCATCGGAACCGGCGTGGGACCTTCTGCGAGCATGTGAAACACCGGCCGCGCGCCCGGATCTTCGGGCCGGAACCAGTGCCAGCGCCCCAGATTGTCCAGCGCCCAGCGCTTGGCCGCCTCGGTCTTGGCCCAGTTGGGAATGGCGTCGGGGATCGACGGGTCCGGCGCCAGCTCCGTCATCGCGCAGGACCGGCAGAACGCACCGGGCTCCGGCGCGATCCAGTTGCACCCGATGCGTTCGCGGTTGGCACAGAACGGCGGCATCGGCACGAAGGCGCGCGCCTGGGGGTCATAGGCGACGGGTGTGCCGTCGGCCGTGGCGAGGTTGTCGAACCACAAGGAACCGGCGCCAACCGGATTGGCAAATACACGCATCGGGGCGCTCCCACAGAATTGGATTCCAGCACCCATGGTGCGCGCCCGACCCGCCTCTCCGCAAACGGGTCGAAAATCAACCGGATCCGATCACTGCCCCGTGAAAATGCCGGGTGCGCCTGGATCTGCAGCGTTCTCCACCAACTCTTCGAAACGGTCGAAGAGAAACGGATCGCTCTTGTTCCCGCGTTCGTTTCTCATCACCTCCATGACCTGCTCATGCGATCGAGCGCGCTGGTACGGCCGCACCGTCCGCATTGCGTCGTAGCTGTCCGCCAGGGACATGATGCGCGAGCACAGCGGAATCTGCTCGCCCGACAATCCGTCCGGGTATCCGCCGCCATCGAACGCTTCGTGGTGATGACGAACGAACAGGCTGATCGTCGACGCCTCCTTGTACGGGATGCGTTCGCAGATCTCCTGCCCGAGCGTGGCATGGGTCTTCATGACTTCGAACTCGTCGGCGTCCAGCACGCCGGGTTTCAGCAGGACCCGATCGGGGATTCCGATCTTGCCGATGTCGTGCAACCTCGCAGCCACGCGAAGCAGCCTGAGTTCCTTCGCGCGCAGCCGACAACGAACCCCCAGCTCCAGGCACAGATATTCGACTCGCTCGCAGTGCGCTTCCGTGTATCCATCGCGTTTCGCGAGAATCACCGCGAGACAGTCGCGATGCCTTAGTAGCATTGGCATGAAGCGCTCCTGGTGTCGGGAATTGCGCGGTCCCGGGAAGTCCGCTGGCAGGCACCGTGCATGGGGCCGGCGAGCACCCATCCGGAACCGCAAACACCGTCCCGCCTTTGCTCATCATAGGACTTTTGCATGAGAAAAAGCGCGCCGCGTACATATGCCACAGCGGCTTCCCGGCGCCATGCCCCGCCGCCACTGTTAACGACACAAGCGATAGCCGCGGGTGCCGAAGTGAAAGTGGTTTTCATGCGGCGCGTTGTAGTCGGGGCCGAGCACCGTTCCGAAGTAGCCGCAGGCTGCGTCGTGCACCTCCTTCAGATAATGCGCATTTTCCGGCTGATCATCATCCTCCCACTGATCCAGGACGGTAAGCCGGCGCCCATCCCGCAAGCGGATCGCGGCCACATCGAAGGCGGCCGCGGACGCATGCTCGCTGCGACGACCGTTTGCCCGGTGATAGACGTTTCGACACGCGAAACTTCCGAAATGATCGATGCGGGCGACCTGGGCGCCGAGCAACTCGCTCGCCAGCGGCTGCAAGGCCTGCCCTTCGAACATCAACCAGGCGACCGCGAGCGGACACGTCACCGTGAAGGCCGCATTGAACTCGACGGAAGTCCTGTGGATACGCACGACATTCGTCAGCGGACAATCCTCCACCGGCGTGTAGTCTGCTAACGCGACGTACTCCACTGCGTCAGCCGGCGCCGCTTCGAGCACCGCCAGGCACTGGTCGCGGGAACGCTCGAGACGTTCGAGTTTCCAGCGCGTCACCGGATTCATTGAATGATCGACACGGAGCGGCACCCACGGGTTCCAGGCATCCGGAACGGATTCCCAGGGGCGAAGGGACACGGCCACCGCTGCGCCCACGACCAACAACGACAACCAGAACGCGCGCAGCTTCATCGGCGTGCCGTATCTCCTTGCCGAACTGGTAGAACCGGTCCGACCCGTCCGCCGCGCCATCGTTCTTCCGAAACCGCAACGCCGGCCGCGGAGCCGACACAAAGGCTGAAATCGGCCGCATCATTTCCGGTCATGCAACAATCCAGTCACTGATCGCCGCCTCGACAGGAGTAGCGCCCATGAAGCCGCCCGGAAAATCCGCCTTCGTCGGCGGGTTGCTCGCACTCCTCGCCCTGTTCTCGACCAGCCCGGCAAGCGCACACCCCGCTCACGAACCGCTCGCCGCCAATCACGCTACCCCCGTCCAGCCCTACGCCGCCGCGCCGGACACGACAGGCACGCAGACCCAGACCATCGACGGCCTCACCGGTCCCACGCAGACCCGCAGCGTCGTCTCCATCGAAGAACTCGGCATCATTGATCTGAGCGAGGAATTCCCCGCGATGCAGGGTCGCCAGATGCGCGCCCGCATCTTCACCATCGCCCCCGGCGGCGTCATCGCCATCCACGCCCACGAACAACGCCCCGGCTACGCGATGATCCTCAGCGGCGCCATCGTCGAACACCGCAACGACGCTTCCGGCCCCATCGTGCGCAACGCCGGAGACATCGCCATCGAGAAAGGCGGGGTGGCCCACTGGTGGGAGAACGTCTCGGGGGACGCGGTCAAGGCGCTGGTGGTGGATATCGTCGGGGCGGAATGAGTAACGCGGAGCGAGCCGGCATCCGCCCTCGACTCGGCGCCCGGAGGCTATGGCGTCAAGAGCGCCAGAATCCGACTGCTAACGCACCACCTTCACTGCCTGCCCCGGCCGAGGTTCGCGATCGCTGGCGTAGCTGCTGTTGAGCAACCGCAACTGTGCTTCGGCCCGCGGTCCCAGCGGTGACGAACGCGCCAGTTCAGCGAATCCGCCGCGCGGATAAGGCACCGTCTTCAGCACCCATGGTTGCGCCTTGGCGCGCTCTGATTGGCTCAAGGGACGGAAAGACCCCTGTGCCTCGGCCAGACCGTCCGCTGCGCGCCGCAGCGCGGCAGCGTCGCGGGCGCCGTAGTTGAGCAGGTAGTTGCGGTCTTGGGGCCCGCTCACCAGCACCACGCGCACGGACTCGGGCTGACCCCGGTCGTTGCGCCGCGCACCGACAAACTGCGTCGCCGCCAGGCCGTGCAGCTTGCCCCGCTCCACGCGCCCTTCTGTCGGCCGGATCAGGTTGCGAATGATCTCGTCGTGGGTGTTGCCAGCCTGGGGCGGCACCAGTCGGACGATCAGCCCGGCGTCGCCGGCCGGATTGACGACGTTGATGGCTTCTGGCGTGTTCTGGATCCGCCAACCCCGCGGCGCGGTGAGCGCGATGCCCAGCTCTTCGTGGAAGAAGTTCTGTCCGCGCGTTACGCCCTGCTCGCGGCTCTCGCCAAAGTTGATGCCGTCGATCGCCTGCAGGTAGCGATCGCGGCCGTCGTCCTCGTAGGTGCCCTGATAACCCGCCGCGATGCTGCGGATTTCGGCCAGGCGCTGGTCGTTGCTGGGGTGCGATGACAACCAGTTGGTGCCTGAGGGCGGCTCACGCCCCTCGGCCCGGGCCATATCCGCCGCGAAGTTTTCCTGGGCCTTCAGCGCGCCGATGACGTCGACCATATTGCCCGGATCGTAATGGTTGCGCACCAAGTACTCCGCGCCCAGTTGGTCGGCCTGCAGCTCCTGTTCGCGGCTGTAGCCTGCCAGCCAGCCTGCTGCGACGCCCTGCGACATCTGGCTGACCCCGCTGGCTGCGCCCCCAACACCCCGGCTCTCGAGCACCGCACCGAGTACCGTGGCCGCAAGCACCCCCAGCCCGGCGTCCTGCTGGCGGGTGGCGCGCTGCGCACCGTGGCGCGCTGTGACGTGGCCAATCTCGTGGCCGATGACAGCGGCCAGCTCGGCCTCGCTGTCGAGGTGAGCCATCAGCCCGCGCGTGATGTAGATATAGCCACCCGGCAGCGCAAAGGCGTTGATCTCCGGGCTATCGACCACGGTGAACGTCCAGGGCAATTCGCTGCGGTGAGAGCGTTGCGCGAGCTTCTGCCCGATCCCATCGACATAGGCCTGCAGTTGGGGGTCGTCGTAGACGCCGTACTCGGCCAGAACCTGCTTGTGCGCTTTCCCGCCCTCGGCGATCTCGGTGGCTTCGTCCATCACCGTGCGCTCTTCGCGCCCCGTCACCGGGTTCACCACGGTCGTGCCGCAACCGATCAGCAGCAAGGCACTCAGCAACGCCAAGGAAAGGGCACGGAACCAATTGTGGGTGTGCATGAAGTGCTCCTTGGCGTCGAATGTCAGAAGGCCCCATAACCGCAGCGCAGGCGCGGGGTAAGGTCCACAACGTATACCTTTTACTGCTGGGACACCCTGTCGCGCTTTGCTCGCTGCACGACCTTCGCCACTGTCGTGAAATGCACACCGAAGTATTCGCCGATTTGCTGATAGCTGTAACCCCCGCTCGCGTGAGCGAGCACCATCGCAGTGTTGCGCTCCGTACAAGGGCGCGCAATCTCGTCGAGTGAAGGCGGCGGCGGTCGGCGTTGTGCTCGGGGGACGTTCACGTCGTCGCTGGCGTTCGCTTGCGCAAGGCTGTGCTTCACGAAACCCTCGTCTCCGAGAAACACCTGCGATCTGAGATTCTTCCAGATCGATTCTCCATCCATGCCCTCGGCGACGAACTGCTTGTAGCGCCTTACCGCGTTGGCGCGCCGCCGGCCGAATGCTGCAAGGAGCCCGTCGGTCGCCAGCCACGCAGGAGCGGGCTGCGCCCCGATCATCGCGCTATAGCTGCTCCACGGCCATGCGCCAGGCTCATCCACCATGCCCGCGCGAACGGGATTGAGTACCACGTAGCGCGCCAGCTCCAGCAGGTAGCTATCGCCGTCCACCAGGATGGCCTTGTACCGCCCCTGAAACAGGTGCCCTACCCGACGATGGCGACGATTGCTGTACTGCGTATAGACGCCGTTCAACTGACGCATGCCCTTGGATAGATTGCCGTCCGGCGTCTCGACCACCAGATGATAGTGATTGCCCATCAGGCACCAAGCGTGACACACCCAGTTGAAGTCTTCCGCGACCTCACCCAGCACTTCCAGAAAACGCTCCCGGTCTGCATCATCCTCATAGATCGGCTCCCGCCGATCCCCTCGCGAGGTGACGTGGTACAGCGCGCCGGAGAACTCGATGCGGATCGGCCGGGACATGATATCAGCATAGAACGTTAGGGTATAAATTCTAGACCTGACCCCGAAGATTGACCTGTAGTGGAGGCGAAGCCTCGACAGAGAAGCTGTCGCCGTGATTGGGATTTTAACCTTTGTCTTTTATGTCAAAAATTAAGATTGAAGGGGCATAAGCTTCACAAAATACCTAGTCGGAGGGAACTTGCAAGCGCAGCTTGCAGGCGGTCGCCTGGAGCGAGAAGTTAGGCCTTGGTGAACTGGAACGCATAGCGCTCGCCGTCCCACTCAATAACTCGCCCAACAAGTTCCGCCCTCGAACTGAAGGCCTTTTTGATGCGACTTGCGTCCTCACCGGCTTCAACACGAGCGATTTCTTCGGTTCTCACAACAACGAGTCGTACCGTGGCTTTGGTGTCGAAGGCACGCGCCACGTTTTCACGGAACTCAGTGTTTCCGGGTCCATTCCACCTATTAACCGACCCTTCAAACTCTAGTGTCCCGGGAGGTGACTTCCGATAATGGTGCTCCCAGAGGCTGACTACGAGTGCACCGTCCGGAGCCCAAGCCGAAACGGACCAGTGAACATTCCGGAGCGCTGCTCCGTATTTTTTGAACGCTTCTTTTATGCCGATGCGCGCCATCTTGTTGGCCTAATGGTGAAAAGGAGTCCCTGACGGGATCATGTCGAGACATTTATACAAATTATTCCCCGGACACTCGATCAAGCCTTGCTTGTTGTACGACCTACCCCCGCTCGCGGGAGCGAGCACCATCGCGGCGTTTCAGTCCGCACAACGGCGCGCAATTTTGTCGAGCGCAGGCGACGACGTCGGGAGTCCGTTTGGTATAAATTCTAGACCTGACCCCGATGACTTGCCCTCGTCGGCGTAGCGGCGCTGACCGTTGGGTCGCTCGCCCATGCAGCAACGAAGGCGGAACCACGGCCCTCGGTGGTTGGCGCCTGTAGCGTGACCGACTGCAAGTTCAACGAGAACCACGAGTGTCATGCCGGCACAATCGAAGTGCGCGTCGGCGCAGACGGCGCCGTGTGCGGCACGTACTCCCCCGAGGGGAGCAATCGTCCCCGTCCGTAGTCCCCTTAGCGAAGGTCTGTGCTGATACGGTATTCACTGTCCTGAAGTGCATACCGAAGTATTCGCCAATTTTCTGATAGCTGTAACCCCCTCTCGCGTGCGCGAGCACCATCGCGGCGTTGCGCTCCCTACAACGGCGCGCAATCTCATCGAGTGACGGCGGCGGTCGGCGTTTCGCGTGGAGGAAGTTCACGTCCTCGCCGGACTACATTTGGGTATTAATGCTAGACCTGACCCCGATGATTGCGATGATTGTGCAAAACTTCTATTAGATTCTCGACTCGCATCGGCGGATCGGTTTTATGCACTATTGCATGGCAATTAGGACACAGTGGTTTCAAATCCCTTATTGGGTCGACCACATACTCCTTCTTAACTTCGGACAGAGGAACCTCATGGTGAACGTGTATGTATTCTTTTCCTATGTCACCATAAAACTTTTCAAATCTGAAATTACATATAAAGCACTTATATCCGTAATGATCTATGCATGCGGCACGTGCCCTGGGATTTCTTTCATAAGCGTTAACAGAAATAACTGAGGTTGCACCTTCCAGGTAAACTTCAGGATTCGACACCTCTTCCGCGATGGCAGTTCTCTCTGCCGCATCATAGCTTAGCGCATACCAACCCCCTGAGCCTTTAATCAATTTCTTATCTACCACGACGGGGTCAAACTCTTTGATTTTTGCACGACCTTCGTCAGTCTCCGTGTATTTCATCGAAAAAGTCTTTAAGCTATACCCCTCTTCATTCACCAACCTAATGTGTTCAAGAGATTGACTTCGACTTGGACCACTCCATTTTTCATCAAAAATTAGTCCATTTTCATGTATATCCCACAATCCAAAAATAACAAATCTTTCATCGTGATTTACAAATGACCAACTCCAATTCCAGTTTTTGCAAGTTGCGCCTACCGACTCAATGAACTGTTTTCGACTCTGCATATCGGCTCCAAGCTCATTAAATTACATCGAGGCCAGATTGATCCTTCCGGAGGACTTGGGGCATCTCACTCAGACCCGTAAAAATTCAAAAATTGGGCCAGATGCCAATTCTCTCTCGAAAGTTTGGAATGTAGCCCTCAAACCATCTTGTAGTACAAATCCCATGCATCGATCGTCTCAAAATCGAGCACCCCATTTTCATCTTTCGGCGGATCGTACGTTGCCATCAAAACGTTTCGAAGCATGAACGGCATTTTGTGGACTACATAGCCTGCACGTTGAAGTATGAGGCACCGCTCTCTTATCTTTCGAAAATATCGCTCTCGACGTTGGCGCCACCAGAAAGCGATCAAAAATCCAACCGCAACCAGGGCGAATCCGAAAACAGCTCCTTGCAGAATAAAAATAGTGAATCAAGCCGGGAACCCCGGAGGCTCCAACTCTTGAGAAGATGGAGCCAT
>CAXBIS010000004.1:0-195286 GCA_963975885.1 uncultured Azoarcus sp.
TTACCAACCTCCGACCCGTCAACCACTACTTCCCCCAAATCACGCGAAGAACCTTGAAAAGGCCCCGGACAGCGCGTTCATGTCGCCCATGCGAACGGCGCTGAGGATGCCGCGCTTGCGCAGCTCACGTACCTGACCAGAGAGCTGCTCAAGCTCCTGCGGCTGCGCGATACCCGTCTGCACGGCGCGCCGGAACACGTTCGCGCTGACCTGCAGAGGATCGGCTTCCGGACCGGATTCCTGCCAGGCCTGACGGTGCAGCTGCGCCATCTGCGCCATGCGCTGCTGCTCGGCCTGCTGCTGCTCGTGCTGCTGTCGCTTCCAGTCGTGCTCTTCCTCAAGCATGCCCAGCCGTGCGTTCTGCAGGTTCTGTTGATGGACGATTTGGCTGCCCTGCATCAGGCCCTGCCCGACGCCTGCCAGTGCTGCGAGTCCGGTGCTCATCTTGGCTTCTCCATCTGTTTGAACATCTTTTCGAGTTCCCGGGATGCGCCGATCCACGGCAGTTCGGGCGGCGGCGGGGGCGGCTGGATCAGGCCGAGGCGTTCGGCCAGTCGGCGAAGCCAGCGGCGGAGGGCGGTGAATGCGTTCATGCGGCTGGCCTCGAGCGCGTCCAGGCGAGTAGGTCGCCCAGCCGGTAACCCTTTCGATATGCCGACAGCTTGCGGATGGCCGGAAAGGTCGGATCGGACCGGCGGATGATCTGGATCGTGCTCGGCGCCAGGCTCGTCACCATCGCGGCGGCCTCGAGCGGCACGATGGCGTCGTCCGGCAGATCGCGCAGCGGCTGACGAAGACCGGCCTTCGAACGCGGCGCTCGCTGCTTGTCGACGTGCTCCATGTCTTTCTCCTCGGGCTGTGTAGGCCCGATTCTCTCCGGGTTCTCGCGTAGGGGTGCCCTCGCACATGCCGCCACATCTAGCCTCAGGGCGAACGAAAAGCCCGCCACAAGGGCGGGCTGGTTGTGGGTTGGTGGCGATCATTCACCCTTCGCGGTCACGAACTCGCGCAGGTCGCCGAGGAACATGCTTGGCGTGCTGTCGAATTCGGACCCCATGCGGGTCAGGCGCCTGCCGAGCCAGTCGGATAGCCGAGCGGAGAACGCATGGTCTGAGTCGTGCTCCAGCGCCATCAGTCGGAAGATCGGGGCATCACTCGGCATCGCCTCGACGTGCTTGCGCAGATCCTTCAGCTGGTCGATGCCCTCCTGGTTGCGCATGTCGTGAGGGAAGCGCTTCGCCGCGCCTTCACGGTAGTAGAGGACGCCGTCGATGAAGTCCAGCAGACCGTCCCGCTGGCTGTCGCCGGCAATCTCCATTGCAGCGTTCATCGCCGTCAGGACGCGCGCCGCGTGGCACGCTCGATTTCTTCGGTGGACATGCCGGACGCCCGCAGGCTGCGGTGATCGTGCAGCTCGCCGACCTCGCGGGTGATCGCCGCGCAGGCATGGAAGAAGGCGGCGTGAAGCTTCGGGTTCAGCGACTGCAGACCGTCTTCCTCGTTGCCTTCCTGCGCGACCTCGAGCATGGCTTCCAGGTGCCCGAGGCGCAGCCCGATGTGGTTGTCGATCTGGGCCTCGGTCGCCTCGGGATTGATGAGCAGCACGGGTGTCGTGTCGTAGTTCATGAGTTGCAGGCCTCCGTGACGGGACGCTCGGAAACAGCGTTTTCGCTGCGTACCACGTTGCGTACTTCCGGCTTGCGTACCTCCTCCGAGAACGTGATCGGGAACCGACGGCTCGGCGACCCGGCGATCTTCTCGATCGAGGCGAGCAGGCGCATGACCTCGTCGCTGTCGCCTCGACTGAGCTGCGAGCGCGCCGCCGTGGCGCGTACCTTCATCTCGCTGCGCATGGCGGCGAGTTCGTTGAGCATGTCGCAGGCGGCGTGCATCACGAGTTCAGTGTCGGGATGCGTGCGGCCGATTCGGAGCAGGGCGACCTTGAGCTCGGGCAGCATGACGCTCCACCACTCGCTGGAGACGCCGTTGTCGTTGGGCTGGCGTTCGTCGCTCGGCAGGCCGTTGGGAGCGACGGGCGCGCGATGTTCCGGTGCATTCATGGTGATTCTCCTGGTCAGTTTGGCCGCATCGGCTACGGGCGCACGCCGTGCGTCTGGACTTCTTCGCGCCAGCAGTCGGACCGATTGCTGGAGTCGGCGGCGATGTAGTAGCCGGCGTCCGCCAGCGACGCGATGTGCTCCGGCGATACCGGATGTCCAGCCTTCGCCGCGTCCCGGATGCTGCGCAGGATCGCCGCGAGTTGGTCGAATCCGTCCGAGCAGATCCCGAAATAGCAGACGACGTCCTCGACGGGCGGCGCGTTGTTGTCGACGGCTTTCAGGGCGGGCGCCGATTGTTCGGTCGAAACGTCGGCGGGGCGTTGCTTGGTGGCTGCGGTCATGGTGTTTCCCTCAGTTAATATCGATGCTGTTGTTCAGGAGGCGCAGCGCGGCGGCAAATTGCGCCACGGTGTCGCTCCCTCCGGTCGGGCGGAGCGGGCGCAGGCTGTCGGGGATGTTGTTGCTCTGCGCTTCATGGATATCGAAGTCCTCCAGCAGGCGATCGATCTCCGCTAGGCTGGACAGCCCGACCAGCAGCATGTCAAAGATCGCTTTGGCGTCATCGCGATAGAGCGTGACGCAGGGCATCGTGGATCCGGTGCCGGTGTGCTGGACGTCCTTGAGGGCAGGAGTCACGAAATCGGCGGTGCGTGCTTTGCCTGTGGTCACTTGCCTTCTCCTTTGCGGGTGGTGGGGTACAGCGTGGCCTCGCCGGCTTCGATGAGGGCGAGGATTTGCTTGTTGAGGGTGCGCTTCTCGCGTTCAGCCAAGGCCTTGAGGCGCGCGCGGTGGCCGGGCGTCTCGAAGCGCAGGATGTACTTGTCGGCGGGTTGCCGTACTTGGGTGCTCATGTGGCTGCTCTCCTTGTGTATGGCCTATCGCCATAGAACAGAGATTATGGCCTAAGGCCACATACGTCAACCAAAACATGGCCTGTTGCCATCAGTTGTTTTTATGGCACTAGGCCAGCAAAATGCCGACATGGACAAGAAGCCTCAGGATTCCGAGTCGCGCCACGCCGACAAGTACATCGTCCGTTTCCCGGACGGCATGCGTGATCGCCTGAAGGCTGCCGGGCAGGCTGCTGGACGTTCGCTGAACGCGGAAATCGTGTATCGCCTGGAACAGTCGTTCAGGCTGGAAGCGGCCGGCCTGCTGTCACCGCTGGTGGCGGAGTCCTTACAGGCCTACGGCAGCGGCGACAGGGCGGCGCGGCTGCAGGAGATGTTGGAGGCGGTGCGGAAGGTTGAGGCCGGTATCGTGGCGCTGCAGCGGACTCCCGAGAAGTAGCCGCAACATGGCCAAGCAACCGAAGCGGTTCGTCGCTGATTTCTACAAAGACATGATCGGCTGCTGTCCGGAGCAGTTGTCGGCGAACATCCGCCGCAACCTGGAACGAGTTGATCAGGTCGCGAACGAGTGCAGCAAGGACCTTCTTCTTGGCGAGGAGTTGGTTAAACAGCTCGACTGTCAGCCAACCCGTCGTGCTTACATCCGGGCCGTGTGCCCATACGTCGAAGGACAGTTGCTCATTCTTCGTGTCATGCCGTATCTGTGCCCGCCTCTCCTTGCCCGAATTCCTGAGAAGTACGGAAAGCTCTTCGCCGAAAACATGATGGACGTTCCCGACAGGACGAGGATCAAAGATCTGATCAAGGGAACGCTGTACGGTGTTCGAGCCGTCTGCCAACTACCTGCTTCGAGCAAGATCATGGGTGAGCGCGGCGCCCAGCAGTTGCTTGTGGCGTTCGGCGTGCGTGATGGGCTCATGCACCCGAAGTCACCCGAGGCAATGATGGTAAGTGACGAGCAGTTGGAATCGGCGCGCCAAGGGGTTTGTTGGATCGCCGAGAAGACGGTGGAGATCATGCCTCAGTTGGCCGCTGCCGCGCGCAGCGTGGTACCCGACTCGGAACCGCAATGAGGTGCCGCGGAGGCGCCCCTGATGCTCCGCAAACGAGGGAGTAAGGCCGGGATTCCTATGGGTCGCCTGGTGCGCCTGCGCGCCCTCTAGGTGAGACCCCTATCTCCGACCTCGATGACGTTGTACGCCCAGCGCCGGGGGGCGTCAATCGTTCGGCGGCGCATGCGACGGCCTGTGCTACGGTTTCCGTTGAGGCGGTGATCCTCCCTGGGGGAGGCGGCCCCCGATGCGTTAGGGGCTAGATGGCCGGTTCGAACCCTGGCACCGCCTCATCCCTCAGGCTTGCGCTGGTCGTTTTGACCGGCCCGGGGGAGCGTCAATCTTCACTTCTGGCGGGCGTTCCTCTCGGCGCGGAGCTTCGCGTGGAGCGCCTCGGCCCGCTCATACAGTTCTTCGTCGGACAACTCCGTCACCGGCTGCCTGTCGGGTACTTCATCGCGGTCTAGGCCGAAGGCTTGGCGTTCCTTCTCGATCAGCTTCGCCCGGGCGTCGATCAATGCCTTGAGCGCCGTGCTGGCCCGTACGACTGCGCCGATGCTCGTCTCGCCCGACTTCAGCGCCGCCTCAAGCATGTCCTCGATGCGTGCCGCACGCCCCGTCATGGCCTGAATGTCCGTTCGGTGCCGGACGACTACGCCGGCCGCAACGTCGGATGCGTACTCGACCGCGTCCCGGATCTGCCGCGCCGATTTCCCCGCCGATTCGGCCGCCGTTTCTTCGACGAGGGCGTTGACGTCGATGGCCGCCACCTTCGCCTGCGTGCGGGCGCGAATCGCGTCGGAGAGGTCGCGCGTCCAGCCGTGCCGCTTGGCACGTGCGCGGATCTGCGAGTCGCTGACTTTGCAGGCCTCCGCGATCTGCTTGATCGTCAGTTGGCCAGCCCGGTACAGGCGTTCGACGTGCTCCCAATCGATATCGCTTCGGCGTGCCATCGTCACTCCCAGCGGAATTTCGTCGAGCCGTCGGCCTGGAGCTCGACAGCGTTCGGGGCCGGGTCCTTGGACTCGGCAACCAGCGAGTCGAGAATCATCGTGTAGAAATGTTCCGGCGATCCGGCAACGCGCGAGATCGTGGCGTGTAGCTCGGGGCTCAGGTCGCCGATCCAGTCGTCCATCGGACGCATGCGCGCCAGGGTTCGACGAGCGCGTTTCCGCATCCGGCGCTTCTGCGCCTCGTCGCGGTCTCGGTTCTCGTGAGGCTTCATCGTGATTGTTCTCCGTGGTGGCTCGGGGGCTCGGCTCGTTGCGGTCTACGCGCGCGCGTATTCCTCCGACAGCGCGCCTTCCTCACAGGGTTCGGCCGCGACGGCGCCATGGTGTTCGCCGAGGACGCGGGCCAGCGGCACCGGCTCCTGATAGCGGGTGATGGTTGGATCGCGGGTCAGCCAATGCAGCAGCCAGTGGCTGGCGGTTCGTGGTTCGGGTGCGGTGTTTCCCGTTTTTCCCGAATTCCCGTTTTTCGGGCAGTTCGGGTTCCGTTGTCCCGTTCCCGATTTTCCCGCCCCCCCTTTAAAAGGGGCGGGAATCGGGAAACCGGAACCGCCGACGATTACAGGAGCCATAGCCAGCCTCCTTCGAAAGCGAGTACGCCCTTGCCCGTCAGGCTGGTGATTGCCGACTGTGCGCGCTCGCGCTGGCGCTTGGATTCGACGGGCAGCTTCGGTCCGATGGCCTCAAGTGCGCGCTCGAGAGTGATGCATGGGCGCGTCGGTGGCGCACCGCCCTTGCCGTAGTCGCTGGCGGACTTGAGCGCGGAGCACACGGCGTCGTAGGCGACGCGCATGTTTCCGCCTCCCGGAAGCTTCGCCTTGCGCACACCGTTGGCAACTGGCTCGGCCGGCTCGACTACGCACGAGGTGATGCTGTCTCCGTCCTCGTCCGTTCCGAGTTCCGTCACCTGAAGCTTGAACGGGTGCTCCAGGCCGTCCTCGCCGTCCTTGGACTTCGCGATGCACCACGAGCGAACATCATTCTCGCGGCTGACTTCGATCACGGCGTCGAGCGCCGCAAACAGCGACGAGTGGCCGCGCATGCCCTTCCTGGCATCTTTGCCGCTGTGATGCACGATAAGCACGAGGCCGCCGAGTTGCTCCTGTAGGCCCGCACACGCGGCGATCAGGTGGCCCATGTCGACCGACGAGTTTTCGTCGGCACCCGGAGCGGCGCGATTCAGGGTGTCGATCACGAGAACGCCATCAGTCAATCCAGCCTCGCGCAGCGTCTCGACCAGATCCGGGCGGTCGCGAATGTCGAGTAGGGAAAAGCTCTCGGCGATGACACGGAATTGGTCGGACAGGCGATGGTCGGTGTGCGCCTGGTAGGCCGTGATTCTCTTCGCGACGCCTTCCTGCCCTTCAAGGGCCAGCACGACGACCGGGCACCGACGCACCTGATGACCGAACCATTCGCCGCCGGCATCAATCGCAGCGAGCATCGACAGGGCGAGGAAGGACTTGCCCGAACCGGATGCGCCGATGATTGCGGCCAGGCCTGTCTCCGGCAGCACGCCCTTGACGCGCCAGCGCATGGGTGGCCTGGATGCGAGATCCTCGGCCGTCAGCAGTCGGTAGCGGCGTGGCGGCGGTGCAGGATCGGGGACCGCTGTGAATTTCGGTGTGGCGGTCACAGGCTTACCTCCACGCCGCGCGTGATCGATTTCACGTGCCACAGCTTTGGCGGCACAAGGTCTTCATCGAGAACGACCACAGCCCGGGCGTTGGCAGCCAGCAACTCGCGCAGGAGCGCGCGAAGCCGCTGCGGTGTGGTGCGACTTCGACGGTGTGCGACGAGCACGTCCAGGTCTCGCAGGAAGTCGAAGCGCAGTTCCTCGGGATCGGCATCGCTCGGCACCGTGACGCGCGGCCATCGAACTTGCGGTGCTGGGCCCGGGACGATGATCTCGTCGCCGTCAGGCGAGCGCGTCCGGTGTTGTCGCGGTGGCCAGCTGTCCAGGTGCAGCAGGACGGTTTCGCCGGCCGGGCGATGCCCACTGCGTCGGAGTGCGTCGAGCTCGCGCGCGAAGGCAGGCAGGCGCTTTGCCGCGACTCGGGGGCGGTCGATGGTGGCGGCAGTCATGATCAAGCCCCTAGCCAATCGACGTCGGCGTCGCGGTCAGCTACGCGTGCGGCGCGCGACTTCTTCGCCTTCGGCCTGGGCGTCGTCGCCGCGATCTCGTCGGCCTGCAGGTCGAGAGTCGGCCGCGTCTCGCCGCCGTTGTCGGGCGTCCAGATGCCGACCTTCAGGGTGCCGGCCATGCTCACCGATGCGCCGGTCTTCAACTGCAGCAGGCGTGCGACAGCGTTGTCGTCGAAGCAGATGACGCTGCAATAGATTCTGCCTGCGTCGCCCTGCGGCACGGAAACACGGCACAGTGCGAAGGTCGAGCCGTTGCGTGCGGTGCGCTCTTGGGGGTCGGCGACGAGTTCGCCGGAAATGAGTCCGCGGATCATTGCAGGCACCCCCGCACGATCAACACCAGCCCGACGGCGGCCACGAACAGCGCGCCCGCGATGGCAGTGTGGCCGCGTTGCTGGCGGCGCTTGATTTCCGTGGGGATGCGGTCAAGAATGTGGGCGTCGTCTGCAGTTTCGTGAGAGCCCGGCTGGCACCGGGCTTTTGCGTGTCTGGGGGTCATGGTTGCCCCCCTTACGCCGTGGCGCCGGATTGGCGCGTGCGGCGCTTTAGCCATTCAAGCAGGTCCGAGCGGCGGTAGCGGACCTTCGCGCCTACCTTGACGAACGGCAGGTTGTAGCGCCCTGTGCAGCGCCACACGCTGAGTGTGCCTTCAGTGACGCCGAGCAGCTCGGCGGCCGACATGGGGTCGACCAGCTGATCGTGGCTGGCGTCGCGCTGAGTACCGATGAGTTCCGTCGTATCCATATTCGCGTCCAAGAATCCCGATTAACGTTCGGGGTTGGTGCGAATATCGGGTTAAGGAAGTTGCAGGGGTGCGGACACAAGGCCTTGTGTCAAAATCTACTGGCGATACTCCTCCCACCAGCGATAGAACGATCTTGGGCTAGGTTTGCCGTCCGGGTATTGTTCCTTCATGGCAGCGATGAAGTCTTTTCTTTCCATTTGCGGACGAGATTGCAGTAGATCCTTCGCGTAAGAGCGGGGGCCGTTGTCATGAGTGGAATGGCGCCCCCCGCTCTTGCCGGACGACGCTAATGCCTCCACCGCGCCAATCAGGCTGTTCGCACCGAACAGGTAGTTGATCGCCTTCGCAAGCTTCTCGATGAACTGCGCTGGTGAAACATCTGCATCCATTTCGCTGAGCGTTGCGCGCGTCGCAACGAGGAGCTTGTTTGCGTTCATCTTCATCTTCTTGCTTATGCGTCTCTTCTCATCGTTGTCAGGCGATGCATCGAGAACGGTACGCAGATCCTCAATGTTCTGGACTGCGGTCGCGGTAAGCTTCTTGAGAGCCGCGCGCTCGGCGTGGCCTACGTCCAGACTGTCGAGAATCTCGGCGAGGGTTGCGCGCCGCCGGTCACGTTCATGCGCTTCGTAGTCACCTAGCGTGGGCCCCTTCGCCGTCATGCTCCGGATCCCTTCTTCTTCAGATCGAGTACGTCGGCCTTCGGGGACAGCCCAGCGGCCTCAAGCATTGAGGCGGTCGCCGTCGTGACCGAAGCGCGCACCGGGTCGATGTGCAATCGGCTGTAGATCATCGTCGCGTCGGGGCTCTTGTGTCCGAGGCTCTTGCCGATGATGACCAGCGAGGCGCCGGTGATGGCCTGCCAGCTGCCGAGCGAGCGTCGCAGGTCGTGGATACGCAGGTCGTCGATGCGGGCGCCGTCGGTGTCGACGCTCAGGTCGGCGGCGACTGCCCGCGCGCGCTCCAGCTTGCGTTCGAGACTGGCGCTGTCCTCGATGTCCAGCTTTCCGCCTGCCGCCTCGATACGCGTCGTGAGCTGCGCCAGTTCGTCGCGGTCGAACAGCGTCGCCCAGCGTTTTTTCGGTGCCGACATGTAGCCGGTCGCCGACTTCGCCGGGAACACGAATCCCGATCGACGAGGGGTGCGCGCCCGGAGTACCTGGATGGCCAGCGGCACCGTCACCGGCTCGTCGTTCTTGGTCTCGGGGATACGCCAGACAGCACGTTCGAGATCGATGTCCTGCCAGCGAGCCGACAAGACGTTCTCGCGCCGCGCGCCGGTCAGCAGGGATAGCAGCACGAAATGCCGAAAGTCGGCCGACGTGTCCTGCGACAGCGCCAGGAAGAAGCGCGGCAGTTCGTCGCGTTGGATGAAGCGGTCGCGCTTCTTCTCGCGGAACGGCTTGATGTCCTCGGCCGGGTTCGCGCCCTCGTAGCCATGCTGGCGGGCGTGGTTGAACACGGCGCGCAAGACCTCGACCGTGCGGTTCGCCAAGGTGGCGTGATGTGCGCCGACCTCGGCGTGCAGCGTGCGGATGTCGGCGGCGTCGATCTGCTCGAGCTTGCGGGCGGACCAATCCACGCCGGCCGGGTGCTTCGTGCGCTTCCTGCCGTGCTTCTTCGCGGGCAGGTCTGGCATGGTGCCGACGCAGCGTTCCCACAGGGCGCGGATGTCGTTGGCGCGCCGGATGCCGTGCGGGACGACGTGCAGGCGCATGTACCGCTCGAAGGCCTCGCCGAGCGTGATGCGCTGCTTAGCCTCACGTCGAGCCTTGGCAGGGTTCAGGCCGCCCGCGAATTCGCCCAGCTTGCGCTCGGCTTCCCTGCGGGCCTGCTCGACGGTCATGTCGGGGAACGTGCCGAGCTTCACCCATGCCATGCCGTCGTCGGCGCGCTTGATGACGTAGAAGGTTCGGGTCCCAGCCGCCGTGACGCGCAGGGCCAGTTTCGGCACCTTTTCGTCGTAGTAGGTGGCTCGCCCTCGGTCGGGACAGGGCAGGGTAGCCACTACCCCTTTGTTGAACAACAGGCGGTTGGTCATGCGCTCCTCAAGGCTGCGGGCTAGCACCGGGCTAGCACGGGCTATCAAATTTCGTTAATTTTGATGCTAGCCCGTTAAGGAGGGAGGCGCAATAACGTACTGAAAAATAACAGACTGTTAAGTGTGATTAAATTTCAGAAAGGCACCCACCTTCTGGCTACGAACCAGGGGGTCGTGGGTTCGAATCCTGCCGAGCGCGCCAGTATCAGAAAAAAGGCATCCGAACGGATGCCTTTTTTCGTTGACCGTCACTCGTCGGGCGCGATGAAGGCGTCGCGATGGAAGACCGCGGCGGCCTCGACCTCGGCGACGCCGCACGGTGGCGCGTCGGGCGCGTCGTCGCCTGCGAGTACCTCCAGTACGGTGCGCACGCCGCGCGAGAGCGAATCGAGGTTGTAGCCGCCTTCGAGTACCAGCGCGAGACGCCCGTCGCAGTGCTCTCTGGCGATTTGGCGCACGATGGTGGTCATGGCGGCAAAGCCGGCGTGGGTCACCGTCAGCGCCTGGTCGTGCCAGTGCGGGTCGAAACCGGCGGACACCAGAACCAGATCCGGGCGGAACCAGTCGGCGGCCGGTACGAGAATCTCGCGGAAGGCCTTAACGAAGGCGGCGTCTCCTGCGCCGGGCGGTAGCGGCACGTTGACCGTGCGCCCCTCGCCCAGACCCACACCGACGTCCTCGAGTCGGCCGCCGCCCGGGTAGAAGGGCGCGGCGCGATGCACGTCGAAGAACAGTACTTCCGGATCTGCCCGGAAGATTTCCTCGGTGCCATTGCCGTGGTGGGCGTCCCAATCCACGATGAGTACGCGTGAGCAGCCGAGTTCGGCCTGTGCGTGGGCGGCGGCAACGGCGATGTTGTTGAGCAGACAGAAGCCGCGCGCGCGCACGGCTTCGGCGTGGTGGCCGGGCGGGCGGGTCAGCGCGAAGGCGCTCTCGCAGCGCCCGGCCACGACCGCCTCAACCGCGGAGATGGCCATGCCGGCGGCGACCTCGGCAGCCTCGACGCTGCCAGGGGAAACTGCTGTTGTATCGACGTCGAGCCACGCGCTCTTGCCGCGCAAGGCGTAGAAGTCGTCGAGATAGGAGTTGGTGTGCACGCGCCCGAGTTCGCCGCGGGTGGCGGCACGCGCGGTTTCGAAGCAAACGCCTGGAACCGGTTCGACTTCAAGCAGCTGACGGATTGCCTGCAGCCGCCCGGGGTGCTCCGGATACTTCCACGGCACGCCCAGCGACGCGATGACTTCGCGCACGCGCTTCTCTACTCGGCTGGAAAGAAAGACGCCGTTGGGGTCGGGCTGGTGGGCCAGCAGTCGTTCATCGTAGAACGCGATTACGCGTTCACTGCGCACTTGCATGCACTCTCCTTTGCCGCAGAGGCGGTGGCGCGCCCAGCATAGCGCATGGCGCGGGAGTCGGTAGCTACCTGCAGCTTGCCGAGCTACTCGCTCATCACGCGGTTGCGGCCAGCTCGCTTGGCCGCATAGAGCGCCTGGTCGGCGCGTTCGAGCACATCCTCGGCGCAGTGGTCGTCTGCTCTCAGCGTACCGACGCCGGCGCTGACGGTGTATGCGATCAAATCGTCTCCATGGCGTGCGTTCCCGTTGCCGATCTGCTGTCGCAGTCGTTCCGCGAGCCGCATCGCGCCGGCGTGGTCGGTATCCGGTGCGACCACCGCAAACTCCTCGCCGCCGATCCGGCCAAACAGGTCGGTCTCGCGCACGACGCTCCTCGCCACGGTGCACAAATGCTTCAGGACCTGGTCGCCCGCCGCATGTCCCCAGTGATCATTGATGTCCTTGAACCGGTCGATGTCGAGCATGATCATGGCCAAGGGATGTCCGGCGCGTTGCGCGCGAGCGAACTCGGCGTCGGCGCGCACGAAGAAGCATCGGCGGTTGGCCGCGCCGGTGAGTGGATCGCGCTGCGATTGCGCTTCGAGCAGTTGCTCGTGGCGTTTGCGTTCGGTGATGTCGCGGAAGAACCATACGCGACCCAGATAGCGTTGGTCGTCGGTCCACAGTGCCGTCGAATGGCGCTCGAGCGTGCGGCCGTCGATCAGATCGATTTCGGTGATGTCGCGGATGGTCGGGTCGGCATACAGTTCGCGCACCCGCTGCAGGAAAGCCGTGGGGTTGCTGATTACCTGCAGCGCGCCATCCAGAAGCATGTCGTCGTGCAGTGGGCCGTCGTGTGCGTCCCGCAGTGCGCTCAGGTCGAGTTCGAATATGGAGAGAAAACGCTGGTTGTAGGAGGCCACGCGGCCATGCTCGTCCACCACGAGGATGCCGTCCGGAGAGGCTTCGTGGATGGCCCGGATCAGCGAATGCTCGAATTCGATCTGGTCGTTTGCCAAAGGCCTTGCTCCGTCGAGGGCGACCGCTGGTATCCGGACAAGCCGTCATCCCGAGATCCATGGTGCTGCGGGGAGCGCACTCTGTCCAGCAGTCAAGCCACACCCATCATAGGCGATTGCACCCTGGACCGCAGCGGCGGGGCCGGGCGACGCACAAGGACTCACGCATGCGCGCGCCGGTCGCCGCCTGACGCTGGTAATCTTGCGCCAGTGCCGGTGATGGGCTGCGCGACACAGGAGACGAGGCATGAAACCGCTGAGCTGGCCGAATGCAGGCACGAGACGTCGTCGGCGTGAGGTCGGTACTCCGCCGGGAAGATTCTGATGGATTTCATCCGCTGAGGTTCGGTCGCGCATGGATCTGGCCGTCATTCTCTACGGTGTCGGACTGGCTGCGGTCATGGTCAATGCCGCATCCGGCGTGCTCGAGGCGGGGCGCAAGCCTTTCGACCTGTTCGGCATGGTCGTGGTGGCGCTTGCTGCGGCGCTGGGCGGCGGTTCCTTGCGTGACGTGCTGCTCGACCGCAAGGTGTTCTGGATCGACGACCCGGCGTATCTGATCGCTGCCATCGCTACCGGGCTGGCGACCTTTATCCTGGTCCGTCTGGTGCGATTGCCCGCTCGCCTGTTCCTGCTGCCCGATGCGCTCGGGCTGGCGCTGTTTACCGTGATCGGCACCCAGGCGGCGCTGGATGTCGGTGCCCACTGGCTGGTGGCCAGCCTGATGGGCGTGATCACCGGTGTGTTCGGCGGCATCCTGCGCGACATGCTGTGCAACGAGGTGCCGCTGGTGTTCTCGGGCCCGTTGTATGCGACCGCATCCTGGGCTGGCGCGCTGCTGCTCGTCGGCCTGATTGCGGCCGGTGTATCGACGGGCTGGGCGTCGCTGGCGGGCGGTGTTGCAGTGCTTGCGATCCGGTTTGGCGCGATCGCGTTTGGCTGGAAGCTTCCGGTATTCTCGGTGCGTGAATGAGTTCGCAGTCCGAGGAGCGGGCGGCGCGCCGTGACTTCGGGTGCGTCGGGAAACACGAGGCATCATGACGATCATCTGCCTGTGCGCGATCTTCCGCAACGAAAGCCGCAATGTCGCGCGCTGTCTCGATGCCCTGTTGCCCGTGGTCGACTGCGTGTCGATCTGTGACACCGGATCGGATGATGACACGCCCGCAGCGATCGAAACCTGGGGGCGCGAGCGGGGCGTCCCGGTACGCGTGCATCACGCGCCGTTTCGTGATTTCGGCTACAACCGCAGCCTGTCGTTTTGGCTCGCCCGCGAGGCCTTTCCCGAGGCCGACTACCTGCTGCTGCTCGATGCAGACATGGTGTTGCGCGTCGAGCGCGGTTGGGACAAGACGGCCCTGTGCGCGGATCAATACCTGGTGCGTCAGCGTCAGGGCGGGCTTGAATACTGGAACACGCGGCTGATCCGCGCTTCGCTGCCGTGGCGCTGCGTGGGCGTCACGCACGAATACTGGACCTGCGAACAGGCACAGGCACGCGAGCGGCTGGAAGCCGTGTGGATCGATGATCGCGGCGATGGCGGCTGCAAGGCGGACAAGTTCGAGCGCGACCGCCAGCTGCTCGTCGAGGGTATCGACGATGCGTCGACACCGCCTCCGCTGCGTGCGCGCTACATGTTCTATCTTGCCCAGACGCTGCGCGACCTCGGCCGGCTGGAAGATGCGCTCGACTGGTATTCGCGCCGCGTCGACGCCGGTGGCTGGGACGAGGAAGTCTGGTGCGCAATGCACGAGGCGGCGAGGTTGCGTCAACGCCTCGATCACGATGAGGAATCTGTCGCCGAAGCCTATCTCGCTGCCTACCGGTTCCGGCCCGTGCGCGCCGAAGCTCTGGTCTCGCTCGCCGCCTGGTATCGGGGCCGCAAGGCCTGGCCGATGGCCAGGCTGTTCGCCGAGGCGGCCCGCGGCATCGGTCGCCCCGACGACATCCTGTTCGTCGATGCCGCGACCTATGAGTGGAAGGCTGATGACGAGGCCGCGATCGCGGCCTACTGGACGGGTGATCGTGTTCGCAGCTTCGAACTGTGCCAGCGTCTGCTCGACGAAGATCGCCTGCCCGAAGGGCAGCGCGCGCGGGTCGAGGCCAACCGCGACCATGCGGTGCCCGCGGTCGCGCGACGAACTTTGCAGCACCCGCGCGAGAAGATCGCCGAGATTGCGCACAGCTTGCACAACGGGCGGCGCGACGGCGACGTCACGCTGACCATCACCTCCTGCAAGCGGCTTGCCCTGTTCGAGAAGACGGTCGATTCATTCCTGAACTGCTGCCTGGACCTGGAGGCCGTCTCGCGCTTCGTGTGCATCGACGACAACTCCGATGCCGCCGATTGCGAGCGCATGCGCTCGCGCTACCCGTTGTTCGAGTTCGTGTTCAAGCATGAAGATGAGAGAGGACACGCGAAAAGCATGAACCGACTGCGTGACATGGTCGATACACCTTACTGGCTGCATCTGGAGGATGACTGGCACTTCTTCGTGACGACGGCCTATATCGCACGCGCCCGTCAGGTGCTCGAGGCGCGTGAGGATGTCGCACAGGTGCTGTTCAATCGCAACTACGCCGAAACTCTTGATGATCGCGAACTGGTTGGCGGAGTGGTGCGTCGCCTCCGAACGAGTGCTTCGCGCTATGTCGAGCACGAGTACCTGCCGGAGCACGACGAGCGAGAGCGCTTCTTTCGCCGCAACCGACCCGGCGCGCTGAGCAATGTATGGTGGCCGCATTTTTCTCTCCGACCGTCCCTGATGCGTACGGACGCGATGCTCTCGGTCGGACCGTTCGATGATGCGTCCGGCCATTTCGAGTTCGAGTTTGCGCAACGCTATACACAAACCGGACTGAAGAGTGCCTTTATCGACGCCATCACTTGCATGCACATCGGCAGACTCACTTCGCAGCGCGATGACGCCGAATCAAATGCCTATGCACTGAACGGCATGTCCCAGTTCGCTCGGTGAGAGCGGGCGCCCGGATTGGACGGATCGCCTGCGACCGGCAACGATGCCGCTTGAATCGGAAATCTGCATCCCGCTGGTCGAAGCGAACCTTCTGGTGAGGTTCGACGATGCTTTCGCCGCACAGGTGGCCCGCCGCGAGGTGCGTGCACGTTGTCCGTGGCCACGATTTGCTTCGCGCATTCCCGGTTCGTGTGAATTTGTCCCTGCAGTGCGTGTGAACTTGTGCTTGCGGTCAGAAGTTGACCGATTGTGGGCGTGCTCGAAGTCGGGAATGATCCGGGCCCATGAGAACCCTTGCGCTCCGTTTCGCCCGTTTGTTCGATGCATCGTCGCCGTTCGGGCGAAGACGGACGTGGGCGCAGGGCCTTGCGTGCTCGCTCGGGGTGGCAAGCGCTGCTTGGTTCGTCGGTGGTTCTGCGCAGGCTCAAGTGCCTGGCGCCTACAGCATCGGGCCTGAAGCAGTGGTGCCGATGAGCGGCGCCTACACCGGCCTCAACTGCAATGACTTGTACGTCGCCGGCACCCTGCTGCTGGGCACCGGCGAAATCGATCAGGCCAGCGAAGTGGACGTGCCCGGCATTCTTGATGCCGGTGACGGGCTGATCCGGGTCGGAGGAAGTTGGCGCACCCCCGGTATCTTTCTGCCGGGTTCGAGCACGGTCCGTCTGGACGGCAGTTGCAGCAGCAGCCCGGTGATCGTCGAGCCTGCGAGCTTCTGCAAACTGCAGCTTGGCTCGAGCATCGAGTACCGGTTGCCTACGAACGGGCCAGTCCATGTCGAGTGCGAACTCGATCTTGGCAACCAGAACCGTCTGACTTCGTCCGGACCTGGAAACGCCGCCATCGTGCTCGGACCCGATGCCCTGGTCATCGGAGAAGCACAGTTCGATGACGTTCGTATCGTCCGCTCAGGCGTGACGGGAATCCCGGCAATGGCGCCGGTCAGTCTGGGATTGCTGCCAATCGTGATGTTCCTGTGGGTTGTCGTGCGACGTCGTCTCATCCTGCCACGGGAAGAAACGCTCAAGCGAATTTGAAGGGAAATGTCATGGCCGTGAAGAGATTTTCCAGAAAGCCCCTCGCGGTTGCCGTGGCGACCGTATTCGCCCATTCGGGCACCGTGCTTGCAGCGGGCGACGTCGTTCACGCGCCGGCACCGGGGCGGTCGGTCATCGTGACCGATCACGATCGGACGACGCCGCGCACCGAGGTGCGGTCCACCGGTGAAGTCTTTATCCACGGGCTGCCGTCCGCAGCGGATTCCGGCGATCGCGTCACCTGTTACGACTCGGCGAGCGGAGAATTGCTCAACTGCGCGGAAGGGGTGCTTGCCGCAGGCGAGGCCGGACCGACCGGTCCGACGGGCGAGATCGGCCCGGCCGGCCCCACTGGAGAAGCCGGCCCGACGGGGCCGACCGGGGCACAGGGTGAGGCCGGTCCGACCGGCCCGCAAGGTGCACAAGGCATTCAGGGTGTGGCAGGCCCGACCGGCGAGGCGGGCGCGGACGGCACGGCGGTGCTCAGCGGCACGGCTTCACCGACCGGCGGCGACGGTGCGGACGGCGACTTCTATCTCGACACGGACGACAAGCTGCTCTTTGGCCCGAAGACGGCCGGTGCCTGGGGTTCGGGCGTCTCGCTGGTGGGGCCGACCGGCCCAACGGGAGAGGCCGGAGCCACCGGTCCGACGGGAGAAGCGGGTCCGACGGGCGCACAGGGAGAGGCCGGTCCCACTGGTCCACAGGGGGAACAAGGCATTCAGGGCCCGACCGGACCGCAGGGCATCCAGGGCATCGCGGGTGCCGATGGCGCGGACGGTGCCACCGGTGTCACTGGCCCGACCGGTCCCACGGGCGTCACCGGCGAGGCCGGCACGGACGGTCGCACGGTGTTGAGCGGCACGGCTTCCCCGACCGGCGGCGACGGTGCGGACGGTGATTTCTACATCGACACCGACGACAACCTGCTCTTCGGCCCGAAGACGGCCGGTGCCTGGGGGGCGGGCGTCTCGCTGGTGGGGCCGACCGGCCCCACGGGAGAGGCCGGAGCCACCGGTCCGACGGGAGAAGCGGGTCCGACGGGCGCACAGGGCGAGGCCGGTCCCACCGGTCCACAGGGGGAACAAGGCATCCAGGGGCCGACCGGTCCGCAGGGCGAGCAGGGCGTCCAGGGCCCGGCCGGAACGAATGGTTTGGACGGGGCCACGGGTCCAACGGGCCCTCAGGGGGCGACTGGCCCCACCGGGCCCCAGGGAGATCCCGGCGGGGGTGCGACCGTCTATTCTGCCGAAGCCCTGGCTCAGGTCTCTCGTACGAGCACCAGCTACGCCGCGCTCGCCGGTGGCCCCTCCGTGGCGGTACCCGTTTCCGCGAGCGGAAACGCGTTGGTGACCTTGACCGCAGGCATTCGCGGCAGTGAGGCCTACGACCTCGATGCGTCCTGTTACATGCGCCTGACCATCGATGGCAGCCCGTATCGCAGCGGCGACGGCAGTACATTGTCGGGACTGCACGTCAACGCCTGGCAATACGGCAGCGTCACGTACCGCGTCAGCGGCCTGGCTGAAGGCACTCGCACATTCTCCGTCGATTATCGAATGGAGAGCAGCGGCGGTACCTGTTATTTCCAGAATCGCAGCATCATCGTTATTCCCGACTAGCGCACAAGCGTCATCTTCAGCTCGGTTGCCAGAAGATCCCGATCAGGCTGACTGCGATCAGCACGGTGCCGAGTACGCGGAAGAACAGCGGTGTCTCGGCGGCGACGATGTGCTTGTGGAAGCGTTCGCCGAACAGGTGGCCGATCCACGCGCAGGGCAGCAGCCACAGGTGGTGGATGAGTTGCAGATCCACGCCCGCGATCAGGAACGAGGCCATCTTGATGACCACCAGGATGAACCACAGCACGAACAGCGTATCGCGCAGCTGGTGTTTGGCCACGTGCGAGGCATACACGGCGGCGATCAGCGGCGCGCCGATCAGGGATGCGCCGCTGGCGTAGCCGCCCAGCGACAGCAGCACGAAGTCGAGCTTGCGCCCCGTGCTGCGGATGGGCTTGTTAAGCACGTAGCCGATGGCGTAGGCGATGACGATGGTGAAGATGATGGTGCTCATCACGCGCGGCGGCAGCGTAAGCAGGCCGAGCACGCCGATGATCTTGGGCACGATCATGACCTTCAGCGACCACTTCAGGTACGCCCAGTCGATGTTGCTGGCGGCCGGGTCGTCACTTGCGCGAGCCTTTGTCGCGCGGTGGCCTTTCCATGCGATGAGGCTGGAGAAGATCAGCAGATGCACGGCCACGATGGGCAGGAACACCAGCGGGTCGTTGACCACCAGCAGCAGGAAGGGCAGGGCCAGCGCGGCGCCGCCGAAGCCCAGCCCGGAGCGGACGAAACCGCTCCACACGAAGATGAGTCCGATCAGGACGTACTGATACCAGAGCAGGGCTTCCATGGTGCAATGCGGCACGGGCACGAAAGCGCGCAAGCGTGGTCGAAGCGCCCGTGTTTGTCAAAAGGCGTGTTGCGCCGGGTCGGAGGGAGCCACCATGAAGTTTGCCCGTTCAATGTTTGTTGCTGCCGCTGTCGTAGTCACTTCGTTGCCCGCTGCGGGTGACGACGCACTGCTCGGTCATGAACTGCGCCGCCTGCATTCGCCCGAGACGGTCGAGCTCGACCGCTATGCCGGCCAGCCGCTGCTGATCGTCAACACCGCCAGCCACTGCGGCTTCACGCGCCAGTTCGAGGGGCTGGAAGCAGTGCACAGGGAATACGCCGACAAGGGCCTGAAGGTGCTCGGTTTCTCATCCGACGACTTCAACCAGGAAGCGAAGGACGAGGCCAAGGCGGCCGAGGTGTGTTTCGTGAATTTCGGCGTCACCTTCGACATGTTCGCCACCATCCCCGTGCGCGGGGAGGGCGCCCACCCGCTGTTTCGCGAACTGGCGCGCCAGTCCGGCGAGCAGCCTCAATGGAACTTCCACAAGTACGTGGTCGATCGTTCGGGGCGCGTGGTCGCGGCTTTCCCGAGCCGCGTCGAGCCGGGCGCGCAGGAATTGCGCGCGGCCATCGAGGGCGTGCTCTGAGCGGGTGATCCGCGGCAAGCTCGCCGCCGCTTGCGCACCCGCCGTGGCGCGCCCATCATCGGGGCCGATTTCATTGAAGGCCCCGCATGCGATTCCTCCACACCGCCGACTGGCACCTCGGTCGCATCCTCCATGGTCGCTCGCTGATCGAGGATCAGGCGCACGTGCTCGACCAGTTCGTGGCACTCGTGCGCGACACCCGGCCCGATGCGGTGCTGATCGCCGGCGACGTCTATGACCGCGCCGTGCCGCCGGCCGAGGCGGTCAATCTGCTCGACGACACACTCTCGCGCATCGTGCTGGGCGAGGGCGTGCCGACCATCGTCATCGCCGGCAACCACGACAGTCCGGACCGCCTCGGCTTTGGCGCGCGCCTGCTCGCTTCACGCGGGCTCACCATCGTCGGGCGCGTCGATGCGCCGAGCGCGGGTGTGGCCTTTGACGACGCCTGGGGCCGCGTCGTCGTCCATCCGCTGCCGTATGCTGAACCGGCGCTGGTGCGTGACGCGCTCGGCGTGGAGATTTCCGGCCACGAGGCGGCGCTGGCGGCGTTGCTCGACCGCGTGCGCGCCGCGCATCCGGCCGGCGCGCGCAGCGTGGTCGTGGCGCATGCCTTCGTCGCGGGAGGTGCCGAGAGCGATTCCGAGCGGCCGCTGTCGGTGGGTGGCAGCGGCGCGGTCGATGCGCGCCTGTTCGCAGACTTCGGCTATGTCGCGCTCGGCCACCTGCACCGGCCGCAACGTGCTGGCGCCGATCACGTGCGCTATTCCGGTTCCTTGCTGAAGTACTCCTTGTCCGAGGCCGAACACGCCAAGAGTGTGTCGCTGGTCGAACTCGGCGCGCCGGGCGAATTGGAGATCGAGGAAATCGCGCTCACGCCGCTGCGCGACCTGCGCGTGGTCAGCGGCACGCTGGAGGGCCTTATCGCCGCCTCGGCCGGGGATGCCGCGCGTGAGGATTACGTTTTCGCCAGCCTCACCGATCGCGGCGCCTTGCTCGACCCGATGGCGCGCCTGCGCGAGGTCTGGCCCAATGTGCTCGGCTGCGAGCGCACCGTGCTCTCGGCCGCCGGCGGCGGCGCGGCAGGGAGCGCGCGTTCGCGCGAACTCGACACACGTGCGCTGTTCGCCGACTTCTTCCGCGAAGTCGCCGATGCACCGCTCGACGCGGCGCAGTGGGCCCTGCTCGACGAGGCGCTCGAAGGCCTCGCGCATGCGGCGCGGGAGGTGCGATGAAGCCGCTGATCCTCACCATGCAGGCCTTCGGTCCGTTCGCTGCGCGCGAGCGCGTGGACTTCACGCGGCTGGGCGAGCGCGCGCTGTTTCTCATCCACGGCCCTACCGGCGCCGGCAAGACCACGCTGCTCGACGCCTTGTGCTTCGCGCTGTACGGCGACACCTCCGGCGGCGAGCGCGATGCGCGCGCGATGCGCAGCGACCACGCCCCGGCGGAGCTGGAAACCGAGGTCGAACTGGAGTTCGCGCTCGGCATGGAGCGTTATCGCGTCACGCGCAAGCCTGCCCAGCAACGGCCGCGGCGGCGCGGCGACGGCTGGACCGAGGCCAAAGCCGAGGCGCAGCTCGACCGGCTCACCGGTGCCGACTGGAAAAGCCTCGCCACTCAGCCGGGCAAGGTGCTCGATGCCGTGCGCGGCCTGCTCGGCTTCGACAGCGCACAATTTCGCCAGGTCATCGTGCTGCCGCAGGGGCGCTTCCGCGAACTGCTCACGGCCGGCTCCGGTGAGCGCGAGGAGATTCTCGAGACCCTGTTCCGCACCCGCATCTGCAGCGATCTGACCGATGCGCTCAAGGAGCGCGCCCGCGCGCTCGAAGCCGCCGGCCGCGAGACGCAGACGCGGCGCGAGACCTTGTTGCAGCATGCCGATTGCGACAGCGTGGATGCGCTCAAGACGCGGCGCGCGCAACTGGTGGCCGAGGTCGAACGGCATCGCGAGGCCGAAAAGAGCGCACGCGAACGCGATGCTGCCGCCCGCCAGACGCTTGAGCGCGCCCGCGCCGCCGTGCAGACCGAGCGCGAACGTGCCCAGGCGGCGCCGCGCCTGCAGGAGGCCGCGCGCCAGCGCGAGTCCGCTGCACAAGCTCAGGTGCTGGCCGACGCGCGGTTGACGACCGAAAACGCCCGCGCATCCGAGCGTGAGGCGCTTGCCAAACGCCTCAACGAACTCGAAGCGCTGCTGCCGGCCGTCACCGAACTGGCGCAGGCACTGGCGCGCCGCGACGCGGCGGCAAAGCAGCGCGACGCGGCCGGAGCCGAGCGCGAGCGTGGGGAGGCCGCACTCGCGGCCGTGCGCAAGACGCTGCAGGCGCGGCGCGACGAGCGCGAGCAAGTGCAGGCGCTGGCGGCGCGCGCCGAGGTGCTGGCGCACCGCCTCAAGGATGCGCAGGCCGCGCGCGAGCGGCAGGCGCGGCTCGCGCAACTGCGCAAGGATCTGGCCGGTGTCGAGGGTCGGCTGAGCGAGGCCGCGAAGGCAGTGACGGCGGCCGACGCCGCACTGGCCGACGCGCAGCGGCGGCAGGACGACGTCGAACGCGCCTGGAGCGCGGCGCAGGCCGGCCTGATCGCCGCCGGTTTGCTGACCGGCGCGCCGTGTCCGGTGTGCGGCAGCCGCGAGCACCCCGCGCCGGCCCGCGCAAGCACCGACCTGGTTTCCGAGGCCGCGCTGCGCGAGGCCCGCGAGGCGGTGCGCAAGGCGGCCACCGTGCGCGAGGCGGCGCTGTCGCGCCGTCACGACGCCGACAAGCAGGTGGAGAGCCTGAGGGCCACGGCCGGCGAACTGGCGCGCGACACGGCGGCAACGCCCGATCCGGCCGTCCTGCAGAGCGAGCTGAAAGCGGCTCAGTCCGCTGCGCAGCGGCTCGCGGAGCTGGAGCGTGACTTACCCGCCTGCGAGCAGGCCATTGGTGAAGCTGAGGCAGCGGTGCGCAAGGCCGAGGCTGCGCGCCAGAGCGCCGAGGGTGAGGCGACGCGGGCCGACGCGGAGGCGGTGCTGCTGCAGCGCAAGTTGCCGCAGGACTTGTCCTCGGCGGCCGCGCTCGAAGCGGAAGTCGCCCGCGTGCGCGCCGAACGCAAGACGCTCGAAGATGCGCTCGCACAGGCGGTGCGCGCCGCGCAGGAGGCCGCCAACGCGCTGGCCGCCGCGCGCTCGGCCGAGCAGGCCGCGGACCAGGCATTGCAGCGCGCCACGCAAGCTGCGCAGGCGGTTGCCGTACAAGGCGGCACGCCGGATCTGCCTGCGCTCGAGGCGACAGCCCATGCGTCGGTCAAGGCGCTTGAAGCCGCGCTGCTCGCCACCCGCGACGCGACGGGCAGGGTGGAGGCGGCGGACAAGAGTCTCGCCGCGCTCGATGAACTGGCTGCGCAGGCCGGCGCGCTGCAGCGGCAGTACGCAGTGGCGGGCCGGCTGGCCGAGGTGGCGCGCGGCAGCAACCGCTTCAACATGAGCTTTCAGCGCTTCGTGCTGGCGACGCTGCTCGACGAGGTGCTCGAAGCGGCCTCGTTGCGCCTGCTGCGCATGAGTCGTAGCCGCTTCGAACTGCGCCGCGTGCAGGAACTCAAGGACGGGCGCAGCGCCGGCGGGCTGGATCTGGAGGTGTTCGACCATTACACCGGCAGCAGCCGGCCCGCCTCCACGCTCTCTGGCGGCGAGGGTTTTCAGGCGGCGCTGTCCCTGGCGCTGGGGCTGGCCGACGTGGTGCAGTCGCGCGCCGGCGGCATCCAGATGGAAACGCTGTTCATCGACGAGGGCTTCGGCACGCTCGATCCGGAAGCGCTGGATTTCGCGCTGTCCACGCTGATCGACTTGCAGCAGGCTGGCCGGTTGGTGGGGGTGATTTCGCACGTGGCCGAACTGCGCGAGCGCATGGACGTGCGCCTGGAAGTGGTGGCCGGTGCGGCCGGCAGCCGCGTGCACCTGCGCCTGCCGTGAAACGAAAACGGCCGCTCGAAGCGGCCGTTGCACTGCGGTATGCAGCGTCGATCAGTACGCGCCGACCTGCGAGGGCGACACGCCGAGGTTGTTGTGTACTTCCTTGACGCCTGCGGTCGTCTCCGCGGCGACGCCGGCAGCCTTCTTCTTGGCCTCGCTGTCGACCAGACCCCACAGCGTCACGACACCGTCGACGACGACGACGTTGGTGGTCGATTGCGAGATGTCGAGCTTGTTGGTCATCTCCTTGATGATCTTCTCGCGGATGCTGTGGTCGTCCGCCGAGCCGCCGGCATCCTGTTGCATCGTCGAGAAGCCATGCAGCAGGTTGGAGCGGCTGACGATGCCGACCAGCTTGCCGTCCTTGACCACCGGCGCGCGCTTGATGTGATGCTTCTCCAGCGTCTGCGCGATCTTGTAAAGCGGCGTGTCCTCGCTGATCGTGACGACATCGCGCGTCATCACGTCTTCGGCGCGACGGCCGTGAGACTTGACGTAGGTGCCGGCATCGTTGCTCGCCGTGAACAAGGCCTTGAGCCACCACGAGTCGCGACGGTCGGTCTTGTTTTCGACGCGGCGCATGAGGTCGCCCTCGCTGACCATGCCGAGGACCTTTCCGGCGGCGTCGACCACCGGTACCGCACTGATACGGTTGGTGAGCATCAGTTGGACGATCTCGCGCACTTCGGTCTGCGGAGCGGCCGTGATGACGTCGCGCGTCATGATTTCTGCTGCGTGCATGTTGCCTCCTTGGTTGAGTTGTTGGTTTCGAGCTCTATGACTCGCTTGCGAGCATTCTAGAACGAAGCGGGCGGGTTCGCACTGCTTGAATCTTGCGTTCAGCTTACAGGGAACGTGCAGCGATTCGTTGAGCTATGTCAAGGCTCATGCACTTGCTCGGCCGCCGCCCGGTGACTGGACCCGCAACGTACCATCTGGTAACTTTGACGCGATTCGCAGGCCCCTCGGTGCAGGGGCCTGCTTCGTTTGATTCAGTCTGCACGCGTGTCTTTGGCGCGGGTGCTCGAGGAAACCAGTATGGATGCTGACAAGGTTCGTTGCCTGGTGTCGCGCGGCGGCACGATGATCGGAATGTTCAACCTCGACATGATCAGTTTTGCCGGTGGCTATTACATCGTGTTTCAGTGGGAAGACATGCCCGACGGAAATCGCCGTCCGCTGTACATGGCGCCAATCGATGCGCGCTTCCTGCAGGCCTTGCCTGATGGCGACGCCGAGGTGACCCACCAGTACCGCGTTTCGGTCGAGGATCCCCGCCCGTATTCTTGAGCGGGGCCGTGCCCGGCTGGTGGTGCTTCGGGTTCGGTGATTCTCGTGTTAGAGTCGCGCCCGGCGATAAATCCATGTCGCTTAAATGGTCTTGATGTTCGTGCGCAGCGCCGTACGGACGCGAGTATGGAGGCATCGGGCGCGAGATGACTGCAGACGTCAGGCGGGGTTGGGGCTTGCGGGCCAAGTCGATGCTTGCGCTGGTGCTCGCCTGCGCGCTGGTGCTTGCACCGGCAGCCTTGTTCGGCTGGCAGTTTCTCGACGGTGTACGCACGTATTTCGGCGAGGCCTACGCGCGCAATTTCACCGAGCTCAACCGCCAGAAGATTCTCGCGCCGGTCACCCGTGACCTGGCGCTGTCACGTCGGCTCGCCGGCTCGGAACTGACGCGCCGCTGGCTGCTCGACGAGGGCAACGCCGACAAGCGCGCTCTGTTCTTCCGCGAAGCCGAAGGCTATCGCGCCGATTTCGGCAGTCGCTCGTACTTCCTGATCAGCGCACTCAGCCGGCATTACTACTTCAACACGGAGGATGAGGCGTTCAGCGCCGCGCCGCGCTACACGCTCGACCCGCAGGCGGACAAGGACGCCTGGTTCTTCAATACCGTGGGCGGCGATGACGCCTACAACATCAACGTCAATCCGGATCCGGAGCTGGGTACCACACGCGTGTGGCTCAACGTCGTCATCACCGACGGCGATCGGCGCATCGGCCTGGCTGGCACGGGGCTGGATCTGGGCGAGTTCATCCAGGAGTTCGTGTCCGCCGACGAGGCGGGCGTGACGCCGATGATCCTCGACGACAAGGGCGCGATCCAGGCTCACCCTGATGCGTCGCTGATCGCCTTCGGTTCGGCCGCCGGCGTTGCCGCCACCGACGGTCTGGAAAGGCTGTTCGACGCAGATGATCAGCGAGATGCGGTGCGCTCTGCGATGGCGGAGGCCCAGGCCGATCCAGAAAGTGTGCGTATCGTCCGCGCGGTGCTCGACGGGCGTGAGCAGCTCGTCGCGATGTCGTGGATTCCCGAACTGCGCTGGCATGTGCTGACCGCCGTTGATCTGAACGTCGCCGTGGTCTTCGAGGGGGGATGGCTGGGCACCGTGGTTGCCGCGTTGGCGCTCTCGGTGCTGGCCCTGCTGTTGCTGCTGGGGCTCGCCGTCGATCGCCTGGTGCTGCGCCCACTGAGGCGTTTGCGTGAGTCGGCGATCGAGATCGAACGCGGGCGTTACGACGTATCCTTGCCGACGGCGGATGCAGACGAGATTGGCGACCTGAATCGCGCCTTTGCGAGCATGGCCGGGCAGGTGCGTCGTCATACCGAAAATCTGGAAGGTCAGGTGCGCGAGCGCACCGAGGCGCTCGAGCGCAGCAACCACGAGATGGAGGCGGCCAACCGCCAGATCCGCGCCTCGATCGACTATGCCAGCCTGATTCAGCGTGCGATTTTGCCCGATCGACAGTTGTCGCAGACGCTGGGCGATGATCACTTCATCCTGTGGCGTCCTCGCGACGTCGTCGGGGGCGATTTCTACGTGTTCCGCTCCGAGGGCGATCGCACTCTGGTGGGCGTGTTCGACTGCGCCGGCCACGGTGTGCCGGGTGCGTTGATGACCATGCTCGCGCGCGCGGCCATCGATCACGCGGTCACGCATGAGGGCATGGCTTCACCGGCGGCGATCCTGCAGCGCACCGACGAGGCCATGCGCGCAATGTTGCAGGACTTCGCGCTGCCACGCGGCATTGCCACCAACATGGATGGCGGCATCGTGGTGATGGAGACGGACAGTCGACGTGTGCGATTTTCCGGCGCGAAGATCTCACTGTACTGGAGCGACGGCGAAGACCTTGGCGAGATCCGCGGTCACCGGCGCGCGCTTGGCGACCGTCGCCGCGGCGAGTATTCGGATACCGAGGTCGTGATTGCACCGCACACGACCTGTTATCTGGCAACCGACGGCTATCTCGACCAGGCCGGCGGCGAGCGCGGCTTCGGCTTCGGCAACACCCGTTTCGCCGAGTTGCTGCGCAGCATCTCGCCGCTGTCCATGGCTGAGCAGGCCGAGGCCATCGACCGCGCACTTGAGGAATATCGGGGTGATTTCCCGCAGCGCGACGACATCACGATATTATCGTTCCGACTGACCTGAAGCCGAGACCATGAACGCAATCGACCTTTTCGAACTGCGCGGGCAGTTCAGCCGTCGCAACATCCTGCTGTGTTTCAACGGACCGATTTCCCACGGGCTGATCGAGGAACTGGGCAACGCGTTGCGCAATTATCTGACTGCCGAGCAACTGCAGCCTTCGGCCGTCATGGACGTTTTCGGCGTGTATATCGAACTCACGCAGAACATCCGCCACTACTGCAGGGTGCGCGGATACGAAGACAGCGACGCAGCCGCGACGGTGGTCGTGGCGCGCGACGACGATGGCGGCTATGCGGTGCAGGCCGGCAACATGGTCGAGCGCGGTGATGGCGAAGCGCTGCTCGCGCGCATCGAGCAACTCGCGGCGAAGGACAAGGCCGAACTGAAAACGGCGTACAAGGAGCAATTGCGCCGCCCGCGTGACGAAGACGCGATCAGCGGGGCTGGTCTGGGCCTGATCGACGTTGCGCGCAAGTCGTCGCGGCCGCTGGCGGCCACGCTGTCCGATCTGGGCGGCGAACGGGTCTTCTTCAGCGTGCGTGCAGTGATCTGAATGGAACAGCTATGGGTAATCGTCCGATGAACGAGTTGAACATCGAAGCCACGCAATCGACCCCGTCGGTGAGTGCCGACTGGGATTCCGGCGTGATGCACATTGCGGGAGACTCTTTTCCGGAAAACTCGTTCGAGTTCTTCGCCGGGGTGATCGACTGGATCGAGCGCTATCTGGCATCGAGCGGGCGTCCGTTGCACCTGGATCTGCGACTGATGTACATGAATACCAGCTCGGTCAAGGCAATGATGGACATCTTCGACCTGCTCGAAGATGCCCACCGCGACGGGCGCGCCGTCGAAGTCATCTGGCACCACGATCCGGCCAACGAGCGCGTGGCCGACCTCGCGGGTGAATTTCGCGAAGATTGCACTTTTCCGTTCGGAATAGAGAAGGATGGCGTCTGAACATACAATCCCGCGCACGCGCGAGGAGGCCGATCTGCATGAGCGCGTGCGTGCGCTGCTCGACGACCCGGCGCAGCGGGCCAATCCGATGCGCGAAGCGCTGGCCGAACTCCTCGATCGCAGCGAGGAGCAGCGCAGCCGGCTCGAGAAGCTGGTGCGCATTTCCGACGGCTATCACAATGTTTCGCGAACTCAGAACATCGACCTGATCCGCGAGTATGACCGCCAGATCATGCGGCTGGAGAAGCTCGCCCGCATCTCGGATCGGTACCAGAGCCAGCTCATCGCGCTCAACGACGAACTCAAGACGCTGACGTTGCGCGACCCGCTTACCGGCGTGGGCAACCGCCGCTTCATGGCCGACCGCCTGCGCGAGGAGAGCGAACGCGCGAATCGGCGCGGCGTGACCTATTCGCTCGCGATCCTCGACATCGACCATTTCAAGACCGTCAATGACCGTTTTGGCCACGACGTGGGCGACGCCGTGCTGTGCCGCGTGGTCGATACCGTGCGTAGCTGCCTGCGCGACTATGACGTGTTCGCCCGTTGGGGCGGCGAGGAGTTCATCATCGCGCTGCCCGACACCGTGCTCGAGGTTGCGGCGGCCGTGTGCGAGCGCGTGCGCCGTGAGATCGAAGTGTTGAACGTCTCGTGCGACACGGTCACGGTGGCGGTGACGGCCAGTTTCGGCCTCACCGAGCATGCTCCCGGCGAGAATCCATCGGAGACCATCAACCGCGCCGACGTGGCGCTGCGGCGGGCCAAGGACGCTGGTCGCAATCGCATCGTTCGCACCGAGATTTCGTAAAATCCCTTGACCGACAGATTCACTCATACGCGCTGAGGCTTTCCAGTACGGCGGCATCGTGGCAGCATCGGCAGCGACCCCTATGCGGAGATGCCGATGAAGCCGGCCAACGTCCGACTCCAGATTCACTTTGACCTGCAACTGGCCCTGCCCGATGAACTCGCCGCGGCCGATTCCGAACAACTGAAGGCCCGTCTTGCCGAGACGCTCGGCGCGATGGTGCTGCAAGGTCTGCCGACCATCGCAGGCAAGCAGCTCGCCCGAGTCGGAGCCCAGGTACTCTCGCATTCGCATGCGATCGAGGCGACCGCCCTTTCGCACACCTCGTCGGTCGAGCATGACGAACTCGTCACCGCTGCGCCGCACCTGACCGATGCCGAGCTTGAGCGTCTCGTCGCACGCGCCGGCCATGCGCTGCCCGAAGCCGCGTCCGACCGGCTGCGCGCGCTGCGGCGCCACGGGCTGGCGATCGCCAACGAGTTTCGCCTGGTGCCGTGCGTCGTGCATGCGGTGATGAGCAACGAGCAGCCGGGGACCCTCGAGGCCACGCTCAATCTCACCAATGGCAGCGTGATGATCGAGGCGCACGACCGCAGCAAGCGCCTGCTCGCCGGGCAGGAGGATGTGGCGATCGAGATCGCCGCGGTCGCCGAGCGCCTGCCCGCGAACTTTGCCGGTCACACCATCAGTGGGCCGGTCATCGAGGTCACGGTGGCCGAGATTTCGCGGCACCGCGACGCGCTTATCGGGCTGTGGCAACAGGGCGCATGAAGCCTGTGCCGCGCGAGCTCACCGAGCTGGATCTTCCCGGTCACGGTCATTTGGCCGTGCTCGCGCCGCATCCTGACGACTTCGACGCAATCGCCGTGACGATGCGCCATTTCGCGCGACGCGGCTGGCACATTCGCGTCGCGGTGTTGACCACCGGCGCCTCCGGTGTCGAGGACGGCTACCAGGGTGCGCGCAGCAACGCTGAAAAGGCCGCACTGAGGGAAATCGAGCAGCGCGCCAGTTGCAATGCCTTCGGCCTGTCACCGCAGGATGTGCACTTCCTGCGTCTCGACGGCGAGGACGGCGACGCCTTCGACATCGACGCTGACAGCCTCGCGCGCGTTCGAGCCTTTGTGTGCGCAGCACAGCCGACGCGGGTTTTCATGCCGCACGGCGACGACAGCAATCTGGCTCATCGTCGCACCTGGGAACTGTTCCGGACGATCGCCCGAGAGGACGGCCTCGCCGTCGAGGTCTGGCTCAACCGCGATGCCAAGACACGTGCGATGCGCGAGGATGTGCTCGCCCGCTTCGGTGCCGAGGAGGCCGCGTGGAAAGCCCGGCTGCTGCGCCTGCATGCTTCCCAGCACGCGCGCAACCTCGCCATCCGCGGCCACGGCTTCGACGAACGCGTACTCGCCGTCAACCGCGCCAGCGCAAACGCGGCCGGCTGGCCGTGCGAATGGGCGGAGGCGTTCGAGGTGCTGCGCTTCGGGATGGGTGAAGATGAGGCTCGGCTTTAGCGCCGGCCGCCGTCTGAACGGTCGGATTCCTCGTCGACTTCACGGATCACGACGCCCTCGATGACATCGCCGTCCGCACGGCCTTCGCCGGTGCGCCCCTGGGCGCGGCGGCGCATTTCCTGGAACTGCGGATTGTTTTCCATCTGCTTCCTGAGCGCGCGCATCTTCCACCACAGCCATCCCCAGATGATGGCGCCGACCGCGAGGGCGATCGCGAAGATCACCACCGAGAACATCAGCGCGACGATCGCGATCGCCACGGCAGCGACCACGGCGAAGGCCTTGGCGACGATGCCGGGCGGCTTGACGCCTGAGCCTGGAGCGTTGCGGTAGGGTCCGGGGTTGGAGGGCATCGGGGCTCCTGAGTAAATCTGGGGTTCAATGCTGACCGACGCGCCGATTGCGGTCAATCGCATGTGTCGTCTCCGGATGTGACCACCGTGGGCGATGAAGTTCCTTCGCTCAGGGCAAGGCGCACTGTCCGTCGTCCGTCTGGCCGACGTCGGCGTCGGCGTCGAGCGCGCGGATGATGCGCGCATCGTGGCCATACACATCCGGGCGCAACTGCAGGCGACCGTCTTCGACGCCCGCGCCGAAGTAGGTGATGAGGATGGATACGGGTTCGGACAGGTTGACCTCGCGCGTGCGCCCGTGCGCCAGCCACGTGGCAATCTGCTCCGGCCCGCCGTCGTTACCGAGCAAGGCCTCGGCCAGATCCACGGCGCGTTCGACGCGCACGCAGCCCGAACTGAAGGTGCGCTGCCAGCTTGAGAACAGTTGCTGGCTCGGGGTGTCGTGCAGGTACACCGAGTACGGGTTGGGAAAGCGCAGCGCGACCTGCCCGAGCGCGTTGTGGGGTCCCGGGTCCTGGCGCAGGCGGATCGCGCCCGGTTCGTTCCAGTCGACCGTGGCCGGATCGAGTTCGGTGCCGTCCATGGCGAATACGCGCAGCCGGCCCTGTTCGAGTGCGTCGGGGTTGTCACGGATCTCGGGCAGCTTGTCCTGTCGCAGGATGGTGGGCGGCACGTACCACGGCGGGTTGAAGGTCAGCCGCGTGATGTTCGATCGCAGCAACGGGGTGGGGCGGTCGCGGCGGCCGACCTGCACGCGCGAGAGCCAGGTAATCCGGCCGTCGCGCACCAGGGTGACCGTGGCCGCACCGGTGTCGACGCGCACTTGCGGGTCGCGCAGATCGCCAGCCAGTTGTCGCCAGCGTTCCAGGTTGGCCCGCACGCGTGCCAGACGCTGATCGGCGTCGAGGTTGAGCGCGGCGCGCGTGCGCGGACCGACCACGCCGTCGGTCTCCAGCGCGTGATCGCGCTGGAAGGCACGCACGGCCTCCTCCAGCGATGTGTCCATGTAATCGTTGAGGATGTCGCCCGAGGTGTAGCCGAGCCAGGCCAGGCGCGCGCGCACGACTGCGACACGCGCGTGGGCGTCGCCCGCGCGCAAGGTCGATCCGGCCGGCAGGGCGGCCGGCTCGGCATCTGCGATGCCACGCAGCCAGGCATGCGCGGCGCGCAACGCGAGGTAGTCGCGATGCGCGGGGCGCGCCGCATCGAGCGCGGCGTCCGGGTCGTCGAGCCCGGCCAGCGCGCTCGCGATCGGCGTTTCAATGCCGGTCGGCAGCGGATCGCCGTCGATGCGCCACATCGGGTCGGCCTCCAGCGGTGCGAGCCGGCCATATGCGAGGTCGTCGACCGCAGCCAGCCAGGCGCGCGTTGCGCGCGTCTCGATGCAACTGCGCTCGGCGGCGGAGGTCGGTCGCGTTCGGGAGAAACGTCGGATGGCGTCGAGGTCGTAGTTCGACGGGGCCAGACCGTCGTCGGCCAACTCCTCGATTGCAGTGGCGAGTGCTTCAAGCCGGGCGCTGGTCCACACCGGCGTCTGTCCGGCGGTGGCGAGGAAGCGGTCTACGCGCCCCTCGGTCGCCGCCGCGACGCCGGTTAGCGAAACAGTGAGCAGAAACATCAACGTGGACCGCAACATTCGGAAACTCGTCTACAAGTGGGTGCTGATATACTCGCCCGCGGCAGCGATGGCCGACATCGCGGTCGCCGGGCAGAGAAGCGATCGCGCCGGACATGTCGCACTGCACACGCTCAGGGAGAGTCTAGACGCATGCTGAAACGGATCGGCCGGCACTTGCTGGCGGCGGGAGCCTTTGTTGTTTTTTCGACCTGCGCAGTGGCCTCGCCGTTCGCGGATCGGCTCGTCGCAGACTTGTCCGCGCGTGCCCCGGATCTCGACGTCAGCGTCCTGCGTCATGGCGTGTCGGCGATGCAGTGCGCAATTCGCCACGGCGCGCAGGGGGCCGAGCGTCTCGCCGTCATCGATTTCTCGCTGCCGTCGTCCGAGCGCCGGCTGTGGATCTTCGACCTGAACAAGCGCGCGCTGGTGCTGGCTGACTATGTCGCTCATGGCAATCGCACAGGCGAAAACCTCGCCACGGCTTTCTCCAACATCGTCGGCAGCCACCAGTCGAGCCTCGGCCTGTTTCGCGCGGCCGAGAGCTATCACGGCAAGCATGGCTACTCGCTGCGCATGGACGGGCTGGAGCCGGGCGTGAACGACCGCGCACGCGAGCGCGCCATCGTCATCCATGGCGCAGACTACGTCGATCCGTCGTGGATTCCGGTGCAGGGTCGCATCGGCCGCAGCCAGGGATGCCCCGCAGTGCGCCCGGAAATCGCCGCGACCGTGGTCGACGCGCTCAAGGGCGGGCAGTTCGTCTTCGCCTATTACCCCGACCAGGACTGGCTGCAGTCCTCGGCCTATCTGAACTGCGACCCGTCGCGTGTCGCCGCCGTGCTCGGCAAGGGCCGCGAGGGCTGATTCAGAAGCGTTCCTGACGGCGCGCCCGCCACGGCGTGGCGAGCATGCCCCACACGGTCTGCCAGCGCCGTTCGCGCATCGTGTCCAGCCCCGCCACCGGCGGGAACTCGGTCATCGATACATAGGTGCCGAACATGCGGTCCCACAGGCTGAAGACCTGGCCGAAGTTGCTGTCGGTGTAGCGCTGCTCGGGCGAGTGATGCACCCAATGCGCGGTCGGCACCATGAAGACCTTGCCGGGATAGCGCTCGGCCCAAACCACGAACCATTTCGGCCACGCCACGCCGGCATGATGCAGTTGCGCCTGCGTGGTCGCGATCACGTCACGCAGCAGCAGCGACCACACAGGCGCACCCAGCGCGACGATGACCAGCAGCCGGAAGAAAAAGGCCGCCACCACCGACAGCGGGTGGGCGCGCAGATTGGTCATCACGCCTGGCTGCGGGTCCGAATGATGCACCGAATGCAGCAGCCACAGCGGGCGCCACTGATGGCTCAGGCGATGAAACACGTAGTCGGCCAGGTCGGCCGCGAAGAAACCGATCACCGCGGCCAGCCACAGCGGCAGACCCAGTTGCGGTGCCAGCCCCACGCCATAGGCTGAGACCAGATGGTGCGCGAAAGGCGCGAGCGTGGCGGCGGCCAGCAGACAGGCGATGCACAGCGCCCAGATCATCCCGTTGCGCGCGATCCCGACGAGGCGCTCGCGCGGGCTCATCGCGAAGCGCGGAAACAGGAACTCGGCGATCATCAACACCACCAGTCCCGCGACGAACAGTGCGGTACCGTAGTCGGCCATCCAGTCGGCGAGTGCGCGGGTGAAATCCATCGGTGCAGTCTGCCGGCATGGCGTTGCGTGTGAAATAGTGCACTTACAGTTTGTTGCTAAAAGTCCACAGCACGTGTCGTGGGCGAGACCGTGCCGTGCTATCCCGCTAGGATGCTCTGGACCCCATTGCGACGAGGTGCGACATGGCTGGCCAATTCCTTCGTGGTTCTGTTGTTTGTCTTTTTGCGTTCTTCTGCGGGGCCGCTCATGCGAGCACCCCGGTCCTGGCGGTGGTTGCCTCGGATGTGATCCCGGGGTCGCTGACCTTCGCTCCGGGCGAGGAACGCGAATTCAATATTTACGTGCAGGAAGCTTTCGGCGGCAATGCCGAGTACGGAGTAAGCCCGTTCGCGATCACCGGCACGAATGCCGGCGATTTCGTGGTGGTCTCCGAGAATTGCAGCGGAAACGATTTCGATGATGCGCAATTTTGCACGGTGCGCCTTCGCTACAACGGTTCGGGACAGGCTGCCGGCGACAACGAGTTTCGCGTGACCTGCACGACGGTGGCCGCTGCAGCGTTTGGGCCTGCGGTGGTGTGTGACGGCAACGAAGGGACTTTGCTGAGTCTGTTCGCCCAGATCGCCGCAATTGCCATCCCGCTGATGACGCCGCTGGGCACGACGCTACTGGCACTCCTGATGCTGGGATTCTTCTTCTTTCACGGTTTGCGCCGCACGCGCTGATCGTGTGCGACGCGCATTGAATAAGGGGTGCCGGATCCGGCACCCTTGGTTCGTTTCGCAGCCTCAGTCGCCGCGTCGCAGCGCTTCAAGGAGCTTACGCCCTGCGCGGCCGTCCGGATCCAGGCCCAGTTCGGGCTGGATTTCGCGGATCACGCGGCGGGTGTTGGTGCCGATCATGCCGTCGACGCCGCCGATGTCGTGGCCGCGCGCGATCAGCAACTCCTGCACCTCGCGGCGCTCGGCACGCGACAGGCCGGGGTCGTCGGTGGGCCACGGGGTGACGAACTCCCCGCCGCCGCGAATTCGGTCGGCCAGATGTGCGATGGCCAGCGCGTAGCTCTCGGCCGCGTTGTACGCAAACAGCGCGTCGAAGTTCTTCATCACCAGAAAGGCGGGTCCGTCTGCGCCTGCGGGCAGCAGCAGGCCGGCCGGGGTGTCGCCGTCGGGAAGGGTGGAGCCGTCAACGCGGCGCAGCCCGCGCGTGCCCCAGACGGACATCGGCTGTTTGGCGCTGCGGCCGGCGTCGGAGGTGTCAAAACCTTCGGGAAGCTTCACTTCGAAGCCCCAGGGCTCGCCCGTGCGCCAGCCGGCGCGTTGCAGATAGTTGGCGGTGGACGCCAACGCGTCGGGTACCGTGCTCATCAGGTCGCGTCGGCCGTCGCCGTCGAAATCCACCGCCAGGCGCGCGAAGGTCGAAGGCATGAACTGCGTCTGGCCGAAGGCGCCGGCCCATGAGCCGCGCAGATCATCGGCCGCGATGTGGCCGTCCTGCACGATTCTCATGGCGTGGAACAGTTCCCCCCGGAAAAAGCCCTGGCGACGGCCAATGCAGGCCAGCGTGGCGAGCGAGTCGATCACGCGGCGCTTGCCCAGCCCCTGCCCGTAATTGCTCTCGACACCCCAGATGGCGACCACGATGGCCGGGTCGACGCCGTATTCGCGCTCGATCCTCATCAGCGTGTCATGCCACTGTGCGAGTCGTTCGCGACCGTCTTCGGCGCGCTCGTCATCGACCAGCCCGGCCATGTAGTCCCAGATCGGCGTGGTGAACTCGGGCTGGCGGTCGAGCAGGGCGACCACGTCCATGTCCGGTTCGAGTCCGGTCGTGTGTTGCTGCCAGGTTTCGGCACGGACGCCGCCCTGAATGCGGGCGTCTTCCTGCAGGTCGGCCAGACACTGGCGGAAGGCCTCGTCGGCGTGGGCGGCAAGCGGTAGCGTGGCGGCGAGGGCCACCGTGAGCAGGGTGTTGCGGAGCATGTCGGGATGCCTGGGTCGGGTTTCAAGACTTGCGCCGATGGTACGCGAGTCGACTGCGAAGTGCCGCGCGAGGGTGTTGCACAATTTGCGGTAAAGTCGGTCCCAGACACGGTTCACGTTATCAATGGGACGCGGATGAAGAACGGAAACGGTGGGCGGCGCTGGCTGTACTGGGCAGCCTTCGCGGTACTCGTCGTGCTGATCGTGCTGGTCATGGTGCAGGTCGACCGCCAGTGGGAGCGCATGGGCGACATGAACCGCGTGATGCAGGAGCAGGCCGAGGATATCCGCCGCACACGCGGTCTGCTGCGCGAGCTCGAGGAACGGTTGCGTACGGCTGATTTCTCCGCACGTTCGTCGCAGGCGCAGGCAGGAGACGCGCCCGAAGTGGATGCCTTCGCGCGCGCACGCCGAGTCGCGGCCGATCCCGATTACGCACAGGGCGACTGGCTGCGCCTGGCCTTCGGCACCGGCCTCAAGACCATCACGCCGCTGGTATCGAGTGATGCCTACGCCGCCGAGGTGCAGAACTACGTGCTCGAGTCCTTGCTCGCGCGTGACCCGGATACGCTCGAATGGCAGGGGCTGATCGCGCGCGACTGGACTGTTTCGGACGACGGCCTGACCATCACCTTCCATCTGCGCCGTGATGTGAGCTTCTCGGACGGCGTGCCGCTGACCGCCAGGGACGTGGCTTTCACCTTTGAATTCATCATGAGCGAGACCATCGCCGCGCCACGCGCGCGCGCCTACCTGTCACGCATCGCACGGGTCACCGCGACCGATGAGCGCACGGTCGAATTCGTGTTCTCCGAGCCCTACTTCAACAGTCTGCAGCTGGCCGGCGGCATGGCGATCCTGCCCGAACACTTCTATGCGCGCTTCCTCGACGACCCGCGTACCTTCAACGAGAGTCGTGGCCTGCTACTCGGCTCCGGGCCCTACCGTCTGGCCGACCCGGAGACCTGGACGCCGGACCTGGGGCGTGTGGAACTGGAGCGCAACCCGCGTTACTGGGGCCCGGTGGACGGCTCCTTCGACCGTCTCGTATGGCGCGTGATCGAGAACGACAGCGCGCGCCTGACGACCTTCCGCAACCAGGACATCGACGTCTACAGCGCGCGCCCGCGCGAGTATCAGCAACTGCTCGATGATCGCGAACTGCGCGATCGCACGCTGCACTTCGAGTACATGAGCCCCACCGCCGGTTACAGCTACGTCGCGTGGAACCAGGAACGCGACGGCACGCCAACGCGCTTCGCCGATGCGCGCGTGCGCCGCGCCATGACCTATCTGACCGATGTCGACCGCATCATCGAGGAAGTCATGCAGGGCTATGCCGAACCCGCGGTCAGCCCGTTCTCGCCGCGCTCCAAGCAGCACGACCCGCTGCTCACGCCTGCGCCCTACGATGTCGAACGTGCGAAGACACTGCTCGCCGAGGCTGGCTGGGAGGATCGCGACGGCGATGGCGTACTGGAGGACGAGGCCGGCGCGCCCTTCGAGTTCGAGCTGACCTATTTCCAGGACAACGAGGACACGCGCCGCATGGTGCTCTTCCTGCGCGACATCTACGCACGCGCGGGCATCGTCATGAAGCCGCGCCCGACCGAGTGGTCGGTGATGCTCGAGAACATCGACCGCAAGGACTTCGACGCGATCACGCTGGGCTGGACCTCGGGCGTCGAGATCGATATCTACCAGATGTTCCATTCCAGCCAGGTCGTCGACGGTGGCGATAACTTCATCAGCTACCGCAATGCCGAGCTCGACCGCCTGATCGACGCAGCACGCTCCGAAGTCGACGAGGCGCGGCGGATGGCGCTGTGGCAGCAGGCCGAGCGTGTGATGGTGGAGGATCAGCCCTACACCTTTTTGTTCCGCCGCCAGACGCTGGCCTTCGTCGACGAACGAATCGAAGGGCTGGAGAACACCGCGCTGGGCCTGAACCTGATGTCGGTACCGGTCGAGGTGTGGGTGCCCGCAGCCGAACAGCGGCACCGTTGAACTCGCCATGCTGACCTATCTGCTGCGCCGCGTGCTGCTCATGGTGCCGACCCTGTTCGGCATCACGGTGATCGTGTTCGCGGTGATGGCCGCCGCGCCCGGCGGCATCAGCGCGAACACCCTGGTCGACGGCACCAACCTCGAGCCGGAGGCGCGCAAGGCGCTGGAGGACTACTACAACCGCCTCTACGGCCTCGACCAGCCGGCGCCGGTGCAGTATCTGCGCTGGCTCAACAACATCTCGCCGGTGGGTTTCGAGCGCGAGGCCGACGGCACGCTGGGTGCGTTCTCGTTCACCAAGGGGCCGGACCTGGGCACGAGCTTCCGCTATGGCCGCCCCGTCACCGACCTGCTGGCCGAGCGGCTGCCGATCACGATCTTGCTCAACCTGCTGTCGATCCCGCTGATCTACGCGGTATCGATCGCGATCGGCGTGCAGGCGGCGCGCTCGCGCGGCGGCCGCTTCGACGTCGCTTCCAACGTCGTGTTGCTGGGCCTGTGGTCGGTGCCGACCATGCTCGCCGGCGTGCTGTTCATCGGCTTTCTCGCCTCCGAGCAGCACTGGCGCTGGTTCCCGACCGGCGGGCTGGTGCGACGTGAGGCGGTGGATCAGACCTTTCTTCCGTGGTTCGCGAGTGGCACCGGCGTGCTGCTGATGCTCGCCTGTACGGCGCTGGTCACCGCATTGCTGGTGTGGGCTGCGGCACGCGCGCCACAACGGGCGCGTCAGATCGGTGGTGGCGTGCTGGGTGCGCTGCTGGGCTGGGTCATGGCGGCCGATGTCGCGGGCTTCATGCCGGGCGTGCTGCACCTGATGCTGGCCGCCTGCGGCGCGGCGCTGCTCGGTGCGCTGGCCGGCATTCAAGGCACGGCCTTGCGCATTGCGCTGGCCGGCGGCGTCGGGCTGATGCTGGGTATCGGTATCGCGCGTGCGGCCGGGGCCGAGGTGGTTCAGGCCGGCTATTTGTTCGATCGTGCCTGGCACCTGATCCTGCCGGTGGTGACGTTGTCCTACGGTGGTTTGGCCTTTCTGGCAAAGCTCACGCGCGCATCCCTGCTCGAAAACCTCGCTGCCGACTACGCGCGCACCGCGCGCGCCAAGGGCGTGGACGAGGAAACCGTGCTGTGGCGCCATGTCTTTCGCAACTCGCTGCTGCCGCTGATCACGGTCTCCGCCACGCTGTTGCCCAGCCTGCTGGCCGGTTCGGTGATCGTCGAGAGCCTGTTCTCGATCGACGGCATGGGCAAGCTCGCGGTCGAGGCGGTGCAGACGCGTGACCGCGAACTGGTGTTGTCGGTCACACTGATCTCCGGCTTGCTGACGCTGGCCGGCTACCTGCTGGCCGATCTGGCCTACGCGATCGCCGACCCGAGGGTGAGCTATGACTGAGACAGGCGTCACCCCGGTGCAGCCTTCGCAGCCGTGGTCGCGCCGCGTGCTGGCCGCACTGCTGGTGCGTACCGGTGCGCGACTGGGATTGGCGTGGATTGCGCTGCTTGCGCTGGTGGCGGTGTTCGCGCCGTTCATCGCCAACAGTCATCCGCTGTACCTGGTGGTGGACGGCGAGGTGCGTTTTCCGGCCATCCGTCACCTGGATGCCACGGACTGGACCTGGCTGGCGGCCTTCGTGCTGGGCCTGGTGATGTTGCGGCTGCCGGGCCACGGGCTGCTGCGCCTGCTGGGCTGGTTCGCGTCGGTGGGCGTCGCCGCTGCGATCGCATGGTTTACGGTGGCGCCGCCGCAGCTTGCGATCTACGAGCAGTACCGGGAGTGGGAGACAGCCGGCCGCGTGGAGACGATGGTGCGCGCGCCGATTCCGTATTCGGCCAAGGACTATCTGCGCGACTACGGCGACACCGGTATCGAGGCGCCACTCAAGGCGCACGACGGTCGCACGCACTGGTTCGGCACCGAGGACAACGGCGCGGATGTGGCTGCACGCATGATTCACGCCGCGCGCGTGGCGCTGGGCATCGGCTTCATCGCGACCGGCATCGCCCTGGTCATCGGCACCATCATCGGCGGCTTGATGGGCTATTTCTCGGGCGTGGTCGACATCATCGGCATGCGTCTGGTAGAGATCTTCGAGGCCATTCCGACACTGTTCCTGCTGCTGACCTTCGTGGCCTTCTTCGGGCGCTCGATCTACATGATGATGATCATCATCGGCATCACTTCGTGGTCGGGCTATGCGCGTTACGTGCGCGCCGAATTCCTGCGCCTGCGCGAACAGGACTTCGTGCAGGCAGCGATTGCCTGCGGCCTGCCGCTGCGTTCCATCCTGTTCCGCCACATGCTGCCCAACGGCGTGGCGCCGCTGCTGGTGGCGGCGAGCTTCGGCGTGGCCTCGGCCATTCTCGCCGAGGCCACGCTGTCCTTTCTCGGCCTGGGGCTGGTGGATGACCCGTCGTGGGGCCAGTTGCTCAATCAGGCCGTGCAGTCGTCGACCTTCAACTGGTGGCTGGCCGTGTTTCCCGGTGGCGCGATCTTTCTGACGGTGTTCGCCTACAACCTGGTCGGCGAGGCGCTGCGCGACGCGGTCGATCCGCACACGCAGCGCAGTGGGAGAGCGTCGTGACCCGGTTGCTCGAGATCGGCGACCTGGTCACCGAACTGTCCGACGGGCGCGACTGGATGCGCGCGGTCGACGGCACCAGTCTGGAAGTGCGCCGCGGCGAGACCTTCTGTCTGGTGGGCGAGTCGGGCAGCGGCAAGTCGGTCACTGCGCTGTCGGTGATGGGGCTGTTGCCGTACGCACGCCACCGCCACCCGGCCGGCAGCGTGCGCCTGTTTGACGATAGCGAGGATTCCATCGAACTGCTCGGCGCCCGCGAGGACGCGCTCGCACGGGTGCGAGGCGGTCGCATCGGCATGATCTTCCAGGAGCCGATGACCTCGCTCAATCCGGTCATGACCATTGCCGAGCAGCTCGACGAAGTGCTGGTACTACACCGGCCGGAAATGGATGCGGAGGCACGTCAAGAGCGCATTCGTTCAGCGCTGGCCGAGGTGCGCATTCCGGACCCGCAAGGACGCATGCGCGAGTATCCGCATCGCCTGTCCGGTGGCCAGCGCCAACGCGTGATGATTGCGATGGCGCTGATCTGTGAACCGGCCCTGCTGATCGCCGATGAGCCGACCACTGCGCTGGATGTGACCGTGCAGGCCGAGATCCTGCGTCTGATGCGCGAATTGCAGGAGCGGCGCGGCATGGGGTTGCTGTTCATCACGCACGATTTCGGCGTAGTCGCGAAGATCGCCGACCGGGTTGGCGTGATGCGTCACGGCAGGCTGGTTGAAAGCGCTCCGGTGGCCGAGGTGCTGCGCCGTCCGCAGCACGAGTACACGCAGCAGTTGATCGCCTCGCTGCCCGAGCGCCTGCCGCGGCTCGCGCGGCGCGAGATGCGCCATCGTCCGTTGGTCGAGGCGCGCGATCTGTCGGTGCATTTCCCGGTGCGCCGCGGGCTGTTGCGGCGCGTCGTCGATCACTTTCGCGCCGTCGACGGCGTGAGCCTGGACGTTCATCCGGGCGAAGTCGTCGCGCTGGTGGGCGAGTCGGGCTGCGGCAAGACCACGCTGGGCCGCGCGCTGCTGCGCCTGATCGAGCCCACGGCCGGCACCATCGCGCTGGAAGGCCAGGACATCACGCATTTGACCGGAGACGCCATGCGCGGCTTGCGCCGGCGCATGCAGGTGGTGTTCCAGGATCCCGGTTCCAGCCTCAATCCGCGCCTGCCGATCGCCACCACGCTGATCGAGCCGATGCGCGTGCACGGTATCGGCGAGGATGACGACGAGCGTCGCGCGCGCGCCGCAGCGCTGCTAGAGCGCGTCGAGATGCCCGTAGACAGTCTGTGGCGCTATCCGCACGAATTTTCCGGCGGTCAGCGCCAGCGTCTGGCGATTGCGCGCGCGCTGGTGCTCGAGCCGCGTTTCGTGCTGTGCGACGAAATCACCTCGGCGCTGGATGTATCGGTGCAGGCGGGCATCCTCAAGCTGCTGCGCCGCCTGGTCGAGGAGGAGGGGCTGGGCATGCTGTTCATCACGCACAACATGGGCGTGGTCGAGTATCTGGCCGACCGCATTGCGGTGATGCACGCGGGGCGCATCGTCGAGCGTGGCCGTACCGCCGACGTGCTCGCCGATCCGCAGGACGAGTACACGCGCACGCTGCTCGCCGCGGTGCCGCGCCTGGACGATCTGGCCGCCTGAGGAACGCGCGATGGACATCATCTTCGGCATCATCCTCCCCATTTTCGGCACGCTCGGCATCGGCTATGCGGCGGCACGCTTCGGCGTGTTCGATGAGGCGGCCAATCGCGGGCTGTCGGTGTTCGTGTTCAATTTCGCGATTCCGCTGATGCTGTTTCGCTCGATCGCTCAGACCGAGCTGCCCGACGCACTTCCCTGGGGCTATCTGCTGTCGTATTTCGTCGGAGCCTTCGCGACGATGGGCCTGGCGATGCTGGTCGGGCGCACCTTGTTTGCCCGGCGGCTGGACGAACTGGCGGTGATGGGCATGGGGGCGAGCTACTCGAATACCGCGATGCTCGGCATTCCCCTGGTCGTCACGGCCTATGGGCCGACTGCCGCGTTGCCGCTGTTCGTGCTGATTGCCTGCCACAGCCTGATCCTGCTGCCGCCGACCACGATCATCATCGAGGCTGCACGTGGTGCGCAGCAGTCGATCGGGAAGCTGATGTTGACGCTGCTGCGCGGCGTGGCCACGACGCCGCTCATCTGGGGGCTCTCAGTGGGACTGTTGTTCGCGATTTCCGGCGCTGCGGTGCCCGATGCAGTCGATTCGATCGCGGGCGGCATCGGGGCGGCGGCCGCACCGTGCGCGCTTTTCGCGCTGGGCGCGTCGCTCACGCGTTATCGCCTGGGCGGCAATCTGCGCGAGCCGCTGGCGATCGTCGCGCTCAAGACGCTGGTGCACCCCTTGCTCGTGTGGCTGCTCGCCACCCAGGTCTTCGACATCCCCGAGTTGTGGGTCGTGGTCGCGGTCACGCTCGCGGCACTGCCGGCCGGTGTGACGCCGTATCTGTTCGCGCAGCGCTATCAGGTGGTACAGGCGTCGACCGCCTCGACGGTGTTCCTGTCGACGCTGTTCTCGGTGGCCAGTCTGTCGGCTCTGCTGTTCGTCGTGCGTTGAGTCAAGCCCTTGGTTGCGACGGATTGCGCAGGCGCTCGAGAAACGCCTGCATCAGCGCCGCGGTACGATCGCGTCGCTGTGCGGCCGTGCGCAGCTCCAGCATGTGATCGAGCAGGCGCGGATCGAGCGAGTCGCCGTCGACGAAACCCATGCTCCAGCGTTCGAACATCGGGGTGTCGACCAGACCAATGTCGAGCAGGGCGCAGTCACGGTGGCGTTCGTCGCGCAGGATGCGCGCGTACAGGGTGATGACGTGCTCCTCGATGCCTTCCAGGGTCTGCATGAAGTGATTGCGCCCGGCGCACAGCACGCCGGTGATGCCGAGCACCGCGTTATGGGTCTCACTGGTTTGCAGCAGGTTCGCGAGACGCTCACGGCCCAGTGGGGCGACCGAGCGGCTGACGTAGGTCAGGCGCAGGTATCCGGACATCGGGTGACTCTCCCCAGCGGTTGATGGCTGAAGTGCCCAGTGTATCGTCCGGTCGATCCGTCGACGAAGCGGTAGCGGCGTTGCGCGAGAAATGGCGTATTGCAAATGCAACACGTTCTTCGACGCTCCGTCCCTCGGGCTGAGCCTCGACGAGATCCAGCCGGCCGCGCAGGCCCTCGCCGTTGGCCATCTGGATGGCCAGCCCGGGGCGCGCATTGAGTTCGAGCAGCATCGGCCCCAGTCTGCGGTCGAGCGCCAGGTCAGCGCCGAGGTAGCCCAGCCCGGTCATCTCGTAGCAGGCCGCGGACAGATGCAGCAGGGTGTTCCAGTCAGGAATCTTGAGCGAGGCGACTTCGCGGCCGGTATCCGGGTGGGCGCTGCACGGGCGGTCGAACTGGACGGCGCGCACCGCCGTGCCGCTGCCAATGTCCAGCCCCACACCGACCGCGCCCTGGTGCAGGTTGGCCTTGCCGTCGGAAGCGGCCGTGGACAATCGCATCATCGACATCACCGGATAGCCGCGGAAGACGATCACGCGGATGTCGGGGACACCCTCGTAGGTGTAATCGGCGAAACGCTCGTCGAAGTCGATCAGCGTCTCGACGATGGCGACGTCGGGTGAACCGCCCAGGGAGTAAAGGCCCGAGAGGATGTTGGAGACGTGGCGTTCGATGTCTTCGCGTCCGATGCGCGTACCGCTGGGCTTGATGTAGCCGTCGCCGTCGATGCGTTCGATGACGAGGATGCCCTTGCCACTGCTGCCCTTGGCCGGCTTGATGACGAAGCCGGGGCGACCGGCGACCATCTCGACCACGTGGCGGACCGCGAACTGCGAGCGCACCGTGCCGATCAGCTCCGGTGAGGTGATGCCGTAATCGGTTGCGAGCAGCTTGGTCTGCAGCTTGTCGTCGACCAGCGGATACAGGCGCCGGTCGTTGTAGCGGCCGATGTAGCGGATGTTGCGCGTGTTCATGCCGATCACGCCGCGCGAGCGCAGGGTGGTAGCCACTGAGAGCATTCTTCAGCGCTCCGCCAGCGGCTTGAAGCGCCACAGTTCGAGCAGGCGATAGCCGGTGTAGTTGCCGATCATCAGGATCAGCGCCATCAGGATGAACTGAACGCCGAGGAAATTGAAGGTGACGTGGCGCACCCAGGGATTGGTCATCGCCAGATAGGCGATGACAGCCGTGAGCAGGCTGCCGCCGCCCTGGATCAGCACCTCTTTCGGGCCTTCCTCCTCCCACAGGATGGACATGCGCTCGATGGTCCACGACAGGATGATCATCGGGAAGAAGGTGATGGTCAGCCCCGCGTTGAGCCCGAAGCGCCAGGACAGTACCGAAAACACCGAGATGATGCCGATTACGGTGATGATCACCGCGGACACCCTCGCGACCAGCAACAGGTTCAGGTGCGACAGATAGCTGCGGATTACCAGACCCACCGCCACCACCAGCAGAAAGCCGATCAGCCCGGTGGTGAGCGAGGTCTGGATGAACGCCAGCGCGATGAGCACCGGCATGAAGGTGCCCGAGGTCTTGATGCCGATCAGGATGCGCAGAATCACCACCACCAGTGCTCCGATCGGGATCAGCAGAATGGTCATGAACAGCGCCTGCTCTTCCAGCGGCAGGCTGTGAATCGAGAAGTTGAGCAGCGTCGAATCACCCGCCTGGCTGCGCAACGCGGCGCTGGCCGGCTGGCTGTGGCGCAGCATCGAGAAGCTGACCTGTGAGTTCGTGCCGCCCTGCACCTCAAGCACCGGTCCGGCCGCGCGCTGCCACAACAGCAGGTTCTCTGGCTTGCCTTCGGTGCCGGATATCGGCTCGATCAGGATCGAGGCGTCACCGTCGAAGACCTCGACCCAGGTCGTCAGCGTCTGGCGGCGACGTCCGTCGTCGAGCAGCAGGCCATGAACCTCGCGCGCGGCGATGCCGGCCTGATTGAGCAAACGCACGATCAGCGTGGTCTCGGGGTGCCGGGTCAGCAACAGGCGCGAGTTCTCTCCCTGACCTTCGCCCGAGATGTCGTGCACCAGTTCGCGCGCGAAGCTGAAAGCGTCCGCCGAACGCTGCCAGGCGCGGTCGATGACGGTGCGTGCGGCGATGTCATAGGGGCTTTGCCACGGGATCTCGGATTGCACCTCGGGTGGTGGCACGTCCACGCCGCGCTCGGCCGGTGCGACGAGAAATTGCACCGTGTAGTAGAGCTGTTGCGGACCGTCGGCAGAGCGTATGGCCCAGCGCGCGCGTCTTGCGGCAGGTGCATCATTGAAGCTCAGGCCGTACCCGGCCGATGCGGTGTGTTCGTTGAGCAGGCGGAAACCGGGCTGATCGGAAGGCAGTGCCAGATCGACGCGGACCGGTTCGCCCTGCGCGCGCAGATTGACCTGCGCCTCTACCTCCCATACCTGACGCTGCTCGCCGGGAGCCCAGGGCACCTCGTATTCCACATGGCGGTGTACGCTGAGCGTGACCCCCGCAACGAGCAGTAGACCGACGATCAGGTAGAAGGGCAGGCGCGACATCGATCAGGGCTCGAGCAGGTCGTTGTCGTCCTGGTCGTCGGCGGCCTCATCGGCCGTCTCCCCCCCCGGGAACTCCGGCCGTGCAAGCGTGTAGCTGCGGCTCACGTCGATCACCGCCTGATCCATCATGAACCGACGTCCCAGCAGCACCGGATAGCTCAGGTGAGCGCGGTCGTTGAGGGTGAATTCGACGTTCTGCTCAAGCGTGCCGATCGTCATCGGCAGTGCAATGACCGGGCGGCTATCCGAGCCCGAAGCTTGCAGGATGCGCACGCGCCGCACGACCTTGGCCTCGATCTCGCGATCGCGCACGTCGGCGACCACCGCATCGTCCTCCCCCAGCGCCAGGCGAAAACGCACCCAGTCCTCGCCGTCACGCTCGAACGGCGTGATCTCCTCGGCCGACAACGACGAGGTGTTGGCGCCCGTGTCCAGACGCGCCTTGAAGTAGGAGCCCAGCGTCGGCAGGCCGACCCATTCGGCGCGCCCTAGCACGAGCTTCTCGTCGGCGGCGTCGGTTGTCAGCGGGCCGGGGCAGTCAACACGCTCGGGGCTTTCCACCTGCGTCGTGACCTGCTCATGCAGCGTCTGCACGCTGCTGCGCAGTTCCCCGATGGCGGCCAGACTCGCGCGGCTGCGCACGTCGTCGAAACCGCAGTGCTCGAGCAGCGCGCCCTCCATCCGGTCGATGCGCTCGACGATGCGCGCCTCGCCCTGCGATGGACCTTCAGGCGGCGTTGCGCACGCGGATAAAAGCAACAGGATGGTCAATGAAACGGGAAGTGTCAGTCGCCATGTGAGAGACATCGAATGCGGGTTCCATGAGGGCCTGAGGCCCGGGTGCAGCGACACGGTCAAGCCGTCGCCGGATGGTCGGGGCAGGGTGTGCGGCACGCCTGTAGTTCGGGCACGGTGTGCGTCCAAGCCTCCCGTGCCGTTGTGGGATTCGGTCCGCATTTTCGGAGTTCCGTGCCCCAATTCGCGTACCCGCTTTGTTTCAGGATGTTGCAATATGCTTTATGAATGGCCGGCCGCGCGACTTCCGCCGTGTCGTCAGTCCCGGTTGCGGAAAGCGGTGGCCGCGGCTGGCCAGGCGAAGGCGAAGGCCATCACGCCAGAGCCGGCAGCGATCCCGAACAGAGTCAGCCAGCGTTCGCGGTCGGCGAAGGCGCCGAAGGGCAGGTCCGCCAGCACCGGCACCGTGAACAGTGCCGAGACGGCCGCGACGATGCCCGCGAACACTGCCAGTGGACGCGTCGAGCGCCACCGTGCGCCACCGCGCAGCAGCGTGTAGATCATCAGCGCCACCCAGCCGGTGGCGACCAGTGCCGCCGCCGGCCAGTTCTCGGCGAGCAGTTCGGCGAATCGTTCGAGTCGGAAGTCCTTCATCGGGCCGCTTCGGGCAAGGGTTGGGACGGCGATGATACCGCGCCGGGGCGAGCCGGCCGGAACTGGCTCGTGTCGCGATAATAAGCCCGTGACTCGCTTTCGGGCGTGACGCCGGGGATGCCCAGCAGCGGCAGCGGGCGCAGCAGGCGCGGCGTCGTCAGCATCTTCGGGTTGGCCAGCTGCGCGGCGAGCCAGCGGTCGGTGTCCTCCGAGCGCGCGCGCGCGTCGAGCGCGAACCATGCGGGTGCGACCAGGCGGTGCAGGGTCTTGGCGCACAGGCCCACAAACGGCGCGCGCAGCGCGTCCCAGCTGGCGTGGCCGAACACCATGAAGGCGGTGCTCGCGGGCAGTGCGTCGCGGCGGCGCCAGAACACCTCTTCCCAGGCGTGCGTGGCCAGGCCGTTAAGGATGGCCGGGTCGCAACTGGTGACGACCATTCCGCACTCGTCGAACTGTGTGAGCGCGTCGCGACGTGGCCCGCGCCCCGTCAGCCCGGCGGCATGGCGCGCGGTGATTTCATGCGCATGGGCGGCGTTGAGCGCGGCCTTGGCCAGCGGCCACGCGCACCACGACAACGCGTTGAAGAAGTCGTGCCAGTCGTCGCGGCGCGTGGGCACCCGGCCGCTGGCGTCGATGTGCGCTTCGTAGCCGTCGGCGACATCGGCATGTTCGAAACGCAGTGCATGCCCGGAGCCGGTTTGCGCCTGCGGCACCGCTTCGCGCAGCAGCGCCGTGAGCGCGGCCGCGTCGGGCAGCCGCGGCCCATCGAAGCGCGCCATCCACGGCGCGATCGGCGCGAACAGCGTGCGTCCGGCAAGGGCGGCAGGGCTTTCGGGATGAGGCGTCATCGGCAGAGCGCGTGATCGTTGCCGGGCATTCTAGCCGGCGCCCGCGGCAGACGAAAAAAAGCCCCGCGCGGGGCGGGGCCGGTGGGCTGTGGTGGCCGTGCTCAGTCGAACGGCGTCGGGCGCGGCGTGAGATCGGCCGATGGCGGCAGGATGGGCAGCGTGAAGTTCGGCTGGTCGCCGGTCAGCGTGCGCAGGAAGGCGACGATCTTGGCGTTCTCGTCTAGCGTGAAGTGACGGCCCAGTTGCAGGCGTCCCATGATGTCCACCGCTTCGGTCGTGGAAGTACCGGTAGGTCATCTCGACGTTGCATCGATTCAGGGGGAATCTGCTTGTTGACCGAGGTCAATCGACTGCGCGATTGTTCGCGCGCACGGCGTTTGGGCGAACTACTATCGACGGCCCCATGATGCGGAGCAGCTTTCCATGTCTTTCAGACTGTTCGCGGTGCTGGCATGCGCGGGTGTGCTGTCGGGTTGCTCGGCCGCGGTGGCTGTCGCCGATGCGACCGTGACGGTGGTGGCGACCGGTGTGAAGGTCACTGCGAAGACGGTCGGGGCGGTTGCCGATGCGGTGATCCCGGACGGGAAGGACGAAGACGACCGCGATCGCGACGCCGAGAAATGAAAACGGCCCGCGCAAAGGTGGGCCGTCAAGGATCGGGTCCGTGGACTTCAGTTCGCTTCCGACCAGGGTTTTCCGGCCGTACCCCAGTCGTGCTTGGGAATGTCGTAGATGATGACATCCACCGATTCCGGGCCGCAGCCGAGCACGCGGCAGGATTCCTTCGTGATCGCTTCCATCAGTTCCTTCTTCTTCTCGGGCGAGCGGCCCTCGAACAGTTCGACACGGAAAGTCGGCATGGGTCTTCTCCTTGTAGATTGGGGTGGTCCCGAATTCGGGTGATCAGCGCAGGCCCTGGGCGGTGAACAGAATCACCTGCCCACCGACGAAGCTCACGTTCACGCTGGCCTTGCCGTTGCGCCACACGCAGTTACGCGCGCTGAGCACGTCGTCGCACTCGCTCGGTTTGCCCAGCAGTTGCTGCACTTCGCCATAGCTCTGGCCGGTGCGCAGCTTGTCGTAATTCTCGACCGTGACCTTGCTGCACGCGGCCAGCGCCAGCAACAGCACGGCGGGGATGAGATGGGCGAATTTCATCGGTGGCTCCGAAGACGGGACGGGGCGATTCTAAGCCCGTGGGCGGCGCGCCGTGTGGGCCGATTGCAGCTGCTTACACCAGTCCGAGCGCGCCGACGAACGCGCCGGCCGCGATCAGCCAGATCGGCGACACTTGCCACAGCAGCATCGCGAGCACGGTGGCGACGATCAGCACGAGAGACCCGATGCGGTGTTCGGGTGCCTGCACCAGTGGCATCGCCACCACTGTGCCGGCGGCCATCAGCAGGCTGATGGTCATCGGTGCGAGTCCGTGCACGAAGGCGCGCACGCCCGGCGTGTCGCGTCGCGCGTGGCCCCAGCGGCTGATTGCCAACGTGACCAGGGTCGAGGGCAGCAGCATGCCGACCAGCGCCGCGGCCGCGCCGGTCAGGCCGAACACCTGGTAGCCCAGCACCGCGACGAACAGCAGATTGGGGCCGGGCGCGGCCTGCGCGATCGCGATCGACGTCGTGAAGCCGGCGTCGTCCAGCCAGCCGTGCTGCTCGACCAGGAAACGGTGCATCTCCGGTGCGGTCGAGATCGCGCCGCCGACCGACAGCAGCGAGAGCATCAGGAAGCGCGCGAACAGATCCAGTACGTCGGCCGGACTCAGGGCGTTCATGCCTCCTCCCGTTGCGCCAGGCGCCAGCGTGCCAGCGCCCAGCCGATCAGGCCAAGGCCGGGCACCACCCAAACCAGTGGCGCGCGCATGACGGCGATCAGCACGAAAGTCGCCAGCCCGAGCGTTGCCGCCAGTACCCAGCCCAGCGGGTTGCCGCGCAGCGATGCGGCGAGCCGCAGCCCCATGCCAATGGTCAGCCCGGCGGCCACCGCCGCCATGCCGCGCAGCGCGCCAGCCACTGCACTCTGGTCGGCAAACTGGTTGTAGACCGCGACCAGCGACAGCATGACGACCAGCGGCACGAGCATCATGCCGGACAACGCCGCCAGCGCACCCCGCCAGCCGAAGCTGCGATCGCCGACGATCAGCGACATGTTGACGATGTTCGCGCCGGGCAACAGTTGCGACAGTGAAAGCAGTTCGACGAACTCCTCACGCGTGAGCCAGCGCTTGTGATCGACCAGCGTGCGGTGCGCCACCGCCAGCACGCCGCCGAAGCCCTGCAGCGCGAGCAGCGTGAAGGTCACGAACAGCTCCGTGAGCGACCGTGGAGCGGGGCGCTCGGCATTGGAAGAGTCGTCGGAATCGGTCACGATCGAATTACGAAGTGGAAGACGCGAAGCGTAGCGCATCGGCACGCGCGTCGCAGGTGTGCTTGTGTGATCGCGCGCTTGACACCGGAAAGACGCCCACTATAATGGCCGTCTTTCCAAGCGGGAATAGCTCAGTTGGTAGAGCGCAACCTTGCCAAGGTTGAGGTCGCGAGTTCGAGCCTCGTTTCCCGCTCCAGCATTAAGCCGGCGAAGTCGTTTGGACTTTGCCGGCCGTCCGAGAACAGGGGCCTCGCGCCCCTGTTTTCGTTGACTCTCTCCGAAACGAAGTCCTGATTTTCCGGCCATCCTTCACAGGGTCGCCAGGGAAGCGGCTGCCGCGGCCAGCCAAAGCAGCAGGACCAGCGCACTCTCGAAGCCGATTCGCCCGATGCCGTAGCGCTGCCGCCGCACCAGACCAAGCAGCAGGATGGACATCATCAGAATCGACAGCAGCCCCCACAGCACCTCGGAGGTCGTGACTGCCTGGTAGATCGAGCCTTCGACGTAGGCCAGGTCGGCGAAGGCGATCACGACGACGTTGAAGCAGTTCGTCCCGACGATGTTGCCGAAGGCCAGCGTCAGCGCGCCGGCGCGAATGGCGGCGATGGTCGTGACCAGCTCGGGCAGGGAGGTAAATACGCCGGTGAGCAGCGCGCCGACGACCGAATCGCTCAGCGCCGTGTGATCGGCGATCGTGCCTGCTGCATTCATGATGACCCAGGCCGCAACTGCAACCACGAGGGCGAGAGATGCGAAGCGCACCCACAAGGTCGTGGAATTTGCTGCTTGCGCGTCGGCTTTGGGAACGTCCTCGACGGTCTGTGCCGTATGCACCGCTTTCCACATGGGCTTGGTGTGTGCCAGGCGCACCAGGTGGTAGCCATATGGATAGGCCAGCAGGATCGCGAAGGTTGCGGGATGGACGATCCATACCTCGATGGGCGGACCGATCATTGCCATCACGGGCAGCGTGATCAAGGCGATCGAGAGTGCGGACAGGCTCAGGTTGGCGGGGGAGGCCGCGGCGTGTTCCAGGTTCGCGCGTCGATAGAGCATGTCGCCAACCGCCAGAAAGGCGATGTTCGCCGCCATGCTGCCCATGATGTTGCTCGTCGCCAGCGCCGGGCGATCCTGCACGGCTGCGGTGACGGTCGCGGCCAGGTCAGGCAGCGAGGTCGCCGCAGCGAGAATGATCCCCCCGAACAGGGCCTCGCCCAGCCCGGTGCAGTCCGCCAGCCGGTCGGCAAGGCGTGACATGCGGCTGCCGGCCAGGGCGATGATGACGGCGGCTCCGACGAACAGTGCGATGCTTGCGCTCAGGGTGTCCACGCTCCTCCCTCGCCTCGTTCATTCGCACAGGATACCCTTGACCCTGCATGGTGCCTTGAGAGCAGCCGTCTGCATTGACGAAGCGATCAGCCGGAATGTTTCCCGCGCGATCGTGGTCGCATGTTCAGGGGCGTCGAATGCAAGCGGGACCGGTCTGTTGCGGAGCAACGCACGGAGGGCACGCCGTCATGATCATTTCGTTCATCGTCTTTCTGCTTGGCTTCACGCTGATCGGCGTGTCGTCGTTTCTGCTCAGCCGCGGCACCAAGCGCGACTACTACCTCGCCAGCGCCAGCATCAAGCCGTGGCTGGTGGGCCTGTCGGCGGTGGCCACCAACAACAGCGGCTACATGTTCATCGGCGTCATCGGCTACACCTATGTCGCCGGTTTCTCGGCCTTCTGGCTGATGTTCGGCTGGATTCTGGGCGATTTTCTTGCCTCGCTGTACGTGCATCGCCGTCTGCGCGAAGCCACCGAACATACGGGTGAGGTCAGCTACGCGGGCGTGCTCAGTCACTGGGCGGGTCAGCCGGGAGGTTCGCTGCAACGCCTGATCGGGCTGATCTCGCTGGTGTTCCTGCTGACCTACGCGAGCGCGCAACTGGTGGCTGGCAGCAAGGCGCTGCACGTGCTGTTCGACTGGCCATTGTGGGCGGGCGCCGTGATGGGGGCGATCATCGTCGTTCTGTATTGCCTGGCCGGCGGCATCCGCGCCTCGATCTGGACCGACGCGGCGCAGTCCATGGTCATGATCGTCGCGATGAGTGTATTGCTGGTCGTTGCGACCATGTCCCTGGGCGGTATCGAGGGTGCGTTGAGGGAAATGCGCGCCATCGACGGCTTTACCCACTGGTTCCCGGACGACGCGGCCATTCCCGGCGCGACCGGCGCGGTGCTCTTTGCCGTCGGCTGGCTGTTTGCCGGCCTGTCCGTCATCGGTCAGCCGCACGTGATGGTGCGCTTCATGACCCTCGACGACAATCGTCGGATGCGGGCCGCGCGCGGCTGGTACTACCTGTGGTTCACGCTGTTCTACGCCGCAGCCACCGGGGTCGGCCTGCTCTCACGCGTATATCTGGCCGACACCGCCAACTTCGACGCCGAGCTGGCGCTGCCCACGATGGCGATGGAGTTGCTGCCTCCGGTGCTGGTGGGCCTGGTCCTCGCCGGCGTATTCGCCGCCACCATGTCCACGGCCGATTCGCTGGTGCTCAGCTGCTCGGCAACGATCACGCACGACCTGTCGCCGCGTCCGATCGAACGAACCGCGTTGCTCAAGGCGAGCACCCTGCTGATCACGGCGGTAGCGCTGGCGGTCGCGCTGCTCAACAACCAGAGCGTGTTCAGCCTCGTGATCATGGCCTGGTCGGGCCTGGCCAGCGCGTTCGGCCCGTTGCTGCTGGTGTTGTGCCTCGGCCTGCGCCCCGGCCGTGCCCTGAGCATCGCCGCCGTCATCATCGGCTTCCTGGTCGCGCTCGGCTGGCGTCTGGCGCAATGGCACCAGGCAGTCTACGAAGGCATGCCCGGAATCCTCGCCGGCCTCGCGGTGTTGCTGGTCGGGCATGCCGTGGCCAGGGCCATGACCGCCCCTCGCGACCGCATGCTGCGAGAGTGAGACCCTAATCGGCCATCACGCAGCGCTCTGCGGCCCACGAGCGCAGATCGGCGATGCGTTCGGCCATGACGACGGACAACGGTCTTGTGCGGGCGATTTCGGCGAGCAGCAGGGTCATGTCGGGGTCGCGGCCATCGGGCAGCGCTTCGTAGAGTGTGGAGACCACCGCCTGCTCGATCTCGGCGCCGGACATGCCTTCCGAGCGCTCGGCGAGCGTGCGCAGCTCGAAGACCGACTCCGGCAGCTCATGGCGGGCTAGGTGGATGCGGAAGATGGTCTCGCGTGCCGGCGCGTCGGGCAGATCGACGAAGAACAGTTCGTCGAAGCGGCCCTTGCGGACCAGTTCCGGGGGCAGGGCGTGTACCTCGTTGGCGGTGGCGACGAGGAAGATGCGCGAGTCGCGCTCTGCCATCCAGGTGAGCAGCGTGCCGAGCACGCGACGCGACACCCCGCCGTCATTGCCGGAGGCATCGGCCGCGAGTCCCTTCTCGATCTCGTCGATCCACATCACCACCGGCTGCATGCCCTCGGCCGCGGTGAGTGCGTCGCGCAGCTTGCGTTCGGTCTCGCCGTGGTACTTGTCGTAGAGCGCGCCCAGATCCAGCCGGACCAACGGCACGCCCCAGTCGGCGGCGGTGACCTTGGCGGCGAGGCTCTTCCCCGTGCCCTGCACGCCGGTGATGAGCACGCCTTTGGGCGAGGGCAGACCGGGGCGGGTGACCTGGCCCAGGAAGATCGGCTTTCGCTGGTTGAGCCAGCGACGCAGGCGCAGCAGCCCGCCGATTGCATTCGGGTTGTCGAGCGTCGCCTCCAGCGTCAGGCCCGGTGTGTTCTGCTGCTTGTACTTCGCCGCGCGAATCAGGTCGTCGCGGGTGAGCGCGCTGTCGTTGCGCACCGATTGACGCATCAGCATGCGCACGTCTTCCTCGCACAATCCTGCGGCGTAGCGCACGAGCGCGTCCTCGACCGCGTCGCCGCGTCGTACTCGCTCGCCGCCGCGTTCGAACAGCGCGATCTCCTCGCCGAGGATCTCGCGGATGCGCACCTCGTCGGGCAGTGAGAGCGCGAACGGCGCGGCGTGGCGCGCGAGCTTGGTGGGCAGCTCCAGCGACGGGCTCACCAGTACCAGCGTGCGCGCGTCTACCGCGTGATCCAGCGCGATCTCGCGCACCATGCGCAGGATGACCGGATTCTCGAGATAGCGGTGGGCGTCGAGCAGTACGTACAAGCCTTTCTGTCCGCGCTCGTCGATGAACTTCAGCGCCGCCGGCAGTGCTTCGGTGTCGGTGATCGTGCGTCCGGTGCCGCCAGCGTCGTCGCGGCGCGCGTCGTCGAGCAGATCCAGGTCGCGCCGCTCGCTCGATGTCCGTCCGGCCGAAGCGCCGTAGCGGAATCCCGGTTGCACCAGTCCGCCCGCAGCCGACCAGCGGTACAGCGGCAGATCCAGATCGCGTGCCAGCGTCTCGAGTAGGCGCAACGCGCGCACTTCCTCCAGTGTCTCGATCGCGATGATCGGCATGGCGGAGCGGATCAGGGCCTTGAGGTCGCGCAGGTCGTTCATGATGGGCGGGTGGAAAGTGGCGGATACGCCATCCTACTGCGATACGGCGGATGACCACAGCAAGGCGTTTGGATTACGCTGAGCCCATGAAGCTCGACGATCTCCACTCCCCGTTGCCGCGCGACGCGGTGTTGCCCTGCTACGCTGCGGGCAGTCTGCCGGCCTTGATCGGGCGCTTTGGCGCGTTTCTCGACGGCGAGCCGTGGCATGCGCCGGCGGCGGAACATGCCGACGAGAGCGTGCGGACGGTCGTGTTCATGCTGATCGACGGGCTCGGCGACAACTACCTGCGGCGTTTCGGAGCCGGCAGTACGCTGCTCGCGCATCGTCGCGGGCGGCTCACCTCGGTCTTTCCGTCGACCACCGCAAGCGCGGTGACGACGACGATGACCGGACTCTCGCCGGCCCGCCACGGGCTCACCGGCTGGCATATCCGCGACCGGCGTTTCGGTGGCATCCTCGCGCCGCTACCCTTGGTCCGTCGCGGCGGCGACGCGCTCGCGGCGCTGCGGCTGACGCAGCGTCTGTTCCCCTACCGCACGCTCTACCAGCGGCGCGCACGGCGCAGCATCGTTGTCTCGCCCCGATCCATCGCCTGGTCGCGCTTCTCGCTGCGGCACACGCGCGGCGCGCGTATTCGTGGCTATGGTGCTGCGGCCGAAGGCATGGCCGAGGCCGTCGTGCGCGCGGTGCGCGAGCTGGGGCCGGAGGGCGGCTTCGTGCACGCCTACTACCCGCTGTTCGACACGCTCAGCCACGAATTCGGCAGCACATCGAACGCGGCACAGGCCGAATTCCGGCGTATCGATCGGGTTTTCGGTGAACTGACGGGACGGCTGGCCGGGCAGGGCTGCGCAGTGGTGGCGACAGCCGACCACGGTTTCACCGACGCGTCCGACGCGCGCACCGTGGACCTGGGCGATCATCCGCGACTCGAGGCGATGCTCGAATGCCCGCTGTTCGGTGAGCGCCGCGCAGCGTTCTGTGCGGTGCGTCGCGGTCGCGAGGCCGACTTCGAGGCCGCAGCGCGCGAGGCCTTCGCCGGCATGGCGGTGGTCGCGCGTTCGCGCGATCTGATCGCCGCCGGCCTGTTCGGGCCGGGGCCGCTCAATCCGCGTCTGGCCGAGCGCACCGGTACGCATACGCTGCTGATGGAACCGGGCTGGACAGTGCTCGATCGCCTTCCGGGCGAGACGCCGCACCGGATGATTGGCGTGCACGGCGGCCTGTCGCCGGACGAGATGTGGATTCCGCTGATCGAAGCACGCTGCTGAAACGGCAGACGCCCGGGGCTGTCTCGCTGCCTGTCAGCGCGAGGCCGAGCGTGGCGGCCGGGCCAGTCCGAAATGGCCGCGCAGCGTGGCGTGCTCGTAGTCCTGGCGGAACAGGCCGCGCTTCTGCAGTACCGGGATCACGTGGTCGACGAAGTCTTCCACGCTGCCGGGCTCGGCAGGGGGCATCAGGTTGAAGCCGTCGGCGCCGCCGTTGCGAACCCACAGCTCCATCTTGTCGGCGATCTGCTCGGGCGTGCCGACCATGGTGCAGTGGCCGCCGCCGGCTGCGAGCCGACCGAGCAGCTGGCGCACGGTGGGCTGTTCGGTTTCGATGATGCGCAGCACCGTGGCGTAGCGCCCCTTCGGGCCCTTGAAGGCCTCGAGCGGCGGCAGCGGTGGCACCGGGGCGTCGAGCTCCCAGCTCGTGCAGTCCTGGTCGATGAAGGTCTGCAGTTGCCGCAGCGAGCTCTCAGTCGGCAGCAGTTCGTCCAGTTCGCGCTGCTTGGCGCGGGCTTCGGCTTCGGTGGAGCCGACGTAGGTGACCAGGCCCGGCAGGATCGGCACCGGCGCGTCGCGCCCGGCGGCCTTCACGCTTTCACGGATGGCGTTGTAGTAGGCCTGCGCCGAGGGCAGGTCGTAGGCGACGGCATAGATGGCCTCGGCGTACTTGCCGGCCAGTGCGCGGCCTTCGTCCGAGGCGCCGGCCTGGATCAGCACCGGATTGCCCTGCGGCGGACGCGGTACGGTGAGCGGGCCGTCGACCAGGAAGTGCTGGCCGTGGTGATTGATCTTGCGCACGCGCTCGGGGTCGGCATACAGGCCGTGGCGGTCGTTGAGCACGGCGCCGTCGTCCCAGCTGTCCCACAGCGCCAGCACGGCCTGGATGAATTCGTCGGCGCGGGCGTAGCGCTCGGCGTGGCCGGGCATGGACTCATAGCCGTGGTTGCGTGCTTCGGCGTCGAACATCGAAGTGACGACGTTCCAGCCCACACGGCCGCCCGAGATGTGGTCGAGCGAGCCGATCAGCCGTGCGGCGTGAAACGGCGTGTAGAAGGTGCTCGACACCGTGCAGATCAGGCCGATGCGGCGGGTGGCGCGGGCCATGGCGGTGAGCATGGTGACCGGTTCGAGGAACCAGCGCGGGCCGTCGGTGAGATTGACGGCGGCGTGGCCGTCGGCCAGGAACACGGCGTCAAGCTTGCCGCGCTCGGCCAGTTGCGCCATCTCCTCGTAAAAGCGGATGTCGCCCAGACGCTCGACCGGCGAGTCGGGGTGGCGCCATGCGGCGTTGTGGTGGCCGCAGCCGAACAGGAAAAGGTTGATGTGCATCATGGTGGTGGCCTCAGTGCTTCATCAGTCCGTTGTCCACGAGCAGGTTCTGTCCGGTGACCGTGCGTGATGTGCGCGTCGAATCCGCGACCGGCACCGGCGACGAGGGCGAGCTGTTGCGTGACGTGGCGGACTTGCTGGACATGGATTTCCCTTGTGATGAAGCTGGCAAGGGAGATGCACGATCGGGTGCGTGAGGACATCCCTTCGCCAGTACGAGCTGGATCAGGTTCGACGGGTGTGATCTCAGTCCGCAGATGCAGGACACCCCGTGTCGGGAGCAGAACATATCACGGAAGGGCGCTTTCGCGACGCGCCGGTCTGGGTTGAGGGGGGCGCAGGCGGTATAATCCGCAGCTTGATCCTGGGGGAGCCGCGTGCGGCTGAGAGATGGCGCGAGTCATGACCCCAATACTTGATCCGGGTAATGCCGGCGTAAGGAAGGATGCTCCGCTCTCATCCAGTGCGGGCTCCGGCCGTCGCCGTCACAGGAGTTCCGCCCCATGCTCACCACCCAGGCCGCCATCGCGTGGCTGACCTTCTTTGCCGCCGCCTTTGCCATCGCCGGCATGGCCTACGCCCGCCGGTATCGTGGCAACCTCGAGGAATACATCGTCGCCCGCAACAGTCAGGGGTCGGTTGCGACCATCATGACCTTGCTGGCCTCGTCTCTGGGTGCGTGGATCCTGTTCTCGCCGGCGCAGGCGGCCACCTGGGGCGGTCTGGCCGCCGTCATCGGTTACGCGCTGGGCGCGATGTCGCCACGCATCGCCATGATTCCCTTGGGGCGCCGCATGCGCGAGCTGATGCCCAACGGCCATTCGCTGACCGAATTCCTGATCGCGCGCTACGGCCGGCCGATGTACTGGCTGACGCTGCTGATCATGATCTTCTACATGTTCATCGCGCTCACGGCCGAGTTGACCGCCATCGGCAAGCTGGTGCAGTTGCTGGCGCCGGTGCCGCTGTGGGTGAGCGCCGCCATCGTGATGGTGGCGACGCTGATCTACACCACTTACGGCGGGCTGCGCGCGTCGATCTTCACCGACAAGATGCAGGTCATCCTCATCATTCCGCTGGTGGGCGCGCTGATCGGGCTCGGCTGGCAGGTCACCGGCGGCATCGGTCCGGTGGTCGAGCGTCTGCAGGAAACCGCGCCGCGGCTGCTCGACCTCGGTGACATGGCCGGCATCAAGGCCGGCCTGACCTTCTTCTTCGCCATCCTGCTGACCGGCATCTTCCACCAGGGCAACTGGCAGCGCATCTACTCGGCCAAGGACATCCCCTCCATGCGTCGCGGTTTTCTGCTGGGCGGCGTGCTGGTGGTGCCCTTCATCTTCATCATGGGTCTGTTCGGCCTGGCCTTCATGGCGCTCACGCCGGGCGGGGACGACTCCGTCGCCCTGTTTGCCGTGATCCTGTCGGAAATTCCGATGTGGCTGGCGATCGCATTGATTCCGCTGGGCATCGCGCTGGTCATGTCCAGCGTGGATACCGGCATCAGCGCCATTTCCAGCATCGTCGCTGTGGACGTGGGCCGCGCCGTGCCCGCGGCCAGCCCGGCCAGCCTGATGCGTCTGGCGCGCTGGCTGGTGGTGGTGATGGCGATCCCCGCCCTGATGGTGGCGGCGCAGGGCTACAGCGTGCTGTATCTGTTCCTGCTGGCCGATCTGCTGTGCGCGGCGGCGGCCTTCCCGGTGTTCTTCGGCCTGTTCAGCCGTGCACACGATGGTTTTGCCGCCATGGCCGGCACGCTGGCGGGCCTGGTGGCCGGTCTGGTGATGTTCCCGATGCCGGGGGCACCGATGACCCACCTGCTCGAATCGTTCCTGCTGGCGGCGGTGGTGCCGGTGGTGGTGATCTACGCGCTGCGCTTCGTGCGCCGTGGCAACGCGGCCTTTGATCTGGACTCGCTGTCCGCGACCACGCGCAAGCTCAGTCAGGAACACATCTGATTGCTGTCGGTGGCCAGCCGCCGGCTGGAATGCCACAAAAACGGGCCTTGGCTAACGCCGGGGCCCGTTTTTCATGGCAGTCAGCGATCAGAAGTCGAACTGTGCCGTCAGGCGAAGGGTGCGCGGGGCGCCCGGAATCAGGTAGCCGCCCAGCGTGTTCGAGGTGTCGCCCCAGTAGAACTCGTCGAACAGGTTGTTGACGCCGAAGCGGAAGGTGGTGGGCGTGCCGCCGATTTCCGTCAGGTAGCTCGCGCCGATGTTGACCACGTGATAGCCGCTGACCTTGGTCAGGATGGTGCCAGCCGGGGCGAACAGCTTGCTGCTGCCATACTGCCAGCTGCCGTTCAGGCGCAGCGCCGGCATGGACGGTACGGTGTACTCGCCATACACGATGCTCTTGTAGCGCGACACGTTGCCCACGCGTCGGCTCGATTCGGTGGCGTCGCCCTGGACGTCGGCCAGCGTCAGCGTCAGGCTGGCGCCGATCAGCAGGTTGCGCGTGACGCGCCCGTTGGCCGACAGCTCCAGGCCGCGTCGGCGGTCGGTGCCCGAGGCCTGGAAGGTCTGCCCCACACCCGGCAGATATTCATAGGGGCGCTTGAGCTGGAAGACGGCGGCGGCCACGCTCAGGTCGGGCGCGAGATCGGCTTTCACGCCCAGTTCGACCTGGCGCGATTTGGACGGGTCCAGCACCTGACCGCTGTTGGTCGAGCCCACCGGCGCCGTGCCACCGGGCTCCAGACCCCGCGAGACCGAACCGTAGAACGACAGCGTCGTGTTCGGGCTGTACACCAGCGCCACGTTGGGCAGCACGAAGTTGTCGCTGGTGCGGCGCAGCAGCGTGCCGGCGGCGTTGAACTGGTCGCGATCCAGCGTCACGTAGCGCAGGCCGGCGTGCAGCTTGAACTGCTCGTTCAGGTGCAACACGTCCTGCACGAAGACGGCGCGCTCGGCGTCCTTGCGGCGCAGGCTGACCGGGTTGTTGGGCAGCGGGCTGGGGGAGACATCGACCGGGTCATAGATGTTGCTGGTGCCGCGCGGGTCGAAGACATAGTCGGCAAAGCTGTCGCGGCGGTTCATGGTGGCCGCGCCGAAGGTCAGCTCGTGGCGCACCGAGCCCGTGGCGAGCTTGCCCTTGAGCAGGGCCTGGGTGCTCAGCACCGTGCGCTTGTCGTTGTCGCGACGCAGATCGACCACGGTGTAGTCGCCGTTCGCCTGGAAGTTCGCCGGCAGCGCCACGGCGTCGTCACGGCGCAGGGTGTGGCGGTTGACCGACAGTTCGGTGCGCCAGTCGTCGTTGAGGTCGTAGCTGAACTTCAGCCCGTAGTTGGTGGTGTCGTCGACCACCGGGCTGCTCCACGGCTGGTTGTTGAGCATGTCGCGGGCGCTCACGTTCTTCGGCACCGTGGTGCCGCCCAGCAGCTGAAAGCCCGGCACCGAGAGCTGCGACTTGTGCATGCGGTCGAGGTCGAACTGCAGCAGCGCGCGCTCGCTCAGGCGCCAGTCGAAGGCACCGGACACGAACTGCCGCTCGCCGTTCGAGCCGCGCACATAGGAGCGCACCTTGGAGGCCGCCGCGTTGATGCGGTAGCCGAAGCGGCCATCGTCCGTGCGCCCGCCCAGATCCACCGCCCCGTAAAGCGTGCCGCGCTCGCTGGTTTCCAGCGTGACGGTGCGCACCGGCACGTCGGTCGGGCGTTTGGTGACGTAGTTCAGGATACCGCCGGACGAGGCGATGCCGGCCTGCAGACCGGCCAGGCCCTTGAGGATCTCGATCTGTTCCTTGTTCTCCAGCGCGACCGGCGAAGTGCCGAGGATGACCAGGCCGTCCTTGCGGAAGCTGGAGCCGTAGTCGAGCTCGAAGCCGCGGATGGCCAGGCGGTCCGACAGGCCGACGGCGTTGTAGGAGTTCTGCACGCTGGCGTCGTACTTGCCCGCTTCGGTGGCGCTGCGGATGCCACGCTCCTGCATCTGCTGCTGCGTGATGACCGAGATCGAGGCCGGCGTTTCACGCAGTGGCGCTTCGGAGAAGCCGCCCACGCTGGCCTTGCGACCGATCTCGTCGGACGCGGCCGTGTCGCTCACCACGACATCGGGCAGGATGGTTTCGGTGGGTTCGACGTCCTGCGAAAACGCAACGGAAGACAATGCAAACACTGCGGGCAGTGCGAGCAATTTCGGAGAACAGGGCAGGGAGGGCATCTTCGTTCGACTCGATCGCGTGAGGACTGCGCGCGAAGGGGCGGACGAGACAGCGGGGCGGAGGGCACCCCATGAACGTCATGCTTCCCTACGCTGGCATTATCCAGGTCAGGTTCAAGGGTCTTTCTCACCCGAAGACGACGTCTTCAGGACCCCTAGCGTGACGCGATACTAGCATCGGGCAGCCCGACGCCAAAGAGCTCGATTCCGGGTTGTTGACGTGGGGCAAGTTGCGAGCGCCGGTGCGCCGGCTCATGTGCGACCTGTCCGGCCAGCCGCGCCCGACGTCCCGAGGCGCCGGGCGCTTCGGGCGAACCCGCTACTGGTCCGGGGCGGTCACGAAACCGAGCTTCTCCATGCCGGCGCGCTGCGCCGCGGCCATGACTTTCATCGCGCGCTCGTATTCCACACTGCGATCACCGCGCACGTGGATCTCCGGCTGCGGCTGCTCGGAGGCGGCCTGTTGCAGTCGCGCCTCGAGCGACGCCTCGTCGATCGTGTCCTGATTCCAGTGCAGCACGCCGTCGGCGGTGACGGCGAGGGTCACGGTGCGCGGCTCGGGCTCCGGGGGTTTGGGCGGAGGTGGCTTGGGCCGGGGCTTGGGCGGTTCGATCGCCTCGGGAGGTACGAGAACACCCTGCATCGTCGGCTGTACGACCTCCGATGGGCTCTGGTGCAGTGTGTAGGTGGCCCACAGCACGATGCCGACATGCAACGCGGTGACCGAAACGCGCGTGGTGGTGCGTTCCAGGTTGTTCATCGTTGCGCGTGTTTCTCCGCCCGATGGGTACGACGCGCGCGGAAGGCCCTGCGGACGCGGCTACGGAACGCGTCGAAGCGGATGCGCGCGAGCATGGATTGATCGAGGCTCTCGCTGAACATGTCGTTTCAGGTCGTCAGACAGAGCGAGACGGCGGATGTCTGAAAGAGACGTCCGCCTCGTCGAGGCAGCGCCCGATCACCAGCTGTATCTGAGCGGCGCGCGCACCGAGCGGATCACGCCACGATAGAAACTGTGGGGGGCGAAGCACGACGCGACGTAGTCCTTATCCAGCAGGTTGTTGACGACCAGATCGGCCTTCCAGCCCTCGAGTCCGAACGAGGAATCGCGCAGGTCGTAGCGCAAGGGGCAGATCGGCGGATTGAGTCCAAACAATACGGATGGGAATCATTATCAACTATACTGTTGCCATCCGTCCCGATCCCGCAGGGCCTTACCGTTCGTGATGAAACCGTCCCTTCTCGATCCCCTCGCCGAGGAAAACCGCGTGCTGATCGGCCAGTTCGGCCGCATCCAGCGGCGTTGCAGCGAACTTATGGCCGGCCAGGCGGTCGAGATCGAGGTGTTGCGGGGCGAATTGATGCGTCTTCGGGCACGGCTGATCATGCGCGAGAGCGTCCTGGCCTTCGAGCGCGAGGACCGGGCCGTGCTGGAGGCGAAAGTCCCCGGGTTGCCCCGACGTGCGGCGCTCGCGGCACATGTCTCGTCGCTTCAGGCCCGCATCCGGCAGTTGTTGCGCGAGCGTCTGGTCCGGCCGGCGGCGTCGCGCAACGATTCGGCGCACGCGACGCTTGCTGCGGACGGCCAGGTCGCGAAGGCGTCGTTCGGTTCCCGGGCCGTGCCCGTGGGCGGTAAAGTTGCCGCACTCGAAGCAAGCCGCGTCGCGGCAGACTTGGTAATCTGCCAGACTGGTTGCGTGGCGCATGATTTCCATTGGCGCGTGCACGACCAGTGTCGGCGTACGGGCAACCGCTGTGTGCTGGCCGAGCCGGTCGCAGTGATGCTGGAAGTGCCGTCCGGGCCCCCCGTCGAGGAGCGTTCCTGAGCGGCGATTGATGTCTTGCCGATCGGAGGATGGGTCTGTTTTCTCTCAACCGTGGAGCCGACCGCTCCCGTTCGATATCGAGGAGTTCTTCTGATGCAATCGTTCTACCTGCCTTCTTCCCCCGTGCGCTGGCTTGCTGCCGCTGCGCTTGTCTTGAGCGTCGTGAGCGCGCGTGCGGAATACGTGTGGATCGCGCCGGCCGACGACGGTTCGGCAGTCATCCATGTCGGCGAGCTCGATGGCGAGCGCAAGCCGGCAGGTGAGCTCGACTCGGTCGAACTGCGGCCGATCGGCGACGCCAAGCCCGAAGCGAGCGCGGACGGTGACGTGATGCGCGTCACGGGCGTGCCGGAGGGGCGCGACGTCCGTGCGCGCGCCTACGAGGTGCTCTCCGACGACGAGCTGATGTATTACCAGGCGCGCTGGGGACGTAACGAGACGAAGGCGGACCTGGATTTCGAACTGGTGCCCACGGAAGCTGGTGGCAATACCTTCCAGCTGATGTGGATGGGCAGTCCGGTCAAGGCGTCCTACGTGCGGGTATCGACCTCGGCCGGCTGGAGCAAGACACTGGATCCCAACGAGGACGGTTCGGTCACGCTCGATACGCCGTTCCCCGGTCTGTACGTGCTGCAACTCACGGCGCGGGCCAGCGGCTGGGCCGAAATCGACGGCAAGCGCTACACCGACGTGCGTCACACCGCGACCTTGACTTTCGACGTCGAGTAATCGGTGCGGGCTCCGCGCCGCAACGGCGCGGAGCCCGGCAGAGTGAAGTTCAGAAACTGCCGCACAGCGTCAGCATGAAGTTGCGCGGATTGCCGCAGTAGCTCTGGCAGCTTCAGCCCGCCATGCGCGTGAAGTACTTCCTGTTGAACAGGTTCTCGGCGTTCAGGCTGAGCGACCAGGTCCGCCTCGAAGCCCGCGCTGCGGACCTTGCCGGCATTGACCGAGCAGGTCGGATTGTCCGGATCGGCCAGCGCCCGGTCCTCGTCGTCGATACGGAACAGCGCCGCATGCATCGTCGTCCGTCCGGCGGACAGTTCGCCCTTGACGCCGATCTCGTCGGTGTCGATGAAGGACTTGCGGTCGTCGTAGGCGGCGACCAAGCGGGCGCGCAGGCGGTCGACGGACGAAGCGGCGGACTGGAGCGAGCGGGACACTGGGTCGACGGCAGGTTTGGCGCGGGCAACGGCTGCCGGGTACCTTGCGATAAGTAGAAATGAGAAGCGCGTGCAAAAAATAGGCGTTAATCGAGCAGCAGGTAAAGCCGGAGGTGGTGCGGAGCGAGAGCGGTCAGCGTCCGGTCGCGATGAAGGTGCCGAGCACGATGCCGCGCTGGCGTAGATCGCCCAGTAGTGGTGCGGCGAACTGCTGCAGAGCGTCCGCATCGGGGTGTTGAACTTCGGCCGCCAGGCACTCGATTGCCTGGCGGCCGTTCTCGCATTCGGCGAGCAGGTCGAGCAGGCGCGAGGTGATTGCGTTGATCTCGGTGAAGTGCACTTCACCTGCGATGTCGCGATGAACGACGATGAAGGTCGGCTGCGGTTTGCGCGGGCGAAAGTCCGGCCCGATGCGATGCACGGGCCAGTCGTAGGCGAGGTTCATCATCGCCGGGTTCAGCACCACCTTGCCGGTGAACAGCTCACCGTGCGGGTCATGCGGCGGCACCGGCGCGTCCATCACGTCGACCGCCAGTTCGGCCCATTCGTGACGGGCCAGATCGGCGAGCCAGCGTGGGCGCGGCATCGCGATGTCGCCCTCGGCAAGGTAGCGCACGAATTCTCGCGGGATCTCGCGGAACCACGGGGTGGCGAGCGGCCAGTCGCGCCAGAAGCAGCGCATCAGCCGCGTCCAGCGTGCCTCGCCGAGTACCGCGCGACAGACCGGAAAGCAGCGGTCGAGAAAGCCGCGCAGGTTGTTGAACAGCAGGCGCTGATAAATGCGCGCGCGATCTGCGTCTACGCCGCTCGGGCGTGCGACGTGATGCGGGTCTCGCAGATGGCGCGCGAAGGCGTGCTGAAACTGCTGGAAGGGGGGCTGCGCGCTCATGGCGCGACACATCGCACGGCCTGCATGTGGCGTGCCTGGATCGCGGCGATGTGCTCGACTTCGGCAGCCAGTGCGGCCAGCGGGGGGAAATCGAAGTCGCGCTCGAGACAGATCGGTACGCTGCGGCCAAGGCGGGAGCATGTTGCGTCGAGCAAGGCCCACACCGGGTCGATCACGTCGGCGCCGTGGGTGTCGACAAGCAGGCCGCCGTCCTCGGCATGGTGGCCGGCGACATGCATGTAGGCGACTCGCTCGAGCGGCAGCGCGTCCAGATACTCGAGCGGATCGAAGCCGAAGTTCCGGCTGTTCACGTAGACGTTGTTCACGTCCAGATGCAGCAGGCAGTCGGCCTCCTCGAGCACTGCGGTGACGAACTCCGCCTCGCTCATCTCCCCGCACGGAGGCGCGAGGTAGGTCGAGGCATTCTCGATGCCGATGCGCATGCCGAGGATTTCCTGCGCGCGTGCGATGCGCGCCGCGACCCAGTGCACAGCGTCTTCGCTCATCGGGATCGGCAGCAGATCGTAGAGCTGTTGCTCGTCTGCGCACCAGGACAGGTGTTCGGTGTAGAGCGTGATGCCGTGCTCGCGCATGAACGCGCGCACGCGCCGCAACAGCGCCTCGTCGAGCGGGCCGGGGCCGCCCAGCGACAGTGACAGGCCGTGGCAGACGAAAGGGAAGCGTTCGGTGAAGGCGTGCAGCTCTGTTGCGCTGCGACCGCCGACTCCGGTCCAGTTCTCGGGCGCGATCTCGAAAAAGCGCACCGCATCGGGCACGCCCTCATCTCGCAGCGGCGCGATCAACTCACGGCGAAATCCCAGGCCGGCGCCTTCGGGCGGGCGTTTGAAAGTCATCGCGGTCTCCGGTGTGTCGGCGACGAGGCCCACGCCCCGCCGCCGGTTGTCGGACGTACTGCGCAATTACTTCTTGCCGCCGCAGGAACCTTCGCCTTTCTTGTCGTCCTTGGCACCGCAAGAACCGTCGGATTTCTTGTCTTCCTTGGCGCCGCACGAGCCCTCGCCCTTTTTGTCGCCCTTGGCGCCGCATGAGCCTTCGGAACCCTTGCCGTGGCTCGACGCGACCTGATAGCCGGACGAAAGCGAAGTGGCCGAAAACGGATTATCGGTTGCTGCGACCGCACCCATCGAAGCGATGGCGAGCGAGGAACCTAGGGCGATCGAAACCAGATTGCGTTTGCTGTTCATGCTGGATCTCCTTCTCTGTCGGTAGGGTTCTCCGGACGGCCGGCCCGGCAAGCTCCGCGAGGAGGAAGCGGGGGCATGCCGGCGCCGTGACGTCCGGTAGCGTTGGTCGGGCGGCATCGCCAGACCTTACAGAGGCAGCAAAAACAACTCCGGGTTCCGCGCCCCGACGTACCCGGAGGCAGGCCAGTGGCGGCCCACCCGATATGTTCGCCTCATGCGGCGAACATGTCAGTAGAGCCAGCGCAGCACGATCGGCGCAAAGGCCAGGCCGCAAACGAGAGCGATGGTCAGATTGAGCAGGAGCCACGGGTCACGCTTGCGCAGTACGCGCTCCCAGGCGACGCCGCTGCGCCGTTTCTGGTAGAGCATCAGAGCGATGTAGGTGAGCACGCTGATGACGACGATCGCGACGCCTTCTGCCATGAGTCTTTCCCTCGGTGCAGGTGTGCGGATGAGGCCAGCTTACTGCAGGTCCGGCTCTTCGGGCACCGGCAGGACGAGAATGCCTTCCTCGAGCAGTTCGCCGAGATCGTCGCCGCTGGCGCGGCCGCGGATGCTGCGCGCCTCGGACTCGCCGTAATGGATGCGGCGGGCCTCGGTGGGGAAACGCTCGCCGACGTCCTCGGCGCGGCTTGCGGCCAGGCGCAACGCGGCTGCAATGAGGGCAGGATCGGGAGGCGATTTCGTCGCGGTGGGTCGGGACGTGTTCAGGTACGCCGCCGAAGGGCGGCGCTCGATCTCGATCGAGCCGCACATCGGGCATTCGACGAGACCGCGGCTGTTCTGCGATGCGAAAGCGGCTGCATCGGCGAACCAGGCTTCGAACAGGTGTTCGTTGGCGCAGCACAGGTCGAGCACGATCATCGGCAGTCTCTCCGAAGGCGTCAGCAGGACGCGAAACGCTGTGGTGCCGGGAACGGGATTCGAACCCGTAAGCCTTGCGGCGGCGGATTTTAAGTCCGCTGTGTCTACCAGTTTCACCACCCCGGCGCCTGTCCCCCCGCGGGGAGGCAGGCGCGCATTCTAGCTCAGGGTGCGTGCGCCGCCGCTCGGGAGGACGAACGCCGTTACCGATTCTTCGACTCCGCCCGTTGCGGGGCGGTTCGGGCAGCGCTCAGAATTTCTTCCGCGCGCGCGGCGGCCGGTCGCCGCTGTCGGAGCGCGGAGGATTGTTCCGGGGCGCCTTGTCGAAGGACTTGCGCGGCTTGCGCTCCGGAGGCTGGGGGCCACGCGGCGTGCGTGCGCGCCGATCGTCGTGCGCGTTCTCGTCCGGTGTGACCGGACGCAGGTGCAGCACGTGCTGGCGCACGCGCAGGCGTGCGAGCGCGCCCATGACATCGTTGGGCAGATCGGCCGGAAGTTCGACGGTCGAATAGTCCTCGTAGAGGTTGATTTGACCGATGAAGCGCGACTCGATGCCCCCTTCGTTGGCGAGCGCGCCGACGATGTCCTTGGGGGTGACGAGTTGGTGCTTGCCCACTGCGATGCGGTAGCGGGCGAGCTTGCCGTCGGCGTAGTCGCGGCGGCGTTCGAGAATCTTCTCGCGGTTTTCGCGTGGTTCCCGATCGGTGCGCGGCGGCGGAGCCGCATTGGCGAAATCGCGCCCGCCTTCATTGGGCAACTGCAGCGGACGGTCGCGCGTGGCCATATGGGCCAGCGCGGCGGCGATGTCGTGCAGTTCGTGCGTGCCGTCCGCCTCGAGACTGGCGACGACTTCACGGAAGAAGTCGAGGTCGTCCGACTGCAGCACGGCTTCGACCTGTTCGCGGAACAGCGAGATGCGGCGGTCGGCGATGGCTTCGCGCGAGGGCAGCGGCAGCGGCTCGATCTTTTGGCGGGTGGCGCGCTCGATGCTCTTGAGCATGCGCTGCTCGCGCGGCGTGACGAACAGGATGGCGGTGCCCAGGCGACCCGCCCGGCCGGTGCGCCCGATGCGGTGCACGTAGGCTTCGGTGTCGTAGGGGATGTCGTAGTTGATGACGTGCGTGATGCGCGACACGTCCAGACCGCGCGCGGCCACATCGGTGGCGACGACCAGGTCGAGCGCGCCGCGCTTGAGCTGTTCGACCACGCGTTCTCGCAGTTGCTGGGTCATGTCGCCGTTGAGCGCGCCGACGGCGTGGCCGCGCGCCTCCAGACGGGTGGCCAGCTCTTCGGTGGCGACCTTGGTGCGCACGAAGATGATGCCCGCGTCCATGTCCTCGATCTCGAGGATGCGGGTGAGCGCGTCGAGTTTGTGCGGTACGCTGACCTGGCAGAACTTCTGCGTGATGGTCGACACCGTCGTGGTGGCGGCCTTGATCTTCACTTCCTGCGGGTCGCGCAGGTAGCGGTGGGCGATGCGGCGGATCGGCTCTGGCATGGTCGCCGAGAACAGCGCGGTCTGGCGCGAAGCGGGCGTGTGGCCGAGAATCCATTCGACGTCGTCGATGAAGCCCATGCGCAGCATCTCGTCGGCTTCGTCGAGCACCAGCGTCTTGAGGTTGTCGAGCACCAGGCTCTTGCGTTCGATGTGGTCCATGACGCGGCCCGGCGTACCGACCACAACATGGGCGCCGCGCTTGAGCTGACGCAGTTGCACCACCATGCTCTGGCCACCATAGACGGGCAACACATTGAAACCGGGCATATGCTTGGCGTAGCGCTGAAAGGCTTCCGACACCTGGATGGCCAGTTCGCGCGTGGGCGCGAGCACCAGCACCTGCGGGCGGTTGTCCGACAGATCGATGCGCGCGAGCGCAGGCAGGGCGAAGGCGGCGGTCTTGCCGGTGCCGGTCTGGGCCTCGCCGAGAATGTCGGCGCCGGCCAGCAGCGGCGGAATGCACGCGGCCTGAATGGGCGAGGGGTTTTCGTAGCCGACGTCGTCAAGCGCCGCGAGAAGCGGAGCGCCGAGGTCAAGCTCCTTGAAGCTGGATAGGGTGTTGGTCATGTTCGTGCGGCAGCTGCCGGAAGAATGAAACGGGAAGAGGTAATGCGCGGCAGCGCCATGGGGGCGATGGTGCATCGTTCGGGAGCACACGGCCGATCAAGTCGGCGGGGGCCACTCCGTTGCGCCGGATGATACCCGAATGCGGCGCGGCCTGCTTGACTTTGGGGGTGCAAGCTGGCAAGCGCTTGGTGTTGCATGCGTGCACGTAGATTTTGTATACAGGCAACGTAATTCACAGCTTACTGACATGGCAGGTGTGAGCCGCGGTATCGTGGCGGCGTAAACTTCGATGCTCGAAACGGATCGTGACGCGGCGGCACGGACAGTCGATGCGGCGCGGCGATGAGGAGAGGAAATGGGTGACAAAAAGCGCGATGTGCGGTCAGGGCGAGACGCGGCCTCAGCGCCCTCGCGCCGCCGTTTCCTGGCCGGCGCCGCGGCGGGCACGGCCGCCGCCGGATTTCCGATGGTGTCGTTCGCGCAGACCGAGGTGTTCAATTTCCAGAGTACCTGGAATTCGCGCGACATCTTTCACGAATACGCCGCGGATTTCGTGCGCACCGTCAACGAGATGTCCGGCGGACGCCTGCGTCTGAACCTGTTGCCGACCAGTGCCGTGGTCGGCGCCTTCCAGTTGCAGGATGCGGTGGTCAAGGGCGTGCTCGACGGTGGCCATGGCGTGGCCGCGTACTGGTCCGGCAAGACCAAGGCCTTCTCGCTGTTCGGCACGCCGCCGCCGTTCGGCTGGGACGCCCACCAGTTCCTGGGCTGGATCAAATACGGCGGGGGGCAGCAGCTCTATGACGAGCTGGTCGACAAGATCGGGCTGGATCTGGTGGGTTTTCTCACCGGGCCGATGCCCAGCCAGCCGCTGGGCTGGTTTCGCGAACCGATCCGCGGGGTCGCGCAGCTCAAGGGCATGAAGTACCGCACGGTCGGCCTGGCCGCCGACGTGATGCGCGAGTTCGGCGCGGCCGTCGTGGTGATCGGTTCCGGCGACGTGGTGCCGGCGATCCAGCGCGGCCTGCTTGAAGGTGCGGAATTCAACAACCCGTCCTCGGACCGGCTACTCGGCTTTCCGGACGTGTCGAAGACGCTGATGCTGCGCAGCTACCACCAGGACTGCGAGAGTTTCGAGATCATCTTCAACCGCAGCCGTTTCACCAAGCTGCCGCGGGAACTGCAGGCCATCGTCAAGTACGCGGCCGAGGCTTCGTCCAGCGATATGTACTGGAAAGCCATGCATCGCTATCCCAAGGACCTTGAAAAGATGCGCACGGAGCAGGGCGTCAAGACCTATCTGACACCGGACGCGATCCTCGAGGCGCAGCTCAAGGCCTGGGACGTGGTCATCGCCCGCGAGTCAGAAGCGGATCCGTTCTTTCGCAAGATCATCGAGTCGCAGAAAGCCTATTGCGAGAAGACCGTCGCGTTCCATATCGAGAACAACACGCCCAAGGAAGCGGCCTACCTTCACTTCTTCGGCAGAAAGCCGACCGCTTCGTCCGACAAGCTCTGAACGTCGCGCCTATTGCGCGGCGTGGGCATCGAGCGCGTCGTCGGGGCGCGATTGGGACGGGAAGCCGATGCGTCCGATGCCCGGCAGCTTGAGCGCGGGCGGCCAGACGTCGATGCCAGCCGTCAGCCCGAGAACGTTCAGCTCCAGCCCCTCCTGTGGCGCGATCAGCACCCCGGCCAGCCCTGCGATCGACACCTGCACGCCGGAGCCACTGGGCGCGTGCGCGATCACGCCGGCCTGCGGAAGATAGTCCTTGCCGATGGCCGTCGGCGGCAGGTCCAGCGACAGTTCCGGTATCGCGCGGCCCAGGTAGGCGACGTAGGTGTTGCTGTTCGGGCCGGGCCAGATGCGATATTCGTCCTTGTGCGGATAGGCTTGGCTGGCCGCATGCAGACGTTCGATCAGCGTGTCGATGTCCTTGCCTCCGCGCACTTCGCGGATCAGCGTGGGCGCATTGCCGTACCAGTAGCCGTCGGGGACGCCGCGCGCCACACTCACCGCCTGCCCGCCCCGCATCACGCGCCAACCTGTCACCTCGAAGCGGGTCCAGTGCTCCTCGCCGGTCGGTTTGGCGGCCAGCCAGCAATGCACGCCAAAAGCGCCGCGCCAGCGGAACGCGCGCGCGCAATAGGCCTGGATGCCGGCCTGGTCGCGAGCCACCGACGGTGCAATGCCCGCGCTGTCGCGTCGCGCCGTGCGCCAGTCGCTGGCCTGGGCCTCGCCCCAGGTAAGCGTGACGTAGGAAATGCCCACCGGCACGAAATACACCAGCATGACGGCGGCCAGGGTCAGCGCGGCACGTCTTGCGACGCGGCGCAGGCGGTGGGAAAGCGTCTTGTCGTGTTTCATGTCGCCTTGCATTCGGGATCACCCCGGACAGACCGATTCTGCCCGAGGTGGTTCGAATGCGCGGCGCAAGCGCGCACAAGAGGTGCGTGCGCACCGCTGTACGGCCGTGCCGCGCGCAGTGTCCGCAAGTCAGCCCCCGGCCACCACGTCGGCGATGGCGCGACCCAGCGTGCCGGTCGTGCCGGTGCCGCCCACATCGCCGGTCAGCACGGACTTGTCGCCGGCGGCTAGAACCGTTTCGATGGCCGTGAGGATGGCCGCGCCCGCCTCCTTGTAGCCCAGGTGTTCGAGCATCAGTGCACCCGACCAGATCTGGCCGATGGGGTTGGCAATGCCACGGCCGGCAATGTCCGGCGCGCTGCCGTGTACCGGCTCGAACAGGCTGGGAAACTTGCCTTCCGGGTTGATGCTGGCCGAGGGCGCCACGCCGATGGTGCCGGTGCAGGCCGGGCCGAGGTCCGAGAGGATGTCGCCGAACAGGTTGCTCGCCACCACCACGTCGAACCAGTCCGGGTGCAGCACGAAGTTGGCCGACAGGATGTCGATGTGGAACTGGTCGGTGGCGACGTCCGGGTACTTGGCCGCCATTTCCTTCACGCGCTCGTCCCAGTACGGCATGGTGATCGAGATGCCGTTGGACTTGGTGGCGGAGGTGAGCTTCCTGCGCGGACGCGATTGCGCCAGCTCATAGGCGTATTTGAGTACGCGGTCGACGCCGATGCGGCTCATCACGGTCTGCTGCGTCACGAACTCGCGCTCGGTACCGCCGTACATGCGCCCGCCCAGGCTGGAGTACTCGCCCTCGGTGTTCTCGCGTACCACGTAGAAGTCGATGTCGCCGGGCTTGCGGTCGGCCAGCGGACTCTTGATGCCGGGCAGCAGGCGTACCGGACGCAGGTTGATGTACTGGTCGAAATCGCGGCGGAACTTGATCAGCGAACCCCACAGCGAGACGTGGTCCGGCACCTTCTCCGGCCAGCCGACGGCGCCGAAGAAGATGCAGTCGAACTGCATCAGCGTATCGAACCAGTCGTCCGGCATCATCTGGCCGTGCTTGAGGTAGTAGTCGCAGCTGGCGAAGTCGAAGTCGGCGAATTCGAGCGCAATGCCGAAGCGTTCGGCGGCGGCCTTGATTACGCGCACGCCTTCGGGCACCACTTCCGTGCCGATGCCGTCGCCGGGGATGACTGCGATCCTGTGGGGTTTGCTCATGGTCTTACCTCATGAAATCGGTGATGTGCCGCAACAGAAGCTCCGGAGCTTCCTCCGGGATGTAGTGACCGCAGGGCAGGGCCTCGCCGTCGAGTTCGGTGTTGAGTGGAGTCCACTCGGTAAGCGGGTCGAAGCAGCGCTGGATCACGCCGTGTTCGCCCCACAGCACGCGGGTCGGGCACTGGATGCGACGGCCGGCGTCGAGGTCGGCCTGGTCGAATTCGAGGTCGATGGTGTTCGAGGCGCGGTAGTCCTCGCACAGCGAATGCGCGGCACCGGGCAGCGAGAGGCAGCGCTGGTATTCGGCAATCGCCGCCGGGTCGAACACGTCGAGGCTGGCGTGGCGCCCGCCCATGGTTCGGGTGATGTAGCCGGCGGGCGAGGCCTCGATCAGCGTTTCCGGCATCGGCGAGGGCTGGATCAAAAAGAACCAGTGGAAGTACATGGTGGCGAAGCGGCGGTCCGTGCCCTGGTACATCGCCAGTGTCGGCGCGATGTCGAGCAGCATCAGCTTGTCCACGCACTCCGGGTGGTCGGCTGCAAGGCGATGCGCCACGCGGGCGCCGCGATCGTGGCTGCACAGGAAGAAATGCTCGAAGCCGAAGTGACGCATGACTGCGATCTGGTCTTCGGCCATCGTGCGCTTGGCGTAGTTGCTGTGGTCGGGCAGGCCGACGGGTTTGGAGGAGTCGCCATAGCCGCGCAGGTCGGTGGCGATCACGGTGTAGTGCTGCGCCAGTTGCTCGGCCACGCGATGCCAGATCACGTGCGTCTGCGGGTGGCCGTGCAGCAGCAACAGCGGCGGGCCATCGCCGCCCTTGCGGCCGTGGATGACGACGCTGTTGCCGACGTCGAGATCGAAGCTTTCAAAGCCTTTGAACATGGAACACTCCATGGTTTGCATAGAGCGGATTAGCGCAGCGCAATCCGCCGGATGTTCGATGAATGCGGCGCAATGCGCTCCGCTCCGCGCCCTACTGAACTGTACCCGCAGTGCGCCTGTTGATAATCAGGTTGGAACGCAATCCATTGTTGAAATAAAGTGCATGAATGTCGGCCGTCGATGATCTTGCCTTCTTCCAGCACCTCGCCCGCGCGGGCAGCCTGACCGGGGCTGCGCGGGAGTTGGGCTTGTCCCTGTCGGCCGTGAGCAAGCGGCTGAAGCTGCTCGAGTCGCGGCTCGGCGTGCAATTGGCCCAGCGCACCACGCGCAGCCTTGCGCTGACGCCCGAGGGCGAGCGTTACCTCGCGCGCGGCGCAGCCATTCTCGACGATCTGGCGGAGTTGGAAGACAGCCTCAACGACCCGGACAGCGCGTTGACCGGCCGCATCTGCGTGAACGCCACCTTCGGGTTCGGGCGACGCCACATCACGCCGCTGCTTTCCGAATTCGCCGCGCGTCATCCGGGGCTGGATTTGCAGCTGGAACTGACCAATTTCCCGCTGAGTCTTTCCGATGCCGGCGTGGACATCGGCATCCGCATCGGCATGCCACCGGATTCACGGCTGGTGGCGCGCAAACTGCTGGCCAACCGCCGCATGCTGTGTGCGGCACCGAAGTATCTGGAAACGGCGCCCCGGCTCGCGCACCCGGACGATTTGGGCGCGCACGCTTGTTTGATCGTGCGCGAGATCGACAGCGACTACGCGTTGTGGCGCTTCGAGAACGGTGGGGAGGTGCGTTCGGTGCGGGTGGGCGGTCGGCTGTCGAGTAACGACGGCGAGGCCGTGCATCGGCTCGCGCTCGATGGTCACGGCATCATGCTGCGCTCGTGGTGGGACGCGCACGAGGCGCTCTCGCGTGGTGATCTGATCGAACTGCTGCCTGAGTGGCACAACACCGGCGCCGACATCTATGCTGTGTATGCTCATCGACGCCACATTCCGGCGCGTCTGCGTGCCTGCGTGGCGTATCTCGTGGAGGAGATGCGCGGGAGGGTGCCGCCGTTGCCGGGATGAGCCGGGCAACGGCGGGGCTGACGCCTTAGCGGATGACGGCGCAGGCGATGCGCGGGCCAGCGTCGCCGGCCGGGTCGGATGCGTGGTCGTCATGGCCGGCGTGAATCATCAGTGCCGTGCCGTCCTTGCCGAGCAGGCTGTTTGGCTTTCCGGATTCGAGCGTGACGAAGGTATTGAGCACGTCGACCTTGAGCATGCCCGACGCGGGTACGTGGATGTTGGGCATGTCGCCTGCGTGCGGGCCGTCCGCAGACATCAGTCCATGCTTGCGGCCATCGGGGTTGAAGTGGCCGCCCGCGCTCGTGAACGGCGGCTCGCACTTGCCCACTGCGTGGATGTGAAAGCCGTGCTCGCCCTCGGGGACGCCCTTGAGCGCGGCCTGGATCAACACGCCGGACGGGGTCTGGACGAGCTTCGCGGATCCGTGATCCGTGCCATCCGCCCCCTTGAACTGGGCGCTCGCGGTGGACATCGCGACGGCCGGTGCGGCGAACAACAGACTGGTGACGGCGACTACGCCGAGAAGCTTGAAAACGGATTGCATGTAGAGCCTCCGCAAGAAATAGATTGCACACGCCCGAGGTGGGCGCAGATTCAGCATAGCCGCGCCTCGAGGCGTGTCCAAACTTCCTTACGATCAGCGTTTCCCGTTTCCGTCAGGCAGATGCACGGCCAGCCAGACCGTGCGTCCGAAGGTGGCTGCCACGCGATGGCGCACATGCGCGTGCAGCACGATCCAGTCGCCGGGGCGCAGACAGCGCCGATAGCCGTCCTCGAACTCGATCACCGCTTCGCCGGCAACGACCAGCACCCACTCGTCGCCCCGCTGCTCATACCAGAAGCCGTCCGGGCTGGCGTGATCGTGCGAGACGATGCGCTCGATGCGTACGCCGGCCGTTTCCAGCAGAGGCTGGAAGGATTCGCCGGTGGCCGCCGATCCGGGGAGCGCGGCGAGCAGGTTGCCGCAAGGAGCTTCCGATGGAAGGCTTCGGTCGTTCATCGGGCGAGTCCTCGAGTGACGTGATCGAGTACGGCAGCCATCAGGCGGTTGTTGTCGGCCATCGCCGTTTCCAGTCCGGCGCGGATGGTTTCTTCGTCCTGGACGAAGGGTTCGGGGTCGAGTTCGTCGCCGCAGGCCTGGAGCAGGGCGTCCAGACTCTCCGCGGTCGTTTCCAGATGGAACTGCAGGCCGACCACGCGCTCGCCGATCTGAAAGGCCTGGTTCTCGCAGGCTTCGCTGCGTGCCAATTGTTGGGCGCCGGGCGGCAATTCAAAGGTTTCGCCGTGCCAGTGGAAAACACGGGTGCATTCGGGGAAGGGCACGCTGCCCTCGCGGGCGGGAACCGCCTCGACGTCGAACCAGCCGATCTCCCGATGCTCGTTGGGCACCACTTTCGCGCCCAGCGCCGAGGCGATCAGTTGCGCGCCGAGGCAGATGCCGACCACGGCACGGTCGGCCGCAACACATTCGGCAAGAAAGTGCTTCTCGCCGGCCAGCCATTCGTGGAACCACTCGTCGTTGACGCTCATCGGCCCTCCCATCGCGACCACCAGATCGGCCGCATCGGGGGCGGGCAGTTCGTCGCCGGCGAACAGACGCACGGTGTGCACGTCGGCGCCACGGTCGGCGAGCCAGTCGCCGATGCTGCCGGGTCCCTCGAACGGGACATGCTGCAGGATCAATGCCTTCACGATTACGCAAGCTCCTCGCGAGGAATCAGTTCGCGTCTCACGACCACCGCACTGTTGCGCGGCAGGATGGTCTGGCCACGGTGCTCGAAATGTACCTTGGTGAAGGCTGCGCCGTACAGCAGTAACAGCGAGGAGTAATACACCCACAGCAGGATCAGCACTACCGAGCCGGCCGCGCCGTAGGTCGAGGCGGTGGCGGTGTGGGCCAAGTACAGCGCGATGCCGAAGCGGCCGAAGGAGAACAGCACGGCAGTGACGATGGCGCCGACCAGCACGTCGCGCCAGCCCAGCACCACGTCGGGCAGCACCTTGAAGATGGTCGCGAACAGCGCGACCACCAGTGCCAGCGAGATCATCACCTCCAGCCCGCCGAGCACCGTGGCGGCGGCCGGCACCAGGTTCTCGGCGGCCTTGAGGGCCGCGCTCACGGCAACGCCGATGGACAGCGACACCAGCAGGATGAAGCCGATGGCCAGCACCACGGTGAGCGAGAGCACGCGGTTCTTGATGAACAGCAGGATGCCGTTGTAGCCCGGTTTGGCGGCCACGCCCCAGATCACGTTGAGCGAGAACTGCATCTGCGCGAACACCGTGGTGGCGCCCAGGAACAGCGCAGCGAAGCCCAGCAGCGTGGGCATCAGGCCGGACTCCTGGGGGCGCGACTGCAGCACTGCGTTTTCGATGGCCTGCGCCGCGCCGGCGCCCATGATGTCCTGCAACTGGTTGAAGATCTCGCCGCGCGCGGCATCCTCGCCGAAGACGAGCCCCATCAGCGTGACCGCGATGATCACTACCGGGGCCAGCGAGAACAGCGTGTAGAAGGCCAGCGAGCCGGCGTAACTGAAAGCATTGCACTGCAGCCACAGCTTGATCGAGTCGCGCACGACGCGATACCAGAATACGATCTCGTCGCGAGCCCGCCTGAAGGTGTCGCCGATGGTGCCAATGGAAATCACTTCGGGTTCTCCGTTGCCGCTGCGGTGCCAAGTGTAGCGCGCAGGCAGTCCCGTGTAGGCCGCGGCGAGCGCGGCTCCGTGCGAAAAGTTCAGCGTGCGTTCCCGTTCGCGCATTCCCAATGCTCGCGCCATGTACGGTAAAGAACGTGTTCGCGCAGAGGGCTGCCGTGCGCAATCGCAGGGTGTGCGAAAGTGCCGTCGGGGAGCATGCCGATGCGCTGCATGACCGCCTGCGAGCGCAGGTTTGCCGTCGACGTGAAGGACACGATCTCGTCGAGCCCGACGTGCTCGAAGCCGACGGCGAGTGCGCCGCGTGCGGCCTCCGTCGCGTAGCCGTGGCCCCAGAAGGCCGGCGCCAGACGCCAGCCGATTTCGACGCAGGGCGCGAACGGCAGTTGAGCGAGCGGCTCGTGCAGTCCGACGAAACCAATGAAATGCGCGCCGCCGCGCACCTCGACAGCCCACAGCCCCCAGCCGCGTGCGGCGATCAGTTCGCGGATGCGGCGCGCCATCGCGTGGCTCTCTGCCGGGCGCAATACTTCAGGGAAGAACTCCATCACCCGCGGGTCTGCGCTCATCGCCGCGAATGGCGCGAAATCGCTCGCGCGCCACTGGCGCAGGCGCAGGCGCGCGGTGTCGAATTCGATCGGTCGCATACGTGAATCGGTTGCGGTGGTGAGGCCTGCGGCGTCGGGTGGCATGGGCCGATTATGGCAGTGTCGCGCAGGCAGCGGGGCGGGGGCTTGTTGTATCCTTGGGCTTTCAATCTGCGCGAATTCTGTCGATGATCGTGTTTGGCGTTGCAGGGTGGTCCGGCTCGGGCAAGACCACCCTGATCGAGAAGCTCATACCCGAGTTCGCAGTGCGCAGTTTGCGTGTATCGGTCATCAAGCATGCCCACCACGGTTTCGACCTGGATCGTCCGGGCAAGGATTCCTGGCGTCACCGTGAAGCCGGTGCCGCGCGCGTTCTGATGCTCTCCGGCGAGCGCTGGGTGCTGATGAACGAGTTGCGCGGCGAGCCCGAACCGGGTCTGGATGAGCAGCTTCGTCTGCTCGAGCCCAGCGACGTCGTGCTGGTCGAAGGCTTCAAGGCCGCGCCTGTGCCCAAGATCGAGGTCTGGCGCGAGGCCAATGGCAAGGCGCCGCTGTGGCCCGAAAACCCGAACGTGGTCGCTGTGGCGACGGCCGATGCGATTGACTGTCCGCACCCGGTGCTGCCGCTCGATGACGCGGCGACCATCGTGAACTTCATACTGGAGCATCCTTCCCGACGATGAATTCCGATCTGCTTTCTTTCGACGAAGCGCTGGCCGCATTGCTTGGCCACGCCCGCCCGGTTACCGACATCGAGATGGCCGATACCATGGTCGCGCGCGGTCGCGTGCTCGCGTCGGACCTGCGCTCGCCAATCTCCATGCCGGACATGGATATGTCGGCAATGGACGGCTATGCGGTGCGCGTTTCCGATGTCGCACCGGGTGCGCGTCTGCGCGTTTCCCAGCGCATTCCGGCCGGCAGCGTCGGCCATGCGCTGGAGGCCGGAACGGCCGCGCGCATCTTCACCGGGGCGCCGTTGCCCGCCGGTGCCGACGCGGTGGTGATGCAGGAATTGTGCGCGCTGAACGACGACATTGTGACGATCGACCACCAGCCACATGTGGGCGAATTCGTGCGCCGGGCCGGCAGCGAGATCGAGAAGGGCAGTGTGGTGCTGGCTGCCGGCGCGCGCATCGGCCCGGCCGAACTGGGCCTGGCTGCAGCCGTCGGTGCAGCGCAATTGCCGGTGCTGCGCCGCGTCAGGATCGCGTTGTTCTCGACCGGATCCGAGTTGGTGATGCCGGGCGAGGACCTGCCGCCGGGTGGCGTGTACAACTCCAATCGCTATCAGCTGTGCGCGCTGCTCGAGCAACTGGGCTGCGAAGTCACCGATCTGGGAATCGTGCCCGACCACTATGATGCGACCTGCAAGGCCCTGCGGGACGCTTCCGAAGGGCACGACCTGATCCTGACCAGCGGCGGCGTGTCGGTCGGCGAAGAGGACCACGTCAAGCCGGCTGTCGAGGCCGAAGGCACGTTGCAGATGTGGAAGATCGCGATGAAGCCCGGCAAGCCGCTGGCCTATGGCCGTGTGCATGCCTCGGCCTTCATCGGGCTGCCCGGCAATCCGGTGTCGAGCTTCGTCACCTTCTTGCTGATGGTGCGGCCCTTCATCCTCGCCATGCAGGGCGCGACCCGCTGCCAGCCGCGCGCGCTGACCCTGCCAGCGGCCTTCGACTGGCCCAAACCCGACCGCCGCCGCGAGTTTCTGCGCGCGCGCATCACGGACGAGGGTGTCGTGTTGCACCAGAACCAGGGTTCGGCCGCATTGTCTTCCATCGTGTGGGCCGAGGGCCTGCTCGACGTGCCGGCAGGCATGTCCATCGCACGCGGCGAGCCGGTGCGCTTCATCCCCTATGGCGAGCTTCTGTACTGAGAACCGAAATGAGCGTGAAAGTCCTTTATTTTGCCGCGCTGCGCGACGCTGTCGATTGCAGCGAGGAAATCGTTGAACTCAATGGCGCGAAGACCCTCGGCGAGCTGCGCGCGCATCTTGCCGCGCGTGGCGAGCGCTGGGCGCCGCTGGCGGCCACCCGGAACGTGCGCATGGCACGCAATCAGCATATGGCCCCGGGCGATACCGCCGTCAGTGACGGCGACGAGATTGCCTTCTTCCCCCCAGTGACGGGAGGCTGAGCCATGTCGGTGAGCGTGCAGCAGGACGATTTCGATATCGGCGCGGAAATCACGGCACTGACCAGAGGGCGCCATCAGGTCGGCGCGCTGGCGACCTTCACCGGGCTGGTGCGCGACATGAACGATGGCTCGGGGGTGCACGCGATGACGCTGGAGCACTATCCCGGCATGACGGAAACCGCGCTCGAGGACATCGTCGAGCAGGCGCGAGGCCGTTGGGAAATCGACGGGGTGCGTGTCATCCACCGCTTCGGCCGCCTGATGCCGGGCGACCAGATCGTGTTCGTGGCGGTGACCAGCGCGCATCGCGGCGAATCCTTCGCCGCCTGCGAATTCATCATGGATTTCCTCAAGACCCGCGCACCGTTCTGGAAGCGCGAGGAAACACCGCAAGGCGTGCGCTGGGTCGATGCCCGCGAAGCGGACGATTCGGCGGCCGAGCGCTGGGAGCAGGGAAAGTAATCTCCAGCCCAACTTCCACTGCGGTGCCGCGATGATCGAACTCGATCTGACGCAATGGGCGCTTGCCATTCTCGTGGTCTTCATCGGCAGCACGATCCAGGGCATCGTCGGCTATGGCGTGGGCCTGTTCAGCGCGCCATTGCTGTTCCTGATCAACCCGGTTCTGGTGCCGGGTCCACTGGTGATCGTCGGCGGCGTCGTTCCCTTGTTGATGCTGCGCGCCAATCGGCACGCGGTGGCGGTGCGCGATCTGGCCTTTGCCCTGCCGGCGGGCCTGCTCGGTGTGATCGCGGCCTGGCTGCTGGTCGGGCTGCTCACCGCCGCGACCTGGCAGTGGCTTTTCGGCGCGCTGATCATCCTCGCGGTGGTGGTCAGTTGTCTGCGCCTGGACATCCGCCCAAACCCGCCGGCGATCTTCGCCGGCACCTTCTGTGCCGGCTGCATGGGCACGATCACCGGTGTCGGTGGCCCGCCGCTTGGTGTCGTGTTTCAGCATGCCGAGCCCGCGCGCGTGCGCGGCACGCTGTCGGCGATCTTCATCCCGCTGAGCGTCATGTCCTCGATCGCGCTGGTGTTCCTCGACCGCATGGGATGGCGCGAGGTCTGGCTGGCAGTGGCGATGATTCCCGCGGTGTTCGCCGGCTTCTGGTGCGCGCGTCATCTGGGCGCGCGCGTGCCGCGGCGCGGGTTCAGGGTCTTCGTGCTGGGTACGGCTTTTCTGGCGGGCGTCTATTCGTTGCTGCGCGGGCTGATGTGAAACGGCTGTGGATAAATCGCTCACAAGTGCTTGAAATCGCCGCGCGCGTCACCATGTTGGATTCATCCTGAATTCACCATGAGGACCGTTCATGCGGCTCGACAAACTCACCACGCGCTTCCAGCAGGCCCTGGCGGAAGCGCAAAGCATTGCGGTTGGCAACGACCAGCAGTTCATCGAGCCCCAGCACCTGCTGGCGGCCATGCTCGACGAGGAAGGTGCCGGCACCGCTTCGCTGTTGCAGCGTGCCGGGGTCAACGTGCCTCCGCTCAAATCCGCCCTGAAGGCAGCGATCGACCGACTGCCCAAGGTCGAGGGCCACGGCGGCGAAGTGCAGGTGGGGCGCGACCTGGGTCGGCTGCTCAATCTCTGCGACCGCGAAGCCCAGAAGCGCGGTGACCAGTTCATTGCCAGCGAGATGTTTCTGCTCGCGCTGGCCGACGACAAGGGCGAGACCTCGCGTCTGACGAAGGAACACGGCCTGACGCGCAAGACGCTGGAGGCGGCCATCGAGGCCGTACGCGGCGGCAACTCCGTCGATAGTGCTGAGGCCGAGGGCCAGCGCGAGGCGCTGTCCAAGTACTGCATGGATCTCACCGAGCGCGCACGCATGGGCCGCCTCGATCCGGTGATCGGCCGGGACGACGAGATCCGCCGCGCAATCCAGATCCTGCAGCGTCGTACCAAGAACAACCCGGTGCTGATCGGCGAGCCCGGCGTGGGCAAGACCGCCATCGTCGAAGGTCTGGCGCAGCGCATCGTCAACGACGAGGTTCCCGAAACCCTCAAGGGCAAGCGCGTGCTCTCGCTGGACATGGCCGCGCTGCTGGCCGGTGCGAAGTACCGTGGCGAGTTCGAGGAGCGTCTGAAGGCGGTGCTCAAGGACATCGCCAAGGACGAGGGGCGCATCATCCTGTTCATCGACGAACTGCATACCATGGTCGGCGCGGGCAAGGCCGAGGGCGCGATGGACGCGGGCAACATGCTCAAGCCGGCGCTTGCGCGCGGCGAGCTGCACTGCATCGGCGCGACCACGCTGGATGAGTACCGCAAGTACATCGAGAAGGACGCCGCGCTCGAGCGTCGCTTCCAGAAGGTGCTGGTGGACGAGCCCACGGTGGAATCGACCATCGCCATCCTGCGCGGCCTGCAGGAGAAGTACGAGATCCACCACGGCGTGGACATCACCGATCCGGCCATCGTCGCCGCGGCGGAACTCTCGCACCGCTACATCACCGACCGCTTCCTGCCGGACAAGGCCATCGACCTGATCGACGAGGCCGCGGCGCGCATCAAGATGGAGATCGACTCCAAGCCCGAGGTCATGGACAAGCTCGACCGGCGCATGATCCAGCTCAAGATCGAGCGCGAGGCGGTCAAGCGCGAAAAGGACGAGGCCTCGAAGAAGCGCCTGCAACTGATCGAGGAGGAACTGACCAAGCTCGAGCGCGAGTACAACGATCTGGAAGAGGTGTGGAAATCCGAGAAGGCCAAGGTCGCGGGCTCGGCCCACGTCAAGGAAGAGATCGACCGCATCCGTGCCCAGATGGCCGACATGCAGCGCAAGGGCCAGTACGACAAGCTCGCCGAATTGAAGTATGAAAAGCTGCCGCAGCTCGAAGCGCAGCTCAAGGTGGCCGAGTCGGCCGGCGCGGACGCGGCGCCCAACAAGCTGCTGCGTACCCAGGTCGGTGCCGAGGAAATTGCCGAGGTCGTCTCGCGCGCGACCGGCATTCCGGTCGCCAAGATGATGCAGGGCGAGCGCGACAAGCTGCTCAAGATGGAAGAGCGACTGCATTCGCGCGTGGTCGGCCAGGACGAGGCCGTGCGCATGGTGTCCGACGCCATTCGCCGCTCGCGCGCCGGCCTGTCGGACGAGAACCGTCCCTATGGATCGTTCCTGTTCCTCGGGCCCACGGGCGTGGGCAAGACCGAGTTGTGCAAGACGCTGGCCGAGTTTTTGTTCGATTCGGAGGATCACATCATCCGCATCGACATGAGCGAGTTCATGGAAAAGCACTCGGTCGCGCGCCTCATCGGTGCGCCGCCGGGCTATGTCGGCTACGAGGAAGGTGGTCACCTTACCGAGCAGGTGCGTCGCAAGCCCTACAGCGTGATTCTCTTCGACGAGGTCGAGAAGGCCCACCCGGATGTCTTCAACGTGCTGCTGCAGGTGCTCGACGACGGTCGCATGACCGACGGGCAGGGGCGCACGGTGGACTTCAAGAACACCGTGATCGTGATGACCAGCAACCTGGGCAGCCAGATGATCCAGCAGATGGCCGGCGACGACTATCAGGTCATCAAGCTGGCGGTGATGGCCGAGGTGAAGACCTTCTTCCGCCCCGAGTTCATCAACCGCATCGACGAGGTGGTGGTGTTCCATGCGCTCGATGAGAAGAACATCGCCCACATCGCGCGTATCCAGTTGCAGCACCTGGAGAAGCGCCTGGCGCGCCTGGAGATGTCGATCGAGGTTTCCGATGCGGCGCTTGCCGACATCGCCGATGCCGGCTTCGACCCGGTATTCGGTGCGCGCCCCTTGAAGCGCGCGATTCAGGAAAAGATCGAGAACCCGCTCTCGCGCGCGATCCTGGAGGGGCGCTTCGGTGCGAAGGATCGTATCCGCGTCGATGCGGGCGAGGGTGGCATCACCTTCGACAAGGCCTGATCGACCAGGCGTGCGGTACGACGACGGCCCGGGGTGACCCGGGCCGTTTGTTATATGCGCTCGTCGGCCGCGGCGCGCTGTGCTTCGTTTGCCAGAAACGTTTCCAGCGCATCCTCTGGCAGCGGTCGGCTGTACAGATAGCCCTGCATCAAGCGGCAGCCGCGGGCAAACAGATAGGCCTTCTGCGACTCGGTCTCGATGCCTTCAGCGATCACTTCGAGCTTGAGGGCGCGTGCCATCGACAGCGTCGCGTTGGCGATGGCCGCGCTGTCGGCGTCCCGCGGCAGGTGCTGGACGAAGGATCGGTCGAGCTTGAGCCGCGTGATCGGCAGGCGGTTGAGCCGACCGAGGCTGGAGTAGCCGGTGCCGAAATCATCCAGTGCAAGCGTCAGACCGAGGGCGCGCAGCCGCTCCAGGCGTTCGAGCTGTTCGGGGCCATGGCCCATGATTGCGCTTTCGGTGATCTCGAGTTCGATGCGCAGCGGATCGGCACCGGTCTCGCGCAGGATTTCGGCCACGCTCGCGACGAAGTCCTGGCCAGCGAACTGCAGCGGCGAGATGTTCACGGCCACCAGCAGATGGGCGTTTGGTCCGCCCTGCCAGCGGCGCTGCAGAAGGCAGGCCTGGTGCAGTACGAGGTCGCCCAGCGCGTGGATGATGCCCGACTCCTCGGCGATCGGAATGAAGCGGTCGGGTGGCACGATGCCCAGTTCCGGGCTCGTCCAGCGTGCCAGCGCCTCGACGCCGACGACGCGATCATCCACGGCGTCGAACTGCGGCTGGTAATGCAGCGAGAGCTCGTCGCGCTCGATCGCGCGGCGCAGGCCGTTCTCCAGGGTCAGTCGCTCGAACGCCTGCACGTTCATTACTTCGAGAAAGCGGCGTACGGTATTTCGCCCGGCGTTCTTTGCGGCATACATGGCCGTATCCGCATGCTTGAGCAAGGTGTCGACATCGATGCCATCATCCGGGAACAGCGCGATGCCGATACTCATCGACGGCTGCAACAGATGGCCTTCGATCTCGATCGGCGTGCCCATGCTCGCGAGCATCTTGCGGGCCACGGTGTCGGCATCATGATGATCGCTCAGACGCGGCAAGAGCACGACGAACTCGTCGCCACCGATGCGTGCGAGAAAGTCTTCCTCGCGGATGCAGCCGGAAAGGCGCGACGCGACCGTCTGCAGCAGCGCGTCGCCCGAGCGGTGGCCGAGTGAGTCATTGACGGTCTTGAAGTGATCCAGGTCGATGAACAGCACGGCCAGTGCGTCATCGTGGCGGCGCGCACCCTGCAGTGCGGCACGTGCCCGGATGCCCCAAAGCATGCGATTGGGCAGGCCCGTGAGAGTGTCATAGTGGGCCAGTTGCTGGATGTCGGCTTCGGCCTGACGCGCCACGGTGACGTCCTGCGCGGTGCCTACAATGCGCTCGTCCGGGCCGCCGAGATTCTCGCACTCAACCACGAACTGCAGCATCATCGAAGGGGTGTGTGTGGGTTTGCAGTCCAGCGTGACGCCATGACCGCCATTGCGCGTTGCGCTCACCGCGCGGTCCAGACGCGGTCGGTCGGCCACGTCCAGTGCGTCGAGCAGGTCGGCATAGACGAGTTCGCGCCCCTGCGGCAGAGCCAGCAGTTCGAGCAGTCCGTCCGAGCACTGCAGCGAGGCGGTGGATGTGTCGAACTCGAAACTGCCCATGCGCGCGATCTGCTGGGCGCGCGCCAGCGTCGCACGCTGCGCGCGCAGGCCCTCGCTGGCAGTGGCCAGCTCGCGCGTACGCTGCACCACGAGACGTTCCACGCGTCGGGCGTGTCCGCTGGTCATGAGCAGAAAGGCGGCCAGCAGCCCGGCTGCGATCACGCCGGTGACGATGGCCGCCCAGGCGGTCAGGGTGCTCAGTTGTTCGGCATAGGCCGGCGTCGCGACCAGGCGGACTTCCCACGGGCGCTCCGCGAACGGCATTGCGATGCGTCGTGCGAGCGTTCGCTCGGACCATGCGTCCTGCTCGCAGCCGTCGGGCCCGGACAGGCGGCGGTTGCCCGGCGCGGCTGCGGTGTCTATCAGGCACAACTGCATGCGTCGATTGGGCAGTTCGGCCAGCGCGGCGCCCAGCGCGTCGTCCATGCGAAACGCGCTCGAGACGATGCCGCGGAACGCCTGGGCGTCGGCGTCGAGCGCGGTGCGGCCGAAGACCGCCTGATAGATGACGACACCGCGCTGCTCGGCGCGCTCCTGCGTGAGAACGAAGCCTTCGGTCGCGACCGGTACGGCACGCGCACGCGTCTGTGCGATCGCTGCGGCGGGGCGATCGATCGCGAGTGGATCCAGGCCGAGCACCGGCAGATTGTCGTCGAGCGGCTCCACGTAGAGGATGGGCAGGTACTGGGCGCGTGTTTGCGCCGGCCGGGTGCGTCCCGGTGCTTCGTCGTCGCGGTCGAGAATGCGGAAGGCGGACCGATCGGTGCGCCAGACGCGATCTTCGAACGCCGCGCGCTCTTCGTCGGTGACCAGCGGGTTCCAGCTGAAATTCTGGGTGCCCGGATGGCGGGCCAGCAGGGGCATGACGAAGCTGCGGAAGTTCTCGCGCGTGATGCGGGGTTGCAGTGCGGCGAAGCGTTCGATCGCGACCAGGGAGTCGATCTGGTTGATCAGGCGCTTTTCGACGAGTGTCGCCAGGTGCTCGCTCTCGCGTTCGAACTGTGTTTCGATGCGCAGATTCTCGGCGCGCTGCAGGCGGTCGAAGGCCAGGGCCGTGAGCAGGCCGACGATCAGCAGCGGCACCGTGATCGCGGCGCGACGCGGACGCCACAGCTCGGCCGGCTGCGCGAGAAACACGAACATCAGCGGCAGCGCGATCAGCGCGCCCAGCGTGTCGCCCAGCCACCAGGTTCCCCAACTGAACGCCAGTTCGCCCGCCGGCACCATGCCCAGAGCCGCGAGCAGGGGTATTGATAGGCTGGCGTTCACGAGGCTGCTGACCGGCGCAACGACGAAAAGCAGCCGCGCGATGCTGCGTGGCGTGTCCAGTGGATCCGGGAAATGCAGCATGCGCCGCGCGAGCCAGGCCCCGAACAGGGCCTGCAGGGTCGCGCCCGACGCGCTGACGAGCACTGCGAAGCCAGGTTCGCCGCCGGCGTAGCCGGTTGCCACGGCGTTGGTGAGGGCCGCGCCGACAAGGATCGCCGGCCACATCCGCCACCCGTAAAGGATCAGCGCTCCCAGTGCGATGCCGGCCGGTGGATAGACCGGTGCGACATAGCCGCTTGGCACGAGAATCTGCAACGACATCCAGCCGGTCAGGGCGTAGGCGGTCGCGATCGCGAGCAGGGTGCGCATTTGAGCGTGCATCGCCCGATTATAGGCAGGGCGCGCGCTTGCGGGCGCTCTGGTGTTGCATGCGTGCGTTCGAGATGTGACGAACTGGCCCGCACTTGCGTGTGATGCGATAATGTCCGCTTTTGTCCCACCCGCCGGTACACGCCGGCCCTCCCCGGAAGGAAGCGATGTTCGAGCTAGTCCGCAAAAACAAGCGCATCGCGCAGGTGGTCCTCGCGATCATCATCGTGCCGTTCGCGTTCTTCGGCATGGATGCGTTTTTCAGCGAAGACCAGGGCGGCGCCGAAGTCGCGCGCGTCGGCGATTACACCATCACGACGCAGGAGTTCGAGCAGGCCATGCGCGAGCGTCAGGAGCGCATCCGGCGCGAAAGCGGCGGGCAGGTCGATTCCGCCCTGTTTCGCAGCCGCGAGTTTCGCCGCGCCGTGCTTGAGAGCCTGATCAACGATCGTACGATCGCGATGTTCGCGATCGACAGCGGGCTGGCCATCACTGCCGAACAGTTGCAGGACACGATTGCGCGCGAGGAGGCCTTCCAGGAGAACGGGAGCTTCTCGCGCAGCCGTTACGAGCAGTTGCTGCAGGCCCAGGGAATGACTCCGGCCATGTTCGAGCGCTCACTCGCCCAGGATCTGCGCACGCAGCAGATCGTCCAGTCCTTCGGACAATCGGCTTTCGCGGGGGAGGCCACGGTGCAGCGGCTGGTCGACATCCAGCTCGAGGAGCGTGTGTTCAGCACGCTGCGTTTCGCGCCCGAGGATTTCGAATCCGGCATCGAGATCGCCGACGAAGCCGTGCAGCAGCATTACGATGACAACAAGGATCGCTACAAGCAGCCGCCACGACTGCGTGCCGAGTACCTCGTATTCGACGAGGAGGCGATGCTCGCGGACGTGAGCGTGGACGAGGACAAGGTGCGCGCCTACTACGAGGCCAATCAGGACCAGTACGGTCGGCCCGAGGAGCGGCGTGCGCGCCACATTCTCGTGCGCGTGCCGGGCGACGCCGACGAGGCGGCGCGAGCGGCTGCGCGTGAGAAGGCCGAGGCCTTGCTTGCCGAAGTGCGTGCTGCGCCGGAGCGCTTCGCCGAGATTGCGAGCGAGTCGTCCGAAGACCCCGGTTCGGCCCGTGATGGTGGTGATCTTGGCTTCTTCGCCCCCGGCGCGATGGTCGAGGCCTTCGACGAAGCGGTGTTTGGTCGCGAGCCGGGCGAGATCGGCGACGTCGTCGAGACCGGCTTCGGCTATCACGTGATCGAGGTCACCGAGGTCAAGCCGTCGTCGGTAAGCCCCTTCGAAGAAGTGCGTTCGCAGATCGAGGACGAGCTGCGTCGACAGGAAGCTTCGCGCCGTTTTCCGGTGCTCGCCGAGCAGTTCGCCAACACCGTCTACGAGCAGCCCGACAGCCTGCAGCCAGCGGCCGATGCGATGGGGCTGGAAGTGCAGACGACGGACTGGATCAGCCGTGCCGAGGGCAGCATCGCCGGGTTTGACGAGCCGCGCCTGCTCGACGCACTGTTCGATCCGGAGACGCGTGCCCTGGGCGAGAACATCGAGGCCGTCGAGGTCGAGCGCGGTACGCTGATCTCGGCTCGAGTCGCCGAGTTCGAGGACGCCCGCCAGTTGCCGCTCGACGAAGTGCGTGCGGATATTGTCGCCGAGCTGCGCGCCGCCGAGGCGGCCAGGCTGGCTCGCGAGCGTGGCGAGCAGGTGCTCGCCGAACTGCGCGATGGGTCGGATGCGGAACGTGGCTGGGGCGAGTCCGTGTCGATGCCGCGTGGCAACCCGGAGCTGCCCGCAGCGGCCGCCCGCGCGGTATTCACGGCTTCGGTCGAGACGCTGCCTACCTACGTGGGTGCGCCTCTGTCGGGCGGGGAATACGGTGTGTTCCGCATCGAAGAGGTGATCCAACCCGAGATCGGTCTGGAGGATCCGCAGGTGCAGGCCTTTGCGCAGCAGTACGACCGACTGGTGGCCGAGCAGGAGTTCGCCGCGTTTGTCGCGGCACTGCGCGACCAGTACGGTGTCGAAATCCGCGCCGCGGCGCTGGAGCCGCCCGAAAGCTGATCGGGCCAGCGACGAAAAAAGCCCGGCAGTTCGCCGGGCTTTTTTCTGCCTGAAGTCGTTTTCAGCCCTGGTCGGCGTTACCCAGCGCGGTGGTGTTGAAGCCGCCGTCGACGTACATGATTTCGCCGGTGACGCCACTGGCCAGATCAGAGCACAGGAAGGCCGCAGCATTGCCGACTTCCTCGATCGTGACGTTGCGGCGTAGCGGGGCGTTGCGCTCGTTGAAGGAGAGCAGTTTGCCAAAGCTGCCGATGCCCGAGGCGGCCAGCGTCTTGATCGGCCCCGCCGAAACGGCGTTGACTCGCGTGCCTTCGGGGCCCAGGGTGACGGCCATGTAACGCACGGCCGCCTCCAGGCTGGCCTTGGCCATGCCCATGATGTTGTAGTTGGGCATGGTGCGCACCGCGCCCAGATACGAAAGGGTCAGCAGCGCACCGTTGCGCCCGCGCATGAGCGGACGTGCGCCCTTGGCCAGGATCGGGAAGCTACCCGCGCTGACTTCCTGCGACAGGCGGAAGGCCTCGCGCGAGAAGCCGTCGAGAAAATCGCCTTCGAGCGCATCGGTGGGCGCGTAGGCGATCGAGTGCACGAGACCGTCGAGACCGCCCCAGGCTTGCTTCAGGCCGTCGAACAGCGCATCGACCTGCGCGTCGTCCTGCACGTCGAGCGGGAACAACAGCGTGCTGTCGAACTCCGACGCGAGCTTGGCGACGCGATCCTTGAATCGCTCGTTCTGGAAGGTGAAGGCCAGTTCGGCGCCCTCGCGGTGCATCGCGCGGGCGATGCCATAGGCAATCGAGCGATTGCTCAGCAGGCCCGTGATGAGGATCTTTTTGCCGGCGAGAAAACCCATGGTTCGCATGGCTCCTTGATATTGATCGGCGGATTATAGCCGAAGGCCCGCCACGCTCCGCAGCTTGGCGCTGGCAAACCATGACAGGATGGATGAATGCAATCATTGAAATTCGACAACCGCTTTGTGCGTGAACTGCCCGGTGATGACGACGACTCGCCGCAGGTTCGCCAGGTGTTCGGTGCGTGCTTCTCGCCCGTGCTGCCTTCGCCGGTGACTGCGCCGCAGCTGCTGGCGTGGTCGCGCGAGGTCGCCGAGCTGCTCGACCTGACTCCCGAGGATGTGCGCTCGCCCGAGTTCGCCGCGGTGTTCGGGGGCAACGCGCTGATCGAGGGCATGGAGCCCTATGCAGCGTGCTACGGCGGTCACCAGTTCGGCAACTGGGCGGGTCAGCTCGGCGACGGGCGCGCCATCACGCTGGGCGAGGCGGTCAACGCGCGCGGCGAGCGCTGGGAGCTTCAGTTGAAGGGGGCGGGGCCGACGCCGTACTCGCGCAGTGCCGACGGTCGCGCCGTGCTGCGCTCGTCGATCCGTGAATTCCTGTGCAGCGAGGCCATGCATCACCTGGGTGTGCCGACCACACGCGCCCTGTGTCTGGTCGGTACCGGTGAGCGCGTGGTGCGCGACATGTTCTACGACGGTCACGCGCGCGCCGAGCCGGGTGCGGTGGTGTGCCGCGTGGCGCCGTCCTTCATCCGTTTCGGCAATTTCGAGATCTTCGCCGCGCGCGGCGAGGGCGAGGTCCTCGAGCGCCTCGTCGATTTCACGATTTCGCGCGATTTTCCTTGGATCATCGGTGAGCCGGTCGAGCGACGCCGGCGGTGGTTCGTCGAGGTGTGCGAGCGCACCGCGGTGATGGTCGCGCACTGGATGCGCGTGGGCTTCGTGCATGGCGTCATGAACACCGACAACATGTCGGTGCTCGGGCTCACCATTGACTATGGTCCCTACGGCTGGATCGACAACTACGACCCGAACTGGACACCCAACACCACGGACGCCGGCTCTCGCCGCTACCGCTTCGGCGCGCAGCCGCAGATCGCACACTGGAATCTGGCCTGCCTGGCCAACGCGATCCATCCGGTGGTCGGCGAGATCGAGCCGCTCAAGCATGGCCTTGCGCGCTTCGCCGACGTGTATGCCGCGGAAAACGCCCGCATGTGGGCCGAAAAGCTGGGTCTGGAGCGGCTTACCGCCCAGGACAGCGCGGCGATTGATCGGCTGCAGGGCATCCTCGCTCGCGGCGAGGTGGACATGACGATCTTCTTCCGCGAACTCGCGCAGCTCGACGCGAGCGCGCCGTCCATCGAGGCCGTGCGCGAGGCCTTCTATACCGATGAGGGGCTGGCTGCCCAGGGCGATGCGTTGGCGCAATGGCTCGCCACCTATGCCGCGCGTCTGCGCGAGGAGGACATGCCGGTCGTTGCGCGCGTGGCGCGCATGAATGCCGCGAATCCGCGTTTCGTGTTGCGCAACTATCTGGCGCAGGAGGCCATCGATGCTGCCGAGCAGGGCGACATGGAACCCACCGAGGCGCTGCTCGACGTGATGCGTCACCCCTACGACGAGCAGCCGGGCCGCGAGCGCTACGCCGCCAGGCGCCCGGACTGGGCGCGGCACAAGGCCGGGTGTTCGATGCTGTCGTGCAGTTCCTGACGGCGTCCCGACGCGATTGCCCGACATCGGGCACGTTCTGTTTCCTGCAATGAGGGCTTGTTCAACGCTTTTGCCCCGAGAATCAGCCGAACGGCCGCACGCCGAACAGCGCGCCGTGCAGATAGCGCGCGAACAGGAACCAGGCGGCGAGTCCGATGACCACGGCGATCAGGTCGCGGGTCCAGTGGCCGGGGGCTCGTGTCACGCCTTCGGCGCGATCGAGCCGGCGTGAGGCCGAAAACCCCATGGCTGCCCACACCAGGAAACTGCCGAACAGCACCACGTCGCCGAGCGTGCCGTTGGCAATCAGGTGGGCCAGCGCCCACAGCTTGGTCGCGGCGAGCATCGGGTGGCCGATGCGTGCGCGCATCCAGTTGCCCGGCACATAGGTCGCGGCCAGCAGCACGAAGGCGGGGAGCGTCAGCAGGGCGGCCAGATGCCGCGTCCAGATCGGCGGCGACCACAGGTGCATCGGGCTCACATGGGTGTCGCTGTAACCGAGTACGACGAGCACCAGCCCGACCACGGACACGCCCGCATAGATCAGCCGCCAGTTCGATGGGCCGAAGCGATAGACGTAGCGCTCGCGCATCTGTGGCGCGAGCATGCGCACCGAGTGCATGCCGAGAAACAGCCAAAGGCCGAGGATCAGCAGGATCATGGGTTCGGTCTCCGAGGGGGGCTGTGATGTGTGTGCGACATCAGACCTTGACGCGCATCAGGCGCGCCTTGTCGCGTTCCCAGTCGCGCTGCTTGTCGGTCTCGCGCTTGTCGTACTGCTTCTTGCCCTTGGCCAGACCAATGGTGGCCTTGATCAGCCCCTTCGAGTAGTGCAGGTCGAGCGGCACCAGGGCGTAGCCGGCGCGCTCGACCTTGCCGATGAGCTTGTCGATTTCGCGCGCGTGCAGCAGCAGCTTGCGCGTGCGCGTCGGGTCGGGCTTGATGTGGGTCGAAGCCGAGGCCAGCGGCGTGATGTGCATGCCGAGCAGGAAGATCTCGCCGCCGCGAACGACAACGTAGGCCTCCTTGATGTTGGCGCGTCCGGCGCGAATGCCCTTGACCTCCCAGCCCTGCAGAACCATGCCGGCTTCGAAGCGCTCCTCGATGAAGTAGTCGTGGAAGGCCTTGCGATTGTCGATGATGCTCATGGTCTGGCTTTCGGTGGGGGCGCGGAGCGCGCGTGTCCGGGTGCTTGCGGTAGAATCGACAATCTTAACAGTTCGCCGAGCCCAAGCCCCCGTTCATGGCCGAAGTCAGCAAGACCGTTCTGATCGAATTCACGCCCGAGCAGATGTTCGAACTCGTCGACCGCTGCGAGGACTATCCCCAGTTTCTGCCGTGGTGCGGCGGGGCCGAGGTGCACGAGCGCGACGAAGAGCGCACGGTGGCGACGGTGCGCGTCAATTATCACGGCATCAAGACGCACTTCACGACCGAGAACCTCAAGACGCGACCGACCGAGATGCATTTGCGCCTGCGCGACGGTCCGTTCCGTCGGCTCGAGGGCGGCTGGTTTTTCAAGCCGCTGGGCGAGACCGCGTGCAAGATCGAGTTCCGCCTGCACTACGAGTTCGAACACAAGCTGTTCGAGAAGGCCTTCGGGCCGGTGTTCAGCCACATCGCCAATACCTTCGTCGATTCCTTCGTCAAGCGTGCGGGGCAGGTCTATCCGGGAGGGCAGCCATGAGCGACGTGATCAATGTGGAAGTCGCCTATGCGCTGCCGCACCGGCATGAAATCGTCAAGCTCGTGCTGCCGCAGGGCTCGACCGCCGGGGATGCGGTAAAGGCCTCAGGCTTGCTCGAAAAATATCGGGAGATCGACCTGGACGGTGCGAACAAGCTCGGTATCTTCGCCAAGCTCACCAAGCCCGACACCGAATTGCGCGATCGGGACCGGGTCGAAATCTACCGCCCGCTGATCGCCGACCCCAAGGCGGTGCGCAAGAAGCGCGCCGAAGAGGGCAAGGCGATGAAGAAGGGTGGGGGCGGAGCCGACGCGGACTGAGAGTGACGCGCGTTCAGCGCCCGCTGCAGTTGGCGTCGATGAATTCCCGCATGCGGGCCACCTCTTGCGCGCGCGCCGCGTCATCGAGCACTTCGCGCTCGCCGCGCTCGTTGAAGCGCGCGATGCGCTGCCCGCCCTCAAGTGCGGTGAGCTGGTTGCGCGCTCGCTGGCAGTTCTCCGCCAACATTTGCTCGCGCTCTCGCTCGGCTTCCGCCTGTGCCTTTTCCGCCTGCGCCTTTTCGCGCTCGGCTCGCATGGCCTCGGCCGCCTCCTCGGCGGTCGATTGCTCCGCCCCGGATTCCTGCGTTTCGGCGGGTGGTGCCGACGGGCTATCCGGCTGCGCGTCGCTCATCTCGTCGTCGACGAATGATTCCTCGTCGGCGGTGTCGGTCGCCGATGGCGCCGGGGCGGGCCCGCCACGCAACTGGGTGGCGGTAACCCCCGGAGGGGGCTGGTCGCCGAAATGCAGTCGACCGTCGGCGTCGCGCCACTTGTAGACCTGGGCGTGCGCGGTAGCGGCGATCAGAGCGCCCAAAGCGAGGGCGAGAGCGGGTTTGAGCATGCAGTTCTCCATGGCCAATCTGCCGGTCCGGCGGGCCTCCCAGGCCACACGTGGGCGGGGCGGCTCTGTATAATAGGGTTTTGGCCGAAAGGAAAAAAGCCATGCGCGTGATCCAGAAGGCGCTGACGTTCGACGACGTCCTTCTCGTCCCCGCCCATTCTAGTGTGTTGCCGCGCGACGTGAGTCTCGCGACGCAACTCACTCGCAACATCCGCATCAACATTCCGCTGGTTTCGGCCGCGATGGATACCGTCACCGAGTCCCGCCTGGCGATCGCGCTGGCGCAGGAAGGCGGTATCGGCATCGTCCACAAGAATCTGCCGGTCAAGGGGCAGGCGGCGGAAGTAGCGCGTGTGAAGCGTCATGAAAGCGGGATCTTGAAGGATCCGATCTGTATTCCGCCGACGATGAGCGTGCGCGACGTCGTTGCGCTCACGCGTCAGCACAAGTTCTCCGGCCTGCCAGTGGTCGAGGGCAAACGGGTCGTGGGCATCGTCACCAACCGCGATCTGCGTTTCGAGAGCAACCTCGACCAGCCCGTGTCGGCGATCATGACCCCGGCCGAGCGCATGATCACGGTCAAGGAGGGCGCGAGCCTGGACGAGGCGCGCCACCTGATGCACAAGCACCGACTCGAGCGCGTGCTGGTCATCAACGACGACTGGGAACTGCGCGGCCTGATCACCGTCAAGGACATGCTCAAGTCCACCGAGCACCCGTTTGCGGCCAAGGATGAACTCGGCCGTCTGCGCGTGGGTGCGGCCATCGGCGTAGGCGCCGGTACCGAGGAGCGTGCCGAGGCACTGGTCGAGGCGGGGGCGGACGTCATCGTCGTCGACACCGCCCATGGTCATGCTCAGGGTGTGCTCGAGCGTGTGCGCTGGGTCAAGAAGAACTTCCCCCATGTCGAAGTCGTCGGCGGCAACATCGCCACCGCTTCGGCCGCGCTGGCGCTGGTCGATTCGGGCGCGGACGCGGTCAAGGTCGGCATCGGTCCGGGTTCGATCTGCACCACGCGCATCATCGCCGGCGTGGGCATGCCGCAGGTCTCCGCCATAGACAATGTGTCCACTGCCCTGGCCGGCACCGGCGTGCCGATGATCGCCGACGGCGGCATCCGCTTCTCGGGTGACATCTCCAAGGCGATTGCTGCGGGTGCCAATTGCGTGATGCTCGGCGGTCTGTTCGCCGGCACCGAGGAAGCTCCCGGCGAGACGGTGCTCTACCAGGGGCGCTCGTACAAGTCCTATCGCGGCATGGGTTCGCTGGGTGCGATGCAGCAGGGCGCGGCCGACCGCTATTTCCAGGATCCGTCGGCCAACGCCGACAAGCTCGTGCCCGAGGGCATCGAGGGACGCGTGCCCTACAAGGGCTCGGTCTCGGCCGTGATCCACCAGCTTGTCGGCGGACTGCGCGCGTCGATGGGCTATGTCGGCTGCAACGACATCGAAGAGATGCGTACCCGTTCCGAATTCGTCCAGATCACCGCCGCGGGCGTGCGCGAGTCGCACGTGCACGACGTGCAGATCACCAAGGAAGCACCGAACTACCACATCGATTGACGCGCACTGGGCGTCGTCCGGGCGGCTTCGGCCGCCTTTCTTCTTTCCGAGTACCCGCATGTCCCACCAAAAGATCCTGATCCTCGACTTCGGCTCCCAGGTCACCCAGCTCATTGCGCGCCGCGTGCGCGAGCAGCAGGTGTATTGCGAGCTGCATCCGTTCGACGTCTCCGACGAGTTCGTGCGCGAGTTCGCGCCGGCCGGTGTGATCCTTTCGGGCGGACCCAACTCGGTCTACGAGGCGCTCGACTGGAAGGCGCCGCAGGCGGTGTTCGAACTGGGCGTGCCGGTGCTGGGCATTTGCTACGGCATGCAGACCATGGCCGGACAGCTCGGCGGCAAGGTCGAGAGCGCGGACAAGCGCGAGTTCGGCTATGCCGAGATGCGCGCGCGCGGCCATTCGAAGCTGTTCGAGGGCATTCAGGATCGGGCCAACGATGCCGGACACGGCCTGCTCGACGTGTGGATGAGCCACGGCGACAAGGTCATCGAGCTGCCGCCGGGTTTCAAGGTCATCGGCAGCAACGAGTCGACCCCGATCGCCGCGATGGCCGACGAGGATCGCGGCTTCTATGGCGTGCAGTTCCACCCCGAGGTCACGCACACCCTGCAGGGCAAGGCGATGATCGCGCGCTTCGTGCACGACATCTGCGGCTGCGGACGCGACTGGAACATGCCGGATTATGTCGCCGAGGCGGTCGAGCGTATCCGCGCCGAGGTCGGCGACGAGGAAGTCATCCTCGGGCTGTCGGGCGGTGTCGATTCGTCGGTGGCGGCCGCGCTCATCCATCGCGCGATTGGCGATCAGCTCACCTGCGTGTTCGTCGACAACGGCCTGCTGCGCCTGAACGAGGCTGACCAGGTCATGGAGACCTTCGGTCGCTCGCTTGGTGTCAGGGTCATTCACGTCGACGCTGCCAATACCTTCATGGGTCATCTCAAGGGCGTTTCCGACCCCGAGGCCAAGCGCAAGATCATTGGCCGCGAGTTCGTCGAGGTATTCCAGGATCAGGCCGCGAAGCTGCCCAATGCGAAGTGGCTCGCCCAGGGCACGATCTACCCGGACGTGATCGAGTCGGCTGGCAGCAAGACCAAGAAGGCCCACACCATCAAGAGCCACCACAACGTCGGCGGCCTGCCCGAGACGCTCAACCTCAAGCTGCTCGAGCCGCTGCGCGAGCTGTTCAAGGACGAGGTGCGCGAACTGGGCATCGCGCTGGGCCTGCCGCATGACATGGTCTATCGACACCCCTTCCCCGGCCCGGGCCTGGGCGTGCGCATCCTCGGCGAAGTGAAGCCCGAGTACGCAGAGATCCTGCGCCAGGCCGATGCGATCTTCATCGACGAGTTGCGTGCAGCCGACTGGTACGACAAGACCAGCCAGGCCTTCGCGGTGTTCCTGCCGGTCAAGAGTGTCGGCGTGATGGGCGACGGGCGCACCTACGACTACGTCGTTGCGCTACGCGCCGTGCAGACGCAGGACTTCATGACCGCCCACTGGGCCGAGTTGCCGCACAGCCTGCTCGGCCGCGTGAGCACCCGCATCATCAACGAGGTGCGCGGCGTCAACCGCGTGGTCTACGACATCTCCGGCAAGCCGCCCGCGACCATCGAGTGGGAGTGATTCCTGGGGCGTTTCGCGTCCCGTGAATCGAAAGGATTGCGTTGTGACATGTGACTCGGGGCGCAGTCGGCGCGTGTCGATGGCACACTCTCGCGAGTGGCTCCCGGAGTGGCGATGGACGAACTCTGTGTCGTAACCGATTCATGCCGGCAATTCCTGCTCGCGGGCAAACCGGCCGATGCCCGTCGCCTGGCCGGGCGCGCGCTCACTTCCCATCCGGGATCCGCCCGGCTGCGTCATCTGTATGCGACGGCCTGTCTGAGCATGAGCGACTGGGGCGAGGCCGAGACTGCACTGCGCGTTGTTCTCGCCCAGGATGCCGGGAATGCCCAGGCCTGGGATCACCTCGGCGTGGCGCTGCATCACCAGCGCCGTTACGGACTGGCGAAAGACGCCTTCGCGCGCAGCCTCACGCTTGCCGCCGGTGTTGCGACGACATGGTCGAACGCCGCATCCAACGCCTTTGACGGCGGCCTGTATACGGAGGCCTTGCGTTGCGCCGAGCGTGCGCTCGAACTCGACGATGGTCTGGCCCCGGCGTGGCTCGGCAAGGGCAATGCCTTGCTCGCGCTGGCGCGCCCGCGCGAGGCCGCGGTTTGCCTGGAGCGTGCGGTGGACCTCCCCGGTGCCGGTCCGGCCGAGCGCAGCAGTCTGGCCATGGCCTGGTCGGAGTGCGGACGCGGCGACGAGGCCATCGAAATGCTCCAAGGCCTGCTCGACGCACATCCCGAACAAGCCGACGCACGTCTCAATCTCGCGCTCATCCATTACCGCGCCGGGCGCGTGCGTGCGGCGCTCGACCTGTACCGCACGGCCATCGACCAGAACCCGGACAACGCCGCAGCGTGGAGTGCGTGGCTGTTCGCGCTGACGCATTGCGACGACCTTGCGCCGGACGAGGTGTTCGCCGCGCACCGGCGCTTCGGCCAGCATTTCGCGTGTGCATCCGCGCGCTCGCGACGCCACGGGCATCTGTCGCGCGATCCGGAGCGGCGTCTGCGTGTCGGCTTCGTCTCCGGGGACCTGCGCGAGCATCCGGTGGCGCGTTTCATCGCGCCTGTGTGGCGATTGCTGCGTGCGGCGGACTTTGAAATCGTCGCCTATCACGTCGCGCCGTTCGAGGATGGTGCCTCGGAAGAATTGTGCGCGCTGACCGATACGTGGCATTGCGTGCACGCCCTGGACGACGACGCACTGGCGCACCGCATCGAGGCGGATGCGATCGACATCCTCTTCGACCTGTCGGGCCACACCGCCTACAACCGCCTGCCGGTGTTCGCGCGGCGACCCGCGCCGGTGCAGCTCTCGTGGATGGGCTATCCGGCGACGACGGGGCTGGAGGCAATCGACTACCGCCTGGTCAATGCTCATGCGCTGCCGCATGGCGAGGGAGAGGCGTGGTTCACCGAACGGCTGGTCCGGCTGCAGCAAGCCAATGCCTTCGAGCCACCGACGGACCTGCCGGCAGTGACGCCGCTGCCGGCGCGCGGACACGGTGCCGTGAGCTTTGCCAGCTTCGCCCGCATGGGCAAGGTCACGCCGGCATCGGTTGCGCTATGGAGCGCCGTACTGCGGGCGCTGCCGGCCTCGCGCATGATCATCGGCGGCGTGGACGAGGTCGGTGTGCGCGATCGCATCGCTGCGCTCTTCGAAGGCGAAGGCGTGCCGGCTGCGCGTATCGAATTCCGCCCGCGCATGTCGCGCGACGACTACCTGCGGGCGCATGCCGATGTCGACGTGCTGCTCGACACCACGCCGTATTCGGGCGGTACTTCGGCGAGCTACGGGCTGTGGATGGGCGTGCCCACCATCGCCTTCGCGCCGCCGGGCGGGCCGCTGAATCAGCGCCACGGTGCCGGCATGCTGGCCGAAGCCGGCTTGGCGGAGTGGGTCGCACACGACCCCGATGCCTTCGTCGAGCGTGCCGTGCGCGCCTGCGCCGATCTGCCTGCGCTGGAGGCGCTGCGCCACGGCTTGCGCGCGCGAATGCTGGCCTTGCGCGCGCGTCAGTCGCGCGACGACGAGCTGCCCGTCATCCTGCGCCGCATGTGGCGCGCCTGGTGTTCGGGTGACATGTTCGAGGAGCAGCCATGAGCTTCGCCGGCTACGCTTCCGAGGCCTACGCACGCGCCCTGTCGTTCGCCGGCGAGCCCCTGCATCTGCCCGCCTGTGGCGGCTGGGTGCTGCGCCGCGCCATCCCCGGCACGCCGTACTTCGACGCGATGGGGCCGTATCCGCTCTTCGCTTGCAGGGACTGGAGCCGTCTCGGCGAGGACCTCGCAGCGCTCAAGCGCAGCGGCCTGGTCTCGCTCACGCTGGTGGCCGATCCGTTCGCGCCACTGACGGCGGCCGGCGTGACCGGGTGCTTCGATCTGGCGCGACCGTTCAAACGTCATTTCGTCGCGCGGCTGGGGGGCGATGTGAAGCAGATCGCGACACCGCATCACCTGCGCAACGCACGTCGCGGCTTGCGGCGGGTTCAGGTGAACGTGGTCGAAGACCCGTCCAGTCATCTGGATAACTGGGTCGGGCTCTATGGAGAGCTGGTCGCACGCAAGGGCGTCGCGGATCTGCGTCGGTTCAATCGTGAATCATTCCGCCAGCTCCTCGCGATGGACGATCTCGTCATGCTGCGGGCCAGCAGGGAAGAGCACAGCATTGGCTATCGTCTGTTCATACAGCAGGGCGACACCGCGTACTGCCATCTGTCGGCCTATTCCAGGGATGGCTATCGCGATGGGGTTTCCTATGCGCTGAGCCGTTCGGCCATCGACCATTTTGCGCGGACGCTGACGTGCATCGACTGGGGCGGCGGCGTTGGTGCGCCGGACGCCGCAAACGACGGTCTCGCCGCCTTCAAGGCCGGCTGGTCCAACGACTCGGTCGACTCCTGGCTGCTGGGCGCGATCCTCGACGCGGGACGGTACGCGCAGCTTTCTCGTGCCGTGCCCGCGACGCAGTATTTTCCCGCCTACCGCCACGGGGAGTTCGGACAAGGCGCTCGGTGAGGTCTATCGCATGTGGATGCTGCCGATGCCGAACAGGCCCATCACGCCGACCAGGATCAGGTAGAGCGCGACGATGTAGTTGAGCAGGCGGGGCATCACCAGGATCAGGATGCCGGCGATCAGGGCGACGAGCGGCGCCAGCGCGATGTTCAGGTTCATGAGTGCTCTCCGTGAGGTCGAGCGTTGATTCTGGTGGCATGCGGCCTCGCGGTCAATTCGGCTTGTTTTCTGCGTGTTTCGGTGCGTACGGGTAAGATCGGCCGGTCATTTTTTGGAACAGCCGGGTAGTTCATGTCCGATACCGAGCGAAAGTCCTTCGCCGCGAGCGATTCCCCGCATCATCCCGTGTGGATGGAATCGCTCTACGAGCGTCTCGCGGAGGATGACGAGGGCCGCGTGTGCAAGGCCATCAGCGACGAGGCCTGTCGCGAATCGCCGGGCAACTTCGTGCGCACGCTGGTCGCCAACGCGTTGTCGAACGTGTCGGACCGCATCGCCAGCGCCAAGACCACGCTGCCGTGGATTCTCGGCGCGCTCGGGGCGCCGGCCGGGTGTCTGAGCCTGCTGGTGCCGATCCGCGAGTCGGGTTCGATGCTGCCGCAGATGTTCATCGGTGCGGCAGTGCGCCGGCTTGTCGTGCGCAAATGGGTGTGGGCCGGCGGTGGCGCGGTGCAGGCGGCGTGTCTTGCGGCCATGGCGGCGGTTGCGCTCACCCTCGACGGTCTCGCTGCGGGGCTCGCGATCCTGGCGCTGCTGGTGCTGTTCAGTCTCGCGCGCGGGGCCTGTTCGGTGGCCTACAAGGACGTACTCGGCAAGACCATTCCCAAGACCCGGCGTGGTCGCCTTTCCGGCTGGATCAGTTCCTTCGCCGGCTTTGCGACCATGGCCACCGGCGGCGTGCTCACGCTGCTGCCCGATTCCGACGGCCTGGGGCTGTACGCCGGCCTGCTGCTGGTCGCGGCCGGGCTGTGGCTGGCCGCTGCCGGAGCGTATTCGCGCATCGTCGAATATCCGGGCGCGACCGAAGGCGGTGCCAACGGCTTCACCGAGGCCATGGCCAGGCTCTCGTTGCTGCGCAGTGACGCGCCTTTCCGGCGTTTCGTCGTGGCGCGTGCACTGGCCATGGGCTCGGGGCTGGCCGCGCCGTTCTATGTCGCGCTGGCGCGCGACGAACTGGGCAGCGCGGCGGCGCTGCTGGGCATCTTCATCGCCGTCGAAGGGCTGGCGGCGCTGGTCAGCTCGCCCATCTGGGGACGCTGGTCGGATCGCTCCAGCCGTCTGGTGTTCTCCGCCGCATGCGCGCTGGCCGGCGTGCTGTCGATCGCGGTCGCGGCCTGGTCATGGGCGGATCTGCCGACAGCTGCCGCCCAGTGGTTCTATCCGTTGGCTTTCTTCGGGCTGGGCGTGGCGCATGCCGGCGTGCGACTGGGTCGCAAGACCTATCTGGTCGACATGGCCGAAGGCAATCTGCGCACCGACTACGTGGCGGTGAGCAACAGCGTGATCGGCCTGCTGCTGCTCGCCACCGGCGTGGTCGGCGCGATCGCCGCCGCTTTCTCTGTCGAGGCCACGGTGGTGCTGCTCGGCGTGGCCGGGCTGGTCGGCGCGGTCATCGGCCTGAAGCTGCGCGAAGTGTCCGAGGGCTGATCAGGTCCTGGCGTTGCGCTCGACCGGCAGGCCGGCAGCTTGCCATTCAGCTACGCCGTCGCTGATCTTGCGTACGCGGTAGCCGCGCGCGGTGAGCAACTGCACCGCCTCATCCGAGAGCAGGCAGAACGGGCCGCGGCAGTAGGCGACGATGTCGCGCTCGCGCGGCAGTTCATGCAGACGGCGTTCCAGCTCGGTCAGCGGCATCGAGCGCGCGAAGGGCAGGTGGGCGGCCTGATATTCGCTCTGCGGGCGCACGTCGATCACCACCACGTCGCCGCGCCGCGCGCGCTCGAGCAGTTCGGAACGACCGAAGTGCTGCAGCGTATCGGGTGCGGCCATCATCCGGCCGAGTGCCACGCGCAGCTCGACCAGGTGTTCCTCGGCGACCTCGCGCAGCTTCACCGTCAGGCCGCCCACATCTTCGCCGGCCAGCCGATAGAACACGTGCTTGCCGTCACGACGGGCCAGCACCAGACGCGCGTCGCGCAAGGCCTTCAGATGTGCGCTGGCGAGCTTCATCGTGATGCCCAGTTCCAGCGCCAGCGAGTCCACGCTCTTCTCGCCCTGGGCGAGCATTTCGAGCATCTCCAGGCGTTTGGGGCTGGACACCGCCTTGCCGATGCGGGCGACCTGCTCGTACAGCAGATCCTTGGTCGTGCGTGCATTCATCGGGCGTCTCCCGCAGCCTCCGCGGCGCGGGCCGCGCGTGGTGCGATCGGCCCGCCCAGCCACAGTGCCGCCACCGCCACCAGAATGATCAGCGGCAGCATGGCCAGATTCAGCGTGGCCCAGCCGGCAAGGTGCAGCAGCTTGCCGGCGAGCAGCGCGCCCAGCGTGACCAGCGAGAAGATCAGCAGGTCGTTGATGCCCTGGACCTTGCCGCGTTCGGCCTCGGAGTGGGCGGTGGTGAGCAGGGCGCTGCCGCCGATGAAGAGAAAGTTCCAGCCGATGCCGAGCAGCACCAGTGCGATCCAGAACAGCACCAGCGTGCCGCCCAGCGCAGCGGTGAGCGCCGATGCGCCGAGCAGCATGCATCCGGCCAGCAGGATGCGGGCATGGCCGAAGCGTGCGATCAGGCTGCCGGTGAAGAACGAAGGCGCGAACATGCCCAGCACGTGCCACTGCATGATGAAAGCCACGTCACCGAGTTCGAAGCCGGCGCTGCGCATGGCCAGCGGTGTGGCGGTCATCACCACGATCATGATCGCGTAGCCACTGGCCGCAGCCAGCGCCGCGACGATGAAACGCTTGCCGCGCGCGATCTCGGTCATCGGCCGTTGCGGGTCGCCGGCACGCGGTTCGCCCGAGGTGGGCACGCGCAGGAATGCCAGCAGACCGATGGACAGCAGCGCCAGCAGCGCGATCACCAGATACGGGCCGCCGGACGGCGCAGCCGCGATCCAGTCCGAGGCGGCGTTGGCGTTCCACGGGCCGAGGAAGGCCGCGACCACGCCGCCGGCCATCACGAACGACATGGCGCGTGGTCGAAAGGCCGTGCTGGCGACGTCGGCCGCAGCGAAGCGGTAGTACATCGCGAAGCCCTGGTACAGGCCGAGAAAGAGATTGCCCAGACAGAACAGCCAGAACGATCCCAGCGCCACTGCGCCAAAGGCCAGCAGTCCGCCACCGATGCCGCCGATACCCGCGCCGGTGATGAAACCGGCGCGCCGCCCAACGCGCTTCATGTAGAGCGAGGCCGGCAGCGTGGATACCACCGTGCCGAGCATCATCATCGCGATCGGCAGCGTCGCCAGGCCGGGGTCCGGACCCAGCGCGCGCCCGACGAGGCCGCTGAGCGTCATCACGGTGATCGAGGCCACCATGAACAGCGTCTGGCCGATCACCAGGATGGCCACATTGAGTCTTTCGGTCGCGGTCGGGGTCATAGGAGCAGGTCCGGGCTTGATCTGATCGGATCATACTCCAGTAAGTGTTGGAGTGTTTCTCGCGCGGGCAGGATTTCATCTGATCCTGTGAACGTGGCGGTCGCGGCGAAGAGGCAAGCATTTTCTAGCTTGAATTGAGGCATGTAGGGGTAATCGAGAGCGCTGGCAGTTGTGTCAGCATTCGCTTGCACGAATACTCCAAGGAATATTAGAGTGTAGTCGTTGAGATCGGGGCCCTGCGTGGTCTCGGTCTCGGGAGAATGTTCGGATGAATCTGGAACAACTGATCCTCGACAGCGAGCCGGTGATCCGGCTGGGCTTTTTTGTCGGCGTGTTCGCGTTCGTCGCGCTGTGGGAAGTGCTGGCGCCGCGTCGCGCGCTGACGCTCGGGCGTGCGATGCGCTGGGCGTCGAACCTTGGGCTGGTCGCGCTCAACACGCTGGTCGTGCGCGTGTTGTTCCCGGCCGCGGCGGTGGGCGTGGCAGCGTTCTGCGCGGCCAATGGCTGGGGTCTGCTCAATCACTACGCGGTGTCGTCATGGCTGGCCGTGCCGCTGGCGGTGATTGCGATGGACTTCGTGATCTGGCTGCAGCACGTCATGGTGCATGCGGTGCCGGGCTTGTGGCGCTTGCATCGCGTGCATCACGCCGACCTCGACTACGACCTGACCACCGGCGCGCGCTTTCACCCGCTGGAGATCGTGTTGTCGATGCTGATCAAGTTCGCGACCATCGTCGTGCTGGGTGCGCCGGTGGTCGCGGTGGTGATCTTCGAGGTCGCGCTCAACGCGACCTCGATGTTCAACCACGGCAATATCCGCCTGCCCGCGCACGTCGACCGCATGTTGCGCCTGTTCGTCGTGACGCCCGACATGCACCGTGTGCATCACTCGGTGCATGAGGACGAGACCAACTCCAACTTCGGCTTCAACCTGCCCTGGTGGGATCGGCTCTTCGGTACCTACCGCGCGCAACCGCGCGATGGACACGAGGGCATGATCATCGGCCTGTCCGACCTGCGCGACCCGCGTCAGTCCGATCGCTTGCCGGGCATGCTGATGATTCCGTTCCGCGGCCAGATCGACGGTTACACCATCAACCGGCGCAGCTTCGCCGCGCCCGACGACAAGGAAAACCCATGAATCAAGTGCAACGACCGGTCAGCCGGCTGGCGGTCATCGGGCTGGTGCTCGCGTTCGGCGCGGCGGCTGCGCTGTTGGCCGGCGGATTGGGGCATCGCGCCGGCTGGTGGCACTTCACGTCCGGCCTGAAACTCGCGGAGTGGGGCGTGTATGGCGCGCTGGTGGCACTGGCGGTGTCGCTGCTCGCAGCGGTGCTCACCTGGCCTGATGCGGCGCGCAAGCGCGGCTTTCCGATGGCGCTGGTCGGCGTGCTGGCGACGCTGCCGGTGATCGCCACGGCAGGCTACTGGGTGCATGCGGCGCGCACCTACCCTGTCATCAACGACATCAGTACCGATCTCGACGACCCGCCGGTGTTCTGGGACATGCCCAACCCGACGGATCACCCCGGCGAGTCCTTCGCCGCCAAACAGCGCGCAGCCTATCCCGACATCGTGCCGCTGACATTGAGCGCACCGCCGCAGCAGGTCTTCGGGCACGCCCGCGCGCTGGTGCGTGAGCGTGGCTGGAGCGTGGTGGCCGCGGACGAGGTCGACCGGCGCATCGAGGCCACCGAGAAGAGCCGGCTGTTCGGTTTCGTGGACGAAGTCGTGCTGCGCATCGCCGAAACCTCCGACGGAACGCGCGTGGACATGCGCTCGCGCTCACGCCTGGGGCGCAGCGACCTGGGCGTGAACGCCGCGCGCATCCGCGCCTTCCTCGACGATCTCGCGGCCCGCAGCCGCAACCCCTGAACGGAGCACGATCATGAGCACCACGTTGTTCATCCTCAACGATGCGCCCTACGGCAGTGAGCGCGCCTACAACGCCCTGCGTCTGGCGGGCGCACTGGCCGGCCGGGAGGCCCAGCAGGTGCGTCTGTTCCTGTTGGCCGATGCAGTCGCTTGTGCCAAAGCGGGGCAGAAGGTGCCGCAGGGCTACTACAACGTGAACCTGATGCTCGGCAAGCTCATTCGCGCAGGTTCGGTGGGCGTGTGCGGTACCTGCATGGATGCGCGCGGCATGAACGAGGACGAATTGCTCGAAGGCGCGTCTCGCTCGACCTTGAGCGAACTGGCCGACTGGACCGTCGAGGCCGACAAGGTGCTGGTTTTCTGAAGGCCCCGCTTCAGCGCACGATCACCGTCGTGCCGCCACGGTGATAGGGGTCTCGGTAGCGATCGTCGTAGGGATCGTAATGGCGGTCGGGTTCGCGCATGCCGCAGGCGGCGTACATCGCCACGCGCTTTTGTTCGACGTCGGCGCGCTTGATCGAGTTGGCACTGATCTCGTAGGAGCGCATCGCCTGCTTGCAGGCGTAGGAGTCGGCCTGGTCGGCGCGCAGGTCGGATTCGCTGCGGCCGTATTCCGGCCCCTCGTAGGGGGCTGCGGCGCGCTGCTCTTCCAGCCGGCGCACGTCTTCGCGCAACTGTTCCAGTTCGCGCCGCAACGCGGCTTCACGTGCGCCCTCGGCCACTTCGGAGTTGGGGCCCAGATCGACCACGGCGGCGCCGTCCTCGCAGGGTTGCTGGGTGTACAAGGTGCCGCCCTTGTCGTCGGTGCAACGGTAGATCTGCGCCTGGGCGGTGGCGGACGCCAGCACCACGGCCAGCGCGGTAGTGAAAACGAAACGGTTCATGCGGGCCTCCGTGCGATCACTCCATCATAGTCCGGTGGAGCAGGGACTCGTTCCTGTGACCGCGAAAGACGGGCGTACTATCCCGGGAATCGTTTTCGGAGGCCCATTGATGCGAAGAGTGCTCTTTCCCGCGTTCATGGCGCTCGCGCTGGCGGCCCTGCTGGCGTGGCTGTGGGTGCCGCAGACGGTCGAGCAGCGCGTGCTGGCGGTACAGGTCGAGCGCCTGATGCCGGCGCAGGCCGGCGAAGTGCTCGACGAGGCGCTCGAAGTGCAGGCGGTGTTCGTCGATTATGCCGGTGCCGAAGACGTGGTGCTCGCGACCAAGGCCTGGCTGGCGCTGCGCCGTTATCCCGACATGGCGCGCACCATCCTGCCGCTATATGGCGATGATCCGCTGTTTCGCGACATCCTGCGTCGCCATGGCGAGGCGGTGCTGCCGCCGATTCGCTACTTCATGGATCACGACATCGGGACGCTGACCCTGCGCAAGCGCACCTCGGACGCGATCGACGCGCTGCGCTGGCGCTGGAACGGCGATGCGATTCCGGCGCCGCCTCCGACCGACCTGACGCCCGTCGAACGGGGGCGATATGCGATCGATTTCATCGCCACCGACGGTCATGGCTTTCTCGGCCAGTTCGAGGTTGCCGAGGATGGCCGTGTGAGCTGGATCCAGACCGAGCGCGCGCTCGAAGGGCTGGCGAGCTTCTTCGCAGGCGGTCTGCGCGGGCTGGAGACGCGCGTGCGCAGCGACGAGGCGGTGCGCCTGGCCGACCTGGGCTGGGCGGCCGTGGATGTGGCGATCGGCATCAGCGCGCTCAAGGTGCTGCGTCTGGGTCGAGGCGCGGGTGTAACGGCGCGCGTCGGTTTTGCCGAGCGCAACGCCGCACTCGGCGCCGGCCTGCTGCGTGGCAGCGCGATCGGGCTGCGCGTGGCCAAATACGGCGCGCCGCTCGCGCTGGCCTATATCGCGTTGCGTCATCCGTCGGTGCTCAATGCCGCCTTCGCCCGTGTGGCCGAGACGTTCGGCTGGCCGGTGTGGGTCGCGCAGTTCGGCGGCTGGGCGCTGGTGCTGTTTCCCTTGTTGTGGCTCGCGCAGTTCCTGTTGCGGCCGCTGGCCTTGGTGCTGGGAGCGGTGGCGGCGCTGGCGCGCGCGATCGACCGCCGTCTGCGCGGACGCTCGCGCGCGGCTTTCGCGTGAGACGAAAATTCAGTCTTGCGTCGGTGCACCGCGGCGATCGGCGCGCTCTATACTGGACGAGCATTGATCACGGATCGGTGCCCTTCAGGAGCAACAGCCATGAGCAAGGAACGCAGCAGCAGTCGGGAAGACAAGAAGAAGCCGCTCAAGAACGCCAAGGAAAAGCGCAAGGACAAACAGGAAAAGAAGCGTGCCGGGGATGCACCGCCGGCACTCATGAAGAAGTGAGCCGGGCCGCATTGCTTCGGTCCGTGCAGCGCGGTCGCCGGGACTCCGGCGGCCGCGTTTTCGTTTGCGGTGGCTGAAGTTCGCGCGTGCGGGAACTTGGCGATACGCGTACGGCTTCTATACTGGGTCGTGTGCTGCCCGAGGAGGTGACGTGGAACTCGATCCGCTGCTGCTGTCCCGCATCCAGTTTGCCTTCGTGGTGTCCTTTCACGCCATCTTTCCGGTGTTCACGATCGGGCTGGCGACCTACGTCGCGGTTCTCGAGACCATCGCATTCCGCACGCGCTCGCCCGAATGGGCGCGGCTGTCGCAGTTCTGGATCAAGATCTTCGCGGTGGTGTTCGGCATGGGGGTGGTGTCCGGGCTGGTGATGGCCTTCCAGTTCGGCACCAACTGGAGCGAGTTCTCCTACCGCACGGCCAATTTCATCGGCCCGACGCTGTCCTACGAGGTCGTCACGGCCTTCTTTCTCGAAGCGTCCTTCCTCGGTGTGCTGCTTTTCGGACGTGGCCGCGTGCCGCCAGGACTGCACCTGTTCGCCGCGATCATGGTGGCGGTCGGCACCTTCATCTCGTCGTTCTGGATTCTCGCGACCAATTCGTGGATGCACACGCCGGCCGGCTACGAGATGCGTGATGGCATCGTGCATGTGGTCGACTGGTCGGCAGCGTTGTTCAATCCGTCCTTCCCGTATCGCTTCACGCACATGGCGCTGGCCTCGTTCCTGACCGGCGGCTTCGTCGTGGCCGGCGTATCGGCCTACTACGTGCTGCGCCGTCACGCCGTGGGGCCAAGCATGAAGGCGCTGCGCATGTGCCTGGTGATGCTGGTGTGCATCGCGCCGCTGCAGGCCTTCGTCGGCGACCTGCACGGGCTCAACACGCTCGAGCACCAGCCGGCCAAGGTCGCGGCGATGGAAGGCGCGTGGGAAACGCAGCGGGGGCTGCCGCTGCTGCTGTTCGCGCTGCCCGACCAGGAGGCCGCGACCAACCACGCGGAAATCGCCATCCCGAAGCTCGCCAGCCTGATCCTCACGCACGAGTGGGACGGCGAGGTGCGCGGCCTCGAGGAATGGCCACCGGAGGAGCGGCCCAACGTGTTCATCGTGTTCTGGGCCTTCCGCGTGATGATCGCCATCGGCCTGGCGATGATCGCGGTCGCCGCCTGGGGCGTGGTGCTGATGTGGCGCGGGCGGCTGGCTGACAGCCCGGCCTATCTGCAGGTGCTGCGACTGATGACGCCGATGCCTTTCATCGCGGTGCTGGCCGGCTGGATCGTCACCGAGGTCGGGCGCCAGCCGTGGATGCTGTGGCAGGAGATCAGCGTCGCCGATGGCCTCACCCCCAGCCTCACCGGCGGCATGGCGCTGTTCTCGCTGATCGGCTACATGGCGATCTACGCGGTGGTGTTCTCGGCCGGCGTGTATTACCTGACCCGCGTGGTGCGCAAGGGAATGTCGGATGAGCCCGAGGGAATCGACGAGATCTACATGCGGCCCAAGCGCCCGCTGTCGGTCGCTGATGTCGAACTCGACGTCGGTGACGAGCCGCCGGCCGACGCGCAGACTCCGGCCACAGGAGGTGCTCGATGATCGATCTCGTCTATGTCTGGATCGTGCTGATCGGCTTCGGTGTGCTGATGTACGTGCTCGCCGACGGCTTCGACCTCGGGGTGGGGATTCTCTTTCCGTTTGCGCGCGACGACGCCGAGCGCGATGTGATGATGAACTCGGTCGCGCCGGTGTGGGACGGCAACGAGACCTGGCTGGTGCTCGGCGGCGCAGGCCTGCTGGCGGCCTTTCCGCTGGTCTACACGGTGTTCCTGCCGGCGCTCTACATCGGCGTGTTCCTGATGCTCGGCGGGCTGATCTTTCGCGGCATCGCCTTCGAGTTCCGCTTCAAGGCGCCGTCGGGGCGGCGCCGCTTCTGGAACGCGGCCTTCTTCCTTGGTTCGCTGGTCGCCGCCTTCGCCCAGGGCGCGGTGGTCGGCACCTTCATCGAGGGCTTCGAGACCGTGGATGGGCGTTACGTCGGTGGTGCGATGGACTGGCTCACGCCCTTCACCGTGATGACCGGCTTCGCGCTGGTGTTCGGCTACGCACTGATCGGTGCATGCTGGCTGGTGCTCAAGACGGAAGGGCCGTTGCAGGCGCGCGTGCGCGAGTTCGCGCTGCGCCTGCTCAAGGCGGTCATGTTGTTCTTCTTGATCATCAGCGTATGGACGCCGCTGGTCGACGACTATGTGCGCGGTCGCTGGTTCGACTTCGTGACCTGGCTGTGGATCTTCCCGGTGCTCACCGCGGCGGTCGCGTTCGCGTTGTGGCGCTTCCTCAAGCTCGGCCACGACGCCACGCCGTTCATCGCCACGATCGTGCTGTTCATGCTGTTCTACGGCGGCCTGCTGCTGTCCAAGTGGCCCTACGTCGTGCCGCCCAGCTACACCTTCCACGATGCCGCTTCCGCGCCGGAGAGCCAGCTCTTCCTGCTCGTCGGCGTGCTCTTCGTGATTCCCTTCGTGCTGATGTACACCGCCTGGACCTACTACGTGTTCCGCGGCAAGGTGCGTGCCGGCGACGGCTATCACTGAGCGCGCGCGGCTGGCGCAGCTGCTGGGGCCGGCGGGCCGCGGGCAGCAGGCCGGACGCGCGGCATCCGTCGCCGTGGGTCTGGCGGTCGTCGCGCAGGCCGCGGCCATCGCGCTGGCAATCGACGCGACGGTATTCCGCGGCGAATTTCCCGCCGGCTGGATGTGGCTGCTGGCGATTGGCGCCGTGATGCTGCGATTCGCGTGTGCGGTAGTGCGCGAGACGGTCGCCGTGCGTGCTGCGCGCGCCGTGCGCGATGACGTGCGCGAGCGCCTGCGCCGGCGCATGGATGGCCTGGGACCGCATGCGCTGGCGCGCGAGGGCGGGGCGGCGTGGGCCGCGCGCTATCACAACGATGTGGACGCCTTGTCGGCGTGGCCGGCGCGTTATGCCCCCGCGCGTGACGCGGCCTGCATCGTGCCACCGCTGGTACTGTTCGCCGCCGCCAGCCAGGACGTTTTTGCGGCGTTTCTGCTCGCCGCCTCGGCCCCGCTGATCCTCGCCTTCATGGTGCTCACCGGTTTGCGCAGCGCGCGCGTGCACGCCCGTCAGCAGCACGAGCAAGGTCGCATGGAGGCGCATTTTCTCGACCGTCTGCGCGCGCTCGACCTGATCCGGCGCAGCGGTGCGCTCGCACGCAGCGCGCGCGAGGTGTTTGCGGCGGCAGATCGTTACCGGCAAATGTCGATGCGCGTGCTGCGCGTGGCCTTTCTGTCCTCGGCGGTGATGGAGCTGTTCTCTGCCATCGCGATCGGTATGGTCGCCATCCACGTCGGCTTCGCGCTGCTCGGCGGCGGCGACACGCCGGGCATCACGCCGTTCGCCGGCCTGTTCGTACTGCTGCTCGCGCCCGAGTTCTTCGCGCCGTTGCGCGCCTTCGCGCAGGGCTGGCACGACCGTGCCGGCGCGCTGTCGGCGGCGCGCGCGCTCGCCACGGCGATCGACGGTACGCGCGTCGCACCGGCTGCGGCACCGCCTGTGCCGCGCGGCGATGCACTGCTTGTCGCGGATGCGCTGAGCGTCTCGCCTGCCGCAGACGCGCCGTCCGTCGTCGAGGCCGTTACGCTGTGCGTGAGTTCGGGCGAGATCGTCGTGTTGACCGGCGCCAGCGGTTCCGGCAAGTCGACGCTGCTGGCCGTCTGCGCCGGCTTCATCGCGCCACGCGCAGGCCGGCTCGAGCGCGTGGCCGACATCGCCTGGCTGTCCCAGACAGGGCATCTGTTCCACGGCACGCTGCGTGACAACCTGCAGCTGGCGGCACCGGATGCGGACGACGCGCGGCTTGTCGAGGCGCTGGCAGCGGCTGGCGTTGCGGTGGATGAGGCGACGCTGCCCGACGGGCTGGACACCGCAATCGGAGAAGGCCGGCGCGGTCTGTCCGGCGGGCAGGCGCAGCGCGTTGCGCTGGCCCGTGCGTGGCTGTCGGGCGCGCGCCTTTGGCTGCTCGACGAGCCCACGCGCGGACTCGACGATGAAACCGCCGAGGCCTTGTGGTCCAGCCTCATGACGATGGCGCGCGAGCGTGGCGCCGGCTTGCTGGTCGCCACCCACGATGTGCGGGTCATCGCACGCGCCGACCGCGTGCTGCATCTGGCGAACGCGCGGTTCGAGGAGGTCGTCGATGCGCCGGTCTGATCCGCTGCACATTCTGCTGGTCGGCGGTCGTCGCTGGCTGGTCGCGACCGCCGCGTTGCTCGCGCTGACCTGGGTGGCGGGCGTCGCGCTGCTGGCCCTGTCGGGCTGGTTCGTCACCGCCAGTGCGCTGGCCGGGCTGGGTGCGCTGGCCGGCCTGAACATCTTCACCCCGGCCGCGGGGATCCGCGCGGCGGCCTTGCTGCGCACGGTAGCGCGCTACGGTGAGCGTGTGGTCGGCCACGAGGCGGTGCTGCGCCGCCTGGCCGAACTGCGCCGCGACGCCTTCGAACGCATCGCCTCGCTGCCCCCGGTCGCGCAGCGCCGGCTGCGAAGCGGCGACTGGCAGACGCGGCTGGTGGCCGATATCGACACGCTCGACGCCGTGCCGCTGCGCGTGATTGCGCCGACGCTTGCAGCGCTGGCCTCGACCGGATTCGCGGCCGCGCTGGCCGGCTGGCTGGCGGGCTGGACAGCCGCGACGCTGGTGATCGGGGTCGCCGTCGCGGTGCTCTGCGCCGCATTGTTCGCCGGGCGTGCCGGCCGTCGCCGCGGCGAGGCGCTGGTGGCGGGGCGTGCGCGCGAGCGCATCGCGCTGCTCGATCACGTCGACGGCATGGCCGAACTGGCCGTGTATGGCGGGCTCGATGCAAGTCGCGCGACGCTCGCCGAACTCGCGCGTACGCATTCGCACCGCCTCGATGGCCAGAGCGCCGTGGCGGCGCTTGCCGAGCACGCGGTGCAGGCACTCGTCGGGCTGGGCGCGCTGGCGATGCTCGCGCTCGCGCTGTCCGCGCATGCTGACGGCAGCATCTCCGGGCCGGTCGCGGTATTGCTGGCGCTGATGGTGCTGGGACTGGGCGAGGCGCTGGCGAGCCTGCCGGGGGCCGGCTGGCGGCTGGGCGAGAGCCTGGCTGCGGCCGCGCGGCTGGACTTCGGCGGCGCTGCGCTCGCGGACGATCCGCAGCCGCGCGACGCTGCGGGGAAAGCGGTCACGGCGCGCGCGCTCGTGGTCGGATTCGATGCGCGGCGCCCGTTGTGGCACGGACTCGATCTCGACCTGGAGCCCGGGGTGCCCTTGCTCGTGTGCGGGCCCAGTGGCAGTGGCAAGTCCGCGCTGCTCGCCACGCTGGCCGGCGAGTTGGACCCGCTGGCAGGCCAGGTCCGTATCGGCGATCGGGCCCTGGCCGAATGTGGCGCTTCGGACGTGGCGCTGCTGGCGCAGGACACGGTACTGCTCGATGCCAGCGTGTTCGCCAACCTGCGACTCGCCCGACCCGTCGTGGACGCGCACGTGGCCTCGCGGCTGCTGCTCGCGCTCGGACTGGACGAGTTCGCCGACGGCGGCACACGCGGCCTGCGCACCCGCGTGGGCGAGGGCGCCGCGAACCTGTCCGGCGGTCAGGCGCGGCGCGTGCTGCTGGCCTGGCTGCTGCTGCGCGATCCCGCGCTGGCCCTGCTCGACGAGCCGTTTTCCGAACTGGACGAGGCCGCGCGCGAGCGCGCGACGAGCGCACTCGAGCCGTGGCTCGTGCGCCGCTGCGCGGTCATCGCCACGCACGAGCCGGAATGCTTTCCGGCGCACTGGCCGCGTATAGAACGTCGCTGAGCGCGGCGATCCTTCAGCCGCCGATGCGCGCGGCCAGCCCGATCGGCGCGTCGCGGAACAGTGCCGGGTCCATCGTGCGCACTTCGTGCATGCGCGGACGAAAGCCCATCTGCGCGAGTACGTCCCGCTCCACGTCGATGCCGGGCGCGACCTCGGCCAGTTCGAGGCCGCCGGCCCCGAGACGGAAGACCGCGCGTTCGGTCACGTAGAGCACGCGACGCCCGCTTGCGATGGCCTGTGCCGCGCTGAACGTGATCTGGCCCACGTGCTCGATGAATTTGCGCGCGCGACCTTCATGCACGATGGCGAGCCGTCCACCGCCAATGTCCACTTCGAGTCCGCCCGCCGTGAAGGTACCGGCGAACACCACCGTGCGCGCGCTCTGACTGATGTTGATGAACCCGCCGGCGCCGGCCAGGCGGTCACCGAAGCGGCTCACATTGACGTTGCCGACCGCGTCCGCCTCGGCCATGCCGAGCACCGCCAGATCCAGTCCGCCGCCGTCGTAGAAGTCGAACTGCTGGTTCTGCGCGACGATGGCGTCGGTATTGACCGCCGCGCCGAAGTCCAGCCCGCCCGCCGGGCGCCCGCCGATCACGCCGGGTTCGGCGGTGAGCGTGACGCGATCGAGCACGCCTTCCTCGTCGGCCACTGTGGCCACGCCCTCCGGCATGCCGATGCCCAGATTCACGACGCCGCCCGAGGGAAGCTCCAGCGCACAGCGCCGCGCGATGATCTTGCGCACATCGAGCGGCAGCGGCGCCTCGTTCCCCGACACTGCGCGCTCTGCTCCGGCGAAGTAGGGCGAATAGCCGGTGGCGAAGGTCTGGTGGTGGTTCTCGGGCCGCGCCACGACGACGGCATCGACCAGGGCCGCCGGTACCACCACGTCGCGGGAATTAAGCGTGCCGGCAGGCACCACGCGCTCGACCTGCGCGATCACGCGGCCGCCGCAGTTGCGCGCAGCGCTCGCCATCGCCAGGCTGTCGAGCGTGAGCGCCTCGCGCTCCATCGTCAGGTTGCCGCGGGTGTCGGCCGTGGTCGCGCGGATCAGCGCCGCGTGGATCGGGAAGCGCTTGTAGAACAGGAATTCCTCGCCGGCCAGCGCGATCAGCGCGACCACATCGTCGGTGCTGCGCGCGTTGATGCGCCCGCCCTCGATGCGCGGATCGACGAAAGTACCCAGACCGATGCGCGTGATCGCGCCGGGCCGACCGGCCGCGATGTCGCGGTAGAGATGCGAGATCACCCCCTGCGGCAGGTTCCACGCCTCGATGTTCCCATCCAGTGCGAGCCGCCCGAGCTTTGGCACAAGTCCCCAGTGCCCGCCGATCGCACGCCGCACCAGGCCCGCATGCCCCAGCCGGTTGAGCCCGCGCTCGCGCCCGTCCCCCTGACCGGCCGCGAACACCAGCCCCAGATCGCGCGGCTCGCCGGTTTCCAGAAAACGACGCTCGAGCGCGATCAGCAATTCCTCCGGTACGCCAATGCCGACGAAACCGGACGTACATACCGTGTCGCCGCTGCGGATCAGCGCGACCGCGTCGGCGGAACTCAGACGCTTGTCTTGCATGGGCGGAAGGTCCGTGGCGATGTCGCGGCCAGTATAGCGGTGCGCCCGGCGCGCGCGTGGCCGCCCGCGGCGCGGCGTCGCGAAATTGCTGGAACCCTCCGAGGGGCCGCTGCGTCCTTGGCGCCATGGTCGGGGTATCCGATTGCCGGATGCCCGGCCGCGACAGAGGAGGAGAGAAAATGAACGCAAATGCACTCAACAATCTGCGCGTGCGTGCGATGACGCCGTGTCTGGCCTGTGCGCTGTTGGTGATGCCAGCAGCGGCGGTGGCGGCGGGAGAGGACCACACCCTGTTGTCCGCCGACGAGATCCAATGGTCGCCGGGTCCGGCGTCGATTCCCGCGGGCGCCGAGGCGGTGGTGCTGCACGGCAAGCCGGGCGAGGAGGGCATCTTCGCGTTGCGGCTGAAGCTGCCCGCGGGCTATCACCTGCCACCGCACTATCACCCGCGGCCGGAGATCGTCACGGTAATCTCGGGGAATTTCCGCATCGGCATGGGTGAGGTCGCCGACCGCAGCAAGGTCGAATCGCTCGGGCCGGGGAGCTTCTTCGCCTTTCCACCGGGTATGGCGCATTACGCCTACACCGATGAGGAAACGGTGATCCAGCTCAACAGCACCGGCCCGTGGGGCCTGCAATACGTCAATGCCAAGGACGATCCGCGCAACAAGTGAGCCCGCGCGCAACACGTCGTCGGCCCGGCGGGCGCCGTGTCGCCCGCCAACTATCCTGCATTGAGGAGGAAGCATCTCATGAGCACGACCACACAGAGCGTCGATTTCGATCCGCGGGATCTGGAAGTCAAGGTGAAGGCCATGTATCGCGATGTGGCCGAACATCCCGACGGAGAATTTCATTTCGAGATGGGGCGAGCGTTGGCCGAGCGGCTCGGCTATGCGCCGGCCGAACTCGATGCGGTCCCGCAGGAGGCGATCGCATCGTTCGCCGGTGTCGGCCACTACTTTCATCTCGCAGATCTGCAGCCTGGAGAGTGCGTGGTGGATCTGGGCAGCGGTTCGGGCATGGACAGCTTCATCGCCGCAAACCGCGTCGGGCCGAACGGACGCGTGATCGGCATCGACATGACCGACGAGCAACTGGCCAAGGCCGAGCGGCTGGCTCGTCAGGGCGCGTTCGCACAGGTCGAGTTCCGCAAGGGCTATATCGAGGATGTGGACCTCGCCGACGGGATTGCCGATGCGGTGATCTCCAACGGGGTGATCAACCTGTCGGCTGACAAGGCGCGGGTCTTCGAAACTGCAGCGCGGCTGTTGCGGCGCGGCGGGCGGCTGGCGATTTCCGACATCGTCACCGAGGATCCGTTGCCTGACGGGGTGGTCGGCAACGCCGACCTGTGGGCCGCGTGCATCGGCGGGGCGGCGCAGCAGGACCGCTACCGGGCGCTGATCGAGGCTGCCGGTCTGCGGGTGGTGCGCATCGAGCCCAACACGGCCTATCGTTTTCTGTCGGAGAACGCGCAGGCCGCCTGCGGAAAATTCGGCGTGCGCAGTGTATCGCTGCTCGCCGTGAAGGATTAGCGCAAAGGGCGGATCCGGGGGCGATCGATGATCGAGGGACGAGCCGAGGCACCGCGTGAGCGGCGCGCTGGCGCAAGCGATGAGGTGCGCAGGCGATTCTTTGAGGCCGACGTCGAACGCCTCATGGATCGCCTGTTCGGCACGGCGCTGCGGCTGACGCGCAATCGCGCCGATGCCGAGGACATCGTCGCCGAGACGCTGGCGCAGGCCTGGAGGCGCATCGGCACCATGCGCGACAGGCAGTGCTTCGAGAAGTGGGTGTTCCGCATCCTGATCAATACCTTCATCAGCGACTACCGTCACCGGCGCGCCCAGCCCGCGCAGGACGCGCTCGACAGTGACGACGAACTGGACCGCTTCTCGCTTTACGAACAGGTGCATCAGCCATTTCTGCTGTGGTGGGGTGATCCCGAACGGCAGTTGCTCGACAAGTTCCTGCGCGAGGACATCGACCACGCGCTCGATGCGCTGCCCGAGGCTTACCGGGTGGTCGTGGTGATGGTCGAAGTGCTCGGGTTCAGCTATGCGGAGACGGCCGGGACGCTGCAGGTTCCGGTCGGAACGGTGCGTTCGCGGCTCAATCGCGGGCGTGCCCTGTTGCAGCACGCACTGTGGCGTCAGGCGAGGCAGCTCGGCATCCATGGTGCACACGCGCGAGGCGAGTCGAGATGACCGAAGACATTCGATGCGAGGAAGTGATCGAGCGACTGCTCGAATTCCTCGATGACGAGATCGACAGCGTCACCGAGCAGCGCATCAGCGAGCACCTTGCGCACTGCCGGGCGTGCTTCTCGCGTGCGGAGTTCGAGCGCCGGTTGCGCGCGCGCATCGCAGAAAGCGGCGACGTGCAGGCACCGGAGTCGCTGCGACGACGTATCCGCTCGTTGCTTGACCGCTACTGAATCGCGATCGTCAGAGGAGGGGGAGATGGTTGCCATTCTGGGCTTTACCAAGCCGCGCATCACCGCCGCGGTGCAGGGCATGTATTCGCTCGTCGCGGCGGACCCCAAGGGCTTGTTCCACTTCCCGGTGGGCCGCCCGATCGCGCTCGCGCTCGGCTACGACCCGGCATCGCTCGACCACGTACCCGACGCGGTCGTGGATCGCTTCGCCGGGGTCGGCTGCCCCTTTCGCGCCGACGCGATCCGGCGCGGCGACACGGTGCTGGACCTCGGATGCGGCGCCGGGACCGATTCGCTGCTTGCCTGTGAGCACGTCGGCCCCGACGGCCGCGTTCTTGCCCTCGATCTGACGCCGGACATGCTGCATGCGCTTGACGCGGCTGCGCGCGAGGCCGGTGCCGAAAACCTCACGACCATCGAAGCGGACGCCGAGCACATCCCCTTGCCCGACCATTCGGTGGATGTCGTCACCAGCAACGGTGCGCTCAACCTCGTGCCCGACAAGCGACGTGCCGTGGCCGAGATGTTCCGCGTGCTGCGGCCCGATGGGCGCGCGCAGGTGGCCGACATCGTCATCTCGCGACCGGTGCCGCTGGGCGGGCGCAGCGATCCCGCGTTGTGGGCCGAGTGCGTGGTCGGAGCCGCGATCGACGAGGACTATCTGGAACTGTTCCGCGAGACCGGTTTCCGCGACATCGAGGTGCTGCGCGAGTTCGACTACTTCGGACACAGCCCTAGCGCTGAGACGCGACGCATCGCGCAGACCCTGGGCGGGCGCTCGGTCGAGATCGCGATGCGCCGACCGGCTCGCCCCGAAACCGTTCCCGCCACGTCCGCGTTGCTGCGTCGCCTGCATCCGAAGCGCCTGTCACGCATCGGCAGCCGCGGCCTGTGGGGTGCGGTCGCCGCAACCGCGTCGTTGCTGGCCTGCTACGGCACGCTGGCGATCGTCGCCTTGCTGTCGCTGTTCGGCATACGCCTGACGATAGACGAAAGCCTGTGGGCTTTCGCGATCGCCGCCCCAGCACTGCTCGCCGCCGCGGCGACGGCGATCAACCTGCGTCGCCACCGCAACCCGTGGCCGCTCACCTTGGCTGCGCTGGCCAACGCGCTGATTGCCTATGCGCTGTTCGTCGACTATCACGCGGCGATCGAAGGCGCCGGCTTCCTCGCGCTGGCCGCCGCCATCGCGCTCGACATCCGCGCCGTGTACCTGGCCGAGTGCGTGCCGCGCCCGCGACCGTCCACCCGGCAGCCACCGGCCCGGTTGCGTGACGGATAGGTCGGTCGTGGTTCGGCGCATCTGTTGTTTGACACCCAGGCAGCAAGCGGATATAGTTTCGTTCTCCAGACGCGGGGTGGAGCAGTCTGGCAGCTCGTCGGGCTCATAACCCGAAGGTCGCAGGTTCAAATCCTGCCCCCGCAACCAGACAAAAGCATTGAAAGCCAATCACTTGACGGTGGTTGGCTTTTTTGCGTTCACGGGCCGATTTCCAGTCGGCCCAGCCCAGTCGGCCCAGCGTTAGCCCCATTCGTGGCCTAACCGGCATGAGTTGCGCCGGTTTTCCCCGACGTTCCTTGATCTGAATCGCATCGTTGTGACGAACTCGGTGGGATTGCGCGCGCTTGCGGCTGTCGGCGGGTTGAGGATTACCGCAGCTTGACTTGACATACCAGTTCGCGAGACTGTGACAAATCTTTTCCTGGGATGCGTTCCCCTTCGCTGGTTACGTGGCTGCTGGGTTGCAGTCACCGTTTAACGGGAGGTGCCATGTCCGTGGAGTCGAAGCAAGAGATTCAGGATGGAAACGAGAACGGCGCGCGGAGTCGCCGATCAGCGCTCAAGGCATTGTGTCTCGGGGCAGGGGCGACGGCGCTGAGCGGGGTGGCGGCGCCGTACATCCGGGATGCGCAGGCGGCCGCGGGCAAGACGCTCAAGATCCAGTCGTTGTGGACCGAGGAGACGATCGGCTACCGGACGTTCAGGAACTGGTGCGAGCGCGTCAGGGAACTGACTTCGGGTGAGGTCACGCTGTTGCCGTTTCCAGGCGGCACCATCGCCGAAATCTTCGACATGATGGATGCGACCTCGGCGGGTGTGCTCGACGGCATGCACTGGGTTCCGCACTATTCGGCGATTACCGGCGCGATGCCGGCGGGCGCATTCCTGACGTCGTTCCCAATGGGGCTGCCGCATCCGCATCAGTGGGACATGTTGTTCGACAGCTACGGAGGCTCGGAACTCGCGCGCGAACTGTACGCACGTCATGGCCTGCATTTCGTGGGCCATGTCCATCACGATACCAATCTGATCCACTCGAACAAGCCCATTCGTTCACTCGACGATTTCAAGGGGCTGAAGCTGCGCATGCCCGGCGGTCTGATTGCCGACTGCTTCAAGGCGATTGGCGCACGGACGGTTGCACTGGCCGGTTCGGAAGTTCGTCCGGCGCTCAAGACCGGCGCCATCGATGCGGCCGATTTCACAGGGCCGGCAATGAATTATGACCTCGGCTTCGCCGATGTCAGCAAGTACATCATCATGGGCCCGACATCGACGCCCTGTCTGCATCAGCCGGTCGACCTGACCGTGGTGGTGTTCAACCAGACGGTCTGGAACGGACTGTCCAAACCGGTGCGCGGTCTTCTGACGGAACTCGTTCGGGCGTTTTCCTACGAGCATTACACCGCGCACCAGAAGGCCAACGTCGGGGCCTGGGCGAAGTTCGCCGCGGCCGGTGTCGAGGTCACCCGGCTGTCGGAAGACGACGTGGCCCGTTTCAGGAAGATCGCGCTTCCGCTGTGGTTCGAGTGGGCGAATCGGGATCGTGACTCGGCGCGGCTGTTCAAGCTGCATCTGGACGTGATGATGAATCCGGATGTCGCCTACATCAGTCCGGACGACATCAAGGGTCATGACCTGAAGTCGTGATGCGAAGCGCGCATCGCCCGGAGTCGCCGACATGAAGCCGCCCGCGGATTCCATGCCGGCAAAGAGGGTGGAGGCGTCCCGCCGCTGGGCGTTCATCCCGGGCACCATCCGTGGAAAGCTCTTTCTCGTATTCGCCGTCATCGTGGTCTCCGCGCTCATTGGCGCGATCGCGGCGCAGCGCGCCAATGTGCTGGTCCAGCAGCAGCTCTCGCAGATCACTCAGGACAACCTGCCGGCGCTGGTGACGGCGCACAAGGTGGCATCGGCGACCACCAATATCCGCCGCGTGGCCGCTGCGATGGCCACTTCGCGCGACGAGGACGTGCTGGCAACACGCCGGGAGGTGCTTTCGCGTCAGATCGACGACGCCAAGGCCATCGTCAGCGGCCTCGACGAGACCGGCATTGATGAGCAGACCTACGGCCAGCTCGAGACCCTGATGAGCGAAGTCGAGGCGCTCACGGAGGAACTCGCGGCCGAGGTCGGCGCCAAGCTGCGGCTGGCCGAACGTCTGAACGAACGGGTTCAGGCGCTGGCGGCTGCGCATCTGCGCTTCAATGAATCGATCCGGCCACTGGTCGAGCGGGAACTGTCGTTTCTCGACCGCACGGCCGATCAGGTGATCGCGGGTACGCGCGACGCGGTCGGCCTGCTCAACGAAATCAGCTTCAGGGGTCTGATCCCGGTCCTCAGCGTGAATGCACAGCTGGTCAAGATGGAAGAGGCCTTGCGCAATGGTGCGCAGGCGCCGGACGAGCGAGTGCTCGACGAAGCTTGGGGTGCCTTCGTCGAGGCGAGTTCCGTCATCAGCCGCAACATCGACGTGCTCGAGAGCACGGATGCGGTCACGCGAAACGTCGATATCGGTGAGCTTGCCGAACGCTTCGAGCGTCTCATGGCATTCGGTGCGGGCGACGGCAACGTATTCGATCTGAGGCGTCGCGAACTGGCCGGCGCGAACGTGACGAGCGCGTCTGTTCCGGGCGGGTTCGAAGCGGACTTCCGCGATTTCGAGCGCTTCCTGCAGCGTTCGATCACCTTGATCCGCGGCGAGACCGTCACGATCGGTATCGACCTCGATCGCGCCATTACCGACAGCCTTGCCGCCATGAACGCCGCCAGCGTCGACGGCTACGGCGCCCTGCTCAAGCTCGAGGCCTTCGCCAACCGCAGCGTCGGTGTGCTTACCGTGGGCGCCTTTGCCCGGAGTCTGGACGACCTCGAACCGCTGTATCGCGAATACGAGTCCACGGACGCGGAGTTCTCGTCGGTGCTGCAACGGATGCGGGCGCGCCAGGATTTGTCCGACGCAGTGGGCTTGGCGAGAGGAATGACGGCCTTCGGTGAAGGCGACGAGGGCATCTTGCAGTTGCGTGGGGACGTGTTGCGCGCCGAGGGGCTTGTCGGTCTGCTGCTCACGCGCACCAACAGTGCCAACGAAGAGATGAGCGGCATCGCGGCCGACATCGTCGCCTCCGCGCAGGGGCGCGCCGATACGGCTGCGGCCGAAGTCCTCGAGTCGCTGCAGGCGAGCCGGCTGACCCTCGTGCTCGCGCTGGGGCTGTCGCTGCTGGCGATGCTCGGTGCGATTCTGTACGTCAACCGCAGCCTGGGTTCGCGACTGAGTGCCTTCAGCAAGTCGGCCATCGCGCTTGCCGAGGGCGACTTGAGCGTGAAGCTGCCGGAACCGGCCGGTCAGGACGAGGTTTCCCGTCTGATGCGTGCGCTGGCGGTGTTTCGCGACACCGCGGCGGAAATGGAAGCGAGCAATCTGCGCGAACTGCAGGAGGCCCGCCTGCGGCTCGATGACGCGATCGAAAGCATCCAGGAAGGCTTCGCGCTGTTCGATGCCGACGATCGTCTGCTGTTGCGCAACAGCCGTTATGCGGAGTTGCTGTACGACAACGAGGCGGTGCCGGAGCCGGGGGCAAGCTACGAGGAGATCCTGCGCAATGCAGTGCGCCGGGGGCTGATTCTCGACATCGAGGGAGACCCCGAACAATGGGTCGAAGAGCGCATCCGCCTGCACCGCGAACCGGGTGCGTCGCAGCAGCAGCGTCGCGCCAACGGCCGCTGGATCCGCATCAACGAGCGCCATACGTCCGATGGCGGGACGGTAGTGATCTACTCGGACATCACCGCGCTGCGCGAGCGTCAGGCGCAACTGGAGGAAATGGACAGCCTCAAGTCGAGCTTCCTGTCCTCGGTGTCGCACGAGCTGCGCACACCGCTGACCTCGGTGCGGGGTTTCGCCAAGCTGATCCGGCGTGATTTCGAACGCTACTTCCTGCCGGAGGCGGGGGATGCGAAGCTCGAGTCGCGTGCCAGGCGCATCGTCGAGAACATCGGCATCGTGCAGAACGAGAGCGAGCGTCTGACGCGGCTCATCAACGATGTGCTCGACCTCTCCAAGATCGAGGCCGGCACGACGAGCTGGAACGACACGGCCTTTTCCATCGCCGATCTGCTGCGTTCGGCGTTCAAGACCGCGAGCGGCCAGTTCGCCGACAAGCCGCGCATCGAACCGCGCCTGACACTGCCCGATCCGCTGCCCGAGGTCGAAGCGGATTACGACCGGGTGTTCCAGATCGTCATCAATCTGATCAACAACGCCGTCAAGTTCACCGAAAGCGGGGTCATCGAGGTCTCTGCGCAGGCCTTGCCTGAGGGCTGGGTGGAGATCGCCGTGCGCGATACCGGAGCGGGCATCCCGGAAGGCGAATTGGAGAAGATCTTCGACAAGTTCCATCAGGCTGCCCGCCAGGACACGCTGTCGGACAAACCCACCGGCACCGGCCTGGGGCTGTCGATCTGCAAGCAGATCGTCGAGCACTATGGCGGCGAAATCTGGGTGGAGTCGGTGCCGGGCGAGGGCAGTCGCTTCGTGTTCACGCTCCCGGTCCTCGGCGGGCAGAAGCGTGATGACGGTGTCGGTGCGAAGCGGGTCCTCGTCGTCGAGGATGATTCGGCAACGCGTCGCTATCTGTCGCAGGTGCTGGAGGAAGCCGGCTATCGGGTCGATGGTTGCGCGGACGGGGCGCAGGCGTTGCGACGGATTCGCGACTGGCAACCGGACCTGATCACCATCGATCTGAACATGCCAGGGGTGGATGGACGCACGGTGATCGCGGAAGTCCGCGACGATCCTGCGCTTGGCAAGATGCCCATCGTCGTCGTCTCGGGCTTCATCGGCAGCGACGATCCGGGTGGCGATGTGGCGCTGGGCAAGCCCGTCGACGAGGACAAGCTGCTCGAGAGCATTCGCCTGCTGCTGTCCGAACCGGTTGCTCCGTCCTCGAAGGGCCGGGGCAAGGCGCGCGGGGACTATCTGCTCGTCGACCTGCCGGGAAGGCAGACGACGCTTCCGAGGGTGCCCGAGTCCGTCCCGCAGTTCCGGCGCTGTGCCCTCGCCGAACTCGAAAAGCGCCTGGCGGAGGGTTTCTCAGGCACCCTCGTGATCCCCGCCGAAGCGATCGAGGACGTCGATCTGGCAGCCATCCTGGCGATGTCGCGGGTGTGGGGCGTGCTGATCGAGACCGCGAACCATTCATTGATCCAGGAAGAGCCGACGCGGAGTCAAAAATGAACAAGACCATCGTGATTGTCGATGACGAAGTCCACATCCGGTCGTTGATCGAGCAAAGCCTGGAAGAACTGACCGAAGACCATGATGTGCGCATCCTGACGGCGGCCGATGGTGTCGATGGGCTGGAGCTGGTGACGCGTGAGCGTTCGTGTCTGGTGCTCCTGGACGTGATGATGCCGAGGATGAATGGCTACGACGTGTGCGCGGCGATCCAGCGCAACCCCGATCTCGAGCAGGTCAAGGTGGTCCTGCTTACCGCCAAGGGACAGGAAGTCGACCGCTCGCGCGGGCTGGAGGTCGGTGCCAGCACCTACATGACCAAGCCCTTCGATCCCGATGAATTGCTCGAGGTGGCCAGAGAGATGCTCGGTCTGGCATGAAGGCGCCGGTGGATCGCCGCTGCCGTGAGGCGCTGAAGCGATGACCCGCAAGGACCTCATCCTGAAGCGTCTGTTGCGTCGCGACAGCGTGGGGGCCTTGCTTGACGGCGTGGCCGGGCAGGGTGATCTGGCCGTATCCGGTGAGGACGGCGCACTGCTGTTCGGTCGTGATCCGGGCGACGAAGGGGAGGCATGGCCGGTGGTGGCGGACGGGCAGACGCTCGGCCAGGTTCGCGGTGCCGGCGCGGCGCAGGTCGCCGCCATTCTCGGTCTGCTGGCGGAACAGGCTCAGGAGTCGCGCGCACTCGCCGCCGATTCGCTGGAAAAATACAAAGAGCTGACGATGCTCTATCAGCTCTCGGCGAAGCTGTTCTCGCTGTCGGATGTGGGTCAGGTCGTGGCGCTGATCCGCTCCGAAGCGATGCGTCTGGTCGAGTGCGACACCGTCAGTGTGCTGCTGCTCAACGAGCAGACCGGCCTGCTCGAGGCCGCATCAGCCGACGACGAGCAGCTCTACGGACGCTCCTCGCTGGAAGTCACCGACGACCTGATCGGCGCGGTTTTGCGCTCCGGCCACGGCGAAATCGTCAACGACCTGGCCGTTGATGCCCGTTCAATCTCCATGGTGCGTCCGTTCGCGTCGGTCATCTGCTGCCCGCTCAAGGTGCGCAACCGGGTCTTCGGCGTGGTGGTGTTGGGCAAGTTTGCGCGCCACGAATACCATGCCGGCGAGTTGCAACTCGTCGGCTCGCTCGCCGCGCAGGCGTCCATCGCGCTCGAGGTGACGCGGCTTAACCGCGAGCTGACCGCGAGCGCGCACAAGCCGGCCGAAGTGATCTACGGCGTCGAAGACGTACCGCCGCCGGGCGTTACCGGCGTGCTGGCCTTGCAGCACGTAATGATCGCGCTGATGTCACTGGCCTATCCGGTACTGGTGACGCTCGAGGCTGGCGGAGATCTGGTCGACGCTTCGTCCGTGCTCAGCATGACGCTGATCGCGATGGGGATGGCGACACTGCTGCAGGTGCGGGTCCGGCCGCCGTTCGGAGCGGGCTATCTGGTCAACCAGATTCCCGCGGCGATCTACCTGGCACCCAGCCTGATCGCTGCGCGCGTAGGCGGGCTCGGACTGGTCTTCGGCATGACCGTGTTTGCGGGCCTGGTCGGCATCGTGCTCTCACGCGTCATCGGCCGTTTCCGCAAGATATTCCCGCCCGAGGTCTCCGGCGTCGTCGTGCTGATGGTGGGCTTGTCGATGATAGAGGTGGCAATGATGCGCTTCGTCGGCATTGCCGGCGACGACCGCGTGACCACCGGCCCGGAGTTGCTGGTGGGTTTCGTGACGATCGGCGTGATCATCGCCCTGACGGTGTCGCGCTCGCCGCGCCTGCGATTGGGCTCCACGCTCGTCGGCTTCGTGGTCGGATTCACCCTGGGCGCTGCGCTGGGCCTGGTCGATCCCGGGGAATTCGAGCGGCTGCGAGCGCTTCCGTTCTTCGGTGCTCCGCAGCTGCCCGAGGCGCGGCTCGAATTCGATGCCCTGCTGGTGCCGGTGTTCGCCGCCGCGGCGCTCGCGTCGGGGCTGGTCAATGCCGGCCTCGTTACCGGATGCCAGAAGGCCAACGACCGGAACTGGAAGCGTCCGGAGGGCAGGTCGATCAGCGGCGGCATCCTCGCCGACGGTGTGGGTAACGTCGGCTCGGGTCTGCTCGGTGGCGTCGGCGTGGTCATCTCGCCCGGCAACGTGGGCCTGTCGATCGCCACCGGCGCGCTGTCACGCGTGATCGGCGTCGCCGTGGGCCTGGTCTTTCTCGCCCTGGCGTTCATGCCCCAGGCGCTGGCCGCCTTCGCATTGATGCCCTCGCCGGTGATCGGGGCCGGCCTGATGTATGTCGCGTGCTATCTCATCACGTCGGGCGTGCAGCTGATCGTGTCGCGTATGCTCGATTCGCGGCGCACCTTCATCATCGGTCTGGCGATCGTCGGCGGGCTGGGCGTGCGTTTCGTGCCGCAGGCTTTTGCCGACGCGCCTGAGTGGGTACAGGCCTTTCTGGGCAGCCCGCTGGCCCTGTCGACGACGCTGGCGGTCGGGCTCAACCTGCTGCTGTCGCTGGGGGTGTCGAACACCGCGCGCATCAGCGTGCCTCTGAGCGAGCCGCTGCGCGACACCCTCAACCGCTTCGTCGAACGTCACGGCGCCGGCTGGGGGGCGCGCAATGACGTCATCGGGCGCGCCGCGCCGGCGTTGATCGACTGGTGCGAGGAACTGCGGCACTCCGGCTGGGAAGGCACCGCCGAAATCGAGATGCGCTTCGACGAGTTCCGCCTGTCGATTCTGGTCCGCCCTGTCGCGCATGACGACCAAGCGCCTCCCGTTCGCGTCGACGCGGAGCAACTCGCCACCATCCATCGCCACCTGCGTCGACGCTACGACTGCAGCGTGACCGCGCTCAGTCCCGATCAGATGGACGTCGTGCGCATCGACTTTGAACACTGACCGCCGGCGAACTCGCGCCGGTTGATCAGGAACAGACCGAACAGCGTTTGCCCGGCCGGTGCAGGCACCATGACGCGGGCTGTGCGCTCGCCCCGATTCTGACGGGCTCTACCTACGACAGCGCTAGTTGCATGTTCAGTGCACACGTTATGAGCTTCACACGTCACGCCGCGCACGTGAAGTAGGCGTAGTCGGCGCCTCGCATCCACTATCATTCCGAATCGGCTGCAATGGCAAGCCTTCGAACCGCGCACCGCAGTGCGCACTTGCGAGAACACGATGAGCAGTCCCCAACGCAACAACCCGCTGCATGGTCTGACGCTGGAGAAGATTCTCAACGAGCTTGTGGCGCGTCTCGGCTGGGAGGAACTGGGGCGGCGGCTGAACATTCGCTGCTTCATCCACGAGCCCAGCATTCCGTCCAGCCTCAAGTTCCTGCGGCGTACCCCATGGGCGCGAGCGCAGGTCGAAGTCCTGTATCTGGATACGCTCCGTGCTGCCTCCGGGAAAGGCGACCAATGAAGACGCCGAGCAGACTCGAGCCGCTGGTCGCCGATGGTCTCGTCGACCACGTCATGCGGCAACTCATGAGTGGCAAGGAAGCCACGGTCTATGTCGTGCAGTGCGGCGACGAGTTGCGGTGCGCCAAGGTGTACAAGGAGGCCAACAAGCGCGGCTTCCACAAGGCTGTGGACTACACCGAGGGGCGCAAGATCAAGAACAGCCGCCAGGCGCGGGCGATGGCCAAGCGCTCGCGCTACGGCCGGCAGGAAGAGGAGGCGGCCTGGCAGCATGCCGAGGTCGATGCCCTGCGTCGGCTCGCCGCGGCAGGCGTGCGCGTGCCGACGCCGTACGACTTTCACGAAGGCGTGTTGCTGATGGAACTGGTCACCGACGAAGACGGCGAGCCCGCTCCCCGACTCAACGACGTCGAGCTTGGCGAGGATGACGCGCGGCGCTTCCACGCCGATCTCGTGCGCCAGGTGGTACGCATGCTCTGTGCGGGCATCGTTCACGGGGACTTGTCCGAATACAACGTGCTTGTCGATCCCGACGGCCCGGTGATCATCGACCTGCCGCAGGCGGTCGACGCCGCGGCCAACAACAACGCCCGCTCCATGCTCGAACGCGATGTGGACAATCTGGCCGCCTACTTCGGCCAGTTCGCCCCCGAGTTGCGCGATACCGATTACGGCAAGGAGATCTGGTCCGTGTACGAATCGGGCAAGCTTCAACCCGACACGGCACTCACCGGCGTGTTCGTGGCAGAACAAGCGCCCGCAGACGTCGCCGAGGTGATGCAGGTCATCGAGGCTGCGCGCGAGGAAGAGGACGCCCGCCAGGCCGGCAGACACGCGGCCGGGAACCCCTGACGTTCGCGTTGGCACCGGGCCAGTCGCGCCTCGCCGGCTTTTCCCCAGTTGGCGTGGGCAAGTCTGTGGATAGATGTGTATGGGCGGTCCAAGCCACTGAGCGGGAACGCTTCGCGCCCGATGCCCGATTCGCGGGCACCCCAGTCGATTCGCCGCACACGCGTTGCCGGCCTGTGTGCAATGGCACAATCGCACCACGACCACGCACGGGAGGCACCATGCACATCCGCTCGCTCATCCTCGTTGCGCTCGCGCTGACCCTGGGAGCGTGCAGCAACGTGTATTACGACGCCATGGAAAAGGTCGGCGTTCACAAGCGTGACATCCTGGTGGATCGGGTCGAGGCCGCGCGCGACACGCAGAGCGAGACCAAGGAGCAGTTCCTGACGGCGATGGAGCAATTCCGCCAGGTGGTCGATTTTTCCGGCGGAGATCTGGAGCGCGAATACCGGCGCCTGGACGCGACCCTGCAGCGCAGCGAACGCGGTGCGACCGAGGTGCGCGAACGCATCGATGCCGTCGAGGCGGTGTCCGAGGCATTGTTCGATGAGTGGCGCACGGAACTCGAGCAGTACTCCAGCGACCGTCTGCGCGCCGAGAGCCAGCGCAAGTACGACGCCACACGGGTGCGTTACGCGCGCCTGATCGCATCGATGCAGGCCGCCGAGGAGAAGCTCGAGCCGGTCCTCGTGCCGTTGCGCGATCAGGTCCTGTTCATGAAGCACAACCTCAATGCCCGCGCCATCGCCGGCTTGAGCGGCGAACTGGCCAGGGTGCAGGTCAGTGTCGACCGTCTGGTGCGCGACATGGACGAGGCCATCGCCGAGGCCGACCGCTTCATCGCGACACTGCAGCAGTGAATTCGCCCGGGGACATCCGCGCTGACCGTGCGCGAATGTCCCGTTAATCGGCGGATGCCCTCGGGCTTGCCTTTGATGCTGCCGGAAGTCCTCGCGGCTGAGTTGTCACTTGCCGCGGCCGCTGCGTGCAAGCCCGGCAGCCGCGCGGGCGGTTTCGACCAGATGCTGGCCGAAGATCTCCATGAAACGGGCGGCGGCCGTGCCCAGGGCACGACGCGGGTGGTGGATCCAGGTCAGGCTGCGGGTCACGTGTGGAGCGTCGAGACGGTAGGCGCGCAGGGCGCCGCTTTCGAGTCCATGGTGCACGGTGATCAGCGGCAGGATGGTGACCCAGCGGCCGTGGGTCACCAGTTCGACGATGGCCGACAACGCGTCGATTTCCAGCCGCGGGTCGAGTTCGATGCCGGCAAGGTTGGCGTGACGGTCGATCACGCCGCGCAGGCCGTGCTGGCGCGAGGGCACGACCAGCGGGTAGGCGGCCAGGTCACGCATGCCGATCTCGCGCCCCAGGCCGAGGTCGTTGCCGGCCGCCGCGACCACCACCATCTCCTCGTCATGGACCGGCGTGACGTTGAGCGCCAGGCGCTGGCGCGGTCGGTTGATGAGCGCGATATCGAGCTGACCGGCGGTGACCTGATCGATGAAGAACGATGAATAGCCGTTGATCGCGCGTACCACGACGCGCGGGTGGCGCTCGGTGTACTCGGCGAGCGCGCGCGAGAGCACGCCGGTGGTCGATTCCAGAAAGCCCACGCGCAGCTCGCCCGATACGTCCTCTCCGAGCCGGGCGATCTCCTCGCGGGCGTTGGCGATGTCGCGCAGGATGGGCAGGAACAGTCCGAACAGCGTGCGTCCCGCCTGCGTGGGCACCATGCCTCGCGAGGTGCGCTCGAACAGTTTCTGCCCGGTCTCGGCCTCGAGCCGCGCGAGCTGCATGCTCAAGGCCGACTGCACGACGTTCAGTCGCCGCGCCGCGCGCGTGACGTTGCCTTCCTCGTACAGGCACACGAAGTACTGGATCTGGCGAATGTCCATGGCAGGTATCAGTAAATCAGATTGGATCGATCTTGATTCATTATTGGCGCTGATGCCATCCCTTCCATAGACTTTCTCCCACAGAACGAGGGTCATGCTCGGCAATGACCCCGACGAGGAGACAGTCATGGCGCATCGAGCCAGCGTCGCCCCTGCGTGTCCGGGAGCAGTCCGGTGAGTCGCGCGGGGCAGCGCATCATCGTTGGTATCAGCGGCGCCTCCGGCGCGGTGTTCGGCATTCGCCTGCTCGAGATCCTGCGTGAACTCGGGATGGAGACGCATCTGGTGATGTCGCGTTCGGCCGAAATCACGCTGGCGCACGAAACCACCTACAAGGTCGCCGACGTACACGCGCTGGCCAGCGTCGTGCACGCGCCGCACGATATCGCGGCGGCGATCTCTTCGGGTTCGTTCCGCACGGCCGGCATGATCGTCGCGCCGTGCTCGATCCGCAGCATGTCCGAGATTGCCCACGGTACGACCACCAGCCTGCTCACGCGCGCGGCCGACGTGGTGCTCAAGGATCATCGTCGCCTGGTGCTGATGGTGCGCGAGACCCCGCTGCACCTGGGGCATTTGCGCACGATGACGCAACTGGCCGAGATGGGCGCGATCATCGCGCCTCCGGTGCCGGCCTTCTACGGGCGGCCGGAGACGATCGAGGATCTGGTCGATCACTCGCTCGGGCGCGTGCTCGACCTGTTCGACATCGACGCCGGCGTGGTCGAACGCTGGGGCGAGGGTTCGCGTCGCTCCCCGCGAGCGCTCGCGCGCGGCTGAGCCGGAGGCCGGCATGAGCGCACACGCGTCGCATGACATTGTCGGTATCGTGCTGGCGGCCGGGCGTGGTCGCCGCTTCGGTGGTGACAAGCTGCGCCGGGCGTTGCCCGACGGCACGCCCATCGGGTTGGCCAGCGCCCGCGCGTTGCGCGCCGCGCTGCCGGGCCGCGTGCTTGCCGTGGTTCGTTTCGGCGAGACCAATCTGCGCGGTGAATTCGAAGCGGACGGAATCGAATGTGTCGAATGCACGGATGCGGACAGCGGGATGGGGGCGTCGCTGGCCAGCGGCGTCCGCGCGACGGACGATGCCGCTGGCTGGCTGATTGCGCTCGGTGACATGCCGTTCGTACGCACCGAGACCGTGGCGGCGATCACCGCTGCGCTGGCCGGTGGTGCGCGCATCGCTGCCCCGGTGCATGCGGGGCGGCGCGGACATCCGGTCGGCTTCTCGGCCGACCTGCGCGACGAGTTGCTGGCCCTGGGCGGAGACGAGGGCGCGCGCAGCGTGGTCGCGCGTCACCGTCGCGACCTCGTTCCGATCCATTGCGACGATGCCGGAGTTCTTGCCGACATCGATACGCCGGCCGATCTCGCCACCGCCCTGGCGGTGCACGGTGCCGGCTGAACCGACCGGAGGAGACTGAAATGTCCACCGCGATCAAGATCCTGCAAGGCGCCTTCGGGCGCGTGGCGCTGCTGTGCATGGACAAGCCCCTGGTGGCGCATGCCCATCATCACTGCCATCTATTGATCAAGCTCAGCGGGGCGGATACGCGCTTCATCGTGCGCGAGCGTGTGCAGCCCCTGACCGACCGCAACGCCGTCGTGGTCAACGCCTGGGAGCCGCACGCCTACGCGCATCACGACGAGGCCGGCATGCCCAGCGTGCTGCTGGCGATGTACATCGAACCCGCCTGGCTGGCCGACATTCAGCGCGCGCTGGCGGTCAGCAGCCATCCGCACTTCTTCCCCCAGTCCTGTGTGGCGATGTCCGATCATGCGCGACAGCTTGCCGACCGGCTCGCGGCAGACATGCTGTTGCCCGAGGGCATCGAGCCACAGCAACTCGAGGAGCGGCTGTTCGACCTGATCATCGCGATCATCGACCGCAACTCCGAGTGGCGCAATTTCGGTGCGCTGCTGCGCAGCATGCCCGCGTGTTCCATGGATGCGCGCATCCGGCGTGCCATCGTGATGATGCGCGACAACGTCGGCGTCGGGCAGGACATGGACCGGCTCGCAGCCGAGTGCGGCCTGTCGCGCGCGCACTTCTTCGCGCTGTTCCGGCGCTGCACGCGGCTCACGCCTGCCGTCTACGCCAACGTGCTGCGCATGGAGGCGGCCATCCAGGAGCTGTCCGGCAGCGTGAATTCGATCGCCGACATCGGCTACGACGTCGGTTTCTCCGCGCCGGGACATTTCACGCGTTTTTTCCGTGACCAGCTCGGCATCACGCCCAGCGAATACCGACGGGTGGTCAGCATCGTCGAGGAGCGCGCGGCGCTGGCCGAATGAATCGGCCAGATATTCAGACTCCAGGGTAAACCGTCTTACGAGGCGGTAAAGCCGCCCGTGGCCTTCGTTCTTACCATGCATTGCAGCGCGCGCAGTGCGTGCATCCCTGAACGAGGACCCAGCCCATGCCCAGCAACGCGGGCGCCCAAGCTTCGCATGCCGAGTCACCCGAGCGATATGTCGGGCGTCGCGTCGAGCGCGTCGAGGATGCGGCCCTGCTCACCGGCCGCGGCAGCTTCGCCGACGATCTGGGCACGCGACCGGGGACCTTGCACGCGGCCGTGCTGCGTTCGCCGCATGCGCATGCACGCATCCTCGCGCTCGACGTGGCGAGCGCCGAAGCCGCGCCCGGCGTGGTCGCCGTGCTCACCGGCGAGGACGTGCAGCGCTGGTCCGACCCCTTCATTGCCGGCGTGCGGGTGCCCGTGCAGCACTGGGCGCTGGCGGTCGATCGCGTGCGCCATGTCGGCGAGCCGGTGGCCGTGGTCGTCGCGCGCGACCGTTATCTGGCCGAGGATGCGGTCGAGTTGATCCGCGCCGAATACGCACCGCTCGATCCGGTCGTCGGCATCGAGGCGGCGCTGGCCGATGGCGCTCCAATGGTGCACGAGGCGGCGGGCAGCAATGTCGTGGTCGATCGCGACTACCGCTACGGCGACCCGGACGCGGCTTTCGCCGGAGCGGCCCATCGCATCGCGCTGACCGTGCATTACCCGCGCAATTCGTGCACACCGATCGAGGGTGCGGTGGTGCTCGCCGAGCACCTGGCCGGCGACGAGGGCTACGAAGTATTGTCGAATTTCATGGGCCCGTTCTCGCTGCACGCGGTCATGGCGATGGCGCTGCGCGTGCCCGGCAACCGCCTGCGTCACCGCACACCGCGGGATTCGGGCGGCAGTTTCGGCGTCAAGCAGGCGGTGTTTCCGTATGTGGTGCTGATGTGCCTGGCCGCGCGCAAGGCCGGCGCCCCGGTCAAATGGGTCGAGGACCGCCTCGAGCATCTGGTCGCTGCAACTTCGGCCACGGCGCGGCTGGCGCACATCGAGGCCGCGGTGGAGACCGACGGGCGCATCACCGCATTGCGCATCGACCAGACCGACGACGTCGGCGCCTATCTGCGCGCGCCCGAACCGGCCACGCTGTTTCGCATGCATGGCTGCCTCACCGGGGCTTATGCGATCGAGCATCTGGCCGTGCGCTGCCGCGCGGTGCTGACCAATGCCACGCCCACCGGACTGGTACGCGGCTTTGGCGGTCCGCAGGTGTATTTCGCGCTGGAACGCCTGATCCGGCGCATCGCGGTCGAACTGGGTGTGGACGTGCTCGATGTCTATCGGCGCAACTTCGTCGCCGCCGACGCCTTTCCCTATCGCGCGCCGGCCGGCGCGCTGCTCGATTCGGGCGACTACGCCGCGGCGCTGGAACTGTCCCTGCGCGACGGTGGCCACGACGAGCTGCTGCGCCGCCGCGACGAAGCGCGCTCCGAGGGCCGCTTGTACGGCATCGGCTACGCGGCCGTGGTCGAGCCGTCGATCTCGAACATGGGCTACATCTCGACTGCGCTGACCCAGGCGCAGCGCGAGCGCGCCGGGCACAAGAACGGCGGCATCGCCAGCGCCACCGTCAACATCGATCTGCTCGGTGGTGTGAGCGTCGTCATCGCTTCGGCGCCCGCAGGGCAGGGGCACATGACGGTGTGCGCCCAGGTCGTGGCCGACGTGTTCGGGCTCGCGCCCGGGGACATCGCCGTCAACGTCGAGGTCGACACCCTCAAGGACGCCTGGTCGGTGGCCGCCGGCAACTATTCGAGCCGCTTCGCCGGCGCCGTGGCCGGCACCGTGCATCTGGCGGCGGTCGAACTGCGTGAGCGTCTGGCACGCATCGCCGCGCATCACTTCGAATGCGCGGCCGACGCGGTCGAGTTTCGCGACGGCCGTGTGGGCCCGCGCGACGTGCCCGAGCGCGCACTGCCGTTCGCGCGTGCGGCAAGCAGTGCGCACTGGGCGCCCGCCTTGCTGCCCGAAGGTGAGACGCTGGGCCTGCGCGTGACCCGTTTCTGGAGCCCGGCGCCGCTCGAGGCGCCCGACGCGAGTGATCGCATCAACACTTCGGCCGCCTACGGCTTCGTGTTCGACCTGTGCGGCGTCGAGATCGAGCGCGACACCGGCCGGGTGCGCATTGACCGCTACGTGACCACCCATGACGCAGGCCGCATTCTCAACCCCGCGCTGGCCGACGGCCAGATTCGCGGCGCCTTCGCCCAGGGCCTGGGCGCAGCGCTGATGGAAGAATTGCGCTACGCCGACGACGGTGGCTTCCAGTCGGGTACCTTCGCCGACTATCTGGTGCCGACCACCTGCGAGGTGCCGGATCCGCTGATCCTGCACATGGAAACACCGTCGCCGTTTACGCCGCTGGGTGCCAAGGGGCTGGGCGAGGGCAACAACATGAGCACGCCGGTGTGCATCGCCAACGCCGTGGCCGACGCGCTCGCGCCGCACGGCGACCTCGACGATCTGCGCCTTCCGCTCACACCCAACCGGGTGCTGTCGCTGATCGGTTTCGACGACCCGCCGCCGAGCACGCCGCTGGAGGCCGCGTGCAGCGAGCCGGCGGCCGGCGGCGGGCGCGCGCTGGCCGCGAGCGGCACCACCGACATCGCCGCCTCGCCCGAAGCGGTGTTCGCGGTGCTGCTGGACCCGGTTGCCCTGGCGCGCGTGATTCCGGGCTGCCATGCGCTCGAAACCATTGGCGAGCATCGGTATCGCGCCGACGTCACGGTGGGCGTCGGCCTGGTGCGCGCGCGCTACGCGGCCGAGATCGAACTGTCCGAACTCGATCCGCCGCGCAGCCTGCGGCTCGCCGGCAGCGGGCTGTCCTCGCTGGGAGCGGCGCGTGGCAGCGGCCGCGTGACGCTGGAGCCGAGCGAGGGTGGCACGCGACTCGCCTACGACTATCGCGCCGAAGTCAGTGGCAAGGTCGCCGCGGTGGGCGGACGCATGCTCGAAGGCGCGGCGAAGATCGTGCTGGCCGAACTGTTCGAACAGCTCGGTCAGCAGGCTGGCGGCGGCAGTGTCCGCCGGCGCTCGCTGTGGGCGCGACTGCTGCGCATGCTGGGGGTGGGGCGATGAAGCCGGCGGCCTTCGACTGGGTGCGCATCGACGCTGTCGAGGAGGCCTGCGCGCTGCTCGCCGAATACGGTGGCGACGCACGCATCCTCGCGGGCGGGCAATCGCTGATGGCGGTGCTCAACATGCGTCTGGCCCAGCCGCGCGTGCTGCTCGACATCTCGCGCTGCGCGCCGCTCGATCACGTGCGCAGCGACAACGGCATGCTGACCATCGGCGCGGCGGCCACGCAGGCGGCGGTCGAGTGGCGCGCGCATCTGGCCACAGAGGTGCCCTTGCTGGCGCAGGCCTTCCCGCACATCTCGCATTTCCAGGTGCGCAATCGCGGCACGGTCTGCGGCTCGGTCGCGCATGCCGACCCGAGCGCCGAGCTGCCGCTGTGTCTGGCGCTGCTCGGCGGCGAAGTGGTGCTGCGCTCGCGCAAGCGCCGGCGCGTGCTTGCGGCCGCGGACTTCTTCCGCGGCATGCTCACCACCGCGCGGCGCGACGATGAGCTGGTGGAAGCGGTGCGCTTTCCGCTCGCGCGCGAGGGCGCCGGCTACGCCTTCGACGAGTTTGCGATGCGCCACGGCGACTTCGCCATCGTCGCGTGCGCGGCCGAGGTCACGGCCGAGCGACTGCGGCTGGCCGTCGGAGGGGTGGCCGACCGGCCCTGCGTGGTCGAGTGGGAACGGCTCGAAGGCGACGCGTTGGCCGACGCCATCAACGATTTCGCCTGGAGTCTGCAGGCGCAGGACGACGCGCACGCGAGCGCGGCCTATCGCCGTCATCTGGTGCGTCGTCTCGCACCGCGCGTGATCGCGGCGGCCGAGGCGCTCCGTGCGGGAGAACAGGAATGAAGCGAATCGACGCCGGAAGCCGCGAGCCGGTCACCTTGGTGCTCAATGGGCGCGAATGCTCGGCATTGGCCGAGCCACGCACCCTGCTGTCGGACTTTCTGCGCCATGACCTGGGTGCGACCGGCACCCATGTGGGCTGCGAGCACGGCGTATGCGGCGCGTGCACGGTGCGCATCGACGGCGTGGCCGTGCGTGCCTGCCTGACGCTGGCCGTGCAGGCCGAGGGGCTGCGCGTCGACACCGTCGAGGGACTGGCCGCAGCCGACGGAACGCTCGACGAACTGCAGCAGGCCTTCCGCCGCCATCACGCGCTGCAGTGTGGTTTCTGCACGGCCGGCATCCTGATGTCGTGCGCGGATTTCCTGCGCCGCGTGACACAGCCGGACGAGGGCACCGTGCGCGAGATGCTCTCCGGCCATCTGTGCCGTTGCACCGGATACACCCCCATCGTCGCTGCGGTGCTCGAAGTCGCCGCGGCACGTCGAAAAACTGACGAGGAGACCCGCGATGCTTGATCTCGGTCGCACCTTCCTGCAAAGCGTGGAACGCAGCCCGCAGGCGCTGGCCGTCGTCGACGGCAATACGCGCCTGACCTACGGCGATTGGGGCGAGCGCATCCTCGCAGTGGCCGGCGGTCTGCAACGCCTGGGCCTGCGCCACGGCGACCATCTGCTGGCGATCCTGCAGAACCGGGTGGAAATGGCCACGCTGCACTGGGCCTGCCAGTTCCTCGGCGTCATCATCACGCCGCTGAACTGGCGCGCCAAGCCCGACGAGGTCGAGTACTGCCTGGCGGACTCGGGCGCGCGCGTGCTGGTGTTCGAGGACGTCGCGGCCGAGGCCGTGGCCGGCTCGCAAGCCGCGCAGGGCTGCGTGCGCATCGGCGTGGGTGAGGGCGTCGACGATGTCGCCACGGTCGCTTTCGCGTCGCTGTACGACGGACCGGCGCTGACCGGCGGGCCGCGTGCGTGCGCCGACGACGTGTCGCTGATGCTCTACACCTCGGGCACCACCGGCAAGCCCAAGGGCGTGCCGCGCCGCCATCGCCACGAGCGCGCTGCCGCGCTCGCCCATGTGGCGCAGAACCTGTACCGCAGTGGCGAGCGCACGCTCGGCGTGATGCCCCTGTATCACACCATGGGCGTGCGCTCGCTGCTCGCGATGGCGCTCATCGACGGGGTGTTCGTGTGCATGCCGCGCTTCGACGCGACACGTGCGCTGTCGCTGATCGAGGCCGAGGGCGTGACCAATCTGTACCTGGTGCCGACCCTCTACCATGACCTGCTGGCCCATGCAGACTTCGCCACGCGTGACATCTCCAGCGTGCGCAAGCTCGGCTTCGCCGGCGCACCGATGCCCGACGGGCTTCTGCTGCGACTCGAGCAGGCCTTCCGGCCGGAATTGTTCGTCAACCACTACGGCAGTTCCGAGGTCTATACCTTTTCGATCAACCAGGACGCACGTGCGCGTCCGGGCAGCGCCGGGCGGGCCGGCATCAACGCGCGGCTGCGCGTCGTGCGCCTGGACGCCGAAGGCCCCGACGGGATCGCGGCGGTCGGCGAGGAAGGGCAGATCATCGCCGATCTCGCAGGCGACGAGGCCTTCGACGGCTACTGGAACCGCGCCGATGCCGACGCCAGGGCCTTGCGCGGTGGCTGGTACTTCACCGGCGACACCGGCTATTTCGACGAGCGCGGCGAGCTGTTCGTGACCGGGCGCGTCGACGACATGATCATCAGCGGCGGCGAGAACATCTCGCCGGTGGACATCGAATCGGTGCTGTCGCTGCACCCGGACGTGGACGAGGTCGCCGTGGCGGGGCTCGAGGATGAACGCTGGGGTCAGCGCGTGGTGGCCTTCGTGCGCCGCCGTTCCGGCACGGCGGTCGATGCCGATGCGCTCGACGCGTACTGCCGCTCGACCGATCTGGCCAACTTCAAGCGCCCGCGCGAATACGTCTTCGTCGCCGAGGTACCCAAGTCGCCGGTCGGGAAGATCCTGCGCCGCAAGCTCGTTGCCGGCGAGTACGAGGCCGAGACCGCTTCCGAATCCCATTGAACCCATTCACAGGAACCATCGCCATGTCCCGACTCGACCATCCCGCCCATCATCTGCTCGACGAACTCGACGGCTTCCGTGTCGCGATCGACGCCGAGCGCGAGCGCGCCGACATCATCCTCGACCGTCCGCCCTTCAACATCGTCAGCATGGCCCAGCGCGACCAGCTGCGTCTGGTCTTCGAGGCGCTCGACGTCGACGAGCGCGTGCGCGTGATCGTGTTGCGCTCGGTGGGCGAGCATTTTTCCAGCGGCGGCGACATCAAGGGCTTTCTCGAGGCCGAACCCGAACACGTGTCCAAGCTGGCCTGGAACATCGCCGCGCCGGCGCGTGCCGAGAAGCCGGTGATCGCGGCCAACCGCGGTTACTGCTTCGGCGTCGGCTTCGAGCTGTCGCTGGCCTGCGACTTCCGCATCGCCACCGACACCACGCTCTACGCGCTGCCCGAGCAGCGTCTCGGCCAGATTCCCGGTTCGGGCGGCTCGGCGCGGCTGCAGAAGATGGTCGGCATCGGCCGCACCAAGGACATCGTGATGCGCTCGCGCCGCATTACCGGACAGCAGGCGCTCGATTGGGGAATCGCCGTCGAGTGCGTGTCCGACCGCCAGCTCGAGGCGGCCACCGATGCACTGGTCGACGAGTTGCGTGGCTTCTCCCCGATCGCGCAGCGCACCGCCAAGAAGCTGCTCAACGACACCGAGGACGCGCCGCTGGCCATCGCGATCGAACTGGAGGGTCACTGCTACAGCCGCCTGCGCACCTCGGACGACTTCCGCGAAGGCGTCGAGGCCTTCCACGCCAAGCGCAAGCCGAAGTTCACCGGGCGCTGAGCCGACCGCGATGCAGGAGATTCCGCGCATTCTCGAGGCCTGGCAGCATGCATTGGACTCCGATGAGCAGGCCGTGTTGGCCACGGTTGTGCGCATCGCGGGCTCGTCCTATCGCAAGCCCGGCGCGCGCATGCTGATCACGTCCGACGGGCGCAGCATCGGCACGGTCAGTGGCGGCTGTCTGGAGCGCCATCTGGTCGAACGCGCGTGGTGGCTGACCGAGGGGGGAGCGATGCTGTGCCGCTTCGATACGCGCGCCGACGAGGATGCGCAATGGTCCTTCGGCCTGGGCTGCAACGGCGAGGTGCACATCCTGCTCGAGCGCGTCGGCGCGCACCATGCGCGCGAGGCGTTCGACGCGCTGTGCGCGGTGCGCGAGACGATGCGTCCGGCGGCCACGGCGGTCGTGATCGCCGCCGATGCGGCCAGCGGCGCGCGGGTGGGCGAGCGTCTGGTGGTGATGCCCGACGGCACGCTCGCCTCCCGCGTGGAAGATCCCGCGCTGGCGGCTCGGATGGCCACCATGCTGCATGAGGACGGCCGCTGGCCGCGCTACCGGCGTCTGGCCTGTGGCGCGGGCAACGTGGAGGTGGCCTGCGAGCGGATGATGCCGCCGCAGCGTCTGGTGGTGTTCGGCGCCGGTCACGACGCGGTGCCGCTGGTCTCCTTCGCCAAGGCGCTGGGCTGGCACGTGTCGGTCGCCGACGCTCGCGCGCAGTACGCACGTCGCGCGCGTTTCCCCGCGGCCGATCGCGTCACCTCGATGGGTCCCGACACGACGCTGGAGCAGTGCGGCGTGACGCCCCAGGCGGCGGTCGTGGTGATGACGCACAGCATCGAGCAGGACCGCGCACTGCTCGCGCGCCTGCTCGCCACCCCGCGCCCCTACGTCGGTCAGCTGGGTCCCATGGAGCGCACCGAGCGCATGCTGTGCGAGATCCGTGACGCGGGCGGCGCACCGCTGTACACCGACGGTCTGCATTACCCGGTGGGGCTGGACATCGGCGCCGACAACCCCGAGGAGATCGCGCTGGCCATCGTCGCCGAGATCCGCGCGCATTTCGCCGGCCGTGCCGAGGCGGCCACCGGCAGTGTGCGCCGCGCACGCACGGTGGCTTCGTAGGTCGGGCGGAGTGTGTCGGAATTCGCTTCGCCCATCCCACCTACGACAATGGCGTAGGGCGGATTAGGGTAGCGTAATCCGCCGTATGGATGGCCAATACGGCGCAATGCGCTTCGCTTATTGGCGCCCTACGCTCTGAAACCCGCGTCTTCATCGAATCAGCGTTTCCTGAATGGGGTAAACAGCGTGTTCATGGCGGCTGTGGTCAGGCTGTGGGCACGACACCGACGTTCTGATAGATGTGCTTCACCTCGGTGAAGTCGTGGATGGCGTCGTAGCCGTGCAGCCGCCCCAGGCCGCTGCGACGGTAACCGCCCGTTTCGGCCTCGGCGAAGAGCTTGTTGTGGTCATTGATCCACACCGTGCCGTTGCGCAGCGCGCGGGCCACGCGCATCGCACGCGCGCCGTCGTGCGTCCATACACTGGCCGACAGGCCGAACTCGCTGTGGTTGGCGCGCGCGACCGCGTCGCGCTCGTCTTCGAAACTCTCCAGCACAAGAAAGGGGCCGAAGATCTCGTCCTGCACGAAGAAGGCCGAGGTGTCGCGGTGGAAGACCAGCGACGGCGCCATGAAGTGACCCGTCGCCGGCGCGTCGGCGGGACGCCCGCCGGACAGCAGCACTTCGTCGGCCGCATCGAGCGCAGCGGCGACGCGCTCGCCCACATGGGCATGCGCGGCCGCGTCGATGAGCGGACCGATGTGCGCGCCCTCGCTCTCGCCCGGCGCGATGCGCAGCGAACGCAATGCGCTACCCAGCGCGACCTTCATCTCGCCGAGACGTGCCGCGTGCACCAGCACGCGCCGTGCCGCCGTGCATTGCTGGCCGGAAATGATGGTCGCCGCGGCGGCCAGTTTCGGCGCCACCTCGGCGATGTCGGCATCCTCGAAGACCAGACAGGCGGATTTTCCGCCCAACTCGAGCGAGAGCTTTTTCATCGTCGGCGCAGCGTCGGCCATGATGCGCTGGCCGACCGCGTTCGAGCCGGTGAAGCTGAGTACGTCGACTTCGGGTGATGCGACCAGGGTCTGCGCGACCGCATGCCCCGTTTCGCTGACGAGATTCATGACGCCGGGCGGCAACGTGTCGACGGCCGTCAGTTCGGCCACGACGGCGGCGGTGATCAGCGCCGTCTGCGGCGCCGGCTTGACCACGGCGGTGCAGCCGCAGGCAAGCGCCGGCGCGAGCGAGCGCACCAGCAGCACCACCGGCGCGTTCCACGGCACGATGATGCCGGCCACGCCGGCCGGTTCGCGCAGCATCGTCGAATACGCGCCCGGCTCCACTTCCAGCACGTGCCCCGGCAGGTGACGGGCCAGACCGGCGTAGTAGCGCACCTCGGAGATCGCGCCGGCGATCTCGCCGCGCGACTGCGCCAGCACCTTGCCGTTCTCCTGTGTCAGCAGTCGAGCCAGGGCGTCCGCGCGGGCCGCGAGCCGGTCCGCCCAGGCCAGCAGCACGGCCTGGCGGGTGCGTGGCGCCTGCGCCCAGTCGGGGCGCTCGAAGGCGCGTCGGGCAGCGGCGATGGCGGCCTGGGCGTCGATTGCGTCGGAATCGGCGAAGCGACCGATCACGTCACCGCTCGACGGGTTTCGCGCGCCCGCGTGGCGGTCGTCGGTGGCGGGCTGCCAGCGGCCGTCGATGTGGTTGAGCGCCTCGCTGATCATCGCTCGGCCAGTGGCGTGCCGGTCAGCGCGTCGGTGCCGGTAGCCGAGACGACTTCGTCGAGGTCGATCTCGCGCTCGCCGGGGATGCGCACGCGTGTGAACACGTGCTCGGACGAGGTCAGTGGCTTGGTTGCATCCAGTCCCATCTTGGCGCCGAAGCCCTGCCAGTGGGGCGGCGGCTTGTTGCCCTCGAAGCCGACGGTGGTGGAGGGGTCGAGCGCCGAGCCCTGGGCGCCGGCCACGACGACCAGGTCCCGGTCGGCCTGGAAGCGCGTGGCCACCGCCCATTCGACTTCGAGCGGGTTGTGCACGTCGACGTCGTCGTCGACCACGATCACCTGCTTGACGTCATAGTGGCCGCCGAAGGCGCCGAGAATGACGTTCTTGGCCTGGCCCTCGCGGTTCTTCTTCATCTGCACGAACAGGTGATAGCGACCCACGCCGCCGATCGACAGATGCACGTCGGTCACGTTCGGAAAACTGCGCTGCAGATGGGCCAGCAGCGTGGCTTCGCGCGGAATCGAGCCGAGCAACAGGTGCTCCATCTCGGCCGGGATGATGGTGTGGAAAATCGGGTCGTGACGGTGGGTGACGGCGTCGATGGCGATGACCTCGCGCTCTTCGCGCGCACTGTAGTACTTGGGAAACTCGCCGAAGGGGCCTTCCGGACTGCGCTCCCCAGGCAGCAGACGACCCTCGATGACGATCTCGGCGTTGGCTGGCACGCGCACCTCGTTGGTGACGCACTTGGCTACCGGCAGCGGCTGGCCATGCAGCGCGCCGGCGATCTCGAGTTCGTCGAAGTCGAGCGCGGCGATGGCCTGCGAGGAAAGCGCGGTGAGCGGATCGACACCGATCGCGACGGCGACTTCGAGCGCGTCGCCGGCGGCCTCGGCTGCCTGGAAGAAGGCGAACAGGTGACGCGGCAGGATCAGGATGCCGAGACGGTCCGGCCCGCTGATCTGGATGCGGTTGATCGACACGTTCTGCACGCCGGTGCGCGGGTTGCGCGCGATCACCAGCCCGGCCGTGATATAGGGGCCGTAGTCATGCTCGCTATGGGTCGGGATGGGCAGCAGATCGAGGATGTCCTGACCGCCGCCGCGAAAGTCGTGGATGACCTGACGGCACAGCGCGGCCGCATCGCCGACCTCTTGCCATGGAACAGGATGCTCCGCCGCGTCGCGAAAGCGCGCCAGCAGTTCGCTGCCCGATACGCCCATGGCCTCGGCGATCCACTCGCGCCGCGACATGAAGCCTGACACCACCGGCATGGCATGATCGCCCGGCGCCAGAAACAGTGCGGCCTGCCGTCCGTCGAGTCGCTTGGCGATGGCGGCCAGTTCGTGTTCGAGCGAGACCGGCTTGCGGATCGCGGCCAGGCGGTCGGTCGCGGCAAGGTGACGCAGCCAGGCGCGCAGATCGCGCCACGGTGTCGGTTCGGTAGTCATGGGGCTCCCCCGTGAGCGTGTTTAGCCGAATATACGTCGCCGTGCCACGCGTGCGCTTACCCTGCGATCCCGGTGTTTACCCTGGAGTCGGATCGCGCTGTACGGGACGCCCCGCACAATCAGACTCATTGGTAATTGGCGCGATCCACTGGTAACGCGCGCGGCCGACGCTGCGCATAAATTACGCTTGAGGATCGTCCGGGCTTGCGCAGGGGTAGGGCGAACATTCGGATTCCAGGGTAAGCGCCGGCGCGTTCCGGGCGCTAGCCTGCCGGCTGAAGAGGTCCTGATGGTGGCGCGTCCACGATTGTCCTGAGCGGCAAGCTCGTCCGCAAAGAGGAGTCGATGAAGTCATTCCTGAATCCGGCGGCGCTGATTGCGCTCGGTTGGTCGGTATTCCAGATCTGGATGGCCTGGGGTACGCCGATGAATCTCATCGCGGCCGTGCCGGTGCACGTGATGTTCGCCGTCGCGCTGACCTTCGTCACCCAGCCGCTGATTGCGGGCAGTATGGGCCGGCCGAGCGTCGGGCGGGCGCTCGACTATGCCTGCGTCGCCCTGGCGGTGGCGATCGCCGCTTACTTCCTGACGCAGGAAGGGCGGCTGACCACGCGCATCGCATCGGTCGACCCCTTGATGACTTCGGACTACGTGGTCGGCGTGCTGACCCTGCTGCTGGTCATCGAGTCCGTGCGACGCGCACTGGGCTGGGGGCTGACCATCGTGATCCTGGTGTTCCTGGTCTATCAATTCATCGGCCCCTTCCTGCGCAGCGTTCCCCTGCTCGAGACGATCGCACACCGTGGCCAGCCGACGATGCGTTTCGCCGAATACTTCTTCGACATGCAGATCCTGCAGAACGAGGGCGTGTTCGGCATTCCCAGCGTGGTGTCCTACACGCAGGTGTTCTATTTCCTGCTGTTCGGTGCCTTTCTCGAACGTTTCGGCGGGGGCAAGCTGTTTATCGACCTGTCGATCCTGCTGGTGGGGCGTTTTCGTGGCGGCATGGCCAAGGTGTCGATCATCTCGTCGACACTGTTTGGTGCGGTCAGCGGCAGCGCGACGGCCAATGCGGCGGTCATGGGCACACTGACGATTCCGGCGATGAAGCGCTCCGGCATGAAGGCCGAGGAAGCCGCCGCGGTCGAGGCCAGCTCGTCGACCGGTGGGCAGTTGATGCCACCGGTGATGGGTGCGGCGGCTTTCCTGATCGCGCAGTTCATGGGCGTGCCCTATCGCGATGTGGCGATTGCGGGGCTTCTGCCGGCACTGTTGTTCTATGTCGCGCTGTACTTCGTCATCGACGCGATGGCGCGCAAGCGCAATTACCGCGGCCTGGAGCGTCACGAGATCGAAGTCGGCTGGCCGGATGTGTTCCGTCGCCTGTACCTTTTCGCGCCGGTGGTGTGGCTGGTGTGGCAGATCATGATCGGTCGCGCGCTCAGCTCGGCCACGCTGGAGGCGGTGATCCTCACGATGGTCCTGGCGGTCCTGACCAACGCCGTCGTCGCGCTGCGCGAAGGTGGTCTGCGTGCCGTGCTGCCGGCGGCATGGTCGGTGTTCCCCGAGTCGGTGCGTGCGCTCGAGAACGGCGGTCGCGCGGCGGTCGCCGTGGCGATTCCGTGCGCGGGCGCGGGCATCGTGGTCGGCATCGCGTCGATGACCAACCTGGGGCTGACCTTCGGCGGCTTCGTGTCGCTGCTCTCCGGCGGCATGCTGATTCCGGCGCTGCTCATCATCATGATCATGGTGCTGATCATGGGCATGGGCATGCCGACCACCGCGGCCTACATCATGGGTGCCGTGCTGGCGATTCCCGCGCTCGACATGCTCGAGGTGAATCTGCTCTCGGCGCATTTCTTCGTGCTGTATTTCGCGGCGCTGTCGATGGTCACGCCGCCCGTGGCGCTGGCCGCCTTCGTCGCCGGCGGCATCGCCAAGGCCGACGTCTGGCAGACCGGCCTGTACGCCTTCCGCTTCAGCCTTGCCGGCTTCATCGTCGCCTTCGCGCTGGTGCTCAGCCCGGCCCTGCTGATGGTCGGCGAGTGGGAGCGCATCGTGCTCGCAACCGTAACCGCCGCACTGGGTTGTTACGTGCTCGCGGCCTGCGTGGCCGGCTATCTGCGCCGTAACAACACCCTGATCGAGAACCTGTTGTTGTTCGCGGCCGCCTGTCTGTTGATCGCACCGATCATGCAGGCGTCGGCAAGCGGTCTGATTCTTTTTGTGGCCGTGTGGCTGTGGCAGGGACGCCAGCTGCGCACGACGGCCATCGCACCGTAGTCATCATGCCGGCGCAGACCGGTCAACCACGAGGAGGTAGACGACATGTTCCACACAATGCGCAAGCACATCACCGGACTGGCCATCATGGCCACCCTCGCCGTACCGGGACTTTCGGTCGCGGCTGGGCCGGCGGAGATCCGCTTCGCCGCGGCGCCGACAGGCAGCACCTGGTACGCCTACGCGGGTGCTTTCCGTGCGGCCGCCCTCGAAACCCTGCCCCAAGGCTCGGCGGTCGAAATCATGAATACGCCAATGGCCATCGCCAACACCAAACTGCTCCACGGTGAGCGTGCCGACATGGGCATGATCTTCCCGCCGGTGGCGAGCTGGGCGACGCAGGCCTTCGGTCCGTTCGACGCCAAGGTCGACAACGTGCGCGGCCTGGTCGGCGGCGTCGACGAGTACTTCCAGCGCATTACGGTGCAGAAGGACTTTCCGCTCGAGTCGCTGGCCGACATCAAGGCCAAGAAGATCGCCGTGCGCATCGGTACGGGCCCGCAGGGCAGCCTCAACGAGTACATCGCTCGCCTGATCCTGGCCGCCAATGATCTGACCTACGAGGACATCGAGAAACTCGGTGGCAGCGTGACGATGAACGGCTTCGGTGTGCTGCGCAACGAGTTCGGCGACGGTCGCATCGACATGATCATCGGCATCACGACCGAGGGTCACCCGAACACGGCGCAACTGTCGATCGCGCCGGGTCACCGTTTCCTGAGCCTGAGCGACAAGGCGGTCAAGTACCTGCAGGAATACGGCTTCCAGCCCGCGACGATGCCCGCGAACATGTTCGAGGGGCAGATCGAGCCGGTGGCGGGCGTGGGTTTCCCGACCTCGCTGTATGTGACCCAGTCGATGTCCGACGAGCACGCCTATCTGCTTACCAAGGGCATCATGGAATCGCGTGAGAGCCTGATGCGCCAGTTCGGTTCGATGCGCAACTGGAAGCCGGAGGATTCAGCCTCGATGGAAGCGCTGCAGATGCCGCTGCATCCGGGCGCCGAGCGCTACTACCGTGAAGCCGGTCTGCTGAAGTGACGCAGCCGGATGGCGACGGCCGGCGTACGGCCGGCCGGGCGCTGGTCGAGGTGCTCGCTGCCAACGGCGTGCGCCGCATCTTCGGCGTGCCCGGCGAGAGCTACCTGCCGGTACTCGACGCGCTGGCCGAGCCCGGTGCGCCCGAGTTCATCGTGTGCCGTCACGAAGGTGGCGCGACCATGATGGCCGAGGCCCACGCCAAGATTACCGGCGTGCCGGGGGTGGCACTCGTTACGCGTGGTCCCGGATCGGCCAATGCCTTCTCCGGCCTGCATGTTGCGCGGCAGGATTCGACGCCGCTGCTGCTGCTGGTCGGACAGGTCCCGCGCGACATGCTCGGCCGCGAGGCCTGGCAGGAAGTGAGCGACGCGTGGTTTTCAGGCGTGGCCAAATGGTGTGCCCACGTCACCGACGCGGCGCGTCTGCCCGAACTGCTCGAGCGTGCGCTGCTGGTAGCGCAGAGCGGACGGCCCGGGCCGGTCGTGCTGTGTCTGCCGGAGGACATGCTCTACGACAACGTCGAGATGATGGAGCCGCGTGCCGTACGACCGGCGCGACCTGCGCCCGAGGGTGCAGCGATGCGGGTCATGACGGAGTTGTTGCGCGCCGCCAAACGGCCTTTGATGCTGGTCGGCGGGACCGGCTGGACGGATGACGCGCGTGATCGCATCCAGGCCTTCGCCGAGCGCGCCCGTGTGCCGGTGGCGTGCGCGTTCCGGCGCCAGGACCGCTTCGACAACGCCCACCCGAACCATGTCGGCGAAGCCGGCCTGGGCATCAATCCGGCGCTGCGCGAGCGCATCGCGGGCGCCGATCTGGTGCTCGGCGTGGGTACGCGCCTGGGCGACATCGCCACCAGTCACTACGAAAGCCTGCGGGTGCCGCACCCCCGGCAGCGTCTGGTGCATGTGCATGTCGATGTCGACCAGATCGGCGCCGTCCATCGCCCCGATGTCGGCATCTGTGCCGGTGTGGCCGAGTTCGCCGCGGCGCTGGATGACGTAACGCCCGATGCGGAGGTGGCCGACGTGCGCAGCGCCTGGCTGGCGGCTGCGCGAGAGGACTACCTGCGCTGGAGCGAGCCCACGCACCTGCCCGGGAGCGTGCAGTTGGGCAAGATCGTCGCGTGCTTGTCGTCCATGTTGCCCGAGGACGCCGTCGTCACGAACGGCGCGGGCAACTACACGCTGTGGGTGCAGCGCTTCCATCGCTACCGACGTCTCGGCGGGCAGTTGGCGCCCACCTCGGGATCGATGGGCTACGGCCTGCCGGCAGCGATCGCGGCCAAGCTTGCCTGTCCGGAGCGCACCGTGGTGTGCTTCGCAGGCGACGGCTGTCTGCAGATGACCGGGCAGGAACTGGCCACGGCGGTTGCATACGGTGCGGCGGTGATCGTCGTCGTCGTCAACAACGCGAGTCTCGGCTCCATTCGCATGCATCAGGAGCGCGTCTACGGGCGCCGCTTCGGTACCGATCTGCACAACCCGGACTTTCTCGCGCTGGCCACCGCCTATGGGGTGTACGCCCGGCGCGCGGAGGATCTGGACGAATTCGTCGACAGCTTCGAATGGGCACGCGGGCTGGGTCGGCCGGCGCTCATCGAACTGCGTCTGGATGCGGCGATTCTCAAGCCCTGAACAGGCAGGGCGCTCGCGTCAGCGCGGCTGTTCGCGTTCGCGCAGGCCGTCGACGCGCAACGGGAGTGGATTGACGTAGCGAAAACCCTGGCCGAGCAGGTGGGCGATTTCGGGGAAGCCGGACGAGATCACGCGCACGAAGCCGTGCATGTCGTCCGGCTCGTAGCCGGCCGCGCGCAAGGCGTCGTTGCACATGCGGAACTCGATACCGTCGCGCGCCAGTTCGGCCATGCGATCGACGACCGGCTGGTAGGTCTCGTAGTTTTCCTTGGCGAAGGCGCGCAGTTCAGGGCCATGCGTGACGATGACCTTGCGGCCGGCCACGTGCCGCTGGGCGTTGCGCACGAAACCGTAGAGCACGTGCAGGTCATTCGGGTCGCGGTAGTTGACGTCGAAGACCAGGTCCATCGCCGGGTAGGCTTGCAGGGCGGTCTCGGCGCTGCCGTAGGGTGCGAACTCCTCGGGCCAGACCGCTGGCGCGCCGGCGCTCAGTGCCACGGCGACGAGTGCCGGCGCGCAGCGGCGCATGCGTGACAGGGCGGGTAATCTCATGGCCGGTGAGCGCGTCAGTCCGCCCGTTGCGCGAAGCGGATGCGTTCGGTGCCGTCCGGGGCGTTGTCGAGCAGTTCGACCTGGATGAACTGGCCGGTGCGCTTGTGGATTTCGGCGAGACTGGGGTTGATGACCTCGATCTCGAAGAGCACGTAGTCGTCATGCTCCATGAAGCCGATGGGGCCGAACAGCACGTCGCGCAACCGCGTCCATTCGATCGGCTCGGTGACGCCGTCTTGCTGGCTGTCGCGGAAATGGTCGTAGATCACCGCCGATGCGCGGCTCTGGAACAGGCCGACGCCTTCAACGTAGGTATAGTCTTTGGGCTTTCCCATGCTGGATTCTTCCTTCTTGGGCCGTCTTGATGGCGAGCCGGATGCTGATTGCGGCGATGCTATCACGCGACAGGCGCAGTCCCATCGCGGAACGATCGCGGACGCTTCCAGTCCGTGGAGACGGTGCCGGGGCGTACCGTCCGGCCCGACCATTCCTTTCGTTCGCAACAACCGGATGCATTCGTGACCCAGACCGCACTTTCCATTCTCGACCTCGTCCGCATCACCGAAGGCAGTGACGCGCGTGCCGCCCTCGACCGTGCGCGCGAACTCGCCGCACACGCCGAGGGTCGGGGCTATCGGCGCTTCTGGGTGGCCGAGCACCACAATTTCCCGAGCATTGCGAGCGCCGCCACGGCTCTGGTGATCCAGCATGTCGCGGCGGGCACGTCGTCGATCCGCGTCGGCGCGGGCGGCATCATGTTGCCCAACCATTCCCCGCTGGTGATCGCCGAGCAGTTCGGCACCTTGGACGCGCTGTTCCCTGGGCGCATCGATCTGGGCCTGGGGCGAGCACCGGGTACCGATCAGGAAACGCTACGCGCGCTGCGTCGCTCGCCCGCGGCGGCCGATGCCTTTCCGCAGGACGTGCTGGAATTGCAACTGCTGCTGTCGCGCGATGCCATGGGGCGACGCGTGCAGGCCGTGCCCGGCAGCGGCAGCGAGGTGCCGCTGTGGATACTGGGCTCCAGCCTGTTCGGCGCGATGCTCGCGGCCGAGCTGGGCCTGCCTTACGCCTTCGCCTCGCATTTCGCGCCACAGCAGTTGCTGAGCGCGCTCGAGACCTACCGCAGCCGCTTCAAGCCCTCGCGCCAGCTCGACCGCCCCCATGCGGCGGTGGGCGTGAACATCATCGCCGCGGATTCGCAGGCCGAGGCGCGCCGTCTCGCCACCACCCAGCAGATGGCCTTCGTCGATCTGGTGCGCGGCACGCGCAGCCTGAGCCGGCCGCCCGTCGACGACATCGATGCCTACTGGTCGGCCGCCGAGAAGGCGCACGCGATGCGCATGCTCGAACGCTCCATCGTGGGCACGCCCGAGACGGTGCGCGACGGAATCGCGGCACTCGTTGCCGAAACGCGTGCGGACGAGCTGATCGTGGTCTCCGATATTTTCGACCAGGCGGCGCGGCTGCGCTCGTACGAGCTGATCGCCGGCGTGTGACGGACTCGCAAGGACTCGCGGGGCGAATGCCCGAGTGATAGGGTGATCTGACTGCCGCCGCCATGGCGGCTACACTGTCAGTACGTGCCGGACGCCGTGTGGCGCTCCGGTCGGCCCCAAAGAAATGGAGCGACGCATGACCACTCGATATCGCAAGCCCTCGACCCTGCGCGTGGGCGAGGACGACTTCCGCATCTTTCCTTTCGACGCCGTGGCCGAGGACCACGACGTCGCGCGCCTGCCGTATTCGCTCAAGGTGCTGCTGGAGAATCTGCTGCGCCACGGTGACAGCGAGTTTGTCTCGGATGCCGACATCGAGGCGCTGGCCGGGTGGAACGCACAGGCCGAGCCGTCGCAGGAGATCGCCTTCGTGCCGGCGCGCGTGCTGCTGCAGGATTTCACTGGCGTGCCAGCCATCGTGGACCTGGCCGCGATGCGTGATGCCATGGTCGACCTGGGTGGCGACCCCTCGCAGATCAACCCCCTCAATCCGGTGGAGCTGGTGATCGACCATTCGGTGATGGTGGATGTCTTCGGTCAGGCCGATTCGCTCTCGCGCAACACGGCCATCGAGATCGAGCGCAACCTCGAACGCTACGGCTTCCTGCGCTGGGGTCAGGAGGCCTTCGACAATTTCAAGGTGGTGCCACCGGGCACCGGCATCGTGCACCAGGTGAACCTCGAATATCTGGCGCGCACGGTGTTCGCCGCCGAGCGAGATGGAGAGCGGCTGGCCTATCCGGATTCGCTGGTCGGTACCGATTCGCACACCACCATGATCAACGGCCTGGGCGTACTCGGCTGGGGCGTGGGCGGCATCGAGGCCGAGGCCGCGATGCTCGGCCAGCCGGTGACCATGCTGATTCCGCAGGTGGTGGGTTTCCGCCTCGACGGGCGGCTGCCCGAGGGCGCGACCGCCACCGATCTGGTGCTCACCGTCACCCAGATGCTGCGCAGCCATGGCGTGGTGGGCAAGTTCGTGGAGTTCTACGGTCCGGGCCTGCAACACCTGACGCTGGCCGACCGCGCGACCATCGCCAACATGGCGCCCGAGTACGGCGCGACCTGCGGGATGTTCCCGGTCGATGCCGAGACCATCCGCTACCTGCGCCTGACGGGCCGCGACGAGGCCACGCTGGCGCGCGTCGAGGCCTACATGAAGGCCATGGGCATGTGGCACGACGCGGATTCGCCCGAGGCCGAGTACAGCGCCACGCTGGAACTCGACCTGGGCAGCGTCGTACCGTCCATCGCCGGACCCAAGCGACCGCAGGACCGCATCGCGCTGACCGATGCGGCACAAGCGTTCGAGCACACGCTCAACGAGTTTCTGGGTGACGATGCCGAGGCCGAGCGTGCGCCGGAGTTCGAGGGCGAGGGCGGTGCGGTGTCCGGCGACCCGCGTACCGGCGCGCGTGCAGTCGAGTATGCCGGCGAGCACTTCAATCTGGAGCATGGCGCGGTGGTCATTGCCGCGATCACGAGCTGCACCAATACCTCGAACCCGGCGGTGCTGGTGGCCGCCGGTCTGCTCGCACGCAATGCGCGGCGCCGCGGCCTGAAGGCGCGTCCGTGGGTCAAGACCAGCCTCGCGCCCGGTTCCAAGGTGGTCACCGACTACCTCGAGCGCAGCGGCCTGATGGAGGATCTGGAGGCGCTGGGCTTCTATCTGGTCGGGTACGGCTGCACGACCTGCATCGGCAATTCCGGCCCCTTGCCGCGCGAGATCGAGCGCGCCGTGCGCGACGGCAAGCTGCTGGTCACCTCGGTGCTGTCGGGCAACCGCAACTTCGAGGGGCGCATCCACCAGGAGGTGCGCGCCAACTATCTGGCTTCGCCGCCGCTGGTGGTGGCCTACGCCATCGCCGGCAACATGGGCGTCGATCTCTACCGCGACCCGTTGGGCACCGACGCCGACGGCAAACCGGTCATGCTGCGCGACATCTGGCCCGATGGCCGGGAGATACAGCAAGTCATGGCCGGCAACATCGACGCCGACATGTTCCGCAGCAAGTACGCCGACGTGTATACGGGCAACGAGGTGTGGAACGAACTGCCGGTGACCGACGCCGAGCGCTACGAGTGGCCGGATTCGAGCTACGTGCGCAAGCCGCCGTACTTCGACGGCATTACGCGCGAGGTGCCGGAGGTCGCGGAGATCCGCGACGCACGCTGCCTGGTGCTGCTCGGCGACAGCGTGACCACCGACCACATCTCTCCGGCTGGTGCCATCGCCAGCCACAGCCCGGCGGGTGAATACCTGCAGGCGCAGGGCATCGAGCCGCAGGACTTCAACTCCTACGGCTCGCGGCGCGGTAACCACGAGGTGATGATGCGCGGCACCTTCGCCAACGTGCGTCTGCGCAATCGACTTGCCCCGGGCACCGAGGGCAGTTGGACACGCCATCAGCCCGGCGGCGAGGAAATGAGCATCTATGACGCCGCGTGCCGCTACCGTGACGAAGGTACGCCGCTGGTGGTGCTCGCCGGCAAGGAATACGGTACCGGCTCATCGCGCGACTGGGCGGCCAAGGGGCCGGCGTTGCTCGGCGTGCGCGCGGTCATCGCCGAGAGCTTCGAGCGCATCCACCGCTCCAATCTGGTGGGTATGGGCATCCTGCCGCTGCAGTTCTCCAACGGCGACAGCGTCGAGTCGCTCGGGCTGAGCGGCGCGGAAGTCTTCGACATCGCACCGGTCTCGGCCGGGCAGGACAGCGTGATGGTCACCGCAAGGCGCGAGGACGGCACCGATGCGGCCTTCTCGGTGCGCGTGCGCATCGACACGCCCAACGAGTTCGCCTATTACGCCAACGGCGGCATCCTGCACTACGTGCTGCGCCGCCTGGCAGGCTGATGAGTGCCGCCCCTGCGGGGGCGGTGTCCCTCAGTGGTGGTCGAGCTTCCTGTCGGTGAACAGCCAGTCGCGCAACTCGGCGTCCATCTTCGGGTCGCGGCGACGGATCCACTCAAGGACCATCGCGGCGTGCTCCTTCTCCTCGTCGCGGTTGTGCTCGAGGATGGACTTCAGTTCCGCGTCCTTGCAGGCGTCGACGCGCTGGTTGTACCAGTCCACCGCTTCCAGCTCCTCCATCAGCGAGGTGATCGCGCGATGCATGTCGCGCGTCTCGTCGCTCAGTTCCGCGATCGGTTCGTGATAGCCCTCGTTGGCCATGCGTGCTTCTCCTCGGGTTGAAAATATTGCCGGCCCAAGCCTACAGGATGCGGGCGTCGAGCGCTGTTGCCGGCACTCAGCCGGGTGACGTGATCGCGTGCTTCTTCATCTTCTCCCACAGCGTCTTGCGGCTGATGCCGAGCGCCTCTGCCGTCTTGCCGACGCTGCCTTCGCAGTGCTGGAGCGCCCGGCGGATATGCACGCGCTCGGCACCCTCGACGACGTGTTGCAGCGGCTTGATCTCGTCTGAAGGCTTGGCCGCCGGGGCGGCGTCGGTGGGTGGAGCGTCGAGCAGTCCATTGTCGCTCAGCGCCACGGCCTGTTCGAGCCAGGAATGCAGTTCGCGCGCGTTGCCGCGCCAGTCGCGGACCATCAGGTCGCGCAGGAAGGTCTCCGACATCGCCAGCGGGCGACCCTGCTCGGCGACCAGGCGCGCGAGCATGCGCTCGGCCAGCCAGCGGATGTCCTCGGGGCGCTCGCGCAGTGGCGGGATCGGGATGCGCAGCACGGCCAGGCGGTAAAACAGATCCTCGCGAAAGCGCCCGGCGTTCATCTCGGTGTACAGGTCGCGGTTGGTCGCGGCGAGGATGCGGAAGTCGCTATGCGTCGCGCGTTCCGCGCCGAGCCGGAAGAAGCACTTCTCCTGCAGCGCTCGCAGCAGCTTGGCCTGCATGCTTGCCGGCAGTTCGGCGACCTCGTCGAGAAACAGCGTGCCGCGATGCGCGCGCTCCAGGTAGCCGCGATGACTGCGCTGCGCGCCCGAGAACGCTCCCTTTTCGTAGCCGAAGAATTCGGCTTCGAGCAGGGTCTCGGGGATCGCGGCGCAATTGACGGCGACGAACTCGCCCTTGTCGTTGCGCGCGTCGAGCGCATGCAGGTATTGCGCGGCGACCTCCTTGCCGACGCCCGATTCTCCACTGAGCAGCACCGCGGCGCGCTGCGTAGCGACCTTGCGCAGCATGGTCTCGACGCGGCGCATCGCCGGGGACACGCCCAGCACCGCCTCGTTCTCGTCGGGGGCGGTGCTGCACGCGAGGGTGTGCACGAGGGCCACCAGCCGCTCGACGTCGAAGGGCTTGGTCAGGTACTCGCGGGCCCCGGCGCGCATCGAGGCGACTGCATCGTCGACGCTGCCGTAACCGGTGAGGAACACCCACGGGATGGCGCGTGTTGCGGCGGGCAGGCGCACGAACCAGTCGGTCGCGATGCCATCGGGCAGGCGCACGTCGCTGACCACGGCGGCCGGGGTGCGCTGCAGCGCTTCATCGGCCTCGGCCAGGCGTCGGCACCACAGGACTTCAAAACCCTCGATCTCGAAGCGTTGCTGCAGCGACTCGCCCATGATCGGGTCGTCCTCAATCAGGATCAGTGTCTTCATGATGGGCTTGCGGGGTCTTCGCGGTTAGGTACCCGGAACACGAGCCGGGTGCGGTCGGTGGCCGACGGGTCGGGTACGAAGCTGCCGTGCAGGTGGCTGGCCAGTTCCTGGCATACCCACAGGCCGAAGCCCTGCGGGTCGCGCCCGCCCTCGGCCGCGATCAGGGTGCGCAGCCGCTCGGCATCGACGGGTTGGCCGTCGTTGGCGACGCTGAATTCGACGAATTCGGCGTCGGCGTGCAGGGCGGTCTCGACCCGGCCATGTTCGCCGGCGGCCTTGATCGCGTTGAGCAGCATGTTGAGCATCACCTGACGCAGCGGTGCCGATGGCACGCGCAGCGCCGATTCGACCTCCAGGCTGCGTTCGATGCGGATGTCGAGGCGCTCGGCCGTGCCCTGCACCAGGGTCAGCACGTCGTCGAGATCGTCGGGGTCAAGCGCTCGCTCCTCGACGCGTACCTGGGGAAGCAGGGCGGTGACGGTGCTGCGGATCTGCTGCAGGCCGCGGTCGATCAGGTCGACGGTGCGCTCGCGAACGTCATTGGCGTCGCCGCGCAGGCGCAGCGTGCGCGTGGCGGTCAGCAGCCCGGCCAGGGGGTTGTTTATTTCGTGCGCGACGGCGGCCGTCATGCGCCCCACGGCAGCCAGCCGTTCGGCCGATAGGGCGCGCTCCTCGGCCTCACGCCGGCGCTCGAGTTCGTCCATCAGTTGTGCGACGGCATCCCCGATGCGTGCGAGTTCGGGGTCCGCGGTGTGCGGCAGCTGCGCGCGCAGCTTGCCGGGCTCGTCCCGGCCGATGCGCCCGATCAGCATCGCCAGACGCTCCACGGGGCGCGTCATTCGCTGACCGACCCACCATCCGGCGGGTAGCAGCAACGCAACGGCGAGGACGATGCCGGCCAGCGCGTTGCCTGCCAGAGCCGGCCAGTCAGCGCCGAACACCGCTGCGTCGATCTCGGTCAGCACGTAGCCGAGTGTCTGGCCGTCGTCGCTTGCGATCGGGTCCAGCCGCAGCACGGATCCGTCCTCGCGACTGGCGCGCCAGCTGCGGGTGACGCCTTCGGGGGGAAGCGGGGCGCCGTGCCAGGCCTCGCCGAGCAGTGGGCGACCGGTCTCCAGGCGCAGCGGGTCGGACGCGGCGAAGACGCGCCCATCGACGTCGACTACCGCCAGTCGGGCGTGGCCCAGCGGCGCGCCGGGCAGCAGGCCGGCGGTGTCGCGCAACAGAGAGAACACCCGCCAGGTATCGTCGGCCACCAGCATCGGGCGCACCTGGGCGATGACCAGCGCCACCGCGCGATCGACCTGCGCCAGCGTCTCGGCGCGTGCGCTGCGCGTGAACACCTGGGCGCTGACCGCGGTGACCAGTATGGCCGCAATCAATACCGCCAGCGACAGGCCGAGCGGGATCTGCACACGGTAGGGCAGGCGACGCAGCATCAGCCCTGCACTCCGCTGTCGGGAATCTGCATGGCCTGCAGCCGGATCGAGTTGAACAGCGACGCGTCGCCGGGCACGAAGCCATCGAGGTTCAGCGCGTCGAGCAGGGCCCGGCCCTCGGGGTTGCGCGGCATTGTGAACAGCGCTTCACGTAAGGCGTCGACGCGCGCGTGCGAGGGCTGCCGCAGTGTGACCAGGGGTGGAAAGCCGAATTCCTCGGAGCGCCATACCACTTCGGTGTCATCGATCGCGCTCATGCCCTGCAGGCGCATCGTTTCCCAAACGTATCCGTCGATCGACCCGGCATGGGCCAGCCCGGCCGCGACGGCCTCTGCGACGTTGCGGTGGCCGTGGGCGAAGAAGCTGCGGCGCAGATCGCCGGCGCTCAGGCCGGCCTTGGACAGTTGCGCCTGAGCGACCAGCCAGCCCGAGTTCGAAAGCGGGTCGGAGTACGCCAGCACGCGGTCGCGCAGATCGCGCCAGCCCTCGATGTCGGGCGCCAGGCGGCGTGAGCGGATGAGGTAGGAGCGGTAGAGCGGTTCGTCGGCCCAGGACGGCACGGCCAGCAACGACAGGTCACGCTCGTGCAGCACGAAGGGGTAGCCGCAGATCCACGCCGCGTCGACGCGCTGCGTGAGCAGCAGGTCGAGCACCGGTTGATAGGACTCGCGTGCGACAAAACGCAGCGGTACGCTGCAGCGCTCTTCCAGGTAGGCCGCCCAGCGCGTCAGGAACGCGGCCTGGTCGGCCAGGATGACCGGTGTCAGTCCGATGCGCAGCGTCCTGTCCGGGCCGGACTCCGCAGCGGTGCCGAGCGCGGGCCATGCCAGCGCGGCGAGCAATCCGAGGCAATCCCGTCTACGCATGGTCTCCTCCGGTGGTTACGATGTCGTAACGATCTGGGATTCGTGAATGTTACCAAAACGAATCACTGCATCGGTCCGATTTTCGCAACATGCCCGAATTGCGGGGGTTGATCTCGTGGCACGCCGCTTGCGAGTCAGTTCGTGTCTGCAACCGAGGAGGAGACGACATGGATAACGTAAAACCCGCTCGCCGACTGTTCTTCATGCGGTCCGGCGGCATGGCCGCCGCCGTGGCCGGATCGGCGCTGCTGCCGCTACGCGAGGCGCATGCGGCCGACGCCGCAGCCGGCAGCACGACGCTGGCCTACCCGGACCGGCGAGTGGCGGCGGCGGCCGAGTTGCCGGTCAACAAGGTCAGCATGTTCAATTATCCGGACGAGGATTCGCCCTGCTATCTGCTGCGCATGGGTGAGCCGGTGCCCGGCGGTGTCGGGCCGGACGGCGACATCGTCGCCTACAGCGCCTTCTGTACGCACATGGGTTGTCCGGTGCAGTACGACGGCGACACGCGCACCTTCAAGTGCGGCTGCCACTTCTCGATCTTCGACCCCGAGACCGGCGGCCAGATGGTCAGCGGCCAGGCCACCGAGAACCTGCCGCGCATCGTTCTTCACTACGACACGAAGACCGGCGGTGTGCACGCGGTCGGCGTCGACGGCCTGATCTACGGTCGTCAGTCCAACATTCTCTGAGGAGGCGCGCCATGAGCACGAAGATCAAGGACCGCATCGCGCTGCCCCCGGCGGATGCACAGAAGAGCAACATGACCTGCCACTTCTGCATCGTCGGATGCGGCTACCACGTCTACAAGTGGGACGCCAACCGCGAGGGCGGACGTGCGCCGGCGGACAACGCGCTGGGGCTGGATTTCCGCCGCCAGCTTCCACCGCTGGCGACGACGATGACGCAGGCCATGACCAACACCGTCACCGACCATGCCGGTAAGCGCTGGAACATCATGGTCGTGCCGGACAAGGAATGCGTGGTCAACAGCGGCCTGTCGTCGACGCGCGGGGGCAAGATGGCCAGCTACATGTATGCCTCCGACGGTATCGGACGCGAGCGCCTCAAGCATCCGCGCATCCAGCGTGGCGACCAGTGGCTGGACACGAGTTGGGAGCATGCGCTGGCGCTGTATGCAGGGCTGACGCGCAAGATCCTCGACAACGACGGGCCCGAAGCCCTGTTCTTCGACTGCTTCGATCACGGCGGAGCCGGCGGTGGCTTCGAGAACACCTGGGGTACCGGCAAGCTGATGTTCAGCGCGCTCAAGACACCCATGGTGCGCATCCACAACCGCCCGGCCTACAACTCCGAGTGCCACGCCACCCGCGAGATGGGCATTGGCGAACTCAACAACAGCTACGAGGACGCGCAGCTGGCCGACTGCATCGTGTGTACCGGTGCCAACCCGTACGAGACGCAGACCAACTACTTCCTCAATCACTGGGTGGCGAACCTGTCGGGCGCGACGGTGGAGAAGAAAAAGCAATGGTTCCCGGGCGAGAGCGCGGCCGCGGCGAAGATCGTCATCATCGACCCGCGCCGCTCGGCCACCGTCGCGATCGCCGAGCAGATCGCCGGCAAGGACAACGTACTGCACCTGGACATCGAGCCGGGTTCGGACACAGCCCTGTTCAACACCTTGTTTACCTACGTCGTCGAGCAGGGCTGGCACGACGCTGAGTTCATCGCCGCCCATACCAGCGGCTTCGAGGACGCCCTGCGCACCAATCGCATGAGCCTCGCGGAGGGCGCGAAGGCCACCGGCCTGCCCGAGGCGAAGATCGTGCGGGCGGCCGAGTGGGCCTACAAGCCCAAGGCCTCCGGCCATCGTCCGCGCACCTTCCATCCCTACGAGAAGGGCATCATCTGGGGCAACGACAATTACGTCATCCAGAGCGCGCTGGTGGGCCTGGTGATCGCGACCCACAACGTCGGCCGCCGCGGCACCGGCGTGTGCCGTCTGGGCGGTCACCAGGAGGGCTATACGCGGCCGCCGTATCCGGGCGATCGCAAGATCTACATCGACCAGGAAGTCATCGCCGGCAAGGGCCTGATGTACACGCTGTGGGCGACCAACCCGTTCCAGACCACGCTCAACGCCGAGCGGCACCGCCTCGTCCTGAGCCGTCGCGCAAAGATCGTCAACGAGGCGGTCGCGCGGGCGCGCGGCGCGAGTGTCGAGGAACTGGTCGACGTCATCTACAACGCCTGCAAGTACCAGGGCGGGATGTACATCGCGGCGATCAACCTGTATCCGACCACGCTCGCCGAGGAGGCGCATCTGCTGCTACCCGCCGCCCATCCGGGCGAGATGAACCTGACTTCGATGAACGGCGAGCGCCGCCTGCGTCTGTCCGAGAAGTTCATGGACCCGCCGGGTTCGGCCAGGCCCGACTGCCTGATCGCGGCGGACATCGCCAACACCCTGAAGGCACTGTACGAGCGCGACGGCAACACCGAGATGGCGCAGCGCTTTGCCGGTTTCGACTGGACGAGCGAAGAGGACGCCTTCAACGACGGATTCCGCCGCGCAGGCCGTCCCGGCGTCGAGCCCATCGACAGTCAGGGTGGGCCGACCGGACATCTGGCCACCTACGCGCTGTTGCGCAAGGCCGGCAACAACGGCGTGCAGTTGCCCGTCCGCGAGGTGCGCGACGGACGCCTGATCGGCACAGAGATGATCTACGCCGACTACCGCTTCGACACGCCGGACGGCAAGGCGCACTTCAAACCGGCGCCCTACAACGGCCTGCCCGAAATGGTTGCCGGACAGAAGGCGAAGCACCGCTTCTGGATCAACGGCGGGCGCGCCAACGAGGTGTGGCAGACCGCCTATCATGACCAGTACAACGCCTTCGTGCGTGACCGCTATCCGATGGCCTATCTCGAGATGAACCTCGAGGACGCGAAGGAACTGGGCGTGGCCCCCGGCGACGTGGTCGAGGTCTTCAACGACTTCGGCAGCACCTACGCGATGGCCTACCCGATCGAGGCTATCAAGCGCGACCATACCTTCATGCTGTTCGGTTACATCAAAGGTGTGCACGGCGACGTCGTCACGTCCTGGGTGGATCGCAACGTCGTGCCCTACTACAAGGGCACCTGGGGCAGCATCCTGCGTGTAGGCACCGTCGACGACTACGCGCGCACGGTGTCGTTCAAGGATCGGCGCTACGGCTGATGTCGGTCGCCCGCGGATCGCCTTGCGCGATTCGCGGGCGTGTTGCGGTGTCCGCTTCAGGCGCGCGCACTCCGCACCACGCGATGCACGAAGCCGAGCTTGGCGATGGCCTGTGCAGAGAGCACGAATGGATAGGCGTGGGGGTGGCCCATGCTGCGATTGAGGCTGTTGAGCGCGAAGGTCAGCGGAAACCACAGACGCAGCAGTTCGTCGATGTCGTGCGCGCGGAAGGGGTCGAAGTCGTGCGCCGCCGGCGCCGTGTCGGACCCGCCGGCGCGTGGGCGGATATGCAGACCGAACTGCCAGGCCGTCTCCAGCGTATCGCCGATGTGCAGGTAGTGCGCCCAGGTCTCCGACCAGTCCTCCCAGGGGTGGGCGCTGGCATAGGCGCTGACGAAACGCTCCGGCCAGTCGGGAGGCGCACCGTGGTCGTAGTGGCGCTGCAGTGCCGCGCCGTAGTCGGTACTCTCGTCGCCGAAGACGGTGCGGAATTCGTCCAGCCAGTGCGAGTTGCGGATCAGTCGATCCCAATAGTAATGGCCTGACTCGTGACGGAAGTGCCCCAGCAGTGTGCGGTAGGGCTCGTCCATCGCGCCACGCATGCGCTCGCGCTCGGCCGGGTCGGCCTCGGCGATGTTGATCGTGATCAGGCCGTTGGCGTGGCCGGTCATCACCGGTTCGCGCCAGCCCTCGGCGGACTCGGTGTCGGCGAGAAAATCGAACTGCAGTCCGTCGGGGTCGCCGGAGCGCGGGCGCACCGGCAGGCCCAGGCGCAGCAGCGAGTACACCAGACGGCGCTTCTCCGACTCCATGGTGCGCCACAGGTCGAGATTTCCGGGCACGCCCAGATCGGGGATCGTGCGGTTGAGGCGGCAGGCCAGGCAGTAGCGATCGCCCGTCTCGGCTTGCACCAGCCAGTTGCACGCCGCATGGTCGCTGTAATTGGCGCACAGCCGGTAGCGCGTCGATTCGCCGGCCGGCTGCCACAGGTCGTCGCCCTCGGCCTCGAGCGCGAGCAGTTGCGTGCGCTCGGGCAGAAAGCCCAGCGTCGCGTCGCAGCGCGTGCACGAGGTGTTCTCGAAATACAGACGATTGCCGCATCGTCCGCAGGCGAACAGTTTCATCGAAGACCTCTTTCGGGACAGACGGGCGCCCCGCATGCGGCACCCTGTCGACCCACTATGCCCGAATTCGTGCCGCGCGCACGAATCGATCAAAGACCGAAGGCGAAGGCCGATTGCGCGCTGCCGAGCACGCGGTCGGCCAGGACCTGCCGGCCAGCGTCATCGGCGCCAGCGCCAGCGACGACATGCAGCGGGATCAGGTGTTCTTCCTGCGGGTGGGAAGCGCGTGCCGAAGGGGCCGACTCCCAGGCGGCCAGCGCAGCCTCGCGTACGTCTCTCGGCTGGGCGACGGTGTCGACCAGCCAGCGGTCGAAGGCCACCGAGTCGGAATCCTGCCCGGTGTTGTCGCGGCGAAAACGGCTCATGTTGTGAAAACTCATGCCCGATCCGACGATCAGCACGCCCTCGTCGCGCAACGGCGCCAGTGCCCGGCCGGACGCGATGTGCTCGGCCGAATCCAGCCCGGCACGCAGTGACAGCTGCACGACCGGAATGCTCGCGTCCGGGTCGATCAGCTTGAAGGGCACGAATACGCCGTGATCCAGCCCTCGTGCCGTCTCGCGTGCCACCGGCAGGCCGGCTTTGGCGAGCAAGTCGGCCACGCGTCCTGCAAGCGCCGCATCGCCCGTCGCGGGCCACTGCAGACGGTAGGTGTGTTCGGGAAATCCGTAGTAGTCGAACAGCAGCTCGTGCTGTTCGCGCGTATTCACGGTGAAGGCCGGCGCTTCCCAGTGCGCCGAGATCACCAGTACGGCGCGCGGGCGCTGGCCGATGAGTTGCGGCACGGCGCGCAGCCAGTCGGCCATGCGGTCCCAGGCGTGTGGCGGGTTCCAGTCCATGAAGAAGCAGGGGCCGCCGCCGTGGGGGATGAACAGTGTGGGCAGGCGTTCGGGGTTGCTCATGATCGACTCCTCGAATGAAAAAGGCCCGGACGCGCCGGGCCTCGTGATTGGCGCAGGAAGTACTCAGAACGGCAGGCCGAGCTTGCGATCCAGCGAGGCCTCGCCGCCGCCGCGCAGGAAGATCGCCACGGCCAGCAGGCCCCACATCAGCGGGTACTCGTAGCCGCCGGCGCTCCAGAAAAAGCCGTTGGGGATGTGTACCGTCATCGCCACGCCCATCAGCACTGCTGCGCCCAGCGCAGCCGGGCGCGTGAGCAGGCCCAGCACCAGCGCCAGGCCGCCGAAGAACTCCACGAAGCCGGCGAGAAAGGCGAACAGGATGCCAGGCTCCAGACCGAGGTTGCCGGCGAAGAACTGGCCGGTGGCCTCCAGCCCGTGACCGCCGAACCAGCCGAACAGCTTCTGTGCGCCGTGCGGCATCAGCAGCAGGCCGGTGGTGATGCGCACGATGGGCCAGGCCAGCGGCGCGAGATTGTCGAGACTGCGGCCGATGCCGGCCAGTGCGGAATGCTTGGTGTTCATTGCTCTCTCCTTGGGGATGTTTGTTGTGTGCTGCTGGAATGCATGATGCGTCGATTCCGATTCCGCGTGAAGATGGCTAATATGCAACATATGGTTGATGAATCGGAAACCATCGGTGGCGCGCTCGAGGATGTGCGCGCGTACTGTGCGGTGGTCGAGTTCGGCACGGTTTCAGCGGCTGCGCGCCTGCTGGGGGAAACCAAAGGGTCGGTCAGCCGTCGGGTATCGCGGCTGGAGCGGCGTCTGGGCGTGTCGCTGCTCGCACGTACATCGCGCGCAGTATCACCAACGGGCGAGGGCGAGGCCTTCTTCGAGCGCGCACGCGAATCGCTGCGCCTGCTCGACGATGCGGCTGAGGCGGCACAGGCCTCGCGCAAGGTGCCAAGCGGCCATCTGCGCGTTACCGCGCCGGTGGATTTCGGGATGGACGTATTGCCCTCCATTCTCGTGCGGTTTCGCCAGTTGCATCCGCAGATGACGGTCGAGCTGCTGCTAGATGATGCGGCCCTCGATCTCGCGGCGAACCGCATCGATCTTGCGCTGCGTGCCTTGCCCGGCGATCTTCCGGACATGGGCTACCGTGCCTTGAAGCTGATCGATTTCAGCATGAACCTGTATGCGGCGCCGCACTATCTGGCTGAATGCGGCTCGCCGCAGACGCCGAACGAGCTTGCCCATCACGATTTCGTCGCTGCGCATGGCTCTGCGGTCGCCGTGCCGCTGACATTGACAGACCGCCGGGCAAGGGTGGAACACGTCACCGTGCGCGCAGTCGTGCGCAGTTCGGATTACGCCAGTGTGTCCCGCCTGGTCGCGGCGGGTGGCGGGATCGCGTCGATTCCTGCACCGGTGGCTGCGGTAGGCATCGCCGCCGGGCGCCTGGTCCGTGTATTGCCGGATTGGCATATCGCCCGCGCGCGCATGCATGCGATCAGTCTTGGTGGCTTGCGCGCGCCCGCGCGGGTGCGTTTGTTCCGGGATTTCCTGTGTAACGAGCTTGCGGCGTTGCTGGAAATGGACTGATGCTGCGCAGTGCCAGGCTAGCGGTGGCGTAGTTACACGTCTCGTTACATGCGAACGCCCAGTGCGTCTGCGCGGGTTGTTCGATTCGGGCACGATGCGCGGGAGCCGTTGCGCCGCCCCCGACCCGCAGCGGGCTGAGGGTCGGGTGTGTCCGAACGGCAGCACTGCGAATGGTCAATCAGGCAAAGGGGAGGCTTATGGCGAAAAGCCGGAACGACGGATCGCACCGAATCGTGATTGTCGGGGGTGGGGCCGGCGGACTGGAGCTTGCGTCCCGTCTCGGTCGCAAGGGCCGGGTCGACGTCACGCTCATTGACCGGGACCGCACCCACACATGGAAGCCGCGACTGCACGCGGTGGCCGCCGGCAGCATGAGCGTGCACGACGAACGCATCGATTATCTCTATCAGGCCCATCAGAGGGGCTTCGAATACTGCCGCGGGGCGATGAGCGGGCTGGACCGTGCGGCGCGGCAGGTGGTCGTCTCCGAGGTGCGCGGCAACGAGGGGGAGCTGGTATTGCCCGAGCGCCGCATTCCCTACGATACGCTGGTGATTGCCGTCGGGTCGGTCAGCGACGACTTCGACATACCGGGGGTCGGGCGGTACATGTATGCGCTCGATACGGCTGCCGAGGCGGATTTGTTTCACCAACGCCTGATCAACGCGTGCTACAGGGCGAACGGGTCGGGTGACGAGGATCCGGGTCAATTGAGCCTTGCCATCGTCGGGGCGGGTGCCACCGGGGTCGAACTCGCTGCCGAGTTGCACCATGCCATCGGCGCATTGGCTGCATACGGTCTCGACCGGCTCGACCCCGAGCGCAACGTACGTATCCGCCTGATCGAGGCCGGAGCGAGAGTCCTGCCGGGGCTTGGCGAAGATCTCGCCCGTGCCGTGCATGAGCGACTCGAAGGCATGAAGGTGGAGGTACTGACCGACGAGAAGGTTTCCGAGGTTACGGAGACGGACATCCGCACCGACTCGGGGCGGGTCCTGCCGGCCGACATCGCGGTATGGGCCGCGGGCATCCGGGCGCCATCGTTTCTCGCCGAGCTCGATGGGCTGGAAGTCGACGAGGCCAATCGACTGCTCGTGAGGAACGACCTGGCGACTACGCGGGACCCGGACATCTACGTGATCGGCGATTGCGCAGCCACGCCGGCGGCGGGCGGGGGCATTCTCCCTCCGTTGGCCCAGGTCGCGCACCAGCAAGCCAGCCATCTTGCTCGCGTCTTGCCGACGCGCAGCCGCGGCGAGTGCACGGCGTCGTTCCGCTTCCGCAACCGGGGCGCGCTGGTGTCACTCGGCGACGAGGATACCGTGGGCCGTCTGATGGGTTTCTTGCAGGGACGCGGGTTTCGGGTCGAAGGCTGGCTTGCGGGCGCCATGTACCGGATGCTCTACCACAGCCACAGGATGACGGTTCAGGGTGTCGGAGCCACGGTGCTGGAGACGGTCGCCAGTGCAGTGCGTCGTCCTGCGCATCCGTCAGTGAAGCTGCATTGAGTTCGCAGGCATCGCCGAGGCGCGATGGGCAAACCGCTGCTTCAGCGTCGCAGCGGGTCGAGCAGGGGCGACAGGCCGTTGTGGTCGAGTTCCTGCATCAGCGCCAGCAGTCGGCCGATCTCGCCTTTGGGAAAGCCTTCGCGGGCGAACCAGTTCAGATAGTTTCCGGGCAGATCGGCAATGACCCGACCCTTGTATTTCCCGTAGGGCATCTGGCGGGTCAGCAGCAGTTCGAGGTCTTCGGGATTCATCTGTTTCGGAAATTCACGTAAATCACGTAAAAGCTGTCGATTTCGGCCGAGGCACTTCGACAAGCTTACGGGAAGACCCCCGATCCAGCGGAGAACAACATGAAATACCTGTGTCTGGTCTATGGCGAGGAAGCGCCGATGCGCGAGCAGCGAGACCGCCATTGCATGGACTACGTCGAAAAACTCATCGCCAGCGGCCACTTTGTGGCGGGGCAGGCCCTACAGCCCGTTGAGACCGCCACCACGGTGCGTGTGCGCAACGGCAAGGTGTCGGTCACCGACGGGCCTTTTGCCGAAACGCGTGAGCAACTGGCCGGCTTCTATCTGATCGAGGCGGCCGACCTGAACGCGGCGATTCAGGTCGCCGCCGGCATCCCCCCGGCGCAGATCGGCAGCATCGAAGTGCGCCCCATTCGCGAACTGCAAGCCGACTGAACCGGGGAGACAACGATGAGCCAAAACGCACATTCCCTGATCGCCCACCTCGCATGCCGCAACGCTGCGGAGGCGATCGAGTTCTATCGTACCGCCTTCGGTACCGAAGCGCTGGCGGTGCACAAGCTCCCCGACGGCATGCTCATGCACGCCGCGCTGCGCCTGGGCGACGCGGTGTTTTATCTCGGCGAGGCTTCACTCGAGTGTGGCTGCCCGTCGCCGGCCGATCTGGGCGGCAGTGGCGTTACCCTGAACCTGCCGGTGGCCGACTGCGACGCCGCTTTCCAGCGCGCGCTCGATGCCGGTTGCACGACGCAAATGCCGCCCCAAGACATGTTCTGGGGCGATCGCTACGCCGTGGTGGTCGACCCCTTCGGTCACCGCTGGTCGATGGCGCAGCACGTGCGCGAGGTGTCGCCCGAGGAGATCGAGCGCGCCGGTGCCGAGTTCTGCTTCAAGCCCGAATGAGCGACGACGTACGCGACGCGATCGAGTCCGTCTGGCGGGCTGACTCGCGTCGTGTGCTGGCCACGCTGATTCGTTTGCTGGGCGACTTCGATCTTGCCGAGGAGGCCCTGCATGAAGCGTTTCGCACGGCGCTGGAGCAATGGCCGCGCGACGGTGTGCCGGAAAATCCGGCGGCCTGGCTGGTTTCCACCGGACGATTCCGCGCCATCGACGGCATCCGCCGTCAGCGACGCTTCGAGCCGCTCGACGAGCCCGATGCCGAGGTCGATCCGGCCAGCCTCGACCCGGCCGATCCGGAACTGCTGGCAGACGACCAGCTTCGGCTGGTCTTCACCTGCTGCCACCCGGCGCTCGCGCCCGACGCGCAGATCGCGCTGACCCTGCGCGAGGTGTGTGGGCTGGCCACAGAGGAAGTTGCGCGTGCCTTTCTCGTGCCCGTGCCGACGCTGGCGCAGCGCATCGTGCGTGCCAAGGCCAAGATCCGCGACGCGCGCATTCCCTACGAGGTGCCGGGCGCGGCGGAACTGCCTGAGCGTCTGGCGAGCGTGCTGCGCGTGATCTATCTGGTGTTCAACGAAGGTTACGCCGCGTCGGACGGCGAGGCGCTCACTCGCGCCGACCTGTGCGCCGAAGCCATCCGTCTTGCCCGTCTGCTGCTGCGCCTGCTGCCCGAGCCCGAAGTGGCCGGCCTGCTGGCGCTGATGCTGTTGCATGAGTCCCGTCGCACCGCCCGCACCGACGCCGCCGGCGAGCTGGTGCTGCTCGACGCACAGGACCGCAGTCTGTGGGATGCTGAACTGATCGCCGAGGGTTGTTTGCTGGTGGAGACCGCGCTCACTTCGCGCCGCTTCGGCCCGTACTGTCTGCAGGCCGCCATTGCCGCCGTGCATGCCGAGGCTCCGTGCGCCGGGGATACCGACTGGGTGCAGATCGTCGGCCTGTACGACGTCCTGCTGCGCGTCGAACCGTCGCCGGTGGTGGAGCTGAATCGCGCTGTGGCGGTGGCCATGCGTGACGGGCCACAAGCCGGGCTGGTACTCGTCGATGACGTGCTCGCGCGCGGGGCGCTTTCCGAATACCCGCTCGCGCATGCCGCCCGCGGCGAACTGTGCGCGCGGCTCGGCCAGCGCGAGGATGCCCTTGCCGCATGGGGCAGGGCGATGGCCCTGACGCGTCAGGGCGCCGAGCGACGGCATATCGAACGGCGCATAGCAGAGCTTGGCGGCTGAGTGTCGATTTGCGCAGGTGCCGTCCGGTTTCGACTCCGGCAAGGCGTCGGTCGTGCTGCCGCCCCGAGGGTCGTCAGTTGAAGCGGCCGTGGATGAACACCACGCCGCCAAGGTCGCTGGACAGCGCTTGCAGCTCGGCCCCGGCCGGCAGCAGATGGAAGTCCTGGCGGCACAGCAGGATGTCACCGCAGAAGACCTCGCCCGATACAAGCTGGATTTCGGTGTCACGCGTGCAGATCACGGCCGGCAGCCGCGCGCCGGGGGCGAAGCGCAGAAAGCGCGAGACCCGTTCGTCGTCGTGCCACAGGGGCTTCTCCTCCACGCCTTCGGCGAGCGGTCGCCAGATGCCGTCCGCGATCGTGACGGTGATCGGCGCTTCGCCCTCGCCCGGCAACAGACCACCGAGCAGTTCGATCACCACCCCGGCCGCGCTGCCCAGCGAACTGCCGCGCAGATAGGTCAGGCAGCCGTCGTGCGAGCTGATGGTGGCGTGGCGGCTGCCCGGTGCGGAGACGTGATAGTCGCCGGGGCAGAGATCCAGTTCGCCCATCTGCAGTGAGCCGCGCAGCACGATGCCTTCTTCGAAATGGCGATGACGGTGCGGGGGAAGGCTGGCGCCGGGGGCCAGTTCGATCAATACGGAGCTGCCGTGTGCGCCGTCGTACAGGGTCTTGGCGCGCACGCCGGCCTTGAGGGTGCGCCATGCCCCGTTGTTGGTGCGCACGGTGCGCTGGCCGGCATGGCGGGCGCGGCTCGCCGCTGCGCGTGCCAGCAGGCGTTCGCGCATGCCGCTGTCTGCCGGTGGGGGCGAATCGCCCAGGGCCGGTCCGAACAGGTCGACCAGGGTGTCGCGCTCGTCGCGCTCGTTCATGGCGTGCTGCTTCCTCGTGTGATGGTGGCCTGCAGAGTTTCGCGCAACTGCAAAAGGCTGCGCCGCAGGTGCGATTTCACGGTGCCTAATGGCAGGCCGGTGTGCTGGGCGATCTCGTCGTGCGTGAGGCCGCGGAAGAAGGACAGCGCGAGCAGTTGGCGTGGCTGCGCGTCGAGCACTTGCAGCGCGGCGTGCAGGTGATTGCGCTCGTCGATGGCGCTGAGCAGGTCGAACGGGTTGGCGCCGCCGTCCGCATCGGCCGCTGCGGCAATCGCATCGTCGTCGGCGACTTCGGGCGAGACCGTGCGGCGCAGGGCGTCGAGCGCGCGCGACCGGGCAATGGTCATCAACCAGGCCATTGCACTGCCCCGAGCGGAATCGAAACGAGGTGCCTGGCGCCACACCTGCCAGAACACGTCTTCGGTGACCTCCTCTGCCAGAGCACGCTGGCGCACGATGCGCAGCGCCAGGCCGAAGACGCGGCCGACCAGCGCATCGTAGAGCGCAGCGAGCGCTGCTTCGTCACGCCCGACGATGCTGGCGATCCAGGCCTGCAGTCGTGCGTCGTCGTCGGGCGGCGTGACGTCGAGCGTATCCGGACGCGCACGCACGGCGCGAGCATCGTCCGCATCAAACCTGTCGTCGTCGCCGTTGAGCACCCGGCCTGCCTCGTCATCCTGAAATCCCCCGACATGTTAACCCTCCGCGGCTGCGCGCAAGCGGGTCATCAACTGCAGGTACGTCGGTGCAGCGATCCCGGATGCAGGGAGTGCCGCAACGAATGCTTACATCCGTGACGTTCGTCACTGCATCCGGCAGCAGCCGCGGCGCGTAGAGGAGACAGGCACCCGGCATGCGGGGGCCACCCGATCCAGATGATGTTTCAGACTCACAGGAGAACAAGCATGTCTGCAATCCGTTCGATTCTTGCCGCCTCCCTCGTCGTCGGTGCGACGTCCGCGTCCGCGATGGTCGACAACGCCGCGCTGCCCGCACCGGTGCAGGTGCCGGCCGGCAACACGATGAAGCTGTGGACCGTCGGTATCGGCGAGATCACCTACGCCTGCCGCGAGAAGGCCGATGCGCCGGGCGGCTACGCCTGGACCTTCGTCGCGCCGGTCGCGACCTTGTTCGACAAGGACAACAAGGCCATCGGCAAGTACTACGGCGGCCCGACCTGGGAATCCGCCGACGGTTCGAAGATCACCGGCAAACAGCAGGGCATGGCGCCGGGCGGCGACGGCAATATCGCACTGCAGCTCGTCAAGGCCGCCCCGGCCGAGGGCATGGGCGCAATGCAGGGCGTGAGTTTCGTGCAGCGCCTCAACACCAAGGGCGGGGTCGCGCCGGCAGCGGCGTGCGGCAAGGCCAACGCCGGTGCCGAGCAGCAGGTGCGCTACCAGGCCGACTACGTGTTCTACCGCGCGAGCATGTAGGCGCGCCCGACGGCCGTTCGCGGCCGTTGCATCTTTGCCATGGCCCGTTCGGTCTGCGGATCGTGCGGGCCATTCTTCTTTCTTGAGAGACTTAAGGTTCGCTTAATCCGCCCCCTGAAGAATCGGCTCCGACGCATCCGGAGACCCCTTCATGGCATTCGACCTCAATTCTGAAGACGCCGCGCTGGCGCGCATCGGCGATTGTCCGCTGTTCCTGCGGCGCGTCCGGCGCGGTGCGCCCACGCCGCGCCGGCAGGCGCTGGAGGCCTTCATCGGCGCGCGCTTTGCAGAGCGCCACGATGCACGGATCCGGCATTTCATGCCCGACCTGCTTGCGCTGGAAGATGTTGAGGGGCATTTGCGCGCCGCCGTCGGGGTGCGTGATGCGGCAAGCGGCGCGCTGTTTCTGGAGCGCTACCTTGATCGGCCGGTGGAGGTCGAGCTGGCGCTCAGGCACGGCGTGGGCGTGCCGCGCGGGCGCATTGCCGAGGTCGGAAACCTCGCTGCGCTGGGGATCGGGCACGCGCGGCTGCTGATCGTGGCGCTGACCGATCTGCTGGTGGGTGAGGGCTTCGAATGGGTGGTGTTCACCGCCACCACCGAAGTGTCCAACAGTTTCCACCGTCTGGCGCTGGCGCCGCTGGTCCTGGGCAAGGCTGACGCCGCCCGCATGGGTGACGAGCGTGAGGACTGGGGACGCTACTACGATGGACATCCGCGCGTGATGGCCGGTGCCATCCGAGGCGGTTTCGAAACCCTGGTCACGCGCGGGGTGTTCCGCCAAACGAACCATCGACCCCTGTATGCGAACGGCGACGGAGGCTGCCATGCGGCCGTGGCCTGAGGCGCTGTTCGAAGCGATTGCCGCACGCGGCGATGCCCAGGTGCTGGGCGACGGCGTGCGTGTCCTCAACGGCGCGCAGGTGCTGGCCGAAGTCGAGGCGCGTGTTGCCCGGCTCATGCATTTCGATTGCCGGCGCGTGGCGCTTGCGCTCGACAATGGCGTCAGCTGGGTGCTGTGGGATCTGGCCTTGCTGCGTGCTGGCTGTGTGTGCGTGCCTGTGCCGGGGTTCTTCTCCGCGGGGCAGAAGCGTCACGTGCTGGATTCAGCCGGTGTCGATGCGCTCGTTTGCGACGCACTGGAGCCATGGCTGGCCCACGGCTTCATGCAGGTCGAGCACGGGCTTGCGCGCCGCAGCGTGGCCGACGCGCCGGCCTTGCCGGACGGCACGCTGAAGATCACCTACACCTCCGGCACCACCGGCCAGCCCAAGGGGGTGTGTCTGGGTGCTGAAGCGCTGTTCGCGGTGGCCGGCAGCATTCGTGAGGTAACGGCCCCGAGCGGCGTCGAACGCCATCTGTGCGTATTGCCGCTGGCAGTTCTGCTGGAGAACGTGGCCGGCGTATATGCGTCGCTGCTCGCTGGCGTCGAGGTCGTACTGCCCTCGCTCGACGAGGTCGGTTTCACGGGTTCGACAGTGGAGGTGCAGCGTCTTGTTGCCACGCTCGCGCGGCACGCCCCGCACAGCCTGATCCTGATGCCACAACTGCTGCAGGTGCTCGTTGCCGCCGCCGAGCGGGGCGCGCCGTTGCGGAAATTTCTGCGCTTCATTGCGGTTGGTGGCGCGCGCGTGTCGCCCGATCTGCTGCGCCGTGCGGCCGCCGCAGGCCTGCCGGTGTTCGAGGGCTACGGGCTGACCGAATGCGCCTCGGTGGTGTGTCTGAACACGCCCGCTGCCCGACGCGTCGGTGCAGTTGGCCGGCCGCTGCCGCACTGCGCGCTGCGCATCGATGCCGCGGGTGAAGTGTGGGTACGTGGGCCGCACATGCTCGGTTACGCCGGCGAGTCGCCCCTCGCGTCGGAATGGATCGCCACCGGTGATCTGGGTCGCATCGAGAACGGCTTTCTCGAACTGCTCGGGCGTCGCAAGAGCCAGTTCATCACTGCTTGGGGGCGCAACGTCAGCCCCGAGTGGGTGGAGGCCGAGCTTACCGCCCGCGCGTCCGTGGCGCAGGCCTGGCTGTACGGCGAGGCGCTGTCCGAGAACGTCGCCGTGCTGGTGCCGCGCAGTGCCGCGGTCGGCGACGTCGAACTGGCTGCGACCGTGGCCGCCGTCAACGCCGAGCTTCCCGACTACTTGCGTGTGCACCGCTGGCTGCGCGCGGATATCCCGTTCACCGCGGCCAATGGATTCGCTACCGCCAACGGCCGATTGTGCCGTGACGTGTTGGTCGCGCACTACCTGCCGGCGATCGAGCGCCTGTTCGCGCGCGGCCGGCTCACCGCAAACTCGACCGGAGAACCCGCATGAACTTCTATGACAGCCTGCTCGATCGCACCGCCGCCGAGCGCAGCTACCTGTTGTCGGCGCCCATCTTCAGCGACGTCGAGGCCGGCCGCGTCTCGCTGGAGGGCTACGTGGCCTTCCTCACGGAGGCCTATCACCACGTCAAGCACACCGTGCCGCTGCTCATGGCCTGCGGCGCCGGTCTGTCGGCCGAGCGTCTGGACTGGCTGCGCACGGCGGTGGCCGAGTACATCGAGGAGGAGGTCGGTCACGAGAAGTGGATTCTCAACGACCTGCGCGCCTGCGGCGCCGATCTGCTGCGGGTGGTCGAGGGCCAGCCCTCGCTGCCCACTGAGCTGATGGTGAGCTACGTGTACGACCGCATCGCGCGCACCAGCCCGGTGAGCATGTTCGGCATGGTGCTGGTACTTGAGGGCACCAGCATCGCGCTGGCCACCGATGCCGCCGAGCGCATCCAGCGGGCGCTTGACCTGCCCGATGCGGCCTTCAGCTACCTGTGCTCGCACGGCAGCCTCGACATCGGCCACATGCAGACCTACCAGGGCCTGATGAACCGCTTCTACCACCCCGACGACCGCGAGGCCGTGGTGCGCACGGCCAAGGTCGTGTATCGCCTGTACGGCGACATGTTCCGCAGCCTGCCGCGCGTGCGCGAGGAGGTGACGGCATGAGGCTCGAACACTGCCGCGCCATCGTCACCGGCGCCACGGGCGGCATCGGCCGCGCGGTGACCGAACGCATGTGCCGCGAGGGCGCGCAGGTGCTGCTGGTCGGTCGCCGCGAGCCAGCCCTGCGCGAACTGGCAGAGCGCTTCCCGGGCTGCGTCACGACGGTGTGCGCCGACCTGAACGAACGCGCCGGGCGCGACGCCGTGCTCGCCGCCGCACACGACTTCGGTCGGCTCAACTGCCTGCTCAACTGCGCCGGTGCGGGCGGCTTCGCGCTGGTCGAGGATCAGGACGACGACGCGCTCGAAACCCTGGTCGCAACCAACGTCACCAGCGTACTGCAGCTCACACGCCGCCTGCTGCCGCTGCTGCGCGAGGCGGACGAGGCGGTGGTGCTCAATGTCGGCTCGACGCTGGGTTCCATCGGCTACCCCGGCTACGCCGTCTACTGCGCTACCAAGTTCGCGCTGCGGGGCTATTCCGAGGCCCTGCGACGCGAGCTGGCGGACACGCGCATCCGCGTGCTCTACGTCGCGCCGCGCGCCACCCGCACCAGCATGAACAGCGCAGCCATCGAGGCCATGAACCGCGATCTGGGCGTGGGCATGGATTCGCCGCAGCAGGTCGCAGCGGCCGTGCTGCTGGCGCTGACCTCGGGCCGCAAGGAAACCTATCTCGGGTGGCCCGAGCGCCTGTTCGTACGCATCAACGGACTGCTGCCGCGCTGCGTGGACCGCGCGCTACGCAAGCATCTTCCGGTCGTGCGGCGTTTCGCCGGCGACCCTGTCACCGAAAGGAGAATCGCATGAGCGCCATCCGCAAGATCCTGTTTCTCACCGCGTGCCTGTGGGGCATGAACGCCCAGGCGCTGGACGCCCGCGCTCAGGAAAAGCTCGAGGAGATCCAGTCCGAATGGGCCGAGATCAAGTACCGCGCGTCCGCCAAGGAGCAGGAGAAGGCCTTCGAGCGTCTCGACGCTACGGCGCAGCAGGCGCTGGCCGAGTCGGCCGATGCGCCCGAGCTGCTGATCTGGCGCGGCATCGTGCTGGCCTCGTGGGCCGGCGCCAAGGGCGGGCTGGGCGCGCTTGATCTGGTCAAGCAGGCGCGCAGCAATCTGGAGGCGGCGCTCGACAAGGACCCGGCAGCGCTCGACGGCTCGGCCTACACCAGTCTCGGCTCGCTGTACTACCAGGTGCCGGGCTGGCCGATCGGCTTCGGTAACGACAGGCGCGCCGAAGAGTTGCTGCAACAGGCGCTCGCGATCAACCCCGACGGCATCGACCCGAACTTCTTCTACGGCGACTATCTGCTGCACGAGCGCCGGTATGATGAAGCCCGTGCTGCGCTGCTCAAGGCCCGTGCCGCCGCGCCCCGTGCGGGGCGCGAACTGGCCGACGAGGGGCGGCGTCGCGAGATCGACGCGCTGCTCGCGCAGATCGAGGAAGTGACGCGTAACTGAGCGGCGGGCCGTCCCCGCCACGGAGAACCGATGCGCATCCTGTTGGTCGAGGACGATGCCGATCTGGGCGAGGGCATCCTCGTCGCGCTCAAGTCCGAGCACTACACCGTCGACTGGATGCGTGACGGGCGCAGCGCGCTGCATGCGCTGCAGAGCGAGAGCTTCGACATCGCCATTCTCGATCTGGGCCTGCCGCGGATGGACGGCATCGAGTTGCTGCGCGTGCTTCGCGCGGCCGGCAACGTGATTCCCGTGCTGGTGTTGACCGCGCGCGATGCCACCGCCGACCGCATTGCCGGACTGGATGCCGGCGCAGACGACTACCTCATAAAGCCCTTCGATGTGGCCGAACTCAAGGCCCGTCTGCGTGCCTTGCTGCGGCGCAGCTTCAGCCGTCCGCAGCCACTGCTCGAATACCGCGAGATCGTGCTCGACCCGGCCGGTCAGAGCGTGACCTGGCGCGGCGCACCGGTGTCGCTCACGCGCAAGGAATTCCTGTTGCTGCACGAACTGCTCAGCCAGCCCGGCCGCGTGTTCACGCGCGACAAGCTGCAGCAGGCGCTGTACGGCTGGGGCGAGGAGGTGGAGAGCAATGCGCTGGAGGTGCACGTGCATCACCTGCGCCGCAAGTTCTTCCCCAGGCTGATCCGCACCGTGCGCGGTGTGGGCTATCTGGCAGACAAGCCATGAAGCGCTCGATCCGGTCGCGCGTGATGTTTTCGGTGCTCGGACTGCTCGCCGTGGCCATGACCCTGCTGTCGGCCAAGGGCTATCTCGATGCCCGTCACGAAATCGAAGAGCTGTTCGACGCCCAGCTCGCGCGCAGCGCCCGCCTGCTCTCGGGCATGCTCGACGCTGGCTTTGAGTCGGAGCGTCGTGAGGCCGTACAGCGCGCGCTCGACACGGCGATTTCGCGCAGTGGCAATGACGAGGCCGGACACCGCTACGAGACCAAGCTCGCGTTTCTGTTGCTCGATTCCGATGGCGCCGTGCAGCTTGAATCAGCCAGCGTCCCTGCAGGGCTGCGCGATGCGTTACCGGGTGCGCGCGCATCGCTTGGATATCACGACATCCGTGCCGGCGGGCATGGCTGGCGGGTGTTCGTGCTTGGTGACGGTTCGGGGCGTCAGGTCGTGGTCGCGGAGCGCGAGGATGTGCGTGGCGAGCTCATCGGCAGCATTACGCTGCGCAGCCTGCTGCCGGACGCCGTTGGCCTGCCGCTGATCGCGTTGCTGGTGTGGCTGGCGATCGGCTGGGGACTGAAGCCGCTGGCCAATATGGTCGCCATGATCCGTGCACGCGACCCCGAACGGCTGACGCCGCTGAAGCTCGCCCCCTTGCCCGCGGAACTCGAGCCGGTCATCGCCGCGCTCAATCGCTTGCTCGGTCAGGTCGACAGCGTCCTTGGCCGGGAGCGGCGCTTCATTGCCGATGCGGCACACGAGTTGCGCACGCCGCTGGCGGTGCTGCGTATCCATGCCCAGAATGCGGTCGAGGCCAACGAGCCGGCTGACCGTGAGGAAGCGTTGAGCCACCTGGGCGCTGGTGTCGATCGCGCGACGCGCGTCATCTCCCAGCTACTCACCCTGGCCCGGCTGGAGCCGGAGGGCGGCCTGCAACGCACGCTGGTCGATTTGCGCGACTTCTTGCGCGGGGAAGTGGCCGATATGGTGCCGCTCGCACTGCAGCGCGAACAGGAGGTAAGTTTCGAGGCCGCTGATGCCGACGACTATACCGTGCCCTGCGATGCCGGCAGCGTCGGCATCCTGCTGCAAAACCTCGTCGGCAACGCGGTGCAGTATGCCCCTCGGGGCGGCTTGATCCGGGTTGCACTTCACGCCGGTGAGCAGGTCGTGCGCATCATCGTCGAGGACAACGGACCTGGCGTACCCGAGTCCTTGCATCATCGGCTCACTGAGCGCTTCTACCGTGGCGGCGCGGAGGGTGGAGCTGGTCTCGGGCTGGCCATCGTGCAGCGCATCGTCCAGTTGCATGGAGGCAACGTGCTGTTCGGCGAAGCCAAGTCCGGCGGGTTGCGTGTGGTGGTGTCGTTACCACGCGAGACAGATGCATGAATAAGGACGGACGGCCCACCGGGGGCCGGCCGTCCCGCCGGGGCTTCAGGCCGCCTTGGCTTGCACGGCGTGGCCCTGGATGCGGTTGGCGCCGCTGAGCAGGGCCTTGATCGAGGCGGTAACGATGTTGGGGTCGATGCCCACGCCGTAGCGTTCGCCGGCAACGCCCGGCGCCGTCACCTCGATGAAGGCGCAGGCCTGAGCGTGGCTGCCTTCGCCCACCGATGGCATCGAACGCTCCTCGTAGCTGCGCACGTCCACCGTGATGCCGAGCGTCTTGAGTGCATGCACGGCCGCATCGATCGGGCCGTTGCCCTCGCCGGAGATGACATGGGTGGCGCCGTCGTGCTCCACCGTGATGCGCACGCCCTGGGCCTTGCCGCTTTCATAGAGGTGATGTTCCACGTAGCGAACCGGATCAGCCGTGTCGATGTAGGTCTGGTTGAACAAATTCCAGATGGCCTCTGCGTTCATCTCGCGCCCTTCGGCGTCGGTCACGCGCTGTACCTCGCCGGAGAATTCCACCTGCAGGCGGCGCGGCATGACCATGCCGTACTCCGCTTCGAGCAGGTAGGCGATGCCGCCCTTGCCGGACTGGCTGTTGACGCGGATCACCGAGTCGTAGCTGCGGCCCACGTCCGCCGGGTCCATCGGCATGTAGGGCACGTTCCACTTGGCGTCCGGTTGCTGCTTGGCAAAGCCCTTCTTGATCGCATCCTGGTGCGAGCCGGAGAAGGCCGTGTACACGAGGTCGCCGACCCACGGGTGGCGCGGATGCACGGGCAACTGCGTGCAGTGCTCGGCGGTGCGCGCGATGGTGTTGATGTCCGAAAAGTCGAGCTCCGGCCAGATGCCCTGGGTGTACAGGTTCATCGCGAGCGTGACGAGGTCGACGTTGCCGGTGCGCTCGCCGTTGCCGAAGAGGCAACCCTCGATACGGTCGGCGCCGGCCATGATGCCCAACTCGGCAGCGGCCACGGCCGTGCCGCGGTCGTTGTGCGGGTGCAGGCTGAGGATGACGCTGTCGCGGCGTGCGAGGTTGCGGTGCATCCACTCGACCTTGTCGGCGTAGATGTTGGGTGTGCACACCTCGACGGACGCGGGCAGGTTGAGGATCACCTTGTCCTCGGGCGTGGCGCCCCAGGCTTCGGTGACCGCGTCGCAGACCTCGAGCACGAAGTCCAGATCGCTGTCGCTGAAGGTCTCGGGGCTGTACTGCAAGACCCACTCGGTTTCCGGGTGTTCGGCCGTGAGTTCCTTGATGAGGCGGACCGCATTGACGGCCATCGCCTTGACTTCTTCGCGCGTGAAGCCGAAGACGACCTCGCGGAACTGGTCCGAGGTGGCGTTGTAGACGTGCACGATCGCCCGGCGCGCGCCGGCGAGCGACTCGATGGTGCGACGGATCAAGGGCTCGCGCGCCTGCGTGAGGCCCTCGATGGTCACGTCGGCCGGGATGTGGCCTTCGTCGATGAGCTTGCGCACGAAGTCGAACTCGGTCTGAGATGCCGACGGAAACGCGACTTCGATCTCCTTGAGACCGATCTCGCACAGCATCTTGAACATGCGGAGCTTCTTGTCGGCGTTCATCGGCTCGAACAGCGCCTGGTTGCCGTCGCGCAGGTCGGTACTCATCCAGATCGGCGGATGAGTGATGGTCTGGTTCGGCCACGTCCGGTCGGGAAGATGGACGGGCGGGAACGCGCTGTACTTGGTCGACGGATTCTTCAACATGGTCTGTTCTCGCTTTTCCGGGTTTCGGGTCGTAGCGGTGTGCCGGGCAGAAGTCGTCGCGGGTAGCGAGTTGCTCTGCCTCGTTGCGCTGGGGTTTGTGACCGCTTCGCGCATCGCGCCGCTCGGGGTTGCCGGGCAGTGCGGGGCATGCCGTTACATCGATGGGTGAAGTCTACGCCGTGCAGTGCAGCATGAGTTTGCGAATACACCCCGGTTTCCGTGGTGTATTGGCATAATATTGCGCGATTATGGATGGAAGAGGTGTAAGCTGTTTCTTATTCCGATATCGGACGCAAAACCATGATCCAGCTCGACCGCTACGACCGCGCCATCCTCGAAGTCCTGCAGCGGGAAGGGCGCATCAGCAATCAGGATCTGGCCGAGCGCATCGGCCTGTCGCCCTCACCGTGCCTGCGCCGTGTGCGCGCGCTGGAGGAATCCGGCCTCATCACCGGCTATCGCGCCGTGCTCGACCCCAAGGCGCTGGGCCTGACGCTGATGGCGCTCATCCACATCAGCATGGACAAGCACACGCCCGAGCGCTTCGCCAACTTCGAGGCGCGCATCGACGAGATCCCCAACATCGTCGAATGCCTGCTCATCACCGGCCAGCAGGCCGACTACCAGCTCAAGGCCGTGGTCGAGGACATGGACGCCTACCAGGCCCTGCTGCTCAACCGCATCACCCGCATCGAGGGCGTGAGCGGCGTGCATTCGAGCTTCGTGATGAGGCGAGTAGTGGATCGGGGGGTGTTGCCGGTGGAGTGAGCGTGATATGTGCCGAACGCTAGGTCTTTCCCTGCTTCCTGCTCTCGCTGATCCAGTCCGACACCGCGAACAACAGCCCCGACACCACGAAGGTGAGATGAATCACCACCTTCCACATCAGTTCTTCGCCGGTCATCGTGGTGCTGACGAGGAAGGCCTTGAGCAGTTCGACTGCGGAGATCGCGACGATGGCGCTGATGAGCTTCATCTTGAGGTCGGCAAAGCCGACCTTGCCCATCCAGGCCGGGCGGTCTTCATGGTTGCCTACCGCCAGCTTCGAGACGAAGTTTTCGTAGCCGCTGAACACGATGATCAGCAGCAGCACCGCGATCAGTGCGGTGTCGACGAGGGTGAGGATGGAGATGATGGTGTCGTGTTCGATGATGCCGAGCACGCCACCGAGCAGGAAGGCGAGTTCCTTGACGAACTTGATCAGCAGCACGCCGATGCCCACGATCAGGCCGATGAAGAAGGGCGCGAGCAGCCAGCGGCTGGCGAAGATCGTGGATTCGAGCGTGCGCTCGAACTTGCCCGCGGGTTGTTCCATGACGATCGATCCTCGTGTGTTGTTGCCGCGATGGTGCGACACAATGTCGCTGCGTGTCACGCGGTGAGCGCATGGGCGCGGCGGGCGGCGGCATCGACGCGTGTGGTCAGTCCTTGTTCAGCATCTTGTCGAGCTCGGCGAAGGGCGTGTGCGTGGCGGGGCGTACGCGGTTGGCGAGGCTGGTGTTTCCCTGTTGCACCTCGACCTCGCGCTGGTGTTCGTTGTCGTGGCAGTAGATGCACAGCAGTTCCCAGTTGCTGCCGTCCGGCGGATTGTGGTCGTGATTGTGGTCGCGGTGGTGCACGGTGAGCTGGGAGAGATTGGCGCGGGTGAATTCACGCCCGCAGCGCGCGCAGATCCACGGGAAGAGTTTCAGCGCGCGTTCGCGATAGCCGCGACTGCGCAGATCGGCATTGCGGCGGGCCTCGGCGACAAGATGGTCGAGGCGGTCGGAGTCGGTCGATGGCATGGTGGCGTCTCCGTGAGGGCGCTGCTTCCAGCTTAGTCGGAGACTCCTTGTCGGGCATCGCCTTGAGTTCTTCGTCCCGCCGGGAAGAGGACGACCCGGAGCCCCGTGGGTGCAGGCCATCGGAGCAGTCTAGCGGAAGCGCACGGATTGTTCGATGCAATGTGGACGCGGTGTTGCGGCGCGCATACGAACTTCGGAGCCGGACCCGAATGACATCGAATCAGGGTTTACACCTATCGTTGAAACGGTCTACACATAGAGTGTCGGAGTTGCAGTCTTGCTGCCGCCGACACACGACTGCAGGGCGACCGTCCTGCGGCGAGGGGCAAGTGCCGGAATACAACCGGCAGGCCCGAATCGCAACAAGGAGACGACTATGCTTGCGTCAGAGGTCATGACCCGTGAAGTGATCACGATCGAACCGCAAACGGATGTCCGCGAAATCGTGGACCTGATGATCCGCAACCGCATCAGCGGCTTGCCGGTGGTCGATGGGCAGGGCCGGGTGATCGGGATCGTCAGCGAAGGCGACCTGATGCGCCGGGTCGAGAACCAGACCGAGCGGCGCGATTCCTGGTGGCTGACGGCGCTGTTCAACGCCCGTGACGACAGCGGCAGCTATATCAAGTCTCACGCGCGCCGGGCGGAGGATCTGATGACCCGCAATCCGGTGTGCGTCGCCGAGGACATGCCGCTGTTCCGCATTGCGCAGTTGCTGGAGAAGCACCACGTCAAGCGCGTTCCGGTCGTTCGGGACGACAGGCTGGTCGGCATCATCAGCCGTTCCAACCTCCTGCAGGGCTTCTCGGCGACGCATACGCAAGCGCAGCGCGCGGGCAACGCGGATGACGCGCAGATCCGCCGCAGGATCGTCGATGCGCTGGAGGCGCGTTTCGAGATCTCGGGCAACATGTCCAACGTCGTCGTGCGTGACGGCGAGGTGGACCTGTGGGGCCTTGCCGAGTCCGAGAGTCAACGCAAGGCGGCGGCCATTCTGGCCGAGGAGACCGATGGCGTGAAGCTGGTGCGTAATCACCTGAAGGTCATGACGGCCATGCCGAACCCGGCCTGAACGTCCCGCTTGACGGCTGGTGCAGATTCGAGCGCCAGTCGCATCCGCAGGCCGCGCCCGTCGGGTCGCGGCTTTCTTGCGTCTGCCTCGTCTACACGGCTAGGGCTCGTCGCGTCCGCTGCCATTGCAGGACGGACACACATCGCCGGTGTCGGTGAGCACACCTTCGCCGTCGCACGTGGGGCAGTCGGGTGCGGGCGGACGGGCGCCGGTACGGCCGACGTGAAGGCCGAAGCGCCGTTCGAACCGGTTGAAGAACCAGTTCAGGAGTTTCACGAGGACGTCTAGCACTCCTTTCAGAGTCCTCGGATGGGCGCGTGTTCCCGCGCGTCCTGTGTTACTGCCCGCGCATGAAAAGGCGGTCCAGTTCGGCAATCGAGAATTGCGTCCAGGTCGGGCGACCGTGGTTGCACTGGTCGGCGCGCTCGGTGGCTTCCATGTCGCGCAGCAGCGCGTTCATTTCGGGGATGGTGAGCTGGCGGTTGGCGCGCACCGCACCGTGGCAGGCCATGGTCGAGAGCAGTTCATTGCGACGCGCGGTGACCACTTCGGTGGCGGGGAACTCGCGCAGTTCGGCGAGCAGGCTGCGGATCAGCTCGCCGGCGCTGGCCTGGGCGAGCAGGGCCGGGACACTGCGGATGGCCAGTTCCTCGGGGCCTGCGGGCGCGACCTCGAAGCCCAGCGAGGCGAGCGTGTCCGCGTGTTCCTCGGCCGCGGCCATGTCGCGCGCGCCGAGCGAGATCACGGCCGGCATCAGCAGGCGCTGCACGGCGGGGGTGCCGTCGAGCACGGTCTTGAGCTTTTCATAGAGGATGCGCTCGTGTGCCGCGTGCATGTCGACGACGATCAGCCCGCGCGCGTTCTGGGCGAGTACGTAGATGCCGTGAAGTTGCGCGATCGCGTAGCCCAGCGGGGCGTCCTCGACGTTCACGGCTGATGCCGGTCCGGCGTCCATCGCAGACGCCGGCGTCGAAGTCGGCTCGGACGCACCGGCGGTCGCTGTCGGGGCTTCGGGCCGCGCGGTCGAGACGAAATCGAGATAGCTGCGCGTGGCCGAATCCATCGCCAGCCGCCCCTGTACCGGTGGCGCCCAGCGCGGTGGCGGAGCTTGCGGGGCGTTTGGTGCGGGGTCGCGTTCGGCGGCGAGCGCCGCGCCCGATTCGGCGAGCGCGCGGCTGATCGCGTGAAACACGAACTGATGCACGGCGCGTGCTTCGCGAAAGCGCACTTCGATCTTGGCCGGGTGAACGTTGACGTCGACGCCGGACGGGTCGAGTTCGAGAAACAGCACGTAGGCCGGGTGACGCTGGCCGTGCAGTACGTCGGCGTAGGCCTGGCGGGCGGCATGGGCGAGCAGCTTGTCGCGCACGAAACGGCCGTTGACGAAGAAGTACTGGGCGTCGCGGTTGGCGCGCGAGTAGGCTGGTACGCAGGCGAAACCGCTCAGGCGCAGCACGCCGGCGTCGGCCTCGACCGGACGGGCGTGTTCGAGGAAGTCGTCGCCCATCAGTGCGCCGATGCGCCGTGCCGGGTCGGTCGGCGGCAGGCGATGCGACACGCGGGCGTTGTGTGCGAACTGGAAGGCGACATCCGGTCGGGCCAGCGCCGCGCGGCGGAACATCTCGTCGCAATGGGCCAGTTCGGTGGGTTCGGTCTTGAGAAATTTGCGCCGTGCCGGCGTGTTGAAGTACAGGTCCGCGACCTCGACCACAGTGCCGGCGTCGAGCGCGGCGGGAGCGACGCTGCGATCGGCCCCGTCGATGCGCCAGGCATGCGCGCTGCCGGTGGCCCGGCTGGTGATGGTGGTGCGCGCCACCGCGGAGATCGCCGCCAGTGCCTCGCCGCGAAAGCCCATGGTGCCGACGCGTTCGAGGTCGTCGAGACTGGCGATCTTGCTGGTTGCGTGGCGATCCAGCGCCAGCGCCAGATCGGTCTTGTCCATGCCGCAGCCGTCGTCGCCGATGCGGATGCGGCGCACACCCCCCTGTTCGAGCTGGATCTCGATGGCGCGCGCGCCCGCGTCGAGCGCATTCTCGAGCAGTTCCTTGACGACCGAGGCGGGTCGCTCGACGACCTCGCCGGCGGCGATCTGGTTGATCAGGAGGTCCGGAAGCTGGCGGATGGTGGGCATCGGGCGGCGGGTCTCGCAAAACGATCAATTATACGCGGCGTGCGTGTGCTGGCCGGTGGCGCAGCACCGTTCCGGTATCATGGACGCGCCTTTCCGCAAGTGCCGTGCTGCGCATGAAACCGAATCCTCCGACGGTCCCTTCCCGACGCGCCGCGCTGGCCCTGCTGGCCGGCGTGCTGCTGCTCGGCGGCTGCACGGTGCGTGGGACCTCGCCGGGCTCGCAACAGAAGACGCGCCTGCACGAGCAACTCATCAAGACCGACTTCGACCACTACGCCGAGGCGACGCAGCGGCGTCTGTTCGTGAGCCTGCGCCGGCTCGCCCGCAAGCTGTATCTGCGCAATCCGCGCGAGTGGCGCAAGAGCGCCGCTTCGCTCGACGAGGCGATGGCCGCGATCTTCAGCTTCGACCACGGCTGGCGCTTCGAGGAACTGGGCAATCGGCGCGACATCGCCGCGCTGATGCTGGCCTTCGAGCCCGATTTCGCGGGCGATCGCGTCAAGGCCTTCAGCGTGGGCCTTTCGAGCATGGTGCAGACCGCCTTCGGCAACCAGGTGGGCTTTTACATGCTCAATGAACTCGAGCCGCAGGCGTTCTACAATGCGGCGCGCAACGTCGAGATCGCGGCCTGGAAGCTGGCCACCGCGCGCGCGGACGACGGCACACCATTGCTGTTGTCCAACGAGATGGGCGAGATCATCAACCTCAGTTTCGAGCGCGAATTCGGGCGCATCATCGGCATTCTCGAGACTCTGACCGACGTGGTCGAGATCAAGACGGAGCGCACGGTCGTGCGCATCGTGCAGAACCTGGCAACCGCGGTGTTTTTGCCCATTCCATGAATTCTTGTTCCGCTCCGACTCCGACCGTGGTGCTGATTTCCGGGCGTGGCAGCAATCTCGACGCGATCGTGCGCGCGGCCATCCCCGGGCTCGACATCCGTGCCGTGATCTCGAACCGGCCCGATGCAGGCGGGCTCGCCCTGGCGCGCGACCACGGGCTGCACGCCGAGGTCGTGGATGCGAGCGGGTTCGCCACGCGAGAGGCCTTCGACACGGCGCTGGACCGGGCCGTGGACGCCTTCTCGCCGCGTCTGGTCGTGCTCGCAGGATTCATGCGCATTCTCGCCGCCGACTTCGTGCGCAAGCACGCCGGACGCATGCTCAACATCCACCCGTCGCTATTGCCCGCATTCACGGGGCTGGCGACGCATCGCCGCGCGATCGCAGCCGGGGTACGCCTGCACGGCGCGACGGTGCATTTCGTCACGCCCGAACTCGACGCCGGGCCGATCGTCATACAGGCTGCGGTGCCGGTGGTGCCCGACGACGACGAGTCCACTCTCGCCGCGCGTGTGCTCGCGCAGGAGCACCGTATCTATCCGCAGGCCGTGCGCTGGTTCGTCGCCGGCCGACTGTCGCTGCAAGACGGTCGGGTCTGCCTGAGCGGCGTAACCGCCCCCGAGGGCGGATTCATCTGTCCGCAACCCGAATGACTTCAGGAGCTTTCATCGTGACGCGATTCCTTCGCCTCGCCCTTGCCGCCTTCGTCGTGAGCTTGCCGTGCGTGAGTCCTGCGCTGGCCGCGCCGTGGCCCGCCGACGGTCGCATCGTCTATGAAGTGCTGCGCGGCGAGGACGGCATGAAACTGGGCGAGGGCGTGCATCAGTGGCATCACGAAGATGGCCGCTACGAGATGAGCGTCGAACTCGAGACCACCGGGCTCGCCGCGGTGTTCGTCGATTTCCGCTATGTGCAGCGCAGCCGGGGCGAAGTCACGGCCGACGGGCTGCGCCCCGAGCTGTTCACGGTGGATCAGCGCGGGCGCGAACGCGAGAGCGCGAGCTTCGACTGGGAGGCCGGGTCGGTGCTGATCCAGCGCCGCAAGGGTCGAAAGGAGAGTTTCGGGATCGAGTCGGGTGACCTGGACGTGCTCAGTGTGTGGCATCTGGCCAGCCTGCGCGACGGCCGTCTGCCCGAGCGGCTGACCCTGGTGACCAATCGCAAGGCCGCCGAGACGGATCTGAGCGTGATCGGCGACGAAACCGTGGAACTGCCGGTGGGGCGTATCGACACCGTGCATGTGCGCCTCAAGGCGCGCTCGGGCAAGCTCTCCATCGATCTGTGGCTGTCGAAGGCGCACGGGCTGGCTCCGCTTCGCGTGCTGATGCAGGACGACAAGGGCCAGGTCCTTGATCAGCGGGCGATCGAGGTGCGCGTCGACGGCGCGCCTGTACTCGCCGTGCGGGGTTGAACATGAGTGCCAAACGAAAGATCGATTCCGCCTCCCGTGGCCGCACGGGCAGGGCGCGTGCGGCCACGGGCACGCAGGCCGTGCGCGGACCGCTGGCCCATGCCGGAGCCGTGCTCGGCGAAGTGCTGAGTTTCGAGTACCCGGCCGATGCGGTGCTCTCGCGCTATTTTCGCGAGCATCGCGAACTGGGGCATCGCGACCGCGGCATCGTCGCCGAGAGCGTCTACGGCATCCTGCGCCGCCTGCGCTGGCTGCGCGCGACGGTTGGGGAGGATGCCAGCCCGCGTCAGCTTCTGCTGGCCTGGCTGGCGCGTTGCGAAGGCTGGTCTGCGCGGCGTTTCGAAGGCCTGGCCTCGGAGACCGAACTGGCCTGGATCGCGGGGTTGCGCGCGCTCGAGCCGGCACAACTCACGCTCGGCGTGCGTACCGACCTGCCCGACTGGCTGGTCGAGCGTCTGCGCGCGTCCATGAATGAAGAACAACTGGTTGCGCTGGCCGCAGGATTGAACCGGCCGGCACCGCTGGACTTGCGGGTGAATCGGGTGCGCAGTTCGCGCGATGCGCTGCTGGCCGAGTTGAACGAATCGGGCGTTGTCGCCACGGCGTGCCCGTATTCGCCGCACGGGCTGCGTCTGGCCGAAAAGCCGGCCTTGCAGAAGCATGCACGCTTTCTCGACGGATCGTTCGAGGTGCAGGACGAAGGCAGCCAGTTGCTGGGCTTTCTGGTGCAGCCGCGTCGCGGCGAGCTGATCGTCGATTTCTGCGCCGGTGCGGGCGGCAAGACGCTGCATCTGGGCTCCATGATGCGCTCGACCGGACGGCTGTACGCCTTCGACGTGTCCGAGCGCAGGCTGGCCCAGCTCAAGCCGCGCGCGGCGCGTGCCGGGCTGTCCAACGTGCATCCGGCAGTGATTGCCCACGAACGAGATGCGCGCGTCAAGCGTCTAGCCGGCAAGGCCGACCGCGTGCTGGTCGACGTGCCGTGCAGCGGGCTGGGGACGTTGCGGCGCAATCCGGACCTCAAGTGGCGTCAATCGCCGCAGTCGGTGGTCGAGATGGTCGAGCGTCAGTCCGCCATCCTCGCCGCGGCCGCCGCGCTGGTGCGCCCGGGCGGGCGGCTTGTGTATGCCACCTGCAGTCTGCTCGCCGAGGAGAACGACGACGTGGTCGACGCCTTCGCCAGGGCGCATCCGCAGTTTCGCGCACTCGACGCGGGCGAGCTGCTGCGCCGCCAGGGGATCGAACTCGACGCCGGTGAGCGCCTGCGCCTGCTGCCCCACCTGCATGACACCGACGGCTTCTTCGCCGCCGTGTTCGAACGCATCGATGCCGATGCTGCGTGAACGCCTGCTGGCCGCGCTGGCGCTGGCGCTGCTCGGCGGCCCTGCGCCCGCCAGCGAGATCGTGCCGGCCCAGGGCAGTATCGAGATCGCGTTCTCGCCGGCCGATGACCCGGAAGCGCTGATCATCGGCGTGATCGACGAGGCGCACTCCTCGCTGCTGGTCCATGCCTATGTGTTCACCAGCCGCAACATCGCCCGTGCGCTGGTACGGGCGCACCAGCGCGACGTTCGTGTGGAGGTGCTCGCCGATGCGAAGATGAATGCGCGTGACAAGGGCAATGCCATCCCGCAGCTGCTCGAAGCCGGCATTCCCGTGGCCTTCGAGACGGCGTTCGCCGCGGCACACAACAAGGTATTGATCGCCGATGCCGACGGGCCTGGCTGCGCGTTGCTGACCGGCTCTTACAATTTCACCTGGTCGGCACGCAACCGAAACGCCGAAAACGTACTCCTAGCAAGGGACAATTGCGAACTCACGCGCATTTATCGCGCGAACTGGTTGCGCCACCGCGAGCAGGCCACCGCGGTGACCCGCTTGCCCTTCACCCCGAGCCCCTGACAGGGTCACGCCCTCTCGCCGCTCATCCTTTGGCCTTAGATTCGCGCGCGTTCATCGCGTATAGTCAACACGTTGTAATCCAAGAGGTTTCGCCACGCATGTACAGCGGTCTGTTCGATCTTCCCTGGTGGGGCTACGTGCTCGTCGCGCTTGCGCTGACGCACGTGACCATCGTGGCCGTCACGGTCTATCTGCATCGCCATCAGGCGCATCGCGCCCTCGAGTTGCATCCGATCCCGAGTCACTTCTTCCGCTTCTGGCTGTGGCTGACCACCGGCATGGTCACCAAGGAATGGGCCGCCATCCACCGCAAGCACCACGCCAAGTGCGAGACCGAGGATGATCCGCACAGCCCGCAGGTCAAGGGCATCCGCAAGGTGCTGTGGGAAGGAGCCGAGCTGTATCGTGAAGAGGCCAAGAACGAGGAGACGCTTGCGCGCTACGGCCACGGCACGCCCGACGACTGGCTCGAACGCAACGTCTATCGTCACTCCGTGCTCGGCGTGTCGGTCATGCTGGTCACCAATCTGATCCTGTTCGGGCCGCTCGGCCTGACGATCTGGGCGGTGCAGATGCTTTGGATCCCGTTCTGGGCCGCCGGTGTCGTCAACGGCCTGGGCCACTACTGGGGTTACCGCAATTTCGACTGCGCTGACGCTGCGACCAATCTCGTTCCCTGGGGGATCCTGATCGGCGGCGAGGAACTGCACAACAACCATCACAGCTTCGCCACGTCGGCCAAGCTATCGGCCAAGTGGTACGAGTTCGACATCGGCTGGATGTATATCCGCATCCTGGAGATGTTGGGGCTCGCCAAGGCGCGTCGCGTGATTCCGACACCGCGCTTCACCGAGGCCAAAAGCGTCGTCGATCTGGATACGCTGCAGGCGGTCATCACTCACCGCTACGATGTCATGACCCACTACGTGCGTTCGCTGCGCCGCGTGTGCAGCAAGGAAATCGACGATCTGGCACGCGCGAGTGGCCGAAAGCTCGACGTCAAGGCGCTGCGCCGGCTGGTGCTCTCGGGCGAGAACCGCAAGCTTGACGAGAGCGAACGTCGCCAGTTGGAGGTTGTGCTGGAGAACAGCCAGGCGCTCGCCACGGTCAAGTCGATGCGCGAGGAATTGAGTTCGATCTGGGCACGATCGACGGCCTCGAGCGAACAACTGCTACATCAGTTGCAGGACTGGATCGCGCGGGCTGAGCAGAGCGGCATCGAGCAGTTGCAGGAATTTTCCATGCGTCTGCGCCGCTACGCGATGTAATCTGACCGGCAGACGAAAAAGCCCGCGAAGTTCGCGGGCTTTTTTCTTGCCGTCGAAGCGCTCAGGGTATCTCGTCGCGCAGTGCGTCGGCCCAGCAATTGGGCGTTTCGTAGAGACGCACCCGTTGCAGACACAGGCTATTGCCGAAGACGTCGCGATACTGTGGTTCGAGAATGCGGAAAGCCTCGATGGCAAGATTCTCGGCCGTGGGCACACTGTCGAGCAGCACCGTCTTGTGCCCGGGCAGGGTCGAGAGAAAACCGACGACGGCGGTGTCCTTGCGCCAGGCGAGAAAGGCGTGATCCCAGACGTCGACGACGTGACGTCGGGCGATCGCCTTGATTTCCCCGAAGTCCATCACCATGCCATTGGAAGAATCGCCGTCAGCGCGCACGACCTCGCCTGACAGCGTCACCTCGAGTACGTAGCGATGGCCGTGCAGGTGTCGACACTGGCTTGAATGATCCGGAATCCGGTGCCCGGCGTCGAATTCGAGCTTGCGGGTGATGCGCATTGATTTCGATCCGATGGGTCAGGCGCGCGAGTATAGCACCGTGATCCCGGACGCCTGCGCGGTGGACGGGCGAACGCGAAAAGGGCGCCACCGAAGTGACGCCCCTGAAGTATTTCGGCCAAACCGTTTCAGCGCGACCCCTTCTCCTTGCGGCGCGCGCGCGCTTCCTTCTTGAGGTTCTTGAAGGCCTCGGGGTCGGAAGTCTTGAGGTACTCGGCGACCTCGACATCTTCCTTGCGGATCTTGCTGATGTCGATCTGTTCGATATGTACCAGACGCAACAGGGCCTGCACCGGGCGGGGAATGTTGCGACCGCTCTCGTAGCGCGAACCGCCGCTCTGGGTGACGCCGATCTTCGACCAGAACTGCGACTGGTTCATGCCGAGCTTGCGGCGGATTTCTCGCACGTCAATCTTGTCGGTAGTCTTCATCGTGATTCCTCGGATGAATTGTCCTGTCATGCGGGTTGCACTTGCAGCCCGGCCAATTTACGACTTTCGTCATAGCGTGATGACAGTATAGTTGAGCATTCGTTTCACATACAAGTGAAAACTGATGTGTCAGTTGCCATGCGATGCGAATTCGTCACACAGTCGCAACTCAGAGCCGGTGAACTGCAAATTGTTCCGCCAAACGGGTAAAATAACGGACTTTTGTACCCAGTCAGGTTGAGCGCGACAATGGCACTGATAGTTCAGAAATATGGCGGTACCTCGGTCGGAAGTCCGGAGAGGATCAAGAACGTCGCCAGGCGCATCGCGAAGTTTCACCAACGGGGCGATCAGGTCGTCGTGGCGGTGTCGGCAATGAGCGGCGAGACCAACCGGCTGATCGGACTCGCCAAAGACATCTCGGCGAGTCCGACGCCGCGCGAACTCGACGTCGTGGTATCGACCGGCGAGCAGGTCACCATCGGCCTGCTGTGCATGGCGCTGCACGAACTCGGCATTCCGGCCAGGAGCTACACGGGTGGCCAGGTCCGCATCCTCACCGATTCGGCCCATACCAAGGCGCGCATTCTGGATATCAGCGATGCGCCGATACGCAAGGATCTGGATGCAGGGTCGGTGGTGGTGGTCGCCGGCTTCCAGGGCTCGGACGAGGACGGCAACATCACGACGCTGGGGCGCGGCGGTTCCGATACCACCGGCGTGGCACTTGCCGCCGCCCTGAAGGCCGACGAATGCCAGATTTACACCGATGTCGACGGCGTATATACGACCGATCCGCGGGTCGTGCCCAAGGCGCGCAAGCTCGACAAGGTCACCTTCGAGGAAATGCTCGAACTGGCCAGTCAGGGCTCGAAAATCCTGCAGATCCGTGCGGTCGAGTTCGCCGGCAAGTACAAGGTCAAGCTGCGTGTCCTGTCCAGCTTCGAGGAGGAAGGCGAGGGCACGCTCATCACCGTTGAGGAAGACAGTCAAATGGAACAACCCGTCATCACCGGTATCGCGTTCAGCCGCGACGAAGCCAAGATTACCGTGGTCGGCGCGCCGGACGTGCCCGGCATCGCCTACAAGATTCTCGGCCCGATCGCCGATGCCAACATCGACGTCGACATGATCGTACAGAACGTCGGCCATGCCGGCGCGACGGACTTCTCTTTCACGATCGCGCGTGGCGACCTGGCCAAGGCCGTCAACGTGCTCGAAGCCAACAAGGACAAGTTCAACGCCAAGGAGATCGAGGTCGACGACACCATGGCCAAGATTTCGGTGGTCGGCGTGGGCATGCGCTCTCATCCGGGCGTGGCCTCGAAGGTGTTCGAGACGCTCGCCAACGATCGCATCAACATCCAGATGATCTCCACCTCGGAGATCAAGATCGCCGTGGTCATCGAAGAGAAGTACCTTGAGCTGGCTGCCCGCGTCCTGCACAAGGCCTTCGGTCTCGACCAGGCGTGAATGCGGTTTGACCGGTGGGCGCCAAATCGCTATGATCGCGCCCTTGTCTGGAGACGTGGCCGAGAGGTCGAAGGCACTCCCCTGCTAAGGGAGCAGACGGGCAAAACCTGTCTCGAGGGTTCGAATCCCTCCGTCTCCGCCAGTAGCGCACAAAAGCCCTTGATTATCAAGGGCTTTTTTGTTTTTCAGGAGCTTGTTCTACGTTAGATTCTACAGCCCCGCGACGGCTCAAAATCGCGGCCATTCCCCGCAATCTCAATTGTGGTGGTCACGCAACACCGGAACCGCCGCGCGCATCAGATCGAGCAGATCGTCCTGAGTGGCTGGTTCAGTGTCGAAGAACCACCAACTGGTGTACAGCCGGTCATCGTCGTCGAGCCACAAAACATGAAACACCGGCTGACCCTCGCGCGACTCGATCGCGTACAGGGTCAGCGGCGTTCCGTCGTCAGCTCTCCAGACTTCCATGGGTCACGATCCGAGCATGCCGGCGACCGATGAGCGGTTACGGCGGATCACGTTCATGATGATCTTCTCGCCAGGTGTCGAGCCCATGTATTCACCAACCAGCGCCGGGTCGATCGCGTTGACCACGCGCACGTTCGTTTCTGATCGTGCTGACGATGTGATGGCCTCGTTCGGGAGTACGCGCCCGGCAGTGTTGGGCACGAACAGTTCTGGGCCGCGTTCGCCTACAAGGTAGGCGCTGCCACCGGCCACCGGCCCGCCGTCGGCGCGGGCACCGGCGACCATCGCCGAGCCGAGCGCGCCCAGCCATCCACCGCTACCGGCGAAGCCGCGACCGAGAAACTCCAGCAGCTGAGAGGCGACCAGCTCGGACGCCATGCGATGGATGTTGTCGATGAATTTGCGCGCGATATCGTCCGAGCCACGCCCCACGGAATAGAAGAAGTCTCCCATCGCGTCCTGCATGTTGCGGGCGGCTTGGTCGGCGTAGGTGGTCATGGAGTCGGCTACATCGCTCATCGTATCCGGCAGCGTGCCCAGGCGCGTCTGCACGGCCTCGACGTACTCATCCACCGAAATGCGGCCACGGCGGAACGCCTGGTCGAGTAACAGCATATCCTCGCGCGTGCGCTCGAGCATCGCGGTCGGGGTGGCGTTGAGTAGTTCGTTCAGGCGTGATTGTTCGTCGGCGGCGCGCTCCATGACCTCGATACTCTCGAGCAGGCCGCGCGCCATACCCAGCTGCGCCTCGCTGGCGCCGGCCATGCGCAGCTCGAACAACTGCAACTCGGTGTTGCTCATGCCGAAGGTCATGGCCTGCTTGGTCAGCGCGTCGATCTGCTGCTGTACGGCGTCGACCTGCTCGCGCACGGCGCTGGTCACAGCTTTGCAGGCGGCCTCCGCGTCCTCTGCCGATTCCTCCGCCTCTTCGTGTATGACGCGATTGGCCACAGCCGCCTCTGCTGCCGCCTGGCCAGCTTCGCGCGCCCGACCCCACCAGTCCAGCAAGGCGGTACCGGCAAGTGGTGTTTCCATGAGACGCGCAATCTCGGCTTGGGCACGGTTGAAGTTGGTCTGAGCGGCGGCGAGTTCGCCCTTGATGGCAGCACCAAACCCGGAAACCTGCACCGCGCCAAGATCGAAACCCGGAACGCGGTTGAGTTGCTCGATCAAAAGGTTGGTAGCGGCAACCGGCCCGTTGAAGATGGTGTCTGCCAGCCGCAGCATCAGACCGCTGACGCCATACGCCATATGCTTGCCGAGTTCTAGCGACAGATTGAACGCACGGCCAACGCCGTCGACCGCATCAATCACGAAGGCGAGGGCGCGCACGGTCGAATCGACGGCGTCCTCGACCGCCGAACCGAGGCCGCCCGCCTCTTCGGCCGCAGTCAGAAAGTCGTTGCCGATCTGACGCAGGATCGGGGCGAGCTGCACGGTGAGTTGCTGGCCAACGCCATCGGCCAACATGCCGAATGTACTCATTGCGTCGTTTGCCTGTTCGACCTTGGCGGCGTCGACGTCCGAGAGGTTCAAGCCGAAAATTTCGACTTGTCGAGCGGCCTCGGCAATCGTGCCCGCGTCGAGCATGCGCATGGCCGCAGCGTTACGGGTGCCGAACAAATCAGCGGCCACCGCGCTGCGCTGAGCTGCCGTCACGTTGTCGCGCAATGCCTTGTTGACTGCGGCGATGCGCTCATCAAGCGGCAACTTGGCAAGCTCCTGCGCGGAAATGCCAAGTCTGTCGAAGGCTTCGATCTGTGACTTGGATCCTTGAATCGCCTTGCCGATCGCAATATCGAGTCGCAGGCCGGCCGCTTCGACCTGATCCACGCCAACGCCCGCCAGCTCTCCAGCTCGCCTTAGGTTGGCCATGGCCTCATAGGTCGTGTCCAGGCGTTGCGCCAGCTTGGCCTGGTCGTCGATCATCTGTCGCGACCGGTTGACCATCATGGATATGGCAGTCACGGCGGCCGTAGCGCCAACTACCATCGCGGTGCCAATGGCCTTGCCGGTTCGCTCCGCCTGCCGGCGCATTGCATCCAGGCGCTTCTCGGCGCGTTTGGTGTCCGTCTCGAATGAGCCGGTTTTCATCAAAAGGTCAATGGTGATGCTACCCGCAGACATGGCCGCCCCCTTGTCGGTAAAGGTGGCGGCACCGCATCACGCGGCCCGCCGCGCCGGTGTTTGCCATCACGCACACCGAAAAGCGTGTCCGGCA
>CAXBIS010000005.1:0-195094 GCA_963975885.1 uncultured Azoarcus sp.
AGCCTACTTCTTCCTCAAGATCAAGGATGCCTTCCCCGGAAAAGCGCGATGAACCCTTTTCAAAGCAAATGGGCCGAAAGGTTCAGGTGCGCACCGGCATGGGCGACGACGGCTTCGGCGGCAAGGCACCGGTGTACTCGATCATCGACCAAGACGGCAGCACCCTGCAGCAACTGACCACGCCACAGGTCGGCACCCTGCTCGGTGTCGACGACCTGATCAACGAGGAAGAGCAGCGGCTGGAGATGGCCGGCAAGCGCGCCACCATCGACAAGGATCGGGCGTCAGCCACCAAGTACCGCACGGACGCCGCCAAGACCAGCGCCGACAGCCGGCACGACGAACTGGTGCGCACCGGTCACGCCCTGCTCTACGAGGGACGCGAGCCGACCACTGACACCGAGCGCCGGGCGCTGGCCGCGGCTCGCGCCGACACGCGCGACGCGACGCCCTCGACCTTCGAAAAGGAGGCGAGGTTCCTCGTCCAGATCGGTGCTGCCCCGGACCTGGCCACGGCAGCAAACGCGATCCGCACCGACGAGCGCCTGCGCTCCGTGCTCTGGATGGCGGCGCGCGACACCAACTCGTTTGAGGACCTGGAGGGAACCGTGACGCGGTACTCGTCGATGATGGACGACATCGTCAACCAGCCGCCGCAGCGACGCCGCGAGCCCGACCAGCCGTCGCCGGTGCCGCACGTTCGGTCGAACGCCACGCAGGACGGCCATCCGGTGTCCGATGACCAGGCGGACATCGACCTCATGCAGTTCATGCGCGGGGGGCGCTGACGATGGCACAGGCGGGCTTCGACTTGGAGGGTGCCCGCAAGGCCGGCGCACCCGATAGCCGCATCGCGGGCTTTCTTGCCGAGCGGCACGGCTTCGACCTGGAGGCGGCACGCGCGGCCGGCGCATCGGATGCGCGTATCGCCGAGTTCCTGGCGGCGCGCCCCATCGGTCCCGTGCAGACTGGCTACCAGCCGCACGCCGCCACCGTCGAGAAGCTCGCGCGCAGCCGCCAGATTGCCGCCGAGCAGAACGCTGCCGCCGATCTGTCGCCGAGCGTCATGAACGACGCCGCGCCTGTCGAAGATCCTGGCCGCGACCAGACGCCGCTGCGCCCCGAGGTTCGCGCCGGCATGGAGCGGGCATGGGACCGCGCCGGACCCGACGAGCGCATCCGGCTTGAGGAATCGCCCAACTGGGTGGGCAAGGTCGCCCGGCAGCGTGCCGACGACTACCGGGACGCCGCCGACCTGCCGGCGACCCGCCAGTTCGACAACCGCGCCGAGGTTCGCGCCCGTGTCGAGCGCGAGCGCGGCACCGATCCGGACGCCGCCGCCAACATCGGCCGCTACGGCCGACAGGATCGCCGCACGCCAGAAGTTCGTGAGGTGGCGGGCGCACGCGGACCAGATGCCTTCGAGTCGGACGCCGCCCGTGACGCCCAGGCGCGCGAGGAGGCTCCGTGGGGCGAAGTGCTGGGCGTCGGTGCTCGGCAGGCCTACGCGGGCCTCGGCAGGGGCTACATGGGCCTCGGGAAGTGGGCGGGCGACGTGCTGGGCATCGATGCCCTGGCAGACTTCTCCGACGATGCAGCGGACAAGTTCGGCGGCGACATGGAGCGCGCCCGCAACGCCGTCGTCGGTCGCATTCCCGAGGACAGTTTTCGGCAGTTGGTTGCCGAGACGGCGCCGTCGGCCATCCAGCAGATGCCGGTGCTCTTCGGTGCCGGCGCCGCCCTGCTGCTGACCCGCAACCCCGCCGCCGTGCAGCAGCTGGTCACGACCGCCGCCCTGACGCCCATCGGGGCCCAGACCTTCGGCAATGAGTACCTGGACGGCCTCGACGCCGGCCTGACGGCCCAACAGGCCACCAGCCGCGCGCTGGGCATGACGCTGGCCGAGGTCGTGCCGGAGCGCCTGTCGCTGAACGCCCTGTTCGACCTGATCGGCTCCCGCACGCGCAACGGCGTCGCCGACTGGATCGGCGCCATCCTCCGGCAGCAGGGCATCGAGCACACCACCGAACAGGCCACGACGATCGCGCAGTTCGTGGTCGACCGCCAGTACCTGCAGCCGGACGCCACGCTCGCCGACCTGGCCGAGCAGATGCAGCAGACCTTCAAGGCCACAGCCCTGCAGGCGCCCGTGTTGGCGCTGACGGGCTTCGCCGGGCGTGCCGCCGGTTCAGCTGTGCGCCGTGCCCGCCGTGACGACGAGGATCTCTCCGCGGGCATGCAGTGGGATGTACCGGCCGAGCGCGTCGCCGCCGATCTGCTGAGCCCCGAGAACGCCCAGATCACGGCCGCCCGTGACGAAGCCCGCACTTCGTTGCAGGACATGGCGCGCCAGATCGTCGCCATCGAGGCCGAGACGGACTCCACCAGCCCCGTGGTGGCCGTGGCGCGCTCCATCGACGAGCGCCGCCAGCAGTCGCAAACCGAGGCCCCGCAGGAGGCCGGCGCACTGGACCCGGACGCCCTGCTCGAGCGCGTGCGTCGCGCCCTGCAGGACGGTGCCGCCTTCACCGATCCCGCCCAGCCTGTCGAACCGGGCCGCACGCCCGCAGGCGCGGTGATCGACGCCGGCAGCGGCTGGGGGCCGGCTCCGGCTGGTGGCGCCCTGCCCCAACAGCCCACAGCCCTCCCGGCGCCGCGTCCGACAGCCCCTGCCGATGTGATGCTGATGTCCAGCGGGCGGCCGTTTCCGTCCGAGCGCGCAGCTGCGGCCAGTGCCCGCCAGCGCAAACTCGATCGCGTGCCGGTGGCCGTCGATGGCGGCTGGGGTCTGGCGCCGTTCGATCAGTCGCACGTCGGCCGTGAAATTGCCCGGCACTGGAACGCCTTCGCCGATGAAGCCGGATCGCTGGGTGTCCCGCGTGCCGAGATGCCGCAGATCCAGAGCCGGCATCGCGGCGCCATGGTGCAGTTCCTGGCCGCGCGCGGCATCCGTCACGAACAGGATGAAGTGCCGGCGGCCTCGCTGCGCCCGACGCAGGCCGAGTTTTCGCCGCGCAAGGTGCGTCTCGCCCAAGACTTCAAGGGCCGCGAACGCTCGATTCTCGTGTCGTCGGACGGCTACGTGCTCGACGGCCATCATCAGTGGCTCGCGCGTCGCGAACGCCGGCAACCGGTTTCCGTGATTCGCCTGGACGCACCCATTGCCGACCTGCTGCCGCTGGCGCGAGAGTTCCCGAGTTCGGGCCAGAGCGCCGGCCCGCGTGCAACGCCTGCGGATACGCCGGCACCGCGAGACGGCCAGCGCCTCGATCACGGCGAGCTCAGCATCCCCGGCCGCCTGGACGGCATCGACGCCGAACTGGACCGCTTCAACCGGGAGCAGCAGCGCACACGGCGTGCAGCCAACCGCGAGGACAGCAGCCGTCGCCGTGAGGACCGCGAACAAGCGCGGGCGCTGCATGACGAGTACGCCGAGCGCATCGTCGCGCGTCACGGCGAGCGTTTCGGACCGAAGGAGTTGCGCCGCGAGCTGCAGCGCATGGCCACGTGGGAGCCCCGCAAGTTCATCGACATGGTGACGCGGTTTCGCAGCGAGACCGAGGCGGTCGACTCGGAGCCGCGCTTCGCGGTCGTGCGCCCCGACGGCTCGACATTCGGGCGGTATTCGGAGCGGGCCGACGCGGATGCCGCCCTTGCGCGTGCCGGCAGCGACGCGCGCGTCGTCGACAGCCGCCCCGACGAGGCCGACAATCGCCGGCAGGAGGACCACCGTGAAGAAGACCCCTACGACAACCTCGAAACCCGCGACGACACCCGTGCGGCGCAGCTTGATGCCGGACGGCAGGCAGCGGCTGACCTTCGCCGACGGTTCCGAGCTCATCGAGGGCGAGGACGCACAGGTGCTGACGACGGCACCGTCTCCGTACTCGGTTCCCGCCTCTACGAAGGATTCGTCGCCGGACGAGCCCAGCAGCTGATTGGCCAGCGCGTCGAGACGCCTGCCGATCTGGCCGCCCTCGCCCAGGTCTATCGGGATCCGCGCTTCGAGACGCTGCGCCTGCTGTACGTGCGCAACGGCCAAGTCGTCGGCGAGTCCGGCTTCTCGTCGCGCCTGCCGGCCGTCGTGGCCGTGCCGGCGCGCGAGGCCCTGAACGACAAGCTGCGCGCCGAGATCGAGGCCTTTGCGGCCGACGGCTTCTTCGTGCTGCACAACCACCCCAGCGGTAGCGCCGAGCCCAGCATCGCCGACGTGCGCCTGACCAACCAGATCGCCGTCGACAACCGCCAGCACTTCCGCGCCCACGTGGTCATCGATCACAACGAGTTCGCCGTGATTCGCGACGGCGGCAACGTCGAGCGTGTCCGCGCGCCGTGGCTCGACGGCATCGACTTCAAGAGCCGCCCCGAACTCGAGCACCGCCTGCTCGGCCTGTCGATTTCCGACCCCCAGCACGTGGCCGAGTTGGCCAAGGCCTTGCAGATCCCCGACGGCTACGCGACCGCAGTGCTGACCACCAGCGCAGGCGAAGTGCAATTCATCGCGGAACTGCCTGCCGCTCTCGTCGCCGACGACAGCCGCGCCGCCCTGACCCGCGTGAAGGCCGCCACGCGACGCATGGCGCGCGCCTCCGGCAGTGGTGGCCACCGCTTCATCGTGCTGCCGGCCGGGCAGTCACCCGAGGCCTTCCGGCATCTGGTGGCCGAGGGCATCGTGACCGATGTCGTGAGCGCCGACGGCACGGCGCTGAGCGCCTCGGCCTGGCTGTTCCCCGGCGACTTCATGACCGCCGGTCGCCCGCCGGTGCGCGAGGCCCGCGAGGACGGCGAGCCGTACCGACCCGAGCCGCCAGCCGAGACGCGCCGCCGCGCCTTCCAGCGCAAACACCAGGATCAGTTCAACCGCTTCACCGTGGTTCAGGACTGGCTCAAGGCGCAGGACGTCGAGCTGTCCGAGGCAGCGAACGTGTATCGCGCCGAGGAGCGCATGCACGGCCGCACGGCCACGCGCATCGAGGACTTCCGCGAGCGCCGCGTCAAGCCGCTGGTGAAGGAGATCCGCCGGGCCGGCTTCACGATGTCCGAGGTCGCCGACTTCCTGCACGCCCAGCACGCCGAGGAGCGCAACGCCCAGGTCGCGAAGATCAACACCGAGATGCCCGACGCCGGTAGCGGCATGACCACTGCCGAGGCGCGCCGTCGCCTGGCCGAGTACCGCGACAACAAGCCCGGCCTCGAGGCGCTGGCCAACAAGTTCCGGGCGATCACCGACGACAGTCGCCAGCTGCTGCTCGACGCCGGCCTGATCACGGCCGAGATGTCCGAGGCCTGGCAGCGCACCTATCAGCACTACGTGCCGCTCAAGGGCGGACCGGTGGAAGAGTCGGCGCAGCAGGGCACCGGTCGCGGCCTGACCGTGAAGGCGCGCCAGCGGCGCGCGCTGGGCCACGACGAGCGCGAACAAGGCGAGTGGATCGTCGAGAACATCCTGCGCGACCACGAGCGCGCCATCCTGCAGGCCGAGAAGAACCGCGTTGGCCAGCACCTTCTCGCCTTCGCCGTCGAGGCCGCCAACCCGGACCTGATCACCGTCGGCGAGCCCGTGCGGCGCCGCGTGCTGCGCGACGACAAGGCCTATGAGGTCCGCTATCACGGCACCGTCGTCGAGGTCTTCCACAACCTGCGCGACGCCCAGCAGTACATCGGGCGCGAGGCGCTGAAGGGTGGTCGCAAGCCCGGCGACTTCGCGGTGACGACGTCGCACGACCTGGACGTGGTCTTCGCCGTCAGCCCGGTACTCGATCCCTTCGAGACGCAGGTCTACGTGAAGGGCCACGCGATCCGCGTGCAGTTCAAGGATGAGTTGCTGGGGCGCGCCTGGAACAACATGGGCGCCGAGGCAATGAACACCATCTTCCGCCTGGCGCGCGAAGTGAATACTTGGCTTTCGAAGGCCTACACGGCCTACAACCCCGAATTCTGGAGCGTGAACGTCCAGCGCGACTTCTTCACCGGCCTGATCAACATGACGGGCGAGGAAGGCATCGTCTTCGCGGGGCGTGCTGTGACCAACTATCCGCGCGCCTTCACGCAGTTGATGCGTTACGTCTGGACCGGCAAGGCCTCGCAGGCGATACAGGACTACCGCGCCGACGGCGGCACGACGGGCGCCGCCTACCTGTCGGATCTGGAGCGCATCGGCCGCGACGTGCACGCCTCCTACTTGTCTTATGCCGGCACCGTCGAGGCCTACCGCACGGGCGGTCCGCGTCGCGCCGCACGAGTGGCCGGAAAGGTGGCGCTCAACGCCCTCGTCGGCTGGATCGAGAAGATCAACCAGGTCGGCGAGAACGCCATGCGGCTGGCCATCTACCGCACGGCGATCGACGGTGGCCGCACACGCGCACAGGCCGCGGCGCTGGCCAAGAATGCGAGCGCGAATTTCAACAGGCGCGGCGAATACGGCCAGATGATGGGCGCGGCCTACCTTTTCTTCAATCCCGCAGTCCAAGGCACGGCCTCGATCGCACACGCGCTTTTCCGCGCCAAGCACAAGCATCAGGCGCAGGCGCTGGTGTCCGGCATCGCCATGCTCGGCTGGTGGCTGGAATCGACCATGGGCGGCGCACCCGAAGACGAGTGGGAGAAGGTCAGCGAGTTCGCCAAGGAGCGATACTTCCACATCTGGATGGGCGACGGCTGGCTGCGCATCCCGATCGCCTACGGCTACGGCTTCTTCTTCGGCTTCGGCCGGCGCATGCATCAGCTGCAGCAGGGCGAGGACCGCGGCAAGATCGCCGCCCGCCTGGCCGAGTCCTTCGTCAATGAATTCACGATCTGGGGGCCGACGGTCGACCCCGAGGGCGACGAGCGCAACCTGCTGTTCCTGGCGCCGACGCTGGTGCAGATCCCGGGCGCGGTGGCGGTCAACCAGACGTCGCTGGGCTCGCCGATCTTCCCGGAGTCGCCCTTCGACGAGTCGCGCCCCGACAGCGCCAAGATGTGGCGTGCCACGCAGGGCAGCATGTGGGCCGAGACTGCGGCCTACCTGAACCGCATCACGGGCGGCTCGGCCGCGCGCTCCGGCTGGGCCGACGTGTCGCCGGAAACCCTCGAATACCTGTGGCAGACAGCCACCGGGGGCGCCGGCCGCTTCTTCACGGACTCGGCGTCGCTGCTGTGGAACGTCACCGTCGAGGACGTGCCGCTGTCCGACATCGAGCTGCGCGAGATCCCGGTCGTGCGCAAGTTCGCCGCCGACGGCAACGACATCCGCGGCGCCCGCGCCCGCTACTGGGACGCCGTCGGGGAGACGCGTGCGGCGATCGACACCTGGCGACGCGTGAAGAAGATCGAGGACCACGCCGAGCGCCGGGACGAGATCGAGCGTTCGCTGCATGAGGAGAAGGAACTGCTCAACCTCGGCGAGGCAATCTCGCTCTACAACAAGCATGTCGCCGCGAAGCGCGACGCCGTCGAGGCCGTGATGGCTGACGACAGCAAGCCGCTCGCCGAGCGCCGCGCCGAGGTCCGGCGCATTGAGCGCGAGGAAGGCCGGCTGTACGATTCTTTCGTGTCGCTCTTCAAGACGCTGGACGCCCGACGCAAGGAGCGCATCGCACAGGAGACGCCATGACCAGCCAGCGCAGCCGGAACCGTCGCCATTCAGAGCTTGCCGCCTTGGCCGTCCTCGAGTCGCACCGCGGCGAGTGGCTCGGCGCAACCGACGTGGCCAAACAGGTCGGCGAGCGCTGGCGTCCCCTGGCCTTCGCACTGCGCCGCCTGTCGAACCGCGGCATCGTGTCCGAGAAGGTCATCGAGATCCGGGGCACGGCACGGTCAAAGGAGAACCGGCGGCTGTACTGCATCGTCGAGGTATCGGCTGCGATGCCGCTGCCGTTCATGAGGGTCCACCGCGTGCCGCCTGGCGTGGCGCGTCGAGTTGTTGGGCGCTGCTCGCTGGAGCCGCGTAACGACGGCCGGGACGACCTGGACGATCCGCACCACACCACTGATAGCCAGCAGACAGGAGAGCACCCATGAAAGCCCAGAAGGTAGAGTCACCGGCGGCGCTGCGCGTCAAGCGCCAGCAACGCGAAGCCCGCATCCATTCCGCAGCCCTCGCGCTGCCGACCGAAGCGATTCAGGACGACCCGCGCGCCAAGGCCGCCGCGAAGCGCCTCGCCGACTCGGAGCGCAGCATCGAAGAATCCGGGCCAGCCCTCAAGCACGTCGATTCGTCGCGCGTGCACGAACGCATGGCCGAGCTGCGCGAGCGCCGCACCGAACTCGATCGCGCCCTGCCTGACACCCGCTTGTCCGACCTCATGTCGGACGAACTCGACATGCCGCGCACGACCGCCGCGCTGGCCGAGATCGCGCAGCTCGACACGCTGCTCGAGGAACTGGAGGCAGGCATGAATCACTACCAGCGACACAGCCAATCGATCCAGCAAGCCGCCATGAAGTCCGAGCGGCGCCTGCAGGCCGCGCGCGAGGCCTACGGCACGGAGATCCTCAGGCTCAAAGTCGAGCACATCGAGGATCTGATCCGTAAGGCCGAGGCCGAGGGCGGCAGCATCGACGACGTGATCCCGCCGCAGGAGGAGGAAGAGAAAAAGCCGTCGTGGCGGCAGGAAGTGCGGCAGAACGTCTACGGCCGCCGAGCCGCAGCGTAGCGGTCACAGGCCGCCAGCATCAGACGAACCCGCCTGCGAGGCGGGTTTTTTACGGCGGGCCGATTTCCGGCGGCGTGTCGGCCTCGCGCAGCATGGCCTGGATCAAGTCCTTCCGCGCCTGCGCGAACGCACGGAACGCATCAATCTCAGCCGGCGTGAGGCGGTCGGAATCAGGATCCGGGTTGGCCTGCTGAAGCGCGTCGAGCCGCTGCTTTCGCTCCTCGACGATCTTCCTGAGCGATTCGATGTCTGTGGGTGGCATGGCTGCTGAAACCTCGCGCGCCAGCGCTACACTGGCGACGCTCTCGGGGGCTTACCGTGGGGGCCGTCCCACCGGCTTAGGGGATCGGCCTGCAAAGCCCGGCGTGCCGGACACGTCAGTGGGAACGGGGTACCCGCTCCGGGGCATCTTGAAAGCCATCTCTCGGCGGGAGCGCCCCCCGCCAGCCACAACCGGAATCGGACTCCCGTTTGTAGGTACCGCGGCGAGGTCCGGACGCGGCACCCCGAACGCTTCGGGCTGAGACAGCAGAGGAAGTGTAGCGCAGCGGAAGGCGACCGCACTCCACGTCGGGCCGCGCTGCCTGATGTACTTGCCCCAGGCCAAACGTCCGAAGCGTCGCGCGGCTCCAGCAAGTGTAGCGCGACGCCGGTGATGTTCTCCCCATTATGTGTGCGCAAGCCTGTGGAGAGCCCGTGGAACGGTGTCGCAACTGTGTGTCCGGATAGCGGAATCCGGCAGTGCCCCACGAACAGGCACCCGGACCGTTAAGCCTCAACGCTTCTTCTGTCGCCCCTCGCGATCAAGCCGGTCCTGAATCTGATTGAGCTTGCGCCTGCGCTCCTCGTCGCTGTTGGCTTCAAACCACTCCAGCTTTGCCAGGTCTTCCGCGGTGAGGTCGCCACGTTCCGAGTCTGGCTCAAGGTCGTCGTCCGTCAGCGAGCGGACCAGCGCCCAATCCGTCCTGCTCTCACCTTTGCCCGGCAACGGATGGCAACAATCCCACGACTGAACGTAGTCGCCCTCGCACTCGATCTCGACAAAGTCGTCCTCTACCGCTCGAACATGCTTGAAGGTCTCGATCCGCTGCATCGTGTATCGGAAGCTTGAGCGCTCCCATTCGCCCGTCTCGGCGTTCTGGAAGTCGCAGGAGTAGTAACGGACTAGCATTCGCATCACCAGTTGCGCACATGTCTGTGCATACTATCCTCAAGCCCTGCAGACCTCCCCCTGCGTTATGCCATCTACAGACAACCCTCAACCGTGCCGCATACGCCATACAAGCCGCAACAGGCGATCGCGCGCAACGCAGTACCTTTGGGCAGCGGGTGCAGTAAGCATCGTCGCGGTTGCTGGTGCGCCGCTGCTTGGGCACCTCGATCTTGCGAACATCGCCATGCTGTTCCCATTGGCCGTGCTGTTCTCGGCGATTCGCCTTGGGCGCGGGCCAGCAGTGTTCGCCGCCCTCCTCTCGGTCGTGTTGTTCGACGTATTCTTCGTACCGCCGCGCTTTACGCTGGGTGTCAATGACCTGCAGTATCTGCTGACCTTTGGCGTCTTGCTGGTGGTCGCATTGATCACCGCAGAACTCGCAGCCGGCTTGCGAACTCAACGCGATGTCGCAAAGGAACATGGCGAGCAGGCGGGAGCCCTTTATGCCGTTGCGCGAGAGTTGTCTGCCGCACTTACGGTAGAGCAGGTTTCCGAAGTCGCCGCTCGCACTGTACGTGAGGTGTTCGGCGCCAGAGCGCGGCTGTGGTTGCCGGACGATGACGGTCGGCTTAAATCGGTCGATGACGCCGACTGCGATGGACCGCCCGACGCCCGAGTTTGTGAAGTCTGGCAGTCGGGACGAGCCGAGGGATCTAGCGATGGCACGCTGTACGTTCCTCTGCCAGGGCCGATGCGTGTGCGCGGCGTTCTCGCGTTGCGCAGGGCTGATTCCACGGATGTCGATGCTCCCGAGCGCCGGCGCCTACTCGACGCGCTCGCAAGTCTCCTTGGCATCGCGCTGGAGCGTATGCATTACGTCACCGTCGCACAACGTACGGGCATTGAGATCGAAACTGAGCGGACGCGCAATGCGCTCCTAGCTGCACTCTCACACGACCTGCGCACGCCGCTCACGGCCATCGCCGGACTGGCCGACACCATTGCCCTCACTCCGCCACTGCTTTCTGCAGAGCAGTCCGAATTGGTGAGTGCGATCCGCGTGGAGGCGCTGCGCACAGGCACCCTGGTGCACAACCTACTGGATCTCGCTCGCTTCGAAGCGGGTGGCCTACGTTTGCGACGCGAATGGCTGCCGGTAGATGAGATCGTCGGGGCCAGCCTTCAAGCCTGCACCTCTGTACTCACGAGGCACCGTCTGGAACTCGACCTGCCCGCCAATCTGCAGATGATCGAGGTCGACGCCGTGCTGATGGAGCGCGCGCTCGGCAATCTCGTCGAGAACGCTGCCAAGTACACGCCGGCCGGTTCGACCATCGCGATCTCGGCTCGCGCCGCCGGCGAGCATATGGAAGTGAGCGTGTGCGACGACGGCCCGGGCCTGCCTGATGGTCCGGCCGAAGATCTTTTCGGGCGTTTCGTGCGCGGTCGCGCGGCCTCGGGCGTGTCCGGCACCGGCCTGGGGTTGGCCATCGTCGATGCAGTGGTGCGTGCGCACGGTGGCCGATTGCGCGCCGCCAATCGCGCGCAGGCCGGCGCCTGCTTCACGCTGGAATTACCACTCGGTTCGCCGCCGCTGGTGGAGGAGCCCGTCGCATGAGTCGTTCGCCCGATCCGGTGGTGGTCGTCGTCGAGGACGAGCAGCAGATTCGCCGTTTTATCTGCAGTGCGCTGCAGGCCGGCGACTGCCATGTGATCGAAGCCGAAACGACCGCGCGCGGGCTGATCGAGACGCAGTCGCGCAAGCCCGACCTGCTGATCCTCGACCTCGGCCTGCCGGACGGAGACGGGCTGGAGGTGATCCGCCGCGTACGCGAGTGGTCGGCCCTGCCGATCCTGGTGCTGTCGGCCCGCGCAGGCGAAGGCGACAAGGTCGCCGCGCTGGATCTCGGCGCCGACGACTATCTGACCAAACCGTTCGGCGTCGCCGAACTGATGGCGCGGGTGCGTGCGCTACTGCGCCGTACGGCACTGGCGCGTGGCGTCGAGTCGGCGCTGGTGCGCTTCGGCACGGTGGAGGTCGATCTGGCCGGCCGCAACGTCACGCGCGACGGCGAGACCGTGCACCTAACGCCCATCGAATACAAGCTGCTCGCCCACCTCGTGGCCAATGCCGGCCGCGTGCTGACCCACCGCCGCCTGCTCGCCGAGATCTGGGGGCCGAACCATGTCGAGCACGTGCACTACCTGCGCGTGCATATGGCCAGTTTGCGTCGCAAGCTGGAGCCGACGCCGGCGTTCCCGGCGCATATCCGGACCGAGACGGGGGTGGGGTACAGGCTGGTGCTGTGAGTCCTATTTCCGCCAGAACCCCGGCGTGAACAACACCAGCACCGACAACACCTCCAGCCGCCCTGTCAGCATGGTGGCGATGCACACCCATTTCTGGAAGTCGGTGAGGCCGGCGTAGTTCGACGCCACCTCGCCCAAGCCCGGGCCCATGTTGTTGATACAGGCCACCGTTGCCGTCAGCGCGGTGATGAAATCCAGCCCCGAGCCCATCAGCAGGAAGGTGGCGGTGACCACCGTCATGAAGTACAGAAAGATGAAGCCGAGCATCGCCTGGATGACGCTCACCGGCAGTTGCAGATCGCCAATGCGTACCGGGTTGACGATGGCGGGATGGATCATGCGCATCAGCTCGCGGTGCCCCTGCTTGGCGAGTGTGAGCGTGCGGATCATCTTGATGCCGCCGCCGGTCGAGCCGGAGCTGGCCGTGACACACGAAAGGTAGAACATCCAGAAGGTCGCGAACGGGGGCCAGGCGCTGAAGTCCTGGCTGGCGTAGCCAGAATCGGTGGCGATCGACACAAGGTTGAAGGCAGTGTGGCGTAGTGCACTGGCCACGTCGTTGTAGACGCCGGCGTCAAGCAGGTACCAGGCCACGCCCGCGACCGATACGGCGAGTACCCCGACGACTGCGCGCGCTTCGGCGTCCCGCCACAGCGGGCGCAGGCTGCGTGACTGGACCGAGGCGAAGTGCGACACGAAGTTGAGCGCGGCGATCACCATGAAGACGATCAGGACGCCTTCGATGAGGGGGTCGTCGAAGGCACCGACGCTCGCGTCGCGCGTCGAGAAGCCGCCCAGGCTCAGCGCCGAGAAGGCATGGCAGATGGCGTCCAGCCAGTTCATTCCAGCCAGCCGCAGCGCCGCGATGCAGGCGGCAGTCAGCGCACAGTAGATCAGCCACAGCGCCTTGGCGGTGTCGGCGATGCGTGCTGTCATGCGTGCGTCTTTCATCGGGCCCGGCACTTCGGCCTTGTACAGCTCGCGACCGCCCACGCCGAGCAGCGGCAGCACCGCCACGGCCAGCACGATGATGCCCATTCCGCCGAACCATTGCAGCAGATGGCGCCACAGATTGATCGAGGCCGGCGCTTCGTCGAGCCCGGTCATCACCGTCGCGCCGGTCGTGGTCAGCGCCGACATGGTCTCGAAGAAGGCGTCAGTGAAGCCCATGTCGCGGTACACGATAAGCAGCGGGATGGTCGCGATCGCCGCCATCTGCACCCACGCCGCGACCACCAGCACAAAGCCGTCGCGCGCGCGCAGCTCGCGGTAGTGGCGACGGGTGGCCAGGAACATCGCGCCGCCGATCACGGCGGTGAGCGCCATCGCATAGACGTAGTCCACCACCAGACCGTCGTCGAACGCTAGCGAACCGCCGATCGGCAGCAGATAGACCAGACTGAAGAAGCCCATCAGCCGCCCCAGTACGTTGAGGACCGGCAGCACGCCGTTCATCACAAGAACCCCGGCGCGACCTGGAAGACTTTCTCGACCTGGCGCACGAGCTTCTTGTGGGTACAGAACACGATGACGTGGTCGTCTTGCTCGATCACCGTATCGTGATGGGCCATCACCACCTCGCGCCGCACGACGCGTGCGTCGCGGATCTCGTAGCGCACCACGGCACCGATGGTCACGCCGCGCGGCAGGGCGATCTCGTCGATGCGCCGACCCACCACACGCGAATTGCGCGCATCGCCGTGGGCGACGATCTCGAGCGCCTCAGCCGCGCCGCGGCGCAGGCTGTGCACGGCCACCACATCGCCGCGGCGCACGTGCGCCAGCAGCGTACCGATGGAGATCTGCGCCGGCGAGATGGCGATGTCGATGGGCCCGCCTTGCACAAGATCCACGTAGCTCTTGCGGTTGATCAAGGCCAGCGTGCGCCGCGCGCCCATGCGCTTGGCCAGCGACGCGGACATGATGTTGTCTTCGTCCTCGTTGGTCAGCGCCGCGAACAGATCCATGCCGGCGATGTTTTCGTTCTCGAGCAGGGCCTCGTCGGTGGCATCGCTGCGCAGCACCAGCGTGTCGCCCAACTGACCGGCGAGAAACTTGGCACGCCGCTTGTCCAGCTCAAGCAGCTTGACGTTGTAGTCCTGTTCAATCGAGCGTGCCAGTCGGAAACCTATGTTGCCGCCGCCGGCGATCATGATGCGCCGCATCGGGTGGTCGCCGCGGCGCAGCTCACGCATGACCTGGCGGATATGCACGCTGGCGGCCAGACAGAACACCTCGTCTCCGGGCACGATGAGGGTGTCGCCTTCTGGGATCAGTGCCTCGCCGTTGCGGTAGATCGCCGCGATGCGCACCTCGATGTTGGGCAGGTGATAGCGCAGCGCCTTGAGCGGATGGCCCACCAGCGGCCCCCCCTCGAAGGCGCGTACGCCAATCAGGCTGAGCGTGCCCTCGGCGAATTCGAGCACCTGCAGCGCCTCGGGAAACGAGATCAGCCGCTTGATGTAGTCGGTGACGATCTGCTCCGGGCAGATCGAGAAATCCACTGCGAAGTTCTCGGGCGCGAGCAGTTCAGGGTGATCGACAAACTCGCCCGAGCGCAACCGCGCGATACAGGTGGGAAGGTTGAAGAGGCTCTTGGCCACCCGGCACGCACACAGGTTGATCTGGTCGGACTGCGTCACGGCGACGAGAAGGTCGGCATCTTCGGCGCCTGCTTCGCGCAGCACCGTGGGTGAAGCGCCGTTGCCGCTGATCGTGCGAACCTCAAGTCGGTCGCGCAGCGCCTCGAGCACTTCCGGGCTGGTATCCACCAGCGTGATGTCGTTGGCCTCGGAAGCCAGGTTCTCAGCGACCGAGGTGCCAACCTGTCCCGCACCCAGGATGATGATCTTCACTGCGTCCGCCCTTCATGCGTTCTCGATCCATGAATGCTAAGGAAGGCGGAATTAAGATCGCGTATAGATTGTGCAGCGCAGTATCAAGACGCTAGATCTTCAAATGAGATCGTGTAGCGATTCGGGCCAGGACGTAAGGAGTAATTTGCTAGCCCGGTGCTAGCCCGGAGTCCAGAAACACAAACGCCACCCTTTTGAGGTGGCGTAAGTGCTTGAATATATGGCGCGCTCGGCAGGATTCGAACCCACGACCCCCTGGTTCGTAGCCAGGTACTCTATCCAACTGAGCTACGAGCGCGTCGAAAAGAAGCGGAATTCTAGCATCCCGTGACTTTTCGTCAAGAAACTTTGGCGGAGAGGGTGGGATTCGAACCCACGTGCCAGGTTTCCCTGACCATCCGATTTCGAGTCGGCGCCGTTATGACCACTTCGGTACCTCTCCGGCTCTCGACGGCGCGTGTCCGTCGAAGAGGCCGAATTGTACGCACAGCGCCTGCGCCCGACAACCCCCGCAAGACAGGTTTTCAGCGAGACGGCTCGAGCAGCTCGACACCGCCCATCCACGGCCTTAGCGCGTTGGGCACGACGACGCTGCCGTCGGCCTGCTGATAGTTCTCCAGCACTGCGACGAGCGTGCGGCCGACGGCCAGGCCCGAGCCGTTGAGCGTGTGCACGAACACGTTCCGGCCGTCCGCGCCGCGCACGCGCGCCTGCATGCGGCGCGCCTGGAAATCCCCGCAGTTCGAGCACGAGGAAATCTCGCGGTAGGCGTTCTGTGCCGGCAGCCACACTTCGAGGTCGTAGGTGCGGCGTGCGCCGAAGCCCATGTCGCCGGCGCACAGCAGCATCTTGCGATAGGGCAGGCCGAGCGTCCGCAGGATGGCTTCGGCGTGCGAGGTGAGTTCTTCGAGCGCGGCGTCCGAGTTGTCGGGATGCTCGATGCGCACCAGCTCGACCTTGTCGAACTGATGCTGACGGATCATGCCGCGCGTGTCGCGACCGTAGCTGCCGGCCTCGGAACGGAAACACGGCGTGTGGCCGGTGAGCTTGATCGGCAGGGCGTCGGCGGCGAGGATTTCGCCGCGCACGAGGTTGGTCAGCGGCACTTCCGAGGTCGGAATCAGGAAGTTGCGCTCACCCTCACCGCGCGGCACGGCGAACAGGTCTTCCTCGAACTTGGGCAACTGGCCGGTGCCGAACATCGAAGCCTCGTTGACCATGTACGGCACGTAGGCCTCGGTGTAGCCGTGCTCCAGCGTGTGGGTGTCGAGCATGAACTGCGCGAGTGCGCGGTGCAGGCGTGCGACCGGCCCGCGCATGACCGCGAAGCGCGAGCCGGTGATCTTGGTGGCGGCCTCGAAATCCAGCCCGAGGCCGGCGCCGACGTCGACGTGGTCGAGCGCCTCGAAATCGAATTCGCGCGGCTCGCCGAAGCGCGAGACCTCGATGTTGCCGGTTTCGTCCGTTCCATCCGGCACGCCGGCGTCCGGCATGTTCGGCAGGCTGGCGGTGATCGCCTCGATCCGCGGCAGCAAGTCCGCGAGCTTGTGCTCGGATGCCTTGAGTTCGTCGCCCAGTCCGGCCACCTCGGCCATCACGCCGGAAGCGTCCTCGCCCTTGCCCTTGAGCATGCCGATCTGCTTGGACAGTGCGTTGCGCCTGGCCTGCAGATCCTGCGTACGCGTCTGCAGCGTCTTGCGCTCGGCCTCCAGCGCCTGGAATTCGGCCGGGTCGAAGGCGAAGCCGCGGCGGCGCATGGCGGCCACGACGCTGTCCATGTCGTTACGGAGGAGCTGGATGTCGATCATCTGGAATCCGGAGTTTCGGGTTTGTCGGGGGCGTCGTTGCGCTCGGCGGCATCGAGGCGGCGCAGGTGCTCGAGCTTGGCGGCGATCTGCGCCTCCATGCCCCGCTCCACCGGACGATACCAGCGCGGCGGCGCCATGCCGTCGGGGAGGTACTGCTCGCCAGCGGCATAGCCTTCGGGCTCGTCGTGGGCATAGCGGTAGGCGTGACCGTAGCCGAGTTCCTTCATCAGCCGGGTCGGCGCGTTGCGCAGATGCAGCGGCACGGGGCGCGAGCCGTCGTCGGCAACGAATTTGCGCGCCGCATTATAAGCCTTGTAGAGCGCGTTCGATTTGGCCGCGCAGGCGAGGAACACCACTGCCTGCGCCAGCGCCAGCTCGCCCTCGGGGCTGCCCAGGCGCTCGAACGCAGCGCAGGCGTCGAGCGAGATGTCGAGCGCGCGCGGGTCGGCCAGGCCGATGTCCTCGCTCGCCATGCGCACCAGGCGCCGGCCCAGATACAGCGGCTCGGCGCCACCGTCGAGCATGCGGCAGAACCAGTACAGTGCGGCATCGGGGTCGGAGCCGCGCACCGCCTTGTGCAATGCCGATATCTGGTCGTAGAAGGCTTCACCGCCCTTGTCGAAGCGACGCAGCTTGCTCGCCAGCGCCTCGTCGACGAACTCCGGTGCGACGCTCGTCACCCCGGTGGTCCGGGCCGCGACCGTGACCTGTTCGACGAGGTTGAGCAGGCGCCGCGCATCGCCATCGGCGAAACCGACGAGTCGGTCACGCGCATCTTCCTCGAACGCAAGCTCCGGGCAGGCGGCCTCGCAGGCGCGCTCGAACAATGCGTGCATGGCTTCCGCATCGAGCGGCTCCAGCACATAGACGGCCGCACGCGAGAGCAGCGCCGAATTGACCTCGAAGGACGGATTCTCGGTGGTCGCGCCGATGAAGGTCACCAGCCCCTGCTCCACGAAGGGCAGGAAGGCGTCCTGCTGGGCCTTGTTGAAACGGTGCACCTCGTCGACGAAGAGGATGGTGTGACGCCCGCGCGCCTTCGCCGCCTGCGCGCCCGCGACGGCCTCGCGGATGTCCTTGACGCCGGAGAACACCGCCGAGAGCGCGACGAACTCGGCATCGAAAGCCTGCGCCATGAGGCGCGCCAGCGTGGTCTTGCCCACGCCGGGCGGCCCCCACAGGATCATCGAATGCAGCTTGCCGGAGTCGAAGGCCAGGCGCAGCGGCTTGCCCGGGCCGAGCAGGTGGCGCTGGCCGGCGACCTCGTCGAGATTGGCCGGTCGCAGGCGCTCGGCGAGCGGAATGTCGCCGGATTCAGCCGAGCCGAACAGATCTGCCGTCACGACACCCTCAGAGCCTGCAAATAAATCTACTGCGCGGGCCGATTGCTGCGTTGATCACTCCCTCACTCCTCGCCTATCTATCTGATATGTCTCGTCGTTCGCTCGTTCACGCCTTGCACTCGGCCCTGCTCGCTACGATTTCTTCACAGGCTCCTAGTGACTCAGCACATCCGCGCCATCAGGCGGCACGAAGCGGAAAAGATCGGGATCGGGATCCACGTCGGTGCTCAGATCCGGAAAGTCGATGACCGTGGTCTGGCCGAAGTGGTCGCGCATTTCCATGCGGTACAGCATGCCGTCCGCGAGTCCGATACGAACGATCTCGAACGGACTCTCGCGTTCACGCGGCTCGGCCGTGACCCAGGCCAGGCCGTCGCGCTCGCCGCCGTCGATGAGGGTGAAATTGCGCTCCAGCGCACCGTCACCAGCGAGAATCGCGGCCGGCGTGGAGCCCAGCGCATCGCCGACGGGCTGCACCGTGACCTGGTTCAGGTCCGGGTCCCACGACCACAGCTTGTCGCCGTCGCTGACCAGCAGTTGCGGATAGGGCTTCACGTACTCCCAGCGGAAGCGCCCGGGGCGGTCGAACACGAAGCGGCCGCTGGAGACCTGCGGACGACGGCCTGATTGCGACATCACGGTCTGCTCGAAATGGCCGGCGGCGCTGCCGGCACGCGCTACAAAGCGCTCGAGCTGGACGATGCCTGCGTCGGCCGCCTGCGCCGCGCCCGCGCAAACGAGAGCGACCGCAGCAAACGCGCTACGCCATGGGGACAGTTGCATCATTCCTCCTCGCGCGCAGGTGCAAGCACCTCGCGGTTGCCGTTGGTGCCCATCGAGGACACCAGGCCGGCGCGTTCCATCTGTTCGATCAGCCGTGCGGCGCGGTTGTAGCCGATGCGCAGGTGACGCTGCACCAGCGAGATCGACGGGCGCCGCGTCTTGAGCACGACGGCGACCGCCTGGTCGTACATCGGGTCGGCCTCGGCGTCGTTGTCGTCGCCACCACCGAGCGCATCGGAGGCCTCCTCGGGCGACGCAAGCACGTCCTCGACGTAGTCCGGCGGCCCCATCTTCTTGAGGTGATCGACGATCTTGTGCACCTCGCCGTCGGCGACGAAGGCACCGTGTACGCGCACCGGAAAACCCGTACCCGGCGGCAGATAGAGCATGTCACCCATGCCCAGCAGGGTCTCGGCGCCCATCTGGTCGAGGATGGTGCGCGAGTCGATCTTCGACGACACCTGGAAGGCGATGCGCGTGGGCACGTTGGCCTTGATGAGACCCGTGATGACATCCACCGACGGCCGCTGCGTGGCCAGGATCAGGTGGATGCCGGCCGCGCGCGCCTTCTGCGCGAGTCGCGCGATCAGTTCCTCGACCTTCTTGCCGACCACCATCATCAGGTCTGCCAGCTCGTCGATGACCACCACGATGTGCGGCAGGGTCTCCAGCGGCTCGGGGCTCTCGGGCGTGATCGAGAACGGGTTGGTGAGCGGCTTCTCGGCCTTGCGCGCCTCGGTGACGGCGCGATTGAAGCCGGCCAGGTTGCGCACGCCCATGGCGGCCATGAGCTTGTAGCGCTTGTCCATCTCGCCCACGCACCAGTTGAGCGCGTTTGCCGCGTGACGCATGTCGGTGACGACTGGCGCGAGCAGATGCGGAATGCCTTCGTAGATCGACAACTCCAGCATCTTGGGGTCGACCATGATCATGCGCACTTTCTCGGGGCTGGCCTTGTAGACCAGCGACAGGATCATTGCGTTGATGCCCACCGACTTGCCCGAACCGGTCGTGCCGGCCACCAGAAGGTGCGGCATCTTGGCCAGGTCGGCGACTACCGGCTGGCCGTTGATGTCCTTGCCCAGCGCCACCGTCAGCGGCGAGTGCATCTGGTGATAGGCCTGCGAGCCGAGAATCTCGGACAGGCGCACCACCTGACGCTTGGCGTTGGGCAGTTCCAGCGCCATGCACGACTTGCCCGGCACGGTCTCGACCACGCGCAGCGACACCAGCGACAGCGCACGCGCCAGATCCTTGGACAGGTTCACGATCTGCGCGCCCTTGACCCCGACTGCCGGCTCGATCTCGTAGCGCGTCACGACCGGCCCCGGATAGGCGGCGACCACGCGCACCTCGACACCGAACTCGCCGAGCTTGGTCTCGATCAGGCGCGAGGTGAATTCCAGCGTGTCGGCCGACGGCGGCTCGATGTCGGTGGCCGGCTGGTCGAGCAGACCCAGCGGCGGCAGACCGTCGGCGCCCATGTCCTCGAACAGGATTTTCTGGCGTTCCTTCTCGACGCGCTCGGAACGGGGCACCTCGACGACCGGCTCGATGCGCAGCGGCGCGGCGGTGGGCTCGGCCTTGCGCTTGCGCGTCTGCACGACGGCTTCGCGCTTTTGCGCGAGCTGGCGCCCGGCGCGCCGATCCTGCCACTGGTACCACTTGTCGACCAGACCCAGCCAGCTGCGCTCGATCGCCGCACCGACGCGCTCGGTCACGCTCAGCCAGGAGATGCCGGAGAACAGGCTGATGCCGCTGGCGAGCAAGGCGAGCAGCATCAGCGTACCGCCGGTGAAACCGAAATAGCGCTGCATGATCGCGCCCAGTTCGACACCGATGATGCCGCCCGGCGCGTGTGGCGGCGTCGCACCGTGGGTGTGGAAGCGCAGCGACTCGATCGCGCTGCTGGCCAGCAACATCACCAGAAAACCGGCCACGACGATGAAGAAGGAACGACGGTCGGCCGTGAGCTCACGGCGCAGGCGACGAAAGCCCCACACCACACCGTAGCCGAGGAAGATCACCCACCACCAGGCCGACAGCCCGAACAGCGAGTACAGCAGGTCCGCCAGCCAGGCACCGACGCGCCCCCCGGGGTTGGACACGCGCGCGACTTCGGCCGCGTGCGACCAGCCCGGATCGGCCTGGTTGTACCCGAGCAGGATCAGGCCGACATACAGGGACAGCACGCCGAGAATCAGCCAGCGGGCCTCCTGGAGCAGCAGCGAGATGCGCTCCGGAAGAGGCTGGGAGCGGGATTTCGAGCGCGAAGGCAGTTTCAAGAAAGGCTCGCCGGGATGAGTTCCACAGCCAGCGATTATATGCGATCGTCCCGCCGCCCTGTTGCAACAGGCTGCAACCTCGAACCCGCGCGAACACACTCGCGGCTTGCGCATTCTCTCGACGCGCGCATGACGCGGCCATCACGTGTACACGGGGCTGCGATCAGGGCGTATTCTTGGCTGCGCGTCCATGGCCGCGTTGCGCGGCGCGGACCGCAATGACATTCGGTGTGAAACGGGGAGTCTGGCTGACGAAACGCAAACGATAGGGGGAGGAAACCATGGTAGGTGCTTTGCTATTTGCATTGCTGTGCGCGCTGGCTGCACTCGCGTATGGCGGGTATTCGGTCAAGTGGATCCTGGCCAAACCGGACGGAAACGAGCGCATGCGCGAGATCGCACGCGCCATCCAGGAAGGCGCGACCGCCTACCTCAACCGCCAGTACCTCACCATCGGCATCGTCGGCGCCGTGCTGTTCGTGCTCGTCGCCATCTTCATCGGCTTCGGCAGCGCCATCGGTTTCGCCATCGGCGCAGTCTTCTCTGCACTGGCCGGCTACATCGGCATGAACATCTCGGTGCGCGCCAACGTGCGCACCGCCGAGGCCGCCAAGGGCGGGCTGGACGCGGCCATGCAGGTGGCCTTCCGCGGCGGCGCGATCACCGGCCTGCTGGTGGTCGGCCTGGGGCTGCTCGGTGTCGCCGGCTATTACGCCATCCTGCTGATGGTCGGCGTCGACGACCCCATCCACCCGCTCGTCGGACTGGCCTTCGGCGGCTCGCTGATCTCCATCTTCGCTCGTCTGGGCGGTGGCATCTTCACCAAGGGCGCGGACGTCGGCGCAGACCTGGTGGGCAAGGTCGAAGCCGGAATCCCCGAGGACGACCCGCGCAACCCGGCGGTGATCGCCGACAACGTCGGTGACAACGTCGGCGACTGCGCCGGCATGGCCGCCGACCTGTTCGAGACTTACGCGGTCACGGTGATCGCCACCATGCTGCTCGGCGGCCTGTTGCTGCGCGACGCGGGCACCGCGGCGGCGATCTATCCGCTGGTCCTCGGCGGCGTGTCCATCCTCGCCTCCATCGCGGGCTGCTATTTCGTGCGCGCACGGGAAGGCGGCAAGATCATGAACGCGCTCTACCGCGGCCTGATCGTCGCCGGCGTACTCGCGGCCATCGCCTTCTATCCGGTGACGATATGGATGCTTGGCGACAACGTCACGCTCAATGACGGCGAGACCATCAGCTCGGCCAACCTGTACTTCAGCGCACTCATCGGCCTGGCGCTGACCGCGGCGATGGTGTGGATCACCGAGTACTACACCGCCACCGAGTTCGGCCCGGTACGCCACATCGCCGAAGCTTCGACCACCGGTCACGGCACCAACGTGATCGCCGGCCTGGGGGTGTCGATGAAGGCCACCGCCGCGCCGGTGCTCGCCGTGTGCGCGTCGATCTGGGGGGCGTATGAACTGGGCGGGCTGTACGGCATCGCGATTGCCGCGACGTCGATGCTGTCGATGACCGGCATCATCGTCGCGCTCGACGCCTACGGCCCGATCACCGACAACGCCGGAGGCATCGCCGAGATGGCCGGTCTGGACGAATCGATCCGCAACATCACCGACCCGCTCGACGCGGTGGGCAACACCACCAAGGCGGTGACCAAGGGCTATGCCATCGGCTCGGCGGGTCTGGCCGCGCTGGTGCTGTTCGCCGACTACACGCACGGGCTCGAGGCGGCCGGCAAGTCGATGACCTTCGACCTGTCCAACCACATGGTGATCATCGGCCTGTTCATCGGCGGCATGATTCCCTATCTGTTCGGCGCGATGGCGATGGAAGCGGTGGGACGCGCGGCCGGCGGCATCGTCGTCGAGGTGCGGCGCCAGTTCCGCGAGATGCCGGGGATCATGGACGGCTCGCAGAAGCCCGACTATTCGCGCGCGGTGGACATGCTCACCAAATCGGCGATCAAGGAGATGATCGTGCCCTCGCTGCTGCCGGTGCTGGTGCCGGTGGCCGTCGGCCTGATCCTCGGGCCGCAGGCACTCGGCGGCGTGCTGCTCGGGACCATCATCACCGGCATCTTCGTGGCGATCTCGATGACCGCCGGCGGCGGCGCCTGGGATAACGCCAAGAAGTACATCGAGGACGGCAACCACGGCGGCAAGGGCTCGGAAGCGCACAAGGCGGCCGTCACCGGCGACACCGTCGGTGACCCCTACAAGGACACCGCCGGCCCGGCCATCAACCCCTTGATCAAGATCATCAACATCGTTGCGCTGCTGATCGTGCCACTGCTGTGATCGCACCGGGGCGCGGCAACACCCGCGCCTCGCACGCAGACCCGAGGCCGGCTATAATGCCGGCCTTTCTTTTGCGCACCCGAAAGGCTTCTCAATGAATCTCGATCGCGTCACCTCCGGCAACGATATCCCCAACGAAATCAACGTCATCATCGAGATTCCGTCGCACGCCGACCCGGTCAAGTACGAGGTCGACAAGGAGACCGGCGCGATGTTCGTGGACCGCTTCATGAGCACCGCCATGCACTATCCGTGCAACTACGGCTACGTGCCGCACACGCTGTCCAACGATGGCGATCCGGTCGACGTGCTGGTGGTCACTCCGGTGCCGCTGATCTCCGGCTCGGTGATTCGCTGCCGTCCGGTCGGCGTGCTCAAGATGACCGACGAATCGGGCGACGACGCCAAGGTACTGGCGGTGCCCATCGACAAGCTGTGCAACGCCTACCGCAACGTGCGCGACGTGCAGGATGTCTCGCTCGACCTGCGCAACCAGATCGCGCACTTCTTCGAGCACTACAAGGATCTCGAGGAAGGCAAGTGGGTGCGCGTCGAAGGCTGGGGTAGTGCCGACGACGCCAAGGCGGAGATTCTCGCCAGCGAGAAGATGTACGCCGAATCGCCCGTCAAGCCGCAGTTCTGAGCGCCGCGGCAACGCCAGTGAACCGGGGCATGGCCCCCGGCGGCGTCAGCCCGCCTCCACGGCTCGCAGCACGATCCCCTTGCGGGTTTCCTCGACCGTACCGTCACGCACCAGGTCACGCATCACGCGACTGACCATCTCGCGCGAGGCGCCGACCATCTTGGCGATGTCCTGCTTGGTGATGCGCGTGGCGACGATGCGCGCATCACCATCGGGTTCGGACATCTCGTGCAGCAGTTCGAGCACGCGCGCGTGCACATCGCGCAGCGACAGGCTCTCGATCTTTCGATCGGCTTCGCGCAGGCGGTCGGCGAGCATGCACATCATGCGCCAGGCCAGTTCGAAGTTCTCCTGCATCAAGCGACGCAGATCGGCCGACGCGATGCGCACCAGGTCGGAGGCCTCTGCGGCGACCACCGAAGCCGAACGCGGCTGATCGCCAAACATCGCCATCTCGCCGAACACGGCACCGCGACCGAGCAGGCTCAGGATCGCGTCGCGCCCGCCTTCCTCGCCGCTGACCACGACCTTGACCGAGCCGGTGAGTACGAAATAGACGTAATCGCAGGCCTCGCCTGCGGCGACGACGCGCTGACCGCGCGGGTGACGATGCATGCTGGCGACCGCCGCGACACGGCCGAGCGTGTCCTCGGGAAGCCCCTGGAACAACGCAAAGGTGCGCAGCGCGACCGTCGATACCGAAGACTGCATGGATCTCCCTCCCCCACCTCGATCCGGCGAAGCGATGACTTCAGCATTTCCGGATTTCTTAATGTTGTTCTGTGCACTATTTCACGCTCGCGACCAAAGCTCAATAGTGACGCGGCGATCGTCGGATTCTATCGCCCCGATCGACGGTCCGTTCCGGGCGAACCGTTATAATCGATCCGTTTTCAACGCCATTCAGGAACTTTTGCATGTCCACCCGTCACGCACGCCTGCTCATCCTCGGCTCCGGCCCGGCCGGCTACACCGCCGCAGTCTATGCCGCCCGCGCCAACCTCTCGCCGGTGCTCGTCACCGGCATGGCGCAGGGCGGGCAGTTGATGACGACGACCGACGTGGACAACTGGCCGGCCGACGCCGACGGCGTGCTCGGCCCCGACCTGATGTCGCGCTTCGAGCGTCACGCGGCGCGCTTCGACACCGAGATGATCTTCGACCACGTGCACACGGTGAAACTCGGCGAACGTCCCTTCCGGCTGGTCGGAGACTCCGGCGAATACACCTGCGACGCGCTCATCATCGCCACCGGCGCGACCGCCAAGTATCTCGGCCTGCCATCCGAGGAGAAGTTCGCCGGGCGCGGCGTGTCCGCCTGCGCCACCTGCGACGGCTTCTTCTACCGCAATCAGGAAGTGGCCGTGGTCGGCGGCGGCAACACCGCCGTCGAAGAAGCGCTGTATCTGGCCAACATCGCCGAAAAGGTCACCCTGGTGCATCGTCGCCAGCAGTTCCGTGCCGAGAAGATCATGATCGACAAGCTCATGGAGAAGGTCGCGGCGGGCAAGATCGAACTGGCGCTCGACGCCACGCTCGACGAGATCCTCGGCGACGACAGCGGCGTGACCGGCATGCGGCTGAAGAGCACCGTAGACGGCTCCACGCGCGAGGTCGCGCTGCACGGCGTGTTCATCGCCATTGGGCACAAGCCCAACACCGACATCTTCGAAGGCCAGCTCGAAATGGAAGGCGGCTACATCGTCACGCAGGCCGGGCGCAACGGCAACGCCACCGCGACCAGCGTGCCCGGCGTATTCGCCGCGGGCGACGTGCAGGACCACATCTACCGTCAGGCCGTCACGTCGGCTGCAACCGGTTGCATGGCAGCGCTCGACGCCGAACGCTACCTCGACGCGCTCGACTGAGCGCGGAGCGCCGAAGATGGCCCGGCGCAAGTCGTCGCTTCCCTCCGGCAGCCTGGATGCACTCAAGGATCTGCGCGGACGCCTGATCGACACGCCTGCGGGCGCGCCGCCGCGACGGCGTCCGCAGGCGGCCGCGGACTCGACCGCGGAACCGGACCCGAATGATTTCGACCTGTTCCGGCGGGAGATGGGCGACGTCGCGCCGATCGACGACGGCAACCGCGTCGAACTCCAGCGCCCCCGCCCGGCACCGGTGCCGCGCCCACGCGCGCCGGTGCCCGAGTCCGAGCCGGAACGTCCACACGCGGGGCGCGACCCGGAGAGACTCTCCGACAGCGCGCTGTTTCGAGCGAGCATGGCCGACGTGCAGCCGCTCGCCGACGACAACCGCGTGGAACTGTCCTGCGAGCGCGCCCGCGCCGGGCGCCATCAGCCGGCCGCGCCAGCGGACCCGCTGGCCAAGCCCGACGCCGATACCGCCCCTCCCCTGCTGCCGGCCGACCCCGACACGATGAGCGCGAACGAGTTGTTCCGTCACGCAATGCGCGGCACGCAGCCGCTGGAAGAAATCAACCGCGTCGAGCCGGAGCGCGCCGCGCCAGCCCCCGAACCGCGCAAATCAAGCGAGGACGAAGCTTCCGCGCTGCGCGAAACGATGGAGGCGGCGATCACCTTCGAGGATCGCCTCGACATGGGCGAGGAGGCCGCCTTCCTGCGCCCCGGCCTGCCCCGGCGAGTGCTCGTCGACCTGCGCCGCGGCCGCTGGGTATTGCAGGGCGAAGTCGACCTCCACGGCTACACGCGCGTCGAGGCGCGCGAAGCGCTGGGCCGCTTCCTGGCTGCCAGCCTGCAGCGGGGCCACCGCTGCGTGCGCGTCATCCACGGCAAGGGACTGGGCTCGCCCGGTCGCGTATCCATCCTCAAGCAACTCTCGCGCGGATGGCTTGCCCAGCGCGAGGAAATCCTCGCCTTCTGCCAGGCCGGCCCGAGCCAGGGCGGATCCGGGGCGCTGCTCGTATTGTTGCGCGGCAACGCCGCGCGGGCGCGCGACTGAAACGCGAACGGGCCGCCCGCAGGCGACCCGTTCGGAAACAGCCGTCACGACCGGACTACAGCGCGTCCTCGTCGGTCTCGCCGGTGCGGATGCGCACCACCTGCTCGACCGAAGTGACGAAAATCTTGCCGTCACCGATCTTGCCCGTGCGCGCGGCCTTGACGATGGCCTCGATGGTGGCTTCGACCAGGCTGTCGGAGAGCACGATCTCCACCTTGATCTTGGGCAGGAAATCCACCACGTACTCGGCACCGCGGTAGAGCTCGGTATGCCCCTTCTGCCGCCCGAATCCCTTGACCTCGGTCACGGTGAGACCGTTGACGCCGATTTCGGCCAGCGCTTCGCGCACCTCGTCGAGCTTGAACGGCTTGATGATGGCTTCGATTTTTTTCATCTGGTTTTCTCCTCGCTGTGTTCTTGTGACGCGGAGCGGCGTCGCGTCAGTACTCTTCGCGGTAGCGCGATGTTATCGGATAACGCCAGTCCCTGCCGAAGCCGCGTCGCGTCACGCGAATGCCCACCGGCGACTGGCGACGCTTGTACTCGTTGCGCTTGAGCAGGCCGACCACGCGCCGCACGTCGTCTTCGGCGAAACCGCGGGCGATGATCTCGCGCGGCGCCTCATCCCGCTCCATGTAGGCCTCGATGATGGCGTCGAGCACCTCGTAGGGTGGCAGAGAATCCTGATCCACCTGATCGGCCTTGAGTTCGGCCGAGGGCGGGCGCGTGATGATGTTCTCCGGGATCACCTCGCCGCGCGTGTTGCGCCAGCGCGAGAGACGATAGACGGCACACTTGTACAAGTCCTTGAGCACCGCGAAGCCGCCAGCCATGTCGCCATAGAGCGTCGCGTAGCCGGTGGCCATCTCGCTCTTGTTGCCGGTGGTGAGCACGATGGCGCCGCTCTTGTTCGACAGGGCCATCAGGACCATGCCACGGATGCGGCTTTGCAGGTTCTCCTCGGTGGTGTCCTCGGGCAGACCACGGAACTGGTCGGAGAGCATCTGCGCGAAGGTCTGCATCGCCGCCTCGATGCCGATCTCGTCGTAGCGCACGCCCAGCCGGCGCACCATCTCGCGCGAATCGTCGAGACTCATTTGCGCCGTGTAAGGCGAGGGCATCATCACCGCACGCACGCGCTCGGCCCCCAGCGCGTCGACCGCCACCGCCAGCGTGAGCGCAGAATCGATTCCGCCGGACAGGCCGATGATGGCGCCGGGAAAGCCGTTCTTGCCGATGTAATCACGCACCCCGGTGACCAGCGCCGCGTAGATTTCAGCGTCCGGGTCGGGTTCGGGCGCGCTTGGGCCCGCATGCCAGCGTCCGCCATCCAGATGCACGACTTCCTGACACGCCTCGAAGGACGGGGCACGCCACGCTACGCGCCCGTCGGCGTCGAGCGCAAAGGACGCGCCGTCGAACACGAGTTCGTCCTGCCCGCCGACCAGATTGCAATACAGGATGGGCAACCCGGTTTCGGCCGCCCGTGCGTGCATCACGCCCAGGCGCAGGGATCGTTTGTCGACGTGGAACGGCGAGGCGTTGAGCGCGAGCAACAGTTCGGCTCCGGCTTCTCGCGCGGCGCGCGCGGGCCCCGGAACCCATAGGTCCTCACAGATTGCCAGGCCGATCTTCACCCCATCGAGTTCGAACACGCAGGCGTCCTCACCGGGCGAGAAATAACGCTGTTCGTCGAAGACCGAGTAGTTGGGAAGCGACCGCTTGCGACACACGGCCAGCGTGGCACCCTCGCGCAGTACCGAGGCGACGTTGTAACATCGGCCCGCATGCATTTGCGGATGGCCGAGCACGACCACCATGTCGCCGGCCGCGTCGCGTACACGGGCCAGTTCGCGCTCGCAGGCGCGGTGGAAGTCCGGCCGCAAGAGCAGGTCTTCGGGCGGATACCCGGACAGGGCCAGTTCGGGAGTGAGTACGATGCGGGCGCCTTGCACCCGGGCCTGTTTGATCGCGGCGATGACGCGATCTGCATTGGCAGTGAGGTCGCCGACGACAAAATTGGCCTGCACGACGGCGATCGAGGTCACGGATTTCATGTTCGCAATGATACCGGCTTCGCCCGCCGCCCGGCACGCGCTCGCGCTCCGAAGCCACCGGGAACCGGGTATCGGGGATCAGGCATCCGCGCAGTGACAATTGCTTACCGTCGCTTACCACGCGCCACTTCGGGATTTCAATTCTTGTCTTAGAATGACAAGCTGACTCAAGGGAGATTGGACGATGCGCAAACACCTTAGCGTCCTGATCGCGCTTGCAGCCTGTCCGGTGCTGGCTTTCGCAACACCGCCCGCGCAACCACAGAACCACATCCAGCTCAGTTTCGAGCTGGGCAGCGGAAATTACCTGTGTGCTTTCGGCCAGCGCATCGACGTGCGCCGCGACGCCCAGTCCGCGCACCTGCTCGACATCGGCTGGAAGGGCCAACGCTACCGCCTCGAGCGCGACCTGTCGTTCTCCGGCCTGCCCCGATACGAGGACGCCCGCAGCGGCCTGGTCTGGATCGACCTGCCATGGAAGGCAGTGCTGCTCGACGGAAACACGCAAAAACCGCTTGCCAACGACTGCAAGACCGTCTGATTCCATCCCGTTCCGTTATTCTTGACGGCCCGCCGATCCGGCGGGCCGTTTCTTTTGCGCGCTTCAAATGTCCGACACCCTCATTCCCCGACTCGTCCGCCGCATCTCCGATATCGACGCATCCGCGTGGGACGCACTTTCCGACACCGGCTGCTGCGTCTCTCACGCCATGCTCTCGAGCCTCGAGGATAGTGACTCTGTCGGCGAGGGCACGGGCTGGCACCCGCACCACCTGGTGTTGTTCGACGGCGACACACCGGCCGCAGCCATGCCGCTGTACGAGAAGCTGCATTCCTACGGCGAGTATGTCTTTGACTGGGCCTGGGCCGACGCCTATCACCGCCAAGATCTGGCCTACTATCCCAAGTGGCTGTGTGCCGTGCCGTTTACTCCGGTGCCGGGGGTCCGCCTGCTCGCCCGCGACGATGCAACGCGTGCCGCCCTGGTCCGCGTCGCGCGCGCGCTGGCCGACGAATCGGGCCTGTCGTCGATGCACGTGCTGCTGCCTGACGAGCGCGAGGCCGCGCTGCTGGCCGGGGCCGGATTCATGCTCCGCCGCGGCGTGCAGTTTCACTGGCACAACCGCGGCTATCGTGATTTCGAGGACTTCCTGGCCGCGCTCAACCACGGCAAGCGCAAGAAGATCCGCCAGGAGCGACGACGTGCAGCCGCGCACGGCCTGCAGCACGTCTGGCTCGACGGACACACCGCAAGCGCCGCCGACTGGGCGTTTTTCCACCATTGCTACTCAAGCACCTACGCGCTGCACCGGTCGACACCGTACCTGAGCCCGGCCTTCTTTCCGATGCTCGCCGAACGCATGCCCGAGAGCGTACGCTTGCTTGTCGCGTACCGCGACGGCACACCGGTCGCCTCCGCCTTCTTCCTGCTCGACGCGCAGGCCTTGTACGGGCGCTACTGGGGCGCCGTCGAAGACCTGCCCTTCGTGCATTTCGAGCTGTGCTATTACCGCGCAATCGAGTATTGCATTACGCACGGCGTCACTCGCTTCGAGGGCGGCGCACAGGGGGAACACAAGATGTCGCGCGGGCTGGAACCGGTCGAAACGCGCTCCGCACACTGGCTGCGCGACGCGCGCTTCGCGGACGCGGTCGACCGTTTCCTCGAACGCGAGTCCGAGGGCATCGACTTCTATCTGGGAGAACTGTCCGAGCGGGTGCCGTTCCGGCGCGAGAGGCCGTGACGCAGCTGGCTCAGCCCGGCGCGTCGAAGCCGGCGTCGTTGATGGCCCGACGCAGATCCTCGACCGAAACCTGGGCTGCATCGAAGCGCACGCGCGCCTCGGCCTGCTCCAGATTGACCTCGACCTCCTGCACCCCTTCCAGGGCCTTGAGCACACCGGTGACGTTGCGCACGCAACCGCCACAACTCATGCCTTCGACACGCATCGTCACTTCGCTCATCAGGTTTTCTCCGTTCAGGTCGCGCACACGACGCCACTCCAAAGATGGCCGCCGAGGCTGGGCGCATGATACAGCCCGAAAACACCGAACCCCAACACCAGCAGACCGGCCACGAAGCGCACCCGCGTGTTGCGCGTGAAGTCGCGGAATCGCTTGAACAGCATGCCGGCGAGCATCAGGTTGGGCAAGGTCCCCAGGCCGAAGGCGAGCATCAACGCGCCGCCACGCATGGCCGAACCGGTCACCAACGAGGTGGCCAGCACGCTATAGACCAGACCGCAGGGCAGGAAACCCCACAGCAGGCCCAGCGGTAGCGCGCGCGCCGGCGTGCGCGCCGGCAGGAAGCGCGAGGTATACGGTTGGATACGGCGCCACAACACGCCGCCGGCGCGCTCGACGGGTGCGAGTAGCTGCGTCATTCCGGTCAGGTACAGGCCGAGCAGGATCAGCATCACGTTGGCCGCCACATACAGGGCGAGTTGCACCGGCAGCACATCGCCGAGCAGCATGCCGGCGCTGCCCACGGCGCCGGCGAAGACGCCGAGCGCCGTATAGGTCGTGATGCGGCCGAGGTTGTAGGCCAGATGGATGGGCCACTGACGGACCGAGCGCCCCGGCATCTGGACCGACAGTGCACCGACGATGCCGCCACACATCGCCACACAATGGGTGCCGCCGAGCAGGCCGATCAGGAAGGCCGCGATATAGCCGGTTTCGGGCATGAATCAATGACTTGAGACGCGAGGGAAGCGGGAGGATACCCGTCCTCGGAGACGATGGACAGCCCGCGGGGCGGCACACTGCCCTTCGGCGTTCGCGCTCAGATGACCTTGGAGTAACGGGCGCGTTCGCGGTCGGCGCGCAGGTTGCGGTCGAAGACCATCGCGATCACGCGCACCAGCAAACGTCCGGCAGGCTTCACGGTGATCCAGCCATCTGCGATCTCGATCAGCCCGGCATCGGCCATTTCGCGCAGCTCGGCCAGCTCGCTGGCGAAGTATTCCTCGAAGCGGATCAGGTGCGCGATCTCGATGGATTCCATCGACAGTTCGAAGTGACACATCAGACCCTGGATCACGGCGCGGCGCAATACATCGTCGGCCGACAGTTCGATGCCGCGCAACACCGGCAGCTCGTCACGGTCGAGCGCGTCGTAGTAATCGTCGATGATCTTGTGGTTTTGCGCGTAGACCGGGCCGATGCTGGCGATGGCCGAGACGCCGAAGGCCAGCAGATCGCATTCGGACTGTGTCGAATAGCCCTGGAAGTTGCGGTGCAGCCGCCCCTGACGCTGCGCCACCGCCAGTTCGTCGTCGGGCCGCGCGAAGTGGTCCATGCCGATGTAGACATAGCCCGCCTCGGTCAGGCGCCGGATGGCCAGTTGCAGGATCTGGAGCTTGCCGTCCGGATTGGGCAGCAGCGCCGCATCGATGCGACGCTGTGGCTTGAAGGTGGCCGGCAGGTGAGCGTAGCTGTACAGCGAGATGCGGTCGGGTGCGAGCTCGATGACCTTGCTGAGCGTGCGATTGAAGCTGATCACGTTCTGCTTGGGCAGGCCATAGATCAGGTCGATGCTGACCGAGCGGAACCCCGTGGCGCGCGCCGCATCGAGCACCCGTTTGGTCTCCTCGAAACTCTGGATGCGATTGACCGCCTGCTGTACGTCGGGCTCGAAGTCCTGTACGCCCAGACTCATGCGGTTGAATCCCAGTTCGGCGAGCAGGGCCACGGTGTCGAAATCGACCTTGCGCGGATCGACTTCGATCGAGTACTCGCCGCCGGGCCTGAGGGTGAAGTGCTCGCGCACCGAGGTCATCAGGCCGCGCATCTCGTCGTGCGACAGAAAGGTCGGCGTGCCGCCGCCCAGATGCAGTTGCGTGACCTCGCGGCTGCCTTCCAGGCAGGCCGCCTGCAGCGCGATCTCCTTGGCGAGGTACTTCAGATACTTGGCGGAACGACCGTGATCCTTGGTAATGATCTTGTTGCAACCGCAGTAGTAGCAGATGGTGTTACAGAAGGGGATGTGGAAGTACAGCGACAACGGCCGCGCCACCCCGCCCACCGAGCGCTTGTGCAGCCATTGCGTGAGCGCATCGGCGTCGAAGGCCTCAACGAATCGGTCAGCCGTGGGGTACGATGTGTACCTTGGTCCGCTGACGTCGAAGCGACGGAGCAATGCGGGGTCGAAGACGAGTTCGTCGGTGCGGGTCATGGTCGTGGCTTCCATCATGGATGCAACGATCCCAGAATCCGCTCCGGCATGGTTTGACGTGAGTCAAACACCAGGGGCAAAACTGCCAGTGCCGGCGCGGAGAATTTCGCAGCAGTGAGTAAATCGACACTCCAGATCAACCCGGCTGCGATGCAGGCCGCGTGTTCCCAGTGCAACCTGCACGAGTTGTGCCTGCCCGTGGGCATGAGCATCGAGGAAGTCGAACGTCTCGACGCTCTGGTCGGCGCACGGCGCAAGATCCGGCGCCAGCAGCCCCTGTACCGCGCGGGCGACGCTTTCGACGCGATCTACGCAATCAAGGTGGGCTGGTTCAAGACCGACGTGCTGCTCGAGGACGGGCGCGAACAGGTCACCGGCTTCCAGATGACCGGCGAGATGCTCGGACTGGACGGCATCAGCACCGAGACCCACTCCTGCAACGCAATCGCACTCGAAGACAGCGAAGTGTGCGTGATCCCCTACAACCGCCTCGAGGAACTGTCGCGCGAGATCGAGGGCCTGCAACATCAGTTCCACAAGGTCATGAGCCGCGAGATCGTGCGCGATCACGGCGTGATGATGCTGCTCGGATCAATGCGCGCAGAGGAACGCCTGGCGGCCTTCCTGCTCAACCTGTCGCAGCGTTTCAACGCGCGCGGCTTCTCGCCGGCCGAATTCCACCTGCGCATGACGCGCGACGAGATCGGCTCCTATCTCGGGCTCAAGCTCGAGACCGTGTCGCGCGCCTTCTCGCGCTTCCAGGACGAAGGGCTGGTCGCGGTGCAGCAGAAACACATCCGCATCCAGGATCTGGCCGGCCTGCGGCGTCTCATCCAGCAAGCCGGCCGCTGAGGCCGGGAGCGCCAAACCCCACCACCGCTGCATCCAGCGCAGGGTTGACCCGATCCTAGCCCGTCGACTCGGGCTCACCCGGCCGCGGCACGCTCACATCCTTCCAGCCCAGGTGCGCCTGAATCGCATCCCGGAAGGCCTGGGCCGCACTCGCCTCGCCATGTACGACAAAAGTACGCCGCGGCGCGCGCTCGAAACCGCTCAACCAGTCGAGCAGCCCCGGCTGATCTGCATGGGCGGACAGGCCGCCCACGGTGTGCACGCTGGCGTGCACCGGCACCCGCTCGCCGAACAGCGTGACCTGGCGCACGCCATCGACCAGTCGCCTGCCCAGCGTTCCACCCGCCTGGAATCCGCAGATCACCACCGCGCACTCGCGCCGCGGCAGATTGTGCGCCAGATGGTGTTTGATGCGGCCGGCCTCGCACATACCACTGGCCGACACGATCACCAGCCCGGACTTGCGTTCGTTCAGGGCGATCGACTCTTCCACGTCCGCGACGAAACGCACGCGCACTTTGTCGGGATGGGCGGAAACCCAGTCACGCAGGCTGCGCGTAGGCTCGTCCCACAGGTCGTCATGTTCGAAGGTCACGGCCGTGGCGCGTGAGGCCATCGGCGAATCAACGACGATCTCGAGCTTGGGCAGGCGACCCCGTCGCACGAGGTCGGCAAGCACAAAGATCACCTCCTGCGTTCGCCCGACCGCGAATGCGGGAATCACGACGTTGCCGCGACGGCGTTCGAGCGTGTCGGACAGAATCTCCACCAACTCGTCCTCGGTCTCGGCCAACGGCCGGTGGGCACGGTTGCCGTAGGTTGATTCGACCACCAGCACGTCGGCACGCGCGATACGCGCCGGGTCGCGCAGTACCGGACGACCGGGCATACCGAGATCACCGGAAAAAACCAACCTCTGCGCCCGCCCGCCCGAATCGACGTCGATCTCGACGATCGCCGAACCAAGGATGTGACCGGCTTCGCGGAAGCTAACCGTCACCCCTTGCGCAGGCGAGAACGGTTCGTCGTAACGCCGCCCGCGCAAGCGCGCGAGGCTCGCTCGTGCCTGCTCCACCGTGTATAGCGGTGCCGTATTGACCGCCCCGCCCCGTCGTGCGCGCTTGCGGCGAGTGGCCCATTCGGCCTCCTGCTCCTGGATGTGTCCGGCGTCGAGCAGCATCACCTCGAGCAGGTCGGCCGTGGCCTGCGTGCAATGCACGCGACCACGCCACCCCAGCGCGACCAGACGCGGCAGCAGGCCGGAATGGTCCAGGTGCGCGTGCGTGAGTACGACGAAATCGATTTTCGCCAGATCGAAGTCCAGCGCCTGCAAGTTGCGCCGCTCGGCGTCGCGCCCGCCCTGGAACATGCCGCAGTCAACCAGAAAGCTGCCGCCGTCATGCTCGACACGCGCGCAAGAGCCGATGACCTCTCCGGCCGCGCCATGAAACGTGATTTCCATAAACTCCCCCGGTGCAGCATCCATGCGCGGGCGCGAAGACTTGGCTGGCTATAATGGCGTCATCACCAACCGCATGCGGAGCACATCATGTTCAAGCACATACTGGTCCCCACGGACGGTTCCGAACTGTCGCAGGCCTCGGTCGCGAACGCCGTGCGCCTGGCCGCAACACTCGGTGCCCAAGTGACAATCTACTACGCGCAGCCGGACTTTCCGATGCCGATCTACGGCGAAGGGGCGCTCATCGACCCGACCACGCCGGAGCAGTTCGCGCAGTCGGCCGAGAATGAAGCCAAGGCCATTCTGGTGCGCGCGAAAGCACTCGCCGACAACGCAAACGTGTCTGCCGACACCGATACCGATGTATGCGAGGTTCCGTGGGAAGGCATCATCGACGCGGCCAATCGCCACGGCTGCGATCTGATCTTCATGGCCTCACACGGACGCCGCGGCATCGCCGGCCTGTTGCTCGGCAGCGAGGCGCAGAAGGTGTTATCGCACAGCGAGATCCCGGTACTGATCCACCGTTGAGGCATGCCGGATCCGGCACGCCTCATCCGTGCGCGTGCCGGTGAGCGGCCGGGGGCGGATGCGGACGGGGAGGACGCCCGACCAGATAGACGGTCAGCAGACTCGAGGCGGCACACACCGCCCAGAAGGCGAAGAAGCCGATCGAATAGGTGGCGATCGACGAGAACGCGACGGTCTCGCCGAACAGGTACAACTCACGCGGACTAACCAACGTGAAGAACAAGGTCTCGGCCACGCCGGCCACGAGAAACGACGGCCACACCACCAGGATCCATTTCATCCGCAATTCCCCTTCGAGTTCGGATGTTCCTGTCCGCGCCGCCTCGTCTGTCGCGAGCGTGCGCGTACCCTGCCACTTCCATGACGAGTATGTGCCCGAGCCGCGAAAGAATCAAACTTCGTAGGGGAGGATGCGCACCGTGGCGCCGTCGGGAATCTGTACATCACCATGCAGGCGCCAGGCACGTGCATCGTCCTCGATCTGGACCTGCCAGCGCCCGGCCGTCAGCGGCGCCAGCGGGCCCGCGTACTCGCCGCCATGGCCCGCTTCCAGACGCAGCACCTGATCGAAGCCGGCGCGCGTCGGGTGGACCACGCTGACGACGATGACGCGCGGCAGTTCGACCCCGTCGTCGGCCGACAGACGCAAGCGGATCTCGCCCGCGCGCAGACGCACATCCGCGACCAGGCCGAGTTCGGCGGCCTGCGCCGAACGGGCCATGGTCTGGTCAATCGCCCGACCCTGACGGTAGTAGTCGTCGACCACCAGACCGTCGTTGGTGGTAATCGCCAGATACAGCAACACGAAACCGAGCACCATTGCGGTGACCGGAGCGACCATCAGGATCCACGGCCAGCGCTGGCGGTACCAGGGCGCGGAGCGTGTGTCGGCTGCGGTATTCATCTTTTCTTCCTTGTTCATCGCGGCAGGATGAAGGTGCTCTTCTCGCGCACCGTCTCGTTCTCGGCTTCGATCTCGAACTCAATGTCGTAGATCCCCGGGTCGGTCACGTCGAAGGGCACCCGCACGTTGACCAATACCGATTCCAGGCCGGCTGCGGGCAGCAATGCAATTGTCGGTCCGGCGATGGTCATCGAGTCGAGCCCCGACACGCCGATGTGCACCTCGCGCGGCATCTCGGACATGTTCATCACCTGCAGACGGTAAACGTTCTCGATCAGCCCGCCGGGCACCTCGCGGGCGAGCGTGGCGCGATCACGGATGACGTCCACACGCACGTCCGGGCGCAGCATCAGCGCGGCCAGCGTCGCGGCACAGATCGCCGTCAGCAAGGCCGCATAGATGAGAATGCGCGGGCGCAGCACGTGTGCAAGGATGTCGCGCCTGCTCCAGTGCTGACGCACGGCATTCTCGGTCGAGTAGCGGATCAGGCCGCGCTCGTAGCCCATGCGGTCCATGACGTCGTTGCAGCCGTCGATGCAGGCGCCACAGCCGATGCACTCGTATTGCAGGCCATCGCGGATGTCGATGCCGGTCGGACAGACCTGCACGCAGACCGTGCAATCGACGCAATCACCCTTGCCTACCGACGCGGGATCGACGCCCTTCTTGCGCGAACCGCGCGGCTCGCCGCGTTCCAGGTCGTAGGTCACGACCAGCGTGTCGGGGTCGAACATCACGCCCTGGAAGCGCGCGTACGGGCACATGTACAGGCACACCTGCTCGCGCATCACGCCAGCGAAGACGTAGGTGAAGATCGCGTAGAACAGCGTCCAGAACAGCACCCAGCCGCCCACGTCGAAGGCCGCAAAGGACTCGATGAGACCGTCGAGCGGCGTAAAGTAGGCGACGAAGGTAAAGCCCGTCCACAACGCCACCGCAGCCCACACCAGATACTTGGCACCGCGGCGCAGCGCCTTGGCGGCGCTCATCGGCGCCGCGTCGAGCTTGCGCCGCGCGACATGATCGCCCTCGATCTTCTCCTCGATCCACATGAAGATCTCGGTATAGACCGTCTGGGGACAGGTATAGCCACACCACAGGCGACCGGCGATCGCGGTGAAGAAGAACAGGCCGAAGGCCGAGATGATGAGCAGCACGGCCAGGTAGAACACGTCCTGCGGCCAGAACACCCAGCCCCAGATGTAGAACTTGCGCTCGGCCAGATGGAAGAGCACGGCCTGTCGCTCGTTCCATTCGAGCCACGGCAGACCGTAGTACAGGATCTGCGTGAACCACACGAAGAACCATCGCCAGTTGGTGAAGTTGCCCTTCGCCGAACGGACGTGGAGTTTCTTGCGCGAGGCGTAGAGCGAATCGGTCTGTATGGGTTGCTCGCTCACGCTGCCTTTGTGGTCGGCCATGCTGCTTCCGTGTAATTGCGACAATACCCGCCCGGACGCAGTCCGGACGGGCGGGTCGATGAAGTGCTGCGTCGTCTTACTGCGCGGGCTTGTTCGACAGGCTCCACACGTAGGCGCTCAACACATGCACCTTGTCCTCGCCGAGAAACTCGCCGAAGGCGGGCATGCGGTTCTGACGTCCCTGGGTGATGGTTTCGACAATCGTCGCCTCGCTCGAACCCCACAGCCAGGTGTTGTCGGTCAGGTTGGGCGCGCCCATCGCGGGGTTGCCCTGCGCCTCGGCGCCGTGACAGACCGTGCAGTTGGCCTGGAACAGATCGACGCCGCGCTGCGCACGCAGCGAATCGTGGGCCAGGCCGTTGAGCGAACGCACATAGTGCGCGACGTTGCGCACGCCCTCGGGACCGAGTGCAGCGCCCAGCGGCGGCATCACGCCCACGCGTCCGTTGGTGATGGTGGTCTTGATCGCTTCGGGCGAGCCGCCATACAGCCACACGTCATCGCTCAGGCGCGGGAAACCGCGCGAACCGCCCGCGTCGGAACCGTGGCACTGCACGCAGTAGGTCTGGAACAGGCGCGAGCCCATCGCGATCGCGTCGGGATCGGCAGCCACCGCCGGCACCTCCTGCTCACGGTACTCGGCGAAGATCGGTCCGAAGCGCTCATCAGCCTGAGTAACCTCGGTTTGATACTGCCCCACCGAACTCCAGCCGAGCACGCCGCGGAAGTTGCCAAAGCCCGGATACAGCGCCAGATACACGACGGTAAAGATCAGCGTTGCCCAGAACAGATAGAGCCACCAGCGCGGCAGCGGGTTGTTGTACTCGGCGATGTCCTCGTCCCACACGTGGCCGTGCAGGTCGACCGGACCGGGTTCGGGCTTCTTGTTGTTCGACATCAGGACGAACAGACAGAACAACAGGCTCAGGACCACGAGCACCATGACCCAGACGTTCCAGAAGCCGCTCACGAAGTCAGCCATTTTTATTTCCTTGCTTGGTGTGTTCGTCGCGGCGAGCGGCGGACACGTCCTCATCATCTTCGGTGAAGGGGAGCATCGCGGCCTCATCAAAGCGCTTGCGGGCGTGCCGGCTGTAGGCCCAGACGCAGATGCCCACAAAACACAGGAAACCCACGACCGTGACCACGATTCTCAGGACGTTGATGTCCACGAAGCTCCTCCTGCGATTACTTGAAGTTCGACAGCGCGGTGCCCAGACCCTGCAGGTAGGCGATCACCGCATCCATCTCGGTCTTGCCTTCCAGCGCCTGCTTGGCATTGGCGATCTCGTCGTCGCTGTAGGGGTGGCCCAAGGTGCGCAACGCCGACATCTTCTTGTCGATGCTGCTGGCATCGACCGGGCGCTCCAGCCACGGAAATGCCGGCATGTTCGACTCCGGCACCACCGCACGCGGATCGGTCAGGTGCACGCGGTGCCACTCATCCGAGTAACGCCCCCCGACACGCGCCAGGTCGGGGCCGGTGCGCTTGGAGCCCCACAGGAACGGACGGTCGTAGATGAACTCGCCGGCGACCGAGTAATGCCCGTAACGCTCGGTCTCGGCGCGGAACGGACGAATCATCTGCGAATGGCAATTGCTGCAACCCTCGCGGATGTAGATGTCGCGGCCAGCCAGACGCAGCGCGTCGTAGGGCTGGATGTCGAGCGGGTTGCCCTCGCGGTCGATCGGCTTGGTCGTCGAATGCTGGAAGAACAGCGGAACGATCTCCACCAGGCCGCCGACGCTCACCGTGAGGAGCGTCAGCACGATCATCAGGCCGACACTGCGTTCGATAAGGTCATGCTTGAATTTGCGCATCTTTCTCTCCGACTCCTCAGGCGTGCGCGGCTTGCGGTGCGAGCACCGGCGCGTCGTAGCTCTTCTCGCCCGAGATCGTCTTGATCACGTTGTAGAGCATCAGGAACATGCCCGACAGGAACAGCATCCCGCCGATCAGACGGATGTTCCAGAACGGGTAACTGGCCTTGACGCTCTCGATGAACGAATAGGTCAGCGTGCCGTCTGCGTTGACCGCGCGCCACATCAGGCCCTGCATCACGCCGGCGATCCACATCGAGGCGATGTAGAGCACGATGCCGATGGTCGCGATCCAGAAGTGCGCCGTGATCAGCGGCACCGAGTACATCTCGGTCTTGCCGTACATGCGCGGGATCAGGTAATAGACCGAGCCGATCGAGATCATCGCCACCCAGCCGAGCGCACCCGAGTGCACGTGGCCGATGGTCCAGTCGGTGTAGTGCGACAGCGCGTTGACCGTCTTGATGGCCATCATCGGACCTTCGAAGGTCGACATGCCGTAGAACGACAGCGACACGATCAGGAACTTCAGGATCGGGTCGGTACGCAGTTTGTGCCAGGCACCCGAGAGCGTCATGATGCCGTTGATCATGCCGCCCCAGCTGGGTGCGAGCAGGATCAGCGAGAACACCATGCCCAGCGACTGGGTCCAGTCGGGCAGCGCGGTGTAATGCAGGTGGTGCGGGCCGGCCCACATGTAGGTGAAGATCAGCGCCCAGAAATGCACCACCGACAGGCGGTAGGAATACACCGGCCGGCCGGCCTGCTTCGGCACGAAGTAGTACATCATCCCGAGGAAGCCGGCGGTCAGGAAGAAGCCCACCGCGTTATGGCCGTACCACCACTGAATCATCGCGTCCTGCGCGCCCGCGTAGGCCGAGTAGGACTTCCAGAAGGTGACCGGAATCGCCGCACTGTTGACGATGTGCAACAGCGCAACCGTCAGGATGAAGGCGCCGAAGAACCAGTTCGCGACATAGATGTGCGAGACGCGGCGCTTGGCGATGGTGCCGAAGAACACGATCGCGTAGGAGACCCACACCACGGCGATCAGGATGTCGATGGGCCACTCCAGTTCGGCGTATTCCTTGCTCGAGGTGTAGCCCAGCGGCAGCGTGATCGCGGCCAGCACGATCACCGCCTGCCAGCCCCAGAACGTGAACGCGGCCAGCTTCGGCGCGAACAGCGGCGCATGGCAGGTACGCTGCACAACGTAATAGGAAGTCGCGAACAGCGCACAGCCGCCGAATGCGAAGATCACCGCATTGGTGTGCAGGGGGCGCAGCCGTCCGAAATGGAACCATTCGCCTAGTTCACTCAGATTCAGCGCCGGCCATGCGAGTTGGGCGGCGATGATGACTCCGACCAGCATGCCGACGATGCCCCAGACCACGGTCATCAGGGCGAACTGGCGAACGACTTTGTAGTGATAAGTCGCCTGCGATTGCACTTGGGTTACTCCTCTATGTTTTCGAAACGGTATCCGACGACCGCAGTTGTCAGCCCCCGACGGCCGGGCGCGAGAATATCCTCGCGGGCGGTCCGTCGCACTGACCCCGGTCAAACGGACGCAATATTACTTTTTTCGTAGGCGGAAGTCTTGCCGAAATGCGCCGAAAAGCATTTGCACGAACAAAAAAACGGGGTGCGGATGCCGCACCCCCAACCCCAACAGAGAGACTTGCAATCAATGACCCACCCGCGGAGACGACCGCGCGGGGCCATGGAACAAGTATGTCACCGGGCCGGGGACGCTGTTTTGATCTGGATCAAGTCGATGGATCGTCCTCATCCCGCCGGGCCTGTTCGCGCCGGGCGCGGGCCTCGAGTTCTTCGCGCTCGCGGGGTGGATCGGGGTCGTCGACGATGATGCGGAAGGCGGGACCTTCCAGATCGTCGAACTGGCCACCCCGTAAAGTACGGAAAAATATCACGCCGATCACGAAGACCAGCACGACCGACAGCGGGATCAGGATGTACAGCCCGAATTCCATGTGCGTGCTCCTCAACCTGGTGCGCGGCGCTGCAGACGCAGTGCATTGAGCACCACCAGCAGCGAACTCAGCGCCATGCCCAGCCCCGCCATCCACGGCGTGATCAGGCCGGCCATCGCCAGCGGCACCGAGGTGAAATTGTACGCGAACGACCACCACAGGTTCTCGCGCACCACACGCAAGGTCTTGCGCGCATGGGAAATGCCGTCGGACAGTCCGTCGAGCCGCTCGGAGAGCAGCACGATATCTCCCTGGTTGCGCGCCAGTTCCGTGCCGCCACCCATCGCGATCGACAACTGCGCCTGCGCCAGCACCGGCGCATCGTTGACACCGTCGCCGAGCATCGCCACCACCGCGCCGGGCTCGCGCTGCCAGGCCGCGACGCGTGCCTGCTTGTCCTCCGGCGTCATGCCGGCATGGGCCTCGTCGATCCCGAGGCGCTGCGCGACCGCGCGCACGGCCGCCTCGCCATCGCCGGACACGATGGCCATCGGCACGCCCTCACGCCTCAATCGCGACACCAGTACCGGGGCATCCTCGCGCGGCGTGTCGGCCAGCACGAAACGCGCTCGCCAGCCACGCTCGCCACCGAGGGCGACCACCGAGCCCTCGCCTGCATCGCTCAAGCCGTCCTGCGACTCGGCGCCGGCCAGTTCCGCCACGAAAGCCGGTCGGCCGACGCGAACGCGCTCGCCGCCGGCCACCGCCTCGACGCCCTGCCCGGTCACCGCTTGCACATCGACCAGCGTCGGCAACACAAGCCCCTTGCCGGCGCGGCGCAGCGCGGCCGCGATGGCGTGCTCGGAGCCCTGCTCCAGCGCCGCCGCCAGCGCGCGCGCGCCCGCCTCGTCGCCCTCTAGCACATCCACGCGCTCGACGCGCATCTCGCCGTGGGTCAGCGTGCCGGTCTTGTCGAAGACGAAGCGGTTGGCCGTGGCCAGCGCCTCGATGGCGTGCCCGCGCGTGACCAGGATGCCCATGCGCGCGAGCGCGTCGGTGGCCACCGTCAGCGCCGTCGGCGTGGCCAGCGACAGCGCGCACGGGCAGGCCACGACCAGCACCGAGACGAACACCCACAGCGCGCGATCCGGGTCGATGAACTGCCAACCGATCAGGGTCGCGGCCGAGAGCGCGAGCAAGGCGACGATGAACACGCGCGCGACACGGTCGGCCTGGGTGGCGATGGCCGGGCGATCCTGCGCAGCGCGATCGATCAGACGGCGAATCGCCGCCAGCCGCGTGGCCTCGCCCACCTGGCGAACCTCGACGACGATTGGGCTGGAAACATTGATGCTGCCGCCGGTCACCTGCGCGCCCGCGACCTTGGGCACCGCCCGGCTCTCGCCGGTGAGCAGGGCCTCGTTGGCCGAACTCGTGCCGTCGACGACGACACCATCGACGGCGATGACCTCGCCCGGACGCACGCGCACGCGATCACCCGGCGCAAGCTGCGAGACCGGCACACGCTCGCCGACGCCGGCGGCATCGAGTCGTTCGGCAAACGCCGGCAGCACCTTGCCCAGCTCCTCGACCCCGCGCACTGCCTTCTGGCGCGCGAGCATCTCCAGATACCGCCCGCACAGCAGCAGAAAGACGAACATCGCGACCGAATCGAAATACACCTCCGGACCGTCGGTGAGCGTCGCCCACACGCTGGCGGCAAACGCGCTGCCCACGCCCAGCGCGACCGGCACGTCCATGCCCAGCGCGCGCAGTTTCAGATCGCGCCAGGCGCGGCGGAAGAACGGCGCGGCCGAATAGAACACCACCGGCACGGTCAGGATCAGGCTCGCCCAGCGCATCAGCAGGTCGGCGTCGCGCGACAGTTCGTCCTCGCCTGCGATGTAGGCCGGGTAGGCGTACATCATCACCTGCATCATGCCGAAGCCGGCCACGAATACGCGCCAAAGCATCGAACGGCGCTCGCGGTGGGCGACCTGCTCGAGGCGCTCGGCGTCATAAGGATAGGCGCGATAGCCGATTGCCTGGATGGCCGCGAGGATTCCGGACAACTGCGTCACGCGCGTATCCCATCGCACGCGCGCGCGCCGCGTCGCGTAGTTGACCTCCATCAGCGTCACGCCGCGCTGGGCGGTGACATGGCGTTCGTTGAGCCATACGCAGGCTGCGCAGGTGATGCCTTCGAGGATCAGCGCCGCCTCGCGTTCGTGCTCTCCGATGGGTCGCACGAAGCCCTGCTGGAAATCGGGGTGGTCGAACAGGCCGAGATCCTGCAGTTCGGTCGGCATGGCCTCGCGCACCGGCTCGGGCATGGCGTCGCGGTGGCGGTAGTAGGCGGCAAGGCCATTGTCGACGATGGCGCTGGCCACCGCCTCGCAACCGGCGCAGCACATGCGTCGGTCCACGTCGTCGATGCGCACCCAGTGGGAGGTGCTCGACGGGACGGGCAGGCCGCAGTGGTAGCAGCCCTCGGCGTCTTCAGGCGCGCTTGCGACAGGGGAAGGGACGGAACTCATGCGGGCGGGCGTGACACGCAAGCCGGACGAACCCGGCTCGGGAAAGCCCGCTTTGTATCACGATTCGCCCCACGATCGCCTTGCGCAAGATCAAGACCGCGGTTTCGGACGGCGGTCCTGCAGCGCGCTCAGCGACACCAGCAGATCGCTGAAGCGCTCGCCCTGCACGGTGACGTGGTCGCGCAGCAATTGTGCGGCGCGCTCGCCTTCACCGGCGACGATGGCCTCGGTAATCGCATTGTGCTCGTCGAACGAAGCGCGCACGCGGTCGCGCACATGTAGCTGCATGCGCCGATACGGGCGCAGGCGACGCTGCAGCGAGCGCGCCTGCTCGATCAGGAACTGGTTGTGGCTGGCCGCGTAGATCGCCTGATGGAAACGCTCGTTGACGTAGAAGTAGGCGTTCGGGTCCCCGCCGTCGAGCACGCGCTGACTCTCCTCGTGCACTGCGACGAGACACTCGCGATCTTCGGGTGTGAGCCGACGCGCGGCCACGCGTGCGCACATGGCCTCGAGTTCGGCCATCACCTCGAACATCTCGCACAGGCGTTGAGGTGTAATCTCGACGACAACGGCACCGCGGCGCGGACGCATCTCCACCAGCCCTTCGGAATCGAGCTGAATGAGCGCCTCACGAATCGGCGTGCGCGACACGCCGAACTCCTCGGCGAGTTCGGATTCGTCCAGGCGCATGGCCGGCGGATATTCGCCGGTGGCGATGCGCTCTTCGATCGTTTCGCGCAGATTGTCGGAGCGACGGGTCGCGCCGGGATGGGTGTCGGGACCGTTCATCGGGTTCCTGTCCAGCGTCGCGGGCACGAGCCCGCACGGGTTTGACGAGTTTTCATCTTAGGCTATTCTCGTATACAAAAACGGCTATTTGGAATACAAACTATTCCTGCATGCTTGCCCACGGGCATCGACCGCCCGCCGAAGCGGTCGACGCAAATGCACACAGCATAGGCGAAGCGGTTTCGGCTCGACAATAATATTTCCATTGGAGACAACGACATGACCCGTAACACGACATCCGCCCGCAGGGGCTTTCTGCGCACCGCGATGACCGTGGCCGCCGCCGTCACCTTCGGTGCCGGCCTGGCCGGTCAGGCTTCGGCTCAGGAGACGCTGCGCCTGTCGCACCAGTGGTCGACCAACGACATCCGTCACAAGGTCGCCCAGATCATCGCCGACGAGGTCGAGAAGGCTGACGTCGGTCTCAAGATCCAGATCTTCCCGAGCCAGTCGCTGTTCAAGGCGCGCGACCAGTGGGGCGCGGCCTCGAGCGGCCGTCTGGACATGATGGTGCTGCCGCTGTCCTACGCCGGTGGCCGTCACCCCGAGTTCAACCTCACGCTGATGCCCGGTCTGGTGAAGAACCACGCGCACGCCAAGCGCATCAACGAATCGGCCTTCATGGACGAGATCGAGAAGATCGCCAACGCCAACGGCGTGGTGACCGTGGCCAAGGGCTGGCTCGCCGGCGGCTTCGCGTCCACCGGCAAGTGCATCCGCCAGCCCGGTGACGTTCAGGGCATGCAGATGCGCGCGGCCGGAAAGGCCTTCGAGCAGATGCTCGCCGGCGCCGGCGCGTCGATCGCCTCGATGCCCAGCTCCGAGGCCTACAACGCATTGCAGACCGGCGTCATCGACGCGCTCAACACCAGTTCGTCGAGCTTCGTGTCGTATCGCATCTACGAGCAGGTCAAGTGCTACACGCCGGCGGCCGACTACGCGCTGTGGTTCATGTACCAGCCGGTGATGATGTCCAAGCGTGCCTACGACAACCTCAACGACGCGCAGAAGGCCGCGCTGGCTGCCGCTTCCGAGAAGGCCGAGGCCTATTACGCCGAGGAAGGCGCCAAGGAAGACGCGACCTCGATCGAGGTGTTCGAGAAGGCCGGCATCGAGATTGCGCTGATGACCGAGGCTGACTTCAACGCCTGGCGCAAGCTTGCCGAGCAGACCTCCTACAAGGCCTTCAACGAGGAAGTGAAGGGCGGCCAGAAGCTGCTCGACCTCGCCCTGTCGGTGGATTGACCCCGTCCGAGGCCGGCACCCCGCAAGGGTGTCGGCCTTTTCGCGTCCGCACTTCCGGAGCATCGCAATGCTTCTCTACGTCCGAACCGTGCACGCGCTGTCCCGCCTGTGCGGTCTGGCTGCCGCGACGATGATCGTCGCGTCGGTCCTCATCGTCTGCCAACTGGTGTTCATGCGCTACGTGCTCAACGCATCGACCGTGTGGCAGACCGAAGTGGTGGTTTACCTGATGATCGGCGCGACCCTGGTCGGCATGCCCTATGTGCAGCTGATTCGCGGCCACATCAACGTCGACCTGCTGCCCCTGTATCTGCGCACCGGCGCGCCGCGCCGGCGCCTGTTCGTCGCCTGCGTCGTCCTGCAGGCGGCCGCCTGCGGTCTCATCGCCTGGTTTGCCGGCCATCTGTGGTTCGAGGCCGCATCCGGCGGCTGGCGCTCCGAATCGGTGTTCGGCACGCCGCTGTGGATCCCGTATCTGGCCATGCCGCTGGGCTTCGGCCTGCTGGTCCTGCAGTACTTCGCCGACCTGCTCACCGCCATCGACTGCGACGACCCCTTCGTCGCACCGGAAAAGCGCTCACCTGCCGCGCAAGGGGAGAACTGACATGGATCCCCTGCTGCTCAGTCTCTTCGTGCTGATCGTCACCGTCGCCGTGCTCTTCTCCGGCGTGTCGGTGGGCATCGGCCTGATCATTGTCTCGATCTTCTTCATCGTCTGGCAGGACGGCACCTACGGCCTGGCGATCCTGCCCGAGGTGCTGTTCGGCAAGCTCGACAGCTTCGCGCTGCTGTCGATTCCGATGTTCATCCTGATGGGCGCGGCCGTCGCTTCGTCGCGTGCCGGCGCCGACCTGTACGCGATGCTCGAGCGCTGGCTCACGCGCGTGCCCGGTGGCCTGGTGGTATCCAACCTGGGCGCCTGCGCGCTGTTCTCGGCGATGTCCGGCTCCTCGCCCGCGACCTGTGCGGCGATCGGCAAGATGGGCATCCCCGAGATGATCAAGCGCGGCTATCCCAAGGGCGTCGCCGCGGGCTCGATCGCCGCCGGTGGCACGCTGGGCATCCTGATCCCGCCCAGCGTCACGATGATCGTCTACGGCATCGCCACCGAGACCTCCATCGGCCGACTGTTCCTCGCCGGCATTCTTCCCGGCCTGATGCTCACCGGTCTGTTCATGGCCTGGGCGATCTGGTCGACCTGGCGCCAGGCCGGCGCCCACGTGGTGGTCTCCAACATCAAGTACACGCTCGCCGAGAAGCTGGAACTCGCGCCCAAGATCGTGCCCTTCCTGCTGATCATCGTCGGTGTGCTCTATGCGCTGTACGGTGGCGTGGCCACGCCGTCCGAGGCGGCCGGCGTGGGTGCGGCCTTCTGCGTGCTGCTGGCGGTGGTGATCTACGGCATGTGGCGTGGCAAGGCACTGTTTCACGTGTTCCGCGACTGCACCAAGGAGTCGGTGATGATCATGGTCATCATCGGCGCCTCGGGCATGTTCGGCTTCATGCTGTCGAGCCTGTACATCACCCAGTCGATCGCCGAGTGGATCATCGACCTGCAGCTGAATCCCTGGGCGCTGATGGCGATGATCAACCTGTTCTTGCTGTGCGCAGGCTTCTTCCTGCCGCCCGTGGCGGTGATCCTGATGACCGCGCCGATCCTGCTGCCCATCATCACCGAGGCGGGCTTCGACCCGTACTGGTTCGCCGTGGTGCTGACGATCAACATGGAGATCGGCCTGATCACGCCGCCGGTGGGCCTCAACCTCTACGTCATCAACGGCATCGCGCCGGACATCCGCCTGCAGACCATCCTGTGGGGCTCGCTGCCTTATGTCGGCTGCATGGTGCTGGCCATCGTGCTGCTGTGCATCTTCCCCGGCATCGCGACCTGGTTCCCGGAGTTCCTGATGGGCCCGGCGGTATGACGCATCCGGCCCCGGCCTTCGCCGGGGCCGCGGAGAAACACGCATGAACGCCAACGATCGCCGTTTTCCCGGCACGCCGCGCTCCGAACGCAAGGGGCGTGCGGCGCGTCTCGCGCAGGGTCGGCATGTGGCCGCGGACGACGTCCCGGCGCTGCTCGAGGCCGTCGTCGAGTGCGGCGACCGCGTCTGCGTCGAGGGCAACAACCAGAAGCAGGCCGACTTCCTCGCCCGCACATTGGCTGGAGTGGACCCGCAGCGCGTGCATGACCTGCATCTGGTGCAGTCGGTCGTCGCCCTGCCTGAGCACGTCGCACTGTTCGAGCGCGGCATCGCCAGCCAGCTCGACTTCTCGTTCTCCGGCCCACAGGCCACGCGGCTGGCCGCGTTGGTCGAGGAAGGCCAGATTCGCGTCAACGCCATCCACACTTATCTGGAGTTGTTCGCGCGCTACTTCGTCGATCTCACCCCCAATGTCGCGCTGATCGCGGCCGAAGCGGCGGATGCCGAGGGCAATCTGTACACCGGCCCCAACACCGAGGACACGCCGGCCATCGTCGAAGCCACGGCCTTTCGCGGCGGCATCGTCATCGCGCAGGTCAATGAAATCCGCGACACCCTGCCGCGCGTCGACATCCCCGCCGACTGGGTCGATTACGTCGTCGAGGCGCCCACGCCCTACTACATCGAACCGCTTTTCACGCGTGACCCGGCGCTGATCTCGGAGATCCAGGTGCTGATGGCGATGATGGCCATCAAAGGCATCTACGCGCGCTACGGGGTCACCACGCTCAATCACGGCATCGGTTTCGACACCGCCGCCATCGAACTGCTGCTGCCCACCTGGGGGGCGCAGCTCGGTCTCAAGGGCAGGATCTGCACGCACTGGGCGCTCAACCCGCATCCGGCGCTGATTCCGGCCATCGAGGCGGGCTTCGTGCACTCGGTACACAGCTTCGGCTCGGAACTGGGCATGGAGAACTACATCGCCTCGCGCCCGGACGTGTTCTTCACCGGTGCGGACGGCTCGATGCGTTCGAACCGCGCGTTCTGCCAGGCCGCCGGCCACTACGCCTGCGACCTGTTCATCGGCTCGACGCTGCAGATCGATCTGGCCGGCAACAGTTCGACCGCCACACGCGGTCGCATCGCCGGTTTCGGCGGCGCACCGAACATGGGGGCGGATGCGCGCGGACGCCGCCACGAAAGCGCCGCCTGGATCAAGGCCGGCGAAGAGGCGCGCCAGGGGCGCGACGAGATGCCGCGCGGGCGCAAGCTCGTGGTGCAGATGGTCGAAACCTTCCGCGAGCACATGGCGCCGGCCTTCGTCGAACGCCTCGACGCCTGGGATCTGGCGCGCGACATGGGCTTGTCCAACCCGCCGGTGATGATCTTCGGCGACGACCTCACCCACATCGTCACCGAGGAAGGCATCGCCAACCTGCTGCTGTGCCGCGACCGGGGCGAACGCGAGCAGGCCATTCGCGGCGTGGCCGGCTACACCGAGGTGGGGCTCGCGCGCGACCGCGACCGCGTCGCCGAACTGGAGGCCCGCGGCGTGATCCTGCGCCCCGAGTCGCTCGGCATATCCCGCCGCCAGGCCAGCCGCGACCTGCTCGCGGCGCGCTCGGTCAAGGATCTGGTGCGCATCTCGGGTGGGCTCTATGACCCGCCCAGCCGCTTTCGCAACTGGTGAGCACGATGGAAAGACTGCACTACGACATTCCCAGCCAAGGACCGGCGCGTCGGCGCGATCCGGTGCTCGTCGGCGTGACCGCCTCGGGCAACTGCGAGGTGCTGATCGAGGCGGCCGACACCCCCGACGCCTGCCGCGTGTCGGTCAACACTTCGGCGCTTGGCTTCGGCGCCATCTGGCAGGCCGTGCTGGGTGACTTCGGACGGCGCCACACCGCCGGGGGGCTGGCCATCGAAATCAACGACGTCGGCGCCACGCCCGCCGTGGTCAGCCTGCGCCTGGACCAGGCGATCGAGGTCTGGGAGGAGGAGCATGCCTAGAAAGAGTTTCTATGAAGCCTCGGCGCGCGAGCGCGTACTCGCGCTGCTCGACGCCGACAGCTTCCATGAATTCGTCCCGCCCTCCGAGCGCGCGACCAGCCCGCACCTGCGCGAGCTCGACCAGCCAGTGGCCTTCGACGACGGCCTGATCGCCGGCGCCGGCACGCTGACCGGCCGCGCAGTGCTCGTCGCCGCGCAGGAAGGCGCCTTTCTTGGTGGCGCGGTCGGCGAGGTGCACGGCGCCAAGCTCGTCGGCCTGCTGCGCCGCGCCATTGTCGAGCGCCCCGCGGCGGTACTGATCCTGTTCGATTCGGGTGGCGTGCGTCTGCACGAGGCCAATGCCGGTCTGGTCGCAGTCTCCGAAATCCTGCGCGCGATCTGCGCCGCGCGCGCCGAGGGCGTGCGCATCGTCGGCCTGATCGGTGGCGCGGCCGGCTGCTTCGGCGGCACCGGGCTGATCGCACGCTGCTGCGACGCCATCGTGATGAGCGAGGAAGGCCGCCTGGCGATGTCCGGACCCGAAGTCATCGAGACCGTGCACGGCGTCGAGGAATTCGACGCGCGCGACCGCGCCCTGGTGTGGCGCGTGACCGGGGGCAAGCACCGCTATCTGCTGGGCGAAGCCGACCGCCTCGTCGACGACGACATCGCCGCTTTCCGCAGTGCCGCCATCGAGCTGCTCGACGGCCCCTCCGGCCTGGATCTGGACGATGTCGAACGCGAACACGCGATGCTCGCCGCGCGCTGGCAAGCCTACGCCGACTGCGAGGATGCGCCCGAAATCTGGCGGCGGCTGGGCATCGAGACGCCCGACGAGATTGCCATGATGGACGCCGCCGAGTTCGTCGCAACGGCCGATCTGGCACGGAGGCCCGCATGACGCGCGACGAACTGCTCACCGCCTTCTTCGGCGACGGATTCCGGCCCACCCACAGCGACGATCACTGCTTTACCGGGCGGGCTCGCATCGGCGACGAGACCGTCACCGTAATCGGTACGGCCAACCGCGCCGAGGTCGGCGTCGACCTGTGCCTGCGCATGGCCGCGTCCGTGCTCGAGTGCGTGCGCGAGCGTCCCCGCGAAGCCATCGTGTTTTTCCTCGATACCCAGGGGCAACGCCTGCGCCGGCGCGACGAGCTGCTGGGGCTCAACGGCTACATGGCGCATCTTGCCAAGTGCTGCGAGGTCGCCCGCGGACGCGACCATCCGCTGCTGTCGGTGGTGTACGGCGAAGCGGTCTCGGGCGGCTACCTCACCACCGGCATGATGGCCGACGCGTGCTACGCCGTTCGTGATGCCGAAATCAAGGTCATGAACCTGCCGGCCATGGCGCGCATCACCAAGGTGCCGCTCGAACGCCTGGAAGATCTGGCGAACCGCTCGCCGGTGTTCTCCCCTGGCGCCGACAACTATCTGGCCATGGGCCATCTGCGCGCAATCTGGAACGACGACCATGGCGCGCGGCTGGCCGCCGCGCTGGCCGAACTGCGCGCCGAACGCCCCGAGGTCGACACCCGCATGGACGATGGGCTGGCCCGCGGCGGGCGCCGCCTGGCCGCGTCCATCGCGTCCAAGGTTGCCACCCATGAGTGAGCGCCATACCGCACGTCACGATCTGGTCTGGCTGGAGTCGGGCAGCGCATCGCGCGCAACCGCACTGCCGCTGCCCCCGCTCTCGGCGGGCGACGCGATCACGCGACTCGCTGAGTGGATCGGCGCCGGCCGGCCGCTGGTCGTCGCTCGCCAGCCGGCGCACCTGCCCCCCGGCCGGATGCGCCTCGGCCTGCCGCTGCCCGTCAGTGAAGGCAAGCTGCGCCTGGCCTTCGACGTACCGCGCGCGGCCATCCTGCGCCGCGCCGCGCCGCCGCCGCTGGCCGCACTGCCCGATCACTTGCCGCGCCGCTGGCGCGCTTCGCTCGAAGCCCTGCTCGCCTGCCCGGCCATCCGCGCCGCCAACCCGCGCGCCTTCGGCTCGGCCGCCATGCAGGCCGTCACCGGCATCGAATGCGTGAGCGAGGAATCCGATCTCGACCTGCTGCTCGCCCCCGCCAGCCGCGAGGCGGCACTGGCCACGCTGGCCGCATTGGCACGCATCGACAGCGCCGGCGTTGGTCCGCGCATCGACGGCGAGATCGTCGACGCGCACGGTCGGGCGACGAGCTGGCGCGAACTGGCCGCCGGCGCAGCGAGCATCCTCGTCAAGGGACACGATTCGGTCGCGATGACCGGGCACGCCGAATTCCTGGACGGGCTGGGAGGCGCGGCCGCATGAGCACCTTCGCCGCGGACATCGACGCCGCCGCCCTCGCGGCGCTGGCCGACGAACTCGCACTCGAAGCCAAGCCGGGCCTGGTCACGCCGAGCTCGCGCGGCAGCCACGACGACATGGATCATCGTCACTTTACGGCCAGCATCGCCGCGCTCACCGGCTATTTCGGCGACTGCGCGCGTCTGGCCGCAGCCGGCGCCGGCTTCGACGCGCTGCGCGCACGCGGCGTCGAGGCCGAGGCTGCGATGCTTGCCGCCACCGGCGGCATCAACACCCACCGCGGCGCGATCTTCACGCTCGGCCTGCTCGCGGCCGCGGCCGGCATACAGACACGCGCCGGCCGTGCTCTGTCGGTCGACCGCCTGGGCGAGTTGGTCGCACACGAGTGGCGCGCAGCCATCGTTGCCGCCGCCCTCGATGCCCCACCAAGCAACGGACGCCGCGTGCGCGCGGCATTGGGCCTGCCCGGCGCCCGCGAACACGCGGCCGGCGGCCTGCCGTTGCTGTTCGACATCACGCTGCCGGCGCTGCGCCACGCACGCGCTGCGCTCGGCGACACGCCCGCGGCCTCGCTGCACGCGCTGATGAGTACCGTCGCGGTGCTGCCCGACACCACACTCGCCCATCGCGGCGGGCGGTCGGGCCTTGCACGCGCGCGCCTGGCCGCTAACCGTTTCCTCAACGACGGCAGTGTTTTCGCGCCGCTCTGGCGCGAGCGCCTGGCGGAAATCGGCGCGGACTTCGTCGCCCATCGCCTCAGCCCCGGCGGCAGCGCCGACCTGCTCGCGGCGGCGATGATGCTGCTGCGACTCGAAGGTCTCTGCGTCCGTCCCGCGCAGCGCGCCGAGGCGCTGGCCTCATGAGTCTTTGCTGGCTTTGCCCGGGCCAGGGTAGCCAGACGCCCGAATTGCTCGCGCGGCTGGCCGGCGACACGCCGCTCGCGCGCGCGCTCACCCCCTTGCGCGACGCGCTGCCGGCCGAAACCCTGGAAGCGGCGGACGACCCGCGACACTGCTTCGACAACCACCATGCCCAACCGCTGATCGTGCTGCACGCATGCACGGTCGCCGCCGCGCTGGCCGACGCCGGCCTGCGCCCGGCACTGGTCGCCGGCTACAGCGTCGGCGAGCTTTCCGCCCACGCCGTGGCCGGCGCCCTCCCCCCGGAAACCGCCATCGCGCTGGCCGTCGAGCGCGCCGCGGCGATGGACGCCGCCGCTCCGCCGGATTCCGGCATGAGCGCGGTACGCGGCGTGCCGCTGGCGCGCCTGCGCGAGCAGTGCGATGCAGCCGGCTGCGCCGTGGCCATCGTCAACGCCGCCGACCACGCCGTGCTGGCCGGCCCGCGCGACGCGCTCGAGCGACTCGGCGCGCAGCTGGCCGCAGGCGGCGCGCACGTCGTGCCGCTGGACATTGCCGTGCCCGCACACGCGCACTGGCTCGCCGCGGCGGTGGCGCCTTTCGCTCGCGCACTCGAGGCCGCAGACTGGCAGGCGCACGCGGTACCGGTGCCGCGCGGGATCGACGGACGGCCCGCGAGCACACGGGCGGCAGCCGTCGAAGCATTGTCGCGCGCACTCGCCGAACCGCTCGACTGGGCGCGTACCCTGGATGTGGCGCGCGAGATGGGCGCAACGATTTTCTTCGAACTCGGTCCGGGCGACGGTCTTGCGCGCATGGCGCGCGAGCGCTTCCCGGATCTGGCCGTGCGCGCGCTGGCCGACTTCGCAAGCCTCGATGGCGCGGCGAAGTGGCTCGCGCGCGAACGCAACCGATGACGCGCACCGCGCGTCGCAACGACCCCACAGGAGGACATCCATGACCCAGGCCAGAGTGGTCCGCATCGAGCAAGCCGGCGCACCGGAAGTGATGCAGATCGTCACCGTCGACCTGCCCGCGCCCGAGGCCGGCGAGGTACGCGTCGCCCAGGCGGCGATCGGCTTCAACTACATCGACACCTATCAGCGCAGCGGCTATTACCCGATTCCGATGCCCGGCGGGCTCGGCTTCGAAGCCGCCGGCACGGTCGAGGCGATCGGCCCCGACGTTGCCGACATCGCCGTGGGTGATCGCGTGGCCTACATGAATGCCGGCGTCGGCGCCTACGCCAGCCACCGCAACGTTCCCGCCGACAAGCTCGTCAAGCTGCCCGAGGCGGTCAGCTTCGAACAGGCCGCCTCACTGATCTTCAAGGGCATGACCGCGCAATACCTGGTGCGCCGCACGCACAAGGTCCAGCCGGGCGACATCGTGCTGGTCCATGCCGCAGCCGGCGGTGTGGGCCAGATCCTGTCGCGCTGGGCCAAGGCGCTGGGCGCCACCGTGATCGGCACGGCCGGCTCGTCGGCCAAGTGCGAGGCCGCGCGCGCGGCCGGCTGCGATGCCGCCATCGACTACTCGCAGGACGACTGGGTGCAGCAGGTAATCGACGCCACCGGCGGCACGAAGGCACGTGTGGTCTACGACTCGGTGGGCAAACACACCTTCCTCGGCTCGCTCGACTGCGCCGCCCCGTTCGGCCTGGTGGTGCTCTACGGCGCGGCCTCCGGCCCGGCGCCGGCGATCGAACCGGACATCCTCAACAAGAAGGGCTGCCTGTTCCTGACCCGCCCGTCGGTCTTTCCCCACAACGCCGATCCGCAGGTCTTCCGCGAGAACGCGCGCGAGGTGATGGATGCCATCGTCGCCGGCACGGTGGACGCACCCATCGGCGCGCGCTACGCGCTCGACGAGGTCGTGGAGGCCCACCGCGCGGCCGAGGCGCGCAAGACGACCGGAGCAATCGTGCTGATTCCGTGAGAAACGCCCGCGCGGCGCGCGCTTTTTCGAAGCGGGGCTGAAGTTCCGCCAAAGTCGGCCGTTAGAGTGTTCGTGAAGTGCGTCCGACGCGGTCGGGCACCGCGCAGGCGCACTACCGACATGCATTCGGAGAACCGCGATGAAGATCCTGCTCGCCCCCGGCGTCGCGCTGTGCAGCCGCCTCGGCCACGGCCAGAAGTACGGCCTGATCACCCTGTTGCTGCTGGTACCGATCGCAGCCTTCGTCTACGACCTGATCAACGGCGCCGGCTCGCCGTGGACGTCCATCGCCGGGCTGATCGGCGCGCTCGCCGCGCTGTATCTGCTGGCCTCGGTCGCCTCCACCCAGTCGCAGACCGCCCAGGCGTTCTCGGACGCGATCGCACGCTTCGCCAAAGGCGACCTGTCGGCCCGCGTCAAGCTCACCGGCAAGGATGACATGGCGCGCGTAGCGCAGTCGTTCAACGACATGGGCAAGGAGATCAAGCGCATGATCGCGCGCGTCTCCGGCCATGCCGAGGAAGTCGCCGGCGCCGCCGGCAAGCTCTCGCACCGTAGCGGCGAGGTGCGCACGGCCAGCCATCAGACGGGGGATGCGACGACCAGCGTGGCCGCCGCGATGCAGCAGATGACGCAGAGCATCGGCCAGGTCGCGAACCACGCGGGCGAGACCGAACAGGCCTCCGAAACCGCCTGCCGATTGTCCGAAGACGGCGAACGCGTGGTGCGCGAGGCCTCCAGCGAGATGGAACGCATCGCCGAGGCCTTCAGCCGTTCGGCCGGTCAGATCGGCGAACTGGGCGGGCGTACCGACGAGATCAGCAAGATCATCCAGGTGATCCGCGAGATTGCCGAGCAGACCAACCTGCTCGCGCTCAACGCGGCGATCGAGGCCGCACGCGCCGGCGAGCAGGGTCGCGGCTTCGCCGTGGTCGCCGACGAGGTACGCAAGCTCGCCGAGCGCACCGGCAACGCCACGGCCGAGATCAGCGACATGATCACGATGATCCAGGACAGCACGCAGTCGGTGGTCTCCGGCATGGAAGCCGGCGTCGGACAGGTTTCGCACGGCGTCGAACTGGCCTCGCGCGCGGGCGACGCGCTGGCCGAGATCAACCGCGGCGCGCACGAGACCCTGGCCATGGTGCGCGACATCGCCAACGCGGTGAAGGAACAGAGCACGGTCAGCAACGAGGTCTCGGAGAGCGTGGAGCGCATCTCCAGCATGGTGCAGAGCGGCAGCGTCGCGGTGGATCACATGTCGGGCGAGGCCAGTCACCTCGACGAAGTCGCCGACAGTCTCAAGAAGGCCATCGCGCGCTTCTCCGGCGGCACCGCCAACGAGGCCGCGCAACTGGTCGAACGCGCAGTCTCGACCTATCAGAGCCAGGGCCGCGACCGCGCCTTCGAAGCCTTCAACGACCCGCACGGCGAATTCGTGCTGCGCGACCTCTACATCTTCGTCTACGACATGGACGGCACCGTGCGCGCCCACGGCGGCAACCCGCAACTCATCGGCAAGAACATGCGCGACGCCAAGGACGCCAACGGCGCCTACTTCGTGCAGGACCGCATCCGTATCGCGCAGGAAGCCGGCAGCGGCTGGCAGGACTACATGTTCAAGAACCCCGAGACCGGCGAGACCGAGGGCAAGACCTCGTTCATCCGGCGGGTGGACGACTACATCGTGGGGTGCGGGGTGTACAAGTGATGGACTCCCCGGCACACAGGGGCAAGGACACTTGAGGCCCCTATCCACGTGACGTAAGCTGCCGACCCATGTCCAGGGAAATCGTGATCGCGATCGACTTCGGCGGCGAATGCATCGCCGCGCGGTGGGCTGTTGGCGAGCAGCATGTAGGTGAGTTGCGCTGGGATGTGCCGGTGCGAGCACCGGGAGAGCCACCGTTCTGGGCGACCGAAGACGGTCATGCGCTCATTCTGGAAACGTTTGCGATGACCCACTTCCCGAATGTGGACAGGCTTGTGCTGACACTGCCTGCCGGTGATGTCGACGCGCACCGCGCCCCTCTGGAACAGCGCTATACCGGCCTTCACGACGTGCGCAACACCGAATGCCGCTCCCAGCGGCTGCGCGTGCGGGTGCGCCGCGTCTGCGTCGAGCCGCAGTCCCCCGCGTCTCCCGCTACGGCGAACGCGCCGGCTTAAACGAAGGCAAGCAGCGCCCAGTTCCAGGTCAGCGCGTCAGGACGCTCCAACCAGCACAAGACCTTCGGCGCGTGCGGCGCGACCCAAAGCGACATCCAGGGTCGCAAGAGGCAGGGATTCCCGCACCGCAAGCTCGAGATAAGCTGCGTCGTTGGCCGATAGAGTGTGTCTGCGTGCGAGCCTCATCAGCAATGCGCCGTCGGCAGCATAATCCGGGCGAATCGGCAGCGCGAGGAGAAGGTCCAGGGCACGATCGGCGCTCGCGGAGTTGACGCGCCCGCGTCGCTCGCAGACCAGGAGGATGTTGCGCATCTCCAACCAGAACAGGGCCGGCACCAGCGCCTCGTCTTCCGGCAAGCGGGCGAACGCCGCGTCCGCGTGCTGGCTGGCCTCGTCCGGCAACAGCCAGGCGGCGGCGACCGACGCGTCGATGACGAAGGCCATCAGTAGCGGTGCCCCTTGTGCCGCGTCTGCCGGATTTCGTCCACGGGGATCCGGGGCAGGCTGGCACGCAGGGTGACGATCTGCTGCATCGTCTTCTCGATCTCGCCGCGCCGCAGATCGCCGGCCGGGAAGAGCCGCGCGACGGCACGCCCACGGCGCGTGATGGTGAAGCTCTCGCCACGCTCCACTTCGCTCAACAATTGCGTCAGATGCGTCTTGGCATCGGAAGACTGAACTTCACGCACGGCAATCTCCAACTGGTCGACTGGACTGGTCAACTATAGATTGACCATCACACGAACATCATCGAAGCGCCATGCGCGTCCATGCCGTGTGCGGCTGCACGCGCAGTATGTCGAGCGCGCATTCCCGAAACGGACGGCACAGCGTATGCTTTCCCGTCAGACGCCGCATCGGCCCGTAAACGGCCGTTGGCGCGCAATCCGGGAGGAAGCACCCGATGTCGATCGACTGGAAGACCTACGACCCGACGCCGTTCTACGACGAGCTGATCGCGCAGCGCGGACGCCCGCGGCCGGCGGCGAAGGTGCTCACGGATTACCTGGCCGGGCTCGACGACGAGGAGATTCGCGCGCGCAAGAAGGCCGCGGAGCTGGCGATCATCGAGATGGGCATCAGCTTCACGGTATACAGCGAGGGCGAGAACATCGACCGCGCCTGGCCCTTCGACATCGTGCCGCGCATCATCCCGCTGTCGGAGTGGCGCGGTATCGAGCGCGGACTCACCCAGCGGCTCAAGGCGCTGAACCTGTTCATCGAGGATCTGTACAACGCCCAGCGCATCGTGCGCGACAAGGTACTGCCCGAGTACGTGCTGGCGCAGTCCAAGAACTTCCGCGAGCAGTGCCGCGGCTTCAGCCCGCCGCTGGGCGTGTGGGCGCACATCTGCGGCTCGGACCTGGTGCGCGACGGCGACGGCACGATCTACGTGCTGGAAGACAACCTGCGCGTGCCCTCGGGCGTGTCCTACATGATCGAGAACCGCCACGTGACCAAGCGCGTGTTCCCGGAGCTGTTCGAGAACACCTCGATTCTGCCGGTGGACGAATACCCCGCTCAGCTGTTCGACATGCTCGCCGCGCTCTCGCCGCGTCCGCAGGACTATCCGACCGTGGTCGTACTCACGCCGGGCATCTTCAACTCGGCCTATTTCGAACACTCGTATCTGGCGCAGCGCATGGGCGCGCAACTGGTCGAAGGGGCGGACCTGGTGGTGGGCGAGGACGACTGCGTGTACATGCGCACCATCGACGGTCTCGAGCAGGTGGACGTGATCTATCGGCGCATCGACGACGAATTCATCGACCCGGAGGCCTTCCGCCCGGATTCGATGCTGGGCGTGCCGGGCCTGATGCGCGCCTGGCGCGCGGGCAAGGTGGCGATTGCCAACGCGCCCGGCGCGGGCGTGGCCGACGACAAGGTGGTGTACGCCTTCGTGCCGGACATGATCCGCTATTACCTGGACGAGGAACCGATCATCCCCAACGTGCCGACCTGGCTGTGTGCGGACAAGAAGTCCCGCGAGCACGTCATCGCCAACCTCGAACATCTGGTGGTCAAGCCGGCCAACGAATCGGGTGGCTACGGCATGCTGGTGGGGCCGCACTCGACCAAGAAGCAGCGCACCGAGTTCGCCCGCCTGATCCGCAAGGACCCACGCAACTACATCGCCCAGCCCACGCTCGCGCTGTCGGTCGCGCCGACGCTGTGCGACGAGGGGCTGGAGCCGCGCCACATCGACCTGCGCCCGTTCATCCTGCAGGGCGTGCGCACCGACGTCACGCCCGGCGGTCTCACGCGCGTGGCGATGCGCCGCGGCTCGCTGGTCGTCAATTCCTCCCAGGGCGGCGGCAGCAAGGACACCTGGATCGTCGACGAGGAAAACTGAAATGCTTTCGCGAGTCGCAGAACGCCTGTACTGGATGGCGCGCTACATCGAGCGCGCCGAGAATTCCGCACGCATGGTCATCGCCTACCACCAGCTCTCGCTGGACATGCCGCGCAACACGCAGCTCTCGTGGAAAGGGCTGGTGGATGTGTCGGGCATGGAGGAATTGTTCGAAGAGCGCTATCAGCGCGAGGACGACCGCAATTGCGTCAAGTTTCTCGTCGCCGACACCTGGAATCCGGGGTCCATCCTGTCCTCGCTGCGCAGCGCACGCGAGAACGTGCGCACCACGCGCGACCTCATCCCCACCGAGGGCTGGGAGGTGGTCAACGAGCTCTACCTGTTCGCCCGCGACAACATCGACCAGGGCATCGCCAAGCGCGGACGCCACGAGTTCCTCTCCGAAATCGTGCAGCGCTGCCAGACGCTCACGGGCCTGATGGCAGGCTGCATGAGCCACGACGCGGCCTACGACTTCATTCGCCTGGGCCACAACATCGAGCGCGCCGACATGACCACGCGCCAGATCGACATCGGCGCCGAACGCCTGCTCGAGCGCCGCGACGAAACGCCCGAACCCTACGACGGGCTGCTGTGGACCAGTATCCTGCGTTCGCAGAGCGCCTTTCAGATGTACCGACAGCACGTAAAGCGCCGCGTCGGCGGCCCGGATGTGGTGCGTTACCTGATGCAGGACGGCGACTTCCCGCGCTCGGTCGCCTACGCGCTCTCGCGCAGCGCCACCGCGCTGGCACGCCTGCCGCGCAACGAGGTGCCATTGCGCCTTGCCATGGAGGCTCGCCGCCACGTGCTCGACGCGGACGTCGCGAAACTCATCGCAAAAGACGGATTGCACGAGTTCATGGACCGTCTGCAACAGGAGATCGGCACGCTGCACGAGGCCATCGCGACCCACTGGTTCCCGCACGCGGAAGCGGCCTGAACCGCACAAACCCGCATTCCCCGCACAGCCGGGATCGGATAGCATCCATGCCCTTCGCGCACGATGCGCACTGGTCGCACCCATGCCCCCCGGACTGATCGACGCCTACCCGTTCGCTGCCGCACGCCACGACGAAATGCTCGTCGCGCCCGGTACGCCGCGCGCGCAGTGGGATCTGATGGCGCGCCGCCTGGAAGGGCTGTCGCCGGCGGCGATGAACAAGCGCGCGCGCTCGGTGGCCGACGCAATCGCCGCCGACGGCGTCACCTACAACGTCTATGCCGACCCCAAGGGCATGTTGCGCCCGTGGGAGCTGGACATGCTGCCGCTGATCATCGACGCCGACGAATGGCGCACGTTGTCGGCGGCCGTGGGCCAGCGCGCGCGCCTGCTCGACCGCGTGCTGGCCGATCTCTACGGGCCGCAGAACCTGATCGCCGAAGGCCTGCTGCCGCCGGCGCTGATCTTCGGTCAGCGCGGTTACAAATGGCCGTGCCACGGCATCACGCCACCGGGCGGACGCTTCCTGCACCTGTACGCGGTGGATCTGGCGCGCGCGCCCGACGGCGGCTGGTGGGTGATCGCCGATCGCACCCAGGGCCCGTCCGGCGCGGGCTATGCGCTGCAGAACCGCATCGTGGTCTCGCAGACCTTCCCCGACACCTTCCGCCGGCTGCACGTGCAGAAACTGGCCGGCTTCTTCCGCACGCTGCAGGACGGGCTGGCCCGCATGGCGCCTTCCGGCCAGGAGGCGCCGCTGTCGGTATTGCTCACGCCGGGACCGTACAACGAAACCTACTTCGAACACGCCTTTCTCGCGCGCTACCTGGGCTTCCCGCTGGTCGAGGGTCAGGACCTGACGGTGCGCGACGACACCGTGTATCTGAAGACGCTGCGCGGCCTGCGTCGCGTGCACGTGATCCTGCGCCGGCTCGACGACGACTTCTGCGATCCGCTGGAACTGCGTGCCGATTCCTCGCTGGGCGTGCCCGGACTGCTCGAGGCGGTGCGCGCCGGGCGCGTGCTGGTGGCCAATGCGCTGGGCAGCGGCGTACTCGAGAGTGCCGCGCTGTTCGGCTTTCTGCCAGCCGTATCGGAACGTCTTCTGGGCGAGAAGCTGGCCATCCCGTCGGTAGCAAGCTGGTGGTGTGGCGAGGCTCCGGCGCTCGAACACGCGCTCGCGCATCTGGACGATCTGGTGATCAAGCCGGCTTTCGCCAGCATGCGGCGCGAGCCGGTTTTCGGCCACGCGCTGGCGGGCAGCGAACGCTCGGAACTGGTCGACAGCATCCGCGCCCAGCCGCATGCCTATGTCGCCCAGGAATGGGTGCGCATGTCGCAGGCGCCGGTATGGCGCACCGAAGGCGGTGGCCACCTCGAGTCACGCTCGGTGGGTCTGCGCATGTTCGCCGCGGCCACCCCGGAAGGCTACGTGGTGATGCCCGGCGCGCTCACGCGCGTGGCGCCGGGCGGCGACGTCGAGGTCATCTCGATGCAGCGCGGCGGCCTGTCCAAGGACACCTGGATCCGCACCGACGGGCCGGTGGCGCGCACCACCCTGCTCAAGAAGCGCCTGGGCACCATGGATCTGATGGTCTCGGCCACCGACGTGCCTTCGCGCGTGGGCGAGAACCTGTTCTGGATGGGACGTCACTCCGAGCGCTGCGAAGCCTCGGCGCGCGTGCTGCGCGCGGCACTGCGCCGCGTCGCGGCCGACGGCAGCGACGAGGTCGACGATGAACTCGCCGGCCTGCTGCTCGCCGCCGCGCGCATCGGCGTGCTTGGCGACGAAACCGGCGACGAGGACAGCCAGGCCGCGCTCGAACGGCGCCTGCTCGCCGCGGTGTCGGACTTCGGCCGCGCCGGCTCGATCGCCGCCAACCTGCGCGCGCTCGCGCTCAACGCCAATCACGTGCGCGAACGCCTGTCCTCGGACAACTGGCACGTACTCAACCGCCTGGAGGTCGCGCTCTCTCCCCCGCCGCAGGCGCTAGACGAGGCGCTCGGTGCGCTCGATCGCGTGATGCTCGACTGCATCTCGCTGGCCGGCTTCGCGATGGACGACATGACCCGCGACGAGGGCTGGCGCTTCCTGATCCTGGGTCGGCGCATCGAGCGGCTGGCGGCCATGGCGGCGCTGATCCAGGTGGTGTTGCACGCACCCGCCGACGATGGGGAGCGCATGCTCGAATGGCTGCTCGAGGCGGCCAACTCCATCGTCACCTACCGTGCGCGCTACCGGCGCGCACCGGAACTGTTGCCGGTGGTGCATCTGCTGGTTTTCGACACGTCCAACCCGCACTCGGTCGCCTTCCAGGTGGGCGCGCTGGCGCGAGAGTTCGAACTCACCGCGCGCGAGCTCAATCACCCCATGCCGCCGCAGGTGGCGGTGCTGGAACGACGCCTGGCGCGCTTCGACCTGACCGCCTTCGAGGCCGAGGACTGCGTCGCGGCGAGTGCGCGCCTGGCCTCGCTGCTGGCCGACGCGCAACTGACCGCGCAGAGCCTTTCCGACGAGGTGCACCAGCGCTTCTTCATCCACACCGTGCGGGAATCCAGGCTCAGGAGCGTGGCGTGAACGGCCAGACGCTGCGCTATCACGTGCGCCACGAAACGCTCTACCGCTACGAGCATCCGGTGCGCGAGTCTCACCAGTTGCTGCGCCTGTTTCCACGCGCCCTGCCCTGGCAGCGCTGCGTCGCCCAGCATCTTGGGGTGAGCCCGGAGCCGGACCGCACACGCAGCTTCACCGACGCCTTCGGCAACGGTGTGCGCGCACTGCATTTCGAGCACACTCACGAGCGCCTCGAAGTGCGCAGCGAATGCTGGATCGAACTGGATTCACGCATCATGCCGCTGCTCGACAACAGTCCCGCCTGGGAGAGCGTACGCGATGCAATGCGCTATCGCGCCGGGCGGCAGCTTGATGGCGCCATGCTCGAAGCCGTCGCATTCCAGTTCGAATCGACCGAGGTCCGCATCAAGCGGGCCTTCGCCGACTATGCCACCGAGTGCTTCACGCCCGGCCGTCCGGTGCTGTCCGCGACCGACGCGTTGATGCGGCGCATCCACGAGGAATTCACCTTTGACCCCGAGGCCACCGACGTGTCCACGCCGGTCATCGAGGTGTTCGAAAAGCGCCGCGGCGTGTGCCAGGATTTCGCGCACTTCATGATCGCCTGCCTGCGCTCGATCGGACTGGCCGCACGCTACGTCAGCGGCTATCTGCTGACCCGCCCCCCGTCGGGTCGTCCGCGACTCGTGGGTGCCGACGCCACCCACGCCTGGGTGTCGATGTTCGTGCCCGGCGCGGGCTGGTTCGACTTCGACCCGACCAATGCCCTGTGGGCCGACCAGGAACACGTCACGATCGGCTGGGGACGGGACTTCGCCGACATCTCGCCGATGCGCGGCGTGTTGCTGGGCGGTGGCGGACACGCACCGGAGATCGCGGTGACCGTCGTGCCGGAAGACGAATTCGCAGGCCTGTACACCGACGCGGCCCTGCCCGGCCTGGACCTGCCGCCGCGCGGCGGCTGAGCCCGGTACACTTTGCCCCCCGCCAGGGAACGCTCGCGCGTCGAGCCTGTCCCGATATGCGCCATCTCATCCGGAGACTTTCATGACGGCTTCTCGCCGCCCGCCTGCGTTCACCCGCCTGTTCACGCCGCTCGCGCTGATCATCACCCTTTTCGCCTGTCTTCCGGCGATCGCCTATGAGACGAAGCCTTTCGAGGACCACGACCCCAAGCTCGACGTCGACTTCACGCCCACGCCGATGGATGCGGTGCGTCGCATGCTCGACATGGCCGGCGTCGGGGCGGACGACTACGTCGTGGATCTGGGCTCCGGGGACGGACGCATCCTGCTCACCGCCGCCACCGAATACGGCGTCGAGCGCGCCCTCGGGGTGGAGATCGACCCGTGGCTGGTCGATTTCGCCACCGACAAGGCCGCGGCAGCGGGCGTGGCGCAGCGCGTGCGCTTCGTGCAAGGCGACCTGTTCGAGACGGACTTCTTCGATGCCGACGTGTTGACGATGTATCTTCTGCCGGAGTTGAACCTGCGCCTGCGTCCGTTCATCCTGTCGCAGATGAAGCCGGGTTCACGCGTCGTCTCGCACTCGTTCGACATGGGCGACTGGCCCCCCGACGCAAAGGACCACGTGCATCTGCGCGATATCTACCTGTGGATCGTGCCGGCCCGCGTCGGCGGACACTGGCGACTCGAGCGCGACGGGCATGCGCCGATCGACCTCGCGTTCGAACAGCGCTTCCAGCAGGTCACGGCGAGCGCACGTGAAGACGGCCAGGCGCTCGACACCGGCACGGTCGAACTGAGCGGCGCCGATATCTCCTTCCACATCGACGGTCGCCGCTACCACGGCCGCGTCGACGCGGACGCCATGCGCCCGGTGGAAGGCTCGGACTGGTCTGCCCGCCGCGTGCGCAGATGATCGCCCCCGACCGTGCAGGATGGATTTTTCATCGCGCGCCCGGTATACAGGACGCATGCGGCCCATGGCCGCCCCACCCGCAGGCGAGGCCCTCTAAATGAGCGCTCCCGTTGTCGCGCTGACCTCGCAGAAGGGCGGCTCGGGCAAGACCACCATTGCGATGCAACTGGCCGCCGGGCTTGCCCGGCGCGGCCTGCGTGTGGGCGTGGTCGACCTCGACCCGCAGGAGAGCGCGTCGCGCTGGGCCGAATCCGCCCCGCCCGGCCAGCCCTTCCCGGCCGACGTCGTGCGCGTCAGCGCAGGCACCAAGCTCGGACGCGTGCTGCGTGCGCTGCGCGATGCCGACGCGGTGCTGCTCGACTGCCCCCCGTCGATCGAACATCCACATACCCTGGCAGCGCTCGATGTCGCGCGGCTGGCGATCGTGCCCGTCGTGCCCGGCCCCACCGACCTGTGGTCCACACGCGCGATCGAACGCCTGATCCTGCAGCGCGACCGCCTCGCTGGCTGCCTGTTGCCCAATCGCGTCACGCGCACCGCACTGGCCGCGGAAGTCATCGACGTTTTGCGCGAATTCGAACTGCCACTGCTTGACGCCACTCTGGGCCAGCGCAGCGCCTACGCGCTGTCGGCCGTGCGCGGCGGCTCGGTGTATTCACTCGGCCGCCAGGCGGTGGCCGCGCAGGAGGAGGTCGAGCGTCTCGTCTCGGCCGTGCTGACTCGACTCGAGGATCATTCATGACCACCCGCAAGAGCAACCGCAGCGCACTGCGCGCAAGCGTCGCCCAGGAAGACGCCGCACTGGCCGAACGCCTGCCCGCCACCACCACGCGCAAGCCGGCCACCCGTCGCACGGCCGCCGCCAAGATATCGCCGGGCGCGGGCAGCGCCGCACCGCGAGCCGCAACCGCGAAGACGGGTCCTGCGACCGCTGGCGCGAAAGCGGGCACTCCCGCCAAAGCCCCCGCCCGGACGCCGCGCACGAACGCACCGGCAGCAAAGCCGGCGGCGACCAAGCCCGCAGCCACCAAGCCGCCAGCGAACCCCCCGCGCGCGAAGGCATCGACCCGCACCGCGCCGGCACGCAGCCGACCCACCTCGGGCGCGCGCAGCACGAGCGCCCCGACGGTTTCGGCCGCGCCCGAAGCAACGCCGGCAAAGGTCGCAACCGTCAAGCCGGGCAAGGTCGTGCGCGATTCGTTCTCGATCCCGTCGGCCGAGCACAAGCACATCAAGGCGCTGCGCCAGGCGCTCGAGAAGGCCGGCCGCAAGACCAGCAAGTCGGAAGTGCTGCGCGCGGGCATCGCCCTGCTCACCGAGCGCAGCGCGGCGGAGATCGCCGCCGTGCTCGACGGTCTGCCCAAGGTCGTCAGGGGCGGCAGCAAGAAGAAAAAGAAGAAGAAGGGGTGATCGCTGCGGGCGCGCAGCCCCATTCCACGACTGAGGGGGTCAGCGCTCGCGGGCACGTACGTACAGCACCTTCGAATCGGCACCGGGCACGGCGCGTTCCTCGCACTCGAAGATGTCGGTGCGCGCGCGCACCAGATCGCTCAGCTTCTTGAAACCGTACAGGCGCGAGTCGAAATCCGGCTGCAGCTTGTTCAGATAGCTGCCGAAGGCGCCCAGCCCGGCCCAGCCGGAGTCGTCACCCGCCTTGTCGAGCGCCTCGAGCACGAAGGCGCGCGGAAAGTCCTGCTCGGTCGGCTCTTCGGCAGCAGCCGGCTTCGGTGGCGCCTTGGCAGGCTTCTTGGCGTTCTTCGCTCCCTTGGCCGCGGGCGCCGAGGCCGGCTCGGCCACCTTTTGCGCCACCGGGCGCAGCACCTCGGTGAACAGAAAACGGTGGCAGGCATTGCGGAAGGCGTCGGGCGTCTTCTTTTCGCCAAAGCCGAATACCATCAGCCCCTCTTCACGGATGCGCAACGCAAGCCCGGTGAAATCGCTGTCGGACGACACCAGGCAGAAACCGTCGAAGCGCCGCGTGTACAGCAAGTCCATGGCATCGATGATGAGCGTGCTGTCGGTGGCGTTCTTGCCGGTGGTGTAGGCGAACTGCTGCACCGGCTTGATCGCGTGACGGTTGAGCACCTTCTTCCACTGCGCGCTGCCGGGCGAGGTGAAATCACCATAGATGCGTTTGACGGTGGCCTCGCCGAAGCGCGCAATCTCGGCCAGCAGACCCTCGATGACCGCCGCCTGGGCGTTGTCGGCATCAATCAGGACCGCCAGCCGCAGGGCCGAATCGTCGGGTTCGAACTTGGTGTCGCGCTTGCCGTTGGCCATGGCGGCCTCCTCAGGTGGTGTAGGCGATCAGGGTACCGTCGGAGGCTTCGGTCCGCAGCGCGATCAGCGCCTGATAGGCAGCCGAATCATGCCAGGCATGCAGCGACTGGCGATCAGGAAAGCGGATCACGACCGTGTCGGTGTGCGGGTGACTGCCCGCCAGAACCGCATCGACCGTGCCGCGAAACACCACCTCGCCACCGTGCAGCGCGAGCGTGGCGGGCACGCGCGACTTGTACTCGGCCCATTTTTCCGGGTCCTTGATGGTGATGTGGCCGATCAGGTAGGCATCGTTCATCGTGCGCTCCGTTCAACCGATTTCGAAGGAAGTCATGCCGTAGATGCGCTCCAACGGCAGCGTCGGTGCAGGCCCGGCGTACATGCGCGCGGTCTCGAACTGCGGCTGCATGGCGTGGCGCTCGACGAGCGCGCGCGCCTCGGCGTTGGGTTCGGGAATGTCGAGGAACACCGGCTCGCCGGGCTCAACGCACGAGACCAGCGCCGAAAACAGCAGTTCGGCGACGTCGGGCCGGTCGGCGTACAGTGGTGCAAGCTTGTAGCCGTTGCGGCAGGCGCGGACGACCCCATAACCGACGAGGCACCCTTCCTCCACGCAGCCGAGCGCGAGCGAATCGGACTGCGCCAGCCAGGCCAGCAGAAAGTCCGTGCGCTCCGCCGGGAAGAACGGCCGCTCGAACTCGGTCAGCTCATCCAGCGTGAGCGAAACCAGCGGTACGATGCGCGCATCCTCGACCCGCTCGCCGCCACCTCGACCTTCGTAGCGTACGTTGCGCCAGGCCAGCTCGAAACCGGACTTGCGGTAGTTGTCCTGCTGCGCCGGCACACCGTCGAGCCCTACCGTGCAGCCGGCCAGACGCTGCATGCCGGCGCGCCACAGCGCGCTGCCGTAGCCTCGCCCGCGATGCTCCGGATGCACGATGTAGAAGCCGAGAAAGCCGAAGCGCTCGTCGTAACGCACCACCGAGATCGTCGCCACCGGCTCGTCACCGACGCGCCCGATGAGAAAACCCTCGGGGTCGGCTGCGTAGTAGCTGTCGCGATCGTGCAGACCCGGATTCCAGCCCTCGGCCGCTGCCCAGTCGATGGCGATGTCGAGTTCGTTGCGCGACATCGTCGAGATGTGCAAGTCCTGCGTCATGTCCGCTCCGTCGATCCGCGGGACCATCCCCGCAGGACCGACGATAGCGGATTTCGGGCCGCGATGCCGCTCAGGCCGCCAGCACAGGGCTGTCCAGCTGGCGTGCGATCGCGTCGATGTGACGATGATCGGTGCCGCAGCAGCCGCCGAGCACGGTCAGGCCGGGAAGGCGCCGGCGCAGATCGGCGTATTGCCGGCCCAGCTCTTCCGGATCGCCGGTATCGAGTTCGGTACTGTCGTCCAGTTCGGCATGGCTGCAGCGCGAGGCGTTGGCGCGCACGCCGCGCAGACGCGCGGCCAGTAGCGGATCGCCGTCGAGCACATGGGCGAAATGCTCGGGGTGCGCGCAATTGATCATGTAGTAGACGGCGTATCCGTTTGTGGCTTCGTCGCAGCGACGGATCGCATCGGCCAGGCCCTCGCCGGACGGCAGAAGTGCGTCGGTCTCGACGGTGAAGGAGATCGCCACCGGCATTGCGTGGTCGCGCGCCGCCTCGACGATACCGATGGCCTCGTCCACGTAGTTGAGCGTATACGCCGAGACCAGATCGGCGCTGGTCGCGGCGAAGGTGCCGATCTGCACCGCGTGATAGTCACGCGCCTGGGCAGCGCTCATGCGCAGGTCGGCGACGTAGCCGTCGCCGCGCGGGCCCAGCTGGGCGCTGACGACGATCGGGGTGGTGGCGCTGGCATGGGTCTGGCGAATCGACTCGAGCAGTTCGACCGCGCGCCGGTTGAGCCCGGCCAGTTCCTCCGCGTCGCAGCCCAGGCTCCAGCCCCAGTCGGGGCTGGCGCGCCAGGTGGCGGTGTCGAGCAAGATGCCGACGCGATGCGCTCGCGCGAGCTCGATGTAGCGCAGATAATAGCGGCGCAGGATGTCGCAGCCGGCTTCGTCGCGCAGCATGACGACGGTGGCGAAATGGGGCAGGTGCAGACCTTCGTGGAAGATCATGGTCGTTTCCAGTCCACCGTCGGTGATGAAGGTGTCGTACAGTTGCGGCAAGTCGTTGCGATAGCGGCTCATCTTCGTCGTTCTCCATGATCGCCCCTTGCGGGGCATGACGAAGAGGTTAGGCGCGTCGAGGCGGCACGTTGAGGGCCATTTCCGCAAGGAAGTGGACGAATCGGCCATGAGTGCTTCACGCCCCCCGGTTTCGGTCGCGATCCTCGCCTTCGAGCAGACCTCCGCCTCGGTGGTCCACGGCATGTACGACCTGTTCATGTCGGCCGGCCGCGACTGGGGCGTAATCGTCGACGGCCGTCCCGGCCCCTGCCTGATGCGCCCGCGCATCGTCGCCCGCAAACCCGGCGCGCTGACGGTATCCAACGACATCGTGATTCATGCGCACGCCGGGTTCGACGAGACCGGGGTGCCGGACATCGTCTGCGTGCCCGAGGTGACCATCGCACCCGGCGAGCCGCTGACCGGGCTGTTCGACCCCGAGATCGCCTGGATCCGGCGCTGCCACGCGGCCGGCGCGATCATCGCCAACGCCTGCTCGGGCGTCATGCTGCCGGCGCAGGCGGGACTGCTCGACGGACACGAAGCGACCACCCACTGGGCCTATTGCGACGTGCTGCGCGAGCGCCACCCGAAGGTGCACGTGCAACCGCAGCGCGCGCTGGTGGTTTCCGGCGACGGTCACCGTCTGGTGATGGCCGGCGGCGGCACCTCGTGGCTGGATCTGGCGCTGTACCTGATCGCACGCAGCATCGATGTTGAATCGGCGATGCAGGTCGCGCGCATCAACCTCATCGACTGGCACGCCATCGGCCAGCAACCCTTTGCGCGGCTGGCGCGCTCGCGCCAGGTCGAGGACGCGGTGATCGCGCGTTGCCAGGCATGGATCGCCGAGCACTACGCCGAACACTCGCCGGTGGCGGCGATGGCGAGCCTGTCGGGCCTGCCCGAGCGCTCCTTCAAGCGCCGCTTCCGCGAGGCGACCGGCATGGCCCCGCTCGAATACGTGCACACGCTGCGCATCGAGGAAGCCAAGCACATGCTCGAAACCACCGACACCCCGATCGACGAGATCGCCGCCGAGGTCGGCTACGAGGACCCGCGCTTCTTCAGCCGGCTGTTCCGCCGCCAGGTGCACCTGAGCCCGGCGCAGTACCGCAAGCGCTTCGGCGCCGTGCGCCGCATGCTCGCGACACATGGAGGCTACGCGGTGCCGGGCGAGTCACCGTCGAGCAGTTCGATGACGGCGTCGCGCAACGCAGGAACATGATCCTCGACGACCTTCCACACCAGCAGCATGTCCACCCCGAGGTACTGGTGGGCGAGCACGTTGCGCATGCCCGCGATGGCATGCCACGGCACGCCCGCACTGATGCCGCCAAGACGTTGTGCGTCAAGGTCGCGCACGATCTGGCCAATCACTTCGAGGTTGCGCACAACCGCGTCCTGCGTGCGATTGTCGGCAAGAAAGGCCGAGCGACCGCCGGAGGTGTACTCGAGGATTCGCTCGGCACACAGCAGCACGTGGCTCAGCAAGACGCGCCGGTCACGCATCAGATGGGCCGAGCCTCGCGCACGATGCGCTCACGCAGGAAGGGGCTCACGCCGTTGGGCGTGACGATGTCCACCCTGCGGCCGAGAACGCGTTCGAAATCCGCCTGCAGGCCGACCTGATCGAGCAGGGACGCCTCGGCACCGAAATCCACCAGCAGGTCGACATCGGAGTCATCGCGTTCCTCGCCGCGCGCAACCGAGCCGAACACGCGCAGGTTCGACGCATGGTGGCGTGCGGCCAGTCGGGCGAGTTCATCGCGGCGGCTGGCGAGTTGATCGAGCAGGGTCATTTCGATGCTCCCGGCAAATGACGGTCTGCAATAGTGTATCGCCACCGTCGCACGACGTCGTTTCCGGGCGGCCATACCAGTCGCCCGCACCCCGCCCGGCCGCGTGAGCGGGGGCGCCGCCCGGGGTCAGCCGTCCGCCACCTCGGGATTGACGAGATTGGGCGGACGCTGGCCTGCGAGCGCCGCGATCAGGTTGTCGGCCGCGAGCATCGCCATGGCCAGGCGCGTGGCGCGCGTGGACGAGCCGATGTGCGGCGTGAGCACGACATTGTCGAGTCCGAAATAGCGCGCATCGAGCGCCGGTTCGTTCTCGAACACGTCCAGCCCCGCACCGGCAATGGTCTTGTTCTGCAGCGCCTCGATCAGCGCGGCATCGTCGACGATGCCGCCACGCGCGATGTTGATCAGATGCGCCGTGGGCTTCATCTGCGCGATCTCGGCGGCGCCGATGACGTGATGCGTGGCCGGCGAATACGGCAGCAGCAGCACCAGGAAATCGGATTCGCGCAGCAGCGCCTCCTTGCTCACCAGCGTCGCCTGGCACGCCTGCTCCTGCTCCGGTGCGAGCCGCGAGCGGTTGTGGTAGATCACGCGCATCTCGAAGCCGGCGGCACGGCGCGCCACGGCCTGGCCGATGCGGCCCATGCCGAGGATGCCCAGCGTGGCGTGGTGGATGTCGTGGCCACGCCAGTCGTCGTGGAACTTCCATCCCTGCCATTGGCCGTCGCGCACCCACTTGTCGGCGCCGACGATGCGTCGCCCCGATGCCAGCAGCAGCGCCCAGGCGGTATCGGCCGTGGTGTCGTTGAGCACGCCCGGCGTGTTGGTGGCCATCACACCCGCGGCGCTGATCGCCGCGAGGTCGAAATTGTTGTGCCCCACCGCAACGTTGCACACCGCCTTGAGGTTCGGCGCGGAACGCAATGCCGCTTCATCGATGCGATCCGAGAGCATGGTGATCGCGCCGGCCTTGTCCGACAGGCGTGCGGCCAGTTCGTCGGCCGGCAGCGCGACATCCTGATCGTTGTAGTCGATCTCGAAGTGCTGCGACAGATGCTCGATGACTTCGGGAAAGACGGAACGGGTGACGAGAATCTTCGGTTTGATGACGAGTCCTCCTTGCTGCGCAGCGTTTCATGAGACGCGCGAGCGACCATGTCGACGCCGGCCACAACCACGCGAATCATCCGGGACGGCCGCGACCCCGCCACGCGGCGGCGGGTCGGGATCGCGGCACCACCAGCGAACTGGCTGCCTGCAGTGTAGCGCGGCACGGCGGCCGGGGCATCCGCCAGATCGCGGTCGCGCGCTTCAGAAATGCTCGGGCACGATCGCGTCGATGCCGGCCGCGTCGATGCCGGCGATGCAGGCGCGATAGACGGCGAGATTGCCATCGGCCATCGCGTCGACCGAGAAGCGCCGCAACATGTGTGCGCGACCGGCTTCCCCCATGCGCCGACGCAAGTCACCATCTGCGAGCAAGCGCGCGAGTGCCTCACCCAGCGCCGCCGCATCGCCCGGCGGCACGAGCAGGCCGGTCTCGCCATCGACGAGCGCCTCGGGCAATCCGCCGGCGCGGCTCGCCACCACGGGCAGCGCGGCGGCCGAGGCCTGCAACACGGCGATGCCCAGCCCTTCCATCTCGGCCGGATGCACGAACACGTCGAGCCCACCCAGCCAACGCGGCAGATCGTCGCGAAAGCCCGCAAAGATTACGCGATCATTCAAGCCCGCCGCCGCGACTTCGGCGCGCAGTTCGCCTTCCAGCCGACCACGCCCGAACAGCACGACGCGCAGATTCGGATACGTCGCGCACAAGCGCGGCAGCGCCGCGAACAGGTGGCGATGGCCCTTGCGTGCGATCAGCTGCGCGGCCATGCCCAGTGTCACGGCGTTGTCCGGCAGACCGAACTCGGCCAAAAAGGCCGCCCGCTTGACGGGCACCAGCCAGGGAGACGCGTCGACCGCGCTGCGCACACACCACAGTTTGTCCTCCGGCACGCCGCCGGCCGCGAGTACGTCGCGGATCTTGCGCGAGATGCCGATTACGCGCTCGTACATCGCGTATTTCAGACGTGCCTGCAACGCGCTCTCGGGATTGTCCACACGCCGCGAGATGATCGCCGGCACACCGCTCATGCGCGCCGCCAGCCCGCCCCACACATCGGCGCCACGGCGGCTGTGCACATGCACCAGATCGGGTGCGTGACGCCGCATCGCGTGCATCAGTCGAGCCGTCAGCGCGGCATCGAGGTCGCCGCCCATGCGCATCGGCAGCACCTCGCAGTGACGCGCGGCCGCCGCCGCGATGTCGCTGCCGGCCGGGCAGGCCAGCACATTGTCGACCCCGCGCTCGGCGAGCGCCTCGACCAGATGGACGACCTGTAGCGCGCCACCATACAGGTGGCGACCGGCTTCGACGTGCAGCACTTTCAGGCGAACGGAGGACATGTGGAACTCCAGCGGGAAGGACGGATGGAGACCGCACGCGGCGAGGCCGGGCGTGGTGAGATCGGGTCGGATGAGGGTTCGGCGAGGGCTGCGCGCGCCTCGGCCATGACACGCGCGCAATCGATCGCGGCAAGACAGTCGTACTGCCCATCGCAGGAGGGGCGGCGACGGCACGGACTGCACGCCAGCCCCAGCCAGATCACGCGAACATTGGCGCGGCCGGCGTCGCGGTAGGGACAGGTCGAGCCGAACAGCGCCACCGTCGGGCGCGCGAAACCGACCCCGGCATGGGTCAACCCGGTGTCCACACCCACGACCAGCGCCGCCTCCCCGACCAGGGCCATGGCATCGGTCAGATCGGTGCGTCCGGCCAGCGCGACAGCCGGCGTACCCTCACAGATGCGCGCCGCCGCAGCCGCGTCGGCCGGACCGCCCAGCACCACCGGCATCAGGCCAAGCTCGTCGTGCACCGCATGCGCCAGTGCGCGCCAGCGACCCTCGAACCAGTGCTTCTGAGGGCGCGTCGTGAACGGCGCAAACACCGCGCAACGACCGGTCGGAACACCCGCTTCGTCGAGCATCGAGCGCGCACGCACGACCGCGTGCGGCGGCGCATGCAGCCGCGGCACGAAGGAACCCGCGTCCAGCCCGAGGTACTGGGCCAGATGAGCGTATTCCGAGCTGATGCGTCCGTCCTCCCCACCCCGGGACAACACCTCGCTCATCAGCCAGCGCCCGCCCTCGAAGCCACCCAGCCCGACACGGCGCGGCGCGCCCGACAGACGCGCGAGAACGGCGCTCTTGAGCAGACCTTGCAGGTCCAGCACGGTGTCGAACCGCTGACTGCTGAGTTCGCGACGCAGGTCGGCAACCGCGCGGGCAAGCGCGCCAAAGCGACGGGCTCGCCACAGCGCCTGCCAGTGGCGCCGCGGCCACACGTGAATGCGGTCGATTGCCGGGTCGGCCGAGAGCAGCCCTTCCAATCCGGCCTCGAGCAGCCAGGCGATGTGCGCGCACGGATGCGCGCGACGGATCGCGGCGGCGAGCGCAGCGGCGAACACGATGTCGCCGATCGCGGAAGTGCGGACAATGAGAATGCGCTGCATCGGGGTCAGCCGTGATTCAACGGCACCGATGCTATGGACACCCGGTTAAGCCCCGGTGACGTCCGTATTGCGATTGCGTGTCGGCCACGTTGCGAGCCCGCATGACAGTGCTGGCGCCACGGCAACTCCAGCGACCAGAGCCCAGAAGAATCGCCAGTCCCAGCCAGCCAGACGCAAATCGGTCTGGTTGCACAGCAACGCAAGCAACAGCATCGCGGAGACCGCAAGCCAGGTATCGAACGGCATCGCACCACGCCTGCGGGCCGTCCATGCGGCCAGCGCAACCCACGCAAACAGGGTGTGCACAACCGCGCTGCCGAGCAGCCCGACGCGCACCAGCAGATCGGCGAAAACGTTGTGCAGATGCGTGAAGCCAGCCGCGCCCAGCGCCCCGTCCTCGCGCGCCAGCAGGCTCGTGACAGCCCCCGGACCATGACCGGCCAGGGGCGCCTCCGCACCCAGCCGCAACGCAGTGACCAGCATGCGCACGCGCAGACCCAGCGCATCCTCGCCAACCGCGGCGACGTCGCCGGCTAAGACCCGTACCCGCGACTCACCGTCGGCCGCGATGCGCGAGGCCAGCGCCTCGCCAAAAATTGCCGCGATCAGCACCGCCGTCAGTGCGCCGACCGCGACGCCGGCGGCAAGGCTGCGCCAGCCGCAATGCAGGCCGAGCGCGAGCAGCATCACCGCAAGCGTGATCACGAAGGCCAGCCACACGCCGCGCGAACCGGAGAGCGCCAGCCAGTACAGCGCGAGCCCCGCCACGGCCAGCCACAGGGCAGCACCGACCCAGCGCAGTTCGGGCGCTCGGGTGCGCGCCGCCTGCCACGCTCGAGGCGCAAAGCATGCGAGTCCCACTGCCATGGCTGCAGCGTACTGCGCGAAGTGATTGATGCTTGAAAAGCCCAGCCGAACGCGCTCGCCACCGGGCCACGGCGGCGCCGACCAGTCGGTCGCCCACAGACGGCCAAGTACGAACACGATCCCCGCAACCGCCAGGCAACGGAGCGCGCGCCGGTCGTCGGCACCGATCCACAGCGCCAACGGCATGAACCACCACAGTTGGACGAAGTCACGCATCGCGGCGAGATCGGCATCGCGCTGCGCGGCCGGCCAGACCGTCAGCAGCGCACCGGCACAGAACGCGAGAAAGATCGCCAGCAGCCACATCGGCGGCGCGCGCAGTAGCGCATTGCGTGCGCCGGGCACGGCCAGCGCCGCGAGCAGCATCAGGCCCAGCGCGACATTGGCCAGCGCCGGCGCGGCCAGCGCAGCGCCCGCGAAAACCGGCGGCAGCGCGGCGGCCAGGCGCGCGACGGATGACATCGGATTGTCAGATTCGGTCGCTAGCATGGCGCATCCGGACTCCGGCACCACAGTCTATGGCGAGCACATGACATTTGCGCAACAGCCCCGCCGCGTCTCGATTCTCGCCGGCCGCGTCGGCCACGGCGGCATCGGCGCGATCCTGCGCGATCACTGCGCGCGCTGGCCCGCCAGCGGCGTCGACACCGAACTGGTCGTCGAACGCGGTGCGGAAGACGCCGTGTGCGGCGCGTGCCACGTCACCCGGCTGGCAACGCTGCATCCACTGTGGGGTCGTTTTCCTCTGGCCGTCTGGCTCGCGCGCACGCGTCCGACCGCCATCGTGGTGCATCGCCCGCGCCTGCTGCGACCGCTGTTCGCCGCGATGCGGCTTACCGGACAACGACCGCACGTGGTCGGCGCGGTACACGCCATGCTCTCGCCACAACTGCCCGAGGCGGCCGCGCGCAAGCGCCGCGCCTTCGACACGCTCGCGCACTGCGACGCGCTGGTGACGACCTCCCGAGCCATCGCCGACGATCTGCGCGGTCGGCCCGCACTGGTGACCATGCCACTGTCGGTCGCCTGGCCACCGATCGACGTGGCGCGCATCGCCGCGCTCGCCGCCGAGGTGCCGCGCGCGCCTCGCCTGGGCGCGCTCGATGCCGACTACATCGTCGCCGTGGGGCGACTCGAGGCGGTCAAGGGCCACGCGCGACTGGTCGACGCCTTCGCGCGCATTGCTCCGATCCATCCCGGCCTGCATCTGGTGGTGCTTGGCGAGGGCGCCGAGCGCGAAGCCCTGGCCACGCGCATCCGGGCCGCCGGGATGGCCTCGCGCGTGCACCTGGCGGGCCACGCGCTCAATCCGTTCCCGTGGATCCGCCGGGCGCGCGCGCTGGTTCTCGCCTCGCAGCATGAGGGCTTCGGCATGGTCCTGGCCGAGGCGCTCGCGCTGGGCACGCCGGTGATCGCGACCGACTGTCCCGGCGGTCCGGCCGAGATTCTCGAGAATGGCCGCTACGGTCGCCTCGTTCCGCCCGGCGACGAAAGTGCACTGGCCGACGCGATCGCCGCGACGCTGGCTGCGCCGCACAGGCCCGCACCGGATGCGGTCGCGCGCTTCGACCCCGACGCCAGCAGCCACGTGTGGCTTGCCGCGCTTGGCGTCACCGCGTCGTAATCTGCCACGGCTAGGCTTGGCCATTCTGTCTTCCGGTGGCTCCCCGATGCGTCTCGCAGTATTCATGCCCGCGTTTGGCGACGGCGGAGTCGAGCGCATGCTCGTCAATCTCGCGGGCGGGCTGGTGCGCGAAGGGCTCGCGGTCGATTTTCTGACGCCGGCAAACAAGCCTTACCTCGACCGCCTCGACCGTGACGTGCGCCGCGTCACACTCACGCACAACGGCCTGATCGGTGTACAACCGCGTTTCGTCGGCTATCTGCGCGCTGCGCGACCGGACTTCGTGCTTTGCGGCAAGGACCGGGCGGGGCGCGCTGCGCTGATCGCACGACGCCTGTCCGGCCACAACTTCCGGCTGATCATGCGTGCCGGCACGACCGTTTCCGAGCGACTCGCCCACCGCGGAGCGTGGACGCGACTGCGCGACCGCACGCTGATCCGTTCGACCTACCGCGCCGCGGCCGCCGTGGTCGGCAATTCACACGGCGTGGTCGACGACATCGTGAAGATCACGCGGATTGCGCCCGAGCGCATGCATCTGATCCGCAATCCGGTGGTGACGTCTGATCTCGAGCGCCTGGCCGCCACAGCGGTCGACCACCCATGGCTTGCGGATGGCTCGCCGCCGCTGATCCTCGCAATCGGCGGCCTGCGCCGCCAGAAGGGCTTCGACACGCTGATCGAGTCTTTCGCCCGCTTGCGCGCGCGGCGCGAGTGCCGGTTGATGATTCTCGGCCGCGGCCATCTTGAGGCAACACTGACACGCCGCGCGGCCGAACTGGGCGTGGCCGCAGACTTTGCCCTGCCCGGCTTCGACCCGAACCCCTACCGATACCTCTCGCGTGCGGCGCTGTTCGTGCTGTCCTCGCGCTGGGAAGGTTCGCCGAACGCACTGACCGAGGCACTGGCGCTGGGCACACCGGTGGTCGCCACCGATTGCCCCAGCGGCCCGCGCGAGATCCTCGACGGCGGGCGCGTCGCGCCGCTGGTCCCGGTCGGCGATGCACCGGCGCTGGCCGACGCAATGGCTCGCGCGCTGGCCGAGCCCGGCACGCCCGACACGCGCCGCGCGGCCGCCGCGGACTACCACGTCGAGCTGTGCGCGTCGCGCTATCGCGCGCTGTTCGAATCGCTGCTGGAGACGCCGTCGTGAGCGTCGATCTGGCGGTATTCGCGGCGACATCCGGACACAGTGGCGTCGATCGCGTGCTTGGCAACCTGGTGCCGGCCATTGCCGGCCTTGGACTGAACGTGGACGTGCTGCGCATTGATGGCCACGGCCCACGTTTCGACACCTGCCCGCCTGGCGTGCGCATGGTCACCCTCGGTGCGCGCCACGTCGCCACCGCGATACCGGCACTGGTTCGCTACCTCATGCGCGAACACCCGGCTGCCCTGCTTGCCGACAAGGACCGTGTCAATCGCACCGCGTTGCTCGCACGCGCGCTGGCGCGCAGCGGGACGCGTGTTGGCGTGCGTCTGGGCACCACGGTGTCGGTCAATCTGGCCGGACGCGGCTGGCTGGAACGCGCCGTTCAGACCGCCTCGATGCGCTGGCTCTACCGCCATGCGGATGCGGTGCTGGTGCCCTCGCGTGGCGCGGCGGCCGACCTGGCTCACCATGCACGCATCGCCGGGCACCGCGTCCAGGTGGTACCCAGCCCGGTGGTCACGCCGGGATTGCTCGCCGCACGCAGCGCACCCGCCCCGCACCCCTGGTTCGCCGATGGGATTCCGGTGGTTCTGGGCGTCGGGGAACTGTCGGAGCGCAAGGACTTCGCGACGCTGCTGCGTGCCTTCGCACGGTTGCGCACCACGAGGCAGGCACGCCTGATCGTTCTCGGCGAGGGTCGTCGACGTGGCGAACTCGAGTCGCTCGCCGCAACGCTGGGTGTGGCTGGCGACGTGCTGCTGCCCGGCTTCGTACGCGCGCCCTATCCATGGATGGCGCACGCGCAGGTCTTCGCGCTCAGCTCGCGCTGGGAAGGCATGCCGGTGGTACTGATCGAAGCGCTGGCCCTGGGCGTGCCCTGCGTCGCAACCGACTGCCCGAGCGGACCGAACGAGCTGCTCGACACCGACGCTCTGGTGCCGGTCGGTGACGATGCGGCGCTGGCCGCGGCACTCGCCCGCCAGCTTGACGCTCCGCCTGCACCGCAAGACCTAGCCGCGCGGGTCATCCCTTACGGCCAACGCGAGAGCGCACGCGCCTATCTCGCCGCGCTGGGCTTTACCGGCACCGGGACGATCGCCCGATGAGCCGGCTCGCGATCCTCGTGTCCTTCTCCGGCGAGGGCGGCGTCGAGCGCATGATGCTCAATCTCGTCGAAGCCATCGCCGCACGCGGCATCGAAGTCGATCTGCTCGCGATCCGCGCCGACAGCGCGCACCTGGCGACCCTGCCCGAGGGCGTGCGGCGCATCGACCTGGGCGTGCGCCACAGCCTGTCGGCCGTGCGACCGCTCGCGCGCTACCTGCGCGACGAACGCCCCGAAGCGATGCTCGTCGCCAAGGATCGTGCGATCCGTGCGGCGGTGCTCGCGCGCGCTCTGGCACGCGTGCCGTGTCGCGTCGTCGGACGCCTGGGCACCCACCTTTCCGCCGCACTGGAGGGCCGTCCGGCGCTCACGCGCTGGCTGCGCACCGCGCCGATGCGCACGCTCTACGCCGGCGTCGAACACGTCGTGTGCGTATCGGCTGGCGTGCTCGACGACACCGCGGCACTCACCGGCCTGCCGCCCGGGCGCCTGTCGGTGGTCCGCAACCCGGTGGTCACGCCACGCCTGGCTGCGCTCGCTGCGACAACACCGGAGCCGCCGCTGCCGCCCGGCTGCGGCACGCCCGCCCTGCCACTGATCGTCGGCGCCGGCCGTCTGACCGAACAGAAGGATTTCGCGACGCTGATCCGCGCCTTCGCCCTGCTGCGACGCACCCGGCCGGCGCGACTGGCGATTCTCGGCGACGGGCGGGATCGCGCCGCCCTGCTCGCGCTCGCGCGCTCGCTCGATGTGGCCGACGACCTCGTGCTACCCGGCTTTCTGCCCAACCCCTGGGCGTGGATGGCGCGCGCGCAACTGTTCGTGCTGTCTTCGCGCTGGGAAGGCTCTCCCAACGTCCTCACCGAAGCGCTGGCGCTGGGCGTGCCGGCGGTCGCCACCGACTGCCCGAGCGGGCCGCGCGAGTTGCTGCGCGACGGCGCGATCGGGCCGCTGGTTCCGGTCGGCAATGCACCGGAACTGGCCGCCGCGATGGCCGCCACGCTCGACCGCCCGCCGCCGGCACATACGCTGCGCGAGGCCGTCACCGAACACACGGCCGAGGTGGCCGCCGGCCGCTATCTCGAACGGCTCGGTCTGGCGCCGGGCAAAGACCGGAGGTGCGCATGATCCTGTCGCTGAAACACAACTTCCTGTTCGTGCACATCGCCAAGACCGGTGGCACCTCGGTGCGCGACGCACTGCGTCCGTTGCGCTTTCGCGAGCCGTGGTATCCGGTGCAATTCCTGTGCTCGCGTCTGTCGAGCCTGTCGGGCCATCGGCTGGGCGTGAAGTTTCCACGTCACGCGCGCATCGTCGCCGCGCGCGAAATGCTCCCGGCCGATGTGTTCGCGCAGTTGTTCAAGTTCGCCTTCGTGCGCAATCCATGGGATCTGCAAGTCAGCTCCTGGCACCATCTGCGCCGCGAACGCCCGCAACTGGTCGCCCATGTCGACAACTTCGGGGATTTCCTGCGCTGGAAGCTCGACCCCGAGCGCCCCTGGCAATACCACGTCGACACCAGCATCGAGCAGCAGTCGGAATATCTGATCGGACTGCACGGCGAACTGCTGGTCGACTTCGTCGGCCGCCACGAGCGCCTGGCCGAGGACTTCGCCCACGTGTGCCGCAGCATCGGCATCCATCGCCCGGAACTGCCCCACCGACGGCGTGCGCATGATCGCGACGCCGACTGGCGCCGCTATTACGACGACGCGCTGGCCGAGGCCGTCGCACGCCACTTCGCGGCCGACATCGAGATGTTCGGATATCGCTTCGATCCCCAGTAGCGCACCCGCCTCACGCCGCGACCGGCGCCTCGGCGCCGGCCACCAGCCGCGCGTAGGCGCCGCCAGCGGCGAGCAGGGATTCATGCGTACCCTGCTCGACCACGCGCCCTTGCTCGACGACGGCGATGCAGTCCGCGTCGCGTACGGTCGTCAGGCGGTGCGCGACGAGGATCACGGTACGGTCGCGCCGCAGTTCGGCCAGCGCCTCGCGCACGGCCTGTTCGGACGCGTTATCGAGTGCCGAGGTGGCCTCATCGAGCAGCAGCACAGGCGCGTCCTTCAGGAAGGCGCGCGCGAGCGCAATGCGCTGACGCTGTCCGCCTGACAGCCGGCTGCCGTCCGGGCCGAGCACGGTATCGAAACCCTCGGGCAGCGCCTCGATGAAGTCGATCGCGTGTGCCGCGCGCGCAGCCGCCCGGATCGCGTCGCGATCGACATTTTGCCGGCCGTAGGCGATGTTGGCGGCCACCGTGTCGTCGAACAGCACGACCTGCTGCCCGACCCAGGCGATCTGCTCACGCAGCCAACCCAGCGGCTGCTGCGCGATCGGGACACCGTCGAGTTCGATGCACCCCGAGTCCGGTTCGAAGAAGCGTGCGACGAGCTGTATCGCGGTGGTCTTGCCTCCGCCCGAGCTACCGACGAGTGCGACGGTGTAACCGGCCGGAACGTCGAGCGCGAAACCATCCAGCGCCGGAGCCGCCTGACCCGGATAGGCGAAACGTACGTGACAAAAGCGCAAGGCACCGCGAGATCGAGGTGCGCCGACGGGCGAAGGCAGATCGGGCTCCGCCAGTGTATCGAGCAACGCGTAGATGCTCTGCGCACCTGCAAGCCCGCGCTGGATCACGGCGTTGACGTTGGTCAGCCGACGCAGCGGTGAAAACAGCATCGCCATCGCGGCGACGAACGCGACGAACTCGCCGGGGGTGAGCCGATCATGCGCGGACAGGCCCGAGGCGACCCAGATCACCAGCGCCACGGCGCTCGACGTGACGATCTGGATCACCGGGCTGTTGGCCGAAGCCACGCGCACGGTACGCATGGTCTGCCGGCGCAGGCGTTCGGCCGCGTCGGCGAAGCGCGCGGTCTCGAACGCCTGGGCACCGAAGACCTTGATCTCGCGCACCCCCGCCAACGCATCGCCAAGCACGCCGGTGAGCTGCGCCGCGTTGTCCTGAATGCGGCGGTTGCCGCCGCGCAGGCGCGAACTGGCGCTGCGGATCAGCAGCCCGACAAAAGGCGTCACGAGCAGCAGCAGCGCGGCGAGCTGCCACTGCATCCAGAACAGGTAGCCGGTCAGACCGAGGATGACGAGACTGTCGCGCACGACGACGATCCACGCCGACGAGAGTGCGTCGCCGACCTGCGGAATGTCGTACAGGATGCGCGACATCATGCGCCCGGAGGCTTCGTCCTGATGTGCGCCAAGCGGCAGGCGCAACTGGTGCGCGAAGACCTCGCGGCGCAGGTCGGCCACGGCGCGGTGCGTGACCCAGTGGCTGGAGACGCTGGCAACGTAGCCGACCAGCCCCTTGACGACGAAGATCGCAACGAGCAGCAGCGGGATCTGCCATTGCGCGGTGGCGTCACGCGCAATCAGGCTCTCGTCGACCAGCGGCTTGAGCAGCGCCGGCAGTAAGGGCTCCGTCGCCGCGACCAGCACCATCGCAGCCACCGAGAAGAGCACCGCAGCACGGTAGGGTCGCAGCGTTCCGAGCAGGCGCCGGTACAGGCCGAGGCCTTGTCTCATTGGATCGCCGGCAGCGCACCGGCGCGCAGGTCAGGGAACGGGAATCGGGAAGAGGAAACCATGAGCGGCTGCGAGGACGGGCCTGCCATCCTCGCAGCCGCATGTGACGCGCGTGTTGCAGGCGGCGCTGCCGCCGTCCCTCAGGACGCGTACTTGACGGTGCAGCCGTAGGGTCGCGTGACCGGGTTGGGAACGTTGTCTCCGGCCTTCATCGCGTCAAGCGCCTCGACCACGTAGTTCGTGGCCTTGTCGATGTCCGCGTCGCGCGCGGTGGCGATGGAATCGATGCCGCCCATGTAACGCAGCACACCATCGGCGTCGATCACATACATGTGGGGCGTGACCTGCGCGCCGTAGGCCTGGCCGACCGTGCCCTTCTCGTCGAGCAGCGTGTTGGTCACGGCGGTGACGTCGCGCTCGGCGTTGAGCGCCTGCGCGCGCTCGCCGCTGACATGGCCCTGCGAGCCGGGCTCGGACGAGATCACCTGGAACCACAGCGCGCCCTGCTCGGCGGCCTTGGCCTGGGTGGCCTGCATGTTGCCGGTACGGTAGTGCTTCATCACGAACGGGCAGTCGTGGTTGGTCCATTCGAGCACCACGGTCTTGCCGCGCAGCGCGGACAGTTCGACCGTGGTGCCGTCGGCGGCCACCGCCTTGAAATCCGGCGCACTCTTGCCGACCTCGGGCGCGGCCAGCGTGGCGAGCGGGATGAACAGGCCGGCGGCGAGCGCGGCGGCGATCAGCGGGCGAATCGTCATCTTGGTTCTCCTGTGGGTGGTTGCATGTACACGGCTCATGCGCCGATGGCGTCGAGCACGATGTCGGGGGTCAGAATCTGCGGCAGCACCACGGCCTCCGTGTCGGCGCCGGGCGGGTAGTACAGGTACAGCGGCACGCCGCTGCGCCCGAAGCGCTCCAGAACGGCCGTGATGGCGGCGTCCTGGTTGGTCCAGTCGCCCTTCAGATAGGCGATGTCGCGCTCGGCGAAAGCCGCCGCGACGTCGGCGCGCTCGAGCGCCACCTGCTCGTTGACGATGCAGGTGATGCACCAGGCAGCGGTCATATTGACGAACACCGCGCGCCCCTCGGCACGCAATGCGTCGAAACGCTCGGGCGCGTAAGGCTGATGCGCGAGCAACGCGCCGACGCGCGCGGCGGCCGGCGTCTCGCGCGGCTGGGTGGCCAGCCCCGAGCCGACCGCCAGCGTCGCCACGATCAGAACCGCGGCGAGCGCCTGCGCGCCGCGACGCGCTCGCACGCCGGAGGCCCAGGTGGTGTCGTACAGCCAGGCCGCCAGCGCAATGGCAAGCATGCCGCCAGCGGCCACCAGCACGCCGTCGGCACCGGCCTGCAGGGCCAGCACCCACACCAGCCACACCGCCGCGCCATACATCGGAAAGGCCAGGAACTGCTTGAAGCGCTCCATCCACGCGCCCGGCTTCGGCAGTCGCGCGACCAGCGCCGGCCGCCACGCCAACACCACGAAGGGCAGCGCCAGCCCCAGCCCCAGCGCGAGGAAGATCGCCACCAGCGAGGCCGGCGGCTGCGTCATCGCGAAGCCGATGGCCGCGCCCATGAAGGGTGCGGTACATGGCGTGGCGACCACGGCTGCGAGCACGCCGGTGAAGAAGCTGCCCGAATGCCCGCCGCGCGTGGTCAGCGACTGGCCGATGCCGGCCAGCCGGCCGCCGCCGATCATGAACACGCCGGACAGGTTGAGCCCCACTGCGAAAAGCAGCCAGGCGACCATCACCACGAACACCGGCGACTGGAACTGGAAGCCCCAGCCCAGCCGCGCCCCGCCCTGCTGCAGCGCCAGCACCACCGCCGCGAGCAGCGCGAAGCTGGCCAGCACGCCGCCCAGATAGGCCAGGCCGTGACCACGCACGCCGGCCGCGTCGCCACCGCTGCGCACCAGCGCCAGCACCTTCATCGCCAGCACCGGGAACACGCAGGGCATCAGATTCAGGATCAGGCCGCCGGCCAGCGCGAAGAGCAGGGCCAGGCCCAGGCCGATGGTCGGGGTCGGCACGTCCGGCGTCGCGGCCACGGGTTCGCCGGCCGCGACCGTCTCGACGCGCGGCGCGGACAGTTCAAAGGCCGTGGTCAACATGCCGTCGGGCGTGTCCTCGCGGATCACCAGCACACCGGCGAGCGGCGTTTCATCCGGCGGTGCCTGCCCGCGCGGCGTGGCGAGCACGACACCCTGATCGGTACGCGACAGGCGTTGTTCGGCCGACTGGTCGATGCGCCCCCAGTCGTAGGGAAAGAACCAGATGTCGTTCGCCCCGGCGGGCAGCGCACCGGTATCGACGGCCAGTCGCAGGCCGTCCTCGCCGATCGCGTGGCGCGCCGACCACGGCGAGGCAACGGGCAGGCGCGCACGCGCTGCGTCGATCGCCGGGTGGCCGTCGCCGCGGGTCGTTTCGGCCACCGGCAGGGCCAGTTCCAGTTCGACATCCTCGGGAATGCAGATGTCCTCGCACACCAGCCAGGAAACCGCTGCGCGCAGCGCAAGCGTCGAACCGGGCTCGGCATCCGCCGGCACGGTGAGCGGCGAGAGCAGCGTGACCTCGCCCTCGTAGCCGTAGTTGGTCACCGGCCCGAGAGAATGGCGCTCGGGCGCCGGCCACTGGATGTCGCCCATCGTGACCCCGGCCGGCGCATCCCAGTCGATGGTGGTAGCGAGACCCGAATCACCCGGATTGCGCCAGTAGGTATGCCAGCCGGGAATGATGGTCTTGGCCAGGCCGACCGTGACCGTCTCGCCCGGCGCGACGGCTTGCGCCGAGGCGACCAGGCGCGCGGACACATGCGGCGTGTCGACCTGCGGCCCCTGCTGCTGGGCGCCGGCGACCGCCGCGGCCAGCGCGCACGCAAGTGCGACCGCGGCGTGTGAGCACGCTCGCGACGCGTCGCCAATCGACATCGACCACTCCCTGAAAGTCATGAGCATCTGCACATTTCACCAAGTATCCGGACCGCACGCTCGTGTGCATCCGTCGCAGATTGATTCACGACACCCCCGGAGGTTCCGCCACAGCGGCCGTTGGAGCGGAATATTAGCAATTGACGCTGTACTTACATGCGCATATCGTCGATCCGCGCGTCGGCCACCGGCGAACGCACCCAACAAGAACCAATACGAGGAGACATCATGAACCAGCTTGTCCGCAGCACCTTGATCGCACTGAGCATCGCCCTGGCCTCGTCCTTCGCACTGGCGAACGACAAGGAACGCAAACCCTTTGCCGAACGCCACGTCGTGCTGCAGATCAGCGACGACTCGGTGCGCACACAGACTCTGGTGCTCAACGTCGCGAACAACCTGATCAAGGAATACGGGCCGGACAAGATCGACGTCGAGATCGTCGCCTTCGGCCCTGGGCTCAACCTGCTCGTCGCGGGCAACCCCAACGAGCAGCGCATCGACAGCCTCGTGGCGCAAGGGGGCGTGCATTTCGCCGCGTGCCTGAACACCTTCTCCAACATGACGCGCCAACTCGGCTACGAACCCGAACTGACACCCCACGCCACGAAGGTCACCGCCGGCGTAGCGCGGATTCTCGATCTGAGCGCACAGGGGTACACGCTGATCAAGCCCTGATTTTTCTGGCAGTGCCTGACACGAACGAGGCCAGCCCAAGGGCTGGCCTTTCCACCTTCGGTTTCGGGAATACAACAGGAATGTCTTGAAGCGAGCGCAGCCCGCGACAGGCACGCGCACCGTTGAACCGTTGCATCGATAGTTGCTGGAGTCGGGGCAAACACCTGACGCTGGCCCCGAAATGAAAGTGGTGATGCGTGAGCGCGGCCAATGTGTTGCGTAACGTCAACTTCTCGTGACTCGGCAGACGTTGATGAGAGCCGTCCGCGGAACGGGCATCGAGTGCCATAACGTGAAGGCGTGAAAAATTCAATGGCCGCGCATTGCCTACTGAGAGCCGCGTTGCGAATCACAGTCATGACCTTTGGATCAACACTGCCTTCGCCAGCTTATGCATTTTGTTTCTAAAAATTCCATTGGAATTATCCATTCCAGCAGTAAATAATTGTTGCAATGCTTTGAGGCCGCGGTTAGAAGGGGGCAGGCGCGGCTGCATTGATGCGCTTCCCGACCACATCCGTGCCGAAGATTGGTGCGTCCGACGAACTGATCATTCAACCGGGGACGCATGATGGACCTCCGCCGTCTTGCAGGGCATCTGGCCCTGTGCTGGATCATCTCCTTTCCCTGCTTCAGCTCGGTTGCTCGGGCGCAGGACGTTCCTGACCCTGTTCCGGTTTCCGAGTGGCAGTTTCTGGCGGATGAAGCCGTAACAGTTCTTGCGGCCCAGGGATTCCCTGAAGACCTCACTCCGGATTTCGCACGCAGCGCGATTCGCGCATATACCTTCGCACGCCTGCTCGCGATCCTCGATCAAAGCCCCGAAAATCGAACGCTTCAGGAACAGGCAGCCTACGACAGGCTGCAATCGGCCGTGCGTGCCAGCCGTCTGGCGATCGCGAGGAACGCGGTGACTTACTGGGAGAGCATCAACAGCGGCGATCCATGCTGGAGCGGCGGAAACCCCAACACGGGCATCTACATCCAACCGAATGTGCTCGTCTCCCTGTTCTGTTCGTTGTTCGAGGAAGACAAGCCGAACCAGCGCGAGGTCTATCGGGGACAGGGAGCAGCCGAGAATTATTCGCTACTCCTGAGCGGGAACGGCGCCACCCAGCTCACGGACCTCCTCGAAGCCATGGACTGGTATGCGGCCCTGGCCGAAGTCGATGGCGGAACGCTTTTTCAGGGTGACACCGAGGCCGAGCAAAGCTACCAAGCCGCGCTGAACTTGTTCCGCAAGATCCGGACGAATGAGCGCGCGGCCTTTCTTCTATCCCTGTTGAACCCAGCGGCCAGTCCGGAATTCATCATCCGCGCCCTGCTCGTGCTGGGAACGACCGTCTGGAACACCGCTGACTTTGTCGCCATCGGCAACGACCTCCGCGCTGAGCGGACCGCAGCCCAGTCGGCAAACCCGAATCTCGAAGACGCCCTGGACGGCCCGATCACCGAGTTGGCGCTTGTTTTCATGGGCACCGTACTCGACCCGGTCGCGATTGCCAGCGGCCCGTGCGGCTTCAATGCCGGCTATGTCTGCGAGCGGTGGCCGCTGCGGCAGAGCGATCCCGACTACACCTTCGAGCGTTACGACGCTTTGCCGATACCGGAAGCGGACACCCGTTCTTACTTCGCGTTGAAGCCGCAAGCTCAGGCCGATTGGCAAGTCACGTCCGATCTGTCTCCGTATCTGATCACGGGAGACGGCATGGAGCTCTGGTCACTTCCGGTCAGCGGCTCGAGCGAACTGAACGGGGAATTGGGCGGATCATCTACGCGTTTGCAGGACCCGCTTCCCAGTGGAATATCGGACCCGAATGACCTGCGCGTTCCGGCTGGCACCGGTCTGTCGAGTTTCGTCGCGAACGGGTTCGTCGTGCACAGCCCGGTCGTCCCGAATGCAATCAACGGCGACGAGTTCTGGAAGTTCGGCACGACGATCAAATACAAGAACTGGGCGGGTGAATGGTGGAAGGCACTGTTCGTGAACGACACCTTCCTGCACATACGCGATGGCTACGAAGTAGCCGGCTTTGCCCAAGTAGCTGGTTTCGTCCAGACGGACGGCGGACTCATCATCCAGGACGGCACTTACACCGATGGCTACCGTTACTGCAAGGCCTGGACGCGGTTTGCGACTCAGGGCTACTCGACCCGGGACCCGGGCAAAGTGGATGGCCAGTGCATCCTGCTCTCGCGTGACTTCGATCACAGCGAGTTGGCCGTCGGTGATCGCATATCGATCGGCGGGCGCGAGCGCACCATCAAGCACAAGGTCAACTGCGAGGGAAACGATCTCAACAACACGGGCCCCGCGCTGGACCTGTTCGTAGGGCAGCTCTGGTGCGATGACGACAGCACCAACGACAACTACGATCTGCCGGCCTCGACCACGAACTGGGGACGCGTTGCGCTGATCGTGGATACCCCGCTGCAAAGCCTCGCTCCAAGCGGGACCTTCGGCGAGTACGGCCCCTCGCCGTGGTTGAAGGTGCGCAAACTCGAGGACCTCGACACCTGCGCCAAGGTGACGACGGGAATCCCGGATTTTTCCTGCGGCCCGTCGTTCAATCCGCAGTCCTACGACTCCCGCAACTTCGATTTCTGTCCCCGCTTCGGCGAGCCCGTCAACGGCGACTCCAGCATGGCGACGGGCTATCGTGAGTTCGTCTTCGAAGACGATTTGTGGGAGAACGAATTCGCGCCCATGGCGTGCTTCTACAGCCCGATGGTCCGCTACCGGGACGTAGACGGAAACAACTGGAGCGGGCTGTATCTCGCTGCCGCACATGCACAAGACGACGCCTACACCATCGTCAGCCCGAGCCGCGTGGTGACGTACATGAGCGGCGTCGTGATGAACGACAACATCCCGAGCAGCGATTCGATCACGGACAAATCCGCCTACGAGGTCAGCCTCGTGCAGGATGTCGCGCACGGAACGCTCGCTCTCAACAGCGATGGCTCCTTCCTCTACACGCGAGGCCTCGCGTCGTCCGACAACCCGTATTGCGCGCCGGCCGGCGAGCCTTACTGCGGGCCGGATTCGTTCGAATACGAGGTGTGTACCAACCGGGACGGCAGAACGGACTGCGATAGCGCACTGGTCGAGTTGACCGTCGCCAACGAACCGCCTCGTGCCTTCGACGTGAGCTTCGAACTGAGTGCAGGCGATTACGTCGCGAGCTACATCTACTGGGATCCCGAAGGAGACACGGAATCCGGAACGGGTTTCGAATGGACCGTCAGCAACAGCTGGCTCGAAGAATTCACGATATCGACGACGACAAACGTCCTGCCGGCAAGTACCCAAATTCCGAACACAGGAAACCCCACCATCACCGAAGTCGTGCGCGTCTCCGTCACGCCCGCGGCAAGCCGCGGCAGCTGGCCTCATCTGGCAGATAGCTACGCGTCCGACGATGACTGGGCGCTGGAGTACGGCATCCGCATCGAATGCGATCCGGAATACCTGTCTGCGGCCGGGGGCAGTTCGGAGTGCGTGTTCAGCCCGTGGATCAATCGTCCCTACACCGTCGACGAGCCCTACTGGCTCGAACTGGGCACCCTGAATCTTGCCTACCAGTTCTCGAACGAAACATGCGTGTTCAACGACATCGTAGGATTCGACAACATCGGCGACCAGACCTGCTCGGCAACGCTCGAGCGGAACACGGACTTCGGCGACAACGGCTCGGACGTGCTGACCACTGCGAGCATCTGGCTCAATGGCGGCTTCGATGTCGGCGACCGGATGTACACCTCTGCCAGGAATTTCGGCCGCCTCCCGGTTGCGATCTCCCATACGATCAGCCGCGCTGCTTTCCCGAGCGCAGGCGGGACGCTGACCTGCCCCGACGAAGTTGTCGATGGCGCCGACGCCCTATGCACTGCTCAACCCGAAGCCGGCTGGGAGTTCGTTGGCTGGACCGGGGACTGCATCGGCTTCAACCCCATCTGTACCGTAGCTGCGGTCGACGAGCCCAAAACCGTGGTTGCCCATTTCCTGCCGCGCATATCGGTGTCCGCTGCACCGCTGGAGGGCGGTTCGGTGCACTGCACCCCGAATCCAGTCGCACTCGGTGGCAGTGCCACCTGCACCGCCACCCCCGCCGAGGGCTTCGCGTTCGCGGCCTGGGGAGGAGAGTGCACCGGGCTTGATCCGACATGCACCCTGTCGTCGGTAAGCGCGCCCATCTCAGTCTCGGCGAACTTCTTCGAGGTGTTTCCAAGCGGCGACGGAACAACCCTGAGTGGCGGCTTGCCATGGGTCCAGGTAGCCACCACGAACGGGTGGTCATTGACTTCCAGAAACGACGAAACCAATCCGACCCGTGGCTGGATTCCGCTGTCGGAGAGCCCGGACTCCCCCGAGATCCAGCCACCGGACGGCGTGGAACTGATCTACGGGGTACTCGACATCGCGCTCACGGGCGGCACCGTGGGAAGTGTCGCCGAGGTCACAATCACCTACCCCGAACCTCTCCCGGCGGGGACGCAATACTGGAAGTACGACCGCATCCTGCAAATCTGGTACCCGCTCGATCCCTCGGCTTACGCCGTCAGCGGAAACACCATCACGCTGCTTCTTACTGACGGCGGTACGGGAGATCACGATGGCACGGCCAACGGCACGATCATCGACCCTGGCGGCCCCGCTCGGGCCAGCGGGGCGACACCGATTCCTGCCCTTTCGCCATGGTTGCTGGCGATGCTTGCTGCATTGATGGGAGGGCTTGGCTGGGCGACCCGGCGATACGCGCGCTGACCGGTGTCCGGCCGGCCTGCCACACCGCTATGAGTGACATCGATCCTGGCGGGCATCGCGTCATTGCCCGTGCGTGCCTCAATGAGTCGACCCGCAGCCGCCCGCGTCGGCATCGCCATCACAGGCGAACTCGCCACCGTGGTCGACCGCATCCTCAGGCGCCCACTGTGGGGGAGTGATCGTTTTGGCACCGGGTGCGGCGGGCGTTGTGAGGCTTGAGGGCGCGGCGTTGTTGGGGAATCGGGAGATGCGCGCCGCTCGGCGTGGGTGAACATTTCGCGCGCGGACTGCTCGGTCTTGCGCGCGTTTTGACATAGGGCGCCTGGTTATTGATCGGCGCGTGGTGTCACTGCATCACGCCGGCGAACCACACCACCTTTCCGAGCACCGCGAAGTCGGTGCCTATGCGCTCGGCGTCGATCTCGTATTCGTCGTAGAACTTGTTGTCCGAGATAACCCGGACCTTGCCGCCGGGGCGGACTTCCAGGCGTTTGCACATTTCCTCGTCGCCGAGGCGGATCACGTAGATGCCGCTCGATACCGTCGTGCGTGCCGTGTCCAGCATCACTGTCCAGCCGGCCTGCAGCGTCGGCAGCATCGAATCCCCTTCTACCCTGACCAGGAACAGATCGCGCGCCGCTGAACCCAGGGTGCGCAGGAACGATTTCGAGAACAGCAAGGCATCGGGCCGCTCGTTGCCGTTGTTCGCACCGTGCCCGGCAGACACGCGCGCGTTGCGGTAGTAACGCACGGGGACGAACGCATCGGCGACCGGCACCGTCTTGGCCCACTCGTCGTAGTCCTGCTGCGGGTGGATCGCCTCGGCGACGGTCGGCCTACAGGGCTGCAGGTCGCTGCCCTGCGGCGTTCCTGCAGCGGGAGGCGGCAGGTTGCCTTTCAGCCACCATTCCTCGGGTATCCCGGTGCCGGCCACGAGCTTCGCCATCGACTTCGGATAGGGCGTCGTGTCCTTGGTAAGCCACTCGTGCATCGTCGCACCGCTGATTCCCCGGTCCGTCGCCCAGCGCGTCGGGGGCTCGTCCCCGATGACCGCCCGCAGCCTGTCAGCAAATTTGAGTTCCGCCATCCGAATACGCCTCGGCAATTCGGATGACACGCATCCGAATATATGCGCGCACATCCGAATTCAAGTTCAGCCCCAAAATCAATGAATTAGAGCTTAAACCCGAATGTTTTCATGTCTACCGAATTCGGATGTGTTGACATCCGATTCGGTTTTGCTTGTAATGCCATCCATCGCACCACGACCAAGCACTGCGAACGATGGCAACCAACACCGCAAAAAATGCCGGTCCTAAAGACTGGCACCCCGCAGACATCAAAGCGGCCCTCGAGAAAGCCGGATGGACGTTGCGCGCACTAGCACGCCATCACCAGCTCGCGTCGGCGTCTCCGCTTTCCCATACCTTCCTGCGCAGCTACCCGCTGAACGAGCGCCGCATCGCGGCAGCCATCGGCGTGCCCGTCCAGGTGATCTGGCCGAGCCGCTACTTCACTGATGGAACTCCGCGCCCGCGTGGCCTCCGGGCAATGCGCAGTAACGGTAACGGTCAGTCTACCGCGCGCACCGCTGCACGCAATGGCAAAGCGAAACAGGTTGCGTAGACATGAAGCGCGCAACCGACACTCTCACCGCCGATCTGTTCGAGGTGCCTGCGCCCGCCGCGGCGCTCCCTGGCTCCATGGGCTACAACCTCGCGGTGCGTCGTCTCATGTCGGACGCCATCAAGGCGACGCCCCACAACAGCGCCGAAATCGCGGCCCGCATGTCCGAACTCACCGGGCAGTCCATCACCGAACACCAGCTCCACGCCTGGACCGCACCCAGCCGAGAAGCCTGGCGCATGCCGCTGGAGTTCGTGCCCGCATTCGAAGTCGCCGCCGAAACCACCGTGCTTACCAGCTGGCTGGCCGACGTGCGCGGCGGACGCCTGCTGCTTGGCCGCGAAACTCTCGCGGCAGAACTTGGCCGTCTGGAGCACCAGCGCGAAGAGGCCGCCCGCCACATCAAGCGCCTTAAAAAGCTGATGGGGGCACGGTAATGGCCAGCGCGAAGAGCCACTACTCCGCCGCCGAACTGGCCGCCCTGCGCCTGCCGGGCCTGCCCACGTCCGAGCGCAACATCCGCGCCCGCGCCGACCGGGAAGGGTGGAACTACGTCGTCACCCCCTCGCGCGGCCGCAGCGGCGAACGACGCGAATTCGCCGCCGCATCGCTGCCCGCCGAAGCCCGCGCCGGGCTCCTGCAGCACGCGGTGACCGCTGTTACCGCAACCGCTCGCACTCTGCCGAAGCAGTCGTCGGCAGTTCGGCCAACCGGGGCGCTTGCCGCCCCGGTGGCCCTTTTTCCGGAATCCGACCTAACCGACCGCCAGCGGCTCGAGCGCGACGCTCGCGCCGGCGTGTTATCCGCCGTGCGCCGCCTGCAGGCCGACACCGGCTGCAGCCAGGAAGCCGCATTGACCACGCTACTTACCAGCGCCCGCGCCGGCCGGCTCGACGCCCACCTCGACCGCATGCTGCGGCTTGCTCGTGACAACCGTGGCCGCAAGGGCGACGGCTACCCCTCGGCCCGCACCCTCAAGCGCTGGCTGGGCGCGTCGAACCTCGCGCCGCGCGTGCCCCGTGCCTCGCTAGACGTGCCTACCTGGGCCTCGGTGTTCCTACGCGAATACCAGCAGCCGCAGAAGCCCAGCGTCGAAGCCGCCTACCGCGCCGCGTGCGCCCAATGGGGCGACACCCGCCCCAGCATCCACCAGTGCCGGCGCCTGCTCGCCAAACTCGGCAGCGTCACGCGGGAACGCGGCCGCATGGGCGCGCGCGAACTCAAGAACATCCAGCCCTTCGTGCGCCGCACCTTCGACATGCTCCAGCCCAACGACGTGTGGAGCGCGGACGGCCACACCTTCGACGCCGAGGTTCAGCACCCGCTGCACGGCCGCCCCTTCCGGCCGGAAATCACCACCTTTATCGACATCGCCACCCGGCGCGTCGTCGGCTGGTCGGTGGATCTGGCCGAATCGTCCCACGCCGTTGCCGACGCCCTGCGTTGCGGCGTCGAGCGCTGCGGCATCCCGGCCATCATCTACGTCGACAACGGCTCGGGCTACCGCAACGCCATGATGGCCGACGCGGCCACCGGCCTCATTGGGCGCATCGGCAGCACCGTCGAGCACTCGCTGCCGTACAACTCCCAGGCGCGTGGCGTCATCGAGCGCGTGCATAAAACCATCTGGGTGGCCGGCGCCAAGCAACTGCCGGCCTACCTCGGCGCGGTCATGGACCGCGAAGCACGCCTCGAACAGTTCAAGCTCACACGCCGCGCGCTCAAGTCCGGCGGCGCAATGCCCCTCATGCCTTGGCACCTGTTCGTGCAGTGGTGCGTCGAGCGCGTGGCTGAATACAACGCCCGGACGCACCGCAGCCTGCGCGGCATCAGCCCCGACGCTACGTGGGCCAATCACGTGGCCGCTGGCTGGTCGCCCGAAACCCTCACCCCCGAAGAATTCGACACTCTGTTCCGCCCGCGCGTCACCCGCACGCTGGCCCGCGCCGAAATCCGCCTTTTCAACAACATCTATTTCGCGCGTGAGCTCGAAGAGTTCCACGGCCTCGAGGCGCATATCGCCTACGACATCCACGACGCCAGCCGCGTATGGGTGTACGCCCCCGACGGCCGCCTCATCTGCACCGCCGAAGCCAACGGCAACGCCAAGCACTACTTCCCGGTGCCGGTCGTCGAGCAAGCCCGTCAGAAGCGCGCCAAGGGTCGGCTGGCCCGCGTCGACACCAAGCGCGACGAGATCCTCGCCGAACTGCACGGTGCCCCAGCCATTGCGGCTCCAGCCGCGCAACAGATCGTCATCGGCGGCCGCATCGTCGAGCCGGCTGCGCTGGCCCAGCGCGCCGCAGTTCTCGACGCCGCCGAAACCGCCCCCGAGCCCGCCACCCAGGCAGCCTCGCGCTCCGAACGCAGCGCCGCCGACAACTACGCCGAGTGGCTCGACCTTGACGAACGCCTCGCCGCCGGCGAGGCCGTCCCCGAAGCGGATGCCCGCTGGCACCGCACCTACCAATCCACCGCGCAATTCCGCGCGCAAGCCAAGAAGACCACCACCACAAGGAAGCAGGCATGACCCAGATCGCGCAGATCCACAACCTCGAACTGGTTCGAACCGCCGTCGAACGTCTCACCAACCGCACCAACGGCCTACCGGGCCTCGCCGCCCTGTACGGCCCGGCCGGCTACGGCAAGACCACCGCCGCAACGGCCGTGGCCAACGAGTGCCGCGCCTACTTCGTACAGATGCGCAGCGCCTGGACGCGCAAGACCCTGCTCGAAAAGGTACTGCTGGAAATGAGCATGAAGCCCCACGGCACCATCCCGCAGATGCTCGACCAAGCCTGCACGCAGCTTGCAGCATCGGGCCGCATGCTCATCGTCGACGAGTTCGACTACTGCGTTAAATCGGATTCCATGGTCGAGCTGGTGCGCGACCTGCACGAGGGGGCCGGCTCCGCCCCCATCCTGCTGCTCGGCGAAGAGCTGCTGCCGCAAAAGCTCAAGAAGTGGGAGCGCTTCCACTCCCGCGTGCTGTCGTGGATTCCCGCCCAACCCATCAGTGTGGCCGACGCTGCCGCGCTCGCGCCGCTCTACTGCCCCGACGTTCACGTCGGCTCAGACCTGCTCGAACACCTGGTGCACATCTCCGCTGGCAGCGTGCGCCGTGTTGCCGTCAACTTGGCCACCATCGCCGAAGAGGCCGGCATCGAAGGGTGGGGCAGCGTGAGCCGCGCGCAATGGGGCGATCGCCCGTTCTACACGGGAGACGCCCCCCGGAGGAGCGCGTAATGCCGCGCAAACCCGTCACCCTCCAGGGCGGCATCGGCCCGCGCCAACGCATTTGGGACGCCATCCGCGCTCGCGACGGCCAAACCTGGACGGCCGTCGACATCCAGAAAGCAACACGTCCGGCCGGCCAAATCGGCGGCTGCGTCCATGAAGGCACGTTACAGACCTATCTGATGAGCCTGGAAGCGGCGCGCATCATCCGCGTCGCCCACTTCGAGCCGTTACGTGGCGTGGGCCGCCGCAAGCACTACACGCTTGATCGAAACGAAGGGGTCGAAGCCCCCCGCGTGCGCCGCGACGGCACGCGCGTGGTGCAAGGCCTCGCCCAGGAACAGATGTGGCGCACCTTGCGCATGCTCGGCGCCGACGTCAACGCCCGCGAACTCGCCGCCCACGCCAGCAGCAACACCGCCCCCGTTTCGGAAATCGCCGCCGGCGACTACCTGCGCACGCTCGACCGCGCTGGCTACCTGGTCTGCACCCAGCAGGGCAAAGGCACAGGACGCGGCGGCATTCCCGGCCGCTACCGCCTGCGCCCCGACAGAAACACCGGCCCCAAGCCGCCCATGGTGTGCCGAACCAAGGTCGTCTTCGACCCCAACCTGCAGGAAGTCGTGTGGGCGCCCGAAGCCGTTACCGAGGAGGACGCCGACCATGGCCGATAACGCCACGCCCGTCGACTGGATGGCCCTGCTGCGCCAGGCCGTAGCCGATGCCGGCAAAGGCGGCACCACCAAGGTGGCCACCCGCCTGGGCGTCTCCCGCTGCTACGTCAGCCAGGTACTCAACGGCCTGCGCGCCAGCGTGCCGCAAGCGTTCATCGACCGTGTCATCGACCGCCTGCACATCGTCGCCGAATGCCCGGCCACCGGCCTGCCGCAACCGCGCGCCGAATGCCGGCGCGTTGCACTCGGCGCGGCGCCCACTCACAACCCGCTGGCCATGCGGTTCTGGAAGTGCTGCCAACACTGCCCGGAAAAGCCGGAGCGCAAAGCATGACCAGCACCGAACTATGCGAGCGCCGCCTGTTGCCGCTGGTCATGGCCTTCGCCGTCGGCGCCCTGGCCATGCGCTGGGCTGCCGATTCCGCCGAGGCAAACGCGCCCCCGGCCGAGGCACTCGACACCACCGCATTCGTCGTCGGCGTCGAGTGCGTTCCCGAGGCCCCCGGCGCACCGAATTGGCGCGCCCCGCAAACCGCCCCGGCCACGGTCCCCGAGCCGTAACCGCCGACCCATACGCCCATTGGAGAACCCCATGCCCGTCATCACCCCCGGACCCTCGATCACCAACCCCGCCACGCTGCAGACCATCGACGAGCTGCGCACCACGCTCCACGACGCCAACGGGCAGCTCGTCGCCCTGGGCCTCGAACGCCACATGTTGCGCTGCGAACTGCACGCGGTCGCCGGCGACATGGCGCAGGTCGTCGTCGCCTTCATGAAGAACGACCACACCGAAGTCTCCCGCCTGCTCGCCGACATCGCCGCGCGCCAAGTCGGCAAACGCACCCGGCCCACCGCAACCGCTTCCACCACCACGCACTGAACAGGAGCCCCTCATGGCACGCAAACGCATCAACACCGAACCCGCGCTCTCCAGCTGGAGCGAAGTCGACACATGCCTGCGCAACATCGGCGAAATCGACCGCGAACTGGCCCTGATCGAAGCCTCACAAAGCGAGCAGATCGACCGCATCCGCGCCAACACCAAGGCCGTGGCCGAGCCGCTGCAGAACAAGAAGCTCGGTCTGGAAATGGCCATCAAGGAATTCGCCGAAGCCAACCGCACCGAGTTCGTGAAGGCCAGGACGCGCGAACTCACCTTCGGCAGCGTCGGCTTCCGGATGTCCTCGCGGGTGGTCATCAAGCGCGTGGCCGACACCCTCGCCGCGCTCAAGGACTTGCAGCTCACGCAATGCATCCGCGTGAAGGAAGAGTGCGACAAGGACGCGATGAAGAACCTCCCGCTCGAAACCCTGCACGCCGTCGGCGCCACGCTCAGAACCGAAGACGCCTTCGGCTACGAGATCAAACGCGAGGAAATCCCCGAGGCCGCCTGACGCCCACCGCACGGAACACCCGCAAGACGTACCACCGCAGGAAACCGTCGGGACATAACGGAACCAGCGGGCACGGAAAAAGCAAAGAGCCGCCTTGGGTCGCCTTCCACCCGAAAGCGCTGCCGGGAACCCGCACCCCACCCAACTACATGGAGATTCATCCGATGAACAAAGCCCAACTGATCGACGCCATTCACGATCGCGTCAACGCCCACCGGTCGGACATCGCCGCCGTGCTCGACGCGCAGGCCGACGTGATTGCGGGCCACCTGCAGGCCGGCGGGGCCGGCGCCCAGGCCACGCTGCCCGGCCTGGGCAAGCTCAAGGCCGCCACGCGCGCCGCCCGCACCGGCCGCAACCCACAGACCGGCCAGACGGTGGAAATCCCCGCGCGCACCGCCGTCAAGTTCGTCCCCGGCAAGGCGCTGGCCGACACCCTCAACCCCTGACCCGAGCCGGCTGGCTCGATGGCCTGCGCCCACCGCGCGGGCCATCCGGCAAGCCGACACGCACCGGAGAGCACCATGCACCGTGCCGCCAAAACCCCCGCCGAGCGCCGCGCCCTGCGCCAGCGCGCCATCTTCGCCGCATGCAAGGCCACCGGGCTTGACAACGACGCCCGGCGTCAGATCGTCAAGCGCCTGACCGGCCACGACAGCATGACCGCCTGCAGCTATGACCAACTCGGCCAGATCCTCGACCACCTCAACCGGGGCCAGCAGGGCTACAACGGCCGACGTCGCGTCGCACCCGCCGCAGACCGCGCCCCGTTGCTGGCCAAGATCGACGCGCTGCTGGCCGAACTGCACCGCGTCACCGGGCAAGTACACACGCTGCGTTACGCCGACGCCATCGCGCGGCGCAACGGCTGGGCCGAGTGCGTCGACTTCGCCGACACCAAGGCGCTGCACCACATCGTCGGCGCGCTCAACCGCACCCTGCAGCACAAGATCGTCGGCGAATGAACCAGCCCGAATCCAGCCTCGTCGCGGAACACCTGCCGGCCTCAGTCGCCGAGTTGGTCGGCATCATCGGCTTGCCCGCCACGCTGGCCATCGTCGAAGAGCGCGGCGGCCTGCGCTTTTACGTGCCCGTGCAGCCCCGTCCCGACCACTGGCTGGCTCGCCTGATCGGCATGGCCGCATTCACGCGCCTGGTGGAGTACGCCGCCGGCGACGAAATCGAAGTGCCGCGCTGCCTGGACGCGTTACGAGCGGCCAAGGACCGGCAGATTGCCCAGGACGCTGCGGCCGGCGACAGTCAGGCGACCCTTGCGCGGCGTTATGGCTACACCGAGCGCGGCATCCGCAAGGTGCTGCGCCGAATCGAGCGCGCGGCCAATGACAACCAACCCGAGCTTTTCTGATGGCATTATTCACGCCGCATTGAGAGGAGGACGCACGATGAAGTCGCAAGAGCGCAAGCCCGGCCACCTGAGCGCCAAGGAAATCATCCTGGGGCTGGCCGCCGCCGGTGCCGCCCTGTGGTATCTCGCCAGCAACGACAGCCCGCCGGCGCCCAAGGAGCCGCAAGCCGTCGTCAGCAACAGCGCGTGGGACGGCTCCGTCCATCAGGTCGAGCGCTGGTTCAAGCAGAACCTGAACGACCCCGACTCCTTCGAAGCTATCGAGTGGAGCAAAGTCGCCGAGCGCGACGATGGATTTTTGGTGCGGGTGAAATACCGCGCGAAAAACAGCCTCGGTGGCTACGTCGTGGAGAACCAGGTGTTCAAACTAGACCCGCAAGGAAACGTCTTAGGCATGCACAAGGTGGCTCAATAGCCCTTTGTCATCACTCGCTTGGCGCGTGCTTGATACAGGCTGCGTAATGCTGATTTTCAAACTCGGTAATCTGTCTCTGCTGGACGGTCTCTGTGCTGAACAACGGTTTGGCGTAGGCAGATTCGACCATTCCCTGCAAAAAGGCGCTGTCGCCAGCATCCTCCATCTGTTGCACCATTGGAACCCCGCTCTGCCGCGCTTCCATCGTCAGGCGCGCCGCCTGCGCCACCAGTTTGCAAAAACTGAGCTTTTCCGCGCGGGAGGTCTGGGCTTCAGATTGCGCGGGCACTGCGAGCAACAGCGCGGAGGCCAAAGTAGGTAGCAGAAAGGCTTTCATGGCGTGTCCTTGTTGGGGCGATGGTGCCGTCATGTTACCTGCCCGACTACTTGCGCGAAATTCGCAGCACACGCTACCGTAACAATTCCGGCGCAACGCCGGCCCGGAACTCGTTCCCCCGCAACACACCCCCACACCCGCCCGCAAACTCGCTCCCGTCAATCCTGCACGGGAGCACGCCATGGGCGTCGTCACCGACTGGAGCAAATACGCTCCGCACTTCACCCGATCCGAGTTCGTCTGCAAGCACACCGGCAAGTGCGAGATGCAAGCCGAGACCATGGGTCGGTTGCACCTCCAGCGCCGCATCTACGGCCGGCCAATGGACATCCAACGCGGTAGCGGCTACCGCGACGCCACGCACCCGGTCGAGGTACGCAAGGCCGAGCCCGGCGCGCATGCGCGCGGTCGTGCGGCCGACACGCCCGTCGCTGGCGGTGCAGCGAGGCGCTTTCTGTTCGCCACAGCCCTGGTCAGCGCCGTCGAAGCGGGCCTGCTGGCTGAAGAGCAGGCCCGCGCCTGGCTGCCCGAGATGCTCAAGCACGGCTTTACCGGCATCGGCGTTCATCAGAAAGGCGGCGGCCGCTTCATCCACCTTGACGACGCCACGCGGGCCGACGGCCTGCCGCGTCCGGCCGTCTGGAGCTACTGACATGCGCCTGCCGCTTACCCTGTTCGCCGCCGTGCTGGCTTTCGTCGCCATGATCGGCTGCACCGCGCAGCAAAGCCGCGACACCGCCCTGGCGGCCGCTCACCTCGTTGCGCTGCAAGACCAATACGCCCACGCGGCCGAGATCTACCACCGGCACGTCGACGACGTGCCCGAACCCCGCCGGGCGGAAGTGGAACGCGCTTGGGCCGTCGTCGAGCTGCTCTACGAAAGGCTGCAGGCCAACGACATCCCCGCGCTGGTCGAGGCGCTGGCGCTGTTCGAACTGGCGCGGCCGGCCTGGCAGCAACTGCACGACGAAGCCGCGCAACTGATTGCATCGGGCGCCATCGCCGATCCGCTGGACCAGCTGCGCCTGGTCGAGATCGACCGGCGCGCGCGCCGCCTGGACGAAGCCGTGCAACGCCTCGTGGACGGCCAGCAGGCCGGCGCCGGCGGGCTCGCTGCCCTGGTCGCGGATCTGGCCCCGCTGGTTGCCCTGGTCGCGAGGGCCGCCCTGTGAACAAGCGCCCACTCGACATCCCGCTCAACTGCCGCGCCACAGGGCCGTTCTCCGCGCTGCGGCTGGAGCGAATCGGCCCCGACCTGTGGCGCCACCTCGACCGCTTCGAATACCGCCCGCCCGCGCCGTTGCCCGGCCCCGTGGTGGCCGCCGCCGACGCCGTGACGGATCTCGACAGCGTGCCACGCCTGCCGCTCGCCTACTGGCTGGCCAAAGGCCGCACCGTGAAAGGCGCCGCCGCGCACGACGCGCTCTATCGCAACGGGCGCCTGTGGAGCGAGGGGCCGAAGGTGACCCGCCGCGTGGCCGACCGCATCTTCGTCGCCGCCATGCGCGACGAAGGCGTGCGCATCCGCCACCGCTGGCCGATCTGGCTGATGGTGCGCGCCTTCGGCTGGCGCGGTTGGAACCGTTACCGCCGCGCGGAGGCGCGCGCATGACGGTCGAAGAAAAGATGTTCTGGCTTCAGGTGGTGCACATCCTGGCCACAGCCGCGCTTGGTATCTACGTGTGGGCGAGCAACCGCCACCGCGTGACCAACCAGCGCATTACCGATCTTGAAGCCGGAGTGGACTTGCGGCTAGACACCCACGCCGAGCGCCTGGTGCGCCTGGAGACGCAGGTCAAGGGCGCGCCCACGCATGACGACCTGGGCAAACTCTACGACGCGCTCAACGAAACCAGCCGGCAGGTCAGCCAGTTGGTCGGCACCGTCAGCAGCATGAACGACAACGTGCGTCTGATCCTCAACCGCATCGCAGACAAGGGCATGCAATGAACACCGCCGAACGCGAAGCCGCCCGCATCCGCCGCCACGCCGTGCTGTCGCTGCTGTTCTTCAGCGCGGGCCAATCCATGACCGCGCGCCGCCTGCGCGACGAGCTGGAGGCATTGCACGGCCAGGTCGCCACCGTGGACCGCGTGCGCGCCGACATCCTGTGGCTGCAAGACGTCGAGCTGGTGGCCGGCATCAGCGACGCCGCTACGCTCACTGAGCGCGGCCGCGACGTGGTGCTGGGCCGCGCCCAGATGCCAGGCATGTGACGTGGCTCACTCCGACGAAACCCGCCGCGCCGTGCGCGCCGCCTATGTTTTCGACCAGCTCGGGCTGGAGGTGGCGGCCATCAAGCACAAGGTGCCCGTGGCCACCGCGCGGCGCTGGAAGGCCGAGGCCCGAAGGGCCGGCGACGATTGGGACAAGGCACGCAGCGCACAGATGATCGCCGGCGGCGGCATCGAGGACGTGGTGCGCCAGACGCTGGCCGTCGTAGTGCAACAGGTGCAGGCCACCGTCGACGCCATCCAGGCCGCCGAGGACATGCCACCGGGCGACAAGGTGCAGATGCTCGCCAGCCTGGCCGACGCCTACAACAAGCTGATGGCGGTCTCGAAACGCATGATGCCGGAGACCGACAAGCTCGGCGTGGCCATGGACGTGGTGCGCCGCATGGCGGAATTCACGGCCAAGAAAAAGCCCGCGTTGGCGGGCGAGTTCGTGGATCTGCTGGAGGCGTTCGGCGTGGAGCTGGCGACTGTGTATGGGTGAGGTGTCAGCGCGGCTTTCGGGTGATTACCTTCGGTGCGGGAAAGCTGGCATCAGGAAGCACCCTCGTCCGTCGCTCCTCGTAGTGCGGGTTAGCTTCCCCTTTGAAAATGTTCTCGCACGACGGGCAGTAGTACTCCATCAACCGCAAGTTATCGGCATGGAGCTGGAGCATGCTGATCTTATTCCGTTCGACACAGTTGGGGCAGATGTAGTGCTCCGGTTCATTCGTCCAGTCAGGTGCAGGGGCGTACAGCACACAACCGGGAGACACCGCTTTTCGGTGATACCGCGCCAAGCGCGCTCGAAACTCGTTTCGTTGAGAAAGTTCCAATTCCAGTTCACGGATTTTCTGCTCCAAGTCGTGTTTCGCCTGTTGCAGTTCGGCCTGCTGGGCTTGCGATGTGAGCAGGTTGGACTGTACATCGGCGATCTGACGAACAAGCTGGTTGAGCTTGTCGACCACCTTTGTATCCGTGGTCAGCTCAATAGCGGACGTCGCGAGGTCTTTCGTCGCTTTGAGGCCACTGGCAACGCCCAAGATTGCGTCCATAACCATGATGGTTTTCCTTATACGGCATGGGGAATGGCGTGAAGTCTAGCCGAAAGTCATTCCTCGCCGAACTCGCCCAGTTCGCCGCAAGCTTACGCACTCGCATCGAAGCCGAGGTGACCGGCTTCGACGCCGATCCGGCCGCGCGGAGCGCGCGCCGCGCGCAGGCGTGGGACGACTTCGAATTCTTCGTCGGCACCTACTTCCCGCACTACGTGCGCAGCCCGCACAAGAGCGAAATGCACCTATACCTGTTTGGCCGCCTGCCCGAAGTCGTGGCCAGCCCGAACAGCGAGACCGACGCCATCGCCGCACCCCGAGGCGAGGCCAAGAGCACGCTGGTATCGCAGCTCTTCGTGATCTGGTGCCTGGTCACCGGCCGCAAGCGTTACCCGGTGGTGATCATGGACAGCATCGACCAGGCCTACCCGATGCTCGAAGCCATCAAGGCCGAACTGGAATTCAACCCACGCTTGGCGATGGACTTCCCCGAAGCCTGCGGGCAGGGGCGCGTGTGGCAGGCCGGCACCATCGTTACCGCGAACAACGCCAAGGTGCAGGTGGCGGGCTCCGGCAAGAAGCTGCGCGGCTTGCGTCACGGCCCCTATCGGCCCGACCTGGCAGTTCTGGACGACATCGAGAACGACGAACAGGTACGCAACCCCGACCAGCGCGACAAGCTGCAAAGCTGGCTCACGAAAACCGTGCTGCCGCTGGGCGGTGCAGACGCCAAGTTCGACGTCGTCTACATCGGCACCATCCTGCATTACGACTCGGTGCTCTCGCGCACGCTGGCCAACACGATGTGGCGCACGGCGCGCTTCAAGGCGCTGCTCAAGTGGCCGGACAACATGCACCTGTGGGACGCGTGGGAAGAGCGCCTGCGCAACCAGGGCATGGGAGCCGCGGACGCCTTCTATCGCGCCCACGCCGAAGCCATGGAGCGCGGCTCAGCTGTCAGCTGGCAGGCCCGCCCGCTGCTCGCTCTGATGAAGATTCGCGCGCGCGACGGCCACGACACCTTCGACAGCGAATACCAGAACGACCCCGTGGCCGGCGACAACGCGCCGTTTTCCGGCATCGTGCAGTTCTGGGTCAACCGCCTGGCCGAGTGGTTCTTCTTCGGCGCGTGCGACCCCAGCCTGGGTAAGGCCGGCGCCAGTCGTGACCCCTCCGCGTTACTGGTAGGTGGCTTCAACCGGCAGACCGGCATCCTCGACGTAGTCGAAGCGGCCATCAGGAAGCGCCTGCCCGATCGCATCATCGAAGACGTGATCGCCTACCAGGCCGAATATCGCTGCCTGCTGTGGGTGGTCGAGACGGTGCAGTTCCAGGCGTTCCTCTATTCAGAGCTGGTCAAGCGTGCAGCCGCGCGCGGCATCCCCGTGCCCGCGCGCGGGGTAACACCCATCACCGACAAGCTGCTGCGCATCGAAAGCCTGCAGCCGCACGTCAAGAACGGCCTGATCCGCCTGCACGCGAGCCAAACGACGCTGATCGACCAGCTACGCCACTTCCCGAAGGCCGACCACGACGACGGCCCGGACGCGTTGCAGATGCTTTGGACGGCGGCCACGACGATGTGTGTGACGACGTCGGGGTTTCAGAGCCTAGGGCGGCACACGGCCCGTGAAAGCCAGCGCGAAGGCCTTATTAGCTTTGCCTCAATGAGGATGTTGCAATGAGCAACGATGCGAACAATCAAACCACATTCATTCCCGTAGGCAAACTCTTGATTAGAAATATCATCGGTCAAGATGTGAAAAAGTCGGCAAGCTTCTCTACCGAGCCTTTCACGCTATGGTGCTTTCCTCTTGAGTCAACCACCCACGCTTCGACAGGCAACGCTGGCACGTCCGAGTCGCTCGTGAATACCCATATTTCAGGAAAAATTCGTTCAATCTTAATCGGGTGCCGCTCGCCCTCTATCAGCAAAATTGGGCTTCCGGGAGGAAACCACTTTCGTTTGTCGACACCTTCTCGAGAGTATCTAAAAAGAACATACCCAACACTTATCGCACGCCGGCCAGTGTTCGTAACATTGACCACGAGCGTCTCTTCTAGTCCATTAAGCCAAGTGTCCGTAACGATTTCGCATTCAACCGTGAGTCGTGGCCGATCGCGCAACGCCAAAGCGCTCGAAAGCAACAAGCTGAACAAGGATAAAGCGAGCGCGCCGACCGAAGTCCACATAGTGACATTCCAGCCTTCCGCCCCGGCCAAACTCGGTTCCACGGTTATACCTCACGCGCTTTGATACAGGTGTATAGAATGCCCCAAGCGACCTGCCAATACGGCATTCCATTTGACTTCCGTCAACTCGCCGAGCGGCAAGCGGCCCACTCTTCTGTGTTCGCGCATCTGCTGGTCGACAGACAGCCAGGCGATTTTGCAGTCGAGGATCTCGGTGACTTGGCAAGCGAAGAATGTTCTGAAGCGAAAATATCAGCCATAAAATAACTCTCTGAGTTTCGTTGGAGAGCCCTTAACTAGATGTGCAACATCCAGGTTGTCCATGACATATACCCGATTGGGGCGAGAAGGCTTGTCCGGATCGGCTGTGTCGCGGAACATTCCCCAATCGGTTGGGTAGAAGCGCTGCTCAATTCGCTGCTTGCCCGACAGCGTCATGGGGCCGTTACTGAACTGCACAGTGATTTGATCGTCAACGGGAAAATCAAATTCGAAAACGAGATGCGAAACGCCAATGGCTCCGCCGCCACTATTGGTGATGTGAATTATCAATTGATCAGCAGGCGGGACCATAGGGGGGGCTTTACGCACTTCGCACCATGCATGGAGCGCCGGGCGATCTGTCCACCAACGCAACAACGGCACAACGGCGGCGATACCTACAAATATAAGCGTCAGCCATTCACCTATTGACATTTGGAATCTCGAATCTCGGGAAATTCATAGCATGCCCCAAATCCTCGACCAACACGGCACCCCCTTCGACCCCCGCGAACTCGCCGAGCCGCAAACGGCCCGCATCGCCCAGCTCGCGCACCTGGTGGTCGACAGCCAGCTCGACGGCATTTCGCCGGGCAAGGCCGCGCGTATCCTACGCGATGCGGACCTGGGCGACTTGACCGCGCAAAGCCAGCTCTTCGACGACATGCTCGACCGCGACGCGCACCTTGGCGCCGAGTACGCCAAGCGCCAAGGCGCGCCGGTGGCGCTGGACTGGAGCATCGAGCCGCCGCGCGAGCCCAACACCGCCGAGCGCTCGGCGGCCGGCTTTGTCGAAGAGATCCTGCGCGACGCCGTCGACGACCTGGAAGATGTACTGCTGGCGATGATGGAGGCGCCGGGCTTCGGCTTCTCGGCTATCGAACTGGAATGGCAGCGCATCGGCCGGGACTGGATTCCCAAGTTTCACCCACGCCCACAGGCGTGGTTTTGCACCGACACCGGCCGGCGCGAGCTGCGCCTGGCCGACGGCAGCCCGGACGGCGCCGTGCCCATTTCCATGGGCTGGATCATCCACCAGCACAAGAAGGTGAAAACCGGCTATCTCGGCCGCGCCGGCCTGTTCCGCACCTGCCTGTGGCCTTTTCTGTACAAGGCGTACAGCATCGGCGACTTCGCCGAGTTTCTGGAAACCTACGGCCTGCCGTTCATCATCGGCAAATACCCCTTCGGCGGCGCGGCCGACGAGAAAGCCAGCCTCATGCGCGCCGTGGCCGCGCTGGGGCGCGACGCGCGCGCCGTGATGCCGCAGGGCATGGAGATCGAGATTCAGGATGCCGCGGCGGGCGCGGCCGGCAATCACCACCTGGCGATGGTGGACTGGGCCGACCGCGCGCAGTCCAAGGCCATCCTCGGCCAAGTGCTGAGTGCCGAGGCGCAGCCCACCGGCCTGGGCAGCGGCGTGGCCGACCTGCACGGCGAAGTGCGCCGCGACATCCTCGCGGCCGACGCCCGCCAACTTGCCGGCACGCTTACGCGCGATCTGGTGTATCCACTGACCGTGCTCAACGGCCAGCGCATCGACAGCTACCGCCGCTGCCCGCGCTGGGTGTTCGACACTGGCGAGGCCGAGGATCTGACCCGCATCGCCGACGCCTTGCCCAAGCTGGTGGGCGTGGGCTTTAAGGTGCCGCGTGCCTGGGCGCAGGGCAAGGTACGCATTCCCGAGCCGGACGGCACCGAGGATGTGCTGCACCCACCCGCACCGGCCATGGGTGCGCTGCGCCAACGCGCCCCGGTTGCCGCGCTGCGCCAGGCCGCGCCCACCGACGCAGCCGACCAGGACATGCTCGACGCCGCGCTGGAAGCCATCGGCGCCGGGGCGCTGGACGCACAGGCGCGCGATCTGCTCGCGCCGGTGCTCGCCCGCCTGGACGACGACCCGGACCCGGACGAGCTGCTCGGCTGGCTGGCCGAGGTGTTCCCCGAGGCCGACGGCGGCGTGCTCGAAGACAAGCTGGGCCGCCTGCTGTGGGCCGCGCAGATGTGGGGGCGCGTGAATGGCGCAGCCTGACGCCGACACCCTGCGTGCGCTGTTCGAGCGCGAACCGGCCGACGCCGTTGCCTACCTCGAACGCAAGGGCCTGCGCGTGACGTGGAACTGGGCCGAAATGCTCGACGAGGCCCACGCCCGCGCTTTCACCGTGGCCAAGGCCACGCGGCTGGACGTGCTGCGCGACATCCGCAAGGGCGTGCTCGACTCGGTGCGCGAGGGCAAGACACTGCGCCAGTTCCGCGCGGAACTCACACCGCTGCTGCAGGAGAAGGGCTGGTGGGGCAAACAGCTCGACGTCGACGGCAGCGAGATCCAGCTCGGCAGCCCGCGCCGACTCAAGACCATCTATCAGACCAACGTGCAAAGCGCCTACATGGCCGGCCGTGCGCAGGCGGCCGCCGAGGCCGACGCCTTCCCCTACCTGCAATACGTGGCCGTGATGGACAGCCGCACCCGGCCCACCCACGCCGCGCTGGACGGCCAGGTGTTTGCCAAGGACGACCCCATCTGGGACACCCACATGCCGCCCAACGGCTTTAACTGCCGCTGCCGCGTGCGCCCGCTCACGCGCGCCCAGGCCGAGCGCGAAGGGCTCGACGTGCGCTCCAGCGAGGGGCAGACCGTTACCCGCACCGTCGACGCTGGCGCCGACCAGGCCAGCGGCGAACTCTTCCCCACCACCCAGCACGGCATCCGCGTAACGCGCCCGGACGGCAAAGCCACGGTGATGTGGGCCGACCCTGGCTTCAACGCCAGCCCGGCGGCCGGGCACTGGATGGACACGCTGCTTGCGAAGAAGGCCGTGGATGCGTTGGGCGACGAGGCCGGCTTCGCCAGCGTGGCGCGGGCTGTTACATCGCCGCCGCGCATGCGCGCCTGGTCGGCCTTCGTGGCCAATACGGTGGATTCGGGCCTCGAGGTGTCCGAGCGCGGCACCGGCCGACGCATCACGCCGGACCAGAACCAGACCATGACCGTGGGCTTGGCGCCGTTACCGGTCGTACGTGCGCTGGCCAAAGACGGAAAGCCACTGGCGCCCGTGCTGCACGTCTCGGACCGACTCCTGGTCGGCAAGAAAGCCCGACGCCACGCAGACGACGGCGACGCACTCACGCGTGAGGAATGGCTCGCGCTGCCGGACGAACTGCGCGACAGCGCTCAATGGGAATGGATGCACGACGAGCGCCGCGACAACTTGGTGGCCTACCGCGTCGCCGACGATCTCGCGCTGACGTTCGATGCCAATGGCCAGGCGCGCAGCGCGTACCACGACCGTGCGGCTGCGGGGAAGATCAAGCGCGGGGAGTGGAAGCGGATAGAAGTGGATGCGGCGGGCCCGGACTCGAACCGGGACATCTAGGCTCCGGAGACCGGAGTCCGCCTCCCCCAGGGAGGATCACCGCCTGGAAAAAGGATAGCACATGCACCAGTTCGACTCGGACGACCAGGTCACCCCTGCACTGCACGCTCTGATGCGCCGGCTGCAGGACACCCGCCCGGCGTTCGCCAACATCGCCGCCGCGCTGGCCTCCGAATCCGAGCGCCAGTTCCGCGCCGAATCCGGGCCGCTCGGCCCGTGGCCCGATCTTTCGCAGAAAAGCACGATCCCCCGGCGAGAGCAGCGCGGCACCTGGCCCGGCAAGAAGCTGCAGGAAACCGCCGGTGGCCTGGCCGCCTCGGTGCAGACCGGCTACGCCCCGGCCGAAGCCTGGATCGGCAGCAACAAACCCTACGCCGCTATGCAGCACTTCGGCGGCACCACCAGCCCGCGCAGCATGATCCCCGGTGCCGAGATCCCCGCACGCCCCTTCCTGCCATTTCACCCCGAGACCAACGAACTGGCACCGGAGGCGGCGACTACGGTGCCGGAGATCCTCAAGGCATACCTGGAAGGTGGTCGTTGAGAGGCCGACGCGTTTAGAGCGCCGCCACGCCGCCGTCGCACGCCGGGTGTGGCGGCGGCCCATCCGAACCCTTCCGAGCCGCTTCACGAGCCGAGTAACGAGCCGATAACGCCGTCTGTTGATGGACGAATCGACCCGTTGAGGCTACGATGCTTGCTCATCAGCAAAAAACTAATTTCAGCCATCTCTTCGCGCTCATGCCGCAAGCAAAACCCCAAACCCACGATCTTGTCGACCGGCTCATGCTCCAGACTGACTTGGAGCATCCTAATGAGTTGGAATTGCGTCGTATTGAGCAGGAGCTTCAAAAGCTTAAACATCACCATGACAGGGATGTGGCGGCAGAAGCGTACTTGCTAATTGGGGCAATACACTTACTTCACGGCCGCGACAAAGAGGGAATGAATATGTGCGATCAAGCGCTGAGAATTTCCCCTATCAGGGAGCTTAGAAGTAATTACTCGGGATTTTTGTCGCGACGCTTTTACTTTGCGAAAGCGTTTGAGCTGGCTGATGACCTCGTGAGCAAATACCCGGATGATTTGGAAATTATTGAAGCTGGGTGTGAACTCGCAGTAATGACTTTACAGCTCGATCGTCTTGATGACTACACAGAAATTCTCCAACGCTTAAAATCTGAAATTAAGACGCGCGCCCCTAAGAATCAGGAATTTTGGAAAATATTCCGTAGCCGCTTTCAAGAGCGTACCGGTAGTTTGCGGACCGTACTTGAACTTATAGAGGTTGCGGGATCCGTTGCGCGCAAAAACCATCGAATACACCAAGCAACGTCGATCGATATAACTGAAGACGGCGAGGTTGTCATTCTTTATTGTGTTGATGCGTCGCCCGAATCTGCTGCTGAAACAAACGCTCAAATTGCTGATGCGATCGTCTCGCAGTTCGATGACCCAATGGTGGATTTGATCTCAATTGGTTGCATGACCCATTAGAACGTTATGTCGGTTACGGTAAAAGACTTTCTAGACTCGGCACGACCTTTGGTCGAGAGCGACGTTGAGATCGGCTACAGGAACGCGATAAGTCGTGCTTATTATAGCGCGTTCCTGTGGGCCAGGTCTTATGTTGAATCGTGCAACACAATCCCCCATGATGTGATCATCAAAGGAAGCCATGATGAAGTTATTACAAGATATCTTCATCATGGAGACACTTCTGGAAAATCAATTGCCTATCAGCTAACCGCCTTTAAAAGGCGTAGATGCATTGCTGACTATGATTTGGATTCCAGTATTGCAAAACGGGAAGCTGTTTCAGCAATTGCTGATGCAGAAAAGATCATTGAGCGAGTTTGTAATTTTCACGGCGTACAGTCCCCTCTCTTTGATGCTGATTTAGGTGAAGATCAAGGCGCTGGCTAAATTCGCTCTACACCCAGACCCGGAACCCGTTCCCCCTAAGCCGTACGCCCCCGCGCCGCCAACATTGGCGGCATGTACGGACACCCCGCTGATCCCCGCCTAGTTTCCCTTGCCGCTGCCCGCGCCGGTGTTGCGCTGGCCGTGTGTGCGCTGCATGTGCGCCCCGGCGAGAAGCTGGTACGCCTGTTCCCCGCCGGCCGGTTCGACGCCCCGCGCGGCAGCCTGGCCGGGCAAGGGCCGTGGTTTATCGACGCGGCGCTGGCCGCCCAGGTGATTGCGCGCGTTGCGGCGCGCACCACCGACATTCCCATCGACTACGAGCACCAGATCCTGCTGGCCGAGAAGAACGGCCAGCCGGCGCCGGCGGCCGGTTGGGTCGACCGCACGTCGCTGGTGTGGATTTCCGACGGCGGCGAGCCGGGCCTGTACGGCGCCGTGCGGTGGACGGCGCGCGCCGCGCAGTGGATCGACGACGAGTCGTACCGCTACCTCTCCCCGGTATTCCCTTACGCCCGAGAAGGCGGCGCGGTGCTCGACCTGTACCACGTTGCCCTGACCAACACCCCGGCCATCGACACCGACCACGTCGTTGCCGCCGCCACGGCGCGCTTTGCGCCACCCGATGTCACGCCTGCGGGGGGGCGCACCCCCGAAAACACGACCACGGAGGTTCCCGAAATGGAGCTGCTGAACAAGCTGCTCGCGGCCCTCGGCTTGCCCGAGACCACGAGCGAAGCCGACGCGCTGGCCGGCGTCGCTGCCCTGAAGGCGAAAGCCGACGCGGGCGAAACCGAACTGGCCGCACTCAAGGCCTCGACCGAGGCCGGGCCGGACCTTTCCAAGTACGTGCCGATCGAGACAGCCGAAGCGCTCAAGGGCGAGGTGGCGGCGCTGCGTGCGCAGATCGGCGGCGGCGAAGTCGACCAGCTCGTCGAAACGGCGATGGCCGACGGGCGGCTGCTCGAATCGCAGCGCGCCTGGGCCGAAGAGCTGGGCCGGTCCAACATCGCCGCGCTGCGCAAGTACGTGGACTCGTCCCAGCCGATCGCGGCGCTGCGCGGCCCGCAGAGCCGGACGATGCGCATCGACCCAACCCAACCGCAAACCACCGACGCGGATCTCGCCGTATGCAAGGCCTTGGGCCTGACGCCGGAAGAATTCGCCAAGGGCAAGCTGGAGGGCCGCTGACATGGCCGCACTGACCGCCCCCCGCAACACCCCAATGCGCCACGGCGATATCGAGGCCCACCCGGTGAAAGCCGCAACCACCGTCCACCAGGGCAGCCTGGTGGTGCTCGACGCTGGCTTTGCCGCCCCAGGGCGCACGGCCACTGGCCTGATCGCAGCCGGCCGCGCCGAGCACTCCGCCACGGCCGTGGCCGCCGGCGACGCGATGATCGAGGTGCGACGCGGCACCTTCAAGTTCGCCAACTCGGCCGACGCGGACGAAATCACGCAGGCCGACGCCGGCGCCGACTGCTACGTCGTCGACGACCAGACCATGGCCAAGACCGACGCCACCGAAACCCGCTCGCGCGCTGGCCGCGTCATGGCCGTCGAAGCCGACGGCGTGTGGGTCCAGGTCGGTATCGGCCTGTAACGCCCCTCATACCACGGAGCATCAACACATGATCATCACCAACGCCACCCTGAGCGCACTGGCGCAGGGCTTCAACGCCGCCTTCCTGCGCGGTTTCGGCTCGGTCACGCCGAGCTGGCAGCAGGTCGCCATGGAGATTCCCAGCACCTCGGACGCCGAGAACTACGGCTGGATGAAAGACCTGCCCGGCATGCGCGAGTGGGTCGGCGCGCGCGTCTACAACAACCTCGAGGCGACCCACGCGCAACTGCGCAACAAGCCGTGGGAGCACACCATCGCGGTCAAGCGCGACCACGTCGAGGACGACAAACTCGGCATCTACACCAACCTGTTTGCGATTCAGGGCGAGATCGTCGCGCGCCACCCGGACGACCTGGTGTGGGGCCGCCTGGCCGCCGGCTTTGCCACACGCGGTTTCGACGGCCAGTACTTCTTCGACACCGACCACGTCAGCTTCAACCGCGCCAAGCAGGAAGTGAGCTGGAGCAACACCCAGGGCGGTGCGGGCGCGCCGTGGTTCGTCATGGACCTGTCGCGCAGCTTCATGAAGCCGCTGATCCTGCAGATGCGCCGCAAGCCGCAGTTCGTGCCGCGCACCGACCCGAAGGACGGCCACGTGTTCGACCACAACGAATTCGTATTCGGCGCGGACGCCCGCTACAACGCCGGCTTCGGCTTCCACCAGCTCGCGGTGGGCAGCAAGCAGGCGCTGGATGCGGACGCCTATGAAGACGCCCGCGTGACGCTGGCCGGCCAGTTCCGCATGGATGGCTCGCCGCTGGGCGTGGGCGCGACGCACCTGGTGGTCGGCCCCTCCAACGAGGGCGCAGCGCGTGAGCTGCTCGTCTCCGAGCGCGACACCAGCGGCGCCACCAACAAGTGGAAGGGCACGGCGCAGCTGATCGTGTGCCCGTGGCTGGAGTAAGCGCCATGACGACGCGAGCCAAAGCCAAGACCACGCCGGCGCCGAAAGGCGCCGCACCCAAGCCGGCCACAGCGGCCGAACCGACCGCGCCGGTGCCCGAGCACGAAGGCAGCGCCCAAATCCAGACGGACACCACCGAGGGCACCGCGCCCGCCAATGTCGCTGAGGCCTTCGGGGTTTCCCCGGAGGCCGGGGCGGCCGATGCAGCGGACACGGCCGCCGAGGATCTGGCGCGCAAGGCCGAAGCCGTGGCCAAGCCCGGCGACAACGTCAACGACATGGTCGCGGCCCAGCGCCAGGCGCCGGAGCCCGGCGAGGGTTCGCACCTGGTGGTGCGCGCGCTGGTGGAAGGCGGCTTCCGCCGCGCCGGCCGTAGCTGGTCGGAAGCGCCGACGACGGTGTTTGCCGAGCACTTCACGCCCGAGCAGATCGCCGCGCTGGAAGCCGAGCCGCTGCTGGACGTGCGCCGCATCGAGCGGGCCGACGACGAGGCCGCGTAACGCCATGGCTTATTGCACGTTGCAGGACCTGCTCGACCGTTTCGGTGCCGACGAACTCGGCGCCGTGGCGCCGGACGGTGACGGCGGGATCGACCCCGCCAAGGTCGAACGGGCCTGCGCCGATGCGGCTGGCGAGATCGACGGGTATGTCAGCGGTGCGGGCCTCACCGTGCCGCTGGCCAATCCGCCGCGCGTGGTCACCGGCTTTGCCGCCGACATCGCGCGTTACCGCCTGCACGACGACCACGCCAGCGAGATTGTCGCGCGGCGCTACGACGAGGCCGTGCGCTTCCTGCGCGCGGTAGCCGCCGGCCAGGTGCGCCTGGGCGCCACGACCGCGAGCGGTGCCGGCAACGCCGGCACGGCCGAGGTGGTGCAACCGGCCCGCAAGCTGTTCAACGGCGGGCTGCGCTGATGAACGGGCCGCTGGATCTCGCGCATTGGGTGTCGCGTATCCAGGCACGCATGCCAGGGCTGGGCACGGTGGGCCTCGCGGGCGACCTGGAGCGGGTGCGAAACGCCCAGGGCGCGTTGCCCGGCGTGTGGGTGCTGCCGGCCGAAGAGCGCAGTGCCGCCCCGGAGAGCGAGCCCTCGCTGCACCAACAGGTGCGGGTGTCGGTAAGCGTGATCAGCGCGTTGCGCAGCTATGGCGACGCCACCGGCGCCAAGGCCGCCGACGCGCTGCGCGCGCACCGCGCGCCGCTGATTGCCGCACTGTCCGGCTGGCAACCGCCGGACGCCACCACCACGGCGTCGTTCGTGTCCGGCCGCCGGCTCGGCCCGGCGAACAACGCCATGTGGTGGGAAGACGTTTTTGAAACCGCGTTCTACCTGTCGAGGAAAGCGACATGAAACCGAAGAAGCAACGCATCGCTCGCCCGGCCACGGCCGGCGCATTCCGGCGTGGGCCGGACGGTGTGACCCACTCGCTGGCTGCACCGGCCGCCGAGGCCCGGCCCGCCCGCCGCACGGCGAAGAAGCGCGACGAGGCCGCCGCCGAGCACGGCGCGCCGGACGCCCCCACCACCGACCAGGAGTAAGCCATGGCCCTGCATCTTTTCCGCCTGCGGGCGCTGCTGCTCAAGCTGGAAGACACCGAAGGCACCGATGCGGCGCCGACCGGCGCGCTCAACGCCTTGCAGATCATCAACGGCCAGGGGCAGATCGAAAGCGACCGCCTCGCGCGCGAAATCGACAAGCCCCACTTCACGGCCCGCCCGTTTGTGAATACGCGCCGGCGCGCCACCCTGTCCGGCAGCGTCGAGTTGCTGGGCGCCGCCCAGGTGGGCGACCCGGCCCCGATCGACGCGCTGCTGCGCTGCGGCGCGCACGCCTACACGCAACTGGACGACGGCGGCGAGCCGGCCGTGCCCACGGGCGCCGAGTACAACCCGGTGTCCAACGGCGTGCCCAGCGCTACCGGCTGGTTCTACCACGGCGGCGAAGTGATGAAGGTGACCGGCGCACGCGCCGCGCTGACCCGCATCACGCTGGCCATCAACGACTTCGCCAAGGCGGAGTTTCAGATTCAGGGCAGCGTGTCGGCCGTGGCCGAGGCGCCGCAGCCCACCGACACCGATTACAGCGCCTTCCAGGAGCCGCAGCCCATCACCACCGAGACCTTCGAAGTGACGGTCAACGAGGTGAAGGTGGACGCAGTGTCGATCCAGCTCGACACCGGCGCGCAACTCGGCATGGTCGAGCACTCCGAGGCGCGTGTCACGCGCCTGACCGACCGGCAGGTCAGCGGCACCTTGCGCATCTATCCGCCCGAACGATCGCACCTGGACATCCGCGCCCTGGTGGCCGCGCACACCCGCGTGCCCATCCTGGCCACGGTGACCGGCGCGGCCGGGCGCAATGTGCGCCTCGAACTGCCCACCGTGCAGTTCGGCGAGCCGCAACGCGTGGACATCGATGGCGTGGTGGGCTGGGACATTCCCATGACCGCGCCGGCCGATGCCGGCAACGACGACTACATCCTCACGTTCAACTAAGGAGCACCCATGTTCAAGGTCAATCCGCGCCGCACTTTCCGTTACCCGGTAACGGTCACCATCCACGACGGCGAGAAGGCACAGACCGGCAAGTTTCACGCGACCTTCCGTGCCGCGCAGGGCGACGAGCTGCGCTCGCGCAGCGACGATCTGTTCCTCGACATCGTGCTGCTCGAGGTTCATGGCATCGAGATCGAGGGCGAAGATGGTCAGCCGCTCGAAGGCGAGGACCTGCTCGCTGCGGTCAAGAACGACCCCTCGCTGTCCTCCGCATGCATTGCCGCCTATCAGGAGTCGATCGTGCGAAAAAACCGACCGAAAACCTGATCGGTGCGGCCCGGCGCTGGCTCGACGGCGGCCGGGCCGAGCACGACGAGCTGGCCGCGTTGGGCATCCCTGCCGAGCAGGCCAGCGACGACTACGAGGTGTGGCCGGAGAACTGGCCCGCCGTTCAGGTTTTTGTTGCATGTGCCACGCAGTGGCGCCGCGCCGGCCTCGAGGCGCGCCGCCACGGGCTGGACTACACCGCCGTTGAATCCGTGATGCGCCTGCTGGAGATCCAGAACCCGGTGGCCACCTTCCAGCGGGTGCGGCGGATGGAAGCCGAAGTACTGGAGCGCCTGCAGGCACGCCGAACCACCTGACCCCGCGTTACGCCGACCATGGAATTCAAGATCCGCATTCGCTCCGATGGCACGGCCGAGGTCGTCAACGACCTGGGCCGCGTCGAGGGGCGCCTGGCAGATGTGGGCAACGCGGCGGCACAGGCCGGTGACGAGGCCCAGCCGGCCATGGACAAGACGCGCGGCGCGGTCGAGGACGTGGGGGATGCGCTCGACGACACCACGCGCAGCGCCGGGGGCTTTCTTGACCGGATGGGTGGCGTGCGCGGCGTGGTCGCCGGGCTGGCTGCGGCCGTGGCCAGTTTCAGCGCCAAGGAGTTTCTACAGGGCCTGATCGCCGAGCAGTCGACCTACGAGCGCAACATGCTGCGCACGCAGGCGATCATCGACGCCACCGGTGCATCGGCCGGCTTCACGGCCGAGCAGTTGCGCTTGCAGGCGCGCGAGTTGGCGCTGGGAACGCTGCAAAGCGTGGAAGGCGTGGAGCGCGCGCAGCAGATCCTGATGACCTTCCGCAACGTGACGGGCGACATCTTCGTGCGCGCAACCGAACAGGCGACGAACCTGTCGGTGGCCATGAATACGGACCTGAACAGTGCCATCAAGCAACTTGGCAAGGCGCTGGACGAACCCGCGCGCGGGCTGGAGGGGCTGCGCGAAGCCGGTGTGAGCTTCAGCGACTCACAAAAGGAGGTCATCCAGTCGCTGATCGAAGCCGGCGAGGTCGCCACCGCGCAGGCGCTGATCCTGGACGAGATCGCCGGCAAGGTCGGTGACATCGCCCGTCGCGAGGCCGCTGGCTGGGACGGCATGGTGGACACCATGGACCAGGCGCTTGAAGAAGGCCGCCTGGCGCTGGCCGAGTACTTCGACGTGGCACAGACGGGCGCCGAGATTCTCGAGCAACTGGCCGGCTACGTCTTCGAATTCAACGAGGGGCTGCGCGCCGGCGAGTACGACGCGGTGATCTCCGGCATCGGCGGCATCGTGAAGGTCGCCGGTGTGTACCTCGGGTTGGTGACCGGCATCAAGACGGCGCAACTGGCCGCCACCGCCGTGAAAGCCACCTACGCCGCCACGCTGTGGCTGGTGGGCGGTGGCGCCACGGCCGCGGCCGCAGGACTGACCCTGATGCAGAAGGCCATGCTCCCCGTGATGGCGCTATTCGCCGGGTGGGAGCTGGGCAAGTGGGCGCGCGAGAATTTCACCGGCGTCGAGAAGGCCGGCATCGTCATGGCCAGCTCGGTGCACCGGGCGATCGTGTGGCTGCGCGGCGAATTCGACCTGTTCGCCGAGAACGTGAAATTCGCCCTGACGAACCCGTTCGACTACGCGCGGGGCAAGATCGCCGACTTCTTCGAGTGGATTCAGGGCCTGGGCAAGACCGCGCTGAAATTCCTCGGGCTCGACGGCCTGGCCGACCAGATTCGCACCGACTTTGACGGCCTGCGCGGCACCACGGCCGCGGAGCACGAAAAGACCCTGCAGCAGATCCGCGCCAACACGCTGCGCGAGATGGGGCAGATTGGCGCGATCTACAACGACCTGCTCGACCAGGTCGGCGAGAGCGCCGGCCAGGCCGGCGCCGCAGCCGGCGCCAGTGAAGGCAACTTCCTCAGGATGAGCGCGACCGGCGCCGACGGGCTGCGCAACATTCGCGCCTTCGCCGAGGGCGCCGCGGCCGCGCTGAACGGCGTGAGCACGGGCGCGGACTCCGCTACCTCCGCCACCCGCGACCTCGCCGGAGAGGTAGACGCCCTGCGCCGGCGCGTCGACCCCGCGTATCGCGCCGTGTCCGAGCTGGCCGACGCGGAATTCCTGCTGTGGGAGGCGGCGGCCGCCGGCGTCATCACGCAAGAGCAACTGGCCGAGATGATCGGCCACGTGCACACCGCCGCTGACCGGGCCGAAGGCAGCGTGCGCGGCTTCGGCGACGGCGTGCGCGCCGGCGCGGCCGAGGCCGACCCGTTTGCCCGCGCCTGGGAAGAAGCCTCGAACCGCATCGACCGCACGTTTGCCGACGCGTGGAAAGGCGCCTTTGACAGCTTCCGCTCGTTCGCACGCGGGCTGGGAGACGCCTTCAAGCAACTGCTGGGCGAGTTGGCGCATGCGGCCATCACGCGGCCGATTCTGGTGTCGCTGGGCCTTGCCGCCGGGCCGACCGGCGCAGCGGGTAGCGGGATGCCGGGCGTGGGTGGCGACGGTGGCGGCGCGGGCGGCTTCGGCTTCAATCCGATGTCCTTTCTCGGCGGCAGCTCGCTGATGGCGAACGCCGGTGGCGCGATGGCGGGGCTCGGTTCCCGGCTGGGCTTTCAGGGCATGAGCGACATGGGCGCCGGGATGATCATGAACGCCGCCCCGAACTGGCACCTGGGCGTGGCCGGCCTGCTCGGCGGTTTTGCGGGTAACGCGCTTTTTGGCGGCCGCGGGTACTCGGGCCTCGGCGGCAGTCTGGGCGCGACGGCAGGTTATGCGCTGGGCACCGGCGGCGCGGCGATGATGGGCCAGTTCGGGGCAATCGCCGGCCCCGTTGGCGCGATCGCCGGCGCAGTGCTCGGCTCCGCGCTGGGTTCGCTGTTCGGAGGATCGGGCGAACGCTTTCCGCGCACCGTCGCCTCGGGGACCGGCACGTATCGCGACGGTGCGTTCACCGGAGCCGGTCCGGACACAAGCTGGGAACACACCGGGGAGGATCAGTTCGGCGGCGAGATGAACACCGCGCTCGATTCGCTGCAGGAGAGCTTCGCCTCGCGGGTAGGGGCGCTGTTCGACGCCTTCGACATCGACGAGAGCATCAACACCACGGTACGCGTGCGCCTGCGCCGCACCAGCGGCCGCCTGGTGGGCGAATTCTTCGGCACGCTGGGCGAGGAGATCGAGGAGAGCTTCCGCACGCACGACCAGTACGGCGAGGACGCGGAAATCGAAGACGCGTTCAAGGGCTTCGTCGAGGATGTGCTGTCCAAGGGCGTGGTGGGCGCGATCGAGGCGAGCGGCCTGCCCGAATACGTCAAGCGCATGTTCGACGGGCTGTCGACCAGCGCCGACGTGGAAGCGGCGATTGCCAGCATCGTGCACTTCCAGGACTTGGTCACGCGCGACGTGATTGGCCAGGCGGCGCTCGACTACGAGCGCGCCGGCCGCACCGCGACCGACGCCTATCGCGAGCAACTCGACGCGGTACTGGCGCTTGCCGCCGAATACGACGGCACGCTGGCCGGCACGCGATCGCTTGCGGCAGCGATGGAGCAGCACCAGGCGGCGGCCTATCAGCTCGCGGTGGCCCTGCACCAAGCCAGCGACGCGACCAGCGCGCTGTTCGGGGGGCTGGCCGGCGACATCCGCGAATCGCTGATGAGCGAAGAGGCGCTCTACAACCACCGCAAGGAACAGGTGGACGCGCTGACGGCGGCCATGTCCAACATGACGGACCCGGCGCAGATCATGGCCACCGCCGAGCAGATCGAGCGGCTGGTGCGGGAGATGTGGTCGTCGCTGGAAGACGATACGCAGCGCGCGATGCAGGCGGACGGTTTCCTGAACTACCTGGACGGCGTGACCGAGCTTGCGCAGTCGCAGATCGAGAAGGCGCTGGCCGCGCTGGAAGACGACCAGGAGCGCCTGGGCGAAACGATCGACGAATCGTTGGCGCGCATCGCCACCGAGTTCGACGAAGCGGCCGAGCAGCAGCTCGCAGCCGCGCGTGAGATGAGCGCGGCCGCCGGCGTCATGCGTGACGCGGCACGCGAGATGGCCGGCGCGGCGGCCACGCCCAAGCGCGTGGCCGTGGGCGTAACCGTGTCCGGACAGCCGGCGCGCGTGACCATGAGCGAGGTCGGCGGATGAGCCGGGATCTGTCGACGCACGTGGCCGACGCCGTGAGCGCGCCCGTAACCGAGCCGTGGCACCTGGTGCGCATCGGCTCCGACGTGCGCGTGACCGACGGCCCCACGACCACCTGGGGCGGCGAAACCTGGCAGGCACTGCCGGGGCTGGAGGTGACTGGCCTCTCCGCCGACGGCAGCGGCTTGACCCGCGCGACGCTGCGCGTGCCCTCGCACACCGGCTTGGGGCTGGGGCTGTTGTTTGCAGGCGTCGACGACACGCCGGTCACGGTGTGGTTGGTCTACGGCCCCGGTCCACACGGTGAGGACGATGCCGCGTTGCTGGGCGAGGCGGTGATCGACGGCGGCACGAGCGAGGCCGAGTGGGCCGAACTGGCGCTGGCCGCCGCCGATGCCGACAGCCGGGAGTTCCCCCGCCATCGCGCTGCACCGCCGGTGTTCAACCACCTGCCGGGCAGCGGCACGCGCATTGAGTGGGCCGGCGAGGTGCTGGTACTGGAGCCGGGGGCATGAGCAACCTCTACCCCGTTCCGTGGGACTTGCGCACCAGTACCCGCACGCCAGAAGACGGCCGCGTGGTGGTGGACATCACCGCCGCCGGCACAGCCCGCGGGCGGCGCCGGCACATGCGTAGCCGCTTCACCCTCTCCCACGCCCACATGCCGCAGGCCGAGGCACTGGCGCTGCAGGCCTGGTGCGAGGCTTGGGACGGCGAGCCCGTGCGCCTGGTGTGGCGCGACGGCGTGGAGTACGAAGGGCTGCTGGCCGTGTGGGACGTGGACCGCGTGAGCGGCGCCGACTGGCGCGCGCAGATCGAGATCCGAGGCGCCGCCGCTGTGGAGGGTGGAGCATGAGCACGCTGCCCACCCTGCCCGGCTACGTGCCGCCGGCGCCCAAGGCAGCGGGCGGCCGGGCTTCACGCGGCAGCGTGACCGCCACGGCGCGCAGCGCGAGCGAGCAGCGCCTGACGGTGGCCGCCGCCGGCGCGGTGATTCCCATCAACTACGGCCGCGTGCGCATCGGCCCACGCGTGTTCGCCGTCGCGCTGCACAACGCACGGATGGTTCTGGGCTGCTATTGGGGCGTGGGGCCGATCTCCACCCCGGTGCTCACGGATGCCAACGGCGATCCACTGCCGGGCACGGTGCAGCAGGCGCACCAGACCGGCAGCGCGGTGCAGACGCCACACCCATGGCTGCAGGCGGCTATCGCGGGTTATGACGACGCGCTGCTACTCGAACGCGGGGGCGAAGTGGCGCCCATCGCGTACTCGGTACTGCGCCTGCCGGCGGGGGTGCCTGCCCGAGTGGAGGCGGAATTCGACGGCCTAGCGGTGCTCGATTCGCGCACCGGGCTGGTGGAGGTGTCGCGCAATCCGGCGCTGTGGCTGGCCGACTTTCTATCGAACCCGGTCTATGGCATGGGGCGCCCGGTAAATTACGAGCGCTCGGAGCCGGCGTTCGACGCCTGCGACGAGGCGCTGGGCGACGAGCCGCGCCGCTGGGGCGGATTGTCGATGGACCGGCGGGCCTCGGCCGAGAGCTGGCTGGAGACGCTGCGCACCTATGCCGGCTGCGTGCTCACGCGCGGGGCCTCGGGCTATGTGCTGGTGCCGCTGCGCCCGCATCCGGTGAGCCGGCACATTCCGGCCGCGCAGATCATCGGCTCGCCGCGCATCACACGGCCGGGGCGCGCGAGCCGGCCTACCGTGGTGCGCGTGCGTTACACCGACCCGACCCAATGGCGCGACGCGGAAGCCGTGGCCTACGCCCCCGGCGTGCTCGAAGGCACGCGCGAGTGGCGCGAATCGACAGTGCCGCTGCCGGGGTTCCAAAGCCACGCGGTGGCCCACCGTGAGGCGGTGGAGCGCCTGAACGCGGCACAACTGGCCGACATGCAGGTGAGCTGGCTATCCACCGACGAGGCCCTGGCCGATGAAACCGGCGACGTGGTGACGCTGACCCACCCGGACGGGCTCGAAGCCCAGCCCCTGCGCGTGCTCGACGTGGAGCAGGAAAGCCCTGGGCGTTGGCGTATTACCGGTGCGGCGTATTCGGCCGCCGAGTACTCGGACGCGATCGTGTCCGGGCCGGGCGAGATCTCGACCCCGCTGCCCGACCCGCGCACGCCGCCTCCGGCCGTCACCGGCCTGACGGCCGAGGAAGAGGTGTACCAGCAGCAGAACGGCACGTGGTCGTCGCGCTTGCGGGTGAGTTGGGACGCCAGCGATTGGCCGTATGCGGCGGGCTACCGCGTGGAAGTGCTGACCGCCGGCGAGCTGGCCTGGTTGATCGAGACGCGCAGCGCGTCGGCCGTGACCGGCGCGCTGCAGGAGCTGGTGGACTACACGGTGCGCGTTGTGTGCGTCTCGGAGCTGATCAGCGGAGAAGCGGCCGAGCTGACGGTAACGGCACAGGGCAAGCACCTGCCGCCCGGTAACGTGCCGTCGGTATCGGGCTTCGAGGTGGGCGGGCAAGTGCGCCTGCAGTGGAAGCCGGCCGTGGACATCGACATATGGCGCTATGAGGTGCGCTACGTGAGCGTGGGCGGCGAGTGGGCGCAGGCGCGCCTGATCGACCGCGTGGACGGCTTGCGCCTGGTGGCCGGAATCGTGCCGGCCGGCACGTGGGATTTTCTGGTGCGAGCCATCGACAGCGTGGGGCAGTACTCGCCGGACGATGCACGCACGACGATTACGGTAACGCTCGACGACGATTCCTTCCTGGTCGACGAGGTGGAGGTGCAAGCGCCCGTGACCAGCGGCATGGCGCAATACCGCCTGGGCCGGGCGGATGCCGCGCGGCGCTGGGCTACCGAAGATGGCGGCACCGTGGCCGACAAGTTCGCCGGCGCGCTGACCGACTACGCGCAGCCGATGGCCGCCTACAACGACACCGACAGCGCGTGGCTGAGCGAGGCGGTGGACTTCGGCCTGGCGCTGTCGGGTAACTGGAGCGGTGAGCTGACGCTGCACGCGATCTCGGGCGACGTGCCGGCCACCGCCATCGACTTGTCGCCGGACGCAGGCACGTGGACGTCGTACCCGGAGATGGTCGCCAAGACGTCGGCGCGCTTTGCGCGCATCGGCGCCAGTGCGCTGGCCCCGGACGCCTTCGCGGTAACGCTGCCGGAGGGCGCAATCCGCATCGACGCGACGCCGCGCACCGAATCGGGCGAAGGCGCGAGCGCTGCGAGCGGTGCGACCACCGTCACGCTGCAGCACACATACGCGGCCGTGAAGAGCATCACGATCACGCCGCTGGGCACGACGCCGCGTACCTACAGCGTGGACAACATCCAGCCCGGTGCGCCGACGATTTTTGATGTGTATCTGTTCGACATGACCGGCGTGCAGGTGGCCGCGCCGTTCCGCTGGCAATTCAACGGAGTGTGAGCACGTGAGTTACCCCCATTTCGACCCCGCCCGACCGGACGCCGTGACCGAGAACATCACGCAGTTCGCCGCCGGCATTCGCGAGAACCTGGCCGCGCTGCGTGACATCGTGCTACTGGGCGTCGCGCCAGGCTGGAGCTACTCCACCCTCGACGGCACACCGGAGGAGCCGGCCTACCTGTTCTGGGCCAAGGGCGGCGAGTTCATCCGCGCGGCCTGCACGTGGGGCGACACGGGCGGCGAAGCCGGCAATCTGACCGAGGCGGTGTACGCCTACAGCGATGACGGAGGGCTGAGCTGGCACCCCATGGGCACCTACACCATCACCTACAACGCGAGCGGCGACGTTACCTCCGCCGTCTGGAGCTGACCGCATGTGGACACTGTTCGCCGGAGTCCCCGGCAAGATCAAGGCCATTCAGGCGGCGATTGCCGCGCTGGGCGATACCTACGTCGTGCGAGCGCGCTCGATCAGTGCGGGCACGGGCTTGTCCGGCGGTGGAAACCTGACGGCCGACCGCACGTTGTCGTTCCACACCACGTGGGGCGACGCCCGATATGCCCCGAGAACCGCTATCCCGTATGCGTTACTGCCGGCGACAGGCGACCTGGTTGCCGTAACCATGTCGGGCAGCCCGACGACGGTGGTGCTGGACTTCGGCACAGGCGTCGCCCAGCGCCTGAACGTATCCGGTGGATCGGGCCAGCAGACGCTGCGCATCAACGCCACGTGGCCGACCGACGGCACGTATTACGTGCGGGTGTTCAACGACCGGGTGGGCTATCTGAACATCACCATTCAGGGGACCGCGCTGCGCTTGGGCGCGGCGAACCCGAGGATTGACTCAAACTCGGATGGACTGATCAGCGTGCGGGTAATTGCCGGGGTGCCCTACCTGACCGGCGGCACCTTCGGTTGAGGACGAAGCGATGAACTCGGAATCGATCCACGTCAAATCCGGCACAACCGTTTCGGGCGGCTCGAGCGTGACCCGCACGCACAGCGGAAGCGCGATGCCGAGGCTGGGCTACCCCTTCGTGCTCGGATCGAGCTACTGGTCGTGTTCGGTGTCGGGCGACGGTGTGGTCTCGGACGGCTGGTATCAGCAAAGCGTGACGCTGCAAGCGAACTACGAGAGCGTGCTGTGCGAAGGCACCCGCTACGCGAGCACCGGCCCGGACTTTGCGCCGTATCCGAACATCACCTTCGGCGACATGACCTGCACGGTCCAGGTGCATCCGCACCTCTACATGCTATGAGCTACCGATTGCATCCGGTTCACGGCGTGCTGCGGATCGACACCGACGAACACATCACCGACCGATCCCATGCGGGCTGGCCGGCCTATCAGCAATGGCTGCGCGACGGCAACGTGCCGGCGCCGGCCGAGCCGGAACCGGCGCCGCTGGACGCGCTCCACGCTCGCGTGCGCTCGCACATCAACATCGAGCGCAACCGGCGCGAGTTGGGCGGCTTCGAGTATCAGGGGCGCACGATCGACAGCGACGTGGCGTCCGTGTTGCGCATCGCCTCCGGAGCATCGACCGCGACGGCCGCCGCGATGTTTGAGCAGCCATGGTCCGTGGAATGGACCTGCGCCGACGACAGCACCTTGATGCTGGACGCCAACGGCATGATCGCCATGCTGGCCGCGCTGGCTGAATACGCCGACGCCGTGCACCAGCACGCCCGCGCGCTCAAGGCCGCAGCGCATGCGCTGCATCTGGCCGGCGATCGCGCCGGGCTGGAAGAATTCGACGTCACGGCCGGTTGGCCGTGATGGGAGAAAGACGGGCGACGTGGCCGGGTGTTGCAGCACCCGACCACGCCCCGAACCTGCAGGACTAGTCTGCAAGCCGGCAAGGCCCGCCACCCAGGTACCAGGGCGGGCCGAAGCCTACACGAAAGGGCTTGCAATGAAAGAACTTCGCTGCGGCAACTGCCGCCGCCTGCTGGCCCGTGGCCAGCCCAGCAACATCGAGATCAAGTGTCCGCGCTGCGGACACCTCAACCTCTTTAACAACCCGAAGGCCATCGAGCCTCCGAGCGCCTCGAGCGCTACCATCGGAGAACCGAATGGCACCCGCAAAACCCGCCCGACCGGCCCCCGGCCGTAACGGCTTCAAGTACCGCCCGCGCTTCGGCGTGATCGTCTTGTGTCGCGACGAGCTGCACCAGCGCGACGTCTACACCGCGCTCAAGGCGGCCGGCTACAAACTCAAGGTGGTGGCCGTATGAAGATCCGCGTTCGCCACCGCTGCAACGAGGCGACCACCTACCGCGCCGCGCGCGTGAAGTCGCTCTTCAACGTCGAGTCCGGCGCTCGCTTCGAACTCGACGCCGAGTTGCCGATCGAGGACACGGACTGGCGCATCGGCGTAATCGTCGGCCCATCCGGCTCGGGCAAGACCAGCCTCGGCCGGGAAATCGGCCCGTTGTACGCGCCGACGTGGCCGGTCAATCGCGCCATCGTCGACGCCATCGCACCGGCAGGGTCGTTCGACGATGTGACCGCCGCGCTGTCCGCCGTAGGCTTGGGCAGTGTGCCCACGTGGTTGCGCCCGTTCGGCGTGCTATCCAACGGCGAGCAGTTCCGCGCGACGCTCGCACGCCTGGTGTGCGAGGCGCCGGCACTGGCCGTCGTTGACGAATTCTCCAGCGTGGTCGACCGGCGCATCGCTCAGGTGGGCGCCGGCGCGTTCGCCAAGGCGTGGCGCCGCACGGCCGGACAAGTCGTGCTGCTGTCCTGCCACTACGACGTGCTCGACTGGCTGCAGCCGGATTGGGTCTTCGACACCGCCACGGGCGTATTCGACAGGGGGTCGGTTCGACGCCGCCCGCGCCTGCACTTGGAAATTGAGGAAACCGACTGGCGCCACTGGCCGCACTTTGAGCCGCATCACTATCTGAAGCTGCCGCGCATGATCGCCTCCACCAACTACGTCGGCTGGATCGACGGCGAGCCGGTCGCACACGTCGCGTTCAGCACCCGGCCGGGACTGATCGAGGCCCGCGCCTGCCGGCTGGTCGTCATGCCCGAATGGCAAGGCGCCGGCGTCGGCCTGCGCTTCCTCGACGCCGTCTGCCAGGCATGGCTCGACGGCCGCAACCGCTACCGCCTCCCACTGCGAACCCTGTTCCACACCAGCCACCCCGGCCTCGCCACCGCCCTGCGTCGGCGACCGGGGTGGACTCAGGTCTCAGCGACTCTATGCGGCGACAACAAAGCCCGCAGCATCGACACAATGACGGCCGCGAGACTACGCAAAGGACAGCCCGCCAACTCAGGCAGCGGGTTCGGGGGACACTTCAGAGCGGTGCAGGGATTCCGCTACCTCGGGACGGGCAGCGGCACGCAGTGACAAAACGCGCGCAAAACAGTGACAAAACGGCCGCGCGCTTACACCCACGCACCGCCACCGGCCCCTGGCTGGTGCAGACCGACAAGGGCCAGCCGCTCACGCACACGATGCTGCGCACCAGATTCGACGACGCGCGCGACACCAGCGGACAGACCTGGCAATTCCGCGACCTGAGATCCAAAGCCGCAACCGACGTCGATGACGTGCGCCGCGCGCAGGAACTGCTCGGCCACTCGACCGAGGCCACCACGGCCGGCATCTACCGCCGCCGACGCGGCAACAAGGTCGCGCCGGTGCGCTGATTATTTGTGAACGGATTTGTGAACGCGCAAAAACAAAGCGCGACTCTCATCTCTGAAAGCCGCGCCAATACTGGTGCTGCTGGCCGGAATCGAACTGGCGACCTACTGATTACGAAGGATCTTCTATTTTCAGCCGAATCAATTACATAGGCGCTAATCGGTCACAAACACAGCGAGCCGCAATCCCAGTGTTTTCGCGGTTTGATTTTGGCGTTTGTGACCGGTTTTCGGGCCGCCCCGCCCCGCCGTGACTTTTTTCACGCACCCCGAAAAAAGTGCTTGACGTACTCTTTTAAATGATTACAATAGAGTCATGGGATGCAGCAAAGCAGACCACCGCCCCGGCGGCACCGGGATTCCGAAAGGAGCAAGATCATGAGCAAAATCACTCTCCGCACCATCGAAGCCAAAAACCTCACCATTAGCGCCGATAAAACGGGATGCGTCTGGGTCAATGGCCGCAACGCCGGGCAGCCGGTCAAGCACGACGGACTCGTTTTTGTCTGGGGCAGCAAGGACGACGGTCTTCCGGTCGGCAGCAAAATCGCCTTGACCGCTGAGCACATGAGCATGATCGCCGCTCACTCTGCCGCATACATCGCAGAGCGCAAGGAGCAGGCCCGCAAAGAGCGTGAGTACGATCTTTCGCACAACGAGGGCGGCGCCGGATTTAACCCCTTCCGCCAGTAATCAAAACAAGCCCGGCTGAGCCGGGCGCACAGGAGCGCAACATGAAATCAGTCGTGATCGAGACGCGCGCCGTAGAGCGCGAATACGGATACCCTGGGGTTGAGGCGATCGTAGATCATCCACAGCACGGTCGGCTATTGGTTATCGACGGCTTTGGCGGAAAAGACTCGCTGCGCGGAGGGGCGGTACGGTTTGAGCACGGCCGCGTCTGCAAGCTGCTCCCCGAAGACACGTTTGAGGCCCTCGACGCCGAATGGAACGAGTACACATCGGTAATGGATGCCGTAACCAGCGGGCACGACTCCGACCGACCGCTACTCGACTGGGACGGGATGGCAGTTGCAGGGCTCGCCAAAAGTTGCGGGCTCGACCAATCCGAGGGAGCGAACGTGCATCTACGCGTGCCGGCCGAGGTCAAGGCCCGCTGGGTGCGAATGAGCCGATCGGACGGGCGCAGGCTCGGCGAATGGCTGGTCGAGCGCATCGAGCGGGCGCTGCGGAAGGAGGATCGAGATGGACCGAGTGACCGCTGAGCAATTCGACGCGCTATCTACCCTGCTGCGCCTACGCGACAGTGCGCCACGCGAGGGTGCGCGGCTGGTGCTGGTCGAGGGTCTGGCGCTGTCTGATGCTGCGCGGGCGGCGGGTGCGGAGCGGCAGAACGTGCATCGTGCTGTGGCGGCGTGTCGGCGTGGGCTGGATCTGGCGCGCGCCGCTGCCGGCTAGACGTCGATCGCGTCGATTTCGGCGCGCGGTCCGTGAAGCTCGGGCCGATAGATTCCGTGCAGCTCCAGCCACGCCCGCGGGTCGGTCGTCAGCTCTTGATTGTTGCGCCGCCAGGCCACCCAGCCGCCGACGCGCACGCCGGCATAGATCAGCCAACGGCGCACCAGTCCGACACCGACCGATGCCATGGCGTCGAGCAGTTGGCGGTCGGCCTCGGCGCGGCTGATGCCCTGCACGGTGTAGCCGTAGTCGTGCAGGATGGCCGGCCCCTGCTGCTCGGCGACGTCCGGCGTGATGAGCTTGCCGAGAAACCGGACGCTGTAAAGATCGGTTCGGAAGCCGCGCGGGATCACGGTTTGTGTATCCACGAACATCTGGCCGACGTTGATGCGCTCGCGCCATACCAGGTCGGCCATCAACTCGCGGGTGCGCCCCGGGCCGGTCCAAGCGGTGCGCGGGATCGAGTCGAACATCGCCCTGCCCCCTACAGCGCGAGCCGCGCCACCAGCGACACGAGCGGCGCGAGGTCGCCGACGATGCTGGCCATACTCGTGCCGCCGTTGCCTGCCGCGAGGCGCTGCATTGATTCGTCCAGGCGCTGGGCGCGACGGTCGATTTCCATCAATCGTGCGACGTCGAACGGGTCTTGAATCTTTCCGCTGGCGATCAGCGCGACGGCTTCGTCGCGCAGTTGCTGCCACGCCGGCCGGGCCAGCTCATACAGCGCGACGGCCTCGACGATCTCGACGGCGTTACCCGATTGCAGTCGCCCATGCATGACATCGACCACTGCCCAGGCGCGCTGAACGACAGATCGGCGCGGCTCGGGTACGTCGTTGATGTGCGCATCGTAGATACGTGCCGCGTGCTTGTACTGGTCTTGCAGGGCGACCAGGTGCGCGCTGGCCAGCGCGGTGTCGCGGGCTTGTTGCGCCGTGCAACCGCCGAACAGCGCGGCGGCGACGAGCGTGGCGATCAGGATCGTGGTTCGCTTCACGGTGGTTCTCCTGTGTGGTGGGCGGCGCGGGCCGGGGTTGTCCCCCGAAACTTGATCGGAAACCGACCGTTGCCGCCCGTTGATCGGGCCGGTGAAAGGGGTGGGCGACGCGGGCCTCGTAGAATTGGCGTTGATGAATGGCCCGGCCGCCCGTTGATGGGTCAAGCGAGTGCGGTCATGGCCTTCTCGGTGAGTGCGAGGCGGTCGCGCAGGCCGTGCGTGCCGCCGTTAATGAGTCGGGTGATGCGCTCGACGTCGTGGGCGTCGGCGTGCTGGTTCAGCCGCCGGGCGTCCCAGTACCAGCCGGCGCTGAGTGCGGCATACAGCGGGTACTCGAGCAGTTCGGGGTAGCGCTCCAGGTCGATGCCGAGCGCGTCGCCGCAGGCGCGGTAGTTGCTGCGGCCGGTGATCTGAATGAGGCCGCGCCCGCGGTAGTGCCAGCCGTCGCCGGATTCGGCGGGGCCGTTGCCGAGCCGGTCGGCATACACGACGTTGGCGATGGCCTCGGGGCGACGATGCAGCTCGCGCGCGAGGGCGCTGGGCTGGCCGGCGGCGTCGCGGAACCGGCTGGGCCAGGTGGCGGCCAGCCCCTGGGCGCTGTAGTTGAGGTTCTCGCTGAGGCGGTCGAAGCGCGCGGATTCGTGCGCGAGCTGCGCGAGGAAGGCGGCAATGCGCGCCGGGGTGTTGATGTCGTAGCGGCGGCAGGCGATGCGCAGCGGCTCGATGAACTTGGCGGCGGTGGCCGGGCTGCAGCCGGTGGCGCGGCGCAGGCGGTCGGCGGTGAGCGGGGTCTGCGTCATGCCCCACCCCGCCGAATGGCATCGCCCACGTAGTGCCACAGCGCGAGCAGCACGATGCCGACGATCGCGAGCATGCCTTTGCTGGCAAGTTGCTTTTTCAGGTCGCGGTAGAAGTCCGCGCGCTGCTTGTGGAACTCGATCATCTGTTCGTGCGCGCGTCGGTGTTCGACGGGGTCGCCGTCGGGGAACGCGCTGCGCAGCAGCTCGCACACGTCGTGGAATCCTTTGTCCATGCGGTCCTTCTGGCGGCGCTCGGACTGGCCCAGGTGGTGCTCGATTCGCTCGTCGACCATTTGTTGCATCAGGCGGTTTTCCTCGGGCGTTGGCATTACGCGGTCCTCACTGCGTTCGGCGGTGTCGATAGCGACGCCAGGCGCGCATGAGCGCGGCGACGATGAGCTTGAGTCCGACGGGGTGCATGGCGTGGCCTCCTAGATCTCGATGACGTCGACGGTGGGCGCGGGCGCGGCGCCTTCGATGGTGCCGCCGGGGCGGAACCACACGCGGTCGTTGACCGTGGCCGCGCCACGTGCGGTGTGGATGCCGCCGTCGTCCAGCTCGATGACGCACTCGGCGCCATTGATGGCGGTGACGGTGCCGACCATCAGCGGCGGGCCGGCAAAGAGCTTGCGCAGGGCGAGCAACGGGTTACTCATGGCATTCGATCTCCAGCGTCTGGCGCGCACGCGGGCGGGCGAAGCTGGCGCGGGCGCTGCGCACGATGCCGCGCAGTGCCGTGGCGCCCTCTTGCCACTCGACCAGCGCGCCGATGGGGATGAGGCCGACTTCGTCGAGGATGGGCGTCTCTACGGTGATGAGCTGCTGCGGGCCGGTGTTGCCGAGGATGGCCTCGCCGCGCCCGCGCGCGGCGTCGACGTGGGTGACGAGCGGGTCCACCACGGCTTCGGCTGCGCGGTCGGCGGCGCTTCCGGTGCGTTTGACCTGGGCGAGGATGCCGCCCACTTCGCCGCCCTGGATCCACACCACGTTATGCGGGGGGCGGCGGATGTAGCGCGTGGCCATGCGCGTAGTGGCCTCGGCGGGCAGCACGTAATCCGGCGTGGCGGCGGCGAATTCCCACGGCAGCGTGGGGTAGCGCGGCAGCACGTGCAGGGTCTTGATGATGGGGTCGGCGCGCACGTAGCCGCCGCCGGCATCGGCGATGCGGCGCACGGCTTCCAGCGGCGTGCCGGTGTGCACCCAGGCGCCGGCGGGGATGAGCCAGTCCGGCGCGCTCCACGCCAGCGACCAGCCGATGGAGACGCCGTTGTCCGTCAGGGCGGCGGCAGCCACTTGCTGCGCGGTGAGCGCGCCGGCGGTGTTGTCGCGGCTCTCGCGCTCGTAGTTGGGGTCGGCGATGTTGGCGGCGATGCCACGGCCGCCGATGTTGATGCGGTCCTGCGCGAAGCGGCGATCGCGGGCGATATCCTCCACCAGCAGGCGCCACACCACGCCGTTGATCTGCGCTTCGAGCTCGACCAGCTCGCCCGGGGTGTCCGGCTCCAGGTCGTCGAGTTGCTTGGCGAAAAGCGAGGCAGACCACGCCCAGTGCACGTCGTCGGCATCGCCGCGCACCTCGAGCGTGAGCGCCTCGATGGCGAGCGAGTTGCTCACCCGCATGAGACTGGCGTTGTTGACCACGATGTAGCTCCTGAGCTTCGGGACCAAAATCGTCCCGTTTTCGTCGGTGGGCGGTTCGTTGGGCGGGGTGACCACGCCCCAGCCGGGGTCGACGATGCGGCTGTAGCGCACCCAGGGCAGCTCGTGCACGGCATAGGCGCGCACGGCGCGGCCATGGCGGGCGGCAAGGCGCTGGTCCAGCGTGGCGCATACACCCCAGGGCAGCGTGGCGGCGGTGTCGCGCGCCTGCGTAATGCCCCAGCCGGGGCGCTCGGACCGCGCGGGTGTGCGGGTGTAGCGGCCCCACGGCAGGCGGCCGTCGCAGTCGGCGGTGCTGGCCACGCCCCAGGGGAAGATGCTGCGCGGGTCGGCTTTGCGGTCGAACGTGCCCCAGTTCGCGCGCACTGCTCGGTCTGCGGTGTCGGCCACGCCCCAGGGCAGCACGGCGCGCACCGGCAGCGGGTCGGCAACGCGCCACGGCACGCTGCGTGGGATGTCGCGCAGCGTGGTGTCCGGGCGCAGCGCCCGCACGCGGCTGATGGACGGGTTGGCCAGCACCCAAGGCGCGACCACGCGCGTGCCGATGCGGCGCAAGCCGGTGAGGGTGTATTCCAGCCAGATGTCGTCGCCCTGCTCCGCCGCCGCCGGCTGCGGGCGGTAGTTCAGGCCGATGCTGTTGCCGGGCTGGGCGCTCATGCGGCCACCTCGTCCATGGCCAGCACGGACTGCACGCGGTTGGCGCAGGGCGGTGTGTAGTCGGTGGCGGCCTCGTCCAGATGCACCGGCAGCACCGTGAACAAGCGCGCCTCGAATCCCACCGGCAGGCGGAACAGGCCGGCGCTGGTATCGCCCTGCGCGACCAGCTCGCCGGTGTCCAGCCGGTAGGCGCGCACGCGGCGCTCCACAAGCACGCCTTGATCACGCACAGCGCCGCGCAGCTCGTAGCGCACCACGGTGGCCACCGCCGCCGGCGCACCCAGCGGCGACGGCACGGCGGCCAGGGCCGTCTGCACCAGTTCGCCCAGCGCGGCCGGCAGGCCGAGCGGGCCGGGCACGCTGGTGCGCGCCTGCACCGGCACATCGGCCAGCGCGGCAGGGGCGCCCAGCGGTGAGGGCACCGCCGCCACGCCCTCAACCAGGATGACGAGCACTTCGCCCACCGCTGCCGGGGCGCCCAGCGGCGACGGGACGGAGACGAGCGCGGTGACCAGCGTCGGCGCCCACGTGGCGTCCGCCGTATCGTGCGTCGGGCGCGTGTAGTCCTGCGCGCCCTGCCAGGTCGCGTCCGCTGCGTTGTAGGGCGGGCGCGTGTAGCTCATGCCGGAATCACCCGGTCGATGAGGTCGTTGTAGAGCGGCGTGCTGTCATCCTCGGCCAGCACGATGCGGTCAATCTCGCGCCCCGCTGGCACTGTAATCGTGTATGCGCCTGTCGTCTCGTCGCTTGTGGTCTCGCCGATCAGTTCGCCGGTATCGCGGTCATATGCGCGCACGACGCGGGCAACATTTTCTGCGGCCACATCAGTGACAACCCCGGACACAGCCCCATCGCGCATTGCAGCGACGCGGAAACCGGCGAAGTCGAACGTCCGACCAATCGATCGACACGCCACCCCAGCCCATCCGGACTCATAGGTCGCATCGACAATTTCTACCGTCCACGACGCCGGCTCCGATACCCCGACCGCCCACACCTTGCCGCGCAGGCTTCCCCCGTCGGCCTGCAGTTTCAACCAGTGCCAATCGCTGGTATTGATGCTGATGGCCGCATCCTCCACCACAGAAGCACTACCGCCCGCGTCATAACGGCGCAGAGAAAGTGCATCGGCATTGCCAGTGCCACCGCTGTTTCGGTTCAGCAGCAGCATGTAACCTGAATATGCAGTTGTGCCGCTACCGCGCAACAAAACCGCGCTGCGTGCAGAGCCCTCGTTCTGATCCATCTTGACTTTTGCCAGGACATTGATCGCGCCACCATCACCGGTGTACGGCGACTGCATCGCCCACCACGCATTAGACGGCGAGACGCGCCGCAGAAAGTTTCCGCTCACTACCGACCACGACCCCCCGTCCCATCGCGGAGTCCACCCGGCCGGCTGATTGCCGACCTGCGTGACGTCGAAGTTGTCTCGATACAGCGTGGTCACGGCCTCACCCCACCACCGCCGAAACCATCTCGATCGGCCCGCCCGCGACCACGGTCAGGGTGTTGAACACGGCCTTTCCGCTGACGGACTCGGTGCCGGCTTCGGCAGGCAGGGCGAGGTGTACGGTGCCGTCGCCGTCGACGAACTCGACGTAGGCGATGGTGCCGCCGGCGGGGGCATCTTCCTCGCGGCCGTCGAAGTCGAAGGCAAGCTGGCCGGTGGTGCCGTTGACAGTGCCGCAGGGGTCGGTGAGGGTGATGGTGCCGAGCAACACGTCGGCGGCGTCGCGCACCAGCACGGCGCCGGGCAGCGTGGCGTGGCCGTCGATGAGGTCGCGCACGGCGGTGTGTGCGGCGACCACCGCAGCGGCGCTCCATTCATAGGTTTCGGGGGCTGGCATGTGCTGGGGTCTCCTGGGTTAATCGACGTCGCCGCGCGCTTCGATGTCGAACTGGTCGCCTTCGAGGGTGGCGCCGGCAAGGATGGTGCGGGCGATCCACGTGGGGCCGGCCGCGCCGACGGTGTTGAAGCGCAGTTGATTGCCGGTGGCCCAGCCGCCGCCCCAGCCGGCCGCGCGCAGCACGAAATACGGGTCGCCGGTGAGCGGGTTGACGGGCGCCAGATCCGTGCCGGTGTTGCCGGTGGCGATCAGGCCGAGGTTTTCGCCAAACAACTGGAAGCTGGTGGATCCGGTGAAGTTGATGCGCCAGCGCTCGGTCACGGCGGACTCGTTGAGCACTTCGACCGGGTTGTCGATGTCGTTGTACTGGGCGTTGGCCTGGCTTCCGATGAGCGTGTCGGACCACACGCCGGTCCACGTGTTTTGATCAAACAGGCTGGTGACCAGCGCCTGCATGTCGCCGAACAGCAGCGCGCCGGACAGATACGTGCCGTCGACCGGGTAGTCGCGCGAGAGCGCGGGGTCGAAGCTGACCTGGCCGTTGATCTGCACGTCGGAGAGCAGCAGCATGTCCTCGATGCGATGCACGGCGGTGAGCGGCTGGTCGACGCCGGTGCCATCCCAGTCCGCGGCGATGGTGACCACGCCGGTTTCGAGGTTGACGGCGTAGCGGTCCTGCGCGATGGGGTCGCCGTGGGCGTCCTCGAGGCGCACCACGGCCAGGTCGGTGCGCGGCAGCGTGTAGTCGGCGCCGGCCAGCACGGGGTTATCCAGATTCGTGCGCTGCGTGTTGTGCAGCACCACGACATCGGCCGGGCGGTAGATCGGCACGCGCCCGTCGCTGGGCAGGCGCACGGGATCGAGCCCGAGGATGTTTGCGTCCAGCGGCAGGTTCGTGAGGATGACGCTGTTGTAGCGCAGCGTGCTGGGGTACACCGCGCGCGGTTCCCACTCGCCCCCGACCATCTGGCCGAACTCCACGGCCACCACGCCCATGGTCTGCTCGACGTTGCCGCGCATCCAGTCGCCGGTGATGACGCCGTTCTGATCGGCGGTGCCGGTGAGCAGGTCGCCATTCTCGGCGGTGACCTGCACGTACAGGCTGGCCGGGCGGATGGGGCTGCCGGCGGTGCGAAAAAACGCCTCGGTGGCGACGAACTCGCCATAGGTGGTGAGCATCGCGTCGATCTGGCGGTTGACCGCGGCGTTGTTGCCCCAGTAGCTGAGCTGCGCCAGGCCGGTTTCGTAGTCGATAGGGCCGGCGGCAAGGCCGGCGCCGGTTTGCGGGTCGACGTTGGTGTAGAGCGTGCCGTTGCGGTCGACGTAGGTGAGCCCCGTGGCGCGGAATACGAGCGACCCGGGCACCAACGGATCGGCCGTGGTGGCGGTGAGGTCGAACGTGAGGGTGGTGACCTCGACTTCCTCGTCTGCCACGTCCTGCGGCGACCAGGTGCTGCCCTCTCCCGCCGTGGTGTCGCGCTCCACGACGATGGCGGAGGCTGAAATGATGGGGTAGCTCTCGTCTTGACGCCTCCACTGCGCCGCGTTGCCACCGGGCATAACGCCCCATACCTCCCGGCTGGTCTGCAACTGGCTGGTGATCGTGACGACGCCGGTGCTGCTGTTGAATGTGCCGACCTGCTGGTCGGACCAGCGCCAGCGGCGCTGCTGGTACACCTCGCCGTTCCACGTGCCGGCACGCACGCGCAGCGCGCCGCCGGCGTCGATGTAGGCCTGCGCATCGGCCAGCAGCGTGCCGATCTGCAACAGCATGGAGCCTGCATTGAGATACGGGCCGGTGCCGGGCACGCTGAGCGTGCCATCGGTGACGGGCGCGGCGGTGGACATATCCTCCTGCTGCCCGAACAGGTCCTCATCGGCGCCATCGCGCCAGGTGTAGTCGTTGCTGAGGATGGAGCCGCGATCGGGCGGCGTGGAAAAGCGCAGGCGCACTTCGCCGGTGTGGTAGGCCACGGTGCCGGTCATGCCGGTGCCGGTGAGGTTGCCGTTGCCATCGTCCGTAGCGGTGCGCGTGGCGTTGTTGACCACCCACGACACCTCCAGCGTGCCACGCCGCACCGGGCGCTGCGCCAAGGTGTAGGACAGGTCGAAGGTAGTGGCAGCCACGGCGTTGCCGCCGTCGCGCCGCTGGTAGTGCACCGGGCTACCCCAGGAAACCAGCACCGCGCTGCCCACGTCCGGCAGCGCGCCCAGGGTGATGATGCACGCGCCGGTGGCGTAGTCGACGCTACCGGTGCCCTCGCTGGGGTCGTTGGCAACGAGCACGCCAGCACCGTCGTCCCGCAGGCGGTACCAGCGGCCCAGCGCACGGAAGTCCACCAGCACCGTACCTGGCGCGGGGAGCGGGTTGAGGGTGATCGGGTAGACCGTGCCGCGGGTGCCGAGGGTGATCTCGATCTGATGGGTGTGGGCGGGCGTGGCCGCCTGCACACTGGTGGTGTAGGTCGGCGTCACCTGAACGCCGAACTGGCTCTCGTTCAGGAACTCCAGAACGCCGGCTTCGCGGTTGTAGCTGGCCTGCGGTACCCGCAGGTCGATCGGGCCGGAATAGCTGCCGATCTTGTTTCCGTCCTCGTCGAACTGCATCGTCCAGTTGACCACGGATGTATCGAGGCGGCGCAGATAGACCGAGTGGAGAATCGACCCCGGCGGCAGGTGGTACTGCTCCCACTGATTGCCGCTGCCGTAGTTCTTGGCGGCGGCGGTGCGCGTGGGGCCGGTCTGAACCCACTGGGATGCGCTGGTGATGCTCGCCAGGCTCACCGCCGTCTCGCGCTGCGTGCTGGGCACCAGCGGCGCATACACGCTGGCCAGGCGCAGCGTCACGTCGCCCAGCTCGCCGGCTTCGGTGATGGGCTGCAGACCGTAGTATTTACTGGCGTCGGCCACCTGCGTGGTGCGCAGCCTGGTCGGCGATGGGTCGGTGCTGTAGCGCGATACCTCGGCACCCGCGAAGGTCTGCGACAGGGTGCTGCCGATGGACAACGTGAGGATGCGACGCTGGAAATCGCCGACGTTGTCGGTGAAGGTGCGCAACTCGTGGTTCACCGCGGTGATGCGCACGTACTGCTGCGTGCCGGCGCCCGCGCCGGATTCAACGGACAGCACGTACACCTCGCCCACGTCGGGGAGCGGATCTTCCGGGCGCTGGTAGAGCAGGATGGCGCGCTGGCCGATGAGCTGCTGGCCATAGACGCGCATGCGCGAAATCGGCCCGGCGACCACGTAGCTTTCGATGCGATCGCGCGCTGCGCTGCGCTGGTCGAACCACGAACCGGTCGAGAACAGGCAGCACGAGATGCGGTCGTTTTCCGGCGGTGCGGTGATGATGGCGTGCGCGCCGGCATACATCTCCAGAGTCGCGGTGCGCACGGCAACATAGATCTTGAGCAGGTTAACGCGGCCATACACCGAGTCGATGCGCGATACTTTCTGGAACACGTTGCCCGCCTGGCCGCTGGGGATGACGTTCTGCGTCATGCGCCCGCCGCCGTCGGGCGTGTCGCGCATGCGCTCGGATTCGAGGAGCTGGATGTCGCTGGGCAGGATGGGCATGGGTCAGACCTCGATCAGGCGGATGGTGAGCCGGTACAGGCTGGCGTCGGTCATGTCGTTGGCCGGGCGCAGGGGCACGGCCTCGAATGGGGCTTGCAGGTCGAATCGCACGGTGAATTCGCGCGCGTCGGCCAGGGTGAGCGTGTAGGCTTGCCCGGCGTCGTCGGCCAGCGCGCGCAGGGCCTTGATGGCGCCGCGGCTGATCCACCCGCCGCGCGGGTTGCTGGCCAGGGTGATGGGCCGGCCGGCCTGGCGTTCGGCCTCGTCGATGACGAGCGCGCCGGCAATGGAGTGCTCGCGCACCTGCTCCACCGGCGACCATTCGAATTCGTTCTGCCACCAGATGTCGTCGGGGATCTGCACGCCGCCGAGGGTGTGATACGCGATGCTCATGCGGCGCTCCGCTCTAGCTGTTCGAGCTCTCTCACGAGGGTTTCAGCGTCTTGTGCGGACGCCATGTTGACGGGGGTGCTGCGCCCGCCGATGTTGATGTTGACGGTGTGGGAGGTGGGCGCTGCGGAGGTGGCGCGCTGGGATGCTGCGCCCGAAGGCGAGCGCTCAGCGCGATCCAGAATCCGCTCAAGCTCGCCGCGCAACATGTCGGCGTCACCGCCCGGGGGGCCGAATCCGCGAAACGCAGACTTGTTCGCCTCTCGGATCCATGCGTTGATGGTCTCGAGAAATTCGGCGCGGAGTTCCTCACCACCCACCGCCTCAGCGCGGCGCAGCACTTCTGAAAAATCCTCGCCCGCCACTGCCCGGCGGCTAGACTCCGATCCGCTCGCATCATCGAAAATCGATCCGGTTTTGTCCGCAGCCTCTTGTGCTGCATCGCTGATGCCGGAGATTCGCCCGGATGTTTCGTCCGCGACCTGACCCAGTGCGCGTGTGGCGTTGGCCGCATCCGCCATGCTGCTCACCGTTGTTTTACCGGTGCTATCGACCTGCACTTCCAGCCCGCGCATGGCGGCTTCCGATTGCACGGCGGCATTGGCGACGCCACCATTGGCCTCGATGGCTTTCTCGGCATACACCTCGAATGCGCGCTCAATGTCGCGGGCGCTGGCTGTGCCGCTGTCGCGGATCAGTTCGAAGTCGCGCCGGGCGTTGTCGGCGGCGCGCTGCAGGGCTTCGCTGCTGGTGATGCCGAGGCGCTCGTAGGCGGCGCCCACTTCCTCGGCGCTGGCCGCGGCGCCCTTGAGGTTATCGTTGGCCTCGGCGGCGGCGTTCGCGGCCTGCTGGACGCCCTCGGCAGCCTTGCGCGATTCGCCGTCAACGTATTCGAAGCCCTCGCCCAGCGCGTCGAGCTGCTCGGCGGATAGCTCCGCCTGCTGGCCTGCCTTGGCGGCGGCTTCGCCCGCAGCGGCAGTGGCGGCAGCGGCTTGCTGCGCAGCCTCGCCGCTGTCGGTGTAGCCGTCGACGACTTGCTGCCAGGCCTCGGTGACGCGCACGGAGGATTCTTCGGCCTTCTTGGCGAATTCCTCGGAGACGTGCCACAGCGCGTCCGCCTCGAACTGGATGTTCTTGGCCATCTCGCTGAATCCCTGCGAGACGCTGCCGAAGGTCAGGCGCGAAAACACGTCGGCGGTGTGAGCGGCGGCGCTGGTGATGTTGGAGAGCACGCCGGTGATGGCCTCGCCGGCGGCGTAGACCGTCATGCGGAAGCCTTCCCAGATGAAGTTCAGGCCGTTGAATACGTTGCCGAGCTGCCGGCCCGCGGCGGCGACGCGGCCACCCCAATCGTCGAGGATCTGCCCGGTGCGCTCAGCAAACTCGCGCAGGTCGCGCGCGACGGCCTCGAAGTCGATCTGGCCGACGAATTCGCGCACGGCACCGGCGGCGGACTGGAAGGCAGCGCGCAGGGCTTCGCCGAAGGCGCTGGCCGTGCCGTTGCTGACGAAATCGCGCAAGCGCTGCGCGAGGTCGACAATCTGCTTCGTGAGCGGCTCGAGCAGCGGCTCGACCACGGCACGGCGCACGGCATCCCAGGCGCTAGCAAAACCGCGCGTGGCGCCGCGCAGGTTGCCGTCCATGGTCTCGGCGGTGCGCCCGGCGGCGCCGTCGGCGTTTTCAAGCGAGGTGCGCAGCTCGTTGAGGCCGTCGATGCCCTGGTTGAGCAGCGCACGCAGGGCCGGGCCGGCTTCCTGGCCGACTGCGATGATGGCGCCCTTGCCGCGATCGCCGGCGCCGGCGAGCTGCACCAGGGCCTCGCCGAAATCCGATGTCGTGATGCCGGCATCGGCCAGCTCGCGGCGGAACTTGCTGGCCGGGTTGCTGAACTGCGCGAGGATGTTGTTGAGCGCGGTGCCGGCGCGGCTGGCGTCGATGCCGGCGTCGGCGAACTTGCCGATGATGGCGACGGTGTCTTCCAGCGACAGGCCAAGCGCCTGGGCGGTGGGCGCGGCGTAGGCCAGCGCCTGGCCGAGGCCGGTGACGGTGGTATTGGCACGGGCGGCGGCTTCCGTGAGCACGTCGGCCACGCGGCCGGATTCGGCCACTTCGAGGCCCATGCCGCGCACGGCGCGGGTGACCAGGCCGGCGGCTTCGGCAAGCTCCACGCCGTTGGCCTGGGCGAGGCTGAGCACGCCGGGCAGCGCCTCGACGGACTCGGAGGCCGAGAAGCCGGCGCGGGCGAGGTTTTCCAGCGCCTGCGCGGATTCCGTTGCGGTGTAACGGGTGGTGGTGCCGGCCTGGTCGGCGGCGGTGCGCAGGGCTTCAAGCTCGGTGGTGCCGGCGCGCGTGATGGCCGCGACCTTGTCCATCTGCTCTTCGAAGTCGGCGGCGCTGGAGATGGCACCGCCGAACATGCGGATGCCGAAGTAACCCGCAATGGCCGCAGCGATGCGGCCGGCGTTTCGCTGCAGACTGGCGAAAACGCCGGACGCTTCGTCCTTGGCGGTGATGAGAATGCGGGTTTTGGGATCGCGGGCCATTGCGGCGGATCGACGGTGGCGGCAGGCTCATGCGCCCGCGCGGGGCGGACGCATTGGCATGGCGCCGGGGGTCAGACGATGGCGAATTCCATGAACTTCGAGAGGCCGGAGCCGACGCGGTTGTCGTCGGAGAGCACCGTCATGGAGAGCGTGAGTTCGGCGAACTCGGAGCCGATGCGGCTGAAACCGCTGGTCGGCGAGAACTTGACGCGGAAGTAGCGCCCGACCATGGGGTTGCCGCTGTCGACTTCGTTGAGGCCGTCGAAAATCATCTCGTATTCCTCGCCGGAATTGACCAGCGCCTGGATGATGTACTGGGCGTTTTTCGTGTAGCCGACAGTGAGCGGCAGCGCGAGGTCGCCAACGAACTTGGCATCCGAAGCGGCCATCATCTGGATGCCGTGCGGCGTGCGGGCGTAGTCGGTGTCCTGCACCAGGGCGACGGGGCCGATGTCGCGCCAAGTGACGGTGCCGTCGCTGACGGTGGTGCCGTCGGTGGGCCACGAGGGCTCGACGCTCCCGGATTCGCCGGCCACGGTGACGATGTAGGCGCGGCTGGTGTCGGCGATGAGGTCGCCCACCGCGTATTCGGTGGTGGCGGCCCACGACGCGGTGGCGTCGATGGCGACGGTGATGGCTTCGGCCGGGTCGGGGATGCGGGCGAAGGTGACGCGCTCGCGCGGCCAGGCGAGCGCGGCCTCGTCGGAGACGGTGTCGCTGGCTTCCAGCTCGTAGGAGCCGCGCAGGCCGATGGCGATGGTCTGCGGCTTGATGTCGTTGACGACCAGTTCGGCGGTGACGGACGACACCGTCTCGGTCACGTCCAGCTCGCCGCCGCCGACCTCCTGGAAATTCTGCCGGCCTTCGCGCTCGACCTCGATGGTCTCGTTCAGGTTGATGACGTTGCCCAGGCGAAACTGGCGGCCCAGGCCGTTCTTCGGGCGCAGGCTGACATGGCCCTTGCCCTTGTAACCGCGGGTGGTGGAAGCGAGTGGCATGACGTTACTCCTGAGGTTGCACCCGCAGCGTCACGCTGGGGATCGTGATGTTGATGCTGTAGCGCCACACGCCGCCGAACTCGTCGGGCGGCGCGCCGGCGTCGAACTCCACCTGGCTGTGCTCGCCGGTGGGCTGCCAACCGATGAGGCGGCGCAGGATCTCGGTGAGGCCGGCCAGCGCGGCCGTGCGGTCGGACTCGCTGGCGCGGGCGCCGGCGACATACAGCGAGACGGCGAAGCGCTGCTCAACCTGCGCGGCGTCAGTGGTGCGGGCGGTGATGGGTGCCCCACCCCATTCCGTGCGCAGGAAGATGGGCCGAGTGCCGCTCTGGCCGATCTCGGGCAGCGGGTCGAGCGTGCCGTGCAGCGTCACGCCTGGCACGGCACCGTCGAGCAGCGCGTGCAGGTCGGTTTCAAGCTGCGCGAACATCAGCCGGCCTCCACGTACACGCCGACGAGCTGCGCGACGCGCTCGTGCGCGTTGATCCGCTCGGGCGTGTCGGCCACGCGGTAGTCGGCGCCGTCGATGCTGAGCACGTCGCCCGCCTCGAGCACGGCATCGGCCGAGAGGTAGCGCAGGGTGTGGTCGCCCACCATGGCACTGCCGTCGAAGGCGGAGCGGTCGGCCTGGTCGAACTGCGCGGTGAAGGGCTGGCCGGCGGCGGGGGTGACGGCTGCGTTGTGCAGCCGCCGACCGGCGTCGGCCATGCGCTGTTCGAGGAGGCCGAAGGCGCTCATTACGTCACCGTGCCCGGCACGCCGGTGAACAGCACGGCGAGCGTGGTGGCACCGCTGCCGGCGCTCTCTGCGGCGACGGCCGGCGGGCCGGTCACATCACCGGTGGCCGGCGTGGCGAGGTTGTCGTCGAACGCGCCCGCGCTGGCGTTGGCGGACACGTCCCAGGTGAGGGACTCGCCCTGGGTGATGACCGCGCCGGAAACCTTGGGCACGCGGAACACGCCACGGATGGCGACCGAACCGGTCGCACCGTTGGCAATGTCGGTAAGTGCCACGCCGAGGATGTTGCCGAGCTTGACGACCGAACCGCTGGTGATGTCTGCACCGGCGGTGTAGTCGATGACGTTGCCGTCCTGAATGAAGTTGCTGGCCATGTTGCTCTCCTGGTGCGGGCCGGCGGCAACCGGCCCGTGGTGGGGTTACGATCAGCCGCCCTGCACGACGCCGGTGTTGGTGACGGCACCGCGGAAATCGACCGCGCCGACGCCGTAGTCGAGGCGCACCTTCCAGCTCGAGCCGTCGACCGTGAAGCCGGTCTCGAGCTCGAGGTACGGCTCCTGGTTGCCGTCGAGGAAAACCACTTCGATGCAGGCGGCCTCATTCGGGTCGGCGAACAGGTAGCGACGCGTGCCGGTCAGGCGCGGCGTGTCGACGATGTCGCTGAACAGGCCATTGACCATGTTCGGGCGCTGGAGCTTGCCGGAGGTGTCCGGGTCGTATTCGGCGCTGTTGATGACGCGCGCCTGCCCACCCAGGCCGAGCGGCACGAGCAGCACGGCCGGGCGCAGGTCGAGGAACTCGTCGCCGCCGATGTCCGTCTGGCTGGCCATGACGACGCGGTCGGCGTCCAGCCCTTCGACGCCCAGGGCGCTGCCGGTGCCGAGGTTGTTGTGATCGGCGTGGAACAGCGTCTTGCCGTCGAGCATCGTGGGGCCGAGACCGCCGTTGAGCGCGAGCATGGCGTAGACGTCGGCCTCGACAGTGCGCGCTGCGGCACGGCCGAGCGAGTTGGACAGGCCGATGAATGCGCCCAGGTCATCGTTGATGATGGCCTCGCGGCTGAGGTTGATGATGTTGCCCTTGGTGCTCGCGCGCACGGAGGCCTTCTCGCCGTCGGGCACCGCCTTGTGCTTGAACTCGCCGAGCTCGTTGAGCGCGTCGAGGTTGCCGAGGCTGCCGATGCGATAGCGCGGGTGGTCGCGGAAGTCGCTCACGCTGCCGGTGCGGCAGAAGCGGCTCCAGGTGTCCGGCGCGGCGGCGTAGGCGGCCTGCAGCGTCTTGTGCATGGCGTTCTCGAGCAGCACCGGGAAGTCGCTGGTGCTCTGCGTGAAGGCGGCGGCGACGATCTGGCGCTGGTCCATGTTCTCGTGCCGGATGCCGGCGCGGGCGAGACTGTCGCGGGCGATGTCGAGCAGCTTGAGCGAGCGGAAGCCGCCGGCCATGGCCTGCTCGCGCGTGGCGCGGTCGGCCACGCCGGCACGGGCCAGCACGGCTGCGACGATGGCGGTGCGGCGCTTGTCGGTTTCGTCCTCGACGGTCTCGACATGGGCGGCGCCGACCGGCTTGGCGTCCTTCGCCAGGTGGGCGAGGATCTGCTTCGCGGCGGCGTCAGGCGAGCACTCGGTGTCCTCGAGGCAGGCGTCGCGGATGGCGACGATCCCTTCGATACCGCGCTCGACGAACGGCGCGAACTCGGCGCGCACGTCCTCGCGGCGCTTCTTCTCGGCGGCCTTCACCTTGGCGGTGATGGCTTTCTCGTCGGCGGGTTGCGGTTGCGCCGCCGGGGTCTCTTTCTCGGGCATGGTCTGCTCCTTGGGTTGATTCGCGGCGGCTGCCGCGGGCGCTGATACTGGATCGGGGAGCCGCTCCGCAGCCGACGGGTAGCGGGCGAGTGCGGACTTGGGAATGACCGCGGAGGCGGCAATCGGGAGCGCCGAGACGACGGTGTCGACGAAGCCTTCGTCGGCGGCCTCTGCGGCGGTGTAGTAGTGGTCGACGCGGTCGGTGAGCAGCGCGAGCACGTCGTCCATGCTCTTGCCGGTCTTGGCGGCGTAGCTCGTCGCCATGGCTTCGGCCCACTTGTCGAGCATATCTGCGGCTTCGCGGAAGTCCGCACTGTTGCCACCGGCGACCGTCCACGGCGCGTGAATCATGAGGATGGCGTTTTCGGCCATCTCAACGGTGTCGCCCGCCATGGCGATGAGGCTGGCGATGCTCATGGCCATGCCGTCGATGGCGACGGTGATGTCGGCCGGGTGGCGGCGGATGGCGTTGTAGATGGCCAGGCCGTCGGGCACGGACCCGCCCACCGAGTTGATGCGCACGGTGATGCGGTCGGCCTCGATGGCGCCGAGGTCTTTGACGAACTGCGCGGCGGTGACGGTTTCGTCCCACCACGATTCGCCGATGTCGCCGTAGATGAAGATCTCCGCCGTGGCGGAGGCACCTTCGGCGCGCGGGCCTGATGCCCGGATGGAATACCACTTCTTCGGCATTTCTGCTCCCGGTGTGTTGGTCGGCTGCCGTGCTGGTGAGCAAGTGGAGCCACCGTAACGGCGCGGCTGTGCCACTTTTAGGGACGCGATGACAAAACCTGCGCCGTTAATCCTCGTCGTCGTCGAGCGCGTCGGCGGCCAGTTCGGACGCCGAGAAGCGCACGCCCAGTTCTTCGGCACGGTCGCGGAACTGCTTCATCTGCTCGAGCACGTCCAGCGGGTTCTGGCCGCGGCGGCGGATAGCTTCGATCTCGCTGGCCAGGCCGGTTTCGATGAGCACCTTCCATGCGGTGGCCTCGCGCACGGGGTCGATCCACGGCATGGCCGCGGCGATGTACATGGCGTCGTCCTCGGTACCGGCGACGACATCGCGCGGAATCGGGACCACGCGCGAGAGGTGGCAGGCGCGGACGAACTCTTCCCACACCGGCTGCTGCAGCTCGCCGACCATGTCGTCGGTGAGGCAGGCGTAGTGCACCCACTGCTCGACCAGCTCCTGCCGCTGGGCGCTGTAGGTGCCGTTGTAGTCGCGGCTGACGGATGAGTACGAGGCACCGAGGCCGGCGGCGACGGCGCGCAACTGGCCCTGGCGGAATGTGATGAGGTTGGGGTTCGGGCGCTTGGAATCGACCAGGTCGATTTCCTCGCCGACGCCGAGGTCGTCGATGATGGTGCCGGGTTGCAGCTTGATTTCGCGCGGCGGCGCGGGCGTCTCCGACGGCTGGTAGATATCGGGCGAGCCCTTGCGCACGTAGGCGGTGAGCATGGCGGCGATCTTGGCCGCGACGCGCTCGGACTCTTCGTAGTCCTTGATGTCCTCGAGGCGCGTGATGATGCTGGCGAACTCGCTCACGCCGCGCACCTGGCCGATGTGATCGAGCGTCGCGATGTGCAGCACGCGGTCCCACGGGATGCGCACGGTGTTGCGCGTGTAGGGCATTCCGATGCGGTTGGCGGGCTGCCGCAGCACATGCACCGCGCGCGGCTTGCCCCATGCGTTGCGCTCGACGCCCTGGACGATGCCGCGCGCGTCGTCGTTGAAATCCATGGGCACCCAGTCGGCCTCGAAAGCCTCGATCGAGAAAGGCACGCGGGATCCGTGGTCCAGATCGGCGCGCACACCGGTAATCATCTGGCCGAACACTTCGCCGTCGCGCAGCCACGACCACGCCAGGGCACGCTGCATGCGCGTCCAGGGCATGCGGTGCGTGACCTCGGGGCGGCGTTTCCAGTCTCGCCAGGCCTCGAGCAGGTCGCGCGCATACTCCTGATGGATGGTGCCGTCGCGCCGGCGCGGCTGCGGATCCACGCCGACACCCTTCGGCCCGACGATGTTGTTGACCATGACGCGCAGCGCACCACGCGCGATGTCGTGGTTGCGCGCCAGGTGGCGCGCCTGGGCGCGCACGGCGGCAGCGCCCCGCTGCACCAGTTCGTTCTGGCTGCCGCGCTCTCGGTGGAACTTGCGCAGGCGGGAAGGCTCGCCGGCTTCGTAGTGGGCGAGCACGGCACGAGCCGCGCGGCGGCGCAGGGCTGCACCGGGGGCGAGGTAGGCGATGAGGCGGTCGATTGCGTTCATCCGCGTCACTCGCCCGAGAGGTTGGCGACGGAGAATCGCAACCCGCTACCGGATTGTTCGCGGTTCAGCTGGCGTTGCAGGCGGTCGATCTGCGCCTGCACGTCGCGCAACTCGGCCATGCGGTGGGTGCGGTCGCCGCCGCGGAATTCCTGCGCCTGGAGGATCGCGGCCTCGGCGGCGAGGTAGGCGTCGAGTCGGGTCTGCGTGGTGGTGGTAGGCATTGCGCGCGCCGGTGGCTGTAGGCCACTGCACGCTACTGCGCAGGCTGTGCCATTTTTAGGGGCGCGGTGTCACAAACTGCGCATCACGCAGCCTCGTTGCGGCGCACGACGCGATAGACGGTGCGCGCACTCACGCCGTAGCGGCGGCAGATCAGCGTGAGGTTGCGGCCGTTGAACTCTGCGCGGATGCGCTCGTTGCGCACCCGCCGTGCTGATGCGTGCATGGCCGGGATGTAGTAGTCGTCACCGCCGAGACCCAGCCGCGAGGCGTTGAGCAGAATCGCCTCGGCCAGCGCACCGGCCGCAGCCGGCTTGATGCCGAGGCCCTTCTCGAGCGAGATGGCGATGACGTCTTGCAGGGTTTGGGTGGCGCGGCTCATAGGCGGTTGCTCCATTCGGAGGGGGCGATGGGGTTGGGCTTCGGTTTGGCTTCCTTCCTTTGAGCGGGCTCGGCAGGCGCCTGCATACGATTGACACCATCCGCCCCTGTCGCGACTTCGGCGCTGTCGATGACGCGCGCTTCTGCCGCGTCCCAGTCGGCTTTGGTGCGGCGGTGCAGGCGCAGCTCGGGGTGGTGGGCGGCGGCGTAGGCGTAGCCCCAGGTGTCGAGCGGTTCGTTGCGCGCACCGCGCCGCTTTTCGAACCGGTTCTTGGCGGGGTTGTAGGTTTCGGAGACGAGGCCGGTGTAGAACTCGTGCGGCAGTTCGTCGCTGAAGTGCACGAGGCGGGCTTGCTGGTCCTTGTCGGCGTCGGTGGACAGGCGCGAGAACAGCATATGTTTGATGGCGACGGTGCCCACGTGCCAGATCATGACGCCGCGCTTGTCGGTGCGGCCGGACCAGGTAACGTCTTGCGCCTTGGGCCGGGAGAGGACCGGGGCGTTGTTCGGCACGGCACCGAAGATGGCCATGGGGCGATGCACCACGCGGCGACGCACGAAGGCCTTGACGGCTTCGGTGCGGTGGCCGCCGGCATCGATGGCGACCGCCTCGACGCGCAACAGGCCGCCCCGCACGTGCTGAATGGGGCGGTTGAGCAGATCGGTGAGCGCGGTCCACACGGCTTCTTCTGCGGGGTCTCCAGGCAGCTCGATGTAGTCGAGCGTCCAGGCGGACATGCCCCTGCCCCACCCGACGACGTGGACGGCGAGGCGGTTGTCCTGGGTGTCGACGCCGGCAGTGATGGCGAGCACGCCTTCGGGGGCGGTGCGCAGCGGGTAAGCCTCGGCGCGGTCGGCGATGAGGTTGTGCTTGACGGCGCGCATTGCCGGGTCTTCCCAGGGCTCGGCGAGGCGGTCATTGACGAAGGTCTTGAGGCGGGCGGGGTCGGACTGCGCGGCGATCCACATTTCAGCCAGATCAGCCCAGCGCGGACCCAGGCCGAGCTGGTAGTAGAGGCAGTTGATGTGATAGCCGCGGGTCTTGGCTTCGGGGTTTTCGGACACCCACTGGCCGGCGGCGATCATGGCGGTTTTGTGGTGTTCGTCGATCATTGCGCCGCAGTCCTGGCAGACGTACCAGGCATGGGTGACGACGCCTTCGGGGGTGCGATCCCAGTGCAGGCCGGACCATTCCAGCGGCTGACGGTGGCCGCAGTGCGGGCACGGCACGTGATAGCGGCGGCGGTCGGACTTGAGGTATTTGGCGTGCGTTCGGCTGACGCCGAGCAGTCCGGGCGTGCTTATGAACAGTCGCTTGTAATTCCCGGGGAATGCGCTGGTGCGCCCTTCGAGCATGTCGACGGGGTCGTCACCGGTGGTGAGACTGCCCGCGAATTCGTCCAGCTCGTCGACGATGAGGTGGCGCACGCTGGTCTGCTTGAGGCGCTGCGGGCTTCCCGCGTGCTCCATGTAGAGCTGACCACCGGCGAAGTCCTTGAACGTCCGGGTGTTGCTGGCGTCGCGGCTGGCTGTGCTGACCAGGGCGCGAGAAACAACCGGCACATCCTCGATCATCGGGTTGAGCTTCTGGTTCACCCACTTGAGCATGGAGACCTCGCCCGGCAGGCACACCATCACGGGGGCCGGCGCGTGGTCCATGACATAGCCGAGGGTGGTACGGGCGATCTCCGACTTGCCGAACTGGATGGGGAACATCGCCGTCACATCCTTGACCGGGCTGCGGGCGCTCATGCAGTCCATGGGCTCGCGCAGCGGCGGGTTGCGATCGGTGCGCCAGCGTCCCGGCTCGGCGCTGCTCTTGCTGGAGAGCACGAAGTGCAGATCCGCCCACTGGCTGACGGTGATGGGCTTGCGTGGCTCGACCGCGCGCGCCGCAACAGCGGCAAGGCGCTGCGCGGCGGGTGCGTGGGTGGCGTCGGGTAGGAGGGGTGCGTTCACAGCTTTCTCCCGAAATCAGACGGAACGCCAAGATTGAGCGCCAGTTCGCGGCACTTGGACGCATCCGGCAGCGGGCGCTTGCCGGCGGCGCAGTCGAGCAGGTAGGCCTCGACGGTGACGCGGCGGTTGAGTTCGGCACCGCTGTGGCGAACGATTTGCCAGCGGTAACGCTGACGGATCAGAAACCAGCGCAGGCGCTCGATCATTTCCCCACCTCCGAGAACCGACGGGCTACGTCGTTGAGCGCGATTTCGACTTCATCAGCCAGGCGGGCACGGACCTGCTGTTCTTCGATGACGGGTGCGAGCTGGGGCGCGAGGGTGTCGGGCCAGGTCTCGAGGCGGTTGCGCAGGACGGTGAGGATGTCGGCCAGGGTGCCTTCGACTTCCGATGCAACCATGAGCTCGCCGGCTTCTTCGCGGTAGCGGAGTTGTTCGCGCAGGGCGGCGAAGTGTTCGCGCTTGGCGCGGGCGTTTTGATAGTCGTGATCGGCGATGGGTGGCGCTTCGTCTTCCGGGGTTTCGGGCAGCGGGGTGCCCTGCCCTGCACGCCGGCCGGCGGCGTGACGATCAGCAACGGCCTTTTTCGATGGGTCGCGAGTGGCTTCGAGGCGGGCGACGGATTCGGCGACGAGGACGCGCCGGCCATCGGGGGTGAGCACGAGCCGACCATCCTTGACGAGCTGCGTGACGTAGCTGGGCTTGAAGCCCATGCGAAGCGCGAATTCGGTGCGGGTGACGGTTTCCGGGGCGGTCATCGGATTTTGTCCATCTCACGCTGGTAGCGGGTGTTGAAGAGGCGCGTGTAGTTGTCTCGCACGATCTTGTTGCCGATGCCGTAGAAGTCGAAGCGGCGGCTGTAGCGCATGCGCCGGACAAAGATGAGGATGGGTTCGATGCTGCGAGCGCCGGCACCGGTGGTGGTGCGGCGGTAGATGCCAGGGTGCAGGGTCTGACGCCGGCCGCGCACGAAGTTGACGCCGGGAACAACGGCGAAGTACTCGAAGCCGGCGCGCTTGCGGGTGCCGCGGCGGCGGCGCTGGCGAGTGGCGGCAGTCATGTTCTGGATGCTGCCGGCAAGGCCGGATTCGGCGGCGGTGAACCAGGCGAGCACCTGGCGAATCTGGCCGGCGCTCATGTTGCCGTAGGCGTCGATGCTGGCCTTGGCGCCGGGCACGGCAAACCAGCCATCAGGCAGCAGGCCGCGTGCCTTGAGGGCGCGCTCGAAGGCCTTGGTGCGGCGCTGTCCGCCTTCGATCTGGACTTGCAGGTAGTTGTCGGAACGGGACCAGTAGCCGTCCTTCGGCTGGACGCGGGCGCCGATCTGGCCGCCGGCGCGGGGGAAGGAGATTTCGAAGGCGTTGAGGGTGAAGCGCGTGGGCCGGTCGAAGACGCGGCGCATTTCGCGGCGCTCTGCGGCAATGACGAGGTGGCCGGTTTTGCGCACGGCCTCTTGCATGGCGATTTCGACAGCGCGCCGGCCTTCCTGGCCGAGGCGGGCCATGAGGCGTTGCATGTCGCTGGTGTCGGCGTTGAGTTGTACGGCCATGTCAGCGGGCCTCCTGGGTGTTCTGGGTGGCGCGGGGTTCGGGTTGCGACGCCAGCGGGGTGATACGTGCGCCGGCGAGGCCGTCGATGAGGCCGGCTTTGTGCAAGGCCTTGGCGAATTCGAACAGGTCGGGCTGCTGGCGCAGGGCGGCGTTGAATTGGGCGACGTTTTCCGGGGTGCAGGTGATGGGCTTCATCGGGCAACCTCGCTGAATTTCTGCCCGTGTGAAGGGTGTGAAGGGCCGCGCAATTGACCCTTCACGCTCAAACACCTTGTATTTACTGGGATGTGAAGGGTGTGAAGGGTGTGAAGGGTGTTTCCCGTGTACGCGAGAGCGTTTAATTTATTGGGGGTGGTGGGTGTGCTTCTCGCGTGTACACGCGCGCGTTTGCCCTTCACACCCTTCACATGCCAGTAACGGCGCGGGTTTTGCCCTTCACGCCACCCTTCACACCGCCCTTCACACCCTTCACATCGGCGCATAGTTTTGCCCCTTGTAGTCGGCGACGGCATTGCGGAAGGCGTCGGATTGTTCGGTGACCCAGGCGGTGAGGGATTCGCCTTCGGGCGGCTCGAGCTTGTCTGGCGGGAAGACGAACGTGGCCTGCTTGACGACGGAGCCCTTCATGTAGCGGCAGACGGATTTGCGGGCGTCTGGGCGTTTACCGAGGCGCGCGAGCAGGATGTGCGCTGGCGCTGGCTTGCCGATGCCGTTGCGCTGGCACCAGGTGCGGTAGAGGTCGAAGATGTCTTCGGACTTGGCCGGCAGTGGTTCGATGCCGTCGATCTGGCCGGCGGTGTAGTGCTTCCAGAATCGTTCGGTGCTGTCGAGGCCGAGGTCGATGAGGTCGGCCTTGCTGCGGGTCATGGGCGGGTTGGTGTGGTTGGCGAAGTCGCTCAGGTCGAGATTGAGCAGGAAGTGATGCAGCGCGGCGACACCGCCGGCGGCGATCTCGCGCTGGACGTCGACGTAGAAGTGCGGCGAGAGCTTGGGCGGCGTCCAGATGACGACGAAGCGCCGGTCGCCTTCCTCGAGCATGAGGGGCTGCACTTCGTTGGACAGGAAGACGATGTTGACGTGGTTGCGCTCGTCGTGAGCGGTGACGTTCTTGGGGTTGATGCGAATCCAGTCGCCGGTGATGAGCGCCTTGACCTTGCCCTTGATGTGGTAGAGCTCTTGCCGGGTGACGACTTCGTCAGCGATGAGGAAGAGCTTGCGACTGGCCCAGTCATTGAACTTGTCTTCGACGGCGGACTGGTCGATGACCCGGCCGTATTCGTCGAAGATGGACATGTAGGCCTCGAAGAACATGTTCTTTCCAGCCCCCTGGGGGCCGTGGAAGACGAGGCTGGTTTTCATCTTCGCGCCGGGATTCTGGAGCGGGTATGCGAGCCACTTGAGCACCCAGTCGAAAAGCTCGCGCGGGTTTTCCTCGTAGCTGCAGAGGAACCGCAGCAGGTCGAGCAGCGTCTCGCATGTGCCCTTGCGCGGCTCGGTGGGCCACCCTCCCCAGAGGTTGCACTGGATGGTGTGGTCGGTTTCGGCAGGGTCGAAGCCGACTTCGTTGAGCCGCACGATTTGCTTCTCGGGCGATTCCATCCAGTGGCGGTGCGTCTCGCGCGTGATGCAGGCGTCGCGCATGTCGGAGAGGCTAAGCAGCATGTGCTCGCGGTGGTCGAATACCGTTTGAGCACCGCCGTAGATGAGCGCGAATCGTTCGAGCAATTCATCGGTGGTGGCGAACGGGACAATCACCTTCCCCGCCCCCCCGGTGGTGGAGGGTCGCGCCGCTGTTTTCGGGGGTTGCACACCGAACGCGTCAAGCGACGCCTCTACCTGCGTGCGCACCGTATGAAGGCCTTCGAGGGCGTGAAGGTCGTTGAAGTCGGTGAGCTTGTGCCCCTGGCTGGTGAACTTGCCCCAGCGCGCCTCGTCATCGTCGAACCTTGGGGCGATCCAGTGCCCGCCGACGGCCAGCGCGGCGGAGCTTGCGCGCGATCGGCCCGCGTTTTCGCGCCCGTGTGGCTTACCGCAGGCCGGGCATGGCTCTTCGGGCTTGCCCGTGCGCACGGGTGCGTCGCAATGCTTGCATCGGCCGAAGGCGTCGTCGTCTGCACAGATGACGATCCGGCACCCTGGGTATCGCTTATGCAAGGCCTCGGCGACCGGCTGCAGGTTGCCAGCGTCGAACGCCACGGCTACGGGCAGGCCGGTAGCCTCGTGCAACGTCGCGCCGGTGGCGTATCCCTCGGTCAGCAGGCACACCCAGGTCGGTGATCCGATCAGGTGAAAGTGCCCGCGCTTGGCCAGCCCGGGGGGCCAGAACTCCTTGTCACGCCCGGTGCGGTTGATGCGCTCGCCGTGGCGCTTGCGCGAGAGGATGAACTGCAGCCCGTGGATCCGGCCGGATATGTCCAACATCGGGACGACCACTGCGCCGCCTGGGGAGAAGCGCACGCCATGCGCCTGCACGCCCTTTCGCGTCAGGTAGTCGCTGTCACCGTCCTCACTGCACTTTCGCCAGGCGCGCGTCGCGGCCTCGGCCGCGCGTTCCGCCTGTCGGCGGCGTGACGCTTCGGCCTTGCGCCGATCTTCGGCCAGGCGCTTGCGCATCGCCGCGCGTTGCTCAGCGGACAGCGGCGTGCCCTTGATCTCGATCTTGCGCGCGCCGTTGTCATCGCCTCGCCACACGCCGAACGATCCAACCAGCACGACATCGCCGCCATCAAGCGTGAGTTCGTGCACGGCGTACCAGCCGCGCTTCTCCCGATCGCCCTCGACCTTGCAGCGAACCAGCCGCCCCACCACCAGGTGGTCGACCATCAGGCCTTCGGCCTCGAGCTGGGCGATCACGTCATCGTAGTTATTCGCCACGCTTCAGTAACTCCCAGCCCGACTGACTACACAGAAATTGGGGTCCAAATTACCCTCAAGCGCCCCCCCCAGGGAGGACCCGCGACTGGAATGGTCGCGACTCGCGCGCATTGATCTGCAATCTGCAATCGCGCGCGAGACAACCGCCTCATCCATCTCAAGGGGAACGGGGTTCAGCATCCGGAATGCCTCCGCCGCGCCTGCCAGTCATCCCGGCAGTCGGCGTCACAGAACGGCAGGCCAGGCGTCAGGCGCTCGCCACAGTTGTGGCACGTACCGCATGGCACGGGCGGGACATCGCGTGCGGCACGCGCCGCGCGCAGGGCCAGTTCGCGGTCGAGTTCTTCGCGCTCGGTCGCGCGATCGCTGATGTCGGTCATGGACGCCTCCAGCGAAACACGCCGGGCATATCAGGTGTGTCACCGGGCTGATACGTGCCCTCGATCTCGATCAGGACACTGTCGTCCACGGAATCAGCCGCGCAGCCGCGCCAGCGGTCCAGGGCATAGCGGCACCACGGCACCGCGCGAGACACCCACACCAGCGCAACGCCAAGCCAGGTCAGGCGAAAAACGCCACTGGGCGACACCGACCAGCCGAGCCGGTGCGGGATCGGGATGCCGTTGGCGCGCACTTTCATGAGCGCGCCTTCCGACGGTTGTTCACACCGACGTTCGCCAGTAGCGAAGGCAGCTCGGCCAGCAAGCCTTGCACGCGCTCCAGCGCCTCATCGCGCGCCGCGTTCTGGTCGCCGCAATGCTTGGCGACCAGGTAATAGATCGGCGTGCGGTCGCCCGTCTGCTCGATGTATCGCTCCAGTAGATCCACATCTAGGTGGCGCTGGCCGTCGCCCGAGAGCATCACGCTCAGGTTTCCAGGCGCAACGTCCAGGTCGCCCGCGCAGCGTTTCAGGCCTCGCCGATAGATACCAGCCGCCAACACTTCCTTGACGCTCCGAAAGCGGTCCGTCAGGCCCGTATCGAGGTCCAGCGTCATCTGGATTTGAGAATCGCTGAGATTCATTGATAACCCTTCCTATCAGTGCTTTTCACCGGTTATCAGTGCCGGCCTTCAAACTGCAGACAACAAAAAACCGGCCGCCCCGCACACGCAGGGCAGCCGGCTAACCACCCGGGAGTAACGGGCGGGAGGGACACCGGAAAAGGAGGCGCGCACCATGCGGTTAGAATCAAGTTTCCACACAATCATCATCACCACAGGTACGCACCATGAAACCATCCGACACCGAAAAGACGCTGGCCCTTTTCGCCCTGGCGCTCTGCCAAACCATGCCGCCGGAAATCACGCGACGCATCGCCAACAACCTCAGCGACCTTGGCCGGCAGGCGGCGCAGGACGGCGACACCATCCCTGGTACAGCCGCCACAAATCTTGCGAGGTTGCTCCACTCCCTCGCCGGGTGATCCGGCGCCAGTGGGAGGCGATCCTCTTGCATGCTGTTGAACTGGTCATTTCAGGCAGCCTCGCCCTGCGAGACTCGACCGCGCAGATACAGCGCGTCGAGCGTGATCCGGCTGTCGGCCTTAATCAGTTCACGGGCGAGCCGCGGCGAGGGCTCTTTGCGGCCGGTGGCGCATTGGTACAGGTACTGAGGATTAGCACCCGTCGCGGCGGCAAGTCGCGCGAGCCCTGGTGCGCCCTCGGTTTCGTAGATGTCGTGAAGGTTCATGGCTGTAGCCTGAAGCACGGAACAGGCCCAAGGATAGCCATTGGCTTTTAGAAAATCAAGAGCCATCGGCTTCTGGCGGCGTCTCTAGCCTGTGGCTATTGTTCCGGGGATGAACATGGACATCCGAACGATCCGAAAAACCAACCTCGAGCGGCTCATCCAAGAGGCCGGCAGCGTGGCCGAACTGGGGCGACGCACCGAGGTGAATGAAACCTACCTTGGCCAGGTCCGTCGAGGCGTTGGCGGCAAGGGGCGAAACCGCGCCCGCGCTCTGGGCGACGCCGCCGCGCGCAAACTCGAAGAAGGCATGCACAAGCCCTACGGGTGGATGGACGTGTCGCACCCAGAGGAGACCGGGACGATCGGCGAGTTCACCATTGAATCAGCTACGCCGCTACGACTGCCCGGCAACGTGTCGGAAATCCCGCCTGCAGAATACCTACCGCGCGGCTGGCCTTTCAGCGCCCCACTGCTCGACCGAGTGCTCGCCCTCGACACCTACCATCGAGGCGTGGTCGAAGGCCGGCTCCGTTCGGCAATCGAGGAATGCGAACACGACAACGGTCGTGGTGCGGCATCGGGCAAAGCCTGACGCCCACGCAGCAACCCGCAAGCGCCAAAGTCCTCCCTTTTCGCCCGCGTGAAAACAGCGGCTCCGGCGTTGCACCGAAGCCGCAATAGCCAACAGACAACGCTCAGCGCGGGCTAAACATCATCCCCGCGAAGATCCCCCCGAACAGGGTCACCACCAGCATCAAAATCAACACGGCCGGGATCACGGCGATGGACCACTTCACCATGAAGAACACCATCGACCAGAACTTCATCCGCACGTCGACCACAGACACTGGCGCGCCCAGCTCATCCTCGCCACCACTGAACGGTCGGCCGCAATGCACACACGACACAGCCAATCGGCTCACCAGCCCGCCGCAGTCCTCGCACTTGGCAACCCTCGCCGTACTTAGCCGCTCCGGCTTTGCGGCCGGCGGCGCTGGCTCCTGAAGATCGCGCTGCACCTTCTGCTGCGCCGCCTCGAACTTCGCATACACCACACCGCACGACGGGCATTCATAGTCCGGTGCGTCATCCCCTGGCTGACGCACATAGCTGCACTTCGGGCACATCTTCATCGCCTGATCCCCTTATCTGTAACCGACAACTGCCCATCTCGGAGACGGGGGCGTAGCGCCTGCTCGCGCACGCGCAAACCATCCCGCACCAGCAGCACCCCGAGCCCTAGCCCTACCGACACGCCCCACACCTCGCCGAACACAAACACGCCCAGCCAGACCGCCACCGCAGCGCCCAGCATGCGCTTTCGCCACTGCCACGGGTTCGCCATCAAATCACCCCACAAACGACCACAAAAGCCGATTAGAGAATGCGGGCATCGTATGACTTAGCGATACCTCTGACAACCTCAGGGCATGGGCAGCCAACCAGGCCGCGCATTACGTCACAGAAGCCAACAACAAAACATAGCCACTGGCACTTGACATGCGAGCCACTGGCTATTATTCTCGCTCCATAGCCAACGGCTACAGGAAAAGCCCAACGGAGTGAGCCATGCCACACATCCAACCCACCGACCTGCTGCACACCAAGGCCATCGCCAGCCAGCACGGCTGCGTGGTCATCGACCGCGCCAACGGCGGGAGCGTGCGGCACAGCCTTTACCGGCGCGTCGGCCGGCGCCTGGTGTTCGTCGGCGCCCGCAGCACGCCGGGCGACCTCTACCGGCTCGTGCAACGGGCCTGCAACCTCAAAGGAGCCGCGCAATGAGCACTGCCACCACGACCATCGCCGACCAGATCCGCGCCGCGCTCGTCGCGCCGACGGGCTTCAAGGCCGAGCAGATCACCGCAGAGAGCGATCTGGTCACCGACCTGCGCATGGACTCCCTCGACATCCTCGAGGCCGTCATGACCGTCGAGGAGGCCTGCGGCGTCGAACTCCCCGACGAGACGCTGGAGCACGTCCACACCGTGGGCGACCTGATCGCCCTGGTCGAGCGCGCGCGGGGTGCGGCATGACCACCCCGCCGAACCGCCCGCAGATCCAGCGCCCGACGCTGGAGGACTGCCGCATCGTCGAAATGCACCTGCGCACAGACGCCATCGCGGCGGCGAAGCAGGGGGAAACGAAAGCACTCAACACCCTGCTGTGGCGCTACACCGTCCTCGCCCTGCTCAACATCGTCACGCAGGCCGACTGCGACGCGCTCTATCACCACTGTCGCGCCATCGCGGCACAGCACACAACGGAGGCCGCATGAACAAAATCGCCAAGCTCCGCCTTGTCCACAAGCACGTTCGCCTCGCACCCCAGCCATCCGCCGTACCCAGCGGCGCCGCCCAGGTTGCGCCGGCCGGGAATCTGCCGCGCGCGCTCACGCCGCGCGACATCACCGACCACGCCGAACGCGTGATTCGCCCCACCGACGCGACCACGCCAGAGCGGCTGCTGTCGCACCGCGCAAAGCTGCGCGCCGCACTCGCCACCCTAGGTGAAAAGTGGGTCTGCCACCCCGCCCGCCGGCTCGGCAAGCAGGCGCACCAGCACCGCGACGGCATCGTCGCCGGCCTGTCGTTCGCCCTGGCCACGCCCGTGCTGGTGGCTCACTACGTGGGCTGGCTGGCATGAGCCGGATCCCGACGCGCCCGCTCACCGTCGCGCACGACATTAAGCCGGTCACGGTATGGCTGACTCCCTCGCTCGCCGCGCGGCTGAAGCGAATCATTGACACCACCTGCGCCACGCACCCGAAGGCCGAACCCGCCCGCATCGCCGATCTGGTGATGGCCGCAGGGATCGAGGCCGTAGAGCGCGCCGCACCCCCGAGCACCACAGCGTGCAGCAGCGAGACCCGGGCCACACGGCCCGCGACGAAACCCATCGCCGGGCCAGTGGGGATGAATAACCCCGGCAGCCGAGGGATGTGTTGAGACGAGCCTCCTTTGCCGCCCTCGGGCGGTACAGCACGGCCGGTAAAGCCGTGTAGCGGCAGGCCCTCGGCGGACAGCGGGAAAGACTGCACGGCAGCAGCAGCACCCGGGGCGGCGGCAACGTCGCCCCGGATTACCCGACACCACGCCCACGCCTGCGGGGCTGACGCAGGCACCAGATGGAGACAACACCATGCCCGCACGACCGTTTCCCGACACCTTGCGCCAGATCCGCTACGGCGCCCTGCAGGACGAACTCACCGAGGCGCTCAACGCGCTGGTGGCCGAGTGCACCAAGACCAACAAGACCGGCGAACTGGTGCTCAAGATCAAGCTCAAGCCCAACCCGGCCGGCCAGGTGGAAGTGTTGGACGACCTCACCGTGAAGCTTCCCAAGCCGGTGCGCGGCACGTCCATCTTCTTCGCCACGCCCGAGGGCAACCTCATGCGCGACGACCCGCGCCAGCAGCAGCTTGAAGGCCTGCGCGTGGCCGAGAAGGACACCGGCGACGTGCGCGACGTGCGCAGCGCCTGAGCCAGCCACCACACAACCGGAGCAACCAATGGAACAACTTGAACACTTCAGCGAGGGCGGCGCGGTCAGCGCCATTGCATCCCTGGGCGCCCTGGCGTTCGAGCTCAAGCGCCCGACCGACGAGCTCGGCCTGGAAGGCACGCCATTCGTCACGCTGCCCGACGGCTACCGCGTGCACGACCTCGAACAACTACTGCCGAAGCCCGTGCGCAAGCGCGGCCACTTCGTACTGCGCGACGCCAGCAGCTTCATCGCCTACTTCAAGCTGCACCAGCTCGGCAGCACCATCTACGGCACGGTCGAGCCGCCGCGCTTCGTCGCTGTCATCGACGACCACCGCAAGGACGAACCCGGCTGGCGCGAGCACACCGCCGAGTACGCCTGCCCGCTCTCCGTCGAGTGGAAGACGTGGCGCGACGCCAGTGGCAAGGGCAAATCGCAGGCCGACTTCGCGCAGTTCATCGAAGACAACCTGCCCGACATCACCAGGCCCGAAGCCGCCCACATGCTCGAGGTCAGCCGCTCGCTCGAGGCCAAGAAGAAGGTCGACTTCGCCAGCGCCGTGCGCCTCTCGAACGGTGAAGTGCAGTTCACCTACAACGAGGAACTCCAGGGCACGACCGCCAGGGGCCAGTTCAACGTGCCCGAGGAATTCGAGATCGCCATCCCCGTTTTCGAGGGCGGGCCGCGCTACGCCATCACCTGCCGCCTGCGCTACCGCATCGCCGAAGGCAAAGGCCTGGTCATGTGGCATGAGCTCGTGCGCGCACACAAGGTGCTGGAGCACGCCGTCATGGAGGTCTGGCAGGAAATCGCCGACCAGACCGGCCAGACCATCTTCCACGGCACGCCCGACACCAACACCCGCGCCTGATACCACCGCGCCCGCGAGAGCGGGCGCAGCAGGAGGATTCCACATGCAACGCCACTTCCTCACCGCACTAATTGCCGGCCTGTTACCCGGATTCGGCGCCCGCAACTTCGTCCAGCCGATTCAGCCTTGGCGCAGCGGCACTGCGCCGCGAAGCAACAGCGGCGCGGCAGCGAAAGGCTACTGGCGAATCATCTACCCCGGAATCAGCCTCGACATGCGCCGCTACGCACGCCGTTACCGCAACGCCGGCACGCTGCGCGCCAAGTATCCATTTAGCGCCAAGCGGTGACGCCATGAGCATCGACCACCGCCCCGTCGCGCCCAGCGAGGTGATCTACAACCTGCGCGCCCTCGCCGCCCACATGCGCCGCAACGCCCGCCTGCTCGAGCGCATGTACACAGACGCCGCCCTCGCCCGCGCCGCCGAACTGCACAGCGCCGCAACCATCCCCGAGGGCTGGGCCGCGCAGATCGAGGCTGAACAGACCAGGGAGGACGCAGCGTGACCATCTGGCACCCCCACACAGAGCAGCCATCCGAGGACCTCACCACGGCCATCATCGCCATCCCGCCCACTGATCGCGACGACGAAGACCAGGGCCCGATGCTGATGGGCTGCATCTATACCTGGAAGCATGGCCGCTGGGTCTCGGAGGAAGGCGAGCAGCAACTGATCGCCGGCGTGTACTGGTGGTGCGCCGAGTCCTACCTGCTCGACGACCTGCCGGATGCAGCCCATGAGCGCGTGCCGGCGGTGCCGGATACGGGGCTGGTTGACGCGCGGGAGGCGTGCGCCTGATGCAAACCCGCCTCCAGTCCTTGATCGAGCAATGCCTCAACGTGGGCAGCGGTTTCGTCGTTTCGCTGGCGTTCTGGACATGGGTCGTCGTGCCCGTGTGGGGCTTGCCGGTGCAAATGACCGAGAACCTACAGATCACCGCCGCCTTCACCGCGCTGAGTGTCGCGCGCGGGTATGTGTGGCGGCGCGTCTTCAACCACCTGCACCGCCCTCGCAACCATGCTTGAGAACCAACTTCACATGAGCGCAGATCAACAGTACGCAGCCGAGACCTTCGGCCCGATCACCGCGTCGGAACGCGACCCGCACGGCCTCGCACCCAACGCGCCCGGCGCCAAGCTCGACCACGGAAAGAACGACCTCGCCCTGGTGCTGCACGGCTTCGCCCGCGCGCTCGAGGCGGTCGGTCACGTCGGCACCTTCGGCGCGCGCAAGTACACCCCCAACGGCTGGGTGCAGGTGCCCGACGGACAGCACCGCTACACCAGCGCCATGTATCGCCATCTGCTGGCCGAAGGCCGCGGCGAGCAACTCGACCCACAAACCAGCCTGCACCACGCCGCGCACGCCGAGTGGAATGCCCTGGCGCGGCTGGAATTGGCACTGCGAGAACACGAACAGCAGAAGACCACAGAGGCGGACCATGGCCGATACGCAGCAGGATAACGCCGCAGCCATCGCCGAGGAACTGCGGCGCCAGCACGGTCAGCGCAACGCAGTGTGGCCGTGCGTGATGCTGAAACACCTGATGCCGCTGTGTGACGCACACGACGCCATGCGCGCAGCCCTTCTCGAAGCCCGCGCCTTCATCGCCGAGCAGCGCAAGTGCCACGTCGAGTGCAGCACGCACCCGGTCACGCACGCAATGGACGCCGACGACTTCGCCCACGCCGAAGACGTTACCGCCCTGCTCCAGCGAATCGACACCGCACTCGGAGGCACGCCGGAATGACCACCATCGACGCCCTGATGATCCTCGGCCAGCGCCCGCTTCTGCCGCGCACCACACCCGGCCGCATGGTCAGCACAGAGCCGCCCATCAAGCGCGGGCCGAAGCCGCTGGCCGATCGCCCCATGCCGAAAAGCATCCAGCCAGGCACCCGCCCAGCCCTAATCTGGCGCGTGCTTCCGGATGCTGACGATGTTCCGCTTTCCTCAGGCGAAATCGCCCTCCCCCTGCGCCTGCCCACCACCACCATTGCGCCGGCACTGATGCGCATGGTCAAGCGCGGCGTGGCCGAGCGTTACACCGACGCCGATGGCGCCTACAGCTACACCCGGCCGGAGGCCTGAGCGTATGCGATCCCCCCAACTGCGCCTCACCGCCCTTGACCCGGAAATCATCGTCGACCTTTTCGCCGGCGGTGGCGGCTACTCCGTGGCCGTTGAACAGGCGCTGGGACGCTCGCCCGACATCGCCATCAACCACAACGACGACGCGCTCAGCATGCACCGCGCCAACCACCCCCAGACGCGGCACTTCGTGGCCGACGTGTTCGAGGTCTGCCCGCGTGGTGCCACGCAGGGCCGGCCCGTGGGGCTGCTGCACCTGTCGCCGGACTGCACGCATCACAGCCAGGCCGCAGGCGGGCAGCCGCGCGACACCCGCATCCGCGCGCTGTCGTGGGTCGGCGTGCGCTGGGCCGGGCAGGTCGCGCCGCGCGTCATCACCCTCGAAAACGTCAAACAGATTCGCCAGTGGGGGCCGCTGGTCGCCAAGCGGTGCAAAGCCACCGGCCGCGTCATCAAACGCTGTGGCAGCGTCGCCGAGCCGGGCGAGCGCGTGGCCGTGCAGGATCAATACCTGGTGCCCGACCCGCGCCACGCCGGCCGCACCTGGCGGCGATTCCTGCGCACGCTGCAGGGGCTGGGGTACAGCGTCGAGCACCGCATCCTGTGCGCCGCCGACCACGGCGCGCCCACCACGCGCGAGCGCCTGTTCCTCGTCGCCCGGCGCGACGGCCAGCCCATCCGCTGGCCAGAGGCCACCCACCACAAAAAGCCCGCACGCGGCCAACGCCGCTGGCGCGCCGCCGCCGAGTGCATCGACTGGGGCATTCCCTGCCCGTCCATCTTCACCCGCCCCAAGCCGCTGGCAGACGCCACCCTGCGCCGTATCGCGCGCGGCGTGCAGCGGCACGTGATCGAGAGCGGGGAGCCGTTCATCGTGCCGATCGCCAACTGGAGCCGGGACGGCACGCACCCCGCGTCCGATCCGATGCGCACTATCACGGCCAAGCCTGACGGCGGATCGTTCGCCCTCGCCGCCGCCACGCTCGTGCAAACCGGCTACGGCGAGCGCGCCGGCCAGGCACCGCGATCGCTCGACATCGAGCAACCCCTCGGCACGCTGGTGGCCGGCGCGCAAAAGCACGCCCTGGTCACCGCATTCCTCGAGCAGGCCAACGGCGGCTACTACGACGGCGACGGCCGCGACCTGCGTGACCCGATGAGCACCGTCACCGGCAGCGGCAGCCAGCAGCGGCTGGTGACTGCGCACCTTGCGACCCTGCGTAAGAACTGCCCGGGCGTGGATGCACGCGCCCCGGTGCCGACCATCACAGCAGGCGCCGAACACCACGCGCTCGTCGAATGCACCCTCTCGCCAGAGGCCGAAGCCGGCGCGCTGCGCGTCGCCGCATTTCTCACCACCTACTACGGCAACGGCCAGGCCATGGACCCGCGCGACCCGCTCGCCACCATCACCACCCGCGACCGCCTCGCGCTCGTCACCGTTAGCATTCGCGGCACGCCCTACGTCATCGTCGACATCGGCCTGCGCATGCTCCAGCCGCACGAGCTCTACGCCGCCCAGGGCTTCCCGCCCGACTACGTCATAACCCACGGCCACGACGGCCGTGCATTCACCAAATCCGCCCAGGTCCGCATGGTCGGCAACAGCGTCAGCCCGCCGCCCGCGGCCGCGCTCGTCGCCGCCAACGTGCCGGAACTGGCTGTCAGGAGGATTGCAGCGTGACCCGCACCGATCTACCCACCACTGGAGAAATCACAATGAACAGCACCATCAAAATCATCGTCGCCGCCGTCTCCGCCGCCGTTCTCGTCGGCTGCTCCGATGATGCACAAGTCGTCGGGCGAAACCTCTCGAAGGCCGCCGACAACTTCGAGGTCAAGCGTCGCGTGATCTTCTACAACGGCATCACCGGCGAATACATGCTGAACATCGAGGGGCTTTGCTCTCTCGGGAAAGGCAGCGAAACCAACAGCGTCACCGTCACCTGCAAGACCGCTCCGGACGAATACAAGCGCCACTTCCTCGGCCTATCCGACAACGTGACCTTCTTCGCCGAGCAGGTCGAAGGCCAAGGCGCCAGCGCCTACCACTACCGCGTCACGTTCAAGCCGCAATCCATTCTCCCCGACTTCGATTTCCGAGGCAGCGCCTCCGACGCCAAGGAAACCTACAGCGGCAAACACTACGAGTGACGCAGCCATGACCCTACACACCCGAGAATCCGTCGACGCCCACAAACGCGCCACCGGCATCACGCCGATGCCACCGGCCATGCGAAAGGCCTTCGATCGCAAGTACCCGGGAATCGACTCCTATCGGTCCTGGTACGAGGAAGGCGTCGAGTGGGCGCTGACCTGGCTGACGCGACACGGATCTGCTGTGCCGGAAGGCTGCACCCCTGCCGATGCCCGCGTACTGCGGGAAGCGAACCACCAGATGGCCGAGGAACTGGCGAGGGTGCGAGACCAAAAGACGCTGCCGCGTTACGTCGCCGAGTCGATGCTGGAAATGTTTGACTTGCATACAGAGCTGGGAACACCGACGAAGCCTGGGCAATACGACAAGTGGGGTAACGCCTTGGCATGGATGGCCCCTTGTGCCGAGAGCACTGCGCCCGTTCAGTGCGCCCCTGCTGTGCAGAACATTGAAGCTGCGCTAACCGCACTCAAGCAAACCAATATTCGACACATGAACAGAAGGGAAATTGTTGAAGTGGTGCTCGCCACCGCCTCTGCCGCAACCGCCGCCGCCCGCGACGTGCTGGCCGAACGGCAGCGCCAGATCGACGCCGAGGGCTGGACGCCGGAGCATGACGACGAGCACGGCGCCGGGGAGATGGCGGCAGCGGCAGGGTGCTACGCATTCCATGCTGCACTTGGGGGGTGGCCGGATCTGTCGCCTTACCTGTGGCCGTGGGACAAAGCGTGGTGGAAGCCAACCACGCCCCGACGCAACCTCGTCAAAGCCGGCGCCCTGATCCTCGCCGAGATTGAGCGCCTCGACCGCGCAGCCGACCGGGAGGGATCATGAGCCGCACGTACGGAATCAACGACTACATCCCGAACGAGGTGATGGCCGCGCGCCTCGACGAGCTATCGCACGCCGTCACCGAAGGACCTGAGGCTGTTCGGCGGGAATGCACGATGCGAATCCCGGCTGAACTCGACCGCGATGCAGACGTGGTGCTGCACGAGTGCGCCAAGCGCCTGCGGGAGCTGGATACGCTGCGCAGGGATGCGGAGCGGTATCACGGTCTGTTGCTGTGGGTTTTGTACCACCATCAAGGCGCGCGCAGCCATACCGGGCAAAACATCCGTCAGGCGCTGGGTATCGGGCAGTACGACCGATTGACTCGCAAGCAAATCGACGCCGCGGTCGCAGCCGAAATCCAGCCCGAGCCAGCGGTCAAGCAATCCTTGACGACTGACAACGACGGCAACCCGCTGCCGCTTCGGAAGGGCGACGACTGATGACCCTCCCATACGAACGCGCCACCAGCGGCGACAAGGCCATCGGCGAGATGCAGAAGATCCTGCGCACCTTCGGCTGCACGAAGTTCGGCTACATGCTCGACGACGGCGAACAGAGCCTGCTCGTGCAATTCGAGCATCGCGGCCAGCAGGTCAGCGTGAAAGCCAGCATGGCCGGCTACGCCTCGGCGTGGTTGCGCGAACACCCCTACTCCAGCCGCATGGCGAAGACGAAGCTCCAGCACGAAAAGCAGGCCATGGAAGTCGCCAGCATCGCGGTTTTCTCGATCCTGCGCGACTGGATCAAGGGCCAGGTGATGGCCGTGGAAACCGGCATCCTGTCGTTCGAGGGCGCCTTCCTCGGCCAGATCCTGCTGCCCAGCGGAAAGACCGTGCTCGAGCACGCCCAGGCACAGAAGCTGCTGGCCGGGCCGAAGGGGGAATGATGCCAGCCACCCCCGCATTCCTTTCCCGCGAAGAAGTCGCCGAGCTGACGGGCTACGTGATGCCGTCGGCGCAGGCGCGCTGGCTCGCGCGGCAGGGGCTGCGGCACTGGATCGCACGCACCGGCCGGCCGGTGGTGCCGCGCTCGGCGATTGACGGCACGGCCACGCAGGACAATGATGGAGGATTCCAGCTTGGCAAAGTTGCCTGACATGGGGCGTCCGAAGTTCTCGGCAAACCGCGATCTGCCGCCGCGCATGACCCGGCGCGTACTGAAAGGCGGGCGCGTTCTGTACTACTACCGCACGCGCACGGGTGGCGCGATTGCGCTCGGCGCCGATCTGGCCGAAGCGAAACTCAAATGGGCGGACCTGGAGCAGCGCGGAGTCGTCGCGCCGCGCTCCGGATGGCTGGCCGTGTCCGCCCGCTACCGCCGCGAAGGCCTCGCCGGCAAGGCCGTCAAGACCCAGCACGAATACGCCGCCGGACTCGACCGGCTGGACGCCGCATTCGGAAAAGCCACGCTCGAGCAGATCAAGCCGGCGCACATCCGTGAATACCTGGACCGTCGCACGGCCAAGGTCGCCGGCAACCGCGAGGTCGCCCTGCTCTCCGCTGTTTTCAATTGGGCGCGCGAGCGCGGCATCACCGACGCGCCCAACCCCTGCGCCGGCGTGCGCAAGCACCACGAAGCCGGCCGCGATATCTACGTCACCGACGAGCAGTATCAGGCTCTGTGGGACGCAGCCGCCCCCGAACTGCAAGACGCGCTCGATCTGGCCCGCCTGACCGGCCAGCGCCCCGCCGACGTGCGCAAGATGCGCCGCGACGACATCCGCGACGGCCACCTGTGGGTACGCCAGGGCAAGACCGGCGCACGCGTCGGCATCGCCATCACCGGCGAACTGGCCACCGTGGTCGACCGCATCCTGACCCGGCCGCGCACTGCGACCGGCGCATGGTTGGTGCAGACCGACAAGGGTCAGCCGCTCACGCACACGATGCTGCGCACCAGATTCGACGACGCGCGCGAGGCCAGCGGACAGACGTGGCAATTCCGCGACCTACGATCCAAAGCCGCAACCGATGTGGATGACGTGCGCCGCGCGCAGGAGTTGCTGGGGCACTCGACCGAGGCCACCACGGCGGGGATATACCGGCGCAGACGCGGCAACAAGGTCGCACCGGTGCGCTGAGTTTGTAACGCAGTTTGTAACGCGGCCACAAAAAAGCGCGGCTCACATCTCTGAGAGCCGCGCCGATACTGGTGCTGCTGGCCGGAATCGAACTGGCGACCTACTGATTACGAATCAGTTGCTCTACCGACTGAGCTACAGCAGCGAAGGGACGCAAATATACCCGAGGCGACGACCCGCATCAACCGCAATCAAACCACCTTGAGCTTGAGGCCGCACACCCCCTCGACTTCGCCTTCCATCAGGTCACCGCGCCGGATCGGCCCGACGCCAGCGGGGGTGCCGGTCATGATCAGGTCGCCCGGCTGCAGTTCGAAAAAGCGCGACAGGATGGCGATCTGTTCGGCGGTCTTCCAGATCATCTGCGCGAGGTCGCCGCGCTGGCGCAGTTCGCCATTGACCCGGAAGACGATCTCGCCCCGACTCGGGTGGCCGGTCAGCGCGACCGGAACCAGTTCCGAACACGGCGCGGAATGATCGAAGGCCTTGCCCACGTCCCACGGTCGGCCGAGCTTCTTGGCCTCGGCCTGCAGGTCGCGACGGGTCATGTCGAGTCCGACGCCGTAGCCGAACACAAGATCGAGTGCGCTCTCGACCGGAACGTCGAGACCGCCCTTGCCGAGCGCGACGATCATTTCGAATTCGTAGTGCACATCGGCGCTGCGGTCGGGGTATGGAAAGTCGGCGCCGACGAGCACGTTGTCAGCGCTCTTCTGAAAGAAGAAGGGCGGCTCTCGATCCGGATCGTGGCCCATCTCTACGGCATGCGCGGCGTAGTTGCGTCCGATGCAGTAGACGCGACGAATCGGGAAGCGCTGCAGCGTGCCGCGCACCGGCAGGCTCGGCCGGGGCGGTGGCTGAAATACGTAGTCTTCACTCATGGCGCAACGTCATCCGGGACGATGCCTTTAGCGACCTCGCATGACGCAATGCGCAAAGATCGGACAAGGCCGGCCGCGCATCATCCGGCATCTTGCGGCAAGCCTGCCCCTGCACCACTGTGAGCGCCTCGATGCCACCGCAGACGCCGGGCGAAAGGCCTGCGTGAAGAATGTCGCAACGCATCATTAAACGAAGCACGTATTCCTCTAGAACAACCTCTGGATCAAGAAAGCTTTCAGCATGCTTACACGGAAATTCTGCTGTTTCATGATCTTGACGAATCGCTGCAACACAGTCCAGCTTGCATGTGTACGTAGAAGTACTATATTGCAATGCACCAAACAATCTTTTAAAACTCTGACTCCCACACCCGGGTTTTATGTCTTTTACAAGACCTGAGCACCCCGTAAGGGCCGTTCAGGCATCAGCAGTGCGGATTGCGGACGACCTTCGCAAGCAGCGCGCCGCGACAGACACGGAGACGGCCGACCGGATCGGGTCGGCCCGACACCGTCGATCCAGATGTCTTCGCATTCATCAAGGAGCGCTCATGATTCTCGACCAATCCCACGGCCAGCATGCGGACACCGCGACGCTGCCCGACCGAGACGCGGCAGGCGCCGCACCCCACCAAGCCGACCGGAGACCCGCCATGAACAGCCGTATCCGTTGCGAGCGGCTCGACGTAGATGCCGGGCTGCACCACTTCATCGAAAACGAGGCCCTGCCGGGCACCGGCGTCCAACCGGCGGCCTTCTGGAAGGGACTGTCGGAACTCGCCCATGACCTGGCCCCGCGCGTTCGCGAACTGCTCGCCACGCGCGACCGCATCCAGGCCGAGATGGATCGCTGGCATCGCGCGCACCCCGGCCCGATCCGCGATGCCGCGGCCTACCGAGCCCATCTCGAATCCATCCGCTATCTCGTGCCGCAGCCCGAAGCGTTTACGATCAGCACTGCGGACGTCGACGAGGAAACCTGCCATATCGCCGGCCCTCAGCTTGTCGTGCCCGTGACCAACGCCCGCTACGCGCTCAACGCCGCCAATGCACGCTGGGGCAGCCTCTACGACGCGCTGTACGGCACGGACGTGATCCCCGACGCCGACGGTGCCGAGCGACGCGAGGGCTACAACCCGGTGCGCGGGCGCAAGGTCGTCGAGCGCGTGCGTGAATTCCTCGATGAAGTCGCACCGCTGGCGTCCGGCAGGCACGCCTGGGCGCGCGCCTATCGCGTGCGGGATGGTCGTCTCGTCGTACAGCTCGAGAACGGCTCGGAGACCGGCCTCGAGCACGCCGAGCGCTTCGCCGGCTTCCAGGGTGAGCCGACTTCGCCCGAGTGCATTTTGCTGCGCCACCACGGCCTGCACGTCGAGATCCGCATCGACCCGGAAAGCGCCACCGGCCGGGTCGACGCGGCCGGCGTCTCAGACGTCGTCGTCGAGGCCGCGCTGACCACCATCATCGACCTGGAGGATTCGATCGCCGCGGTCGACGCCGACGACAAGGTACTGGCCTACCGCAATTGGCTGGGTCTGATGCAGGGCACGCTCAGCACGAGTTTCGACAAGGGCGGCGAGACCGTGCGCCGCACGCTCGCGCCCGACCGCGAATACACCGCGCCCGACGGCGCCACGCTGCGCCTGCACGGCCGCTCGCTGATGTTCATCCGCAACGTCGGCTCGCTGCTCACCTGCCCGGCGGTGACGCTCGACGACGGCAGCGAGATTCCCGAGGAGATCCTCGACGCGGCGGTGACCGTGGCCATCGCGATGCATGACCTGGCGGCACGGCGCAACTCGCGCACCGGCAGCATCTATATCGTCAAGCCCAAGATGCACGGCCCCGAGGAAGTGGCCTTCGCCGACGAGCTCTTCGCCGGCGTCGAGCACATGCTCGGCCTGCCGCCGAACACCCTCAAGATGGGCATCATGGACGAAGAGCGCCGGACCTCGGTGAATCTGGCCGCCTGCATCCACGCTGCACGCTCGCGCGTGGCCTTCATCAACACCGGCTTTCTCGACCGCACCGGTGACGAGATCCATACCGCGATGGAAGCCGGCCCGATGCTGCGCAAGGGCGCGATGAAGGGCACGCCGTGGATCACCGCCTACGAGCGCCACAACGTGCTCGCCGGCCTGGCTTGCGGCCTGCGCGGGCGTGCGCAGATCGGCAAGGGCATGTGGGCCATGCCCGACCGCATGGCGGCGATGCTCGAACAGAAGATCGCCCACCCGCAGGCCGGCGCGAACACCGCCTGGGTGCCCTCGCCAACGGCCGCGACGCTGCACGCGCTGCACTACCATCACGTCGACGTCGGCGCGCTGCAGGAGAAGCTGGAACGCGAGCACGATTTCGCTGCCTTGCGCGACGAACTGCTCGCCGACCTGCTCACCGTGCCGGTGGTCGAACGAGCCGAGTGGTCGGCCGACGAAGTTCGCCAGGAGCTGGAGAACAACGCCCAGGGGATTCTCGGCTACGTCGTGCGCTGGATCGATCAGGGCGTAGGCTGCTCCAAGGTACCCGACATCAACGACATCGGCTTGATGGAGGACCGCGCCACGCTGCGCATCTCCAGTCAGCACATTGCCAACTGGCTGCGCCATGGCGTGTGCACCGAACAGCAGGTGCGTGACACCATGCGCCGCATGGCCGCGGTGGTCGACGGCCAGAACGCCGACGACCCGAGCTATCGCCCCATGAGCGAAGACTTCGAGCACTCGACGGCCTTCCACGCCGCCTGCGCGCTGGTCTTCGATGGCGCCCGACAGCCCAACGGCTACACCGAACCGCTGCTGCACCACTGGCGGCGCAAGGCCAAGGCGGCGACCGCGGGCTGAGCGGCAACGCCAGCTTCTCCCTCGCACGACGGTGCCTGCGGGCGCCGTCGTGGTTTTCGCCCATTGCATCGGCGCGCTCACAGGCGGAAACTGCACGGCACAGGTTCCGCCAGAGGTGTTCGCCATGACCCCTGCTTCGGTACATGACGTGCGCAACATCGCCCTGCTCGGGCACGCCGGTTGCGGCAAGACCACCCTCGTCGAAGCGCTGCTCGCCGCAGCCGGAGAAATCGGCGCGCCAGGCAGTGTCGAGCGCGGCACCACACAGACCGACTTCGATCCACTCGAACGCGAGATGGGTCACTCGCTGTCGGCAGCCGTGGTACATCTGGAGCGCGACGGCCACTGGATCAACCTCATCGACACCCCCGGCCTGCCCGATCTTGCCGGACGCGCGCTCTCCGCGTTGGGCGCGGCCGACACCGGGGCGGTGCTGATTGACGCATCCTCGGGCATCGAGAGCGTCACACGCCGGATGATGGCGGCATCCGCAGACAAGTGCCGGCTGATCATCGTCAGCAAGATCGACGCCGCCGGCTGGGACGCCGCCGCGTTGATGGATGATATCGCGCGCAGCTTCGGTCGCGAGTGCCTGCCCATCAACCTGCCCTCGGCCGACGGGGCTCGTGTGGTCGACTGCTTTTTCGCGCCCGACTACGACGCAGCCACCGCATGCTCGAGCGTGCGCGAGGCGCATGACACCCTCGTCGACCAGGTCGTCGAACTCGACGAGGCGTTGATGGCGGCCTATCTCGAACAGGGCGCGACGCTGGACCCGCAACAACTCCACGCCCCCTTCGAGCGCGCCCTGCGCGAAGGTCATCTGGTGCCGGTGTGCTTCGTCTCGGCGCGCAGCGGCGCGGGCGTGCAAGAGTTGCTCGACATCGTTGCGCGCCTGATGCCGGATCCGACAGAAGGCAATCCGCCGCGTTTTTCCGATGGTGAGGAGGCCACGGCGCGCCCGGTGGATGTCGTGCCCGACCCCGATCGCCATGTCGTCGCCCACGTGTTCGCGATCGCCAACGACCCGTTCCGCGGCAAGCTCGCGCTGCTGCGCATCCACCAGGGGCGCATCACGCCCAACACCCAACTCTACATCGGCGACGCGCGCAAGAGCTTTCGCGTGGCACACCTGCTGCGTCCGCAGGGGCGCAACCAGGTGGAGACGCCCGTCGGCGTGCCGGGCGACCTGTGCGCGCTCGCACGCATCGATGACATCCATCTGGGCGACGTGCTGCACGATTCGCACGACGAGGACGCGCTGCATCTGGTCCACCCACCCTACCCGCAGCCGGTGTTCGGACTGGCGCTGATTCCGCACAAGCATGGCGACGAGCAGAAACTGTCGGAGGCGCTCGCACGCCTGGTCGACGAAGACCCGTGCGTCGAGACCGGCTTCGATGCACAGTCCCGCCATCTGGTCGTACGCGGCCTGGGCGAGATGCATCTGCGCATCGTGCAGGCGCAGTTGCGCAGTCGCTGGAGCCTGCAGTTCGACACCGCCCCGCCGGCCGTGCCCTACCGGGAGACGATCGCCGGCAGTGGCGAGGCGCGCCATCGCCACAAGAAGCAAAGCGGCGGTGCCGGCCAGTTCGGCGAGGTCGCGTTGCGTGTGGAGGCGCTACCGCGCGGCACCGGCATCGAACTGGACAGCGAGGTCAAGGGCGGCGCCATCCCCACCAACTTCCTGCCGGCCGTCGAGAAGGGCGTGCGTCAGGCGCTCGACGAAGGCGCGCTGGCCGGCTTTCCGGTGCAGGACGTACGCGTGGTGCTGGTCGACGGCAAGCATCACCCGGTCGATTCGAACGAAGTGTCCTTCGTCACGGCCGGTCGCGCGGCGACCATTGAAGCACTGCTCACAGCACGCCCCATTCTGCTCGAGCCGCAGGTCGAGATCGCGCTCGACATCGACGAACAGCACTTCGGCGAGGTCAGCGCGGAATTTTCCGCGCGGCGTGGGCGCATCACGGGCACCGAAGTCACAGCCAGCGGGCTGACGCGGCTGGTCGCAGCGATGCCGCTGGCCGAACTCGACGGCTTCGAGGCCCGCCTCAAGGCCATCCTCGCCGGCTCGAGCACCTTCACGCTCACCGCCGCCGGCTTCGAGCCGGCGCCACCCGAAGTGCAGAAGAAACTCGCCTCCACGCGGGGCAACGGTGGCTGAGCCAGACGCCGAGGCAAAGCGCCAGCGCGCGCTCGCGCGGCACTGGCGTTCCAGTCTGCGACTGACGGCGGCCCTGCTCTCACTGTGGTTCGCCGTCGTCATGGTGGCGGCGATCTACGCGCGCGCGCTCAGTGACTTCAGCGTACTGGGCATTCCCCTGTCCTTCTACATCTTCGCGCAGGGAGCGCCCCTGCTGTTTCTCGCCATCATCGGCGTGTACGCCCGGCACATGAACCGCGCCGATCGTCGCTTTGCAAAAAAACACCCCCGGTCTGCGTGAAATTGCCCCTGTGCAAGCTTTCTGTAAGTTTCGCCACCGATACTGCCTTCAACGACGCAGCAATGCCGGGCTTTCACGACAAGCCGCAAACGGCGGGGCCGGTAACCCGAATCGCTGCTCACGCACAGACCACTTCCACTGCGGACTTTTGCCCGCGTGCTTGCAACCCCCGCTTGTCGGGGGTTTTTTTTGTGCTGAAACCGGCGCTTTTTTGCGCTGAATCAAAGCTGCGGCAGATGTGCGCGTCGAGCTTGTTCCAGGCCACGCCACTCGCGCTATAGTGGCCGGACCACGATGCGAATCAGGCCCGACGACAACTCATGCGGTTGATCCATCCCAGCCATCGCGCCGAGGCGCGCCCGGCCCTGCTGGTCATCGCCCTGATGATCAGCCTGTTGCTGGCCGCCCTGGCGCTCGACGCGCCGGAAGCCAGTCGTGGGATGGCCAACTACCTACCGCTGCACACCATCCTCGAGGTCGCCGCGATCGCGGTGGCGGTGACGGTCTTCGCGGTCGGCTGGAACACCGGACGCTCGCAGGCCTCTCCCGCACTCGTGTGGGCAGCATGCCTGTTTCTCGGCGTGGCCATCCTCGACCTCAGTCACACGCTGTCCTATGACGGCATGCCAGCGTTCCTCACGCCGTCCGGGTCCGAGAAGGCCATCAATTTCTGGCTGGCCGCACGCAGCATGGCCGCGCTCGCCCTGCTGGCTCTGGCATTGGGGCCGGTCGAAGGGGAGCGCTTGCGCGCGCGCTGGCCCGCGCTCGTGCTGGTACTCGGCGCCATCGCGGCGATTCACCTGGTTCTGTTGCTGCGACCCGAGTCCATTTCGCGCACCTTTATCGCGGGTGAAGGGCTGACACGCTTCAAGATCGGCTTCGAATACACCCTGATCGTGCTCTACCTGGCCACCGCCGCGATGTTCTGGCGCCGCCTGTCGTCGCCGCGCAGCGATCACGCCAGCGGGCTTTTCGCCGCGGCGACGATCATGGCGATGAGCGAATTCATGTTCACGCTCTATGCCGACGTGAGCGACGTCTACAACCTGCTCGGCCACGTATTCAAGATCGTCGCCTATGCCTGTCTTTATCGCGCGCTCTTCGTCGAGAACGTGCAGCGCCCATACAACGAATTGGCCGAATCGCGCCGCCAACTGGCGGCCACGATTCACGCCCTGCCCGACCTGCTGCTCGAACTCGACGACGCCGGCCGCTATTTGGCGATTCACGCGAGCGATCCACGGCAACTGGTTGGCGACCCCTCGACCCTGATCGGACGCAACATCAGAGAGGTACTGCCGCCGGACGCGGCTTCGACCACCTGTGAGGCCCTCTCGCAAGCAGCCCGGGACGGACTTGTCCATGGTGTGCGCATCCGCCTGCCTCAAGATGGCTCACAGCGCTACTTCGAGCTTTCGGTGTCACGCCTTGACGCGCAGGCAAAAACTGACGCGGCAACGCGCTTCCTCGTGCTCTCGCGCGACGTAAGCGAACTGGTCGAGCAGGAACAGGCGCTTGAACACGAGGCCCGCCTGAACAATGCGCTGCTATCCCTGTCGGATGCGGGCTCCGACCCGGACGAGGCGCAGCTGCTGAAAATGGGCGCCGAACTGGCTGGCCGGCTGACTCGCAGCACAGGTGCTGTGCTGTACCTCTTCTCAGACGACGGGGAGACGCTGCACCAGATCGTCCCGCCCGTCCACGAAAACGAAGCTTCACGCGTGCTCGACGCGGAACCCTTAGCCGCCGCCATCGTGAGCGGCTGCGCGCCACGGGCCGAGAACGAAATCAGGGACGGACGCGCCGGGCTTCGCGATCACGCCCGCTCCACAGCTTCGCTGCGCCGGCGTCGCGGCCTGCGAGGGCGAGCGGCCGCGCATGTTGGTGGGCGTGATCGACAAGCCAGAGCCCTATCACGAACGCGACCTGCAGACACTGCAGATTCTGGCCGACGCGATCTGGCAGAGAGCGCACCGCCTGCGTCAGGAGCGCACCATCCTCAAGCTGTCCTCGGCGGTCACGCGCAGCCCCTATGCGGTGGTCATCACCGACGGGGCTGGCAACATCGAGTATGTGAATCCGGCGTTCACGACGATGAGCGGATACGCCGCGGAGGAAGTGTTGGGACGCAATCCATCGCTGCTCGGTTCGGGCAAGACACCGCGCGCAACCTTCGAGGAGATGTGGACCCAGCTGCGGCGCGGTGAATCTTGGCAGGGCGAATTCATCAACCTGCGCAAGGACGGCTCCGAGTTCACCGAGTCGGCGCTCGTCTATCCCATCGTCGACGCGACCGGCCGCACCCTGCACTACCTCTCCCACAACGAGGACATCACCGCGCGCAAGGCCATCCTGCGCCGTATCGAAGAACTGTCGGACTTCGACCAGCTCACCGGCCTGCCCAACCGCGGCCTGCTCGAACAGCGCTTCGACGAGGCGCGTGACCAGCAGACACACGACGCGCGCACGCCGGCACTTACGGTGGCGTGGCTGGACCTGGACAACTTCAAGCGCATCAACGATTCGCTCGGTCATGCCGTCGGCGACGCCCTGCTGCGCAAAGTGGCCAATCGACTGCGCGCCGGGCTGCGTGACGAGGACACCCTGTCGCGCCAATCCGGCGACGACTTCCTGATCCTGCTGCCGGGCGTCGGCCAGGAACAGGCGGTACACATCGCCAACGAACTGCTTGTCACCCTGCAACAACCGATCCCGCTGCCGGACAACACCCTGGTGGTGAGCGGCTCGCTCGGACTGGCGCTCTACCCGACCGACGGGACCAGTCTCGACGAACTGCTGATGAACGCCGAGTCGGCGATGTACCGGGTCAAGCAGGAAGGGCGCAACAGTTTTCGCTTCTTCGCCCCAGAAATGCAGGAGTTCGGGGCACGCACGCTCGGGCTGACCAGCGCCCTGCATGCCGCGATCGACGCTGGTGAACTGTATCTGGCCTACCAGCCGCAACTGTGTCTGCATACCAACCGCATTACCGGCGCTGAGGCCCTGCTGCGCTGGCGCAGTGCGCAATGGGGCGAGGTCTCGCCGACCGAGTTCATCCCGATCGCCGAGGTCAACGGCCTGATCGTGCGCATCGGGCTGTGGGTGGTGCGTACCGCGGCGCGACAGTTGCGTGCGTGGCGACAGGCGGGCCTGGAGGGCATCACCGTGGCGGTCAACCTGTCGGCCACGCAGTTCAACCATCCGCACCTGGTCGACGATCTGCTGGTGGCCATCGCCGAGTCCGACATCGATGCGGGTTCGATCGAGATCGAACTGACCGAGGCGGTGGCGGCGAGCAGCCCGCAGGGTGCGATGCGCGTGATGAGCCAGTTGCACGAGGCCGGCTTCCGCCTGGCCATCGACGATTTCGGCACGGGTTATTCGTCGATGAGCCACCTCAAGCGCTTCGCGGTACACAAGCTCAAGATCGACCAGTCATTCATCCGCGACGTGGCCAGCGACCGCGACGACCAGGCCATCGTCACCGCGATCATCCAGATGGCGCGCAGCCTTGGCATGACGACCATCGCCGAAGGCGTGGAGACGGCCGAGCAACTGGCCTTCCTGCTGGCGCAGCGCTGTGACGCGCTGCAGGGCTACTTCTTCAGCCGTCCGCGCACGCCGGAGGACTTCCTGTTGCTCACGCGCAACCAGCCGTCTGCGCCCGCACTTGATTGACCGCGCGGCAACGCGCTGAAACGGCCGGGAATTCATCGGCACTCGATGATATAATCGCAAGCTTTTCTCCCCCTGTTTTCGAGGTGCCACCTTGACCCTCGCCGTCCAGCCCCCGCTCGAGATCGATACCTTCCACCCGCCGCGTCGCATTCTGCTCGGCCCGGGCCCCTCGGACCTGCACCCGCAGGTCAAGTCGGCCCTCGCCCAGGGCGTGATCGGCTACCTCGACCCGGTCTTCGTGTCGATGATGGAAGAGCTCAAGACGCTGATGCGCTATGCCTTCCAGACGAAGAACGCACTCACCTTCCCGATGTCGGGACCGGGTTCGGTGGGCATGGAGGCCTGCTTTGTCAACCTCGTCGAGCCGGGCGACAAGGTCATCGTGTGCCGCAACGGTGTGTTCGGCGGACGCATGATCGAGAACGTGGAGCGCTGCGGCGCCACCGCCATCGTCGTCGAGGACGAGTGGGGCCTGGCGGTCGACCCGCAGAAGCTCGAGGACGCGCTGCGCGCCCATCCGGACGCGCGCCTGGTGGCCTTCGTGCATGCCGAGACCTCGACCGGCGCGCAGTCGGACGCACAGACGCTGTGCGACATCGCTCGCCGTCACGACTGCTTGACCATCGTCGACACCGTCACCTCGCTCGCCGGCACGCCGGTGCTGGTCGACGAATGGGGTGCGGACGCCGTGTATTCGGCCACGCAGAAGTGTTTGTCGTGCACGCCGGGCCTGTCGCCGGTGACCTTCTCCGATCGCGCGATCGAGAAGGTGCGCGCGCGCCAGACGCGCGTTCAGAGCTGGTTCATGGACCTGAAGCTGGTGCTCGACTACTGGAGCGCCTCGCAGCGCACCTATCACCACACCGCGCCGGGCAACAGCCTGTATGGTCTGCACGAGGCCCTGCGCCTGCTCGCCGCCGAAGGTCTGGAGCACGCCTGGGCGCGCCACCGCCGCCACCACGAGGCGCTCAAGGCCGGCCTGGACCAACTCGGCCTGGAGTTCATCGTGCCCGAGGGCTCGCGTCTTCCGCAGATGAACGCGGTCCGCATCCCGGACGGAATGGACGACAAGGCCATCCGCCGCGCCCTGCTCGACGAGTATGCGGTCGAGATCGGCGCCGGCCTCGGCCCGCTCGCCGGCAAGATCTGGCGCTTCGGCCTGATGGGCTACTCGGCGCGCGAGGAGAACGTGCTGGGCGCGCTGTCCGCGATGGAAATGGTGCTCGCCGCCAATGGCATGAAGGTCGACCAGGGCGCGGCCATCACCGCTGCGCAGCGCGTACTGGCGACGCACCATCACGTGCCCGCTTCGGCCGTCTGAGCCGCCGGAAGCACATGCGGGTCGGCCTTGACCCGCATGTTCAGCGAAAAAAAGCCACGGCATGCCGTGGCTTTTTTTCGTCCGCCGGCCGGGACCCTCCCGACATTGTTGAGGCAGGATGAGCGCCCCTCTTCAGGGCGCCCGTCCATCCTGCTCAAGGCATGGACTTAGCCTCCCACCGCGGCCAGCGCGGCATTGAAGGTGGCGCTGGGGCACATCACCGCTTTGCACTTGGCCGCATCCACGTGGTAATAGCCGCCGATGTCCACCGCCCTGCCCTGCACCGCCTTCAGCTCGTCGACGATGCTCTGCTCGCCCGCTTCCAGCGACTTCGCCAGCGGTGCGAAGAAGGCCGCCAGCTCGGCATCCTCGCTCTGCGCGGCCAGCGCCTGGGCCCAGTACAGGGTCAGGTAGAACTGGCTGCCGCGGTTGTCCAGCTCGCCGGTGCGGCGCGAGGGCGACTTGTCTAGATCGAGCAGCTTGCCGGTGGCCTCGTCCAGCGTCGTGGCCAGGATCTTGGCCTTGGCATTGCCGTTCTTGATGCCGAGCTCCTCCAGCGACACCGCAAGCGCCAGGAACTCGCCCAGCGAATCCCAGCGCAAGTGGTTCTCTTCCACCAGTTGCTGCACGTGCTTGGGCGCGGAGCCGCCGGCGCCGGTTTCATACAGTCCGCCGCCGGCCATCAGCGGCACGATGGAGAGCATCTTCGCCGAGGTGCCCAGCTCCATGATGGGGAACAGGTCCGTGAGGTAGTCGCGCAGGATGTTACCGGTCACCGAGATGGTGTCGAGACCGCGCACGACGCGCTCCAGCGTGAAGCGCATGGCGCGCACCTGCGACATGATCTGGATGTCCAGCCCGCTGGTGTCGTGGTCCTTGAGGTAGGCCCTGACCTTCTTGATCAGCTCGTTCTCGTGCGGACGATAGGGGTCGAGCCAGAAGATCGCCGGCATGCCCGAGTTGCGCGCGCGGCTCACAGCCAGCTTGACCCAGTCGCGGATCGGCGCGTCCTTGACCTGGCACATGCGCCAGATGTCACCGGCTTCGACGCACTGCGACAGCAGCACTTCGCCGGTCGCCAGATCGGTGATGTTGGCGATGCCCGCTTCCGGGATCTCGTAGGTCTTGTCGTGAGAGCCGTACTCCTCCGCCTTCTGCGCCATCAGGCCGACGTTGGGCACGGTGCCCATGGTCTTCGGGTCGAAATTGCCGTGCCATTTGCAGAAGTTGATCATCTCCTGGTAGATGCGGGCAAACGTGGACTCCGGCATCACGGCCTTGCAGTCATGCGGCTTGCCGTCGGCACCCCACATCTTGCCGCCCTGACGGATCATGGCCGGCATGGAAGCATCGACGATGACGTCGTTGGGCGAATGGAAGTTGGTGATGCCCTTGGCCGAATCCACCATGGCCAGTTCGGGGCGATGCTCCTGGCAGGCGTGCAGGTCGCGGATGATCTCGTCGCGCAACGATTCGGGCAGCGTCTTGATTTTCTCGTAGAGGTCGCTCATGCCGTTGTTGACATTGACGCCCAGCTTGTCGAACAGCGAGCCGTGCTTCTCGAAAGCCTCCCTGTAGTAGATCTTGACGCAGTGGCCGAAAACGATGGGGTGCGAAACCTTCATCATCGTCGCCTTCACGTGCAGCGAGAACAGGATGCCGGCTTCGCGGCAGTCCTCGAGTTCCTTCTCGTAGAACTCGCACAGCGCCTTCTTGCTCATGAACATCGAGTCGATGATCTCACCGTCCTGCAGCGCAACCCTGGGCTTGAGCACGACGGTCTTGCCGGAGGCGGTGATCAGTTCCATCTTCACGTCGCGCGCGCGATCCAGCGTCATCGACTTCTCGCCGTGGTAGAAGTCGCCGCGGTGCATGTGAGAGACGTGGGTCTTCGACCACTGCTTCCACTCACCCATGGAGTGCGGATGCTTCCTGACGTAGTTCTTCACCGCCAGCGGCGCGCGGCGGTCGGAGTTGCCTTCGCGCAGCACCGGGTTCACTGCCGAACCCAGACACTTGGAATAACGCTCCCTGATGGTCTTGTCTTCGTCACTCTTCGGCTCCTCCGGGAAATCCGGCACCTTGTAGCCCTTGCCCTGCAACTCCTTGACCGCGGCCCTCAACTGACCCACCGAGGCGGAGATGTTGGGCAGCTTGATGATGTTGGCGTCCGGCTGCAGCGTCAGCGCGCCCAGCTCGGCCAGGGTATTGGGTACTTTCTGCTCGTCGGTCAGGAACTCGGGGAACTCGGCCAGGATGCGAGCCCCCAGCGAAATGTCGGCTTCCTCGACGTTGATGCCAGCAGGTGCGGCAAAGGCACGGACCACCGGCAGGAATGCGGCGGTCGCCAGCATCGGCGCTTCGTCGGTGATGGTGTAGAAGATGGTCGGCTGCTGCGACATTGCTTTTTTCTCCCTGATGGTCTGGGTGCGCTGATCGAACGATGGCGCGGACAGGCGATGGCCCGTGGGCGCCAGCGCGTCAAAAGAGATGGGAGTGCGAATCCGGCCCGGAGAGCGCGCTCAACCGCGACCATCCCCGCCCTGTGTGCAGCCGCCTGCAGCCTGCCTGCCGCGCTGCCTTGCGACTCCCAAGCAGCTTTTCGTGACCCGCATTATAACGCCGCCACACGGCCTGCACGCCAGTAGTAAAACTGAATTTCACAATATGATATCTTATACAAGACATAAGACTTGTCGCTGCGCATGCGCAAGGCCGCACAACAGGGAGTCTGTACACGATTGCGCTGGCGGATCACCATGGCAAATGTGAACAGACCCTAGCGCATCGCTCCCTGTACGCGGCGGGTGCGCGTCGCATGATGTTTCGCACGGACATGAAAAACGGGCCGTGCGACACAATGGTCGCACGGCCCGCCCGGAGGTGATCTTGCCGGGTCTCCCCCGGCGGTCCGTCAGGCCAGACCCGGATTGCCTTCCATTCCCTTGAGCCTGGGCATGTTGATGTCCACCTGGCGGATCGTCTTGCGATCGCGCAGGTGGCGCGCAACGACTTCCCAGATCGGCGGACCGGAATCGCGCGCCGCTTCCTGCACCGGCGCCCAGCCGGCGACCTTGTAGATCTTGTTCGGGTCGATGGGCTTGCCACCCAGCATCATCTCGCTGATGCGCCCGCCCATGTCGGCCATCGGGTCGCAGGCATACTCGAGGCCGCCCACGCGGACCATGTCTCCACCCTGCTGGTAGTACGGATCAGGGTTGAAGATGTTGTCGCAGACGTCTTCAAGCACCGTCTTGATCATCTCGCCGCTCATCTCGTTGACCGTGGTCCACGGATAGGTGATGGCGGTCTGATCCATCAGGTGTTCCATCGTGATGGTGTCGCCCGGCAGCAGCGAGGTGCCCCAGCGGAAACCCGGCGAGAAGGCGATCTCGGCATCGAGTTCGGCGATCATCGCGTCCACAAGCAACTGATCCCAGGAGCCGTTGAAGTTGCCGCGGCGATACAGCAGGCCCTCGGTGACGGCCAGCGGTTCGGCGAGCTTGTCGAGGAAGGGCGCGCGCACCTTGTCGATCAGTGTCTGCATCTCGGGATCGGCCGGCAACAGGTTGGAGAACACCGGCAGCAGCTTGTAGCGGAAGTCGCGCACCTTGCCGTCGCGCACGTCGAAATCCATCACGCCGAGGAACTTGCCGTTGGAACCGGCGTTGGTGACCAGCGTCTTGCCGCCGGCGTTCTCGACTACGGTCGGCGCCGGCACGCCGTCATGGGTGTGGCCGCCGAAGATGGCATCGATGCCGGTCACTCGGCTGGCCATCTTGAGATCCACGTCCATGCCGTTGTGCGACAGCAACACGACCACCTGCGCACCGTCGGCGCGCGCTGCATCGACGGTTTCCTGCATCTCGCGGTCGCGGATGCCGAAGGTCCAGTCCGGCGTGAGCCAGCGCGGGTTGGCCACCGGTGTGTAGGGGAAGGCCTGGCCCACGATGGCGACCTTCACGCCATTGATGTCGCGCATCACGTAGGGCTTGAAGACCGGGTCCTCGAAGTCGGTGGTCTTGACGTTCTGCGCAACGATGTCGACGTGACCGACGAAGTCCTTCTCCTCGATCTCCTTGACGCGGTCCGCGCCCAGGGTGCTTTCCCAGTGCAGGGTCATGACGTCGACGCCGAGCAGCTTGCAGGCGTCGACCATGTCCTGGCCGTCGGTCCACAGCGCGGTGGCCGAACCCTGCCAGGTGTCGCCGCCATCGAGCAGCAGCGCGCCGGGGCGACTGGCCTTCATGCGCTTGACCAGCGTGGAAAGATGCGCGAAGCCGCCGACCTTGCCGTAGGTGCGGGCCGCTTCGGTGAAGTTCAGATAGGTGAAGGCGTGCGCCTCGATGCTGCCGGGCTGGTAGCCGAAATGCTTGAGTAGCGCATCGCCCACCAGATGCGGCGGCTGGCCACGCATGCCGGCCACGCCGAGGTTCACGCTCGGCTCGCGGAAATAGATCGGCACCAGCTGCGCGTGGCAGTCGGTCATGTGCAACAGGCTGACGTTGCCGAAGGGCGGCAGGTCGTAGAGCGTCTCGGCCGATTTCGCAGCGCTGGCGAAATCGCTCGAGAGCGTCATTCCGCCAGCCGCGGCGACCGCGAGGATCTGCATGAATTCACGACGGTTCATCGACATGACGTAACCTTTTTCGTTTTATTTCAGTGTCTTGCGATTGACTGACTGAAACTGATGGGTAAAAAAAGCCCGCGGCCAGCGCCGCGGGCCGGGTCGAACGCCTTACTTGTTGACCGGAGATTCCGGATCGAACAAGTAGGCCATCACGTGGCGGATCTGCTCCTCGGTGAGGATGCCGCCGTAGCCGTTACGCGGCATGTCGCTGCACGCGTTGTAGGCCTTTGCGTTGTAGAGCTTGCCCCAGGTGTATTTGACGATCTCCTCGGAACGCCCTCGGATCTTCGCGTAACCCTGCAGGTTGGGTCCGATGGTGCCGTAGGACATCTCCGCCGGATCCAGACCGTGGCAGTTGTAGCAACCGCCACCGACCGGAGCGTCGGGCTTGTCACGCCAGGTCAGGCCGCGTCCGCTGAACGCGATCTTGTGGCCCTCCTTCCAGTCGCCGCCCTTGTAGAAGTCGCCATCGGACGGCCACTTGATGGTCTTCATCTGGGCCGCTTCCAGTTCGCGCGCGCGCGCGTCCGTCAGCGAGTCCGGGTCGGAACAGGCCTTTTGCACCTCATCCTGCACCATGCGGTCCATCGTCGCCTGGCCGGTGGCCTTGAACGAAGACTGGATCATCTTCTGCATTTTGTCGCCGCCGTGGTTGTCGGCGAAGGCCAGACCCGCGCACAGCGCCAGCGGGGCGATCATCAGCATCTTCTTCATTGCGTTTCCTCCCTTAGCGCTTGGCAGCCGGCGCATTCATCGTGCCGCCGTTTGCCGTGCCGGCCATATAGACGGACAAGGCGATCGTGACATCCGAACCGTAGATGGGCTCGGCCGTGCGCTGCTGGCGGTAGCAATCGTTGAGACGATGCTGCATGGTCCAGAACTGCGAGTTGGACACGCGGTAGGCCGGCCAGGAACCCCATCCCGCCGCAGCACCTTCATGCTTGGTCAGGTTGGGCAGATCCTGCATGCGGATACGCTCGCCGTCGGTCGAGTGACAGGTCGCGCAGGCGAAGTCCATCGGGCCCGAGCGATACCAGAAGGCCTGCTCGCCCAGCTCGTACATCTGCTTCATCTTGGGATGCTCGAGATCGACCTTGATGGTGTCTCCGCGCGACTGTCCGACGACATAGGCGACCAGTTCGGCGACCTTGCCGCGCTCACCCTGGCGGAACTTGCCGTTGATGATCTCCTCGGAAGGAATGCCCTGCAGGTTCTCGATGCAGGTCATCAGACGCGATTCGAGATCCTGCACGCGACCGGTGTCCTGAAAATAGCGCGGCATTTGCGCGTACGCGCCTTCGACGACGCCGGGGCCGAGGCCCAGGTCGCACTTTTCGAGCGTGGCGTTCTTGGGGCCGCGCGGCGTGACCCACAACTCCTCACCGGCCATCTCGTAAAGCTCGGCGGGGTTGCTGTCCTGGATCATCTGGCGGTACTGCTCGAGCGCGGCTGCGGTGTTGTCCGCGAGCACTCCGGACGACCCCCCAGCGATCGCGGCGGCAACCGCCGCTGTAACGATGCTTTTTTTCATTGTCTCTCCTCCGGGTTTCCTCTGGCTGGTACTTCGATCGATGCCGACACGACCGGGCTGACCGGCATTCGCCCGCGGGGGCGAAGGCCGCGACCGGCCCGGCGCCGGTCGGGCATCAGCGGATCTGCACCTGGTCGGTACGCGATTCGCCCTTGTTGTCCTTCCAGCTCACCTCGACGGTGTCGCCGGACGCGCCGCCCTTGAACTTGAACGACAGATACGGGTTGGTCGACACCGACGGTCCCATCTCGGCATTGAGCACAGTCTTGTCATTGTGCTTGGCGGTCAGTTCGGTGATGTAGTGAGCCGGGATGGGATTACCCGAGCCGTCCTTGCGCTGACCGGTTTCCATCGGGTGCGACATCAGCACGCGCACTTCGGTGACGCCGTCCGCCGTAGCGGCGCGAATTCGCATGGGTCCTGCCATGATCTTTCTCCTTTGCTAATCGGGAACAGGTCAGCCGCCGCAGCCGCCGAGCGTGACCTTGATTTCCTTCTTGTTCATGTAGTACTTGTCGCCCGCCTTGACGACGGCGTAGACGTCCGAGGTCTGGCCCATCTTGATGCGGGTCTGCACTTCGCCCATGGTGCCTTCGGGCAGCATGAAGTTGGCCGCGACCATGTTCGGGTTCTTCTCGACCATGATCGAGACCGATTCGGTGCCCGGAACGTTGCTCAGCACGCCCACCGGAACGACCGCGCCGTTCTCGGCGATGTCGGGCGCGATCAACTGCACGTCGTCGCTCATTTCCGGCTTGGCCGCACCCAGCGCCGTGAGCGCCTCGTCGATGGTCTTGGCATCGAACACTCTCTGGTCCCGCGCCAGTGCGGAACCAGGCTTGACCAGGCCGGCTGCGACGAGCATGCCGAAGATTCCCAGTCCGCCCCCGGTCTTGAGGGCTCCCCTGCGTTGATGATTCATCCCGACTCTCCTCTTGTGTGTCGAACTCACTGCGCTTTCGCGCCCTGCATGATCCACCTGACGAGCAGTTCGACATCCTCGTCCGACAGGTGGCCTTGCGGCGGCATCGGGACATTGCCCCAGACACCAAAACCGCCTTTTCGAATCTTCTCCGCGAGATATTCGCCGATGTCGGCCTTGTCGCGGTACTTGTTTTCGATCTCGGCAAAGCTCGGGCCGACGATCTTGTTGTTCAGCCCGTGACAGGCCGTACAGCCATTCTGCTTCGCCGCGGCATGGCCCGCTTGCGCCTCGCTCGGTGCAGTGCTCGCGTCGTCCGCAGCCGGCTCCGTCGTCTGCTGGCCTCGCACCGCACCGACATTGCGGTTCTGGTCGGCGAGGTTGCCGTGAGCGTCGCGCGCGTGTTCGGGCAGCGAGGATACAAGTTCCACCTGGTCCTTGCAGTCCTTCATGCACAGCACGTTGCGCACGTCCGGCACGCCACCGTTGCCCATACCCCCGGCCGATGCCGGCGCCCCCGGCCACATGCCGTGGTCGGTCGTCATGCCGTTGCGGTTGGGCATGCGCTCCTGCACCTCGCGGATGGTCTGTTCGTTGAGTTCATAGTCGTAGGGTACGACTTCGGCAAGATTGAGCATGTAGGCGAGCAACGCATACACATCGTCATCGGACAGCGACTTCGGCGCGGTCCAGGGCATGGCACGACGGATGTAATCGAACAGCGTCGCAACCGTCGGCACCTTCATCATCGTCGTACGCTGCGGGAAACCGCCCTCGGCCAGCGCACGCACGCGACCGGTCTCGATGTCCTCCTTGGTCGTGCCGCCGACCAGCGGCGTGAACACCTCGTTGGATTCACCGAAGATCCCGTGACAGGACGCACATTGCTCCTCCCACAGGATTTCACCGTCGGCAGCCGTGCCCTTGCCCGCCGGCAGACCCGTGAAATCGGGGCGTACATCGATGTCCCAGGCCTCGACCTCGGCGGGCGTGGCCTCGCGACCGATGCCCGTGTAGTAGTCGAAAGCCGCAGCCGATCCAGCCCCGAACACCAGCGCCGCTGCAATGAGCGTCTTAAAGTACCTGGACATTGCCCACCTCACCGGATTCCGAAACCTTCCACGACTGGATGGCGTTGTTGTGATAGATCGAGGACGTGCCGCGCACCTTGCGCAGTTGCCCGTAGGACGGCTGCACGTAGCCGGTCTCGTCGACCGCGCGTGACTGCAGGATGTAGGGCTTGCCATCCCACATCCAGTCGACGTTGAAGCGGGTCAGCGCCTTGGGCAGCACAGGCCCCTCCAGACGCGCCGGCATCCAGTTGACGCCGCCGTCGGTGGACACGTCGACGCGCACGATCTTGCCGCGGCCGGACCACGCCAGGCCGGTGATGTTGTGGAAACCCTTGTCGAGCAGCAACTGGCCGCCCGAGGGGCTGGTGATCACCGACTTGCACTCCTGGATCGACGTGTATTGGCGATGTACTCCGTCGGGCATCATGTCGATGTAGTGCACCGCCTCATCCTTGGCACCCCATGGCATGTCACCCACCTCGATGCGGCGCAGCCACTTGACCCAGCTCACGCCCTGCACGCCCGGCACCACCAGACGCAAGGGGTAACCGTTCTCGGGGCGCAGCATCTCGCCGTTCATGCCGTAGGCCACCAGTACCTCGCCGGACTCGACCATCTCCATCGGGATGGTGCGCGTCATCGACGAGCCGTCCGCGCCCTCGGCGAGGATGTAGCGGCCGCGTCGGTAGTCGGCGCCGCACATGTCGAGGATGAGCTTGAGCGGCACGCCGGTGAATTCCGAACAGGACAGCATGCCATGGCTGTACTGCACCGTCGGCACGGCCACATTGCCCCACTCCATGCCGGTGTTGGCACCGCACTCGATGAAGTGGATGCGCGACACCGACGGCAGGCGCATCAGGTCGTCCATGGTGTACACCGCCTCGGTCTTGACCATGCCGTTGATCATCAGGCGGTGGCGGTTGGGGTCGACGTCGTGCCAGCCCTGGTGGTGGCGCTCGAAGTGCAGGCCGGAGGGCGTGATCATGCCGAACAGGCCCTGCAGCGGCGTGAAGCTCACCGAGGAGCCCGGCACGCGGGTCAGACCCGGGCTCTGGCGACGCACCAGTCCGCGCTCGTACTGCGAGGGCATGCCGTAGGGGTTGGTGGCGACCGGCTGGCCCAGCGTGGTTGACCACTCGGGCAATTCGAGGATGGCCGGGTCGCCCTTGGGCGCGGCGGCGAATGCGGCCGGCGCGGCAATCGCGGCGCCGGCCGCGGCGAAGGCCTTGCGCAGGAAGCCGCGACGCCCCGCGGCGACGGCGCGGATGTCGTCTTGCGACAGAAAGTTCTCCGGCGCCGGACGAATTCGCCCAAACCGGGTTTCAGGGGTGGTCATGCATGGATCTCCGTTGATGCTCTTGCGATGCGTTCACACGGCCTTGCCGTTGAGTTCTTTTTCCAGCCGCTCGAGCGAGGCGCGTCGCGGCTGGTCCATGTCGGCACGCGCGGCGATGGTCACGCACACGGTGCGGCACATGTCCTTGAAGTTCGGATCGACGATGCGGTAGAAGACCTGGCTTCCCTCGCGCCGACGATCTACGATGCCTGCGCGGTAGAGCATGTTCAGGTGACGCGAGGTATTGGCCTGGGTCAGCCCCGACTTCTCCACGATCTCGCCGACCGGCAACTCGACCTCGCACAGCGCGTGCAGGATGCGCAGCCTCGCCGGCTCGGCGAGCAGGCCGAAATAGTCGGCCACGCTTTCGAAGACCTTGCTCAGCTCATCCATGCTGTTTATCCGCCCATGGCATCCGTTTATTCGACTATATGAGTATGTGCGCATATGGTCAAATAAAAATTTGAGCCATTTTGACGCGAACGCAACAGAGCTCGCGCTCCGGCACGCTTGGTAGCCGGGAACAAACCGCTGTAATCTCGCAACAGGGCGCGAAGAACGCCCGTCCGGGAGCGCCGGCAGCAAGCATCACGGCGGCTTGCCCAGAATTGCTAAAGAGGAGACGGACCGTGAAACCACATCATCTGATCGCCGCCTTCTGCCTGGCCGGCTTCGCCGGACTCGCAGCGGCGGAATATCCCAACGCGGCGCGTGATCTGGCCGCGACCTGTGCCAACTGCCACGGCACCAACGGCAAGAGTGCGGGTGGCTCGGACTCGCTCGCCGGCGTGCCGGCCGACAACATCCTCCAGAAGCTCGAGGAGTTCCGCTCGGGCGACCGGCCGGCGACGATCATGCATCAGATCGCCAAGGGCTATACCGAAGAACAACTCAAGCTGGTCGCGGACTGGTTCGCGGCCCGCAAGTGAGCCGGGGGAGAAAACAATGCCAAACAGACGCGATTTCCTGAAAAGCACCGGCGCGCTCGCCGCCGGCACCGCCGCCTTCGGCCCGGCTCATGCCAGCGATGTCACCCAGAGGGCGCTGGAAGCCGGCAAGGAGTTGATGCGCGAACTCGGCGTAACCGACAAGACCGACCGCAAGGACCGCAAGTCGGCCCATGTGGTGGTGGTCGGCGGCGGCTTCGGCGGCGCCACCGCAGCCAAGTACATCCGCATGTGGAGCGACGGCACGGTCAAGGTCACGCTGGTCGAGCGCAATGCGCAGTTCGTCTCGTGCCCGATCTCCAACCTGGTGATCGGCGGCGTCAAGAACATCGAGGACATCTCCGCCGGCTACGACAACCTGCAGAAGCAGTGGGGCATCGAGGTCATCACCGACTCGGTCATCGGTATCGACCCGAACACCCGCGAGATCCGGCTGGCGCGCGGCGACACGCTCAAGTACGACCGTGCCGTGCTGTCTCCGGGCGTGGACTTCATGCCCGACATGGTCGAGGGCCTGACCGGCAACGAACACCTCGTGCCGCACGCCTGGAAGGCTGGCGCACAGACCGTACTGCTGCGAAGCCAGCTCGAGGCCATGCCCGACGGCGGCGTGTATGCGCTGCACATCCCGCTCGCGCCGTTCCGCTGCCCGCCGGGCCCCTACGAGCGTGCGAGCCTCATCGCCAACTACTTCAAGCAGCACAAACCCAAGTCCAAGGTGCTGATCCTGGACAGCAACCCGGACATCCAGTCCAAGAAAGGCCTGTTCACCAAGGCCTGGGAGGCCAACTATCCGGGCATGATCGAATACCGCGCGAACAGCCGCCTGATGGCGGTAAATGCGGCCACGCGCACGGCGGAACTGGAGTTCAGCGAGGTCAAGGCGGACGTGCTCAACGTCGTGCCGCCGATGCGCGCCGGACGGCTGGTCGATTTCCTCGGTGTGGATCTGGCCAATGACCGCTGGATCGAGGTCAATTTCCAGACGCTGGAGGTCAAGGGCGTACCGGGCGTGCACGTGCTCGGTGACGCCACGCTGTCCGCGCCGGGCATGCCCAAGTCCGGCCACATGGCCAACCAGCACGCCAAGGTCGCGGCCGCGGCCATCGTCGAGATGCTCGCCGGGCGCTCGCCCAACCCGACGCCGGTGGTGATGAACACCTGCTACAGCTTCACCGACGCCGATACCGGCATCCACGTTGCCTCCGTGCACCAGTGGGACAACGAGAAGCGCACGCTGTTGCCGGTGCAGGGCGCGGGCGGCATTTCGGCCGCAGGCAGCTCGCTGGAGGGGCGGCATGCGCTCAACTGGGCGCGCAACATCTGGGCCGACATGCTCACTTGAGGGTTTCGCACCCGGCAACACAAAGGGGCGCCGCGAGGCGCCCTTTTTTCATCGGATCATGACAATCTCAATCAAGCGAACTGACGTACACCGCCACCGCCTTGATTTCCAGTTCGGTGAGTTTGCCCGCAATACCCTGCATGACCGGGTCACCGCCCCCGGCGAAGGACTTGAGGCGGTTCTCGATGTAGCGCGGTATCTGGCTTGCCAGACGCGGCATCTGCGCGCTGCCGTGGCCATCCTCGCCATGACAGCTCGCACATGCGGGCACACCCGAATACTCGTTGCCACGCGTGTAGATGAAGCGACCGACCTCGAGCAGGCCGGCGTCATCGGTAACGTTGCCGGTGGTGGGCTTGTTCTCGAAGAACACGCCCAGCGAGAGCATGTCCTGTTCGTTCAGCTCGCCGACAACGCCCTCCATCATGTTGCTCTTGCGCGCGCCGCTCTTGAAGGCTTCGAGCTGGCGCACGATGTACTGATAATGCTGACCGGCCAGGCGCGGAAACAGCTTGGTCGAGCTCTCGCCGTTGGGTCCGTGGCACATGAAACAGCTGTCCATGTGGATCGCCTCGGCACGCGCCAGATCGACTGCCGGCGGCTCGGCCGCCAACACCGAACCTGCCGAGGCACACGCTGCCACCACCATGAAGAAACGCTTGCTGACCATCGGTTCTCCTTTTCGATCGGTTCGGACCGCTCTGCGACGGCCTCGATGCTGGAATCGGAAAGCAGATTATCAGAATGCGCTAATGCACAGGCAGCAGATGCGCTTACCAGCCATGTTCGATGACCCACGGTGACGTTTGCTGCTCCAGCGCGGCCCGAACATAGGCGACGGTGGGTTCGGGAAGCGCGCTGCGGGCGTGCCAGGCCAGCGCGTCGCACTTGTCGGGTTCGGCGATGAACGGCTCGCCGCTCCAGTTCGAGGCGCGCAGGAAGAAGTCGATGCGGTTGGTGTCCGACTTGCGGTGGATCACGCCCAGCATCTCAAGGGCATCGCGAGCGACGACGATTCCGAGTTCCTCCGCCAGTTCTCGACAGGCCGCTTCGCGCAGCGATTCGCCGTCCTCGACATGACCGCCGGGCAGGCTCCACTGTCCGTCGAAGAAGCCGGTGCCGGCCCTGCGCATCAGCAGGACGCACCCACCCTGTTCGAGCAACACCTGCGCACCGGTCGGAATGCCCGTCTGCGGAAGACTCATGGACTGCGGATCAATGTTTGCCGGTGCTGCCGAAACCGCCTGCACCGCGTTCGCTCTCGTCGAAACTGTCGACGATGTTGAAACCCACCTGCAGCACCGGCACCACCACCAGTTGCGCGATGCGCTCCATCGGCTGGATCGTGAAGCTGGCGCGACCGCGGTTCCACACCGAGACGAAGATCTGTCCCTGGTAGTCGGAATCGATCAGCCCCACCAGGTTGCCCAACACGATACCGTGCTTGTGACCCAGTCCCGAGCGCGGCAGGATCATCGCCGCCAGCCCGGGATCGGCCAGATGGATCGCCAGCCCGGTGGGTGCCAGCGCGCTCTCACCTGGGTGCAGGCACAGCGGCGCCTCCAGACAGGCCCTCAGATCCAGCCCCGCCGCACCGTCGGTAGCATAGGCAGGGGGATGCTCGCGCAGGCGCTCGTCGAGGATGCGTACGTCGATGTGGTGCATGGGGAAACTCCGGTCAGCGTTCAGCGGCGTGCGAGCAGCGCCGCGATGCGCGCGACGATCTCGCGCGCGAGTTCATCCTTGGCGGCGCGCGGCAACGGGTGCACGCCCTGTTCGTCGTACAGCGTGACCTGGTTGTCCTCGGTACCCAGACCGTGCTGCACCAGATTGCCCACGACCAGCGCCAGACGCTTGGCCACGCGCTTGCCTTCCGCATAGCGGTCCAGATCGCGGCTCTCCGCGGCGAATCCCACGCATAGCGGCGCATCCGAGCGCGCCGCGACCTCGGCCAGGATGTCCGGATTGGGCACCAGTTGGAGCGTGAGCGCGTCGCCAGACTTCTTGATCTTGTGTTCGGACGCTTCGGACGGCCGGTAGTCGGCCACCGCCGCCACGCCGATGAAGACATCGGCACCCGGCAAGGCCGCAAGCACCGCCTCCCGCATGTCGCACGCGCCGCTCACGTCGACGCGCTCGACACCCACCGGCGTCGCCAAGGCGCTCGGCCCGGCCACCAACACAACCTCGGCGCCGGCCTGGCGGCAGGCGCGGGCCAGCGCGAACCCCATGCGCCCGGAACTGCAGTTGGTGATTCCGCGCACCGGGTCGATGGCCTCGAAGGTCGGTCCGGCGGTGAGCACCACGCGCCGGCCGGCGAGGGGCTTGGGCGAGAGATGCGCGACGAGATGCTCGCAAAGGTCTTCCGGCTCGAGCATGCGCCCCATGCCAGTCTCGCCGCAGGCCTGATCGCCCGCTGCCGGCCCGAGCAGCGTCACACCGTCCTCGCGCAGTTGCGCGATGTTGCGCCGAGTGGCCGGGTGCTCCCACATCTGGCGGTTCATCGCCGGCGCCACCAGCAACGGACACTCGCGCGCGAGCGCCAGCGTGGTGAGCAGATCGTCGGCGCGGCCCTGCACGAATTTGGCGATGACGTCGGCCGTGGCGGGTGCGACGACGATCGCGTCGGCCCCGCGCGACAGATCGATGTGCGCCATGTTGTTGGCCATGCGCGCATCCCACAGATCAGTCCATACCGGATTGCCCGACAGCGCCTGGAAGGTCACGGCGGTAACGAAGCGCGCACCACCCTCGCTCAGCACCACGTGTACGTCTGCACCGGCCTTGACCAGCAGGCGTACGAATTCGGCCGCCTTGTAGGCCGCCACCCCGCCGGTCACGCCGACCACGATCCTGCGTCCCGCGATCTCGTTCATGTCGAATGGATTATCATGCAAACATCATCAATGGGAGGCGACCATGGCGATCACCGACTGGCCCGAGAACGAGCGCCCGCGCGAAAAGCTGCTCGCGCGCGGCGCAACCGCGCTGTCCGACGCGGAACTGCTCGCCGTGTTCCTGCGCGTGGGCGTGCGCGGCATGAGCGCGGTGGATCTGGCGCGCGTGCTCATCGACCGCTTCGGTTCGCTCACCGGGCTGTGCAACGCCTCGCCCAACGAATTCGCTGCCGTCCCGGGCATGGGAGTGGCCAAGTATGCCCAACTGCAGGCGGTGATGGAACTGGCGCGCCGGGCGCTGGCCGAGCGCATGCATGAACGTGACCTGTTCGATTCACCGCGCGCGGTGCGCGACTGGCTGCGCCTGAAGATCGGCCCCCTGCCGCACGAGGTGTTCATGGTGCTGCTGCTCGACGCACGCAACGCGCTGGTCGATGCGGTCGAACTGTTTCGCGGCACGCTCACGCAAACCAGCGTGTATCCGCGCGAGGTGGTCAAGCTCGCGCTGGCGCGCAACGCAGCGGCGGTGATCTTCGCGCACAACCACCCTTCGGGGGC